>NZ_SWMS01000003.1 GCF_005146945.1 Prauserella endophytica
CGGTGGCCTTCCGAGTCAGGAGTGCCGGGATCCCGCCCACACACATCATCACTGTGGCCTTCACTGCGGGTGGGGCTGCGGCGGGGCTGGCGCTAATCCGGTGGCGGCCGCGGGCGCCGGTGGACGAGCATCGGACCCATGACCGATCACCGCACGCGCGTGCTGCGCGAGGACGAGCTGCGCGCCGCCAGCACGCTGTTCCGTGCCGCCCTGCACATCAAGCCGGCTCCCGACGAGGAATGGGACCGCACGCGGCACGCCTACCAGCCAGGTCGCACTCTCGGCGTCTTCGACGACGCCCTCATCGGCACCGCCCGCTCGACCGACTCGGACCTGACGGTGCCCGGCGGGGCCCCGGTGCGCTCCGCGGCGGTCACGGGTGTCGGCGTGCGGGCCGACCGCACGCGGCGCGGCGTGCTGACCGAGCTGATGCGCGCCCAGTTCGAGGACTTCGCCGAGCGCGGGGTGATCGCCGCGAACCTCTGGGCCTCCGAGGGGCCGATCTACGGCCGCTTCGGCTACGGCGTCGCCACCCACGGGCGCTCGTCCACGGTCAACCGGCGGCAGGCCGTCCTGCGGCCCGACGTACCACCGGGCGGTGAGGTCGAGCTGATCGACGTCGACGCGGCGCGGACGGTGCTCGCGGAGAGCTACGCGCGCATCAGCAGGCGCTCGGGCATGATGGCCAGGCCGGACCACTGGTGGAACTACTTCGACGGCGCGCTGAGAAGGGGCGACGACCCGGTCACGATCGCCGTGCATCACGGCAGGCACGGCGTCGACGGCTTCGTGGTATACCGCGTGGGCCGCACCGCGGGCGGTCCCGGCGTGCTCACGGTCGAGGACCTGCACTACGACGACACCGCGGCGTTCGCGGGGATCTGGCGCTACCTGCTCTCGGTCGACCTGGTCGACGAGATCTCGCTGGTGTACCGGCCGCTCGACGAGCCCGTCGACCTCCTGTTCACCGACCCGCGCGCGTGCCGGGTGACGGGCGGCGGCGACGAGACATGGCTGCGGCTGCTCGACGTTCCCGCCGCGCTGGCGGCCCGGCGCTGGGCCGGGGAGCCGCTGGTGATCGAGGTCATGGACCCGGTGCTGGAGCACAACACCGGCCGCTATCTCCTGAGCCAGGACGGGGCGGTGCGCACCGACGAGCCCTCGGCCGTGCGGCTCGGTGTGGACGCGCTGGCGATGGCCTACCTCGGCGGCTGGCGGCCGTCGGCGCTCGCGAGGGCCGGACGCCTGTGGTTCGCGCAGCCCGCCACCGCGCGGGTGGCGGATCAGCTGTTCGCTGCGCATGCGGCGCCGTGGTGCGGTACGTTCTTCTGACCTGTGAACGATCAACTTCTCCGGGGTGTCCGACTGTGCGGGTTCGCGCTGTCCTGTTGGTGATGATGGCGGGCGCCGCCCTGCTGCTCGGGGCGTGCGACAGCGGCGGGGAGGAGCCCGCCACGCCGGCCTCCGAGAGCTCAGCGACCTCCGCTGCGACCTCGTCGGGCGAACAGGCCACCGCCACCGCGGCGAGCACCACGACCAGCCTGGCGCCCGTGTCGAAGGTGTTCGACGCGGAGGCCATGCAGATGTCGGTGCAGCAGATCCTCACTCAGAGCTACCGTGTCGAGGGCGTCGAGCGTGTCACCTGCCCGCCGGACCAGCCGGTGGAGGTCGGTCTCAAGTTCGACTGCACCGCCGTGATCGCGGGCGAGCCGAAGCGTGTGCAGATCACGGTCAAGAACGAGAACGACGAGTACGAGGTCGGTTACCCGCGGTGAGCACGCCCGGCGGGCGCACCGTCGTGGCGTTTCACGCCCATGCCGACGACGAGGTGCTGCTCACCGGTGGGACGCTCGCCCGGCTCGCCGCCGAGGGGCACCGCGTGGTGATCGTCGTGGCGTCCGACAGCGCCGATGAGGACAAGGCGAGGGTGCGCGCGGCCGAGCTGCGCGCGAGCGCTCGGATCCTGGGTGCGGCGAGGGTCGCGCACCTCGGGTACGCCGACAGCGGGCACGGCCCGCTGCTCTTCGCCGACCCGCCGGGCCGCACGCGGTTCGTGCGCGCCGACGTCGGCGAGGCCGCGGCCAAGCTCGCCGCGCTGCTTCGGGAGGAGCGGGCCGACCTGCTGCTGAGCTACGACCCGCGCGGCGGATACGGGCACCGGGACCATGTGCACGTCCACCACGTCGGCCTGCACGCCGCCGCGCTCACCGGCGTTCGCGTGCTGGAGGCGACGATGCCCCGCGAGCCGGTGGCGAGGGCCTACGACGTGCTGACGGCGCTGCGGGTGCCGCTGCGCTACGACCGCGATGTCTTCCACGGCGCCTTCAGCCCGCGCGCGGAGATCACGCACCGCTACGACGTGCGCGCGTTCGCGGCACGGAAACGCGCCGCGCTCGCGGCCCACGAGTCGCAGGTCGGCGGTGGCGGCCGGGTGGGCCCGCTGTTCCGGGGGTTGTTGCGGCTGCCCGTGCCGATCTTCGCTGTGCTGTTCGGCAGGGAGTGGTTCGTGGAGGCCCAGCCCCGCTCCGGCGCCCAAGGGCATGTCGGTGGCGGTCAATGCGACTGAGGCGCCCTCGGGGTGGCGTGGGCGGCCAGCAGCCGCAGGGGCGGGATGCGGCCCCGCACGGGCACGCTTAGCAGGTCGTGGCCGGTGACGCCCCAGGCGGCCAGCAGTCGGTTGGCCGCCGCCAGTCCGGTGGTCGCCGCCCGCTCCATGAGCGCGACGGGAAGGTCAACGCGGATGGCGTCGCCCGCGAGGACGAGACCCTCCACCGGGGTCTCGATGCCGGGCCTGCGCGGGAAGCCGCCCGGCGGGAACAGGGGGCAGTCGGCCCGCCATTCGGAGCGGTCCGCCACGGTCGTCGCCGTGCGGGTCTCCGGATAGAGCTCGTGCAGCCGCGTGAGCAGAGCCCGCCCGGTCTCCTCGGCCGAACCCGTTGCGGCGTAGGCGTGCAGTTCGACCACGGACCCGCCCGAGCGCCGTGCCCAGGACGCGGCGTCGCTGTCGAACCGGTCGAGCACGCTGATGTTGTCCAGCGGCGGCAGGCCGCCGGTGGCCAGGAAGGCGGGGCGGGCGGGTTCGACCGGCCGGTCGAACCACAGGCGGCGGACCAGGAACGGCGGCGCGGTCGCGAGTCCCGCGATCCGGTCGCGCCAGTCGCGGCTGCCGAGACCGGGGGAGGCGGCCACCACCTCCCGCAGGCCGCGCACATCCAGTGCGAGCACCACGGCGTCGGCCTCGGTCACGTGCGCGCCGGTGTGGACCCGGAACCGGGTGCCCGGCTCGATCGCCTCGACCGCCGTTCCGGTGTGGACGGTCCCGCCGTGGCGGCCGAGCTGTTCGGCGAGCGGCTGCCACAGGCGGTGGAAGGGCTCGTTCGCCACGTCGAAGAGCAGCCCCTCGGCGGAACCGAGGAAGTACAGGTGGAACATCACCGCCAGCTCGGCGGCCGAGAGCTGCCGGGGATCGGCGAAAAAGCTGCGGGAGAACACGTCGAAGGCGAGGTGACGGGCCGCGGGCGGGAACCGGACCCGGTCGAGGAACTCCCGCGCGTCGATGTGGTCGAGCTCCTCGTAGGTGCCCGGCACGCGGACGTTCAGCAGCGCCAGCGCCGTCCTCCGGTCGACGCGCAGCAGGTCCCTCGCGGTGAAGGTGGGGCTGCGCAATGCGAAGGCGAGCGCGTTCCACGGCGGCGTGCGGGGCAGGCCCTCGAAGCTATCGGTGCGGCCGTGCGCGTCCACCAGCGGGTAGTCCGGCACGGGGGTCAGCACGCCGAGGTCCGGGTCGGCACGGCGCAGCAGCGCCCGCAGGTTGTAGTACTGGCGGAAGAAGGCGTGGAATCCCCGGCTCATGCCGGTGCGCGTCCCGTCGGGAAGCGTCGTGGTCCACCCGCCGACGCGGCCACCGAGGTAGGACTCGCGCTCGAACAGTTCGACCGCGACACCGCGCTCCGCGAGCGCGGTCGCCGCCGCCAGGCCCGCGATGCCGCCACCGGCCACGACGACGCGGCGGCCGGTCCCGGTCGCGCCGGACCGGCCGCGTGGCGCGGGATGCCGTGCCCGCCTGCGATCGCGGCTCATGCCACCGCCCGGAACGTGTGCACGATGCCACGTTGCCAGCCGCGCACGGTGCCGCAGCGGACGTCGCGGAACCCGGCGTGCCGCAGCATCGCGACGACACCCGCGGGGTCGTCGAAGTCGCGGACGCTGCGCCACAGGTAGCGGTACAGGCTCGCGTCACCGGCGACGAGCCTGCCCGACGGGATGATCACCGACCAGCACACGGCGTTCCAGATCCACCTCGGCACCGGGTGGTCGCTGAGGCTGTAGTCGTGCACCACGAGCACGCCACCCGGGCGCAGCAGGTCCCGCAGCGCGGTGAGCGTGCGGTCCGGATCGGGCAGGTTGCGGACCAGGTACGCGGCGAGGACGCCGTCGAAGGGCCCGGTGACGCCCGCGGCCGGGAGGTCCTCGACGCGGCCGTGGACGAACTCGACGGGCCGGGGCCAGGTCTTTCCGGCGGCGACGGCGAGCATCGCGGCGGAGCCGTCGACGGCGACGACGTCGGCATCGGGCACCGCGGCGAGCACCGCGGCCGTCGAGGCGCCCGTGCCGCAGCCGGCGTCGAGCACGCGCGGGCCCGCACCGGCGAGACCGCGGGCGGCCGCGCGCAGGTGCGCGTGGTAGCCGGGGTTGAGCCCGACGAGCCGGTCGTACGCCGTCGCCGCGTGGTCGAACGCGGCGGGTACGTCGTGGCGGGTCATGCGCGGGACCGTTCGCGTTCGGGCCGTACCCAGCACAGCAGGGTGAGCGTGACGAGGCCGAAACCGAACAGGAAGTCCTCGACGGGGATGTCGAAGGGGAACCGCACCCCGCTGAGGTGCGCGGGGTTGTAGACGACGATGGGCGCGCTGAGCTTGGTCAGCCACCCGTCCACGGGCACCTGGAACGCGAACACGATCGCGAGCGTGACCCAGTAGGCGGGGCGGCGGAACAGCCCCGTGCGCAGCCACGCCAGTTCGGCCACGATCACGGCGGGTACCGACAGCAGCGCGGGCAGGGTGTAGCCGACGCCGGTCACGCGCGCGCCCCGATCCGCCTGCCGAGCACCGCGCGCACGGCCTCGAACGTCAGCAGCCCGCAGAGCGGGATCACGAGGAAGAAGAGCGCCTCCTCCAGCGGCATCCCCGGCGCGACGTACACGCCGAGGGTGTAGCGGGAGTCGATGCTCCACACGCCGCCCGCGATCGCGGCGAGGTCCCACGCCGCGAACAGCGCGGCCGCGGGAAGCAGCGCGCGGACGAGCCTGCGCGGCCTGCGGTAGACCCCGGCGCCGAGGAACTCCAGCGGCAGTGTGACGGCCACGCATGCGGCGAGCACGAGCAGGTAGTGGAGGTGGTCGGTGGACTCCATGCGGCAATCCTTCGTGATCAGGGCGGCAGGTGCGACTGGGATGCCCGCGATCACGGTAGGCGAACCGGCGGAGCCTGACCGCAGTGAAGGCCACCATGCCTGCGTTCAACGCAGGCATGGTGGCCTTCACTGCAGTTCGGGGGCGCGGGGGCGCGGGGGCGCGGAGGGTTACAGGTCCGCTTGGCCCTTGCGGGGGAGGAGCTTGACCAGCGCGACGCCCGCCATGATCAGCATCAGGGCGGCGAGAACGAGCCACGCGGTGCTGAGACCGGTGTAGGCGAGCGTGCCGGCGGTGCCGGTGCCCGCGGCGGTGGAGATGCCTTTGCCGTACATGTGTTTCACCTCCCCTCGGTGAGTGCGGTGGCGGACCGGGTGACGTGGTGCCAGCGGGGGGTGCGGCGCAGCACCGCGTCCCGCCAGCCGGCGACGTACACCGCGAGCCGGAAGAAGTCGTAGATCATCTCTGGGACGAACAGCAGGGTCACTCCTATGCCCCGCCAGCCCGCCTTGCGGACGGTGATGAGGCGGTCCGCCACACACAGGGCGCCAACGCCGAGCCAGAACGGGTGCAGCACGATCGGCTGGCCCATCGCGAGGGTCGCGCCGAACAGCAGCGGGTAGCCGATGATGACGGCGAAGCCGCAGACCGCCCACAGCTGCTGGAACAGGTAGGGCAGGGTCGTCCGGTTGACGCCGTGGGTGCGCATGTTGTCGAGCGCGCCCCGCTGCCAGCGCAGGCGCTGCCGCCACAGATCCCGCCACGTCGGCATGAGCTCCGTCGTCGTCGAGCACCGGCCCGGTGACACGCAGCGGTAGCCGAGTCTCAAACAGGCCAGGGTGATCTCCATGTCCTCGGTCAGTGCGGCGCGGTCGTAGAACTCGCCCCGGCGGCCGGGCAGGGATCGCCCGCGCGCTTCGGCGATCTCGCGCAGCACCGAGACCCGCAGCATGGTCGAGGTTCCCGTGAGCACCCAGACCCCTCGGCCCCGGCGCAGGACGTCGCGCGCGTAGCGGACGTACTCGTTGCGCTGCAACTGCGCGAGCATGCCCGAGCCGCCCTCGCCGTAGAAGATGCCGCCGACGGCGCCGATCGCCGGGTCGCGGTGCAGGGCCCGCAGCGCGGTGGCGATCCAGTCGTCGCCGAGCAGCGAGTCCGCGTCCATGACGAGCACGAGGTCGTCATCGTCGAGTTGGGGCAGCAGCCGGTCGAGCGCCTGGTTGAGGGCGCCGGCCTTCTTGTCCACATTGGCCTCGGTGGTGAACACCGTCGCGCCGTGCGCGATCGCGATGTCGGCCGTGCGGTCGGTGCAGTTGTCCGCCACCACGTACACGGCGTCCGGCGGCACGGACTGCCGCCGCAGCGACCCGAGCGTCAGTGCGATGCTCGCTTCCTCGTCGTGCGCGGGGACCACCGTTACGACGCGGCTTCCGCCGGCTGTGTGCGCTCCCACGGGCCACCTTGCCCTTCCGTTTTCAGGACGCGTTGTCACGCACGGTGACAATGGTCGCCGTGGAGCGGACTGTGGCGGCGGCGGGAAGTTCTCCGTCAAAACCCCAGGTCTGTGCGTCGCTTGCCGGGTAGATCCGAAAAGGCGAGCGGTTCATTACTGCAATCAGGCTATGAGCTGGATCACAATCATATACGTAGTGTGATCGACGCGGATCGTGTTCGCCGCCGGGGCGGTCACGACCAGGGCGTGACCGGGCGCGGCCTGGGCGCGCCGTCGAGGACCACGTCGACGCGCTCGTCGAAGAAGCACACGTGGTCCGCGATCTCCGTGAGGCCGGCCAGCGGTCGCGCATACGTCCAGGCGACGTCGGGGTGGGACCGGCCCCCGGTGTCGGCTGAGAAGTACGTGGCCAGACCCTTGTAGGCGCACACGCTCGTGGTGTCCGACGGGCTCAGCAGGTCCATCCGCACATCGGCCCTCGGGAGGTAGAACCGCGGAGTGATGTGGGTTTCGAAGAGCAGCAGCGCTGAGGTGCTCTCGGCCAGCGGCACGCCGTCCAGCTGGATCCGCACGCGGCTGGAGCTGCGCCGGACGTCGATGCGCGAGAACGGGTCGCGGGGATGGCCGACGATCGGCTCGTCCTCTTCGAGCCACTGGTCGAAGGCGCCGAAGTCGAGCACCACGTGGCCGGCGAGGTCGGGGTCGGCGGGCCGGAATCCGGCCGCATCGAGGAAAAGCGCGTTCGTGCGCAGCGACACCGGATCGCCATCGCAGGTGTGCGCGGCGAAGGCGGTGCGGGGGTCCAGCACCTGCGGGCTGTCCTTGCCGAGCGGCACCGGGTGCTCGGCGGCCGCGGCCCGGTCCGCGGGAACGACCGTGGCGAGCAGGTCCTCCTCCGGCACCGCGTAGGAGGCCACGACCCGTTTCGGCTCCCAGACCAGCACGGCGCGGCGGGAGTCGGCGACCGTCTCGTCCCCGGCGATCGCCCGGACGCGCTTCTGGGTCGGCTCGAACCGGAGCTCACCGAGCTGCCGGGCGAACTGCTCGCTCAACTGCAGCGCCATGGCGCCCACTGTCCGCCCTCGGTCCCTGCCGGTCAACGTCCGGCCACCTGCTCTGGTGTGCGCGGCCCGCGCGTGGTCGGATGGCCCGAGACGGCGCGGAGGCGGTCCGGTGGGACGGCGACGCAGGAGCGGCGGCCCCGGATGCTGAGCGGAGGCGAGGCCGTCGACGCCGCACGCCCTCGGCTGAGGGCCGCGGTGGAGGCCCATCTTCACCGCGGTTGGCCGAGGGTCAGGACATCGCGTTGATGCCTGTCAGGTCCCTGCCGATGATGAGCTTCTGGATCTGGCTCGTGCCCTCGTAGAGGGTCAGCACGCGGGCGTCCCGGAGGTACTTGCCGGCCGGGTACTCGTCGATGAAGCCGTAGCCGCCGAACACCTGGAGGCAGCTGTTGCTCACCCGTACCGCCGTCTCGCTCGCGTGGTACTTCGCGGCGGAGGCGTCGGTCGCGTAGTCCTTCGGCTTTACTCCCGCGTCGGCCATGCGCGCGACGTGGTGGGTCAGCAGGCGCGAGGCCTGCACGTCCACCGCCGCGTCGGCGAGCAGCTCCTGCACCAGCTGGAACGAGGCGATCGGCTTGCCGAACTGGTCGCGTTCCCCGGCGTAGCGAGTGGCGGCGTCGAGCGCCGCCTGTGCGACACCCACCGCGCCCGCCGCGACGGAGATCCGGCCCCGCGAGAGCGCGCCGAGCGCGATGCCGAGGCCGCGGTCGACCTCGCCGAGCCGCGCCGCGTCGGGCACCCGCACGTTGTCGAACGTCAGCTCCGCGGTGGCCTGCCCGCGCAGGCCGAGCTTGCCCTTGATCTCGGTGGCAGTGAAGCCGGGGGAGTCCGTGGGCACCAGGAACGCCGTGACGCCCGAATCGCTCGTTCGCGCGAACGTGAGCGCCACCTTCGCCTGGGTTCCGTTGGTGATGAACATCTTGCTGCCGCGCAACACCCAGTCGCTCCCGTCGCGGACGGCGCGCGTGCGCAGCGAGCCGGCGTCCGAGCCCGTTCCCGGTTCGGTGAGCGCGAAGCAGCCGAGCGCCTCACCGCTCACCAGGCGCGGTAGCCACTCCTGCCGCTGCTCCTCGGTGCCGTACCCGGCGATGGTCTTGGTGACCAGGCCGAGCGACACCGACACGATGCCGCGCACCGCCGAGTCGCCGCGGCCGAGCTCCTCGGTCACCAGGACGTAGGAGAGCGTGTCGGCGTCGACGCCGCCGTAGCGCTCGTCGACCATCAGCCCGAGGAACCCCAGCTCTCCCAGGCGTTTCACGATGGCCGGATCGACGCGCTCGGCGCGGTCCCACTCCCGGGCGTGCGGGACTATCTCGGCGTCGACGAACCCGGCGGCGAGGTCGCGGATGTCGCGCTGGGTCTCGGTGAGCCCGAAGTCGCGGGCGAGCATCAGTGGGTGTCCTTTCCGGACTCGATGACATCGGAGGGCGAGGTTCCCCGCTCGGTCAGCGGCAGGCCAAGCTGAGCGCGCTCGGTGAGCCAGCGGGTGGGCCGGTAGCGGGGATCGCCGGTGGTGGAGTGCAGGTTCCGTTGCAGCGTCAGTAGTTCGGTGGCACCGATCCGATCGCCCCACGCGAGCGGGCCGACCGGGTAGCCGAGCCCGGTGGTGACGGCCACGTCGATGTCGGAGGGGCTCGCGATGCCGCGCTCGGCGATCGACGCGGCGACGGAGACGATCGACGACACCAGCCGCTGGGCCGGGGAACCCGCGCTGTCGCGCACGACCGACACGCTGTGCTCGCCGAGGGCTAGCGCCGCCCGCGCGTCGCGCGCGACCGCCGGGTCGGTCGCCGGGGTGACGGCGAGCACCCGGCGCGAGGCCGCCAGCGACATCGGGTCGACGCCGACGGTGCGCGTCGCGGGCAATCCGTCCTCGGCGACGCGGGACGCGACCGTCGTGCCCCACGTCGGCACCAGCACCACGGCGTCGGCTGACGGCGCTTCGCCGTCCTCCACGGTGGCGCCCGCGTCGGCCAGCGCGGCCCGCACGTCGGCGCCGGGTGTCCACACGGGACGCTTCGGGTCGCCGGTGACCGGTGCCTCTTCCGGTGGCGCCGCGCCCTCGGCGTGGTCGAACCAGCCCCGCCCGGTCTTGCGACCGTGCAGGCCCGCGGCGACCCGGTTCGGCGTGAGGAACGACGGCCGCAGCCGGTCGGAGTAGCGGAAGCCGTGCCAGATCGAGTCGATCACCGTGGCCGTGACATCGAGGCCGGTGAGGTCCATCAGCTCGAACGGGCCCATCTTCAGGCCGAGCACGTCCCTGGCGATGCGGTCCAGCTCGGCCGGCTCGGCGACCTGCTCCTCCAGCAGTGCCAGCGCCTCGGTGACGAGGCCCCGGCCGGCGTGGTTGATGAGGAAGCCCGGGGTGTCGGCGACGACCACGGCCCGGTGCCCGGTGTCGCGGACCAGGGCGGTGAGCGTGCCGACGATGTCCGGGCGCGTCCGCGCGCCGGGGATCACCTCGACGATCTTCATCAGCGGCACCGGGTTGAAGAAGTGCAGCCCGCACAGCCGCGACGGGTCGCCGAGTCGCGCGGCGATCTGCGTGACCGGCAGTGACGAGGTGTTGGTGGCGAACACGGTGCGGGCGGGCAGCGCCGACTCCAGCTCGGTGAACAGCGCGGCCTTGGTGTCGAGATCCTCCCTGATCGCCTCCACCACCAGGTCGACGTCGTCGCCTGGCTTGCCGGGGGAGTCGACGGGGAGCAGCCGCGCCGCGATGGCCTCGGCCTCCTCGGCGCTGGTCCTGCCCTTGCTGACGGCACGGTCGAGCATGCCGCGGACGAACGTGATCGCCTCACCCACCGACTCCTGCCGGGCGTCGGCCAGCTCAACCGTGTGCCCTGCGGTCGCGGCCCACTGGGCGATGCCCCGGCCCATCACTCCGGTGCCGATGATCCTGATGCGCATGTTCCGATCTCCTTGGTGTGGCGAGCACTCAGCGTAGGTAGACCCGGCCGGGGTCGACCTCGTCGCGCAGCAGCCGCAGCTCGGCCGCCGTTGGCGGCTGGACGGTGCCGAGGTCGGGGGCGACGGCGAGATCCCAGCCAGTGGCCTCGCGGGCCTGCTCCACCGTGACCCCGGGGTGCACGGCCACCAGCCGCAGCTCGTCGCCCTGGCCGCTGCTGGCGAGGATGCCGAGCTCGGTGACCACCCTGGTGACGCCGGCGCCGAGTGGGCGGACGCCCTCGGCGAGCGCCCGGTGGGGGCCGGGGGAGGTACAGAAGTCGAGCTCGTCCACAAAGGACCTCCGGTCGTGCCGCCGCATCACCACGAAAACCTCGCGAGCGCTGGCCATCACCTCCATCGCACCACCCGGCCCTGGCAGCCGCACCTTGGGTGCGTGCCAGTCGCCGATGACCGACGAGTTGAGGTTGCCGAAGCGGTCGATCTGGGCCGCGCCGAGGAAGCCGACGTCGATGTGCCCGCCCTGCAGCACGTAGCCGAAGAGCACGGGCATGGGCAGCACCGCCTCCGCGCCCGTGATCAGCACGGCGTCGGCGATGGTCTCCGGCAGCTGCGACGGATGCGCGCCGCAGACGCCCGACTCGTAGACGATCTCCAGTTCCGGCGCGACGGTCAGGTGCGCGAGCGAGGCCGCCAGCGTGGGCAGGCCGATGCCGGCGAAGACGGTCCGCCGCGCCCGCAGCTCGCGCGACGCGACGACCGCCAGCAGCTCGGACGAGGTGCACTCCACGTGCCCTGGGCTCACAGCCGCCTCCCGTAGTTCACCGGCAGGCTCAGCGCCTCGCCGACCTCGAGCCTCGCCCAGAACTCCGGGCCCAGCTTCGCGACGTACTCGGCGTGGTCGGCGGTGCCGTGGACCCAGTCGGCGAGCCACGCCTGGAGCCGGTCCGGGTCCCTGCTGATCGCGGACCACGAGCGGTAGAAGGCGTTGTCCCGGTCGTAGTAGCCCTGGGCGAACGAGGGGTGCGCGCCACGGGGGCACTCCACGACGGCGTCCACGGCGTGCGCGGGGATCACGGTGCGGTTGGGGTCGGAGCGCACCACCTCGTCGGCCACGATCTCCTCCACCACCACGACGGCCCTGCGCGCTGCGAACACCGCCTCGGCCTGGATGCCCGTGAGGCCCCAGATCTGGGTGTTGCCTGCCCGGTCGGCGCGCTGCGCGTGCACGATCGTCACGTCCGGGTTCACCGGCGGCACCACGTGCACGCGCTCGTCGGCGTAGGGCGAGGTCACCGTGCGGATGGCCGGGTTGACCGACGGCAGGTCGCTGCCCGCGTAGGAACGCAGCGGGTAGAAGGGCAGACGCTGGGCACCGGCGAGGTAGCGGCAGATCATGCCGTAGTGGCTGTACTCCTCGAACTCCAGTGGCTCGCCCTCGGCGCTCTCGATGCGCCTGCGCAGCTCGCCCAGCGAGCCCGCCGAGGAGTTGCCCACGAACGACGACACGAGCTTGGTCACGCAGCCGGCGGCGAGCAGCTGGTCCACCACGATGTCGGCGGTCATCCGCACGATCGTCAGCCCGCGACGGCCCTGCCGGATGATCTCGTGGCCGGCCGCGGTCGGGATCAGGTGCGTGAACCCCTCCAGCGACACGGTGCCGCCGTCGTGCACATGAGCCGCGATGGCCTCGCGCATGGTCATCGTCTTGTCCGGCTGGGCCGGTGCTGACCGGGGCATCGTCGGGCTCCAGTGCTCGGGCGGCGGTGGCGGACGGCTCCCACCTTGCCAGCCCCCATTGTTTCCCGTCCAATACCGAATTAAGGTCGCGCTGATAGGTTCAGCGTTTCAATCTGGGAGTGGCCGGTGGAGCTGCGCTACCTGACATCGTTCGTGGCCGTGGCGGAGGAACTGCACTTCGGCCGCGCCGCCAAACGGCTGCGCATGGCCCAGCCGCCGCTGAGTCAGCAGATCCGTCAGCTGGAGAAGGAACTGGGCGTGCAGCTCTTCGAGCGCAACACCCGGTCGGTACGGCTGACGAGCGCGGGGGAGTCGTTCCTGGAGCCGGTGCGGCGCGTGCTCGACGACCTCGACATCGCCACGAGGGCCGCGAAAGCGGCCGGCCGCGGCGAGTACGGGCGGGTGAGCGTCGGCTTCGCCGGCGCGTCGAGCCACGAGAGCCTGCCCCTGCTGACCAGGGCCGTGCGGGCGGCGCAGCCGGGCCTGGAGCTGGTGATGAAGGGGCAGACCTACGCCAACGTCGCACTCGCGCGGGTCGCCGACGGCTCGCTCGACCTCGGGTTCGTACGGCTTCCGGTGACGCTGCCGGGCGTCGAGGCGCGGGTGATCGACGAGGAGGAGGTGGTGTGCGCACTGCCGTCGGACCACCCGCTGGCCCGGCAGGAGGCGATCGCGATCGGAGACCTCGCGGAGGAGCCGTTCGTGAGCTTCCCGGCCAACGCGGGCTCGACGGTGCGGGACGCGACCGTCCGGATCTGCGCCGAGGCCGGTTTCAACCCGCGCGTGGTGCAGGAGGCTCCCGACTCCTGGACGATCCTGGCGCTGGTCGCGGCCGGCGTGGGCGTGACCCTCACGCTCAGCTCGTGCCAGCACATCCAGCAGACCGGGCTCGTCTACCGCCCGCTCGCGGGTCCGGGCGTCCGGCTGCAGGCGGCGCTCGCGTGGCGGCGCGACAATCCGTCCGCCGCCCTGCGCACGGTGCTCGCGATCGCCGAGCAGGCGTTGCCGACTCCGGAGCCGCCGCGCTGAGACGATGGCGGCCTCACCGCGCCCGGCGACCGCCGGCGAGCGCGTGGTCGCCGCCTGAGCCGCACGGGAACGGGCTGGTTGGGGCGTCACCCGAGCGGGTAACCGAGCCCCTATGCGAAGGATCAGTGAAGTTCTGCAGATGATCGGAAGCACTATCGCCAACGTCGTCACGTTGCCGTTCCGGGCACTCGCTCGAGTCCTGCGGCCGCGCCGCTGAGCGCGCGGGCGGTTCCGGAGTTACGGGCGGGTTCTGGCAACCGGGCGAAAGCCGGTTCCGCCCTGCCCCGTGGAAGACCTGATCGTCGTCTGCCCCCCAAGGCCACCTTTGTTGCGTTGAACGCAACAAAGGTGGCCTTGGGGCAGGCGGCGGCGCACGCGCTTAGATGAGCACATGGAGGTCGCGGCTGAGCTGGCCGGACTGGTCGTCGCCGTGCTCGTGGTCACCGCGGTGGCCGGCAGGCTGAACTGGTCCGCGCCCCTGTGCCTGATCGTGGTCGGCGTGGGTGCGTCCTTCGTGCCCGGAATGCCCGAGTACGAGCTGCATCCCGAAGTCGTGCTGCTCGGTCTGCTGCCGCCGTTGCTCTACGCCACGGCGATCCGCTCGTCCCTCGTCGACTTCCGCGCCAACCGCGGCCCGATCGCGCTGCTCTCGGTGGGGCTCGTGGTGTTCACGGCGGTCGGCGTCGGAGTGCTCGCGTGGCTGATCGTGCCCGGCCTGCCGCTCGCGGCCGGGATCGCACTCGGCGCGGTGGTCGCCCCGCCCGACGCCGTGGCCGCGACCGCGGTCGCGCGCCGCGTCGGTATGCCCCGCAAGATCGTCCGCCTGCTCGAGGGCGAGAGCCTGTTCAACGACGCCGCGGCGCTGGTGGCGCTGCGCACCGCGATCGCGGCGATCGGCGGCGCGGTGACCGTGCTCGAGACGGCGGAGAACTTCCTGCTGGCGGCGGTCGGCGGCCTGGCGGTCGGCCTCGTGGTGGGCTTCGGGGCCGCGCTGCTGCGGGCGCGCATGGAGGACCCGGTGATCGACACGGCGTTCTCGTTCGTGCTGCCCTTCCTCGCCTACCTGCCCGCCGAGCTCATCCACGGCTCCGGCGTGTTGGCCGTGGTGACCGCGGGCCTCATCGTCGGCCACCGCACCCCGACGATGCTCTCCGGTCCCTCACGGCTGGCGAGCAGGCTGAACTGGCAGACGATCCAGTTCCTGCTGGAGAACATGGTCTTTCTGCTCATCGGCCTGCAGCTGCGCCGGATCCTCGCCGAGGTGGGCGACAGCGAGCTGAGCGCCGGGACCCTCGTGCTGATCTGCTCCGCGGTGCTGACGACCACCATCGCGCTCCGGTTCGTCTGGATGTTCGCCATCGGCCTGCTGCGCAGGGTCACCGGCTCGCACGCGTGGCCGTGGCGGTACTCGACGGTGATCGCGTGGGCCGGCATGCGCGGCGTGGTCACGCTCGCGGCGGCGTTCGCGCTCCCGACCGACACACCGCACCGCGCGGTGCTGGTGCTGGCCGCGTTCGTCGTGGTGGCGGGGACCCTGCTGCTGCAGGGCACCACGCTGCCGCCGCTCGTGCGGCGGCTGCGGCTGCCCGCCCCGGACCCGAACGTGGACGCCCTGCAGGAGGCGGCGCTGCTCGACGACATGACCAGGGCCGGGGTCGCCCGCCTCGACGAGGTCCGGCGACCCGGGGATCCGGAGGAGGTGCTGCGGCGCCTGCGCGACCGCGTCCGCTACCGCTCGGACGACGCGTGGGAGCAGCTCGGCAGGCGGGGCGGCACGGTGGAGACTCCGAGCGAGGCCTACCGCAGGCTGCGGCTGGAGATGCTGGAGGCCGAGCGCGCCGAGTTCCTCGCCGCCCGCGCCGACCGGAGGGTCGACGACGCCGTGCTGCGCCGGATTCTGGACCGGCTGGACATCGAGGAGTCTATGCTCGACTCCGTGTCCGGTGATGCCGACGAGACCGGCCGGGAGCTGACCACGCCCCCGGCCACCGTGCGGTCGTGCGAGCACCTCGAGCGGGAATTCGCCGAGGTGGAGCCCAGCTCGGCCGACTCGTGCCTTGAGTGTGTCGCCGAGGGCGGCTCCTGGGTGCACCTGCGGTTGTGCCTGGGCTGCGGCCAGGTCGCCTGCTGCGACTCCTCGCCCGCGCGGCACGCCACCCGGCATTTCGAGACGACGGGCCACCCGGTGATGCGCAGCTTCGAGCCGGGGGAGAGCTGGCGCTGGTGCTTCGTCGACCGGCGGCTCGGCTGAGGCGCGGGGAGGACCGATGGCGCAGGGCGAGGAGCGGGCCGGGGTCGCGCTGACCAACCTCGACCAGCCGCTGTTCGACAGCGCCGAGGCCAGCAAGCGCGACCTCGTCGACTACCTCGACGCGGTACGCGACCGGATCCTGCCCGGGCTGCGGGACCGTCCGCTCTCGGTGATGCGCGTGCTGCGCGGCCAGCGCCCGTTCATGCAGAAGAACGTGCCGAAGTACACCCCCGAGTGGGTGCGCACGGTGCCGCTGTGGGCTGAGTCGTCACAGCGGGAGGTGTCCTACGCGCTGTGCGACGATCGCCGCACGCTGCTGTGGTTCGCCAACCAGCGGGCCGTGGAGTACCACCCCACGCTCGTGACGGCGCGGCGCTGGGACCACGCCACGCACCTCGTGCTCGACATCGACCCGCCCGGCGACGCGGACACGGGCGGCTTCGGCCTCGCCGTCCGCGCCGCGCACCTCGTGCGGCAGGCACTCACCGACGCCGGGCTCTCCGGCGTCGTGAAGACCAGCGGCGCCAAGGGCGTGCACGTGTTCGTGCCCGTGACGGCGGAGGAGGCCATCGAGGACGTCGCCGCCGCGACCCGCGCGCTCGCCGCGCGGGCGGAGCGGCTCGACCCCGCGCTCGCGACCACCGCCTACATCCGGGAGGACCGGGGCGGCAAGGTGTTCCTCGACTCGACCCGCGCCGGGGGCGCGACGGTGGTCGCCGCCTACAGCCCCAGGCTGCGTCCCGGCGCCACCGTGTCGTTCCCGGTCGACTGGGCCGAACTGGACGACGTGACGCCACGGGATTTCACCGTGCACACGGTGCCGGGGCTGCTCGGCGACGGCGACCCGTGGACCGAACGGATGCCACCACCGCAGCGGCTCGGCGCGGAGCTGATCGAGGAGGGCAGGGCGATCCCGGTCGCCAGGGTCGCCGCGATGCACGAGGGCAAGCGGCGCGCCCGCGCCCGTCGCGGCTGAAGGGTGCAACGCCGGCACGACCGGACGGCGCAGGCGCACGCGGCGAAGCGACGAACCTCGCGCCGGAGCCGGTTGTCCCACCCCGCGGCGGGGAATTCGCCACCATGGCCAGGACAGGGATTCACCCTCGCGGTACCACGGCGGGACGGATAATCACCGGCATCGGTTCGGTGTTCGCGCTCATCGAGGTTCTGCACATCCTGCTCGTGGTGCTGGAGGCAAACGCCGCCAACGGCTTCGCCACCTTCGTCAGGTCACTCGCCGAACCGCTGGCGCTGTTCTTCCCCGGCCTGTTCCCGATCGACGAGCCGAGGCTCGCCGTGCTCGTCAACTACGGTTTGGCGGCGGTGTTCTGGCTCGTCGTCACGGGTCTGCTCGCCAGGGTGCTCGGCCGCACCCGCTGAGCTGCGGCCGTCACGCGCGCGTGACAGCTGCCCTCGGAGCTCGCCGATCTCCCGGTAAGCGCGGGCCAGCTCGCGCTCCAGGTCCAGGATCCGGTGCGCCGCCGCGAGGTTGTGGCCCTCGTCGAACAGCTCGCGGAGCCTGCCCGCCTGGCCGAGCTGGTGCCGGGAGTAACGGCGGTGGCCACCCCGGGAACGCTCGGGCGACAGCACGCCCGCGTTGTCGAGGCTGCGCAGAAAGGGCTGCTCCACACCGAGGATGTCCGCGGCCTGGCCGGTGGTGTAGGTGGGGCGGTGCTCGTCGTCGAGGTGGTGCAGGTCCATCGGTGACCAGCTCGTCCCTAGGCGTAGGCGGCCAGCCGCCGCGGCAGGTCGTCTGCGCTGCCCGCGGACCGGAACCGGGGCGGCTCGGGGTGCCGGTTCAGCGTGCCCTCGAGCATGCCGGCCGCGAAGCGCGCGACGGTGCGTGGCGGGGGCAGCACGCCGGAGTCGAGATAGGACAGAACGAGAAGGTCGTCACAGCATCGCGCCTCGACGGCGAGCGCCCAGCCGTTCTCCTCGTCCCAGGTGAGCGCCACGTCGAGCGCGGGGAACGAGCTGAGTCTGCCTTCGAGCGCGAGATAGGCGTTGACCGGTGGCTCCAGCTGGACACACGAGGAGTCGCCGCTGAGCCCCATGGCTTCACGGACGAGTTGGACGTAGTGGCGCAGCCCGCGCGCCGACGCTCCATGCTGTTCGAGTTCCATGTGACGTCTCACCGCAGCAGCATCGATGGGGAGGGGGCCGCCGACTGCTTGACGTAATTCGGATCCTACGTGGCAAAAAAAGAACCGCAAGTGGTCATTCCAGTGACGAATGATCGCGCTGGGCGTCCATAGTGGATCACCCAGCGCGGAGGGATTTCGCAGCGGTTACGCGTCAGTTCTGCAGGGGCAGCAGCTCGGTGGTGAACTCGTCGACGAACCGCGCCAGGTCGGTGCCGGGGGAGCCGGGGCGGATGACGAACTTCGTGAGCCCGGCGTCGAGGTACCGCTCGACGAGGCCGCGTGCGTGGGGCCAGCCGGTGGCGACCAGGTCGGCCGGGTCGGCGTTCGGGCGGCGCCGCGTCGCGGCCGTCAGCAGGGAGTCCGGCACGCCGTCGGTCGCGACCGCGAGCGTGATCCCGTAGTGGTCGGCTTCGATCTCCCGTCCCGCCTCCGCGGCCGCGGTCTCGATGGCCTCGCGCCCTCGCCGGGTGTCCTCCGGCGTGAGGAAGCTGGCGAGCCAGCCGTCGGCGAGCCTGCCGACCCGCCGCAGCGCTGCGGGCGCCGCACCGCCGAGCCACAGGTCGAGGGGCTTCGCCGGCCGGGCGCCGATGCCGAGCCCGTCGAGGCGGAAGAACTCGCCGTGGAAGGTCACCTCGTCCTCGGTCAGCAGCAGTCGCACCACCCGCAGCGTCTCGTCGAACACGGCGGCCCTGCGCCCCTCCGGCACGGGGAACGCCGCCGCCTCGTGTGCTCTCGCGGGGCGCAGCCCGAACACCGGCAGCACCCTGGCCGGGGCCAGCCCGGCCAGCGAGGCCAGTTGCTTGGCGACCCGAACCGGATGCCTGCCGGGCAGCACGGCCACCCCGGTGCCGACCTTGAGCCGCTCGGTCCTGGCGAGCGCGTGGGCCATGCCGATGAACGGGTCGACCTGGTGGGACGACACCACCTCGGACAGCCACACCGAGTCGATGCCACGCCGTTCGAGGTCGTCGATGGCGGCCGCGAACTCCGCCGGTCCGGTCTGCTGCCCGAGGCCGATGCCGATGCGAATCTTCATGCCCTTCACCAAACCAACCGGCCGGTCCGGTGTCCATGGCGTCGTCAGCTGGTGAGGATCTGCGGGGAGAGCACCTTGAGCATCGAGTAGGTGCAGGTCGCGCCGCCGTCCGGCGGCGGCCAGTTCGGTGACGGTTCCTCGGACCAGCGCGCGCGAGGTCGCGCGCGACGTGGTGCACCCAGGCCGCGTCTGACAATCCCGTTGCCGGCTGCGCGGGGCCAGCGCGGCGCTCGGTTCGTGCGGGGCACCCGCGCCCGGGGCATGCGTTGGCGGAAGGCCCGAGTACGGTCCGCCTGCGAGGGCCTTCCTCCGCGTGGCGAGGCACCACGCTGATCCCCGCTCGCACGGCAGAGGATTGTCAGACACTGCCTGGTGCTCGGCGGCGTGCCGGTCGGCGAGCACCCGCAGTGCGGTGGCGAGCGCGAGCTCGGACCGGTAACAGCTGCCGGAGCACCGGCCGCAGCGTCATGGTCACTCCTTCGCCGGATCCGGCCGCACGGCCGCCGAGCCGGACTTGAACAGCGGCTGCTTGGAGGCCGGGTCCCATTCGGTGACGGTGAGCTCGTTGGCGGCCCGGTCGTGCTCGCCATCGGAGGTGTCCCAGTAGCCGTAGTGGAACGGCACGAACAGCACGCCGTCGCGGACGCCGCCGACGCGCGCCCGCGCGCGGATCCGGCCCCGGCGCGAGCTGACCACGGTCGGCGTGCCGTCGGCGATGCCGTGCGCGGCGGCGTCGGCGGGCGAGATCTCCACCCACACCTCGGGTTCGGCGTCCCGCAGCTCGGGGGTGCGGCCGGTCTTGGTCCTGGTGTGGAAGTGCACGAGTGTGCGGCCGGTGATGAGGTAGAACGGGAACTCGGCGTCCGGTGTCTCGTGGGCCGGCAGGTACTCGGCGGCCTTGATCATCGCCTTGCCGTCAGGGTTGAGCGCCGCGTAGTCGGTCCGCTCCAGCGGCGCGCCCGTGACGAGGTCCTTGCCGTAGCCCTCGCAGTAGTCGGGGGCGGCGAAGAACCGGCCGTCCGCGTAGAGCCGCTCCGTGCCGTCGGGGTGCTCCTCGTCGCACGGCCATTGGACGCCGCCGAGCTTGCGAAGCCTGTCGTAGCTGAGCGCGGAGTAGTCGCACGGCCGTCCCTCACTCGCACGCTGCCACGCCGCGAACGCGGACTCGGCGTCGTGCCACGGCGGGAACGGTGCGCCGTCGTTGTCGCGGAAGTCCATGCGGCGGGCGTAGTCGAGGAAGATGCCGAGGTCGGCGACCGCGTCGCCGGGCGGGTCCACGGCCTGCTCGGACAGGTGCACGGTGCGGTCGGCGTTGGTGAACGTGCCCGTCTTCTCGCCCCACGTCGCCGCGGGCAGCACGACGTCGGCGAACTCGGCCGTCTCGGTGCGGAAGATGTCCTGCACCACCACGAAGAGCCGCCGCTGCCGCAGGATCTCCCGCACGCGCCGCAGCTCGGGCAGCGAGACCGCCGGGTTGGTGCCGCTGATCCACAGCAGCCGGACAGAGCCCTGCTCGGCGTAGCGCAGCAGCTGCATCAGATGGGTCGGCGGGCCGTCGTGCGGGATCCGCTCCTCCGGCACGTTCCAGATGCGGGCCAGGTCGCGGACGTGCGCGTCGTTGGCCCAGTTGCGGAAGCCGGTGAGGTCGCCGTTCGCGCCGCACTCCCGGGTGTTCTGGGCCGTCGGCTGCCCGTTCATCTGCAGCACGCCCGCACCGGGCCTGCCCAGCATGCCGCGCACGAGGTGCACGTTGTTCACCTGGACGGCGGCGGCGCTGGCCTGGTGTGACTGGTAGAAACCCTGCAGCACGGTGGACAGCAGCCGTTCGGCGCCGCCGAGCAGCGCCGCGGCCTCCCGGAGGTCGCGCTCGGAGACGCCGCAGATCCGGGCCACCCGCTCCGGAGGGTACTCTCGCACCCGTTCGGCCAGCTCGGCGTAGCCGACGGTGTGCTCGCGCACGTAGTCGTGGTCGACCCAGTCGTGTTCGACGAGCTCGTGCAGCAGCCCGTTCATGAGGGCGACGTTGGTGCCCGGCAGCGGAGCCAGGTGCAGGGTCGCCTCGAGGGCGACCGGCGTGCGCCGGGGGTCGACGCACAGGATCGCGGGCGGGTCGGCGCCCGCCATGCGGTCGAGCATCCGCTGCCACAGCACCCCTTGCGTCTCGGCGACGTTGTGCCCGTACAGGGCGAGGACGTCCGCGTGGTCGACGTCGGTGTAGGAGCCCGGCTGGCCGTCGCAGCCGAAGGACTCCTTGAGCGCCTCAGCGGCCGTCGCGGTGCACAGCCGCGTGTTGCCGTCGAGGTGGTTGGTGCCGATGCCGCCCCTGGCGATGGCGGTGAGGGTGTAGTACTCCTCGAGGAACAGCTGCCCCGTCGTGTAGAAGCCGATCGAACCGGGACCGCTTGCGGCGAGCAACTCCTTGCTGCGCTCGACGATCCTGCCCATCGCGGTGTCCCAATCGGACTCGACGAGCCGGTCGCCGTCGCGCACCAGCGGCCTCGTGAGCCGGTCGGCCGCGTGGTTCGCCTGCCACGCGTAGAGGTCCTTCGGGTCGAGCCTGCCCCGGTTGACGCGGTCGTCCTCCCGGCCGCGCACGCCGGCGATCCGGCCGTCCTTGACCGCGATGTCCAGCGCGTCGCCGTTGGAGTGCAGCAGGGATGCCGAGCGCACCCAACGGTCGACCGACTCAGGGACGACACCGTCCGCGAGCGCGGCGTCCACCCGCGTGGGCCACGGTTCCCCCTGGCCGTACGGAGTGCGCGCGCCCCATGGATCGCTGATCGCGTCCCTCGTCGGCATGCGCGACGGCTACCCCGTGCGGGCGCAGGGAAACCTCAGTCGGACACGGCTCCGCACGTGATGTTGAGCGACGCCGACGTCATCGACGAGGCGAGGTCGGAGGCGGCGAACGCGGCCACGTTGCCGACCTCGGCGAACGTGGCGGCCCGCTTCAGCATCGTCTTGCCCACGATCATGTCGACGATCGCGTCGCGGCCCTCGAAGTCCTCCGGCAGCGTCTCGGTGATGCCGCCGGTGTGCAGGGTCAGCACGCGGATGCCGTACTCGCCGAGCTCCGCGGCCAGCTGGCGGCGCAGGATGTCGAGCGAGCCGAGCGCGACCTGGAAGCCGCCGATGTAGTAGTCGCGGATGGGCTCACGGCCCCCGTCGCCGCCGAAGGTGAGGATCACGCCGGAGCGCTGCCGGATCATGTGCCGCGCCGCGGCCCTGGTGGTGAGGAACGTCGAGCGGGTGGCATTCCGGATGGGGCGGTCGAAGTCCTCCAGTGACATCTCCACCAGCGGCGTGCCGTGCACGTCCTCGTACCCGATGACGTTGAGCGACACGTCGATGCTGCCCGCCGTCGCGGCGACGGCGTCAGCGTGTGCGTCGACCGCGTCCTCGTCCAGCGCGTCGAGCACGGCGGTCTCGGCCCGGCCGCCGTTCGCGCGGATGCGTTCGGCGACCTCGTCGAGCGTCTTGCGGGTGCGCCCGGCCAGGTGGACGGTGGCGCCTTCGCGGGCGAAGGCCGTGGCGACGGCACCGCCGACCGCTCCGGCGCCGCCGTAGATGATCGCGTTCTTGCTCCTCAGCAGCATGGTGCACTCCTTTGCCGGTTGCGACGGTCAGCGGAACGTGAGCCAGTCCCGCCAGCGGGGCAGTTCACGCCGGGCGACGGAGTCGGCGCCGGGGCCGTAGACCCGGCCGGTGACGTTCACCGAGAGCCGCACGCCGTCCATGGGGAAGCTGGAGATCGCGAACAGCGCCGGGGCCGGTGCCGTGCCGCGCAGCAGCAGGAAGTAGGGGCCGAGGTGCTCGACCGTGCCCGTGAGCGCCGGGGCGCCCTCGGGGGTGCGGAACTCGTCGCCCTCGGCGAGGCCGGTGAGGCCGAGCGAGTCCTTGAGCTCCGTGGTGACCTCCACGCGTGCCGTGCTCGGCGCGCCGGCCGGCACGCTGAGGTCGAGGCGAGCGGAGGGCAGGCCCGCGAAGTGGGTCACGTAGGCGCGCAGCAGCCGCAGAGACATCAGCCAGCCGGCACCGGCCTCCTCGGCGAGGTGGTCCCATCCTTCGCCGTCGGCGTGGATGCCACTGACGACGCGCACCACGCACGTGCCCCGCTCGCGTGCCTCGACGAGGAACTCGGTGGCGATCGTGGGCGAGGGGGCCTGGCCGCGCTCCTCGTAGGCGAGCCGGTGCGGCGGCTCCCACGCGGTGACCACGGCTGAGGCATCGGGCGCGAACGGTCCCCGGTGCAGCCGTACCGTCCCGCCCTCGCCGGGTTCGATGTCGGCGGGGAAGAACCAGGCCGCGACGCCCGACTCCGTGGCGATCGCCCGCCACACCTCTGCCGGGTCGGCGGCGATCTCCACTTCGGACTCGCTGACGTGTGCGTCGCGCTCGTCGGCGGTCATGCCGGTTCCTCGGGTGCGGCGACGGGCCGTGGATGCAGGGCGAGCATGAGCCGCTGCCACCGGCCGTCGGGCGCCTGCTCGTCGTGGTATTTCTGGGCGAGCCGGGTGATGGCCGTGGTGAGCTCGTCGGCGAAGGCCGCGCGGTCGGCGGGGGTCGCAAACCGGATCTCGGTGTCCAGCCCGTACACCGGCAGCCGTTTGTTCTGCCCCGAGGCCCGGCGGGCCAGCGTGCCCACGTCCCGGACGACCCGGGCGGCGAGCGAGATGAGGTAGGCGGCCGAGAGCCGGTTGTCCTCCCGCGCCGGGTCGCGCCTGCCGAGCGGCTCGGGCGCCACGATGTAGCCCGCGGCCGTGGCCACCAGCAGCCGTTCGGTGAGCCCGCCCCACGTCCGCGTGCCGGCCACCTCCACCAGGCCGTGTGTCTCCAGCTGGCGGAGGTGGTAGTTGACCTTCTGGCGCGTCAGCCCCACGCGTGTCGCGAGGGTCGCGGCGGAGGCAGGCTCGTGCAGCTCGGCGAGCAGCCGGGCGCGCACGGGATCCAGTGCCACCACGGCGGCGGCCGGGTCGGCGATCACCTCGATGTCCTGCACAGCCCAAGGGAACCTCTTGACAAACGAATTTGTCAAGGGGTTACGATCGCCCGATGGAGACGGCTGAGCTGGGACTACGGGAACGGAAGAAGGTGGCCACCCGGCGGGCGCTGCACGAGGCCGCCGTGCGGCTGGCGATGGAGGAGGGCCTCGACAAGCTCACCGTCGAGGCGATCGCCGACGCCGCCACCGTCTCGCGCCGCACCTTCTCCAACTACTTCGCCTCCAAGGAGGACGCGCTGCTCTACGGCGACCGCGAACGGGTGGCCGCGCTGCTCCGCGCGGTGCGGGCCCGGCCGAGATCCGAGCCGCCGTGGACGGCGCTCACCGCCGCCACGCGCGAGCGTCTCGCCGAGCCCGGCGGCTTCGGCCCGGAGTGGGTGGCGAGGGCCCGGTTCATCCGCTCGCACGACTCGCTGCTGGCCCAGCAGATCGCCGTGTTCGCCTCGTTCGAACGCGACCTCGTCGCCGAGCTCCTGAGCCGAATGCCGCCCGGCGAACGCCCCGGCACGCGGGCCCGGCTCATGGCCGCCTGCTACCTGGCCTCGCTGCGTGTGGCGATGGAGTCCTGGCTGGACCGGCCCGAGGGTTCGTCGGCCGCCGAGGTGGCCGGCGAGGTGCTCGGCCAGGCGGGTGCCGGCTTCGCGTGAGGGCGCATCCGGCCGCCTGCGGCTGGTAGCGTCGTCGCAAGGTGTTGTCACGCCGCCAAGGACGGGGGGAAGGCCATGCCGGTCGAACACGTCGACGTGCTCATCGTCGGTGCCGGGCTCTCCGGGGTGGGGGCCGCCTGCCAGGTGAAGCAGAAGTGCCCTGGAACGACGTTCGCCGTGCTGGAGGCCAGGGACGCCATCGGCGGCACGTGGGATCTCTTCCGCTATCCCGGCATCCGGTCCGATTCGGACATGTTCACGCTCGGCTACCGCTTCCGGCCGTGGACGCAGGCCAAGGCCATCGCCGACGGCCCTTCGATCCGCGCCTACATCCGCGAGACCGCGGCGGAGCATCGCATCGGCGAGCACATCCGGTTCGGACATCGCGTCGTCAGCGCCGCCTGGGACAGCGACCGGGCACGGTGGACGGTCGAGGCCGAGCGCACCGGCACCGGCGAGACCGTGCGGCTGACGTGCGGGTTCCTGTTCACCTGCTCCGGTTACTACCGCTACGACGAGGGGTACACACCGGACTTCCCCGGCCGGGACGCCTTCGCCGGCCCGGTCGTGCACCCCCAGCACTGGCCCGAGGACCTCGACTACGCGGGCAAGCGCGTGGTGGTGATCGGCAGCGGCGCCACGGCGGTGACGCTCGTGCCCGCCATGGCGGGCGAGGCCGCGCACGTGACCATGCTCCAGCGCTCGCCGAGCTACGTGCTCGCCATGCCTGAGCGCGACCCGCTGGCCGAACTCCTGCGGCGCGTGCTCCCGCCCCGGCTGACGTATCCGGTGGTGCGCTGGAAGAACACCTTCGTGATGGCGGCGCTGTTCCAGCTCAGCCGCAGGCGGCCCGGGCTGGTGAAGCGAATCGTGTTCGGTGCGCTGAAGCGCAGCCTGCCGGAGGGCTACGACATCGACCGGCACTTCCGGCCCCGCTACGAGCCGTGGGACCAGCGCATGTGCTTCGTGCCGAACGGTGACCTGTTCAAAGTGCTGCGCGAGGGCAGCGCCTCGGTGGTCACCGACACGATCGAGACCTTCACCGAGCACGGCATCCGGCTCGGATCCGGTGAGGAACTGCCCGCCGACGTGATCGTCACCGCCACCGGGCTCAACCTGCTGCCCGTCGGCGGCATCGCGCTCACGGTGGACGGCGCGCCGGTCGAGCTCGCGGACACCGTGGCGTACAAGGGGATGATGCTCAGCGGGGTGCCGAACTTCGCGCTCACGATCGGCTACACCAACGCGTCCTGGACGCTCAAGGCCGACCTCGTCGCCGGGTACGTGTGCCGGCTGGTCAACCACATGCGGGAGCACGGCTACCAGCAGTGCACGCCGACGGCGCCCGGAGCCGGTGCGCCGCTGGAGCCGCTGATCGACCTCAAGGCCGGGTACGTGCTGCGTGGGGTGGACTCCATGCCGAAGCAGGGGCCCGCCGCGCCGTGGCGGCTGTACCAGAACTACCCGAGAGACGTCCTGCTGCTGCGGCACGGCCCCCTCGACGACGAGGGCATGCGCTTCTCCCGGGCTGCCACGGCCGCGGCGGGCTGAGGGCTCAGCTGACGAACCGCTCCTCGGCGACCTGCCGGGCGTGGAGCACGTCGCCGATGAAGAAGTCGTACAGCAGCGCGCCGAGCACGGCACCGATCAGCGGCCCGACGATCGGCACCCACAGGTAGCCGTTCATCGCCGTGTCGCCCCAGCCCGCGAGGAACGTGAACAGCCTCGGCCCGAAGTCGCGGGCCGGATTGATCGCGTAACCCGCGTTCGCGCCGAAGGAGAGGCCGATGGCGGCCACCGTGAACCCGATCAGCAGCGGGCCCATCTTCGGCGACACCGCCTTGTTGCGCGCGTCGATCAGGGCGAGCACCACCACCAGCAGCACGCCGGTGCCGACCACCTGGTCGAGCAGCGGCCCGAACCAGCCGGAGAAGTAGGGGGCCGGGGCGGTCGCGAAGATCGAGAACGTCGCCTCCGCTTCGCCCCGAGGGGTCCCCGCCGCTGCCTCGAACGCGCGGATGGCCGGGTGGTAGACGGCGTACACCAGCGCGGCGCCCGCGAACGCGCCCACGACCTGCGCGGCGCAGTAGGACGGTACCTTGCGCCATGGGAACCGGCGGCGCACCGCCATCGCGAGCGTCACCGCCGGGTTCAGGTGAGCACCGCTCACGCCGCCGGCCACATACACCGCGAACGCGACGGCGAACGCCCAGCCCCACACGATGAGCAGCCAGTCGCCCGTGCCCTGGAAGAACGTGGTCGCATCGGCGGTCCGCCCGGAACCGGGAAGGCCCACCACGGCCATCGCGACGCTGCCGGTGCCGAGCGCGATGAGCAGGAACGTTCCGAAGAACTCGGCGAGCAGGTCGCCGTAGCCGCCGGTGAGGCGGTTCAGCCTGCGCGCGTCGCGCAGGGGCACCACATCGGTCACTGGTCCTCCTCGACAACAGGTGACGGGTGTGGAACAGACGATGAGCGCGCCGGGGTTGCACCGACGTTGCCACCGAGGAGTCGGGCCCAGTGCAACGTCCGTGCAACGTGACGCCGCTTACGGTGCCCGGCGTGACTACTCCGAGCCAGGTGGACCTCGACCCGGGCCGGGACTACCCGCTCGCGGCGCGGCGCCCCGAACTGCTGAAGACCCCGACCGGCAAGCGGATCGACGAGCTCACCATGGAGGCCGTGCTGGCCGGCGAGGTGGCTCCCGAGGACCTGCGGATCGCCCCGGAGACCCTGCGGCTGCAGGCCCGGATCGCCGAGCAGTCGGGCCGCCCGCAGCTCGCGCAGAACTTCCGCCGCGCGGCGGAACTGACCGCGCTGCCCGACGAACTGGTGCTCTCGATCTACAACTCGCTGCGGCCGAGGGCGTCCACCAAGCAGCAGCTGACCGACATCGCCGACGAGCTGGAGTCGGCGTACTCGGCGACGCTGTGCGCCGCGCTGGTCCGCGAGGCCGCCGACGTCTACGAGCGCCGGAATATCCTGGCGAGCTGAAAGGGCCCGACACCATGACAACGAGCGCACGGCGATCGAAGCGGACCGAGGCCCTCGAACAGCGGCCGGTCAACCTCGACGGGTTCGTGGAGGAGTGGCCCGAGGTCGGCATGGTCGCGATGGACAGCCCCTACGACCCGGAGCCGGGCGTCCGGGTGGAGAACGGCGTGATCGTCGAGCTGGACGGCAAGCCGAGGGCCGAGTTCGACTTCCTGGACCAGTTCATCGCCGACCACGCGATCGACGTCGAGGCCACCGAGCAGGCGATGGCGATCCCGGCGGTGGATATCGCGCACCTGCTCATCGACCCCCGCGCCACCCGGAAGGACGTGCTCGCGGTGTCGCGAGGGCTCACCCCGGCCAAGCTGCTCGAGGTCGTCAAGACCATGAACGTGGTCGAGATGATGATGGCGCTGCAGAAGATGCGCGCGCGGCGGACCCCGGCCAACCAGGCGCACGCGACCAGCGCGCGGGACAATCCGGTGCAGGTCGCGGCCGACGCCGCGGAGGCGTCGCTGCGCGGGTTCCGCGAGCTGGAGACCACGCTCGGCGTCGTGCGGTACGCGCCGCTGGTGGCGATCGCGCTGCAGGTCGGCGCGCAGGCGGGCACGCCGGGCGTGCTGACCCAGTGCGCACTGGAGGAGGCCACCGAGCTGGAGCTGGGCATGCGCGGCATCACCGCGTACGCCGAGACGATCTCGGTGTACGGCACCGAGCCGGTGTTCTGCGACGGCGACGACACCCCGTGGTCCAAGGCGTTCCTCGCCTCGGCATACGCCTCGCGCGGCATCAAGATGCGGTTCACCTCGGGCACCGGCTCCGAGGTGCAGATGGGCAACGCCGAGGGCAAGTCCATGCTGTACCTGGAGATCCGCTGCATCCTGGTGACCAAGGGCGCCGGGGTGCAGGGCCTGCAGAACGGGTCGATCAGCTGCATCGGCGTGCCCGGCGCGGTACCCGCGGGGATCCGCGCGGTGCTCGCGGAGAACCTCATCGCCAGCATGGTCGACCTGGAGTGCGCGTCCGGCAACGACCAGTCGTTCTCGCACTCCGACATGCGCCGGGTCGCCCGGCTGCTGCCGCAGCTGCTGCCGGGAACCGACTTCGTCTGCTCGGGCTACTCCTCGACGCCCAACTACGACAACATGTTCGCCGGATCCAATGTGGACGCCGAGGACTACGACGACTGGAACGTCCTCCAGCGTGATCTCCAGGTCGACGGCGGGCTGCGGCACGTCCCCGAGGCGGAGCTCCTCGCCGTGCGCAACCGGGCAGCCCGCGCGCTGCAGGGCGTGTTCGCCCACCTGGGCCTGCCGCCGATCACCGACAAGGAGATCGAGGCGGTGACCTACGCGCACGGCAGCAAGGACCTCCCGCCGAGGGACGTGCTGGAGGACCTCAAGGCGGCCCAGTCGGTGATGGACCGCGGTGTCACCGGGCTCGACATCGTCAAGGGCCTCGACGCGGCCGGGTTCACCGACATGGCCCACAGCCTGCTGGCCGTGCTGCGCCAGCGCGTGTCGGGCGACCTGCTGCACACCTCCGCGATCCTGACGCCCGAGCTGGAGACGCTCTCGGCGGTCAACGACACCAACGACTACGCCGGGCCCGGCACCGGCTACCGGCCGAGCGGCGCGCGGTGGGAAGAGATGAAGCGGCTGCGGCACGTGGTCAGTGCCCAGAACCCCGAGCAGGAAGTCGGCTGAGGAGGAGCGACATGGCGGACACCGGCGTGAGCACACGGCGGACGCTCCGGCTCGACGAGCGGGGCACGGCGGGACCGGGCGGCAGGAGCGACGAGGTGGTGATCGGCCTCTCGCCCGCGTTCGGCGACTTCTTCACCAAGACCATCGTGGACATCCCGCACGCCGAGGTGCTGCGCGAGCTGCTCGCCGGCATCGAGGAGCAGGGCGTGCACGCGCGCGTGATCCGGTTTCGCGGCGGTTCCGACCTCGCGGTGATCGCGCACGCTGCGGCGAAGCTGTCCGGCTCGGGCATCGCGGTGGGCGTGCTCTCCCGCGGCACGACGATGATCCACCAGAAGGACCTGGTGCGGCTTTCCAACCTGGAGTTGTTCCCGCAGGCGCCGCTGATGGACCTGGACGCCTTCCGCAAGGTCGGCCGCAACGCCGCCCGCTACGCCAAGGGCGAGTCGCCGGAGCCGGTGCCCGCCCGCAACGACTTCATGGCGCGCCCGCGCTGGCAGGCCAAGGCGGCGCTGCTGCACATCAAGGAGACCGAGTTCGTCGTGCCGGGCGCGGACCCGGTGGAGCTGGACGTGCGGTTCCAGCTGGCCGACGCGGGCTGACCGGCATGGCGCTGGTGGCAGGCGTCGACATCGGCAACTCGACCACGGAGGCCTGTGTCGCCGAGGTCGGGCCGGACGGGGCCGTGGAGTACCTGTCCGGCGCGCTCGCCCCGACCTCGGGCGTCAAGGGCACGGCCGACAACGTCGAGGGCGTGGTCGCCGTGGTGCGCCGGGCGCTCGAACGGGCCCGGCGAGGCAGGCACGAGCTCGACGCGGTACTCGTCAACGAGGCGACGCCGGTGATCAGCGGGCTCGCGATGGAGACGATCACCGAGACCATCGTCACCGAGTCCACCATGATCGGCCACAACCCGGACACGCCGGGCGGGGCCGGCCTCGGCGTCGGCACCACGGTGGCGTTCGGCGCGCTCGCCGAGTGCGAGCCGGGGGAGCCGGTGATCTGCGTGGTGGGCGAGGGCATCGACTTCGAGGACGCCGCGGACGGCATCAACGCCGCCGTGGAGCGCGGGGTCGAGGTGACGGGTGCGATCGTGCACGCCGACGACGCCACGCTCATCGCCAACCGGCTGCGCGAGCCGGTGCCGGTGGTCGACGAGGTGACGCTCGTGGAGAAGGTCCCCCTCGGGATGCCCGCCGCGGTGGAGGTCGCCGAGCCGGGCCGCACGATCCGCACCCTGTCCAACTCCTACGGCATCGCCACGGTCTTCGACCTCGACGCGGAGCAGACCCGCATGGTCGCTCCGGTGGCGCGGGCCCTGGTCGGCAACCGCTCCGCGGTGGTGGTCCGCACGCCCGAGGGCGACGTCACCGGCCGCCGCATCCCCGCCGGGGCGCTGACCCTCTCCGGCGAGCGTGGGAAGCGGTCCGTGGAGGTCGACGCCGGAGCCGACGAGATCATGGCGACGCTGCGCGGCGTCCGGCCGCTGACCGACGCCTCGGGCGAGCCCGGCAGCCACGTCGGCGGGATGCTCGCCAGGGTCCGCGACACGATGTCGGAGCTGACCGGCACGAGGGCCGACGCGGTGCGCATCCAGGACGTGCTCGCCGTGGACACGTTCGTGCCGCAGCGCGTCACCGGCGCGCTCGCCGGGGAGTTCGCGCTGGAGAACGCGGTGGGGCTGGCCGCGATGGTGCGCACCAGCCGCGGCCCGATGCGCCTGCTGGCCGCGAAACTGCGCGAGGCGCTGGGCGTCGACGTGCTCATCGGCGGCGTCGAGGCCGACATGGCCGTGCTCGGCGCGCTCACCACGCCGGGCACCGGCAAGCCGGTGGCGATCCTCGACCTCGGCGGCGGGTCGACCGACGCCGCGGTGGCCACGGACGACGGGGTAGTGCGCTCGGTGCACCTGGCCGGCGCGGGCGACCTCGTGACCAAGCTGATCGACTCCGAGCTCGGGCTCGACAACCGGGAGCTGGCCGAGGACATCAAGAAGTTCCCGCTCGCCAAGGCGGAGAGCTTCTTCCACGTGCGGATGGAGGACGGCACCGCCCGGTTCTTCACCGACCCGCTGCCCGCCGACACCTTCGCGCGTGTGGTCGTGCTCTCCGACACCGGCATGCGGCCAGTGCCGACCCGGCACAGCCTCGACCGGATCCGGCAGGTCCGCCGCGCCGCCAAGCACAAGGTGTTCGTGGTCAACGCGCTGCGCGCGCTCGAGCAGGTGGCGCCAGGTGGAAACCTGCGCCAGCTCGGCTTCGTCGTGGTGCTCGGTGGGTCCGCGCTCGACTTCGAGATCCCCGACCTGATCGCCGAGGCCGTCGCCGGTTTCGGCATCGTGTGCGGCACCGGCAACGTCCGCGGCAGCGAGGGGCCGCGCAACGCCGTCGCCACCGGGCTGGTGGCCGCGCACGCGCTGACTGCCGAACTCGGCGTCGCGGTGGGAAGCTGATGGCCGTGGACGACCGTAGAGCGGCGAGGACCGTCCGTGAGCCGCCGTCGGTGGTGGTGCGCTGCGCCGGGCACGCGGCGCGGGTGCTGCGCGACCTGCGGGCCGGGCTCGAGGAGGAGGGCGTGCCGGTGCGCGTGGAGCACGGGCCGCCCGGCGACGCCGTCACGCTCGCGTTCGGTGCCGCGCAGGCGTCCTCGCTCGACGTCGGGATCGGCGTCGGAGCCGGGGGAGAGGTGTGCGTGCACCACGCGAAGCGGCCCCCGGACTCGCCCGCGCTGACGGGTACGGCGCACCAGGCCCGCCTGTTCGGGCACAACGCCGCCCGGCTCGTCATCGGGATTCCCGTCAAAACACGTTGAAGGAGGACGACATCGTGGCCCCACGACTCGCACTGGCCGACGCTCAGCAGGTGCTCGACGCGGCACTGGCGAAGGCGGAGGAGATCGGGCAACCCATGAACGTCGCGGTGGTGGACGACGGCGGGCATCTGCTCGCCTTCGGCCGCCAGGACGGCGCGATCCTGGCCAGCGTGGACATCGCGATCCGGAAGGCGCGCACCGCCGCGCTGCTCAAGATGACCACCGCCGACGTCGGCGCGGCGGCCGCGCCGGGAGCGCCGCTCTACGGCATCGAGGTGACCAACGGCGGCCTGGTGATCTTCGGCGGCGGCATCCCGCTCGTGCGCGGGCGTGACGTCGTCGGCGCGATCGGCGTCAGCGCGGGCAGCGTCGAGCAGGACACGACGGTCGCCGAGGCGGGCGCGGAGGCGCTGCCGAAACGCGCCGGCCGCCGCTGACGCTCACCCAGGGCGGATCTCCACCCCCGTGCCGAGCAGGGTGGACGGTGCGAGCCCGAACATCGCCCGGAAGCTGTCGCTGAAATGGGACGGGCTGGCGAAGCCGGCGCCCGCCGAGGCCGCCGTGAGGTCGTGGCCCTCGGCGATCAGCGTGCCCGCCAGCAGCATCCGGGCCCAGAGCCGGTAACGGCGCACGCTGGTCCCCGTGCAGGCGCGGAACAGGTGCAGGAACCGGGACACCGACAGCCCGGCCGCGGCGGCCAGCTCCGCCGCCGACGACGCCGGGTGCTCACGCAGCCGCGTCGTGGCGACGGCGATCCGCTCGTCCGGCATCGGCTCCGGCCGTGGACAGGCGAGGTCGAGCCAGCGCTCCGCGGCGGCGTCGTCGGGGCCCGAGGCGAGCGCTGCCTCGTCGGCGTGGTGGTGGGCGAGGTCGCCGTCCCGGTGCCGCATCCGCGCGCGGCACGCCCGTTCCCGAGCCGACGCGGGATCGAGATAGCAGAACACCATGCGTTCGCCGTGGGCGACGAGCCGGTGCGGCAGGCGGGGACCGATGAGCGCGCTGCGCACCTCGCGCTCGCCGTGCCGGGCGGTACGGATCGTGAACGGCGCGTCGGCCCCCACCGCGAGGCACGACACCGAGCCGCTGTGCGTGTCCAGCCGCAGCGACGGTCCCGCATAGAGCGCGGTGCCGGGCCACAGCCACAGCCGCGCGCAGCACGTTTCCGGAAGCGCCCGTGCCCGGGTGCGCGTCATCCTGGCCTCCCGTCCCACCGGATGAGCAGGAGCGTACGTGGACACCATCGTGATCGTCGCCGCCGGCGTGTTCTTCTTCGGCATGGGGGTGTACGCGCTCGCGGCCCCCGCCGCACTGGTGCGCCCGTTCGGGCTCACGGTGACGGCTCCGGAGAGCCGCTCGGAGGTCAGGGCCGTCTACGGCGGTTTCGGGCTCGCGATCGCGACGCTGCTCGGCTTGAGCGCGGCCGGGCTCGGCGGCCTGCGGCCCGGTGCGGTGCTGGCCGTGGCCGCCGCGCTCGCCGGCATGGCGCTCGGCCGGGTCGTGTCGCGCGTGGTCGACGCGCCCACCGCGTTCTACCCGGTCTGGTTCTACTGCGTCGTGGAGACGGTCGCGGCGGCCGCGTTGTTCGCGGCGGCGTGAGGCGGTCAGGTCTCGTCGGCGGGCGCGGCGAGCGGGATGTCGTTGGCGCCCGCCCACCCGGCGAGGTCGTCGCGCTGGATCGCTGCCGCGAGCAGGTCCGGGAACTTCCCGGGAGTGCAGGCGAACGTCGGAACGCCCAGCGCGGCCAGCGCGGCGGCGTTGTCGTGGTCGTAGGCGGGCGCGCCGTCGTCGCTGAGCGCGAGCAGGCACACCACCTGCATCTCACTGGCGACCATGGCCTGCGCGCGGCGCAGCATCTCGTCGTTGTCACCGCCCTCGTAGAGGTCGCTGATCAGCACGAAGATGGTGTCCCTCGGGTTGGCGACCCGCGACTGGCAGTAGGCGAGCGCGGCGTTGATGTCGGTGCCGCCGCCCAGCTGCACCCCGAACAGCAGCTCGACCGGGTCCGATACCGCGTCGGTGAGGTCGGCGATCTCCGTGTCGAAGGCGATCACCTGCGTGCGCAGCGAGCGGATCGAGGCGAGCACCGCGCCGAACACGCCCGCGTATACCACCGACGCCGCCATGGAGCCGCTCTGGTCGAGGCACAGCACCACCTCCCGGCTCACCTGGGGGAGCCTGCGGCCGTAGCCGAGGAGCCGCTCGGGCACCACGGTCCGGTGCGCGGGCTGGTAGTGCTTGAGGTTCGCGAGGATCGTGCGGTTCCAGTCGATGTCGCCCGCCCTCGGCCTGCTCGTGCGCCCTGCCCGGTGCAGCGCACCGGTCACGGCCTGGCGCGTGGGCTGCGCGAGCTTGCGCTCCAGCTCGTCGACCACCTGCCGCACCACGGCGCGCGCGGTCTCCCGCGACCGCTCCGGAATGGCCTGGTTGAGGCTCAGCAGGGTGCCCACGAGGTGCACGTCGGGCTGCACCGACTCCAGCAGCTCCGGTTCCAGCAGCAGCTGCCGCAGCCCCAGCCGGTCCATCGCGTCGCGCTGCATCACCTGCACCACCGACGCCGGGAAGTAGCCGCGGATGTCCCCGAGCCAGCGCGCGACCCTCGGCGACGACCCGCCGAGCCCACCGCCGCGTTTCTCCTTGCCGTACAACGCCTCCAGTGTGCCGTCGCGCTTGCGGTCCACACCGGACAGCTCCTCGCCGGTGCCGTCGGCGTCGCCACCGCCGAGGATCAGCCGCCAGCGGCGGAGCCGGTCGTCGCTCATCGGTCGCTCCCCAGCAGGTCGAGGATCTTCGGCACGACACGGGCGGCGCGATCGGTGTCGACGTCGGCGGCGCCGGGCACGGGTGCGGTGCCGCCGCGGCCGAGGCGCGCGACCTGCTCGCCGATCCCGCGCCGCTCGGCGGCCGTGAACGCCGAGAACGTGCGCCGCAGCAATGGCAGCAGGTGGTCGAACACGTCGCCGTCGACGCTCGTCGTCCACCGGTCGACCACCGCGAGCAGCTCCGGTTCGTGGATCAGCAGGGCCGCCTCGCCGGACAGGAACCCGTCGAGCCACGCCGCGGCGCGGACCGCGTCGGCGCCGGGGGACAGGCGAAGCGACAGGCGGCGGCCCGCCTCGTCCACGTCGATCAGCGTGGCGTCCAGCAGCAGGCGCGTGGCCCGGCCCGCCACGAGCCCGTGCACGCCCTCCTGCTCGGCGACCGCCGCGAGCGCCCGGTGCCATTCCGTCCGCAGCTCGTCCTGGTCGAGCAGGGCGATCCCGCGCTGGACGCCGTCAACGAGGTCGCGCAGCGTGGCGGCGGCATCGTCGTCCAGCGCGGCGCACGCGGCCGGCAGGCCGACCGTCACGCGCGTGACGACGCCGGACAGCACCCGTTGCACCAGCTCGGTGTCGGCGCGCCGCACGTTGCCGTAACGGCGGACCCTCGCCATCGGCTCCACCGCCGCCATGAGCCGCGTTGTGTCGTGCTGACGCGCCGCTCGCTCGTCGAGCGCCGCGAGCACGGTCGCCAGCGCGTCTCCCAGGTCGGCGACGAGCGTGGTCTCCACCAGCTCCGCGAGTGCGGCGACGTCGGCGTCGGCCGCACGCTGGGTGACCACCGCCGACGCCGCGGAGACGATCGTGGAGCCGTGCCCGCTGGCCTCGATCAGCGCGACGTCCAGCTCGGGCCGCCAGCGCAGGGTCCACGACTCCCGGAACGTGCCGCGGGTGCGCCCGGTGTCGGCGGGCTCGCCCCACGGCACGTCCAGCAGCAGGAGCCGGTGCAGCAGCTTGCTGCGCTCCAGATGGGACGGCGTGCGCAGGTCCAGGTCGAGCGTCTGCTCGGCCGCGCTCTGCTTGAGCCGCAGGCGTTTCCGCGTCGCGGCGAGGTCGCGGGCCAGCGGCACCATGGGCGTGTCGCCGGGCACGTGGCCGAGGACGTCGCCGACGAGCAGCTCGCGGGCCACGAGCCGCATCGGCACCGGGGAGCCGCCGCTGAGCACCGCCTGCGCCGACTCCATCACCTCGGCCAGCCCCGGCAGCGGCCTGCCGCGCAGCCCGGCGAGGGCGTGCGCGAGCCGCACCGCCTCGATCACCGAGGAGGGCGAGGTGTCGTACTGCTCCCGGCGCAGGAGCCCGGCCACGCGCACGAGCCACCGCCCGACGACCTCGTCGGGCGCGGTGAACAGGTGGTGGTACCAGCCTGGAGAGGTCACGCCCGCGCCGTAGCCGCTGGTCCTCGCGAGCCTGCCCGAGGTCCACGGCACCCACGTCGCCGCGACCTTCACCGAGCGCAGGCCCTTGAGCAGGCGCGTGTCCGACGCCTGCGTGGGGAAGTCGCCGGGCACCAGGACCGGCGCGTGCCAGGCGCCGCACACCACGGCGATCGGGCCCGGCTCGGTGCGCAACGCGGCGCGCAGCACCCGCCGCATCGCGGCCTCCCTGCGCAGGGTCGGGATACCGATCTCCCTGCCCTCGCGCAGGGTGCGCATGGCGTTCAGCACCGCGGCGAACACGTCGAGCCCGTGGTAGCGCAGCTCGATGGCGTCCTCCCACCACCGTTCCGCGTCGTCGTGGCCCGCGGCCTCGGCGAGGGCCGCGAGCGGGTCGAAGCGCGCCTCATCGTCCTCGCTTTCGCCGAGGGCGAAGGCGTTGGCGGCGGGCAGGTCGAGGAAGCGGGCGGGTCTGCCGTGCCCGGCCGCCCAGCGCAGCGCGACCCACTCGGGCGAGAACGCCGCCATCGGGTAGAACGCCGAGGACGCCGGGTCGGCGACGGCGTAGACGAGCCCCGCGACGGGTGGCTCCATCTCCGCCGACGCGGCGAGCGGCGCCACCGAGTCCAGCTCCGGCGGCCCCTCGATGAGCACGAGCGCGGGGGAGAGCTCGTCGAGCGCGGCCCGCACGGCGCGCGCCGAGCCGGGCCCGTGATGCCGGATGCCCAGCACGTGCACCCGGCCGCCTTCGGTGTTCACACCAGCTCGCGGCACGCCCGGTACAGGTCGGACCACGGCTTGCGCTCCCGCACCACCGCCTCCAGGTACTCCTGCCAGACGAGCCGGTCGGCCACCGGGTCCTTCACCACCGCGCCGTGCAGGCCCGCGGCGATGTCGGAGGCACGCACCACACCGTCGCCGAAGTGCGCGGCGAGCGCGATACCGCTCGTCATCACCGAGATCGCCTCGGCGGTGCTGAGCGTGCCCGACGGGGACTTGATCTTCGTGCGGCCGTCGGCGGTGACGCCGTCGCGCAGCTCGCGGAACACCGTGACCACCCTGCGGATCTCGTCCACCGCCTCCAGCTCCGCGGGCAGTCGCAGTGTCTCGCCGAGCTGGCTCACCCGCAGCCGCACGATCTCCACCTCGGAGTCGGCGTCTTCCGGCAGCGGGAGCACGACGACGTTGAACCGCCGCTTGAGCGCGGCCGACAGCTCGTTGACGCCGCGGTCGCGGTCGTTGGCGGTGGCGATCACGTTGAACCCGGCGAGCGCCTGCACCTCGTCGTCCAGTTCCGGGATCGGCAGCGCCTTCTCGCTGAGCACCGTGATCAGCGCGTCCTGCACGTCCGAGGGAATGCGGGTGAGCTCCTCGACACGGGCGATGCCGCCGCTCTCCATCGCGCGCAGCACCGGACTGGCCACCATGGCGCCGCGCGACGGGCCCTCGGCCAGCAGCCGCGCGTAGTTCCAGCCGTAGCGGATCGCCTCCTCCGCCGTGCCGCTGGTGCCCTGCACGAGCTGGGTGGAGTCGCCCGAGATCGCGGCCGCGAGGTGCTCGGACAGCCAGGTCTTCGCCGTGCCGGGAACGCCGAGCAGCAGCAGCGCCCGGTCGGTGGCCAGCGTCGCGATGGCGACCTCGACCAGTCTGCGGGAGCCGAGGTACTTGGGCGTGATCGGTGTGCCGTCGGGCGTCTCGCCGCCGAGCACGTAGGTGGCCACGGCCCACGGGGAGAGCCGCCAGTTGGGCGGGCGCGGCCGCCCGTCGGACCTGGCGAGCGCGGCCAGCTCCTCGGCGTGCTGCACCTCTGCGTGCGCGCGCAGGATGGAGGGCACGTCGGTCATGTGAACTCCTGCTGGATCGTGCGGCGGATGGTCAGCGCGTGGGCGAGGCCGCGCAGCATACGGCGTCGTGCCCGCTTGTCGTGGGAGGTCTCGGCGAGCCAGCCCTCGACCTTCGGCAGCGCGGCCGGGTCGAGCCGCTCGGTGAGCGCGCCGTAGGCCGCGGTCAGCACCCGGTCGGTCCGCACGTCCCGCAGGCGCTCGACCACGTCGGCGGAGAACGAGGCGGGCCACGGGCCGGGGCACGCGGCGAGCAGGCCGGCGTAGCGCGCGTCGACGGTGGGTCGCACGGCCACGATCGGCGTGGCCAGCTCAGGGGGCAGCGCCGCGAGCAGCTCAGGGCTGGGGTTCGCCTCGGCGAGCGCGGCGAGCCACGCGGTGTCGCGCTGCCGCAGGGCCGCCTTGGTCCACCCCGCGACCAGCTCCTCGGGCGCGCCCCGGAGGTCGGGCAGCGGGGGCAGCGGAGCCGAGCCGGCCAGCTGGACGAGCCACGACGCACGCGGGCCGTGGCCAGGCTCGCGCTGGTCGGTGATGCCGTCCCTGCGGGCGGCCGCGTCGAGTTCCGTGGGCAGCTCCACCGTGCCGTCTCCCCGGGTCAGCGTGCGGATCCGCTCGGCCATCCTGGCCGCGCGGCGGGAACGGGGCAGCCGGTCGAGCAGGGCCGCCGCGGCCGCGCGCACGGTCGCCGCGCGATCGTCCAATGCCGACTCCAGGAACTCTTCGTCCGAATCGGACAGTCCCGTGCCGAGCGCGTCGAGCAGCGCGGCCCGCGTGGCGGCCTGCTCGCCGGCCCACGTCCGCTCCACCAGTTCGCGGGCGAACGCGGGATCGGTGCGGCGCAAGGCGGTCAGCAGCGCGAGCCGGTCGGCCTTCGTCGCCGTGGCGAACCGCTCGGCGACATCGGCGCCGACGTCCGTGGCCGTGGCCCATGCCCACCGCCGGTTGCGCTCCGCGAGCCACGCGCCCCTCGGGCCCGCGGCGGCGCGCACGTCGTCACGCAGGCCCTGGTCGAGCGTGGCGAGCTGCAGCAGCGGCACCAGCAGCCGCACGGGCGGGCGTCGCCCCGCGGCCACACACGCGCGCAGCCATTGCCCGGCGAGCATCTCGTTCCCACCGTCCACGCGCACGCCCCGGTCGAGCAGCAGCTCCAGCAGCTGGGCCGCGGTCGCCGAGCACTCCGGCCGCTGGTCGGGCTCCGCGGGCGCGGGCGGCTCGCCCCGCCACGTCGGCGGCAGCCAGCCGGCCTTCCGGTAGGTGGCGAGCACGGCGGCCGACGCCAGCACCCCCGCCTCGGCCGCCTCGACGGCGAGCGAGCCGGGCTCGACCACCCCCGCGAGCACGTCGCCGGGCACCGCCCGCCGTCCCGTGCCGACGAGCGCCGCGCCGAGCAGCGCGTCCCAGTCGCTCACACCGACACCAGCCTGCCGTCGCTGACGACGCTGCACGGGTGAACGTGCTCGTCGATCCACTCGCCGAACAGGTCCACCGGGTGCCCGCCGGACAGCGCGAGCAGCGGCCACACATCCGTGCCCTCCGCGACCGGCAGCGCGTGGCCCTCGCGGTCGACGAGCACCGTGCGCTCGCCGCCGGCGGGGACGACGGTGACGGCGTGCAGCGCCAGCGGGATGCGATCGAGCCACGGGTTCCCGGCCAGCCAGGTCGCGGCGCGGTCGAGCGCGGCGGGCACGCTGTCGGCCACCGGCAGGCCCTCGCCGGTGGTCACCGTCTGCTCCCCGGCGAGCAGGGCGCGCCTCGGCTCGGCGCCGGGGTAGAGGGCCAGCTCGCCGTCGAGCACCGACCCGAGCACGTGGGGCACCCGCAGCGACCCGCCCGCCGCGGCGAAGTCGAGCAGCACCACCGTCTGCCCGGTGCGCTCGCCGTAGAGCCAGGTCCGCTGGGAGAGCAGGCGCTCGTCCTCGTCCTGGCGCAGCCCGAGCACCCACCACCGGTCACGCACACGCTCACCGGCGAGGATCTCCTCGGAGCGGCGGGGCCAGCCGAGCAGCGCGCGCAGGTCGCCCAGCTCGGCAGGGGAGAGCGACGCGCGCCGCCGCCACGCGCGCACCGCGAGGTACCAGCGCCCGAGCTGGGCCAGCAGGTGCGCGGCCCAGTCCGGCCTCGCGTGCACGGCGCCGCCCAGCGCGCGGACTCGCTCCGCGAGGCCCGGCACCTGCGCGTCCACGAGTCGCGCGGCCGCGGTCTCCCAGAAGTCAGGAGGCTGCGTGCGCGCCCCGGCCAGCCCCTGGCGCACCAGGTCGAACAGCCAGCGCTCGAACTCGTCCAGCCCGGCGCTCATCAGGCTCTCGCGCTCCGCCTGCCGTTTCGCCGCGGCCTCGGGGTCACCGGCCGGCTCGGCGCGGCCCGCCATCCGGGCCGCGCGCTCCGCCCGTTCGTGCGCCCAGTCCGCCGCGAACGGAGACGCCTCGTCGAGGTCGGCGACCGTGCCGTCGTTGGCCGCCCACAGCAGCAACAGTGCGAGCCCGTGCTTGCAGGGGAACTTGCGGCTGGGGCACGTGCACCGGAACGCGGGCTCGTGCAGATCCACCGTCACCTGGTACGGCTCGCGGGCGCTGCCCTGGCACTTGCCCCACACCAGCGACTCCGTGCTGCCGAGCGCCGACCACGTGCCCGGCCTCGCGAGTGAGCGGGCAGCGCGCGCCGACGCGCCGTCGGGGGCGAGCCGGAGCACCCGGTCCACCGTCCACCGCGAGCCCACGCCACGTCCTTTCCCGCCACGGCACCGCCCCTGTCGGGCCAACCCTAGCCCCCGGCACCGACAGGCATGACGTGCCCGCGCTCCCGCTGGAACCCCGTCCGCAGTGAAGGCCACCTTGCCTGCGTTGAACGCAGTGATGGTGGCCTTCACTGCGGTTCGGCCTCGAGCTAGGAGCGGCCCGGCAGTTTGATGCCGTACTGCGCCATCTTGCGGTAGACGGTGGCGCGCCCCATACCGAGCCGCTGCGCCGCCTGGGCGACGGTGGTGCCGGGCTCGGTGAGGCACCGCACGAGCTCGTCGCGTTCCAGCGCCTGAAGCCTGCTCAGCGGGCGGCTCGCCCCGGCGAACACCTCGGCGGGCAGGTGCTGGACGTCGATGACCTCGGCCCGGGTGGCCGCCTCGCGCACCACCTGACGCAGCTGCCTGACGTTGCCGGGCCACTCGTAGCCCTTCAGCGCGCGGGCGGCCGAGGGCGTGAACGTGACCGCGCGGTGCCGGTCGGTCAGGGCGAAGTGGTGGGCCAGCGCGAGCACGTCGTCGGGCCGGCCGCGCAGCGGCGGCACCTCGACCACCGCGTCCACCAGCGGCGTCAGTGGCTCGGGAAGGGCGTCGAACGACTCGGCCGTCAGCGCGAACGGCTGCAGGCCCTCACGTGTGCGGACCGACGTGAAGATCCGGGCCAGCTCCGTGGCCGCCCACGCGGGCAGCGTGTCGACTCCGGACACGATCACGCACGTGTCGTCCTTCTCCAGCTCGGGGGTCCACAGCGTCAGCCACGCCTCGACGTCCTCCGGCGCCGGCGTGCGGGCGCTCAGCACTCGTTCCCTCGCGCGCAGCTCACGCCGGGCCAGTGACACCAAGGCCGTCTTGCCCGCGCCTGGCTCACCCGTCACCGCCACGACCTTGCCCCGCTCCAGCGCGGCGCGGGCCTGCCCGACCGCGCCGGTCCAGCAGGGCGACAGCGGCTCGTCCCGGTGCTGCAGCCGGTCGGCGTACACGCGGAAGACCTCGCCCCTCGGGGTCGGCCGCACCTTGCGGCCCGACCCCCTGGCCAGCATCAGCGCCGCCGTGTTGCCCGCGGCGGCCTGGGCGAGTGCCAGCAGCAACTCCGACGACGAGTCCGACCAGGTCGTGAGGTTGACGCTGCCGGCGAGCCCGCCCGTGTGCGGATCGGGCACGGGCACGGCCGCGCAGGTGTAGCCGCGCAGGCCCGTGCAGAAGTGCTCCTCGGCCCGCACCAGTGACGGAGCGCGATCGGCGAGTGCCAGCCCGAGGCCGTTGGTGCCCGCGTTGCGCTCGGCGAAGTAGAAGCCGGGGGCCAGGTGAACGCCGTCGAGCGAGCGGTTGATGGCGGAGTCGTTGCACAGCCTCGCCAGCACCAGGCCGTCACCGTCAGTGATCATCAGGCTGATCGGTTCGTTCGCGAGCGTGGTCTGCAGGCCCCGCAGCACCTCGGTGCCGCACTCGTAGAGCAGCGAGCCGGTGTCGACCGAACCGGTGAACACGGGACGCATCTCGTCCTCCGTGAGGCCGTACCGCTCGCTGCGCAGCCAGGACGCGCGCAGGCGCGGCGCCACGGCGACCGACTTCTCCACATCGACCTCCCTGGACGCGACGTTGCGACCACGGCAACGGTACTGGCCCGTCACGCGACCTCCACCATGCGCGATGTCTCAAACTGAGACAAGTGGGTGGTCCCCGGCGAGCGCCGGTGTGCCTAGCGTCCCTGCCGAACGTGTCAAGGCTGCCACGGACCTGGAGGAACGCACATGTACAGCAAGGACGGCGAGCACTACTTCATTGTGGACGCCCACATCGCGCTGTGGGACGCGCGGCCGGAGAACCAGCTCAACATCCACGGCAAGCAGTTCATCGACTGCTTCTACGACTACCACCGCAACCTGAGCCCGGAGTCGGAGCAGTGGACCTACGAGGAGTACCTCTACCAGGGCGGCGAGCGCCTGATGAAGGACCTCTTCACCGACGGTTACGTAGACCACGCGATCTTCCAGCCCGCCCACCTGGGTGCGTTTTACCGCAACGGTTTCGGGCAGACCGAGGAGGCCTTCGCGCTCGCGCGGCGGCATCCCGACAAGCTCACCTACAACCACTGCTGGGACCCCCGGCACGAGCAGGCCGGGCTCGACCAGCTCCGGCGCGACGCCGAGCGGTTCGGGCTCAAAGGCGTGAAGCTCTACACCGCCGAATGGCAGGGCGACTCGCGCGGCTACAAGCTCGACGACCCGTGGTCGTACCGGTACCTGGAAGCCTGTCAGGAGCTGGGGATCCGCAACATCCACATCCACAAGGGACCGACGATCCGGCCGCTCGACCGGGACGCCTTCGACGTCGCCGACATCGACAAGGTCGCCACCGACTTCACCGGCCTCAACTTCGTCGTGGAGCACTGTGGCCTGCCCCGGCTGGAGGACTTCTGCTGGATCGCCACGCAGGAACCGAACGTGCATGCCGGACTCGCGGTAGCGATGCCGTTCATCCACACCAGGCCCCGGTACTTCGCGCAGATCATCGGCGAGCTGCTCTACTGGCTCGACGAGAACCGGATCCAGTTCTCCAGCGACTACGCGCTGTGGACGCCGCGGTGGCTGGTCGAGGCGTTCGTGGACTTCCAGATCCCCGACGACATGACCGAGTACGCGCCGCTGACCGTGGCGCAGAAGAAGAAGATCCTCGGCCTGAACGCGGCGGCGATGTACGACCTCCCGGTTCCCGAGCAACTGCGGTTGCCGCGTGAGGAGCCGCAGGCCGTGGCGGTGGCGTGATGGTCACCGAGGAGGAAGCCTTTGCCGCCCTGCACACGGTGGTCGACCCCGAGCTGGACGAGCCCATCACCGATCTCGGGTTCGTGCGTTCGCTGGACGTGGACGGCCCGAACGTGACCGTCCACCTGCGACTGCCGACGTCGTTCTGCGCGCCCAACTTCGCCTACCTGATGGCCTCCGATGCCAAGGACGCCCTGACTGCCTTGCCCGGTGTCGGAAGGGCGGAGGTGTGGCTCGACGACCACCACGACTCGGAGGTGATCAACCGGGGCCTCGCCGAGGACGCCGGATACCGCGGCACGTTCGGCGCCGAGGCTGAGCATGACCTCGACGAGCTGCGGCTGACGTTTCGCCGCAAGGCCCACACAGCCGCGATGGAACGTGCGTTGACGCAGCTGCTCAGGGCGGACCCTCGGCTGTCCGAAGAGGACCTCCACGACGTCACCATCGCCGATCTGCCCGAGGGGGCCCAGACCGAGGGGTTGTTGCGGCGGCGCGAAGCGCTCGGACTCGGCACCGGACCGGCGGAACCGGTGCTCGTCGACGACCACGGCGCGCCCTACCCGCGCGAGGAGGTGCCCCTGCGGCTGCGCTTCGCGCGCTCGATCCGGATCTCCATCGACGGCAACGCCCACTTCTGCCGGGGGCTGCTGCGCACCCGCTACCCCGGTTCCGGAGAAGACCAGGCGCCTCGCGCGCCCGAGCCGTTTTCCACCACCACGGTAAGGACGAAGGCATCATGAAGGCAGTACAGGTCGTCGGCTACGGCAGGAACCTCGAGCTGGCGGACGTTCCCGCCCCTGAGGTGACGGGCCCGCACGACGTCATCGTGAGGATCGGCGGTGCGGGCGTGTGCCGCACCGACATCCACATCCTCGAAGGCCAGTGGGCGGAGAAGTCCGGCGTGACCTTGCCCTACACGATCGGGCACGAGAACGCGGGCTGGGTGCACGCCGTCGGCAGCGCCGTCACCAACGTGGCGGAGGGCGACAAGGTGATCGTGCACCCGCTCATCACGTGCGGGCTCTGCCGGGCGTGCCGCGCCGGCGACGACGTCCACTGCGCACAGTCGGCGTTCCCCGGCATCGACACGAATGGCGGGTACGCCGAGTACCTCAAGACGTCCGCGCGCAGTGTCGTCCGGATCGACGACTCGCTGGAGCCCTCCGACGTGGCCGCGCTCGCCGACGCCGGGCTCACCGCCTACCACGCCGCCGCCAAGGCGGCGCGCACGCTGCGGCCGGGGGACCGGTGCGTGGTGATCGGCGCGGGCGGGCTCGGGCACATCGGCATCCAGGTGCTCAGGGCGATCACCGCGGCGGAGCTGATCGTGGTGGACCGCAACGCCGACGCCGTGAAGCTGGCCGTTTCGATCGGGGCCGACCACGGCGTGGTGGCCTCGGGCGGACAGGTGGACGAGGTGCTCGGGCTCACCGGTGGCGATGGCGCCGAGGTGGTGCTCGATTTCGTGGGCGAGGGCGGCGCGACCGGGGACGGCGTCGCGATGCTGCGCAGGGCGGGCGACTACCACGTGGTCGGGTACGGCGAGAACATCGACGTGCCGACCATCGACATCATCTCCACGGAGATCAACTTCATCGGCAACCTCGTGGGCTCCTACACCGACCTCTGCGAGCTGATGGTGCTCGCCGCGCAGGGCCGTGTCCGCCTGCACACCAGCAAGTACCCGCTCGAGAGGTTCCAGGACGCACTGGACGATCTCGACGCGGGCCGAATCCGCGGCCGCGCCATCCTGACCCCCTGACCCCCTGACGCAGCGCGAGTCGTGCGCTCGGGCCCGCGAGTCGTGCGCTGCGGGACGGGCACCTCGCGGTGCCGAACGCGGAACTCGCCGTCGGGAGCGGGGAACTCGCGGGCGGGAGCGGGGGACTCGCGGGCGGGAGCGGGGGACTCGCGGGCGGGAGGCTCGCCGCGCTCGACGGTTGAGCGTCCGGGTCTTGATCATCCGGTCCTGGCCGGACATGCTCGGTGCCGGAACCGCCCGAGCCGACCGGAAGCAGGTGCCATGGCCGCCAACTCGTTGCTTGAGCTGACCGCCGACGCGACGTTGCCCGCTGACGGGTTCGCCGGGACCCTGCTCGGCCGGGCATGGAACCCGGCCGTCGCCGGGCCGTCGCCGGTCGCCGTCCGCGCCGACGGGGTGGTGGACGTGTCGCACCGGTTCGCGACTGTCGCCGACCTCGCGCAGGCCGGCGACCCCGCGCGGGCGCTCGCCGAGACCGACGGCGAGCGGCTCGGCGACGTGGACGAACTGCTCGCCAACACGGTCACCCATCCCGGCGATCCGGCGCGAGCGCGGTTCCTCGCACCCGTCGACCTCCAGCCGGTGAAGGCCGCGGGCGTGACGTTCGCGATCTCGATGCTGGAACGGCTGATCGAGGAACGCGCGCTCGGAGACCCCGGCGCGGCGGCGGAGATCCGGCGGGAGATCGGCGAGCTCGTCGGCTCGGACTTCTCCCGGCTACGGCCCGGCTCCGCCGAGGCGGCCGAGCTCAAGCGGCTGCTCGTCGAGCGCGGGGAGTGGAGCCAGTACCTGGAGGTGGGGATCGGGCCGGACGCCGAGATCTTCACCAAGGCGCTGCCGCTGTCCTCGCTCGGCACCGGCGGCAGCGCCGGGGTGCTGCGCACGTCGGAGTGGAACAACCCGGGGCCCGAGATCGCGCTGCTCGTCGACTCGGCGGGCCGGATCGTCGGCGCCACCCTCGGCGACGACGTGAACCTGCGCGACTACGAGGGCCGCTCCGCGCTGCTGCTGCCGAAGGCGAAGGACAACAACGCCTCGTGCGTGCTGGGCCCGTTCGTCCGGCTCTTCGACGACACGTTCGGCCTCGACGACGTCCGCACCACCACGGTCACGCTGGAGGTGACGGGCCTGGACGGCTTCACGCTCACCGGTTCCTCGGCGCACAGCGAGATCAGCAGGGACCCGGCCGACCTGGTAGCCCAGCTGATCGGGCCGCAGCACCAGTACCCGGACGGCGTGGTGCTCATGCTCGGCACGATGTTCGCCCCCGTGGCCGACCGCGACGAGCCCGGCGGCGGGTTCACGCACAAGGAGGGCGACCTCGTGCGCATCTCGGCGCCCCAGCTCGGCACTCTCACGCACGACGTCCGGTTCTGTGACGACTGTCCACCGTGGACCTACGGGGTCACGGCGCTGATGCGCAACCTCGCCGCGCGTGGCCTGCTCAGCTGAGCGGGCCACGCGCGGGAGAGGGTCAGCGGTCCAGCTCGCCGAGCACCTTCGTCACCACGGTGTCGGTGGCGAGGCCGTAGCGCTCGTGCAGGGTGGGCAACGCGCCCGCGGCGAGGAACTCGTCGGGCAGCGCGATCGGCACCACGCGCTTGCCGAGACCCCGGGAGACCACGGCGGAGGCGACCGTCTCGAAGAGGCCGCCCACCACGGTGTGGTTCTCCAGGGTCACCACGAGCCGGTCGCTGTCCACCTCGGCCAGCACCGTCCCGGCGTCGAACGGCTTGATCGTGGGGGTGTGCACCACCGCGACGTCCACCTTGTGCCGGGCCAGCCGCTCGGCCGCCTGCAGGGCACGCATGGTCATCAGTCCACTGGAGACGAACACGACATCGGCGCCGTCGCGCAGCACGGCGGCCTTGCCGAGCCGGAAGGTGTAGTCGTACTCGTCGAGCACCGTGGGCACCTTGCCGCGCAGCAGCCGCAGGTACGTCGGCCCCTCTGCGGCGGCCAGCTGCGGCACCGCCTGCTCGATGTCCACCGAGTCGCACGGGTCGACGATCGTGAGGTTCGGCATGCCGCGGAAGATCGCGACGTCCTCGGTCGCCTGGTGGCTCGGCCCGTAGCCGGTGGTGAGCCCGGGCAGGCCGCCGACGATGTTGACGTTGAGGTTCGGCTCGGCGATGTCGAGGCACAGGAAGTCGTACGCGCGCCGGGCGGCGAACACGCTGTAGGTGGAGGCGAACGGCACGAGGCCCACCTCCGCCATGCCGGCCGCGGCGCCGAAGAGCAGCTGTTCCGCCATGCCCAGCTGGAAGAACCGCGTCGGGTGGGCCTGCGCGAACACGTGCATGTCGGTGTACTTGCCGAGGTCCGCGGTGAGGCCGACGATCCGGTCGTCGCGCTCGGCGAGAGCCGCCAGCGCGTGCCCGAACGGGGCGCTCGTGGTCCGCTGGCCGGGATCGGCGAACGACGCGATCATCGCCGACGTGGTGAGGCGCTTGGTGGCGGTGGTCATCGTGCTCCCTCGTATCCCTCGGACAGCTGCTCGCGGCACAGCTGCCATTCGTCCTCGTCGATGCGCATGAAGTGCGCCTTCTCCCTGGTCTCCAGCAGCGGCACGCCCCGGCCGATCCTGGTGTCGCAGAGGATCACCGACGGCCTGCCCACCGGCCGCGCCTGCTCGGCGGCGGCGTCGAAGGCGGCCAGCAGCGCGTCGATGTCGTTGCCGTCGACGCGCTGCGTGAACCAGCCCGCCGCCTCCCACTTCTCCTCGGCGGGCTCGATGCCGAGCACATTCTCGGTGGGGCCGTCGGCCTGCAGCGCGTTCATGTCGACCATGGCGGTGAGCAGGCCCAGCTGGTGGTGGGCTGCGCCCATCGCGGCCTCCCACGTCGAGCCCTCGTCGAGCTCGCCGTCGGAGAGGAAGTTGAAGACGCGTTGTTCCCGGCCCTTCAGGCGCAGGCCGAGTGCCATGCCGACCGCGACGGTCAGCCCGTGGCCGAGCGAGCCGCCGGAGATCTCCATGCCGGGCGTGTAGGAAGCCATGCCCGACATCGGCAGACGGGAACCGTCGGAGCCGTAAGTCTCCAGCTCGGTCACCGGCACAGTCCCGGCCTCGGCGAGTGCCGCGTAGAGCGCGATCGCGTAGTGCCCGGTGGAGAGCAGGAACCGGTCACGCTCCGGCCAGTGCGGGTCGTCGGCGCGGAAGCGCAGCTGGTCCACGTAGGTCACGGCGAGCAGGTCGGCGACGCCGAGTGCCTGTCCGACGTAGCCCTGCCCCTGCACCTCGCCCATGTCGAGGATGTGGTGGCGCATGCGGTACGCCGCGTCCCGCACCTTCTCGGCCCTGGTGGTGGTCATGGTGTCGGTTGTTCCTTTCAGCTCACGGCCGCGGCGGGCCGGTCGGCGTCCTCGACGGTGGTGGCACCGGTCCTGACCGGCGCGGTTTCCCGCGTGAACGCGGCGGCGACGGTGGAGACCACGCCCAGCAGGACGAACAGGAGCGCCGGACCGGTCCAGCCGATCCAGCCGTACAGCGCCGTCGCGAGGAACGGCAGCAGCCCGGCGACCATCGACGCGCCGTTGTAGCCCAGCGAGATGCCCGACGAGCGCACGTCCCGCGGGAACTGCTCGGAGAACCACGACGACTCGACGGCGAAGATCGGGTCGTGCGAGAACAGCAGGCTGAGCGTGACCGCGACGATCACCATGATCAGCGCGCCGGTGTTGACCATCAGGAACATCGGGATGCCGAACGCGATCGTGAACAGCGAGCCGATGAGGAACACCGGTTTGCGGCCGATCCGGTCCGACAGCGCGCCGAACAGCAGGTGGCTGCCGAGGCCGAGCGCGGAGCCGACCATCGTGCCGATGAGCACGCTCTCCTTGTCGGTGAGCGAGGCCAGCACCACGTAGGACAGCAGGAAGCTCGTGGTGACGTAGTAGCCACCGGTCTCGGCAAGCCGCAGCGCCATGATGCGCACGATGACCCGCCAGTCGCGCCGGATCACGTCGAGCGCCGGCGCCTTGCGGATCTCCTTGCGCTCCTTCATCTCGGTGAACTCGGGCGACTCGGAGATCCGCATCCGGATGAACATGCCGGCCGCGATCATGACGATCGAGAACAGGAACGGCATGCGCCATGCCCAGTCGCCGTCGAACAGCGCCTCGGACAGCAGGAACGCACCGTTGGCGAGCAGGAGGCCCGCGGGGATCCCGATCTGCGGCACGGCGCCGTAGAAGCCGCGCTTGCGTTCGGGGGAGTGCTCCACGGCCATCAGCACGGCGCCGCCCCATTCGGCACCGAAGCCGATGCCCTGCAGGATGCGCAGCAGGATCAGCAGGATCGGCGCGAGCGCGCCCACCTGCCCATAGGTCGGCAGCAGTCCGATGAGGACGGTGCCGATGCCCATGACGGTGAGCGACCACAGCAGGACCTTCTTGCGGCCGATCCGGTCGCCGTAGTGCCCGGCGAGGTAGCCGCCGAGCGGGCGGAAGAAGAAGCCGACCGCGAGGGTGGCGAAGGAGGCCAGCACACCGATGAGGTCGTTGCCGGAGTGGAAGAACACGTTGCCGAAGTAGGCGGCCGACGCGGTGCCGTAGATGAAGAAGTCGTAGCTCTCCACGGCGGTGCCGATCATCGAGGCCACCGACACCTTGGCCGGGTTGTCCTTGCGGGAATCGGGGACAGCGGACATGACGGCTCCTTCTACTCGGTCCCGGCGTAGGTCTCGATGACGCGCGAGTCGTCCCGCTGGACGAGCCCGGCGGCGGCCGCGCGGTCGTAGTGCTCCCTTGCGACGTCGAGCAGCGGAGTCTCGGCGCCCGCACCGCGGGCCGCCGAGGCGACCAGGTCGCTGTCCTTGACGAAGATCCCGATCGTGCTCGTCACCTCCACGTCGGTGCCCTGGAGCATGCGCGGACCGCGGTCCGACAGCATCCACGAGCCTGCCGCGCCCTGCTCCACGAGTGAGAGCACCTGCTCGCGATCGAGGCCGAGCCTGCCGGCCAGCGCGAGCGCCTCGGCGGCGGCGACGATGTGGACGGAGCACAGGTGCTGGTTGACGACCTTGATGGCCTGGCCGTCGCCGATCGCGGCGCCGACCTCACGCACGGTGCCGAAGCAGTCCAGCACCGGGCGCGCGGCCGCGATCTCGTCCGCCGGGCCCGAGGCGAAGAGCGTCAGCTCGCCGGTGCGGGCGCGGGCGACGCCGCCGGTGACCGGGACGTCGAGCACGCGGGCGCCGGCCGCGGTGAGCCGCGCGGCCTGCTCGCGGACGGAGTCGGGGCCGACCGTGCTCATGACGATCCAGCGCTGCCCGGTCACGTCGCCGGTGAGCGCCTCGCCGACGAGTGCCGCCAGCTGGCCCGGCCTCGCCACCATGACGACGACGAACTCCGAGCGCGGCGCCTCGGCGAACGCCGCGACCGCGGGGATTCCGTTGTCCGAGGCCCATTCCCTGGCCTGTGGAACGGGGTCGACGGCGACGACGGTGTGCCCGGCGGCGGCCACGCGGCTCACCATCGGCCTGCCGATCGCGCCTGCGCCGACGAACACGACGGCGGATTCGCTCATGGAGGTTCTCCTGTTTTCGGGTAGGGGGCAGCCACACCCGCGCTCGATGCCGCTGAGCGGGGCGTTGGGGAGTGGGGTCGTGGGTCAGCCGGTGCCGGTGAGCGACGCCCAGACGTCGAAGTGGCGCCGCATGGCGGTGCGGGCGCCCTCGCCGTCGCGCTCGCCGACGGCCTCGACGATTCCGTAGTGGACGGTGTCGATCACGCGGGTCTTGCCCTCGGTGAGCGGTTCCCGTTCCACCGCCGCGCGGCGCCGGTCGATCACCTCGGTGCGCAGCACGTGGCTCAGCCCGTCGTGCAGCAGGCTGAAAATCGGGTTGTCGACGATGTGGAAGAGGCGCCGGTGGAACTCCAGGTCGGCCTCGAGCGCGCGGTCGTCGTCGCCCTCGCTGCTGGCGCGCACCATGTCGTCGACGAGGCCGCGCAGGTCGTCGACGTCGTCGGCGGTGGCGAGGCGGGCCGAGGCCTCGGCGACGGAGATCTCCAGCATCTCGCGGGCGGAGCGGAACTGGTTGCCGCTCAGATGGCCCAGCTGGCTGGAGAGGTCGAAGTAGAGCTGGAAGAAGGTCGCGTCGGGAGCGCCGAGGTACGAGCCCCGGCCCTGCGTGCGATCGAGGAAGCCCAGCATCTCGAGCATCGACAGCTGCTCGCGCAGCGTTCCCCTGCTGACCTCCAGCGAGGTCACGAGCTCCCGTTCCGTGGGCAGGCGGAGCCGGCCGGTCTCGGGCTCGGGGGTCGCCTGCTCGGCGAGGCTGCGGACCAGGAAGGAGAGGTCCACGCCCATGCACCCACCTCCATGTAGGGCTTTGGTTTAACCAATGCGGCCACATTAGGCGCGGGTTATCTGCATGTCAAGCGATTGGTTAAACCTATCTCGGAGGTGTGCGGGTCTCCCGGACGACGCCGCCCAGGAGACCCGGCACCACCTCAGACGACCGGCTGCTCGCCGTCCTCGTCGTCACTCTCCTCGGTGAGCGTCCACTTGAGCTGGAACTCGATCTCCTCCTCGCCGTCGCCCCGCTCGTGCTCGACGGAGAACTCGGCACGCGCGGGCACGCGGATCCGCTCGCCGGCGATCTGGATCCGGAACGGCGTCTCGTTCTCCAGCGCGTCGGCGAGGCGGCGCAGTTTCGCCACCACCTCGCTCGTGGAGTAGAAGCGTTCGACGTCACGTGAAGCGTCGGCCACGGTGACCCTCCGATTCTGGGCTTTCGCCCGCAACTGGCTGACTCGCGCATTCAATCGGTGCGCCGCCGGCGCAGCGCACCGGGGGTCAGCGGAGCCGGGCCAGCAGCGTGCTCGCGCCGGTGCCGGACAGCTCGTCGTCGGCCACGGGCCTGCCGGTGAGCACCAGCAACAGTGACTCGGCCGTGGCCCTCACCTCGGGACCGCTGCCGTGCGACCACGGGAGGTCGGAGGCGACCAGCCGCAGCCCGCGCATCGCTTCGCGCGCGTTGCCGCCGATCGTGATCGTCATCGGCCACCGCATCGTGGCGAAGAGGTCGGCCACGATCGGGAACGCGGCCGGGTCGAGTGGGCCGGCCCGGCCGAGCGGGCGGCGGATGTCGAGGGCGTGCACCACGGCGTCGGCGAGCGCGGCCGTCTCGGGGGTGCCCGCCGGGCGCGCTCCACTGGCCGCGTTCTCGCGCAGCTGCGCCAGGATCGCGTCCCTGCCCCGCTCCGCCCAGCGCCGTGCGGCGTCGGCGCTGAGCCGGTTGACCCGGAAGCCACTGCGCAGGAGCAGCCCCAGCATCTCCCGGGGGCCCTGCACCGGCGCCCACGCCAGGTGCGCGGCGACGTCGCGCACCGTCCACCCCGCACACAGGGACGGCACCGCCCAGTCGTCCGGCGCCAGGCCCTCGAGGAAGTCCGCGAGGCTCAGCCGTTCCGCCCGCACCAGCGCGGCCAGCTCACCCATCGCCGGAGTATCGCACCACGCGACCCTTGTGAACAGGCGCGACCGGGACGACACTGAAGGTCCGAGGCCGGTCGCGACCGTCCACAGTGACCGTAGGCGCCCGTGTGATCCGGCCGCGTGGCCACGAGTGTGACCGGGAGGCCGCCGTGCTGAGTGTCGTTCTCGAGGAGCACCTGGCCAAACTCACGGCGGACCCGGCTTCGGCCGCGTCCGCGCCTTCGGCCACCGCGACCCCGATGCCCGGGGAGCAACGCGTGCGGGTGGAGGGCGGCCCGTTCGCGTGGTACGCCGACCTGCCGAGGGCGGTCGGCGGCGGCAACTGCGCGCCCAGCCCCACGCTGTACCTGCTGGGCGGGCTGGCCGCGGGTGCGGTGGCGTTCATCCGGGACGTCCTCGCGCCACAGTGTGACGTGCGGCTCCACGACGTGACGGCGGTGGCCCGGTGCGAGGAGGACCTGCGCGGACTCGCCGGGGTCGCGGGCGCCGAACCGCGGCTGGCGGGGATGTCGCTGGACATCCGGCTCGACTCGCCGGATCCGGAGCCACGCCTGGAGACGCTGCGCCAGGCGTGGCTCGACCGGTGCCCCGTCTACCTCGCCCTGCGAGAGCCGGTCGCCGTCACGGTCACGTGGTCATGAGCGCACCGCCCGCCACTCGCCGGGTCGCGCTCGCCACCGGCGTCACCCTCGCGTTCGCGGAGCGGGGCGAGCGCTCCGGCGTGCCCGTGGTGCTGCTGCCGGGCTACGCCGACTCGCATCGGTTCTACGAACCGCTGCTGCCGTACCTGCCCGGTGCGCTGCACGTGTACGCGGTGACCCCGCGCGGCCACGGCGACTCCACCAAGCCCGAGCACGGCTACGCGCTCGCCGACTTCGCCGCCGACGTGCCCGCGTTTCTCGACGCCGTGGGGCTAGAGCGAGCCGTGTTGCTCGGGCACTCCAGCGGCGGGCTCGTCGCGCAGCGCTGCGCGATCGACCGGCCCGGCCGGGTACTGGGGCTCGTGCTCGCGGGTGCGCCGCGAGGGCTGCACGGTGTGCGGCCGCCGTTCGCCGCCACGGTCGAGCGCATGACCGATCCGGTGGGTCCGGACCTCGCCAGGGCGGTGCTGGGCGCCATCCCGGTGACGGCCGCGCTGCCGGAGTCCTTCGTCGGGGAGATGGTGGCCGAGAACGCGAAACTGCCCGCGCACGTCTGGCGCGCCGTGCTCGCCGGGCTGACCGGGGCCGAGGCGCCGACCGAGACCGGTGTGATCACCGTGCCGACGCTGGTGCTGTGGGGCGAGCGCGACACCCTCCTCGGCCGCGGGGAGCAGGAGCGGCTGGTCGCCGCCACGCCGGGGGCACGGCTCGTCACCTACCCCGATGCCGGGCACCTCGTCGCCTGGGACGTGCCCGCCGCGCTGGCCGCCGACGTTGCCGCGTTCGCGCTGGGCCTGTGGCCGCCGATACCCCACGCGGTGGCGACACGGTGAGGTCAGGGGATCACCGGAAGCCAACGTCGCCTTGCGTACCCTTGCGCACGTGCGTATGCGGGACGGCCTTTTCAAAATGCTCGGTCTGTGTCTGCTCGCCGGCGTGCTGGTGGCGGGGATCCTGTTCCCGGTCGTCGGCGCCGCGGGGGTGATGTCGAACGAGGCGAGCGACACCGTGGAGTCCATGTCCTCGGACCTTGCCGACGACCCGCCGCCGCTGGTGACCACCGTCACCGACCGGGAGGGCAACCCGATCGCGACGCTGTACGACCAGTACCGCATACCGACCACGCCGGACCAGATCTCCGAGGCCATGAAGTGGGCCCTGATCTCGGTCGAGGACAGGCGCTTCTACGAGCACCACGGAGTCGACTGGAAGGGCACGCTGCGCGCGGCGATCAGCAACACCTCCGGCGGCGACACACAGGGCGCCTCGACGCTGACCCAGCAGTACGTGAAGAACTACCTCATCAACGTCACCTACCGCGACGACCAGCTCGGTCAGCAGCGGGCGCAGGAGGCGACCATCGCGCGCAAGCTCAAGGAGGCGCGCGTCGCGATCCAGCTCGAGACGAAGATGAGCAAGGAGGAGATCCTCGCCGGCTACCTCAACGTCGTCGAGTTCTCCCGGCAGATCTACGGCGTCGGCGCCGCCGCGCACGCCTATTTCGGCACCACGCCGGACAAGCTCACCGTCACGCAGGGCGCGCTGCTGGCCGGCATGGTCAACAACCCTGTCGCCAACGACCCGTGGAACAACCCGGAGCGGGCCACGGAGCGGCGGAACTTCGTGCTCGACAAGATGGTCGAGAACCGCAAGCTGTCCGAGGAGGACGCCGAACGGCTCAAGGCGGAGCCGCTCGGCGTGGTGCCGAACGGCCCGGAGAAGCCCGCCGCGAACTGCGTGGGCGCGGGTCCCGAGCACGGGTTCTTCTGCCAGTACGTCGAGGACTACCTGCTCGAGCAGGGCATGACGAAGGACGACCTCTACACCGGCGGATACACGATCCGCACGACGCTCGACCGGGAGGCCAACCACCTCGCCAAGCAGTCGGCCGAGGAACAGGTCGGCAAGATGGAGGACAACGTCGCCAACACGTTGTCGCTGGTGAAGCCGGGCCAGGACCGCCACGAGGTGGTGGCGCTGGCAGCCAACCGCGACTACGGGCCCGACGCGAGCGCCGGGCAGACCGAGTACTCGCTGCCCTCCGACGTCGCCAACGTGACCGGCGCCGGGTCGAGCTACAAGATCTTCACCGCCGCGGCGGCGATGGCGACGGGCAAGGTGGGGATCTACGACACGATCCAGTCGCCGAGCTCCTACGTGTCGCAGGTGTTCAGCGGCAGTCCCGCGCCGTGCCCCTACATCGCGCCCTACACGCGCGGCTACTGCGTCACCAACGCGACCGAGGGCGGCAGCGGCTCGATGACGCTGCAGACCGCGTTGCAGACCTCGCCCAACACGGCTTTCGTGATCCTCGAGGAACAGGCGGGCATGAAGGCCGTCGTCGACATGGCCAGCAAGCTCGGCCTGCGCAAGACGATGGCGTCCAACGCGGCGAACGGCGGCCCGGTGAACCCCGAGGCGGAGAGCCAGGAGCTGAGCCAGAGCCAGACCCAGTTCTTCGGGCCCACCGCGAACTCTCCCGGCAAGGGCTCCTTCACCCTCGGCGTGAGCCCCACGAGCGGGCTGGAACTCGCCAACGTGGCCGCGACGATCATGAGCGGCGGCGTGTGGTGCCCGCCGACGCCGATCGGCGAGATGACCGACCGCGACGGCAACCCGGTGCCGATCAAGGAACAGCCGTGTGAGCAGGCGGTGCCGGAGGGGCTCGCCAACACACTCGCCGTGGGTATGAGCAAGGACGACCTGCCCGGCGGCACGGCGGCGGCCGCCGCCCAGGGCGTCGGCTGGAACCGGCCCATGATCGGCAAGACCGGTACGACACAGGTCAACGGCTCCGCGGCGTTCCTCGGCGCCACGCCGCAGCTCGCGGGCGCGGCGATGGTGTTCCGGCCCGACGTGCCCAACGGCGGTCTCTACGACGGCGGGCCCGGCAACGTCAGCGCCGTCCCCGCCGACAGCGGCAACATGTTCGGCGGCAAGACGCCGGCACGCACGTGGTTCGGCGCGATGAGCAAGATCCTGGAGGGTGAGCCCGCGCTGCCGCTGCCCGCCAGCGACCCCAGGTACGAGCGCTTCGACTGACGAGTACCTCGGAGGCGGCTCGCGTGCCGGTGGCGGAGCCGGAGACCCCGTGCCGGAGCCGGTCGACGGCGCAGGCGCAGGCGGCTCCGGCACCGCTGAGCCGGAGCTAGCGACCGTTGGCGTTGGCGTTGGCGTGGTGCTGTCGCCGTGCCAGCTCGACCACGGCGATCAGCACCTCCTTGGCGGAGGTGCGGTCACGCGCGTCGCACAGCAGCACCGGCGTGCCGGGGTCGAGATCGAGCGCCGCGGCGACCTGCTCGACCCGGTACCGCCGGGACCCGTCGAAGCAGTTCACCGCGATCACGAACGGGATCCCGCGCCGCTCGAAGTAGTCGACCGAGGGAAAGCAGTCCTCGAGCCTCCGGGTGTCGGCGATCACCACGGCGCCGAGCGCGCCGTGGCTGATGTCGTCCCAGAGGAACCAGAACCGGTCCTGGCCCGGGGTGCCGAACAGGTACAGCGACAGCCGCTCGTCGAACGTGATCCGGCCGAAGTCGATCGCGACGGTCGTCGTGGTCTTGCGCTCGACGCCGTTGGTGTCGTCGATCCGGGCTCCGGCCTGGCTGAGGGACTCCTCGGTGCGCAGCGGGCGGATCTCGCTCACCGCTGCCACCATGGTCGTCTTGCCCGCGCCGAAGCCTCCGGCGATCACGATCTTCAGGGCGGTGAACGGGGCGCGGCGGGTCGGCCGCTCAGAGCGCACGAAGGCCATCGAGGACTTCCCTCAGGATCTGGTCGTTGGGCAGTCTGCCCGGTGGATTCGGCTGGGTGACGCGGACGTGACCGGCGTCGAGCAGGTCGGCGATGAGGATGCGGGCGACGTTCAGCGGGAGCCCGGCCCTGGCGGCGACCTCGGCCACCGACAGCGCGCGGTCGCGGCACAGTTCGAGGATCGTTGCCTGTTCGGGGCTGAGCGTCAGGTCGTACTCGGGGCGGGTGCCCGCCAGCACGAGGGCGATGACGTCCAGGTACTCGCCGACCGGGCGGGCGCGCCCCTTCGTCAGCGCGTACAGCCGCACCATGGGACCCGACTCGTCGCCGTACCAGCGCCCGGTTTCGCTCACGGGCCGGTTCCCTCCTGCAGCACCGGGTGGCCGTTCGCGCGTGGTGCGGTGTAGAGGTGCTCGCCGACCCGGCCCACCAGGCGGGCCATCTCGTAGGCGACGAGCCCGATGTCGCTGCCGGCCTCCGCGAAGGCCGTGAGGCACGTGCCGCCGCCGGCCGTGATCACGAACAGGAACCCGCCTTCCAGCTCCACCATCGTCTGCCGGGCGGCGCCGGCGTCGAACTGCCTGCCGACGCCCTTGGCCAGGCTGTTCAACGCCGACGCGACGGCCGCGAGGTGCTCGCCCTCCTCCCTGCTCATGCCCGTCGACGTGGCCATGGGCAGCCCGTCGTCGGACAGCAGCAGCGCGTGCCTGACGCGGGGCGCGTTGCCCACCATCTCGTCCAGGAGCCAGCTCAGCTCCTGGCTGCTGTCGGTGGCCTCGACCATCCGTTCTCCTCCATGTTTGCCACAGGACGCCTCACTCGTTGCGCCCTCGGATGAAGCCCCGCTGCAGGGCGGACATCGTCGCGCGCGCCTGCTCGGGAGAGCCTTGCGGTGCCGGGGCCGGGCCAGCGGACCGCTCCGTCTCGGTGCGCAGACCCGGCGCGAGGCTGGCCTGCCTCCTGCGCCTGGGCAGGCCGCCGGTCTCACCGTCCACGATGGGTGGCGGATTCTCGGGACCCGGCGCGAGCTGCCGCGCCGGCCGTGGGGGAGCGGGCGGCGGCCGATCGGGAGCCGGACCGGCCGGGGTGGGTTCGGGCGCGGCGGCGACCGCGGCGGGCTGCCTGGTGACGACGGCGCCGCGCACCGGGGCCTCCGGCTCGGCGATCGTCGTGAGGATCGAGTTGGGCAGCAGCAGCACCGCGGTGGTCCCGCCGTAGGCGGAGCGGCGCAGCGTCACCGAGATGCCCTGCCGGTTGGCGAGTCTGCTGATCACGAAGAAGCCGAGCTGGTCGCGGTCGAACAGGTCGAGCTGGTGTGCCTCGGCGATCCGCCCGTTGGCCTCGGCCATCGACTCCGGCCGCATGCCGAGACCGCGGTCCTCGATCTCGACGACGAAGCCCGCGCCGACGGGTTCGCCGTGCACCAGCACCGTTGTGTTCGGCGGCGAGAACGACGTCGCGTTCTCCACCAGCTCGGCGACCATGTGGGTCAGGTCGGCGACGGCCGAGCCCTGCACCGCTACGTCGGGCATCCGGCGCACCTCGACACGCTGGAACTCCTCGACCTCGGCCACGGCGGCGCGCAGCACGGTCAGCAGCGGAACCGGCTCGCTCCACACCCGGCCCGGCGTGGCGCCGGACATGATGATGAGCCCTTCGGCGTGCCTGCGCATGCGGGCGGCGAGGTGGTCGAGGCGGAACAGGTCCTCAAGGTCGGCGGGATCCTCGATGCGCCGCTCCATCGTGTCGAGCAGGCTGAGCTGGCGGTGCACCAGGGACTGGCTGCGCCGGGCCAGCGTGACGAACACGCCCGAGACGCCGGTGAGCAGCTCGGCGCGTTCGGCCGCCGCTCGCAGGGCGGCGCCCTGCACGGCGTTGAGCGCGCTGCCGACCTCGCCGATCTCGCCGTCGCCGGGCGGGACCACCGGCACGTCGTCGACGTCGATCTTCTCGCCCGCCCGCAGCCGCTGCATGGCCCTCGGCAGGCGATTGCGGGCCAGCTCGAGCGCCGAGTCCCTGAGCCGTACAAGCTCCAGCACGTGCTGCCGGCCGATGCGCACGGAGATCACCAGCGCGAGGACGACCGCGAGCAGACCGAGTGACACGGTCACCGCGCCGCGCGTCAGCGCCGAGTCACCCGCCTGCTCCGCCGCGGCGGAAGCAGAGGCCGAGGCCGCCGCCCGCACCGCACCGAGGTCTCGGCTCACCGACTCCATCGCGGCGCTCCAGCGGCCGCCGAACGCGGTGCCGGCAGCGGCGCTCCCGGTGGGGTCGGTCAGTATCTCGTCCTGGAGCGCGGTGAGGGAACGGTACGAGTCGTCGGCGAGCAGCCGCTCGTACCCGGGCAGCGCGGCCGGTTCGAACCCCGTGCTGAGATCGGTGGCGAGCAACCGCTGCGCGCCGACGGCGTCGCCGAACGCGCGGCCCTGGTCCGCCGTCAGCTCGCCCGCGGCCCGGGCGGACGTCACCACGGCGTCCTGCCTCGCCAGCATCTCGCCGAGGCGGGCTAGCGGCAGCACCGCGTTCTCCGGCAGTCCACTCTGGACGTTCGCGAGCGTGGCGTCGAGGGAGAACACCTCCTGGATGGCGGTGGAGTAGCCGGTGAAGGCGGCCTGCCAGTCGCGGGCGCCCTCGCTGGCGCGCAGGCGCGTCAGCGCCTCCTCGATGGCGCCCAGTCGTTCGCTGACGTGCGGGGCGAGGCTCGCGATGTCGGCGCTCGTGAGGGCGACCCCGGTGCGCAGCGCGTGCAGCGCGGCCTCGGTGTCCGCGCGTCGCCGGTCCAGCTCGGCCTCCGCCCCGGCGTCGGGCCGGGCGAGCAGCACGGCGGCGGCGCGCTCGGCGCGAAGGCCGCCGACGAGGCCGTCCACGGGCCCGGAGAGCTCGGTGGTCAGCTCCCTGGCCTGCCGCAATGTCCACGCGTCCTGCACCGTGGACACGGTCGCCAGTGCCCACAGCACCATGAGCGAGACGACCGGGACCAGCAGCAGGGCGACGATCTTCGCCCGAATAGTTTTCGGGCGTAACCGTAGCAGAACTGGTTGCGGGCGCGTTTCTGCGGCGTGCAAACCGTGACGCACGGACATGCATTCTCCATCTGGGAGCAAATTAAAATCAGGGTGCGACGCGACGTAAATTCGCGGGCTTCGTCAGAGGGCGAGCCGGGAACCGGCCCGCTCCGATGATTTTTCCACCTCGTCGGTGATTTGCGACGGCCGGGCGGAAAGTGCGACGAAAGCCGAGGTCAGGAACAGATAGGAACCGAGCACGACGGTCAGCGGGAAGATGAACTGCATCGGTGTAGCGCCCGGGGTGGCTGCGTGCGTCGCGTGCACGTCGACCTCGACGGCTGCCATGCCCGTGTAGTGCATCGCGCTCACGGCGACGCCCATCACCAGCGAGGCGCCGACGGCCGCCACGGGGCCCCGGATCGTCAGCGTCGCCCACAGCGCCGCCGTCGCCGCGGCGATGGCGATCATCACCGACAGCGCCACCACGACGGGGTCGTAGCTGACGTCTCCGGACAGGCGCATAGCCGCCATCCCGAGGTAATGCATTGCGGCGACGCCGATTCCGGAGACGAGTCCGCCGAGCAACACGGCGACGGTCCTCGACGAGAGGTAGCCGACGGCGAAGACGCCGATGCCGACCACGACGATCGCGACGAACAGGCTCAGCACGGTGAGTGTGACGTCATAGCGCACCTCGGTGCCGGTGACGCCAAAGCCGAGCATCGCGATGAAGTGCATCGTCCAGATGCCCGTGCCGATCGCCATCGCGCCGTTGATCAGCCAGCCGCGCCTGCTGCGGCCATCCGCCGCGAGCGCGCGGACCATGCACCGGAGCCCGAGCGCGCTGCCGACACAAGCCATCACGTAGGAGAGAACGGGGGTTATCCAGCCGAAACCGAGCTCTGTCATCGAGCCGATCTGATTCATTTGTCGTCCAATCGAAAGAATCTCCTCCTCCCCCGAGTTTCGCTGGAGCAGGACAATAACTCAGTTCTGTTGAAAGATACAACAGTACTGTGAAGTAGGTTCATAGTTAGTTACTGGCGGGAAGGCAGAATTACCGGTCAGAGATCGACATGTGATTTATCTCCCGTTGACCACAATTGTCGTATGGGTTTGCGTGGGGCGCGGGGCCAAGCGGGTGGCCGTGCTCCGTTCCGGTCGACCTGCTTGGTCCGCGCGCCTGAGGACGTGCACTGCGCCGCCCGAGTCGAGGACGCGCCCCGGGGTCTCTGGTCCACGCCGCGCGCGCCGCGTGCGGACCGAGCCGTTCTACCCCGCCTGACTCAGCCGAGAAAACCCGGTAGCGGACGGGGATCCGGGCTCGGCGCCCACCGGCCGTCGGTCTCGGCGTAGGTCCACCGCGGGCCCCTTTCCGTGATCTCGCGCAGCGCGGTCACCAGGCGGTCGACGTGCTCGCGTGTCGTCCCGAGCCCGACGCTGACCCGCACGGCCTGCTGCCCGTCGCCGCCGCTCGTGGCGATGAGCCTGCGGGTGGCGATGTGCGCGCAGAAAGCGCCGTCCCGCACGCCGATGCCGTGCTCCGCCGACAGGACGGCGGCGATCAGTCCGGGGGAGACGTCATCGATCGCGAAGGAGACCGTGCCGACGCGGTCGCCATCGTCGTCGAACAGCCGGAGGACACGCAGGCCCGGTACCGAGGCGAGGCCGCGGTCGAGCCGGGCGAGCAGGTCCGCCTCGTGCGCCTCGACGCGGTCGCGAACCGAGGCCAGTTCCGTGCAGGCGACGCCGAGCGCGTACGCGCCGACGGTGTTGGGGGAGCCGGCCTCGTGCCGTTCCGGCCCGGTGTTCCAGACCACGCCGAGGCCGTCCTCGTGCCCGGTGACGAGTTTGCTGGCGCCACCACCGGCCAGGTACGGCTCGGCGGCCCGCAGCCAGTCGGCCCTGCCGACGAGCGCGCCCGCCCCGAAGGGCGCGTAGAGCTTGTGTCCGGATAGGACGACGTAGTCCGCGTCCAGTTCGCGCAGCGACACGGCGCGGTGAGGGGCCAGTTGGGCGGCGTCGACGGCGATGCGGGCTCCAGCGGCGTGTGCGGCCTGCGCCAGCTGGGCGATCGGCAGCACCTCACCGGTCACATTGGACGCTCCGGCGACCACGACCAGCCGAGGACCTTCGGGGCAGCGGCCGAGCGTCTCCGCGAGCACGCGCACGGCCTCGTGCCGGGCGCGCGGGGCAGGCACGCGGTACACGTGCCTGCCCCGCCACGGCAGCAGGGCGGCGTGGTGCTCGGTGTCGAACAGCACCACGGCCGTGCCCTTCGGGACGGCGCGGGCGAGCAGGTTGAGGGCGTCGGTGGTGTTGCGCGTGAGGACCACCGTGTCGGACGACCGCGCTCCGACGAACGCGCCAACGGCCTGCCTGGCTCGCTCATAGACCTTTGTGGACACCTGCGAGGCGAACCCGGCGCCGCGGTGGACGCTCGCGTACCACGGCAGGAACTCGTCGACCGCCCTGCGCACGGCGGAAAGACACGGCGCGCTGGCGGCGTGGTCGAGGTTGGCGTAGCCGATCTCCCCGCCGGTCACCAGCGGCACGCGCAGGTCGTCACCCGCGGTGCCGGGCACGGCGGGCGGGATGACGGTGGCGAGGGCAGGGGGTGCGAACGTGACGGACATGTGGCCTCCTCGGTGGGTCCTGGGACCCGGTGAGGGGCCCGCGCTTGCCCGCCTGTTCCGGCGAGCCAGGTCGTCACCCGGGGCACCCCACCACGGTAGGAGGGTTGCCGGCCAGCAAGCCGGGGCTTGACGCTGGCGCTCATGACCTAGCGGAGAGGCTACCTCACGATGCGGCGCCTGCGCGAGGGTGTTCGCGGCCGGGGTGAGTATAATGAAAATCGTTGTCAACAACAACGATGAAGGGAGTGGCCGTGAAGGTCCGGAAGTCGTTGCGCTCACTGAAGAACAAGCCGGGTGCGCAGGTGGTGCGCCGCCACGGGAAGGTGTTCGTCCTCAACAAGCGGGACCCGCGCTACAAGGCCCGACAGGGCTAGGGCGCGTCTGCCGATCCCCTCACTGGGCAGCGGGTCGGGCGACGCGCCCTATGGCAGGCGGACCCCTGCGAGCTGCGTCGCCTGGGCTACGAGCCGGTCCTTGCTGTCCCACGCCTCGGCGACCTCGTCCATCCGGTCGCCCGCGACGACGCCGGCCCGCATCCGGACGCGCACGGGGCCCGGAGCCGGTGGGCGCCGCAGGTAGGCGCTGATCTGCAGGGTCGGCGCCCACCCCGGGATGCCGAGGTCGTACGACACCGGTGGCACGGGGTCCAGCGCCACCAGCAGGCTCAGCGGGTCCCAGTCGGAGCCGTCCGCGAGCCGCTGCCAGCCCGAGATCTCGCCCTGGCGCGACGGGGTTCCGCCGAGGAAGCCGAGCGGGCGCGGGTCGAGCCGCTGTTCCACCACCTCCATGAGGTCCACCCGGAAGCCCGCGCCGGGCGCCTCGGCCGGAACGCGCACGCACTCGTGCTCCGGTGGGAGATCCGCCGGCGTGACGCCCGACCAGTAGGGCTCGTGGTCGGCGAGCGGGCCGAGTGTCAGGAGCGCCTCGGCGCACGGGGTGCCGTCCTGGCCGAGCCGCACGCGGGACTGCGTCAGCCCCTTGCCCGCGCGCAGCACCTCCACCGACACCCGCGCGGGCCCGGCCTGCGGCGGCACCGCGAACGACGCGCTGACCGCGTGCGGATGGGCGTGCGGGCCGACCTCCGTGGCGGCCCTCGCCATCGCGGCCAGCAGGTAGCCGCCGTGCATCCGGCCGCCGACCGTCCACTGGGGATCGAGGTCCACGGTGAAGACGCCGGTGCCCGGCTCGCGCGTGAGCGCCGTGGCCTCATGGAAGCTGCCCATGCGCTCAGATTGACAGCGTCAAGTTGACGGTGTCAAGTCAGCTCTGTCACGCTGTGCCGATGAGCTCGACGCGCTCGCGGGCCCGCCCCGGTGAGGGGGAGAAGCTGCGCGAGGAGATCCTGCTGGCCGCCGAGTCGCTGCTCGTGGAGACGGGCACCGACGGCGCGCTCACACTGCGCGCGGTCGCCGCGCGTGCCGGGGTCACGACGCCGTCGGTCTATCTGCACTTCGCGAACAGGGACGACCTGCTCGAAGCGGTGTGCCTCCGGTCGTGGGGCGAGCTGGAACGCCGGATGCGGGAGCGCTCCGAGGGCGTCGACGACCCGCTGCGTGTTCTGGGCCGGTGCGGGCGCGTCTACGCGACGTTCGGCCTCGAACATCCCGTGCAGTACCGCGTGCTCCTGATGCGGCCCTCGGCCCACCGGTCGCCGGGCGCGCGGGAGTGCTTCCGCTACGTCACCGAGGCCGCGGCGGCGTGCGTGTCGGCCGGGATCATGCGCGGGCGTCCCGAGTCGCTCGCCGTCGGGCTCTGGTCGGCGCTGCACGGCCTCGTGAGCCTGCTGATCGCGCAACCGGAGTTCGACTGGCCCGACGACCTCGACACGCTGATCGACGACGTCGTGCGCATGGCCGGTTTCGGCACGGTGCTCGCCTCCCGCATCCCGCGCGAGGCGACCCCGACCAGCGCCCAGCTCGCCGAGGGCCTCGACGCGCTCACCGCGAACTGGCCGGAGCGGGATCAGCCGCGCCGGTAGTGCAGGCACACCGCGCCGTGCGCGAGGGTCGCGCTGCTCGCCAGCGTCCAGCCGGACGCGGGAAGCCCCTCGGGCAGCAGCCGCAGCCCGCCACCAAGCAGGGTCGGCACGACGGCGAACCGCAGGTCGTCAACCAGGTCCGCCTTCAGCAGCGTCTGGATCACGCTCGCGCTGTTGAGCACCATGAGGTCACGCCCGGGCGCGGCCTTCAGCGCGGCGACCTCCCGTTCGGGTTCACGGGCGATCCGGGAGTTCCGCCAGTCCGCGCGCTCCAGCGTGCGGGAGAACACCACCTTCTCCACGGTCTCCAGCCACGTGCCCAGCTCGCGGGTGCGCTCGTCGGTCGCGGGATCCCGCGTGATCCCAGGCCACACCGACGCGAACCCCTCGTAGTTGGTGCGCCCCAGCAGCGCCGTGTCCACGCCGCGCCACACGCCCTCGAAGTACTCGGCGGTCTCCTGCCGCAGGGCGTGCCGGTGCAGCCACGTGTCGTGCGCCGGCCCATCCGGGCCGCTCGTGTAGCCGTCGATCGAGATGCTGGCCCAGGCGATCACGCGGCGGTGTGCGGTGCCGGTCATGGCGGTCCTTCCGTCCGGTGGCCGCGCCGGTCGCGCGGCCCTCATCAGAGACGTCGGAGCCGGGCAGCCCAGATCGACACGCGGGCGGAGTGAATCAGGATCCGGCGGCCCGCGGGACCGGGGTCACGAGCGTGCCCTCGGTCATGAACGCGTGGAGGTTGCGGAAGGCCAGCGCGCCCATGGCCTCGCGCGTCTCGCGGGTGGCGCTGGCGATGTGCGGCAGCAGCAGCACGTTGTCCAGCTCCAGCAGCGGCGCGGGGACGTTCGGCTCGTCGGCGAACACGTCGAGTGCCGCGCCGGCGATCCGGCCCTGGGTCAGCGCCGCCACGAGCGCGGGCTCGTCGACCACGCTGCCGCGCGCGATGTTGACCAGGTAGCCGTCGGGGCCGAGTGCGCGGAGCACGTCGGCCGAGACGAGCCCGCGCGTGGCCGCGCCGCCCGACGTGGCGATCACGAGCACGTCGGCCCCATCCGCCAGTTCCACCGGCGACGACGCGTAGCGGTACGGCACGCTCTCCACCGGGTTGCGCGAGTGGTAGCTCAGCTCCGTGTCGAAACCCTCCAGCCTGCGCGCGATGGCGCGGCCGATGCGGCCGAGCCCGAGGATCCCGACCCGTTTGCCGCTCACCTTCGTGGCGAGCGGGTAGCCGCCGGGGGTCCACTCGCCCCGCCGCACGTAGCGGTCGGCGGCGGCGAGCCTGCGCAGCACGTCGATGAGGGCGCCCACCGCGAGATCGGCGACGCAGTCGGTGAGCACGTCCGGCGTGTTGCTGACGTCGATGCCCCGCGCGCGGGCCCTGGCGACGTCCGTGGTCTCGTAACCCACTCCGAAGTGGACGATCGCGCGGAGCTCGGGCAGGGCGTCCATCAGCTCGTCACTGACGCCGACCCGTGCGCTCGTCACGGCGGCCACCACCTCGTGCCCGTGCTCGGCGAGGTAGCCGGCCGGGTCGGTGTGCTCGGCGAGGCGCACGGTCTCGTGGTGCGAGGCAAGCGCCTCCTCCAGCGACTCCAGCAGCGGGCAGACCTGCAGGACCACGCCCTGCCGGGCGGACCGGGTCATCGGTTCTCCCTACTCTTTCGTTCAGGCGCGGTCGAGTGCGGGCCGCTTCGGATCGAAGGTCCACCCGGGAACGAGATACCGCATCGCCGCCGCGTCGTCGCGAGCGCCGAGACCCTCGCGCAGGTACAGCTCGTGGGCGGCATCAACCTGCTCCGGGTCCAGCTCCACGCCGAGGCCGGGGCGGTCGGGCACGGTCAGGTGGCCGTCGGTGAGCGGGTACGGGTCGCGGGTGAGCCGCTGGCCGTCCTGCCAGATCCAGTGCGTGTCGATCGCGGTGATCTCGCCCGGCGCCGCCGCGGCGACGTGGGTGAACATCGCCAGCGACACGTCGAAGTGGTTGTTGGAGTGCGAACCCCAGGTCAGGCCCCACGCCTCGCACAGCTGCGCCACGCGCACCGAACCGCTCATCGTCCAGAAATGCGGGTCGGCGAGGGGGATGTCGACGGCGTGCTCGCGCACCGCGTGGCCCAGCTGCCGCCAGTCGGTGGCCACCATGTTCGTGGCGGTGCGCAGGCCCGTGGCCCGGCGGAACTCGGCGAGCACCTCGCGCCCGGAGTAGCCGTCCTCCGCGCCGCACGGGTCCTCGGCGTAGGCGAGGACGTCGCGCAGCCGCCTGCCGCGCGCGATGGCGTCGGAGAGCAGCCAGCCGCCGTTGGGGTCGAGGGTCACGTCGGCGCCGGGGAAATGCTCGGCGAGCGCGGTGATCACCTCCACCTCCTCGTCGCCCGGCAGCACGCCGCCCTTGAGCTTGAAGTCGGTGAACCCGTAGCGCGCCTTGGCGGCCTCGGCGAGCGCGATCACCGCGTCCGCGTCGAGCGCCTTCTCGTCGCGCAGCCGGAACCACTCGTCACCGCTGTCGTCTCCGTGGCGGTAGTCCAGGTCGGTGCGCTCGCGATCGCCGACGAAGAAGAGGTAGCCGAGCGCGGGAACGCGGTCGCGCTGCTTGCCGTCGCCCAGCAGCGCAGCCACGGGCTGGTCCAGAAACTGGCCGAGCAGGTCGAGCAGCGCCGACTCGATGGCCGTGCACACGTGGACGGTCACCCGCAGGTCGAACGTCTGTGGCCCGCGCCCACCGGCGTCGCGGCTCGCGAAGCGATCCCGGACGGCGGCGAGCACCGCGTGGTGGTCGCCGACACGCGCACCCTGGACGAGGTCCTTGGCCTCCTCCAGTGTCCTGGTGATCGCGGGCCCGCCCGGCACCTCGCCGACGCCGGTGCGGCCCTCGGAGTCGGTGAGGACCAGCAGGTTGCGGGTGAAGAACGGGCCGTGCGCGCCGCTGAGGTTGAGCAGCATGCTGTCGCGGCCCGCGATGGGGACGACGCGGTGGCCGGTGATGACGGGGACGGTGCTCATGCGTGGTTCACCTTGTCGACGAGTGCGGTCAGCTCGCCGAGCTCGGCCTCGGTGAGGTCGGTCAGCGGGGGCCGGACGGGCCCGGCTTCCCTGCCCACCGCCTTCAGCCCGGCCTTCACGATCGACACGGCGTAGCCGGCCTTGCGGTTGCGGATGTCCAGGTAGGGCAGGACGAACTCGGAGAGCTTACGGTAGACGGCCGCCGTGTCCCGCTCGCGCACGGCGGCGTAGAAGCCGAGCGCGAACTCGGGCAGGAAGTTGAAGATGGCCGACGAGTACGTCGTCACGCCCATCTCCAGGTACGGCAGCGCGTAGGTCTCCGCCGTCGGCAGCCCGCCGATCGACAGCAGCCGCTCGCCCAGCCCGGCGTGGATCCGGGTCATCAGATCGACGTCGCCGACGCCGTCCTTGAAGCCGATGAGGTTCGGGCAGGTGTCGGTGAGCTCACGCACGGCGTCGAAGCCGAAGTTCGCGTTGGCGCGGTGGTAGACGATCACGCCGAGCCCCGTCGCCGCGCACACCGCGCGGACGTGGGCGACGAGGCCCTCCTGGGACAGCTCGGTGAGGTACGGCGGGAGCAGGAACACGCCGGACGCTCCGGCGGCCTCGGCATCGCGCGCCATCTCGACGGCCTGCGCGGTGCCGTAGCCGGCGGGGGCGACCACGGGCTTGGCCCCGGCGGTCGCGGCGACGGCCGCCCGGATGACGGTGGCGACCTCGGCGGGCGTGAGGGAGAAGAACTCGCCCGTCCCGCCCGCCGCGAAGACCCCGGACGAGCCGAGCGACGCCTGCCAGGCGAGGTGCTCGCGGTAGCCGTCCTCGTCGAAGGTGAGGTCCTGCCGCGCGTGGGTGACGGGGAAGGACAACAGTCCCGCCCCGAGCGTGGTCCTCAGGTCGTCGGGGCTGAACGGCGTCATGGCGGCTCCAGTGTCGCGAAGGGGTTGCTCGAAGCCTAGAACCTGCGGCGATACCGGTCTAACGCCAAGATCGCATCGGTTGATACCTTCCGGGCATGACAAGTCCCGCCCGGTTCACACTGGAGCAGCTGCGCGGATTCGTCGCCGTCGCCGAGGAAGCGCATTTCGGCCGGGCGGCGGCCCGGCTGCGCATCACGCAGCCGCCACTGAGCAGGCAGGTGCAGAAGCTCGAACGTTCGCTCGAGGTCGAGCTGCTGGTCCGCACGCCGAGGGCGGTGCTGCTGACGCCGGCGGGGGAGGCGTTCCTGCCGGAGGCACGGCGGATGCTGAGCCTGGCCGACGCCGCACCCGCCGCGGCCCGCAACGCCGCGCTCGGCACGGCGGGCAGGCTCCGGGTGGGTTTCACCGCGATCTCCGCGCTCACCGTTCTCGGCACGTGGATCCGCGTGATCGGCGAGGAACTGCCCGAGGTGGAGCTGACGCTGACCGAGCTGGTCACGCGCGAGCAGATCGACGCCCTGCTTGCGGGGGAGATCCACGTCGGCCTCGCGCGCGGCGTTCCGGCGTCGGAGCTGCTCAGCGCGCGGCGGGTGCACGCGGAGAGCCTCGTGCTCGCCTGCCCTCGCGGGCACGCGCTGGCCGGGCTCGGCAGGCCGCCGCAGCTGGCCGAGATCGCCGCGCACGACATCGTCACCTACGCTCCCGTGGCCGCCCGCTACCTGCATGAGCTGGTGATCAGCACGTTCCACGGCGTTGGCGCGCAACCGCGCTACGTGCAGCAGGTCGGCCAGGTGCACAGCCTGCTGGCGCTGGTCGACGCGGGTCTCGGGGTCGGTCTCGTGCCGCGCTCGGCGTCCGCGCTGCACCTGCCCAACCTGACGTTCACCGAGGTCGACGGCCTGTGCCCGGACATCGTGGAGACCCACTGCGTCTGGCGGACCGAGCACGACAACCCCGCGCTGGACGCGCTGCTGCGGCTCACGCTGCCAACCGCCCCTTGACGGCTCGAGGGCTCAGCCTTACGGTCCTGTCTACACATGAAGACCGGCGTCGCATTTATAGACAGCGTCTCGAAATGAATGCGCCTCCGGTGCCCGACGTGCCCATCCCACCCACACCCTTTCGGAGAGACGATGCTGTCTTCCGTACCCACCCGGCGGCGGACGAGAGCGCTGACCGCGCTGCTCGCCGCCGCACTGCTCCCGGCGAGCGCGTGTGCCGTCGCGAACAGTGACGGCGCCGGCGACGCCGGAGCCGCGGACGGCAGCACGCTGCGCATCGTGCTCGCCCAGGAGCCCCCGACCCTCGAGCCGTGCGAGTCGTCTCTCACCTCGACCGGCGTGGTCGTCCGGTCGAACATCAGCGAGCCGCTCATCGAGCGCGACCCCACCACGGGCGAGCTCGACCCGTTGCTGGCCACGGGCTGGCGGCAGACCAGCCCCACCACGTGGACGTTCGACATCCGCTCCGGCGTCCGCTTCCACAGCGGAGCGCCGTTCACCGCCGAGGACGCCGCGTTCTCCATCGACCGCGCGGTGAACTCCGATCTCGCGTGCAATGTGGACGGCTACGTCTTCGAGGACGAGAAGCTGGGCGTGGAGGCGACGAGCCCCACCTCGCTCACCGTCACCACCGTCGAGCCCGACCCGATCCTGCCGCTGCGCCTGAGCTTCGTGGAAATCGTGCCGAGGGGCACGAGCACGGAGGCCAAGGTGCGCGAGCCGGTCGGCACCGGGCCCTACGCGATCGCCGGCTGGCAGACCGGTGTGTCGATCACGTTGCACCGCAACGAGAACTACTGGGGCGAGCAGCCGGCCTTCCCCGTCGTGCGCTACGTGTGGCGCTCGGAGTCGAGCGTGCGTGCCGCCATGATCGCCAAGGGTGAGGCCGACCTCTCCACCGGGCTCGACCCCGAGGACGCGACCGAGGAGAACTCGATCGCCTACCCCAACAACGAGACCACCGCGCTACGGCTCGACGGCACCCAGGCGCCGCTCGACGACATCCGCGTGCGCAAGGCGATCGGCCTCGTGATCGACCGGCAGGCCATCGCCAGGACGCTCTTCGACGGCCTCGGTGAACCCGCCGCGCAGCTCGTGCCCGACGGCGTCGTCGGCTACAACCCTGCGCTACAGGCACAGGCACCCGACCACGAAGCCGCCCGCGCGCTCATCGAGCAGGCCAGGGCCGACGGCGTCCCGCTGGACCGGGAGATCACGCTCGTCGCCCGCAACGACCAGTTCCCCCGGGTCGCAGAGACCGCGGAGGCGCTGCAGTACCAGCTCGCCCAGCTCGGGCTCAACGTGCGGATCCTGATGACCGACACCGCCGCGCACCTGCAGTACCAGCTGCGCCCGTTCCCGGAGAACGTCGGCCCGGTCGCGCTGCTGATCATGCACGGCAACCAGGCCGGGGACGCCGCCTTCACCACGAGCCAGTACCTCGTCAGCGACGGTCCACAGTCGACATTCGGCACACCCGAACTGGACGCGCGGATCGACGACGCGGAGAGGCTGTCCGGGCAGGCCCGCCAGGACGCCTTCGCGGCCGTGCTCGCCGACCAGAACGAGACGGTCGCGCAGTACGCCTACCTCGCGCACATGCGCGGGCTGCTGGGCATCGGCGACTCCGTCGAGTACGAGCCGAACCCGGCCACCGGCGACGAGCTGCGCCTCGCCGCCGTGCGGCCCGCGAAGGGACAGGGACGCTGACGTGACGACCTTCCTGCGCAAGCGCATCGTCTCCAGTGCCATCCCGCTGGTCGTCGTGGTGCTGGGCGTGTTCATCCTGGCCCGCCTCACCGGCAACCCGGTGGACCTCTACCTGCCGCTGAGCGCGACTGCGGAGCAGCGCGCGGCCTTCTCGGCCGAGCATGGCTTCGACCAGCCCATCCTGGTACAGCTCTGGGACTACCTCGGCCAGGTCGTCCAGCTCGACTTCGGCGAGTCGCTGCGCACCGGGCAGCCCGCGGCCGAGATGGTGCTCGAGGCCTTCCCTGCGACGCTGCAGCTCGCCGCCGTCACCATGCTCATCGCGATCGTCGGCGCCGTGCTCATCGGCAGCCTCGCCGCGTACCGGCCGAACTCGCTCGCCGACCGCACCTCCAGCTTCCTGTCGATGACCGCCGCGAGCATCCCGGACTTCTGGTTCGCGATCATGGGTGTGCTCGTGTTCGGCGTGAGCCTCGGCATCCTTCCGACGTCCGGTGTCACGGGCGGGCCCGAGGTGTGGGTGCTGCCCATCGCGACGCTGCTGATCCGGCCGTTCGGCGTGCTCGTGCAGGTGGTGCGCGGCTCGATGGTCGCCGCGCTCTCGGCGCCCTACGTCAAGGTGGCGCGCGGCAAGGGCGCGAGCGAGAAACGCGTGGTGTTCGGCCACGCGCTGCGCAACGCCACGATGCCCGTGCTGACGGTCGCGGGTGACCTGACGATCGGGCTCGTCAACGGCGCCGTCGTGGTCGAGACGATCTTCGGCTGGCCCGGCATCGGCAAGCTCATGATCGACTCGATCCTGCAGCGGGACTTCGCGGTGCTCCAGGCGGCCGTGCTGCTGACCGCCGTGACGATCTTCCTGCTGAACATCCTCATCGACGTCTGCTACGCGCTGCTGGACGCCAGGGTCCGGCAGGCGGTTCCGGCGTGAGCCAAGGGAGGCACTGGAGATGACTGCCACGCTGGAGCGGCCGGACGGCACGGTCGCGGCACCGAAGCGCCCGCCGCGCTGGTGGCTGCTGCTCGGCAAGGACAAGATGGCCGCCGTCGCCGCCGTGGTGCTCGGGCTGGTGCTGCTGACCGCGCTCGCCGGGCCCCTGCTGCTCGGCGACGCCGCCACCCGGCAGGACCTCGACGCGTCGTTGCGGCCGCCCTCGTTCGACCACGGCATCACCGGCCTGCTCGGCACCGACATCCTCGGCCGCAGCGTGCTGGCCCGGCTCGTCGAGGCGGCGGGCACGACGCTGTCGGTGGCGATGCCCGCGGTGCTGTTCTCGCTGGTGGTCGGCTCGGCGATCGGCATGTGGGCCGGCTACCACGGCGGCAGGCGCGAGAACATAGCCATGCGCGTCGCCGACGTGATCCTGAGCTTCCCCTCGCTGCTGCTGGCCGTGGTGGTGCTCTACGTGTTCACGCCGAGCGTCGCCAACATCGTGTTCATCCTGGCACTGGCCCGCATCCCGATCTACCTGCGGACCGCACGCGCCGAGGCCGCCGAGCTGAAGAGCCGCCTGTTCGTCGACGCGGCACGGACGTTCGGCACAGCGAGCTGGCCGACGATCTACCGGCACATACTGCCGATCGCGATGCCCACGCTGCTCACGGTGGCCACCCTCGACTTCTGCTTCGTGATGCTGAGCGAGTCGTCGCTGAGCTTCCTCGGCATCGGCATCCAGCCGCCGGACGTCAGCTGGGGCCTGATGGTGGCGCAGGGCAGGCAGTTCCTGCAGACAGCGTGGTGGATCGCCGTGCTGCCCGGGGTCGCGATCGTGCTCACCACCGTCTCGGCCACCATCCTCGCCGCGTGGGTCCGGCTCGCCACCGACCCGGCGCAGCGCTGGCGGCTGACCCTGCCCACGAGCAAGCGCGGCAAGCGCCGTGTCACCACGGAGGTCACCGCATGAACCCGCTGCCCAGCACCGCGACCGCAGAGCCGGACGCCCGCACCGCAGAGCCCGCGCTCGCGGTCGAGCACCTCAGCGTCGACGTGCACACCGCCTCCGGCACGGTACGTGCCGTCCACGACGTCAGCTTCAGCGTCCACAAAGGCCGGACGCTGGCGTTGCTCGGCGAGTCAGGGTGCGGCAAGTCGATGACCGCGCTCTCGATCGTCGGGCTGCTCGAGCCGGTCGCCGAGGTCGTCGGCGGCTCGGTGAAGGCCGGCGGCACGGACGTGCTCACGCTGAGCCGGCGCGCCCGCAGGAAGCTGGCCGGCCCGGTGCTGTCGATCGTGTTCCAGGACGCGCTCGCCGCGCTCAACCCCGTGCAGCCGGTGGGCAGGCAGCTGGGGGAGCCCTTCCGTATCCACCACGGGCTGTCCCGGCGCGAGGCCAGGGAGAAGGCGATCGAGCTGATGCGGATCGTCGGCATCCCGGAGCCGAGGGCCCGCGCGAGGTCGTACCCGCACCAGTTCTCGGGCGGCATGCGCCAGCGCCTGCTGATCGCGATGGCCGTGGCGCTCGCGCCCGACGTCCTGCTCGCCGACGAGCCCACCACCGCGCTGGACGTCACCGTGCAGGCACAGATCATGCGGCTGCTGCGGGACCTGCGCGCCGAGCGCGACATGGCGGTTGTGCTGATCACCCACGACCTCGCCGTCGTCGCCGAGCACGCCGACGACGTCGTGATCATGTACGCGGGCAACGTGGTCGAGACCGGCCCCGTGCGCGAGGTGTTCGCGAAACCCCGGCACCCCTACACCAAGGGCCTGCTCGACTCCGTGCCCGAGCGGGCCGAGAAGGGCAAGCCGCTGCCCGCCGTCGGTGGCAGCCCGCCCGAGCTGAGCGCCGTGCCGCCGGGCTGCGTGTTCCAGGCGCGCTGCCCGCTCGCGCGCGAACGGTGCGCCGACGAGCGTCCCCGCCTCACCGCCACCGGTCCGGCGCGCGCGGCGGCGTGCCACTTCTCCGAGGAGCTGACCAGTGTCTGAGCCGACCCCGCTGTTGGAGGTCACCGGACTGCGCAAGTCGTTCCGCGTGGCCAGGAACAAGGCCGGCCGCAACCGGCTCACCGCGCTCGACGGCGTCGACCTGCGGCTCGGTCGCGGCGAGACCCTCGGCCTCGTCGGCGAGTCCGGCTGCGGCAAGTCCACGCTCGCGCGCGTGCTGCTCATGCTGGAGCGACCCGACGAGGGCACCGTGCGCTACGACGGCGTGGACCCGTTCGCGTTGAAGGGCAAGGAACTGCTCGCGTGGCGCCGGCGCGTGCAGATGGTGTTCCAGGACCCGTTCGCCTCCCTCAACGCGCGCATGACCGCCGCCGACCTCATCGGCGAGCCGTGGCGCACCCACCGCGACCTGGTGCCGGACCCGAGGAAGCGCGAGGCGCGCGTCCGCGAGCTGCTCGACCTCGTCGGGCTGCGCGCGGGCGACGCCCACCGCTATCCCAACGAGTTCTCCGGGGGACAGCGGCAGCGCATCGGCATCGCGAGGGCGCTGGCGCTCGAACCCGACCTCATCGTGTGCGACGAGCCGGTGTCGGCGCTCGACCTCTCGGTCCAGGCGCAGGTGCTCAACCTGCTCGCCGATCTCCAGCAGCGGCTCGGAGTGTCCTATGTGTTCATCTCCCACGACCTGTCCGTGGTGCGGCACGTCGCCGATCGCGTGTCGGTGATGTACCTCGGCAAGATCATCGAACACGGCCCGACCGAGGATGTCTTCGACCGCCCGCTGCACCCCTACACCGCGGCGCTGATGTCGGCCGCACCCGCGCTGGAGCCCGACGGCACCGCTGGCGGCGGCGACCGCATCCTGCTGAGCGGTGAGCTGCCGTCGCCGCTCGACCCGCCGTCGGGCTGCCGGTTCCGCACCCGCTGCTGGCAGGCGGCCGACCGGTGCGCCACCGAGTCTCCGGACCCCTACGGGCGAGGGGAGGAGGCGCCGGATCGGCACGAGGGACGCTGTCACTACCCGCTGAGCCTGAGCCCGATCGGCGCGTGAACGCCGGCGGCTTCGCCGTGTTGTGCGCCGTGGTGGTGCTCGGAGCGCTGCTGCAGGTGGCGATCGGCTTCGGACTGGGGCTCCTGGCCGCACCGGTGATCGCGCTGATCGCGCCTGAGCTGGTGCCCGCGGTGATCGTCGTGCTCGCCACCGGCGTGACCGCCGTGGTGCTGCTGCTCGACCGCGCGCACATCGACCTGCGTGGCACGGGCTGGGCACTCGCCGGCCGGGTGCCGGGAGTCGTCGCGGGCGCCCTGCTGGTCGCGGCGCTGCCGACGCGGGTGCTGGCGCTGTGTGTGGCCGGCATGGTCGTGGTCGGGGTCGTGGTGTCGCTCTGGGGTTACCGGCCGAGGCCCACGCGGCGCGCGGTGGTGCTGGCGGGGCTGGTCTCCGGCGTGATGGGCACGGCGACGGCCATCGGCGGGCCGCCGATGTCGATGGTGTGGCAACGTTACGCGGGCGCGCGCCTGCGTAGCACGATGAGCGGCTTCTTCCTCGCCGGTTCGCTGATGAGCCTGGCGGCCCTGGCCGTCACCGGTTCGGTGACGGGGGAGAGCCTCACCTACGCGCTGCTGCTCGCACCGGCCGCGGCGATCGGCGTGGCGCTGGCGCGCCCGCTGGGACGCCGCCTCGACGCGCGGCGCACGCGTGCCGTGGCCATGGCGCTGGCGATCGCGGGCGCGGTGACGCTGACCGTGCAGCAACTGACCTAGCCGGTGGCGACCGCAGTGAAGGCCACCATGCCTGCGTTGGGCGCAGTGAGGGCCACCATGCCTGCGTGCGGCGGGCGCGGTGGCGTCGGTGCCTCCGTTTGGGTGGTGGGAGAGGGGCGACCGCAGTGAAGGCCACCCTGCCTGCGTTGGGCGCAGTGAGGGCCACCATGCCTGCGTTGAACAGGCACAGCGGCGCCTCCTCGGTGCCTCCGTAAGGGTGGTGGGAGACGGGGGCGCCGTGGGGGATGCCTTCGCCGCGGTCGGAAAATCGGTCGCCGGCGCACTGGGCGGATCGGTACTCTGCCGCGCATCATGCCTTTGCTGCGCATCGAGCTGGACTCGGACAAGCAGACGGCTCGCCGGATACTGCGGCTGTACCAGGCGGGCCAGGTGCACCGGGAATCCCGGGACGCCGCCCGCGAGGAGGTGTGGCGCCGCGGCAGGACCCCGGCGGCGGACCCCGTGTTCGTGGGCATCACCAACGGCGAGCCCGCCCGGCTCATCTACGACGTCGAAGTGCATCCCGACACGACGTGACCACTTGCAGTGAAGGCCACCCTGCCTGCGTTCAACGCAGTGAGGGTGGCCTTCACTGCGGTCCGGCGGGTCACTTCGGGGCTCGGACCACGTTCGTCAGGGGTTCCCCCGTGGACAGCCGGGCGATGTTCGCGGCGATCTCGGCCGCCCTGCCGGTGAACGTCTCCCGCGTGTGGCCCGAGTGGTGTGGTGTCATGAGCACCGTGTCGAGCTCGTGGAACGGCCGCGTGTAGCCGCGCGCTCCGCCGCCGTCCTTCGGATGGCTCCACCAGACGTCAAGCGCCGCGCCGCCGATCCGGCGCTCCGCGAGCGCCTCGTACAGCGCGTCCTCGTCGACGATCGGCCCGCGCGCCACGTTGACGAGCAGCGCGTCCGGCCGCATCAGCCGCAGCTGCTCGGCGCCGATGAGGCCCCGCGTGGCCGGGGACAGGGGCACGGTGAGCACCACGATGTCCGATGCGGCCAGCAGGTCGGCGAGCCCGTCATCGCCGTCGACCCGGTCCAGGCGCAGACCGGGCGGCAGCGGCGCGGCCGGGTTGCGCCGCGTCGCCCGTGCCCGCATGCCCAGTGCCGTCATGGCACGCACCACCTGCGCGCCGATCTCGCCGAGGCCGACCACGCCCACGGTCCGCCCGGCGAGCGTGCGGCCCAGCTCGACGTCGGCGTCCACGGCCACCGACTCCCACGTGCCGCGGCGCAGCAGGCGATCCGCGCGCAGCACCCGCCGCGAGAGCGCCAGCGAGGCCAGCACCACGTGCTCGGCGATCGAGCGCCCGTGGTGGAAGGTGTTGCACACCGTGACACCGGGGGCGAGCGCGTCGAGCGGGATGCGGTCGTAGCCCGCGCCGGTGACGTGCACCAGCCGCAGCCGCCTGCCCGCCTCGGCCATGGCCGTGGTCATGCGGGAGGCGACGAGCACGTCGGCCTCGCGCACCCGGTCCTCGATCTCGCCGTCCGGCCTGCCGGCGAGGAGCTCCCAGTCGTGGCCGTCGGTGCCGTCGCGGGTCAACTCGGCGGTGAAGCGGGTGAGGATGGGGTCGGTCAGCAGGATCCGCATCGGTTCACCAGCGCGGCGCGGTGGGGTCGAAGTCCGGCTCGAACCGGCGCATGTACCCGGTGTCGTCGCGCTCGGTGATGCCGCACGCGAGGTACTGCTCGTGCAGGCGGGCGAGCGCGTCACGGTCGAGCTCCACCCCGAGTCCCGGACCCGTCGGCACTGCCACGGCGCCCCCCTCGAACGTCAGCGCGCCGGGCACGATCACGTCGTCGTCGGCGTCCTTCCACGGCCAGTGGGTGTCGCACGCGTAGGTCAGGTTCGGTGTGGCCGCCGCCAGGTGGGTCATGGCGGCGAGGCTGATGCCGAGGTGCGAGTTGGAGTGCATCGACAGGCCGAGGCCGAACGTGTCGCAGATGTTCCCGAGCGTGCGGGAACGGTCGAGCCCGCCCCAGAAGTGGTGGTCGGAGAGCACCACCTGGACGGCGTCGGCCTTCACCGCCGGCTTCAGGTGGTCGAAGGCCACCACCCACATGTTCGTGGCCAGCGGCATCGCGACCTCGCGGGCGACCGCCGCCATGCCGTCGATGCCGGAGGTCGGGTCCTCCAGGTACTCGATGACGCCGTCGAGCTCCTTGCCGACCCGGATGGACGTCTCGACGCTCCACGCGCCGTTCGGGTCGATCCGCAGTGGATGGTCGGGGAACTCCTCGCGCAGCGCGAGGATCGCCGCGACCTCCTCCTCGGGCGGGAACACGCCGCCCTTGAGTTTGACGGCCGAGAAGCCGTAGTCGTCGACGATCCGCCGCGCCTGTGCGACGAGCTGCGCGGGGTCGAGCGCGGGACCCCAGTCGTCTGGTTCGGCGCCAGGGTGGCCCGCCCATTTGTAGAAGAGGTACGCGCTGTAGTCGACGCGGTCGCGCACGGCGCCGCCGAGGAGGTCGCTGACCGGACGGCCGAGCGCCTTGCCCCGGATGTCGAGGCACGCGACCTCGAACGGGGAGAAGACCCGGTGCACCGTGCTGCTGCCGGTGACCATGCCGCTCATCCCGTGGCCGGCCTTGCTGGTGTCGGCCGCGAGAGCGGCGTGGATCCGGCGTTCGATCTCGTTGCCGTGCCACACGTCCACGCCGGTCAGCTGCGCGGCGGCGGCACGCAGCCGCGCCAGGTGGCCCGCGTCGCCGTAGGTCTCGCCGAGGCCGGAGAACCCCGAGTCGGTGACGATCTCGACGATGGCGCGCAGCGCGTACGGCTCGTGCACGCCGACGGTGTTGAGCAGCGGCGGGTCACGGAAGGCGACCGGCGTGATGCGCACGTCGGCGATGCGATGCGACTCGGTGGACTCCCTGGGCGACGGGTTCTGCGGCACCTTCTTGGCCTCCGGCGGCGAGCGGCGATGGTCATGCGGACACCGCGGAGTCTAACCATCATGTGTCTACATGGGTAGACACATGACAGAATGGGAGACGCCTCACCTCTGACTTGTCAGCGCGACTGCAGTGTGTCCAGTGCGACGGCCTGGGCGAGCACCAGCCGGCGGTCGAGCGCCGGATCGTCGATGGTGACGCGGTAGTGGTCGCGAAAGCGCGTCTTCTTCTCCACTGTGCCCACGTGCGTGGTGCCCCGAAGGAAGTCGAAGTGGTACATCCACGGGAACGGGAGGTCGCCTGCCCACGGGATGACGTCCCAGACGCGGCGGAACAGGGCCAGCGCCATGCTGCGCTCGCTGATCGTCACCGATTCCGTGCCGGGCTGGTCGAGCTGCCAGGTGGAGCGCAGCAGCGACCTGCCGAACTTCTTCCCGAAGTAGCCGATCGACGCGCCGTCCGGGGTGGTCACGTCGTAGGCGCTGGCGAGGTCGATCACCTTGCGCGCCTTGAAGGCGGCCAGCACCGACCCCTTCGACTCGTCGGTGTAGAGCGTCACCTGCTCCTTGAAGGTCATCCGCTTCTGCTCGACGAAGGCTACGAGTGGCCCCGGTTCCCCCTGCCCGTCGTCCGCGAACACCTCGTAGCGGTTGATCATCATCGTGACCCGCTGGTGCACGTGGAAACGCCGCTGTGCCTGTAGCTCCTGGATTTTCATCGAAGCCCCCGTGACTTGGTGAGGCCCCGGATTATGGCAGCGGCCGCCTGAGAGCGGCGTACCTTCCTTGGGAGGTAGCAGGGCACGAACGACGGGCCGATACTGCGCGGTACCCGTGCCACTGTCTGGAGAGGTGTCCAACGATGGACCTGCGTAGTGACGAGCGGGCGGAGCAGTTGCTCGCCCCGTACGACCGGCCCGACGCGAGCGCGGCGGAGCTGCTCTGCGACCGGCACCCGGCCGAGCACGTCGCGCTCACCGTCGTCGCGGGCGACCTGACCGCCGAGGACCTCACCTTCGGCGAGCTGCGCCGCCGCTCGGAGACGTTCGCCGCCGCGCTGGCCGCTCAGGGGATCGGCCAGGGTGACGCCGTGGCGGTGCTGATGGGCAAGTCGGCCGACCTCGCCACCGTGCTGCTCGGCATCTGGCGGCTCGGCGCGGTGCACATTCCGCTGTTCACGGCCTTCGCCACCCCCGCGATCGCCCTGCGCCTGCAGGCGGGCGACGCGAAGGCCGTGGTGGTCGACGCCGGTCAGGCCCACAAGCTGGCCCCGGGGCCGGACCTGCCCGAGGGCGACTGGAAGGTCATCGAGGTCGGCGGCTCGGGGGCCAACCCCGGCTGGCTGGCGTTCGAGGAGCTGATGCGCGAGGAGCACCCTTCCATCACCCCGGCCCGCGTCGGTGGCGATGGCACCCTGGTCCAGCTGTTCACCAGCGGCACCACCGGCACGCCCAAGGGTGTCCGCCTGCCGGTGCGCGCGCTCGCCGCATTGGAGGGCTACCTGGTGGACGGACTCGACGTGCGCCCCGACGACGTCTACTGGGACGCCGCCGACCCCGGCTGGGCCTACGGCCTCTACTACGCCGTGCTGGCCCCGCTTGCGATGGGCAGGCGCAGCATCTGGCTGAACGCCGGCTTCTCGGCGCCGCTGACGTGGCGGGTGCTCGACCGCTTCGGCGTCACCAACTTCGCCGCCGCGCCCACGATCTACCGCAGCCTGCGCAACGACCCCGAGGATGCGCCCCCGGGACTGCGGCTGCGCCGCGCGTCGTCGGCGGGGGAGCCGCTCACCCCCGAGGTCGTCGAGTGGTCGGAGCGCGTGCTCGGGCTCACCGTGCGCGACCACTACGGGCAGACCGAACTCGGCATGGTCATCGGCAACGCCTGGCGTGACGAGCTGCAGGAGGAGGTGCTGCCAGGCTCGATGGGCCGCCCGCTGCCCGGCTACTCCTGCGAGGTCCTCGACATGGACAGCGACGCGCCCGCCCCGGCGGGGACGGTCGGCCGGGTCGCCCTCGACACCAAGGCCAGCCCGCTGTTCTGGTTCACCGGCTACCCCGGCGCGCCGGACAAGACCGCGGAGCGGTTCACCGCCGACGGCCGCTGGTACCTCACCGGCGACAGCGGCTACCGCGACGACGAGGGCCGGTTCTTCTTCTCCTCCCGCGACGACGACGTGATCATCATGGCCGGCTACCGGATCGGGCCGTTCGACGTGGAGAGCGTGCTGGTGACCCACCCCGGGGTCGCCGAGGCCGCGGTGGTCGCCGCCCCCGACGCGCTGCGCGGCGAGGTGATCGTGGCCTACGTCGTGCTCGCCAAGGGCACCGAGGGCACGCCGGAGCTGGAGGCCGAGTTGCAGAAGCTGGTCAAGGAGCGCTACGCCGCGCACGCCTATCCGAGGGGCGTCCGGTTCGTCACCGAGCTGCCGAAGACGCCGAGCGGCAAGATCCAGCGCTTCAAGCTGCGCGACCGCGAGCGGGAGAGCGCCGGGTAGGCGGGTACGGTCGGGCTCGTGACGACATCGATGTCGATGCCATCGGCCGTCCAGGCCGTGGTGAGTCGAGGGGTGCGGGAGCTGCACCGGGCCACGGCGCTGCCGGTGGCCTTCGGCGGGATCGTCGCCCGTGATCAGCGCAGCTTCGTGATCAGCCAGCTCAGTGGCGCGCTCACCGAGTCGTTGCTGCGGCTGCGAGTGGACCTCGGCTCCGGCCTCGGCGGCAAGGCACTCGCGCTGGTCCGTCCCGCGGCGGTGAGCGACTACTTCAACGCCGACGAGATCACCCACACCTACGACCGGGCGGTGGCGCCCGAGCGGCTGCACACCGCGCTGGCCATCCCGATCCGCGTCGGCCCGGCACCCGCGGCGATGCTCTACGCGGCAAGCCGGGAGCCGGTGGTGTTCGGCGACCGGGTGCTGCGCTCCGCGGTCTCGGTGGCCAGGCAGGTGGAGCGGGACATCGCGGTGGAGCAGGAGGTGCACCGGCGGCTCGGCGCCGTGGCACGCGAGCGCGTCGAGCTCGACCAGGTACGGGCCGAGCTCGACGCCATCGCCGGGCTCGTCACTGGGCAGGCCCGCGACCGGCTGCGGGCCGTCTCCTCGCGGGTGGGCGCACTCGCCGGGGACGGCCGCGCCGCCGGGAGGCCCGGAGCCGGCACGGTGTCGCTGACGCCGAGGGAGACCGAGGTCCTCGCCCTCGTCGCGCGCGGCGAGCCCAACCGGGCGATCGGCGAGGAGCTCGGCCTGCTCACCAACACCGTGAAGGCCTACCTCAAGAGCGCCATGCGCAAGCTGGGCGCGGCCAACCGCGTGCAGGCCGTGTGCCGGGCGCGCGAGGCCGGGCTCGTCGACTGACGGCGTCCCACCGGGCCACTTCGGCGTGCGCCGTCGCGGGGTTCGCGTGTCCGGTGACGATTCGTCACGGGCGGGCCGCGAACGTGTCGAGCGCCTGCCTGATCCGCGTGCGCATGGCGGCGCTGCCGGTGTGCCCGGCGTCGTCGATGACGACGAGCTCCGCGTCCGGCCAGGCGCGCGCGAGCAGCCAGGCGGTGTCGAGCGGGCAGCTCAGGTCGAGCTTGCCGTGGATCAGCACGCCGGGGATGCCGCTCAGTCGCGCCGCGTCGCGTAGCAGCGCGCCCTCGTCAAGCCACGCCCCGTGGGAGAAGTAGTGCGCGCAGAGCCGCACCATGGCGAGGCGGTCGGTCAACGGCAGGCTGCGGAACGCGCCAGGTGTGCCGTTCGGCTCGGTATCGAGCAGGGCGTCCTCCCAGGCGCACCACGCGTCGGTGGCCCTGATCCTGACCTCCGGGTCGGGGTCGTCCAGCAGACGTGCGTAGGCGGAGAGCAGGTCGCCGTCGTGGCCGGCTTCGGCAGCGGCGTCGCGGAACCGCTCCCACTCCGCGGGCAGGAACCGGCCCGCGCCGTGGTAGAGCCAGTCGATTTCACGGCGACTGCTGGTGGTGACGCCCGCGATGACGATCTCGCTGACACGTTCGGGGTGCCGCTGGGCGTAGGCGAGCTGCAGCGTCGAGCCCCAGGAGCCGCCGAACAGCAGCCAGCGTTCGACGCCGAGATGCTCGCGCAGTCGCTCCAGGTCGCCGAGCAGGTGCTCGGTGGTGTTGTGGCGCAGGTCGGTGGCCGGGTCGCTCGCGTGCGGGATGCTGCGGCCGCAGCCGCGCTGGTCGAAGCAGATCAGCCGGTAGCGGGCGGGGTCGAAGTAGCGGCGCCGCTGCGGGTTCGTTCCCGAGCCCGGCCCGCCGTGGACGAACACGGCAGGCTTGCCTTCGGGGTTACCAGAGGTCTCCCAGTGGATGTGGTTGCCGTCACCGACGTCGAGCTTGCCCTCGGCGTAGGGCTCGAAGGCGGGGTACAGAGAGTCGGCCACGGATCGGATCCTTTCCCGCAAGTTACAACAGCGCTGTTATATTAGCGCTGTGAGGATCGTTGTCCAGGGGTGACACGGGATCTCGGGCGGACAGCCGCGCATTACGCGCAGTCGAACACGTTTCGTGGGCAATTGGACACAAATCATTTCTATTGCCATCTCGTGTCGAGGTTGCTTCACAAAACATTGTTGATCTGTGTTTCGCGACACGCGTTAGTGATTTCCTCGTTGCCGTTTCGTAATCTCGCGGAGGCGTCGCGCCGAGACCCCCACTGTCCTCAACGGACAGTCGCGCGCGGCCCCGCCGTTCAGGCCCCCGACTGAGCGGCGATCCCCCACCCCGAAGGAGACCACGTCAGTGGCTTGGAACACACTGGCGCGGCGTGCCAAGGAATACGTCGCGCAGATTGCCCCGACCCGAAATTCCGACAACCTCGATGGCCCCGCCCGGAACACGGTTCGCGGTTACGCCGCGATGGGCCTGCTCGCCGCCGCGATCGGTGGCGTGGCCGGAACGGGTGTCCTCGCGGACTCCGGTGACCCCGCACCGGCGGCCGCGAAGTCCGAGGCGCACCAGCAGCAGCGGCCCGCGGAGACCGGTAAGAAGGACTCCGCCGACAAGCCGAAGCAGGTCACCGAGCGCGCCGACGGCACCGCGAAGGCGCGCAAGGACGGCTCGGCTGACAAGGCCGCCAAGGCTGGGAAGGCTGACAAGGCGGACCCGAAGAAGCCCGCGGCCGCGAAGCAGCCGAAGGCCGCCAAGAAGCCCGCTCCGCCCGCTCCGCCCAAGGATCCCGTCGAGCGGTGGATCGCGAACGCCATCGACATCATGCAGAAGAAGGGTGTCCCGGTGTCCAAATCGGACAGCGACGAGATCCGCACGGTGATCGAGAAGGAGTCCAGCGCGGACCCACGGGCCATCAACCTGTGGGACAGCAACGCCGCGAAGGGCACGCCGTCGAAGGGTCTGATGCAGACGATCGACCCGACGTTCGACGCGTACAAGCTGCCGGGCTACAACGACATCTACGACCCGGTGTCCAACATCATCGCCGGTGTGCGCTACACCCTCGCCCGCTACGGCAGCTTCGACGAGCACCCCGGCCTCGCCTCGATGGCCGAGGGCGGCGACTACCAGGGCTACTGATGCCCGGTCACTGTTCGCCGGGGAGTCGCGCCGGACGTACCGTCGCGAGCTCCCCGGCGAAGCGGCCGGGGCGGTACGGCGCGAAGCGTTCCTGCTCCTCGCCGGTCACCTCGCGCGCCACCAGCTCGCCGAGCAACGGCGCGAGCGTGACCGCGCTGTGACTCGCCACGACGTAGCCGCGCGGGCCGACCGGACCGATCACGGGCAGCCCGTCGGCGGGCAGCGAACGCTGCCCCAGCAGCATCGCGTCGATCCGCACCGGGACGCCCACGCGCCCGGCGATCCGTTCCCGCATCGTCTCGGTCACGTGCTCCGGGATCGGGCCGTCCGGATCGGCGTCCAGGTCCTGGTCGAGTGTCTGCGCCAGCAGCGACCCGCCGCCCGCGGGCCGCAGGTTCACCGACGCGGTGGTGACCACGCGCGATAGCCGTACCGGAACCGGTGCCGTGCGCGCCAGAAACCCGACCGCCGCGTTCCCCTTCTCCGGCTCCACCATGCGCACCTCGGGATGCAGGGAGCCGGTGTGCCTGCCAAGGCAGGTAACCACCTGGTCGGCGGTACGCCTCGAGCCGTCGGCCAGGTGCACGGCTCCGTCGCCGGTCACCGCGGTCACCCTGTGACCGGTCTCCACGGTGACCGGCGCGGAGCCGAGCATCGCGGCGACGAACAGCTCGGGGAAGCAGTGCGCCTCCTCGGGAAACCAGCCGATGAGCGCGTCCGGCGCGACGCGCAGGTCCGGCTCCAGTTCCGCCGCTTCCTCCGGGCCGAGGAACTCCGCGCGGTAGCCCGCTTCGCGCAGCCGCTCGACGCGCGCCGTGAGCCGGCTCCGGTGGTCGTCGTCCGTCGCGTACTCCAGGTGTCCGTTCCGCACGAGCCAGCCCGCGTCCTCGCCGCCGAGCCGGACGTGCTCGCGCAGCGCGTCGGCGTTGAGCCGCTGGTAGTGCGGCGGTTGCTTGTTGTTGCCGTTGACCCAGCCGAACGTGGTGGACGACGTGCCGCGCGCGGGCGCCTCGGCGGCGTCGAGCACGGTGACGGCGTGACCACGCCGGGCCAGATTCGCGGCCACGGCCGCTCCCACGACTCCCAGTCCCAGGACGATGACGCGCACGGGGTTCCCTTCTAGTCGGTGGGCAGGGGAGAGACATCCAGTTCGGCGCCGACGACGCTGGCGCGGAGCCGGTTGACCAGGCGCAGCGCGTCCACCGCGGTGTCGTGGGTGGCGGCGGCGACGCTCAGCGTGAGCGCGTGGGCCAGCACGAGTCCCGCGGTCACCTCGCTCGCGGCCGTGGTCGTGGACTGCGGGGTGGACAGCACGGCGTGCACCTTCGGCGCCAGCGCCATGCCGAGGCTCTCGGTGACCACGACGACCTTGGCGCCCACCGTGTTCGCGTGCTCGACGATCACCGAGATCTCCCGGAACTGCCGGATCGGCGCGAACACGACCACCACCTCGTCCTCGCCCAGTGTCAGCAGCTCATCGGCGAGCCGGAAACCGGTGACGCCCCCGCCCCGCGCGCGCACTCCGATGCGCGTGAGCGAAAGGCGCAGGTAGTCGGCGAGGCTCGCGGCGGGCCCGATGCCGTAGGTCAGCACGCCGGGCGCGGTGATGAGCGCGTCCACGGCCCGCTGCCACGAATCGGTGTCGAGGCCCCTGCGCAGCTGGCCGAGCAGCGCGATGGTGTCGTCCAGCACGCGGGCGACCTGGTTGTCCGCAGTGGACACCCTGGCGAGCCGGTCGTCCATCGTCGCAGCCAGATCGCGCTGGCGGGTCAGCACGTCGAGCATGCTCCGCTTCAGCTCGCGGAAACCCTTGTAGCCAAGCGCCTTCGCCGCGCGTACCACCGTCGCGTCGCTGGTGCCGGTGCGGGTGCCGAGCTCGATGGCCGAGCACGACACGACGATCTCGGGGTGGTCGGCCATGAACTCGGCGACCATGCGCTCGCTGGCGGACATGCCGTCGGCCAGCGCGGCCACCCGCTCGTGCAGCGGCGCGTCCCGCGAGCCGTTACCTGTAGTGTTCATTACGACATTGACCCCTTCCTGTCGTGAAGATTACATTAGCTCGCAACCTCGAGCCCGTACACCGTGGAGGTAAACATGTCCGACCGGGCTTCCGGCGTCGATGCGGACGTCGTCGTCGTCGGTGTCGGCACGATGGGCAGCATGGCGCTGTGGCGCCTCGCCCGGGATGGGCTGCGCGTGATCGGGCTCGAACAGCACGCGGAGCTGGGACACGAGCACGGCGCCGCGGGCGGGCGCACCCGGATCTTCCGCGTCGCCTACAAGGAGGGCGCCTGGTACGTCCCGCTGCTGCGGCGGGCCGCCAGTGCCTGGGCCGAACTCGCCGAGGCGACCGGGGAGCGGATCATGCTGCCCACCGGCGCCCTGAGCATCGGCGCCCCCGAGCATCCCGACGTCGCGGAGGTGCTGCGCAGCGGCGAGGAGTTCGGGCTCCCGCACGAGCGGCTCGACCACGACCAGCTCGCCGCCCGGTATCCGCAGCACGTCCTGCGTGACGACGACGTGGGCGTGCTCGATCCGCAGGGCGGGCTGCTGTTCCCCTCCACCGCCATCCGCGCCGCCGCCGGGCTCGCGCGCGACCTCGGTGGCGACGTGCGCACCGGCGTGCGCTGCACCGGTATCGACGAGGCGGGCGGCCACGTCCGCGTGCACACCACCGGCGGCGTGCTCACCGCGAGCCGCGTGCTCGTGTGCGGTGGGCCGTGGACCGCCGAGCTGCTGGCAGGCGTGCGGGGCCGGTACGAGGTGCGCAGGGTGGTGCTGCACTGGTTCCGCGCCACCGACCCCGCCGCCTTCGCCCCCGAGCGGTTCCCCGTCGGCATCAGGCGCAGCGGACCGGAGGCCGAGCTCTCGTTCTTCCCGCCCGACGGCGACGGCCTCGTCAAGGTCAACCTGCACATCCCCAAGGAAACCGTGCCCGACCTGTCCACATTCGACAGAGCCGTGCCCGCCGGGTACACCCGGCGGGTCGAGACGGCCATCGGCGGCCTGTTCACCGGACTGGAACCCAGTGCGGAGGGCGCCGCCGCGTTCATCGAGGGCTACACCCCGGACAACCACGGGCTCATCGGCACCCCGCCCGGCTTCGAACGGGTCGTGTCGATGAGCGGATTCTCAGGGCACGGGTTCAAGCTCTCGCCCGTGCTCGCCTCGCTCGCCGTCGACGCCCTGCTCGGCCTCGGCGACGAGCCGCTCCCCGCCCGGCTCGATCTGGCCAGGACCTTCCAGGAGACCGCATGATCCGTATCGGAGTCGACGTCGGCGGCACCTTCACCGACGTGACCGCGCTGGACACCGGCAGCGGCCGGTTCCACATCTTCAAGCTCCCCTCCACCGGCCACGACCAGTCGATCGCCGTCGCCGACGGCATCCGGCACGTGCTCGGCGACGCCGGGCGTACGCCGGACGACGTGACCTACCTCGGCCACGGCACCACGGTCGCGACCAACGCGCTGCTGGAGCTCAAGGGCGCCACCACCGCCCTGCTCGTCACCGGTGGAGTGCCGGACGTGCTGGAGATCGCGCGGCAGCGCAGGCCGCACCTCTACGACCTGTTCGCCGACAAGCCGCGCGTGCTCGTCCCGCGCGAGCTGACGTTCGGCGTCGCCGAGCGGCTCGCCGCGTCCGGTGAGGTCGTATTGGAGCTGACCGACGCCGAGATCGAGCGGGTCGCCGCCGAGCTGGAGGCGTGCGGGGCCGAGTCGGTCGCGATCTGCTTCCTGCACAGCTACCGCGACGCCGCGCACGAGACCCGCGTGGAGGACGCGCTCGCGCGGCGGCTGCCCGAGGTCTTCGTCTCGCGCTCCAGCCGCGTCGCGCCGGAGTTCCGCGAGTACGAACGGTTCTCCACGGCCGTGATCAACTCCTTTATCGGGCCGGTCGTCTCCCGCTACATCCGGCGGCTCGGAGAGCGCGTGGCCGAGGCCGGCCTGCCCGTGGGGCCGCGCGTCATCCAGTCCAACGGCGGGCTCGCCTCCACCGACGCGGTGGCCGAGCGGCCGGTGACGACACTGCTCTCGGGGCCGAGCGCCGGCGTGGTCGGCGCCAGCTACCTCGCCGGGCTCGCCGGGATCGGCGACCTCATCACCTTCGACATGGGCGGCACCTCCACCGACGTGTGCCTGATCCGCGACGGGCGGCCCGCCTCGGCCAACGAGCGGGGCCTCGGCGGCTACCCGATCCGCGTGCCCTCGGTGGACGTGCACACGATCGGCGCGGGCGGTGGCAGCATCGCCTCCGTCGACGGCGCGGGCGGGCTGCGCGTCGGCCCGGAGAGCGCGGGCGCCCGGCCAGGCCCGGCCGCGTACGGCCACGGTGGCACGCGGCCGACCACCACCGACGCGAACGTGGTGCGGGGCAGGCAGAACCCGGAAAGCGCGCTGGGCGGGGCGATGCCCATCGACAGCACGGCCGCAGAACGTGCCGTCGCCACCGTCGCCGAAGGGCTCGGCACGAGCGTCGTCGAGGCCGCCCGCGGTATCGGCAGGCTCGCCAACTCCCACATGGCGCGCGCCGTGCGGCAGGTGTCGGTGGAGGCGGGGGAGGACCCGCGCCAGTACGTGCTCATGGCCTACGGCGGCGCGGGTCCGCTGCACGCCGCCGAGGTCGCGGCAGAGGTCGGCATGACCCGGCTGCTCGTCCCGCCCAACCCCGGCACGTTGTGCGCGCTCGGCCTGCTGGTGAGCGACGTGCGCAGCGAGTTCACCAGCTCGTTCCTGCGCCGGGCCGAGCCGGACACGCTGCCCGCGCTCAACGAGGCCGTGGCCGCGCTCGTCGCCGAGGGCAAGGCGTGGCTGGCCGGGGAGGCGCGCATCGCGCAGCGGCACGACGTCACCGTCCTGGCCGACGCGCGGTACCCGAGGCAGAACTTCGAGCTGCGCATCCCGCTGCCGTCGGCGGGGCTCGACGAGTCCTCGCTCGCCTCGGTGGTCGCGGACTTCCACGCCCAGCACGAGAAGGCGTACGGCTTCGCGCACCCGGACTCGCCCGTTCAGCTGGTGAACCTGCGGGCCATCGCGCACGGCGAGGTCGCAAAGCCCGACATGCCCCGCGTCTCCGCCGGATCCGCCACACCGGAGCCGGACGCGCTGCTCGGCACCCGCGACGTGGACTTCGGCGAGGAACACGGCGCGCTGCGGACACCGGTGCTCGACCGGGCGAAGCTCAAGTCCGGCAACACGTTCGCCGGACCGGCGATCGTGGAACAGCTCGACTCGACCACCGTCGTACCCCCGGGATGGTCGTCCACTGTGGACGATTTCGGAAACCTGCTGATCGAGGTGGACGCGGAATGACCGAGACCGTTGTGGACCAGGTGAGCGTGCAGGTGATCGGCAACGCCATGCTGTCGGTCGCCGAGGAGATGGGCGCCGTGCTGCGCCGGGCGAGCTACTCCACGAACATCAAGGAACGAGTCGACTGCTCCACGGCGCTGTTCGACGCGCAGGGCAGGCTCGTGGCACAGGCCGAGCACATCCCCATCCACATGGGCTCGATGAAGGGCCTGGTGCAGGCGCTGCTCGACCAGAAGGGCGCCGAGCAGCTGCGCGCGGGCGACGTCTACATCACCAACGACCCCTACACCGGCGGCGGCACCCACCTGCCCGACATCACCATGGTTGCGCCGGTGTTCCACGACGGCGGGCTCGTCGGGTTCAGCGCCAACATCGCCCACCACTCCGACGTCGGCGGTCACGTTCCGGGCAGCAACTCCGGCGACTCCACGAGCATCTTCCAGGAGGGCCTGCGCATCCCCATGGTGCGCTTCATGATCGACGGTGCGGTGAACGAGGAGGTGCTGGCGTTCGTCACCCTCAACTCGCGGCTTCCCGAGGAGCGCAGGGGCGACCTGCTGGCCCAGCTCGCCGCCGTGCACACGGGTGGCATCCGCTTCGCCGAGCTGCACGAGCTGCACGGCAGCGCCGTGATCGACGCGGCGTGCGCGCAACTGCTCGACTACGCGCGGCGCAGGCTCGAGGTCGCCGTCGCCGCGATCCCGGACGGCACCTACACCGCCGCCGACTGGCTCGACAGCGACAGCCCCGGCCAGGAGCCCATCCGCATCCAGACCGCCATCACGGTGGCGGGCGAGGAGATCTCGATCGACTTCGCCGGCACCGGACGGCAGGCCGACGTGGCGATCAACGTGGTCAGGTCCGCGCTCGAGGCCACCGTCTACTACGCGCTCAAGGCCGCACTCGATCCCGACATCCCCGCCAACGGCGGGTTTTTCGACGCCGTGCGCATCGACGCCCCGCTCGGCAGCATCGTCAACCCGCGTCCGCCGGCAGCCGTGGCGGCACGCACCGATGCCTGCCAGCGGGTGGCCGACGTGCTTCTCGCCGCGCTCGCGAAGGCGGTGCCCGGCCGCGTCCCCGCCGGCTCGCACAGTTCCATCACCTACGTCACCTTCGCGGGACCCGACGACGAGTTCTTCGTCTACCCGGAGGTGATCGCGGGCGGGGCTGGGGCGCGCTCGGACCGCGACGGCCTCGACGCCGTGCAGGTGCACGTCACCAACTCGTCGAACCTGCCCATCGAGGCGCTGGAGCTCGAGTACCCGCTGCGCGTGGACACCTACGAGCTGATCACCGACTCCGGAGGAGTGGGCGAGCACCGCGGCGGACTCGGCGTCCGGCGCGACATCCGGGTCCTGTCCGGCCAGGCCGACTTCTCCGCGCACGCCGACCGGCAGACGTTCCCTCCGCTCGGGCTCGAAGGAGGCGGGGACGGCACCACCGGCAGGTTCATCCTCCGTCCCGGCACCGAGACCGAGCGCACCCTGCCCGGCGGCCGGGTCTCCGGCATCACCCTCGACCACGGCGACGTCGTGCGCATCGAAAGTCCCGGATCCGGCGGCTACGGCGACCCGTTCGCGAGGCCGCCCGAGCTCGTCGCCCGCGACGTCGCGCAGGGCCGGGTGAGCGCCGACAGCGCACTGCGGGACTACGGCGTGGTGCTCACCGGCGACGGTGCCGTCGACGCCGGAGCCACCGCCCGCGTCCGCGGCGACCGGCGCGAGGGGTGAGGCCGATGCCAGCGTTCACGCGGGTGGCGGCGGCCGTCTGCGCCGCCGCGCTGCTCACCTCCTGCGCCGCGGCCGCGGAGACCGCGGCGAGCTACCCGAGCCGGTCGATCGACTACGTGGTGCCCTTCGCGGCGGGCGGGTCCACCGACATCGCCGCGCGGGCGGGAGCGGAGGCGCTGTCGGACGAGCTGGGCGTGCCCGTGAACGTGATCAACAAGCCGGGAGCCGACCAGATCATCGGGGTCAGCTCGGTGCGTTCGGCCGAGCCCGACGGCTACACGCTGCTCGCCGACGGCGCCGGGTCCAGCTCCATCCAGGGCCTGCTGCCGTACGTGCCGTATGACTGGGCCGACCGCACGTTCGTCGCCAAGTTCGCGGAGGGCCCGCACGTCTACGTCGTCGGCGGTGACTCCCCGTACCGCGACTACGCCGACGTCGTCGAGGCGGCCAAGCGAAACCCGGAGGGCTTCACCGTCGGCTGGATCGGTGGCAGCAGCACCAGCGACTACGCGACACTGCAGTTCCTCGCCGAGAACGGGATCGACGCCGCGCGCGTGCAGCGGGTGCCGTTCCGCAGCTCCGGAGAGGTGATGCGCGCCGTCGCCGCCGGCGACATCGACTTCGGCGCGGGCGGCGCGAGCTCGGCGTTCAGCCTCAGCAAGACGGGCAAGCTCCGGCCGATCGCCCTCACCGGGGACAAGCCGGTCGGCAAGCTGGCGGGCGTGCCCACCGCGGCCGAGCTCGGCCATCCCGGGCTCGACATGCGGTACTGGGTCGGAGTGTCCGCGCCGCCGGGTCTGCCCAGGGACCTCACCACGAAACTCGCCGACGCCGTCGCCGCCATCGCCGAGGACGAGACCGTCGTCGACGCGCTCGACGCCGTGGGGCTATCCCCCGCCGTGCTCACCGGCGAGGACCTGCGCGCCGACATCGACCACGAGAAACGCCGGTTCGCCACGCTCTCGGAGCAGATCGGCGTCGCGGGCTGACCACTTCCTCCTCCACCGCTTTCCCAGGAGGCCACATGGCCACGACCACCCCGCGGAGCCCGTCCAGGGCCCGCACACTGGGCTCATACGCCCCGATGCTCGTTCTCCTGCTGCTCGCCGGACTGTCCATCGAGGAGGGTCTGCGCCTGCTGCTCACCGTGGATCCCGCGGCGCAGGCCGACATGGCCGGCTGGTACGTCCTCGTGCTCGGCGTGGTCCTGGCCGTCACGAGCGCCTTCGCCGAACGCCCCTCGGCCACCGAGGGCACCGGCGACTCCGCAGGCGACCAACCCGCCGGGGCTCCGTCCCGCCGCCGCGACCTGCTCGTCTGCCTGGCGCTCGTGGCCGCCTACGCCGCGCTGCTCGGCACGCTCGGCTACGTGCTCGCCGGTGTCGGCGTCGTGTTCGTGTTCCTGCGCGTCATCTCCGGCTACGGCTGGGTCCGGTCCACTGTGTACACGATCGTGATCAACGCGGTCTTCGTCGCTCTGTTCGAACTGTCGGGAGTGGTTCTTCCCGCCGGGATCCTCAGGTTCTGAGGGAGGCTGCCAGATGGGACTGTCCGAACTGCTCGCGGGCTTCGCCGAGGTGTTCCAGCCGCAGGTGCTGCTGCTGGCCTTCCTCGGCTGTCTCGCGGGGACCATGGTCGGCGTGCTGCCGGGCCTCGGCCCGGTGTCGGCGATCGCGATCCTGTTTCCGCTCACCGCCTACCTCGGTCCGGCCGCCGCGATCGTGGTGCTCGCCGCGATCTACTACGGCGCCATGTACGGCGGCTCGACCAGCGCGATCCTGCTGAAGATCCCCGGCGAGGTCTCGTCGCTGCCCGCCGCGCTGGAGGGCTACCCGATGACCCGGCGCGGCCGGGCGGGAACCGCGCTCGCGATCGCCGCCGGAGCGTCGTTCGTGGCCGGGATCGCCGGCACGATCGGCGTCTGGCTGATCGGTCCGCACCTCGCCGGGTTCGCCCTGGAGTTCGGCCCGCCGGAGATGCTGGGGCTCGTGCTGTTCAGCCTCACCGCGATCGCGGGCCTGTCGTCCGGCTCCGTCGTGCGCGGCATCGGGATGGCGGTGGCCGGGATGCTGCTCGCCTCCGTCGGGCTCGACCTGACCAGCAGCCAGCAGCGCATGACGTTCGGCTCGCTGGAGCTGATGCAGGGGCTCGACATCGTGCCCGTGATGATCGGCCTGTTCGGCGTCGCCGAGGTGCTGCGCACGCTCGAACGGGGCACACCCGTCGCGCAGGCCGCGAAGGTGGGCCGATTCCTGCCCACGCGGGACGAGTTCCGCCGCAGCGCCGGTGCGGCGGGCCGGGGTACGGTGACGGGTTTCCTGCTGGGGCTCATCCCGGGCATGCTGCCGTCCACCACCACGTTCCTCAGCTACGCCAGTGAACGCCGCCGCGCGGAGCGAAAGGGTGACTCGCGGTTCGGCCAGGGCGCCGTCGAGGGGATCGGCGGCCCAGAGGCCGCGAACAACGCCACCGCGATGAGCGGCTTCGTGCCGCTGTTCAGCCTCGGCATCCCCACCGGCCCGACGATGGCGCTGATCATGGCGGCGCTCATGGTCTACGGCGTGGTGCCCGGCCCGACGATGTTCACCTCCGACGCCGACATCACCGCCGCCGTCATCGCGAGCTTCTTCGTGGCCAACGTGATCCTGCTCGTGCTCAACCTGCCGCTGGCCGGGGTGTGGGCGAAGATCGCCCGCGTGCCGTACGGCGTGCTCGGACCGGTGATCCTGGTGTGCTGCGGCGTCGGCGCGTACACCGCGCGCAACAGCGTGTTCGACATCGTGGTGTGCCTCGTCGCCGGGGTCGCGGGCTGGGCGATGGGCAAGCGCGGGCTCCCGGTGGCGCCGTTCGTGATGGGCTTCATCCTCGGGCCGATGCTGGAGCTCTCGCTGCGCCAGACCGTTGCGATCTCCCCGATGTCGCTTGTGGAGAGCCCGATCTTCCTGTGCTTCGCCGCGGCGGCGCTCGCGTCGGTCGCGCTCGCCTACCGGCTGCACCGAAAGGGCGTGGAGAAGGTGGACGCCAACGCGTGAGCGCTACCTGGCGAGGCGGTCGTCGAGCCAGTCGAACACCCGCTGCTCGACGACCAGCCTGCCTAGTGGCTCGCAGTGCCGGTCGGCGCCCTCCGCGGCGGTGAACCCGGCCAGCTCCGCCTCGCGGACGAGCCCGGCGAGCCTGCGTGACTGGCCCGGCCAGAACTCCTCGCCCTCCGGGTCGGTGATCAGCAACGGTGTCCGGACCCGCGCGCCGTCGGCCGCGAGCAGGCGATAGGTCCGCACGGTGGTGAACAGGTCGAACCAGCTGTCGTGCCGATACGGCCTGGCCCGGAACTTCAGGGTGCGGCCCAGTGCCGGGATCCGCGTCGCGAGGCGCAGGCCCCGCTCGAACGCCTCGCGGTCGCCGCCGTCGAGCTGCGCGGTGAGCCGGGCGCCGAGCTGTGCCATCCACGGCGTCGACACGTCCACCACGCCGGGGTCGATCACGGCCGCGCGCAGCCGGTGCTCGAAGGCCAGCGCGCGCGGCAGCCAGAAGCCGGCCTGGCTGAGCCCGTAACCGGCCAGCCGGTCCGCGTCGACGTCCGTTCTGCTGAGCAGCGCGTCGAGCACGGGGGTGAGCACGGCCTCCCAGTCCGGGCGGAACCCGATGCCGCGTTCGAATAGCATCGACTGCTGGCCGGGACCGTCGTAGACGAACGCGTTCCAGTCCCGCTCGAGCGCCGCGGCCACCCCGGCCCCGCTCCACAGGTCGCTGAGCGCGCCATCGCTGCCGTTGGTGACCACGAGGGTGGGCCTCGGCCTGCCCGAGTCGTCGGGCCGCAGCAGGTAACCGGGCAGCGTCGTGTCCTCGTACCGCACGTTCACCCGCTCGTGCGCGCCGCCGGAGCAGTCGATGAAGGCGTCCCAGCACGCGCGGTGCCTGCGGAACGTCGGCAGCAGGATGGCTTCCGTGTGCTTCTCGCGGAAGGCGTCGACGCCGCCGAGGGCGCAGGCCCAGTAGGTCGCCGCGCGCAGGAACCCGCCTCGGGCGCTGACCAGGTGCCCCGCCTCGCGGGCGGCGACGGCGGCCCGCTCGGTCGCGTCGGCGGTCGCGCACCACTCGCGGTACCACGCGTGCTGTGCCTCGACGCGGCCGACCGTCGCGAGCACGGCCCCCGGTTCGCTGGCCCCGTGCACGGCCGCGCCCAGCACGACCCGGGTACGGAAGTCGAGAGCCCGGTCGCGGAAGAACCCGGTCGTCAGTACCTTGTTGCGCGTTGCCATGCCGGGAAGTCGCGCGCCCCGGCTTGATCGTCACCCTGAACGAGACAACAAGGGCCGGGTAATTGATTTTCCGCGCCGAGTCGACAATGTCCACGATGCGAACGCGGGTTGCCCAGAAAGCCCCTTCTTGGTGTGCTGGAAATCGTGACCCAATCGACCGCGCCACCGGACGTCACCGGTGTTGTCATCGTAATCGACGCCGGCGCGCGGATCGTGTACGCCTCGGGCGTGCCGGTCCCGCTCACCCGGCTCGAATTCGACCTGCTGTTGCACCTCTACCGCAACGCGGGCAGAGTGTGTCATCGCGCCGTGCTGCTCGACCGGGTGTGGGGAATGGCGAGGACGAGCACGCACCGCAGCCGCACGCTCGATGTCCACATCCGGAAACTGCGCGCCAAGCTCGGCGCCGAGCTCCCGTTGATCACCACCGTGCGCGGAGTGGGCTACCGGTTCGACGGCGCCGCCCTGGTCCGGATGAAGGGCGATTCGTAATTTACGGAAAGAAATTATCCAGGGCTGCCGCGATTCGCTGTGACGAATTTCTTTCTTTCCATCGAAACGTTCGCGCGAACGGGTGGAACTGATACGTTCGGCGCCCGAAACAAGCCTGAAGGGAACTTCTTCCGATGAGCGTGACGCTGCACTGGTTCCTGCCGAGTCACGGTGACGGCAGGTCGATCGTGGACCGTCCGCACGTCACCGCGAGCGGCGCGAACACCCCGCGCGAGCCGGAGATCGAGTACCTCGCCCAGGTGGCGCAGGCCGCCGAGCACCTCGGATTCACGGGCATGCTGACGCCCACCGGCACGTGGTGCCAGGACGCCTGGCTGAGCACCGCCGCGCTGCTGAGCCGCACGAGCCGCATCAAGTTCCTCGTGGCCTTCCGCCCCGGCACGCTCACGCCGACCCTGGCGGCCCAGCTCGCGGTGACGTACCAGAAGATCTCGGGTGGCAGGCTGCTGCTCAACGTCGTGACCGGCGGCGACTCGGCGGAACAGCGCCGCTTCGGCGACTGGCTGGACCACGACCAGCGCTACGAGCGCACCGACGAGTTCCTGCACCTGTTGCGTGCGATCTGGTCGGGCGAGCCCGTGGACTTCGACGGCAAGCACTACCAGGTGCGTGACGCGCGGGCGTTCGACCTTCCCGACCCGGTGCCGCCGCTGTACTTCGGCGGTTCCTCCGAGGCGGCGCTGCCCGTCGCGGCCCGGCGCGCCGACGTCCACCTGACGTGGGGTGAGCCCCCGGCCGCGGTGGGGGCCAAAATCGCGAGGCTGCGCGAGCTGGCCGGGGAGGAGGGGCGGGCGCTGCGGTTCGGTCTGCGCGCCCACGTGATCACGCGAGACACGGGCGCGGACGCGTGGGGCACCGCCCAGCGGTTCCTGGACGAGATGGACCCCGCCGACGTCGCCGCGTCGCAGAAGCGGATGGCCGGGCTCGAGTCCACGGGCCAGCAGGCCATGAACCGCCTGCACAACGGTGTGAAGACGGGCGACGCGCGCGAGCTGGAGGTGCACCCGGGCCTGTGGGCCGGGGTCGGTCTGCTGCGGGGCGGCGCCGGCACCGCGCTCGTCGGCAGCCACGCCGAGGTCGCCGACCTCATGGAGGAGTACCACGCGGCCGGCATCGAGGAGTTCATCCTGTCCGGCTACCCGCATCTCGAGGAGGCGTACTGGGTGGGCGAGGGCCTGCGGCCCGAGCTCCGCCGTCGCGGCCTGCTCGCGCCGGAGGGAGCGGCGCGTTGACGGTGCAGATCGTGTCGCTGGCCGTGCTGCTGGCGATGTTCGTGCTCGCGTCGTTCGTGCCGGTCAACCTCGGCATCCTGGCGCTGGTCGCGGCGTTCGTCGTCGGCGTCGGGCTCGGCGGCCTCGACATCGACGGCATGCTGGGCGGCTTCCCTGCCGACCTGCTCGTGCTGCTCGTCGGTGTGACCTACCTTTTCGGGATCGCCCAGACCAACGGGACGCTGGAGCGCATCGTCGACGGCGGCGTGCGGCTCGTGCGCGGCCGCGTCGCGCTGGTGCCGTGGCTGCTGTTCGTCCTCACGGCGTTCGTGGCGGCGGTGGGCGCGCTGAGCGCGGCGGCCGTGGCGATCGTGGCGCCCATCGCGATGCGGTTCGCCCAGCAGTACCGGATCAGCCCGCTGCTCACCGGGCTCATGGTGGTCCAGGGTGCGACGGCCGGTTCGTTCTCGCCGCTGAGCCCGTTCGGTGCCATCACCGGGCAGCTGCTCGTCGGTGCAGGGCTGCCCGATCAGCAGCCGTGGCTGTTCCTCAACAGCTTCCTGTTCAACGCCGCGCTCGGCATCGTCGTGTTCTGCCTCTTCGGCGGCGTGCGGCTGGTCCGGGAGCGCAGGCGGGACGAGCCCGGGGTGGAGGCGGAGGGCGCCGGCGGTGGAGTCGCCACGGCGACCGTCACCACGACGCGGACCCGGTTCACGGTCCACCAGGCGCTCACCCTGGCGGGCCTGGGCGGACTTGTCGTGGCCGGCACCGCCTTCGGCCTCGACGTCGGCTTCACGGCGCTCACCATCGGTCTCGTGCTGACGCTGCTGGCGCCGAAGGACTACGCCGAGGCCATCGGCCGTATCCCGTGGTCGGCCGTCCTGCTGGTGTGCGGGGTGATCACCTACGTCGGCGTGCTCGACGAGATCGGCACGATCGACTACCTGCGGGACCTGATCTCCGGCGGCGGGAGCCCGCTGCTCACCGCGCTGGCCGCCGCCTACATCGGCGGGGTCATCTCGGCGTTCGCCTCGACGGCTGGCGTGCTGGGCGCGTCGGTCCCGCTCGCGGTGCCGCTGCTCGAAGACGGCGCGCTGCCCCTGCTGGGCACCATCAGCGCGATCGGCATCGCCTCCAGCGTGGTGGACGTCAGCCCGCTGTCCACCAACGGCGCCCTGCTCGTGGCCAACCAGCAGTCGATGGACAACCGGCTGTTCTTCCGCAAGCTGCTGTCGTGGGCGGTTCCGGTGATCGCGCTGGCGCCGGGGTTGAGCTGGCTGATCTTCGTCGTGCTGTGACGTCCCGCCGCGTGACGGGGTGCGTTCGTCCCTGTTCGGAGCGATGATGGAGGGGTGAGCACCTCAGCGGGCGCCGGCCGCGAGGAAGAGCCGCCGGCCAACCAGGGCAGTACGGACGTACCAGGAGGGCCCTCGCCCAACGCGCAGGGCGAGGGGGTGACGGGTCCGCAGGCCAGGCCTGAGCCTGTGGTCAAGCGCACCCGGATCAGTGCCGCGTGGGTAGCCGCGATCGTCGGCGTCCTGGTGCTGATCCTGTTGCTGATCTTCATCCTGCAGAACCAGGCCTCCGCGACGGTGAACTTCCTCTGGATGTCCGGCTCGCTCCCGGTGGGCGTGGGGGTGCTGCTGGCCGCGGTCGGCGGCGCCCTGCTCGTCGCACTGCTGGGCGCCGCCAGGATCCTCCAGCTGCGGCACCGCTTCCGGAAGGCCAACGGCGGCCGTCACCAAGCCTGACCGACGCGCCCCAAGGCCACCTTTGTTGCTCCCACCCGTCTCCCACCGCCACCCAAACGGAGGCGCTGCGCGCCGCGGTGTTCGGGCCACGCAACAAAGGTGGCCTTGGGGGCACGATGCCGTCAGGCGGGCTGGGCGGCGAAGGCGGGCATGATCTCGTCGTGGACGAGACGGAGCTGTTCGCGCATCGTCGCCACGCCGGGCAGTTCCATGCCCGAGAACGCCTTCACCAGTGCGGCGTCGGTGATCGCCAGGATGAGGTGGTTGACACCGGCCGACGTGATCTGGGACTTGATCTTGTCGGCACACTCCTCGGGTGTGCCCGCCACCGAGAGCCGGTCGGCCAGCTCCGGCGAGGTCAGCTCGAACGCGCGGTCCACCCTGCCCTCGCCGACGGCGGCGATGATGTCGGTCAGCTCGGCCGGGTCGACGTCGTTGCGCTCCAGCTGCTCGACCGGCATCGACGACGCGTACAACCCCACCATCGCGCGCGCCGCGTCCTTGGCCGCCCGCGAGTCAGGGCCGGTGGCGAACACGATCCACGCGCCCAGGTCCAGCGAGGCGGCGTCGCGGCCCGCCCGCTCGGCCCCGGCACGGACGTTGTCCACCATGTACTCGTACGCGCGCTTGGTGTAGCTCAGCGCGTGATGGACGCCGTCGGAGATCTCACCCGCGGTCTGGAACGACTTCGGGCCGCGCATGGCGCCGAGCTTCACCGGCACCCGCTCCTGCACCGGGCGGGCGAAGCTGAACAGGCCACTGTAGGAGTAGAACTCGCCGTCGTAGGTGATCGCGCCCTCGTCGAGCAGCGTGCGCACGACGTGGTGGGCCTCCTTCATCCGGGTCAGGGGCTTCGTCTTGACCCAGTCGATGCCGTACTGCGCGAGCAGGCCGAAGTTGCCCGATCCGAGCACGCATTCGGCGCGGCCTCCCGTCAGCTCGTCGAGCGTCGCCGTGGCCTGGGCGATCAGCGACGGCTCGCGCAGCGTCACCGCCGAGAGGCTCGGCCCGAACCGGATGTTCTTCGTCTTGTCGGCCGCCGCCGCGAACAGCAGCCACAGGTCCTTGTGCCACGTCTCGTCCGCGGCGTAGCAGGCGTAGAACCCGAGCTCGTCGGCGAGCTTGATGGACTCGATCGTGTCGTCGAGGGGATAGTCGGGCAGCATCACGTAACTGAATCGCATTGTCTCCCACCTTCGCGGACGTCAGACGTCTAAATTGGACATCACGTGCTTGACCCTCGTGTAGTCCTCGAGGCCGTACATGGACAGGTCCTTGCCGTACCCCGAGTGCTTGAACCCGCCGTGTGGCATCTCCGCGACCAGCGGGATGTGCGTGTTGATCCAGACACAGCCGAAGTCGAGCCCCTTCGACATCCGCATCGCCCTGCCGTGGTCGCGGGTCCACACCGACGACGCGAGCCCGTACTCGACGCCGTTGGCCCACCGCAGTGCCTCGTCCTCGTCGGTGAACCGCTGCACGCTGATCACCGGACCGAACACCTCCTGCTGCACCACCTCGTCGTCCTGGCGCAGCCCCGCGACGACCGTGGGCGCGTAGAAGAACCCCCGCTCGCCCACCCGCTCGCCGCCGTGGGCGACGTTCGCGTGGTCGGGCAGCCGGTCGACGAACCCGCTGACCTTCGCGAGCTGGTCGGCGTTGTTGAGCGGACCGTAGTCCACATCGGACTCCGCGCCGGTGCGCGTGCCCGCCGCCTGCTCCGCCAGCGCCGCCACCAGCTCGTCGTGCACCCTCGGCCCGGCCAGCACCCGGCTCGCGGCGGTGCAGTCCTGGCCCGCGTTGAAGTAGCCCGCCGCGGCCACGGCCTCCGCGGTGGCGGCGATGTCGGCGTCGTCGAACACGATCACCGGTGCCTTGCCACCGAGCTCGAGGTGCACCCGCTTGAGGTCTGCCGCCGCCGAGGCCGCCACCTCCCGGCCCGCGCGCACACTGCCCGTGATCGACGCCATCGCCGGAATCGGGTGAGACACCAGCCTGGCGCCGGTCTCCCGGTCGCCGCAGATCACGTTGAACACCCCCGGCGGCAGGAACTCCGCTGCCAGCTCGGCCAGGAACACCGTGCTCACCGGCGTGGTGTCGGAGGGCTTCAGCACCACGGCGTTGCCCGCCGCCAGCGCCGGCGCGAACTTCCACAGCGCCATCAGCGCCGGATAGTTCCACGGCGTCACCTGCGCGCACACGCCCACCGGCTCACGGCGGATCCACGACGTGTGCCCGCGCAGGTACTCGCCCGCCGACTTGCCCTCCAGCACCCGCGCCGCACCCGCGAAGAACCGCAGCTGGTCGAGCAGCATCGGCAGCTCCTCCTGCCGGGTCAGCTCCAGCGGCTTGCCGGTGTTCTCGCATTCCAGAGCCAGCAGCTCGTCAGCGCGCTCCTCGATCCGGTCGGCGAAGCGCGACAGCGCGAGCTGCCGCTCGGCCGGCGTCGAATCGCGCCACGTGGCGAACGCGTCGCGCGCCACGGTCAGCGCCCGGTCCACGTCCTCCCGCCCGGACACCGGCGCCGTCGCGAAGACGTCACCGGTGGTGGGATCGACCAGGTCCGCGGTCCGGCCGCTGAGCGCGTCGGCGTACTCGCCGCCGACGAAGTTCCGTACCGTGCGCACCGCAGTGCTCGTCATGTGCCCTCCCTGGAGTTCGCGACCGCGTCACCGGCGATCGCGTCGCTGTGCCGGTACGGCCGCAGCAGCACGAGGACCAGCAGGCCCGCGCCCACCACGACGACCCCGGAGAGCAGCACCAGGTAGTCGTCGTACCAGGGCGCGTCCGGCGTGCGCGGCCACACCATGTTCACGATCGCCACGACGCCGTAGAGCAGCGCCGCGACGTTGACGGGCAGGCCCCAGCGGCCCAGCGTGAAGCTGCCCGAGGGGCGCCAGCCCTTCAGCCGGGCCCGCAACGCGGCGAGCACGACCATCTGGAAGCCGAGGTAGATGCCCAGCACCGCGAAGGAGACGATCTTGGTGATCGCGTCCTCGGAGAAGCGCGACACGAGCACCACCACGGCCGGCACCACGGCGGCCACCAGCAGCGTGTACGGCGGCACGCCGCGGGCGCGGGAGAAGCGGGCGAGCACGCCGCTGCCCGGCAGCATCCGGTCCCTGGCGTAGGAGTACATCAGCCTGCTGGCCGCCGCCTGCAGGCTCAGCGCGCAGGACAGGAACGACACCAGCACGACCGCCAGCACCACCTTGGCGCCCCAGTCACCGAACGCCGTCGCCAGCACGCCGGACACCGGGTCGGTGTTCTCCCCGGAGATCACCGCGCCGAAGTCGGGCACGGAGAGCACCAAGGCGAGGCACACGAACGTGGCCGCGGCACCGCCGACGTAGATCGTCATCCGCATCGCCTTGGGAATGCGCCTGCTCGCGTCCGGCACCTCCTCGGCGACGTCGCCGCAGGCCTCGAAGCCGTAGTACTGGAAGATGCCGATCAGGCTCGCCGCAAGGAACGCCGCGAGGTACGAGCCGCCTGCCTCGGCGCCGAAGCTGTCGAACAGCACTCCGAGCCCGTGGTGCCGCTCGGAGATCAGCAGCCAGCCGCCCACCACCAGCGCGCCGAGGATCTCGGTGGTGAACCCGATCAGCGCGGCGATGCCGAGCACCTTCGTCCCGCCGAGGTTGATCGCCGTCGCGAGCACGATCATCGCCAGCGCGCAGACGATCGTGGTGTTGGTGGACACCGTGAGGTCGAGCAGCGAGGCGAGGTACGGACCCGCGCCGTAGACGACGCTCGCGATGGTGACCAGCAGCGCGATCGCGTAGACCCAGCCGGTGAGCCACGCCCACCTCGGCCCCCACAGCCTGCGGGCCCACGGGTAGATCCCGCCCGCGATGGGGTACTGCGAGACGACCTCGCCGAACACCAGTGCCACCAGTAGCTGCCCCAGCCCGACGATGAGCAGGCTCCAGATCATCGGCGGCCCGCCGACCGCGAGCGACACCGCGAACAGGGTGTAGATGCCGACGACGGGGGACAGGTAGGTGAACCCGAGCGAGAAGTTCGCCCACAGGCTCATGTCCCTGCGGAACTCCGACGTGTAGCCCAGCGCGGCGAGCTGCTGGGCGTCGCTGGAGACGTCGGTCCCCGAGCCGGTGGGGGTGGTCGTCATCGGCCACCGTCCCCGGCGTCGAGCTCGTCGAGCAGCTCCTGCCCGGAGACGACCTCGGTCGCCCAGTGCCGGTGCATCCACTCGAGGTGGTCTCCGCGACTCGCGGCGATACGCAATGTGTCCCAGTTGGGGAACAGCTGCTGGGCCACGTGGACCGTCATCAGCTTGGGGTCCACCTCGAAGATGTGCTCGAAGCGCTCCACCGCGACGTCGGTGACCTGCCGGGCGGGGGGAGGCGTGTGCTGCTCGTCGTACCGGTAGGCGCTCACGGTGCCTCCTCGTACGCGCGCTGGAGCCCGTACTTGCCCGGGTTCATGATGTTGTTGGGATCCAGGGCCTTCTTCACCTGGAGCATCACGTCGTAGCCGCCGCCGAGCTCCAGCGGCACGAGGTCGACCTCGCCCTCGCGGCAGGAGCCGTGGCACGCGCTGATGGAGCCGCCGTGGTTCAGCGCCACCGCGGCGATGTCACGTTTGGCGTCCACCCACGCCGCCCACGCGGCGTCGTCCAGCTCCTGCTCCCAGATGCCGACGTCGATCTCGGTGAGGTAGTCGACGCCCGTGTCGGCGCTGGTGTAGAAGAACATGCCCCAGTCGTCGAAGATCGGGTGCTTGTCCCGCAGCCGCGCGACGATCGCGTGCCACTCCCGCCGCACCGCGGGCAGGTTCGTGTAGTTGACCGCCGCGTCCTCGCAGTGCCAGCTCATCGGCGCCACCTGCCCGGCGAGGGTCCGCCCGTGCAGCGGTGTGGCGTACCGGTCGTGCCGCGCGGCCCAGTCGCCGTGGGAGATCTCGTCGCCGAGGTAGCGGGCCCCGGCGTCGCGGGCGATCCGCAGCAGCCGCCTGCCACCCGCGCGGACCTCGTCGTCGTTGCCGTACGCCACGGCGCACACGAGCGCGCGAACGTCGGCGGGCTGCGGGATGTAGGCCTCGTCGTCGCGGCGCAGATAGTCCACTTTCCACTCGTCGAACAGCACCGCGCCCGCGAACGTGGCCACGCCCGCCCTCGCCAGCTCGCCAACGCAGCGGTAGGCGGAGTCGAAGTCGGAGAAGGCCCAGAACGGCGAGAACTCCGCCTCCGGTTTGGGATAGAGCTTGAGCGTGGCCTCGGTGGCGATGCCGAGCGTGCCCTGGTGGCCCATGAACAGGTGCTTGAGCTGGTAGCCGCTGGAGCTCTTCGACACCTTGCGCCCACCGCCGTCGCCGACGCGGATCAGCTTTCCGGTCGGCAGCACCAGTTCGAAGCTCAGCACCAGGTCCCTGGTGTGCCCGAAGCGGGAGCCGACGAGCGACCAGCCGCTGGTGCCGATCCGGCCGCCCACGAGCGAGCACGGGTACGACGCGGGATCGTCCGGGTAGATCAGGCCGTGCGTGCCGAGCACCTCGTTGAGCTTCAGCATGTTGATGCCCGTGCCGACCGTGCACGTGCGGTTGTCGAGGTCGATCTCCTTGATGTCGTTCATCCGCTTGACGTCCACGACGATGCCGCGGCGTTCCGGCACGGCGCCGTCGGTGAGCCCGGTGCCGCCGTCGCGCGGCACGATCGGGATGCGGTGTGCGTTGGCGATGCGCACCACCTCGGCGACCTCCTCGGCGGAGCCGGGCATCACCACGAGGTCCGGCACCCGCTCACGCCAGCGGTGCACCGGGAACGGAGCGGGCACGCGGGCCCGGTTGTAGCGCGCGGTCTTCGACGTCAGCACGTACTCGCCGCCGAGCGCGTCGGTCAGCTCGGCCAGCACGCGGTCGGACAGCTGAGGTGCGGTTCCGGTGATCGTCATCGTCCAGTGCTCCCGCCCACCTCGATGCCCACCGACTCGGCGAGCAGCTCGTGGATGTCCACGACGTCGATCGCGCGCGCCTCGCCTGCCTCCGACAGCGGCCGCTCCGACCACGGGCACGCCGACACGAGCGTGTCCACGTCGAGCTGGGCGGCCTTGTCGAGGCGCGAGGCGCTGATCCGCGCGGTCAGCTCCGGTTTCTCGACCGGAAGGCCACCGCCCCCGCCGGAGCAGTACGACCACTGCGTCACCCGGTCGACGTCGTGGAAGGTCAGCCCGGGGATCGCGCGCAGGATCTGCCTCGGCTCCTGCCAGATGCCCTTGCGCTTGTTGAGGCGGCACGGATCGTGGTAGGTGATCGTGCGCTCGATCGGCACCGTCGGTGTCAGCCTGCCCTCGGCGAGGAACCGGGCCAGGAGCTCCACCACGAGCACGATCTCGATGTCGTAGTCGTCGCCGAAGTAGGCCGGGTAGTCCTCGGTGAAGGTGATGTAGTCGTGCGGGTCGAGCACGAGCACCCGCTTGACGCCCGAGGCCCGCCAGTCTGCGAGGTTGTGCTCGGCGAAGCGCCGGGACTGGTCGCGGTAGCCCATTTCCGCGGCGGGCCCGCCGCAGCACCACTGCTCGCGCATCAGGCCGAACTCGTAACCGGCGCGCTGGAGCAGCTGGGCGACCGCGCGCGGCACCGAGGTGCGGTAGAACGCGGCCTCGCAGTCGACGAAGAGGATCGTCTCGCCGCCGATGGGAATGTCGAGGCCCTCGGCCCAGTCCCGCACGTGGTCCTGGCTCACCGGCACCTCGCCCAGTACCGGCTCGTGCGTGCGCTCGTCGGTCAGTTCGTTCCAGCGCCGGTAGCCGGGCTGGTGCACGCCGTTGTCGACGGCGAGCGCGCGCATCTGCTTCACCAGATCGACGGTGCGGGTGCGGAAGCGGTAGAAGTCCCCGGTGAACAGGGTGTTGGGGCAGCGCAGCTCGCACGCGCCGCACTGGGTGCAGTTGACGTAGTCCTCGGCGACGTCCTCGACGGTCAGCTCGCCCTGCTCCATCGCGACGACGTTGGCGTGGAAGGCGGTCGGGGTCCACGACTCGTTGCGGGTGACCTGCATGACCGGGCAGACCTCGCGGCAGAACTTGTGGCCGGAGGAGAAGCAGTTGTACGCGGCGTTGCGCCAGTCGGCGAGGAACTCCATGGTCACCGGCTCGTGGCCGTTGCCACCGCTCTCGCCTGCTGACGTGGTGGGTTCGGTGTCTGTCATCGGTTGCGGCTCCACTCGGCGGCAGTCGGTTCGGGTTCGCACGTCGACGATGCTGGTAGCTCAGGTGACCGCGATCACAGTAGACTAAAAATATGACTTCATATTTCAAATGGCAAGGGCTGGGCCGAAGATCCGGTTAAGCTCGGGACCGCAGTGCGGGGAGGAGATCCAACGGTGACCGACGCCGATGTCTCGCGTGCCGCTCGCCATGTCGTGTTCGCCCCGTTGCGCGACGGCGGAAGGGTGGAGGTGGTCGCGCGGCGGATCAGCGAGGCCATCGGGCTCGGCCTGATCGCCGACGGCGAGCAGTTGCCGAGCGAGCTGGAACTGGCAGGCGCCCTGGCCGTGTCGACGGTGACCCTGCGGGAGGCGCTCGCCTTGCTGCGGCAGCGCGGGCTCGTCGAGACGCGGCGGGGCAGGGGCGGCGGCTCGTTCGTCCGCGCACCGGTGGACGCCTCGGTCGAGCGGCTGCGCACGGTGCTGCGCGAGACCGGAGTGCACGAGCTGCGCGAGATCGGCGACCACCTGCTGGCCGTCACCGCCACCGCCGCCCGGCTCGCCGCCGAACGGGCCTCCGACGACCACATCGCGCGGCTGGCCGATCTGGTCGATCAGCTCGAGGCCGCCGAGACGGTGGGGGAGCGACGCAGGGCCGACGGGCTGTTCCACATCGAGATCGCCGCCGCCGCGCAGTCGACGCGGCTGACGCGCCAGGAGATCGACCTGCAGGGCGAGATCGGCGAGCTGCTCTGGATCCCGTTCGGTGAGGCCATCGAACGCGACCAGCGGGTCGCCCAGCACCGCGCGCTGATCGCCGCGATCGCCGACGGGGACGGCGACCTGGCTCGGAGACTCACCGAGGAGAACGTCGAACTGGCCATTTCGCGGCTGATCGAGTTCCATCTACAACTTACCCAGCGTTAGCCCTAACCTGGGTGGGCAGACAGGCACACCCGCCGCCGACCGTGGAGCAGCCGTGCAGGAAGCCAGCCCGTACGCCGGTGAGGCCGCCACCACGGTGGAGGCTCTGCTCCGGGAGACCTTCGCGGGCATCGACGCGCTGCGCGAGCTCGCCGTCGGCGTGCACCGCGACGCGCACGCGCGGGGCCGCGCTCCCACCACGGCGGACCTCGAGGCGATCCGGCCCACCGTGCTGCGCCACCTCGAGTCCGCGGACATGCTCGCCGGAACGGGCGTCATCGCCGCGCCCGGCACCCTCGCCGACCGGCCCCGCTGGCTGGAGTGGTGGCGGCGCTCGCCGGCGGGCGGCAGCCCCCGGCCGCTGGCCGTCGACCTCGATCCCGGCAACATCGGCAGCTACGAGTACCCCGTGGCGCCGTGGTTCGACGTGCCGTGCCGGACAGGGCGCCGCGTGGTGGTGGGGCCCTACGTCGACTACGCGGGCACCGACGAGTACATCCTCACCTTCGCCGCCCCGGTCACGAGCGAGGCCGGCTTCTTCGGGGTCGCCGCCGCGGACATCAGGGCCACCGACATCGAGCGGGCGACGCTGCCGATGCTCAACGCCGAAGGCCCGGCCAGCCTGCTCGTGAACGCGAGCGGCCGCGTGATCGCGTCGAACACCCCGGCCACGATCGTGGGCTCCATCGTGCGGCGGGGTCACGGCGAGCGGCGGGAGCTGACCCACGGTGACGACTGGGCGGACTGCGCCGGGCTGCCCTGGTTCCTGGTGCGGGCCACGGAGTAGCCGGGAATTGTCGGGGCCGGACCCTACCGCGCGATGGCGGAGGCGGTACTGCCCGTGCTCCGGTGAGCCGGTGTCAGGATGTGCCGCGTGACTAGCCGAATCGCCGCCCTCGCAATCGATGCCGTCAACCCTCGGGTTGTCGCGGAGTTCTGGTGCGCCGCTCTCGGGTGGACCGTGGTCGGCACCGACCCCGATGGGCTCACCATCGGGCCGGCCGACGGCGCGTGGCCCACGATCGACGTGTTCGCCGTCCCCGAGCGCAAGAGCGTCAAGAACCGCCTGCACCTGGACCTGCGTGCCGATGGCGGCAGTACTGCCGACGAGCTGCGGCGGTTGCTGGACCTGGGTGCGCGCCGGGTCGACGTCGGGCAGGGGCCCGACGTCAGCTGGGTGGTGCTCGCCGACCCCGAGGGCAACGAGTTCTGTCTGCTCTCCCGCACCGTGCAGGAAGTGCTCAGCGCCCCGTGAGCGCGGCGACGGTCGGCGCCCAGCGCTGCGCGTAGCCGGTGAGCACGGAGTCCTCGGTGTAGGTGGAGTCGACGAGGTAGAGGCCGGGCAGCGCGCACGTGCCGCCCAGCTCGCTCAGCACGGGCTTGAGGAGCAGGTCCGGCGCCAGCGCGTGGCCGGGTCCCGCGCCGAGCATGAGCGGCACCGACACCACGCCCCGCAGGCCGGTGCCGCCGGCGAACTGGTCGAGGAACAGTTTGAGCAGTCCCGTGTAGGTGGCCTTGAACGTGGGGCTCGCGAAGATCGCCAGTGACGACGCCCGCACGGTCTCGACTGCCGCCGTGACCGTCTCGTCGCCCCAGCCGAGGAGACCGGGGCCGAGCTCGACGACATCGATGACATGGTCGGCGGGGCGGCCGGTGAGCGCCTCGGCGAGGCGCTCACCCGCGTCGAGCGTGCGGGAGGCCGGCTTCGGGTTGCCCGCGACGACGGTGGTGGTCACATCCGCTCCTCGAGTCGATCCGTTGCAGCGCCGCCATGATCACACGAGTGAGTGGGAGAGGGGATACCGGCTGTTGCTGTGCCGGGGTTCGCGCTGCCTCAGACCTCGATCACCCGCCCTCCGGCGTCGCCGAGGTAGGAGACGAGGTTGCGCGGTGCGTACGGGGGCCGCATGTGCTCGTGCCGGAACACCGCGGAGGAGGCGGCGTACTCGCCCGCCCGGTCGGTGACGCCGATCCGCCGCTCGTCCCGGCCGAGGACGCGGGTGATCGTGCGCCACGTGTCGTGCAGCGTGCCGCATTCGTCGGGCCGGGGCATGCGGGCGAACGCGTCAGGTTCCAGGCCGAGCCCGCAGTCCCGCGCGCGGCCGGCGAGCCAGCGGAGCGCGATGCCCGCGAGCGCGGTGTCGGAGTGTCCGCCGCCGACGTCGGCGTGGTCTCCGGCGAACCACACCTGCTCGCGCCGCTGCCCGTCGGCGGAGCGGGACGCCTGCCAGACCGCGGGTGTGAACGAGCGCCGGTGCTCGTCGACGGCCAGCGCCTGGAACGCCGCACGCACGGTGTGGCTCAGCGTCGTGTCGTGGAACTGCCAACGCTGGTTGAACCGGTGGATGAGCCGCCCGCCGCTGAGCGGGATGCCCAGCGCGCCGACGGTGTCCCACACCCCGAGGAACCTGACGGATGTCTGTTCCTCGTGTGCGAAGCTCGCGCGGAACCGGATCGCGCGTTCCCTGCCCGGCGCGCTGGCGCGGTCCCGGTCGCGGTAGAGCTCGTATGCTTCGCCCAGCCGATCCGCGTGCTGTGGCCGCAGGATCCCGCAGTTGACGATGAAGCCGACCGTGCTGCGCGCGGTGTAGGCGCCCCGGCTGAAGCCGAAGAAGAACAGTTCGTCGCCGGGTTCGTAGTGGTGGACCAGGAACTCGTACGCCGCCTTGACGTTGGCGGAGAGGCCGTAGCCGAACGCCCCTCCGAGCACCCGCTGCCACGGTTTCGTGCCGACGCCTTCGACGTAGCGGCACTGTTGCTTGACCCCGTCCTCACCGGCGGGGGCGATGAAGGCCTTGAGCCTGGCCACGTTCGACGGACTGCGCTGGGTGAGGGTGTTCCAGGTGCCGTCGCAGAGCACCACGAGCCGTTTGGACATGCTGCCTCCCCGGTGAGGTTCGACAGCAGGATGCGACCGCGCGGACGCGGGGGGTAGAGGCTTACGACCCCTAGCGGCGCTGCACGGCGACACCGGCGCTACCGCCGCCCGGCCGAGCAGGCCGGTACCGCGGGACCACGCGGTCCGCATTGGACGGCACGGTCGTCACGCGGGCGAGCTCACCGCGGCGTGGACGGAAAGGGGCCGCGACCCCGCGCGGGTCAACGGGGCCGGACTCGCGCTCGGCACCCGCGCGAGGTCGTCGTCCCTCCATGGTGCGCCGCCGGTCTAGCCGGTGCGCCTGCCCAGCGTGACGGACTCAGCCAGTGGCCTGGCGGGAATGCCGGCCATGGCGCGGCCGCCGGGGCGGAGCGCGCCGAGGATCCAGAGCCTGCCCGCCGACGCGACATCGGCGACGAGATCCGGCGAGACGCTCGCGAAGGTCACCAGCCGTTCGGTCCCGTCGGGCAGCCGGACCCGGCCCTCCGCGTACGCCGACAGGTGGCCGTTGGGCGCGATGTCCCCGTCGATCGTCGCGGGCAGCGGAGTCCAGGTGAGTGCCCGGCCTGCCCGCCCCACGCGAACGAAATCCGTGAGATGCGCACCCGCCGAGATCCCGGCCAGCCCGGCGAGCGCCAGCGCTGCCGCGAGCACCCACGCGTGCCGGTCCAGATCGGCGGTGCGCAGCAGCACGGGCAGATGGGACTGCGTGAGCCAGGCGCGTACGAGCAACCACGACACGGAGAAGATCGCCGTGGTGCGCCGCCGGGACCGCACGTGTGCCTGGAGAACAGCGTCGTCGCAGGGAGCGGACGGCCCGTGTGCAAGCGCAGCGACGGGGCGGGCGCGGTGTGGTGGCCGGTTGTGGACCCGCGCGACGCGCAGGACGGCCGAACCCGGCGACGCGGCGAGCGCCAGACCGCGCCGTCCGGGGCCGACCAGCCACAGCCGTGGATCGGTCCTGAGCTGGGCCCGCGCCCCGGCGCCGAGCCAGACCACCACCCAGCGTTCGTCCGGCGCGTCGGCGATGCGCAGTGCCACCGACAGGGTGCTGTACCGCAGCCCGCCTTCCGGGGCGGTCACGTACCGGCCGGGCTCGTCGAGGAGCGCCTTCGCGGGCGCGAGGTTGACGACCCAGGCGATCAGGTTGTACAGCCAGAGCGGCCCGAGTGTCGCGATGAGCAACATGGGCGCGGCGAGCCCGGAGTGCCCGTCGTCGACCACCAGCAGGACGATGCCACGACCGCGCCGGCCAGATGGGAGACCAGTGTCCGGCGCGCCATGCCACGCCAGTTGGTGAACACCGGCGCCAGCAGCGGTTCGTCCCGCGTCGGCCGGTCGCCGAGGGGAGAGAACGGCCGTGGCCGGTAGTCCGCGACGGGCTCGTTCACGTGGCGCTGGGAGCTTTCGCGCGCCTGCCCAGGATCACGGCGTCGAGTACGGGCTGACCGGGAATACCGGCCAGTGCCGCGCCGCCCGCACCCGGCGCGCCGATGACCCACAGCTGCCGCGAACACCGGACGTTCGCGACGAGCTCGGGGGAAACCCGCCGCAGTCGCAGCGTGCGCTGACTGCCGTCTGGCATCCAGATCCGTCCCGTGGCGTCCATCCGCAGCACGGACCGGAAGCGGATGTCGTCGTCGAGCACGGCGGGCAGCGGGGTCCAGGTGAGAGCGTGCGCTGCCCTGGAGAGGCGCGGCAGCCCGGGCAGGAGCGTGGTGGCGACGCTCAGCAGCAGTACCACGACCAGTGCCAGGATGGGGACGTCCACCCCGCCCGCGGCCTGGGCCGACTGCAGCAGCCAGCCGGCCGAGACCGCGCCCGCGACGGTGCCGAGCACCGACCATCGGCGAACCGAGCGCACGTGGGCGCCGAGCACCGGATCGTCGCAGGGCGCCGAGATGCCCTGCGGTACCGGCTGCGGCGGTCGCGACCGGCGAGGTGGTGCCGTGGTGATGCACGCGGGCCGCAGCAGCGCTGCGCCGGGCAGCGCCACCAGCGCCCTGCCCTTCCGGTCGGGTCCCGCCACCCACAGGCGCGGTTCGGCGAGCACCTGCGTGCGCAGTCCGGCGGGCAGGACCATCCTGAGCCACTGCTCTTCCGGCGCTCCGGCGATGCGCATCGCCACTCGCAGCCTCGTGACGCGCAGCCCGGCAGGTGTCCCGGTCACCTCCCGGACCGGTTGCGTCGAAAGCTTCTTCACCGCGCGCCAGGGGAACCGCAGCCACAGCACGAGGTTGTACAGCCCGCCAAAGCAGAAGAAGGCGGTGCCGAGCACGGGCAGTGCGACAGGGACGCGCGGGTCACCGAGCACGAGACCCGCTGCGAAGGGCACAGTCAGCAGGGGATACAGGAAGAGGCCTGGCCGAGTCTTGCGCCACACCCGGAGCAGGGGCGGGCCGAGCAGCGGCTCGTCGCGTGCGGGCCGGTCGCCGAGCGGCCGGGCCCGAAGCGGGGTCAGCGGCCCCGCGCCGGCGGTGGCGGGCCGGTCGCCGTCGATGATCTCTGTCATGGTCGACCGAGAACCTACCCGGGGCGGCCGACCGTGGCGGCGTGCCGTGACGCAACCGTGACGGCGGCGGATCCGACCTGGCCGCGGTTGATGTTGGTGAATTCCCGGCATATCCACAGTGGACTACCACTGTGGACGGATCAGGATTTCAACCCGCTCAGCTCCACCGTCCCCAGCGCGTGCAGCGGATCGCGCAGGAAGGTCAGCAGTGGCATGCCGACCCCGTAGGTGTTGAGCCTGCTCACCGGGGTGACGCGCAGGAAGCATCCATCGGGTTCCGTGAGCTCACCGTGCTTGGTGATGGCGGGCAATGCGCCGTCCTCCACCAGGCGCAGCAGGTGCGGGTCGTCGAGGGCGAGGATGTCGGCGACCGCCTGGAGCTGCACCGACGAGGGCGGGCCGAACGGCAGGCGCCGGACCGGGACGCACACGCCGACATTCGGGTTGGCGGCGATGTTGCGGGCCTTCCGGCTGCCCCGCAGGGTGCTGACGTACAAGGTGGAGCCCACCGCCTGGTACAGCACACCGGCGACGTGTGGCCGGTGTGCGGGGGAGGTGGTGGCGAGCGTGCAGAACGAGCGCTTCCTGATCGCCTCGAGCACCTGGCGGGTGGTCTTGTCCTGGGTGTTGGTGGTCATGAGGACAGTCAACGACGCGTAGTGGCGGGGGAGCCATCGCTGAGCGTCTCGCCCTCATCTTCCGCACGCTCGCGGTGGCGCCGCAGCAGGACCAGCGCCTGCACCCCCGTGTAGGCCAGCAGGACGGCACCGACCACGACGCTCACCTGCACGCCCTGCACGAACGCCTCCTTCGCCGACGCGAGCAGTGCGGCGGCCTGCTCGGGCGGCAGCTGGGCCGCGGTCGCGACCGCACCGCCGAGCGTCTCCCGCGCGGTCTCTCCCGCTTCGACGGGGACGCCCGAGCGGTAGACCGCCGTCGCGATGCTCCCGAGCACCGCGGTGCCGAGTGCGCCGCCCAGCTCGAAGCCGGTCTCCGAGATCGCCGAAGCCGCCCCTGCCCGCTCCGGGGGAGCGGCCGTGATGATCAGGTCGTTGGTCAGCGTCTCCGACAGCGGCACACCGAACCCGACCAGTGCCATGCCGGTCACGAGCATCGCCAGTCCACTGTCGACACCGATCGTCACCAGCACGACGAAGCCCGTGGCCGCGACCAGGAGCCCGCCGCCGATCAGCCACGGCACCGGGAACCTGCGCGCGAGCCTCGCCGCGGCGAACGATCCCGCGACACCGGCCGCCGTCGTCGGTAGCAGCCACAGGGCCGCGGTCATGGGCCGCATGCCGAGCACCAGCTGGAGGTACTGCGGCACCAGGAACAGCAGGCCGACGAGCGCGAACACGCCGAGCATGTTCGTGAGCACCGAGGTGCTGAAGGCCCGGTTGCGAAACAGCGACAGGTCGAGCATCGGATCGGGCAGCGCGCGCTGCCTGCGCACGAACACAACGCCGAGCGCGATCCCGGCGAGTGCGCTCAGCGCGGCGAGCGGTTCGACGCCGTACTCGGCGAAGCGCTTGATCCCGTAGACCACGGGCAGGATCGCCGCCAGCGACAGCAGTGCCGACAGCGGGTCGAACCGGCCGGGGCTCGGATCGCGGGCCTCCGGCAGCAGGAACGGTCCCGCTACGAGCAGCAGCAGCATCACGGGGACGTTGATCAGGAACACCGAGCCCCACCAGAAATGCTCCAGCAGCCATCCGCCGATCACCGGGCCCAGCGCCATGCCGCCGGAGAACCCGGAACCCCAGACGGCGATGGCGAGCCGCCGTTGAGCGGGGTCGGCGAAGATGCTGCGGATCAGCGACAGCGTCGAGGGCATGAGCGTCGCGCCGCCGACGCCGAGCAGCGCCCGCGCGGCGATGAGCATGCCGGGGCTGCTCGCGAAGGCGGCCAGCACCGAGGCCGCCCCGAACGCCGCGGCACCCGCCAGCAGCAGCTTGCGCCGCCCGACGCGGTCGCCGAGCGTGCCCATGAGCACGAGCAGGCCGGCGAGCACGAACGAGTAGATGTCGACGATCCACAGCTGCTCGGCGCCGCTCGGGCCGAGGTCCTCGCTCAGGTACGGCAGGGCGAATCCGAGCACGGTCATGTCGACGCTGATCAGCAGCACCGGCAGCACCAGCACAGCGAGCGCCAGCCAGTCCCGGCGTCCTGCCTTGGTCACGATGTCTCCCTAGAAATAACTGAACAGTCCAGACGGTAAAGTTTGCCCCTCGAGTCGAAACTAAACCGTCTGGACGGTATAGTCAAGCGCCATGGGCAGGCCTTCAGCGCGGGAACAGGTCCTCGACGCCTACGAGGACATCCTCATCGAGAGCGGCTCGGCCGCAGTGACGCTCGACGCCGTCGCGGCGAGAGCGAAGGTGTCGAAGGGCGGCCTGCTCTATCACTTCGGCTCCAAGGACGCGCTGCTCGACGGGCTGCTCGACCGTCTCGTGCGGCTCACCGTCGCCGACGTGGAGTACGCGCGCACGGCGCCGGAGGGTGTGGTGCGCTACTACCTGCTCTCCTCGGTCACCGATGCGAGCATGGACAAGCCCGCGCACCGAACGTCCGTCGCCGCGCTGCGGCTGCTCGGCAGCGAGCCGAAGGTGACCGAGACGATGGTGGAGGTGAGCAGGCTGTGGTCAGGCTTGCTCGCCGAGCACGTCGAAGACCCGCTCACCGCGGAGCTGGTCGCCGTGCTGGGCGACGGCCTCTACCTGCGGGCCACGGTGGGCGGGCCGGCCCGGCAGCCGCTGCTCGACCGGCTGCCGGACGTCCTGCACCGGCTCGACGTGAGCTAGTGCCCCCCGCCGGAAGTTCGCCACACAATTCGGCGGCCCCGCTTCCCGCCGGCTGCGTTGCCGGTCCGCCCAAGTACAGCCCAGTACGAGGACGAACCGGCGCCTTGCCAGCGGAAACCTGGACCCACCGACTCAAGCAACAGACTTCCGGCGGAGGGCACTAGCTCGTCTCGGCGTTGCTGTGCAGCTGGGAGGGCAGCACGAACTGGCCCGGCGTCCACAGTCCCGTCCTGGTCACCGTGCGCTGGTGCTCGGCGGCCTCGGCGGGCAGCGCGTCCGGCTCGTAGGGCTCGAGGACGTAGAGCGAGCCCCAGTCGCGGTTGAAGTCGCCCTTCAGGTACGTGGGCAGCTCGCGGGCGCGCGTGGTCACGTTGATCCAGCCGAACGGCCCGCCCGCCTTGGGGGACGACCAGGACTCGCCGATGTCGCGGAACGAGCCGCCCGCGCTCACGCGGTACTTCGGCATCTCCGCCACGCCGTTGACGACCGTGGACGGGCTCAGGCACGGGTGCTGGAAGGCCGCCGCCCACTCGAGGAAGGTCGGCGTGTCACCCACGACATCGGTCATCCGCTCCAGCGCGGGCACCCTGGGCGCGGTGAAGCCGAGCCACGCGTCGGGGCCGAGCCCGTTGTCCTCGGCGACGATACGGATCTGGTCGGCCTCGCTCGCGGCGCCGTCGACGGTGATCCGCGCGTCACGCCAGTCCGGCCCGCTGGAGGAGGCGGTGACCGGGCGCCGGTCGACGATCTCGAAGCCGTTCTCCGTCTGCCTGCCGAACTCGGCGGTCATCGAGTTGGCGCCGTCGATCTGTCCCGCCACCGCGACGACCACGGGGACGTCGCCGTCCTTCGCCCGCTGCGGCACCGGGTACCAGGCGGTGCGCAACTGGCCCGTTCCGTTGCCGGTCGGCTCGTGGCTTCCCCACGCGGGCGCGTCCCGTCCGCCCAGCTCCTCCGGCGGCTGCCAGCTCTGCCCGTTGGCCGTCTGCGGCAGGCCACCCCCGGTGACGAAGCCGTCCTGCGCCGGCTGGAGCCACTGCTCGGGGGTGACCTCCGGCGCGGTGCCCTCGGGGGTCTGCCAGCCCGGCGCCGGCGCGAGGGGCTGTTCGGGGCTGGGGTCGAGCAGGCCGCGGCGGGGATGCTGCTCGACGTACACGTAGTCCGAAAGGCCGCAGCTCTGCCTCGCCAGCTGCGCGGCGTTGTCGGTGCCGCTGTTGTAGGTGTTCCAGCGCTCGGCCGTGGCCTTGCCGATGCTGCCGATCTCGAAGAGCACCAGCACGGCGCACACGATCGACAGCGGCGCGGTGCCGAGCCGCAGCGCGCGGCTGCGGCTCTCCATGCGCGGCGGCAGCTCGAACGGCTTGTGCTCGTCGTGCTTGATGTGTTCCACCACCGCGACGGCGAAGGCGGCGGCGGCCGCCACCAGGAGCATGGTGCTGAGCGGTATCCCGAGGAGCTGCGGCGGCATGTCGTACCACGGCACGCCCCAGCCGGAGACGTACCACCACGCGTTCGGGCCGGTCGCGGCGAGCGCGGCGATGACGAGCAGCGCGGCGACGAACCCGGCCCGGTTGCGGCGCGAGAGCAGCACGTTGGTGCTGGTCGCCAGCGCCGTGAGCGCGGCGAGGGCTCCCCCGATCGTCGCGAGCATCCCGAAGTGGTGCGAGTGCTTGGTCGGGGTCAGGGCCAGCACCACGAAAGAAAGGCCGGCCATCGCGAGCAGGCGCCTGCTCGGGCCGAGTGCCGCGCCACGAATGATGCCGCGGCGCAGCAGCACCACCGCGCACGTGGCGAGGCACAGCATCACCAGCAGCACCGGGAACCGGCGGGTCATCGAGCCGTCGGGGCCGTCGGTGAAGAGCATCGTGTAGCGCGAGAGCTCCTGGTGCCACGCCTGGTTGGGCCCGATCGCCGTGCGCAGCTCGGTCGCCCCGAGCGCGCCGCCGAGCGTCTGGTCGTAGAAGACGAGGTTCAGGATCACGAAGCCGCTGGCAGCGATCGGCGCGAGCACCGGAAGCCAGCCGAACCGCAGCGCGTGGTGACGCACCATCTTGAACAGCGGCTTGCCCGCGACGATGAAGGGCAGCACCGCCATGAGGCCGTGCGGGTTGGTCGCCACGGACAGCGCAGCGGTGGTGAGGCCGAGCGCGGCGGGCAGCAGCCTGCGTGTGGCGACCGCGCGCTCCACCGCGCACAGCGTGATCAGCGACAGGACCGCGACGATGTTCTCCGGGCGCAGCCCGTTGTTGTAGGGCAGCCAGAAGGCGAGGAACACCGCGCCTGCCGCCCACGCGGCGGCGCTGCTGCGGCGGACCTGCTGGCCGAGGCGCGGCAGCACCTCCCTGCTGATGAGCACCCACGATGCGATGCCCATGAGCAGCGACGGCAGCCGCATCCACGGCGCGAGCGTGCTGACGTGCGTCATCGCGGCGTAGAGGTCCACGAACCACGCCATCGGCGAGTCGGCCGTGCCGTACCAGCGGTAGTACTCGCCGATGTAGCCCGCGTCGTCGCGGATCCTCGCCATGGTGAGGAAGTAGCCGTCGTCGGCGGTCATCGCGCCGAGGAGCCACCAGACCACGAGCGTGCCGACCACGGCGAAGTCCAGCGGCCTCGGTTTCCACCAGCCGCGCGGGGCGAGGCGCGGCGGCTTGCGGCCGGTCAGCCGGTCGAGGCGGTACAGCGCCCACATGGCGACCACGAAGCAACAGGTCGAAAGCACGATCGCGATCCACTTGACCACTGTGGCCGTGGTGTCCCAGCGGTTGTCGACCTCCACCGACACCGAAAGGCCACGCACGTCGTCGCTGCCCGCGTCCAGGTCGGAGTAGATGCCGGTGACCTGCGGCCGGTAGTCGCCCTCGGCGGCGGCGAGGACCTCGTCACCGATCCGCGCCGACGTGCCCGCGCTGTCGGAGCGGATCTCGATCACGCACTCACCGGGGCCGATCGGCGCCGAGCCGAGCTGCTGACCACGCGTGGTGATCGACAGCAGGCCGCTGTCCACGCGCAGCGCCAGCCCGGTGAGCCTGCCCGGCTCCGAGGTGGGGGCGTTGGTGCTGACCAGCGTCGCGGGGCCGTCGGTGCGGCGGTCGAGGTCCGTGGCGGCGGTGCAGGGGACCTCTGCGGTGAGCCGCACCGGGGCCTGCGCGGTCAGCGGCGCCGCGACCGCGCGGGTGCCCTGCTCCGTCGGCCAGTCGAGCGTGGTGACCTGCTGGTTCACCGGCAGCAGCGGAACGGCGATCGCGAGGATCGCGCTCAGCGTGCCCACGATCGTGGCGAGCAGGCCCAGTAGCTTGACGCGCCGCCGCCGGGACGACTCCTCGCTCACGCAGCGTTCCTTCCGGTCCGGGCTGCTGGGCCGCGCACCCTCATGCCCCCGAGATCTACCTCTTGTACGCGAGGAATGTACGACCGTGCGTAGCCGCGCGCCCGAGGGGGTCCCCACTCCCGGCCGCGAGTCGTGCGTTCCAGTCCGCGAGTCGTGCGTTCCCGACACCGAGTTTTGCGCTCCAGCACACGACTCGGTGTCCTGAGTGCGCTACTCGCGTGCTGGAGTGCGGGACTCGCGGGGTCAGTGGTCGGCGTGGCGCTCGCGGAGCTCGCGGCGCAGGAGCTTGCCAGAGACGGTCTTCGGGATCTCGTCGAGGAACTCGACCCGGCGCGGGATCTTGTACGCCGCGAGGCGCTCGCGCGCGAACGCGATCAGCTCCTCCTCGGTCGCCCGCCTGCCTGCCCGCAGGCTCACGAACGCCTTGATCGTCTCGCCTCGGTAGTCGTCGGGCACGCCGACCACGGCGGCCTCCCGCACGGCGTCGTGCTCGTAGAGCACGTCCTCCACCTCGCGCGGCCACACCTTGTAACCGCTCGCGTTGATCTGGTCCTTCTTTCGGTCGACGAGGTAGAACCAGCCCTCGGCGTCCATGTACCCCACGTCACCGGTGTGCAGCTCGCCGCCGGGGATCGCGCGGTCCGTCTCGTCCGGCTTGTTCCAGTAGCCCTTCACCACCTGGGGCCCGCTGATCACCACCTCGCCGATCTCGCCTGGCGGCAGCTCCGTGCCGTCGTCGCCGACGATCCGCGCCACCGTGTTGTAGACCGGCACGCCGATGGAGACGGCCCCGGACCGCTCGTCGACGGGTGCCCGCGCGGGCGCGGGCACGCCGTGGCTCGGTGAGGTGGTCTCGGTGAGCCCGTAGATGTTGTGGATGTACGTGCCGGTCAGCTCTTCGAAAGCCGTGATCGTCGACCGCGGGATCGGCGCTCCGCCCGACCAGATCTTGCGCAGCGACGCCAACGCCGCGCGGTCGGCGTTGGGGGCGTTGAGCAGCGCGATGAACACGGTGATCGCGCCCACCGTGAACGTGGGCCGCTGCTCGCGGATCACGTCGACCACCAGCGACGGCTCGAAGCGGTACGTCAGCACCAGCGGCGCCCCGAGCAGTAGTGCGAGAGTGACGTGGCCGATCAGCCCGGTGATGTGGAAGACGGGTGCGACGCCCAGCACGATGTCGTCCGCGCCCAGTTCGCACAGCTGCCGGTAGCACTGGGAGTTGAAGACGATGTTGCCGTGGGTGTTCATCGCGCCTTTCGGCGGTCCGGTGGTGCCCGAGGTGTAGGTCAGCACGGCGGTGTCGTCCGGCGCGAACGAAACCGGCGGCGGTGCCTGCCCCCGATGCGCCGCCAGGAACTCGGCGAGGTCCGCCGCGCCCCCGGCCGCACCAGTGCGCCCGGCACCGGCGAACACCCGCGCGTCGCCTCGGGTCTGGTACTCCAGCTCCGACGTCGTGAGCACCGTGCGCACCGCGGTGCCGCCGACGACCGCGGCCGCGACGTCGCGGTGGAGCCCCTCCAGCGTCAGCAGCACCGTCGCGCCCGAGTCGCGCAGCAGCAGCTCCAGCTCGCGCTCGCGGTTCATCGGGTTGACGTTGACGGCGATGCCGCCCGCCTTCCAGGTGCCGAGCAGCCCGATCGCGTACTGCGGCACGTTCTGCAGGTACAGCGCCACCCGTTCGCCGGGCGCGAAGCCTTTCGACAGCAGGCCCGCGGCGAACGCGTCGCTGAGTGCGGCCAGCTCGGCGAAGGTGAGGCGGCCGTCGAAGTAGCGGATCGCGTGGCCCCCGGGATCACGCCGCACCGCGGCCTCGAACATCGCCAGCGCGTGCGGGAACTCCGGTGCCAGCTCGGCCGGCTGTCCCTCGCCGTAGTGCGCGAGCCAGGGCCTGTCGTCATAGCCGGACACGAGGACACCTCCTCACGGTCGACCTAAGTCGGCCGGAGGACACGCGTCAACTCCGCGACCTTGCTCCTGCGCACGGTCTCCAGATGCCGCGCCATGACCTCGCCCGCGGTCGCCGGGTCCCGGCGGCGCAGCGCGGTGACGATCTCGTGGTGCTGCCGCTGGCCGAGCGCGATCTCCTCGGCGTCGTGCTGGTGCATGAGCGGGTTGTAGATCCGCTGGACGTCCAGCACCTGTTCGAGCAGCCGCGTGAGCGTGCCGTTGTTGCCGCAGGCGCGCAGCGCGTCGTGCCAGGCGACGTTGAGCGGGCGGATGCGGGCCCGGAGCTCTTCCGCCGTCTCCTCGTCGCCCGCTGCCCACAGCGCGCGCACGAGCCGGTCGAGCTCGTCGGTGAGCTGTTCGAGATGGGCGAGCCGCAACTCGCTCGCCGCGGTCGCGGCCCGCTCGGCGATGGCGCGTTCGAGGACGATCCGCGCGTCGAAGACCTCGATGATCTCCTCCGGCGACAGCTCGTGCACGACATACCCTCGGGTGCGCCGCGTGATCAGCCCCTCCTGGGCGAGCCGGGCGAGCGCTTCGCGCACGGGTGTCCGCGAGACGCCGAGGCGTTGCGAGAGCGGAGTCTCCAGCAGCACGGTGCCCGGCGGGAGCTCGCGATCGAGGATCATGCCGCGCAGCCGCTGATGCTGGACGGTCGCGGTGTCGTCCGGTCGCGTCATGTCGGCGAGTGTATCCATTTCCGTGCCGGATGAGGACACCGGAGAATTGTTCGCTGAATTACTAATCCGGTGACCACAAATAGGCACGTTTCCACATTCCAGGATGGATACACAATGAATTGACATGTACACAAAATCGCGCCTAGGTTGACCTGGCGAGCCGGGTGATTCCGGCCGCTTCCCGCACCGGAGCGATCCCTCGAACCCATCTCGTGACGGAGTGAACCCATGCCGACCTCGCGCACCGACGCACCCGCGGCCCGGCGCCGCAGGGCCGGGCTCGTCCTCGGGCAGGTGGCCCTGCTCGCCGGCGTGCTGGCGCTGTGTGAGGCACTGGTCCGCGGCAACGTGGTGTCCAGCCTGTACCTGCCCGCGCCGACCGACGTCCTCGACGAGGTGGTGCTGCTGCTGTCGGGGGACAACGGCTTCTACGGCAACCTCGCCGTGACGTTGCAGGAATTTCTCACGGGCTACCTGCTCGCTGTCGCGGCCGGAATTCTTTTCGGCCTGTTCCTCGCGCTCGTCCCGCTTGCCGAGGCGTTCTTCCGGCCGTTTCTCGCGGCGCTGATGGCGGTGCCGAAGGTAACCGTGATCCCGTTGCTCACCCTGTGGTTCGGGCTCGGCCTCGGACACAAGGTGATCATCGTGTTCCTGTTCTGTTTCTTCCCGATCGTCTACAACACGATCGCCGGCGTGAAGCAGACGTCGGCCGACCACCTCAAGGTCGCCAGGTCGTTCCGTGCGAGCCGATTCCAGGTGATCACCAAGGTGGTGCTGCCCTCGGCGGTGCCCACGATCTTCGCGGCACTGCGCGTCGAGGCGGCCGCCGCGCTCGTCGGCGCCATCTTCGGCGAGATGGTCGCGTCCAAGGCGGGACTGGGCAACGGCCTCACGGAGGCCACATCGCTCTACGACACCCCTAGGGCGTTCGCCTTCATCATCCTGATCACGCTCGTCTCCGTCGCGAGCGTCACCGTGATCGACCAGCTCGAGAAACGGGTCTTCCTCAAGTGGCGGCCCCGGCAGACCCGGCTGCGCTGAGCGGCCGGCCCCGAACCAGGAGGCAATCCCCGATATGTTGCGCAGCAGGAGAAAACCGGTCGCCGCGGCGCTCGCGGCAGTGCTGGCACTGACACTGACGGCGTGTGCGCAGGAGGTCGAGCGAACCTCGTCCGGCCTGATCAAGGTCACCTACGCGTCGTTCGCGGGCCCGAGCGGCCTGCCCGCGAAGTTCGGCAAGGAGAAGGGTTTCTTCGAGGAGCAAGGCCTCGACGTGACCTTCGTCGAGGCGCAGGACCCGGTGGGCCTGGTCAGCAGCGGTGACGTGCAGATCGCCGACTCCGACACCACCTCGGCCGTGATCGCCGCCGGCAAGTCGGCGCCGATCAAGATCGTGTCCTCGATGTATCGCACCAAGGGCCCGTTCTACCTCATCGGCGGAAAGAACGTGCGGGATATGGCCGACCTCAAGGGAAAGCGGATCGGCATCGGCCGCAAGGGCTCGGGCATGGAGGTCTACACCCGCTACATCCTGCGGGAGAACGGCATCTCCGAGTCGGAGGTGACGCTGATCCCCACCGGTGCCTACCAGCCCGCCTACGCCGCGCTGGAGAGCGGCCAGGTGGATGCCACGATCATCCACGAGCCGTTCGTGTCGCTCGCCGAGTCCACCGGCGTCGGTCACCTGCTCGCCAAGGGCTGGGACTACCTGCCGACGTTCCACACCGGCGTCGAGATCACGAGCACGCGGTTCGCCGAGGAGAACCCCGACGTGGTCAGGAAGTTCCTCACCGCGTACTTCCGCTCCGCGATCTACGCGAAGGAGCATCAGGACGAGTTCCGTGACTTCGCCAGCTCACAGATCAAGGTGCCGGCCGAGGTGCAGGCCAGCGCGCTCCGCCGCGAGGAGCCGATCTGGGAGAACAGGCCCGAGGTCGACCCGGGCGCGTTGCGTGACACTCAGCGGATCCAGCGCGAACTGGGCCTGCAGGACACGATCTACGAGACGAGCGAGGTCGTCGACGACACCTACCTGCCGAGCGCGCAGGACCTCGCGGCCGCGGGCAGCGCTCGATGAACGGGCAGGGCTTCACGGTCACGGGCGTGTCGAAGACCTACGGCGGCGCGGGTGAGGTGCGCGCGCTCGACGGCATCGACCTGACCGTCGGCGAGGGGGAGTTCGTGGTGCTCCTCGGCCGCAGTGGCTGCGGCAAGAGCACGCTGCTGGAGATCATGGCCGGGCTGCAGCGGCCCACGACCGGCACGGTGCGGCTCGGTGGCCGTGAGATCACCGAGCCCGACGAGCGGATCGGTGTGGTGTTCCAGGATCCCTCGCTGTACCCGTGGCGCACGGTCGGCCGCAACGTCGAGCTCGGGCTGGAGCTTGCGGGGTTGCCGAAGGGCAGGCGCCGGGCCGTCGCACAGGAGCACCTGGAACTCGTCGGCCTGCCGGACGCGGGGAACAAGTACCCCCGGCAGCTTTCGGGCGGCATGCGCCAGCGCGTCGGCATCGCACGGGCGCTGGCGACCCGGCCCGACGTGCTGCTGATGGACGAGCCGTTCGGCGCCGTGGACCACCTCACGCGCCTGCAGCTGCAACACGACCTGCTGCGGCTCTGGGCCGAGGACACCCGCACGGTGGTGTTCGTGACCCACGACGTCGCCGAGGCGATCGTGCTTGCCGACCGGATCGTGCTGCTGACCCCGGGACCGGGCCGGATAGCGCGAACGTGGGACGTGCCGCGGCCGAGGCCCCGCACGCTCGGTGACCCCGGGCTGACGGCGCTGCGGGAGGAGATCTACGCCCAGCTCGAAGACACCGGTACGTGGGAGAAGGAGGGACAGCCACGATGACCGTCCAGTACCTGAGGCGGCCCTACCCCGGGCTGCGGGAGCGGCGGGGCCGCGAGCTGGAGCGTGTGCTCGGCGAGACGGCGCCGGCGTCCTCGCCGCACACCGGGGCCCCGCCGGAGACACTGACGGCGCTGACCAGGCGGCTCGGCGTGCTGGCGCCGGAACTGACCGCGCTGTCGCTCGACCTGCACGCCCACCCGGAGCTGGCCTACGCCGAGCACCACGCGGCGTCGGCGATCGCGGACACCGTGCGGGCACACGGCATCGCCGCCGAGACCGGGGCCTACGGCCTGCCTACCGCGGTCCGCGCCGTCGCCGGGCGAGGCGGCCCGCGCGTCGGCGTGGTCGCCGAGTACGACGCGCTGCCCGGCATCGGGCACGCGTGCGGGCACAACATCATCGCGGCGAGCGCCGTTGGCGCCTTTCTCGCCCTGGCGCACGCGCTGCGGGAGGACGGGGGCACCGTCGAGCTGATCGGCGCGCCCGCGGAGGAGGGGGGTGGTGGCAAGCAGCGCATCCTCGACGCGGGCGGGTTCGACGACATCGACTTCGCGCTCATGGTCCACCCCGGCAACCTGGACGTGGCCGGGAGCCGCTCGCTCGGTTTCCGGCAGGTCGCGGTGACCTACCGGGGCCTGGCCGCACACTCCGCCACCGGGCCGCACTGGGGCGTCAACGCGCTCGACGCCGTCGTCACCGCCTACAACGGCATCGCGCAGCTGCGCCAGCACATCCTGTCCTCCGACAAGGTGCACGGGATCATCACCGACGGCGGGCAGGCGCCGAACGTGGTGCCTGAGACGGCGTCCGCGGTGTTCTACGTGCGCTCCCTGGACATCGACACACTCGCCGACCTGCATGGGCGGGCCGACGCGATCCTGCGGGCCGCGGCGCTGGCGACGGGCACGGTGGCCGAGATCCGCTGGGACGGCGCGCCCGCGTACCTGCCGTTGCGCGCCAACGCGACCCTGGAGGCGCGCTACGCCGTGAATCTCGCGTCCCGGCGCAAGGTCCTGCCGGCCGAGGCGCGGCCTGCCGACGAGGTGGCCTCGACCGACATGGGGAACGTCAGCGTGTACGTTCCGGCCATCCATCCGATCATCGCCATCGCCCCGCGTGGCGTCGCCAACCACACCGCGGAGTTCGCGGCCTACGCGGCCGCGGACTCCGGCACCGCCGCCATGCACGACGCCGCGTTCGGAATCGCCGCCACCGCGGCCGACTTCCTCGCCGACGAGCGGCTGCGCGCCGACGCCCGCGCCGAGTTCGACCGCGCGGGCGGCCGCGTGCACCTCGCCGACGCACTCCACCCCGACACACCGGAAGGCACCAGTTCATGACCGAACCACTGCTCGACCACCTCGTCTACGCGGCACCCGACATCGACGAGCTCGTGACGTCCTTCGCCGAGCGCACGGGTGTCAAGCCGGTGCTCGGCGGCAGGCACGTCGGCCGGGGCACCCGCAACTACCTCGCGGGTCTCGGCGGCAACGCCTACCTCGAGCTGATCGGGCCCGACGATCCCGAGGCGCCGGAAGGGAAACCGGCGACCTTCGGCATCGACCGGCTCACCGGGCCGAGGCTCGCCGCGTGGGTCGTGCGCCCGCCGGACATCGAGGCCACCGTCGAGCGCGCGAGGGCGGAGGGCTACGACCCCGGCGACATCGGCCCGCTGTCGCGGCGCACCCCGGACGGCACGCTGCTGGAGTGGCGGCTGACGCCCAACCGCGGTGACCGCCTCGACGGGCTCGCGCCCGCGCTCATCGACTGGCTGGACGCGCCGCACCCGACGACGAACGACCTGCCCGTCCTGCCGCTGGTGTCCCTGCGCGGGTTCCACCCCGACCCGGCGGCGCTCCTGGCCGCATTGCGGGCGCTGGACGTCGAGCTCGACGTCACCGAGGGCGCTCCGGCGCTGGAAGCCGTGCTGGACACGCCGAACGGCCGGATCACCCTCCGCTAGCGCGGAGCCGAGAAGGAAGGGACTCCATGACACAGCAGCGGCAGATCGGCCTGACCCTGCCCCAGCGCGGCGCGTTCTTCGACGTGCTCAGCCTCAGCGAGCTCGTCGAGACCGGGCACTACGCCGACGAGACGGGCCTGTTCGACTCCGTCTGGATCGGCGACAGCCTACTGGCCAAACCGCGGCCCGAGGCCATCGCCCTGTTCGGCTCGCTCGCGGCCGTCACCTCCCGCGTGCGGCTCGCCGTCGGCTGCCTCGCGAGCTTCCCGGTCCGCGACCCGATCCTGTTCGCCGACCAGTGGGCGACTCTCGACCAGCTCTCCAAGGGCCGGATGCTGCTCGCCGTGTGCACGGGGATCGTCAAGGCCAGGGACGCCTCCGCGAAGGAGGGCGCGCTGTACGGCGTCACCGACCGCTCGCGTGCCGCGCGGCTCGAGGAGAACACCGAGATCATCCGTCGCTTGTGGACGGAGGACAACGTGACGTTCCACGGCGAGTTCACGTCGTTCGAGGACGTGACCGTGCTGCCGAAGCCGGTGCAGTCGCCGCCGCCGGTCTACATCGCGTCGAACCCTGCCCCGCAACCGCTCGCCAAACGCGCGCTGCGCCGGGTCGCCCGCATCGCGGACGGCTGGATGACCACCCGCAAGAGCCCCGAGCACCTGACCGTGAACCTGCCGGCCATCAAGGAGTTCCTCGCCGAGGAGGGCCGCGATCCGGAGGACTTCGGCGTCTCGGCGTACCACAACCTCAACCTGAACCCGGACCGCGAGGCCGCCTACGACGAGAGCTACCGGTTCCTCGGCGAGTACTACGGTCCAGTGTTCAGCAGGGAGGACACGCGGCACTGGACGGCGACGGGTACCCCGGACCAGGCCGCGGCCGACATCCAGGCGCTCTACGCCGACGGCGCCACGGAGGTGACCCTGCGCATCACGTCGTGGGACTGGCGGCGGCAGCTCAAGGTCCTGGTCGAGGAGGTGATCCCCCGGCTGGACCTACGCCCCTGAGGCCGCCACCCAGTGAAGGCGACTGCAGTGAAGGCCACCTTCACTGCGTCGAACGCAGTGAAGGTGGCCTTCACTGCAGAAGGGGCTACCGGCGGTCGATCGTCAGGTACCTCTCGCGCGGGCGGCGGCTGAGGAGAGTCGCTCGCGCGCCTCCTGCACGCCCTTCACGGCGAGCTTGTCGGCGCGCTCGTTCTCGGGGTGCCCGGCGTGCCCCTTCACCCAGTGCCACTCCACCCGGTGCCTGCTCACCGCGGCTTCGAGCCGCTGCCACAGGTCGGCGTTCTTCACCGGCTCCCTGGTGCTGGTGAGCCAGCCGTTGCCTTTCCAGCGCGTCATCCAGCTCGTGATGCCGTTGCGGACGTAGCTCGAGTCGGTGTAGAGCTTCACCACCGAGGGGCGCGTCAGCGCCTCCAGCGCGCGGATCGGCGCCGTCAGCTCCATCCGGTTGTTGGTGGTGGTCTCCGGTTCGCCGCCGTACAGCTCGCGCTCGTGGCGGCCGTAGCGGAGCACCGCGCCCCAGCCGCCGGGGCCGGGATTGCCACTGCACGCGCCGTCGGTGTAGATCTCCACGATCATCGGCTCGGCGGCGTCCACGCGGCGAGGTTAGCAACCTCAGGGGAAGCCGAGCTCGTAGCCCTGCGCGAGCAGCCACGGCAGCAGCTCGGCCAGCGCGGCCACGGTCTGCTCGCGCTCCCCGCCGCCGTCGTGCAGCAGCACGACCGCGCCCGGTGCGACGCCCTCCTTGACGGTCGTCACGATCCGTTCGGCACCGGGCAGTGTCCAGTCGCGGGAATCGACCGACCACGCGAGTGAGCGCATGCCGTGCCGGGCCGCAACGGCGCTCGTGCGCTCGGACCAGTTCCCTGCGGGTGCGCGGAAGTAGGGGATGGGCACGTCGCGGCCCGCCGCGATCTGCAGATCGGTCCAGCCGCCCACGATCTCGGCAGTGATGCGCTGCTCGCTGCGGGTGCGCAGGTCCCGGTCGTGGCTGACGGTGTGGTCGCACAGCCGCATGCCGCGGGCCAGCACCTCCTGGACGAGCTCGGGATGGCGGCGGGCCTCGGAGCCCAGCATGCAGAACGTGGCCACGGCGTCGTGCTCGGACAGCAGGTCGAGGACCTGTGGCGTGTAGACCGGATCGGGGCCGTCGTCGAACGTGAGCGCGACGACTCGGCCGGGACGCTCGGTGTGCCGGACGACCTCCGCGGTGACCGGTGTCGCGCGGGCCGGCGTGGATTTCCCTTGGTTGACCGGTTTCGTGGCCGTGGGTGCGCCCTCGGCCGACGAGCCGCGCAGCGCGGCGACGCCGAACGTGGTGATCGTGACCAGCGTCAGAATCAGCACGGCCCAGCGATAACAGTAGGGAGGCCGCAGCACGCGGTAGCGCATGCCGTAGCACGATAAGGTGAAATTGTTCCCGGACGAGTTAACGAATTGCGCGTGTCGCCCTTTTCTCGATCGCATTCCGTGGCGATTCCGCTGTTGGTTCTAACGGTGTGCGCCGTTCGCCCGTTTCATTGGAATCGCCATGTTCCCGCCTCGGTACCGCCGAGGGACTCTCCGGCTCCGCCGCGGCGCCCCTGTTCTGCTGCTGATCGGCCTGTCCGGACTCGCACCTGACCGACGCAGCTCCTGCCGGCCGACCTGCTCGAGCCCGCGACGGCGGGGAGGAGGTTGCTCCCGCCGTCGCGCGGTGAGCCGACGGTTCCTAGGAGCGCAGGACCTGATAGCGCAGGTGGGTCGCGTCGCGCCCGTCGAGCCGCCGGACGAGCCGCAGCTCGGTGGGGTCGCCGTCCCGGTCGTCGAACAGTCGCCTGCCCGCGCCGAGCAGAACGGGCACGAGGTGGATCTCCAGCTCGTCGAGCTGGCCTGCCTCCAGCAGCGCCCGCGCCGCCCCCGCTCCGTGCACCAGCACGGCACGGTCGCCCGCGGCGGCCCTGGCGTCGGCGGCACACGCGAGGACATCCGTGTAGAACCGGGCGCTGCCCGGCGGCTCGTCGCCCTCGTCGACGTGGTGGGTCAGCACGTTGATCGGCACGCCGTCGTGGTGGTCGCCCTGCCAGCGGCCCGCCAGCTCGAAGGTGCGCCTGCCCGAGATCACGGCACCGGTCGCCATGGCCTCGCCGTACACCTGCCCGTCCGGTCCGTCGGACATCCGGTGGTCGAGCCAGTTGAACAGGCGCCCGCCGCCCTGTCCGAGCTCCTGCCCGGGCCGGTCGTCCGGTCCGGCGATGAAGCCGTCCAGCGACATGGCCATGTACAACCGGATCTGCGCGGTCTGTCGTGTCATCGGATCGTTCCTTCCTGGCGACTGCTGTCCTGCCTACGCGTCGAACGCCAGGGGCGCGTTTCGACACACTCTCGTCCCGGATGAGGCCAAGCCGGTGAACCGGGGCGCGAGCCCCTTGGCCGGGCGCCAGGTCAGGACGAGACTCGCGGGCGCGACCGAATCCGAGGGAGGACCCACCCGTGCTGTCCGAGTGGCTGGTCAAGGAGATCGACGAGGTTCCCCCGTTCAGCGCGTTCGCCGGGGTCGACGAGCTGCACCGGCGGCTGCGTGCCGTGGCCTCGGCCTATCCGGAGATGACTCGCCTGCGCCGGGTGGGCACGTCGCGGCAGGGTGAGCCGTTGCTGTGCCTGTCCGTCGACGGCGACGCGGACCTGCCGGTCGCGCTCGTGTTCGGGCTGCCGCACCCCAACGAGCCCATCGGCGGACTGACCGCTCTCCACCTGGCCGAGCGGCTGTGCGGCGACGCCGGGCTGCGCGAGCGGCTGGGCCACCGGTGGGAGATCATCGCGTGCATCGACCCCGACGGCCTGCGGCTCAACGAGGGCTGGCTCGCCGGGCCCTTCACCCGGGAGCACTACGCGCGCAACTTCTACCGTCCCGCGGGCGGCGACCAGGTCGAGTGGACCTTCCCCCTCGACTACAAGGACGCCTACTTCGACGCGGCGCTTCCGGAGACCCAGACGCTCATGCGACTGATCGACCAGCTGCGCCCGGCACTGGTCTGCTCGCTGCACAACAGCGAGCTCGGCGGCGTCTACTACTACCTCAACCGGCCCGAGACGGAGCTGTACCCCGTGCTGCGGGCGATCCCGGAGACGCTGGGGTTGCCGCTGGACCACGGCGAGCCGGAGGGCCCGCACATGGTCCGCTTCTCCGACGCCATCTTCCGCGGCTCGTCGATCCGGCCCGCCTACGACCGGCTGGTCGAGAATGGTGGCCGGTGGCCTGGCGGCTCGGGTGACAACACGGCGTCCTACGCCGAGCGCTACGGTGCGCTGACGCTCATCAGCGAGCTGCCGCACTGGAAGGACCCGGCGACGGCCGACGAGACGCCGTCGGACACGCCGTACGCAGGCGCGCTCGCCACCAAGGCGCGGGACCTCGGCGAACTGCACGCCTTGCTGCGGGAGACGCTTGACGACGTGGAGGGGAGCCTCATGGTCCCCGACTCGCCGTACTGGCGGGCGAGCCGGTTCTTCACGGACTTCCTCTCCGCGGCGGCGGACTCGGCGCGCGGGCGCAGCGAGTCGGCGGAGGCACGGCGGCGCGCGACGGTGGCCGAGGTCGCCTCGCTCGCCGGCGACGTGCACAGCTTCCGCCTGCGTTACGCCGGAATCCTGCTCCGGGCGCTCGACGGCGAGCTGGCTGTCGGCAACGTCCGTGCCGCCGTGCGGGAGGCGAGGGAGCGAGTCGCGGCGCAGTACGACCGCTGGCTCGCCGAGGACGCGGCCGTGGAGCGCTACGAGGTGGTCCCGATCCGGCTGCTCGTGGCCACGCAATACGCCGCCACGATCGCCGCCGCCGAGTACCTCACCGCCCGAGCCGTCATGCCCGCGTCCGGGTGAATCGGCCGGTGCCACAACGAAGAGGGGAGCTGTCTCCCCGGGTCGGGGTCCGAAAAGGACCCGTCGTCCCCGGGGACGGCTGCGCTGCGGACCGTGGGTGCCGGACGGCGGCAGGACGGCAGCCGTGCCGGTCACCGCGGCCGCGGCGGGCACGGCCGCGGCCGCGCCTGACCGGCGATGCCCGGCACCCTGGCTACCTATGAAGACGTCTTCATACAGGTAGCCTGCGCTACACTCCGGCCATGGGACACGGGGTGGAGGGCAGGGCCCGGCCCGCCGCGCGGCTCGACGCCGACGCCGCCACTCACGTCGCGACCACGCTGCAGGCGCTCGCGACGCCGAGCAGGCTGCTGATTCTCACCGAGCTGCGCCAGCGGCCCCTGCCCGTCACCGAGCTTGCCGAGGCGGTCGGGATGGAGCAGTCCGCCGTCTCCCACCAGCTGCGGCTGCTGCGCAACCTCGGCCTGGTCAGCGGCACCCGCTCGGGCCGCAGCATCGTCTACAGCCTCTACGACAACCACGTGGCGCAACTGCTCGACGAGGCCGTTTACCACATCGAGCACCTGCGGCTCGGCCTTGCCGACCGGCCGGGTGCCGCGGACTGACCGTCCTGAGTGGACTAGCGTGCTCAGGCCCGGAAGTGGGTCAGCAGCTCCCGCACCGGCTTGCGGCCCGTGGGGATCGCCGAACGACCCGGCGGCGCCGGTGCGGGACGGCCGAGCGCGATGGCGTGGTCCGCTCGCCAGGGCGCGCACAGGCCGACGAGCCGTGCCGCGGCGTACGCGTTGTCCTCCGGGTAGAGCGAGACGGGGCAGCTGCCCAGCGACCGCGCGTGCGCGGCGAGCAGCAGCGACTGGCAGACCCGGCCGAGGTCGAACTCCGTGTCCTGGCTTCGGTCCGGGCCGGAGAGCAGGAGCAGCACGGTCGGCGCGTGCGCGAGCACCTGTGCGTACTGGCCCAGGCGGGCCAGCCCGGCCCGTACCCCCCGGTCGTTCACCGCGACGAACCGCCAGGGCTGCCGGTTGCGCGCCGATCCCGTCCAGCGTGCGACGTCCACGATCGCCTCGATGTCCTCCGGCGGCACCGCGTGGTCGAGGAAGAAGCGGGTCGCGCGCAGGGACGTGATGAGGCCGGTGTCGGTCATGCCGCCATCGTCGCAGCCGCCCGCGACGGAAATCACGAGCGGCCGGCGATCTTCGTCTGTTATCGTGGACCCGTGCAATACCTGTACTTCCTCTGATCGGTCGAGCACCTGGCCGCCCGTGTCGTCTCCGGGCAGAGCCGGGCATGTCGCATGTTCGCCCGAACTTCCCGGACCGTTCCGCCAGCCGTGCGAGGTCCGGACCAGCTGGAGGAGGTATGTCCAGTCTCATCGTGCTGCCCGCACGGGCGCGTGCCCACCTCAACGCCACCGATGTCACGCTGGCGCGCGGCGGTAGGCCCGTCCTGACCGGAGTGGACGTCACCGTGTCGGCGGGCGACCGCCTCGGCGTCGTCGGCGAGAACGGCCGGGGCAAGACCACGCTTCTGCGGGTCCTCGCGGGAACGCTAGAGCCCGACTCGGGTTCCGTGCACCGTGCCGGCACCCTCGGCGTCGCCGACCAGGAGATGCCTGCGGGCGACCACCGCACCGTCGGCGACCTCATCGACGTGGAGCTGAGCCAGGTCCGCGCCGTGCTGCGGGACTTCGAGGCCGCCACACTCGCGCTCGCCGAGGACCTTCCCGGCGCCGACGAGACCTACGCCGAGGCGCTCGCGGCGGCCGAGGCGATCGACGCGTGGGAGGCCGACCGCCGCGTGGACGTCTCGCTCGCCGCGCTGGGCGCCGTGGCCGACCGGAGGCGACCGCTCGCCGAGCTATCGGTGGGGCAGCGGTACCGGATCCGCCTCGCGTGCCTGCTCGGCGCCGGGCACGACCTGCTGCTGCTCGACGAGCCGACCAACCACCTCGACGCGAGTGGGCTCGACCACCTGACGGCGAAGCTGCGGGAGCACCCGGGCGGCGTCGTGCTCGTCAGTCACGACCGCGCGCTGCTGTCCGATGTGGTCACCACGGTGCTCGACCTCGACCCCACCTCAGACGGCCGTCCCCGCGTCTACGGTGGCGGGTACGCCGGATACCGCGAGGGACGGCGGGCCGAGCGGGAACGGTGGGAGAACGCCTACCGGGACCAGCAGAACGAGCGGCAGCGGCTCGCCCAGGACCTCTCGGCGGCGCAGAACCGGCTGTCCACGGGCTGGCGTCCGGAGAAGGGCACCGGCAAGCACACCCGCGCCACGAGGGCACCCGCACTGGTGCGGGCGGTGCACCGCAGGCAGGAGGAGCTGGAGGCCCACGTCGTTGACGTGCCGAAGCCGCCGATGCGGTTCCACCTGCCGGAGCTGGCGACCCTGCCGGGCGCCACGCTCCTGCGGGCCGACGAGGTGACCGTGCGCGGTCGGCTCACGGAGCCGAGGTCGGTGCTCCTGCGCTCCGGCGACCGGCTCGTGGTGACCGGACCGAACGGCTCGGGCAAGTCGACGCTGCTCGCGGTGCTCGGAGGAGTGCTCGAGCCCGACACCGGCTCGGTGCAGCGCAAGCGCGGAGCCAGGATCGGCCTGCTCGCACAGGAGTCGCCACGCCCGTCGCGGCGGCCCGCGTTCGAGGTCTACGAGGCCGCCGTCGGCAGGCTCGTCAGCGAGGGACGGCTCGCCGAGTCCGAGCGGATCGGGCTCGGGCAGCTGGGCCTGCTGCCCTCCTGGGCCGCGCACCGGCCGGTGGGCGAGCTGTCGATCGGGCAGCAGCGCAGGCTCGACCTCGCGACACTGCTGGCGGCGCGCCCGCACGTCGTGCTGCTCGACGAGCCGACGAACCACCTGTCCATGGCGCTCGTGGACGAGCTGACCCAGGCACTCGGAGCCACGGGCGCTGCGGTGGTGCTCGCGACGCACGACCGGCAACTGTTGCGCGACACCGCGGGCTGGCCGCGGCTCGCGGTGGGCTGAGGGCGAGGGGTGCCGGGCCGGGGTCCGGCACCCCTCGTACCCGGCTACTCGCCCTGCCAGCGGGCGATGTCGGCGTCGGTGATCTTGACCGGGCCCTCGGCGAGCTGCGTGATGCGGATGTGGTTGCCGAAGGGGTCGCGCAGCGCGCAGTCGATGCCGTAGGGCTGTTTCGTGGGCTCCTCGGTGAACTCGACACCGCGGGCGCGGAGGGTCTGGTAGGTCTGCTGGCAGTCGTCGGTGTTGAGGATCGCGGCCGTGCCCAGCGCGCCCTTGGTGACCAGGTCGCGGACCTGGGCGGCGACCTCCTCGCTCAGCGCGGGCGGCCCCGGCACCTCCAGCAGCAGCTGGCGATCGGGGTCGGACGGCAGCGCGACGGTCAGCCAGCGCATGAAGCCGAGGTCGACGTCCGACGACACCTCGAAGCCGAGCTTGCCGACGTAGAAGTCGAGCGCCTCCTGCTGGTCGAGCACGGGCACGGAGTGAATGCTGATACGCGTGAACATGACCCGAACCGTATGCGGTGGAGGCGCCCGGCGGCTTATCCGAAACGACTCGGTCTGGTCCACGCCTTCACGAAGCACACCGGAACGGCGAGCGGCCGCGCGCTCGCCCGGTACTCGCTGGGGGACGTGCCGGTGATGGCGCGGAACGTCCGGCTGAACGTTCCGAGGCTCTCGAAGCCCACCTTCGCGGCCACGTCGGTGACCGTCGCCGAGTGCGCCCGCAGCAGGGCCATCGCGCGTTCGATCCGCCTGCGTCGCAGGTACTGGTGCGGCGTCTCGCCGAAGGTGCCGCGGAAGGAGCGCGTGAAGTGCGACGGCGACATCAGCGCGATCCGCGCCAGCGCCGGAACGTCGAGCGGGCGGGCGTAGTCGCGGTCGATCGCGTCCTTGGCCCGCAGCAGGCGCAGGTTCTGGTCCTCGAGCGGGCTCAGGGAAGGTGCCACCCGGCCATCGTAGAAGGCCGGGAACACGGCTCGGGCTTCCGCGGTTGCGATCAAGCATGAAGATCGGTGTGTTCCTGCCGAGCCAGGCTCCCGGGGAGATCCGCGCGAGCGCACGGTTCGCCGAGGAGGCGGGGCTCGACTCGCTGTGGGCGACCGACCACCTCGTCGCGAGCGGCCCGATTCTCGACAGCACGGTGGCACTCGCCACCGCCGCCGCCGTGACCGAGCGGATCACGATCGGCTACGGCGTGCTGCTGCTGGCCCTGCGGCGGGTCGCCGTGGCGGCCAAGCAGATCAGCGCCCTGCAACTCGTGTCGGCCGGCCGGCTCGCGGTCGGCGTCGGCACCGGCAACCCAGCGCACGGCGACGCCGGGTGGCGGGCCGCGGGCACGTCGTTCTCCGGAAGGGGCCGTCGCACCGACGAAGCGCTGCGTGTGCTGCCCGCACTGGTCACCGGGCGGCGGGCCGTGCTCGACGACGGCCTCGAGGTGGCGCTGGCGCCCGGCTCGGCGATGCCGCCGGTGCTCGTGGGCGGCAACGGCGAGCGGGCATGGCTCCGCGCCGCCCAGTTCGGTGACGGCTGGATCTCCATCGGCTCCTCTCCCGAGGACGTCGCGGCCGGGCTCCAGGCGCTCGGTGACCTCGCCGCCGGGCACGGCAGGCCCGTGCCGCGCGCGACGGTGGTCGCCCCGGCGCTCGACGGCTCGCCCGCGAAGGCCGCCGAACGGCTGGCCGCCTACGCCGAGGCCGGCGCCGAGCGCGTGATCCTGGCGCCGGGTGGCGAGGGCTGGCGGCCCGGCTACGACTTCGCCGCCGAGGTGCGCGCCGCACTCGGATCCCGTGCCTAGACTGGGCGGATGCCTGCCGAGAACGTCGTGACGCTGCGCCCCGCTACGCCGGAGGACACGGCTGCCGTGGCGCGGATCTGGTACCTCGGCTGGCAGGACGGCCACCTCGGCAACGTCCCCGCCGAGCTGCTCGCCATCCGCACCGAGGAGTCGTTCACGGCCCGCGCGGCGCAGCGCATCGCCGACACCACCGTCGCCACGGTAGGCGGCGCGGTCGCCGGTTTCGTGATGGTGGTGGAGGACGAGGTCGAGCAGGTGTACGTCTCCAGGGAGCACCGGGGCAGCGCCGTCGCGGCGGCGTTGCTCGCCGAGGCCGAACGGCTGGTCGCCGAGGGCGGGCACGAGTGCGCGTGGCTCGCGGTGGTCGGCGGCAACACCAGGGCGCGCCGGTTCTACGAGCGCGGCGGCTGGCGCGACGAGGGACCGTTCGACTACGCCGCCGCGAGCGAGGCGGGGCCCATCCCGGTGCCCGCGCACCGCTATGTCAAGGACGTCACGCCGTCCGGCCGTAGTACTCAGCCAGTGCCGTGAACGCGGCCTCGGGCTCCCACGGCACGTCCCGGTCGGCGCCGGTGAGCACCTTCACCACCCCGTAGCTCGCCCGGTCGAGGTCGGCGCGCGGGTCGTCGCGGTGCGGCAGGTGGTAGGAGGCGAACGGGCACACGAACGCGCTGTCCACGCGCTTCCCGGCCGCCGCCCATGGCGAGCTTGCCGGACCCGACCGTCCACATCGACCAGTTCGAGCGGTGCCTGCGGATGTCGGCCGTACCGGAGCGCGAGCGTCGCCCACCGGTCACAGAGCCTCCGCCGCGGCTCGGTCACCCGTGACGCGGCGGGCGGCGTCACCAGCCATCGGGCGGTGCTGACCAGGAGGGCGCCGACGGGCCGGAGGCGACGGCGAGCCTCGGCGGCGAGGGGCTGCTCCGCAGGTCGCCGGCGGGGGAGCGACCGGGCCCGGTCGCCATGCTGCCCGGCCCCCGGCTCGGGCGAGGAGCCCGCGGTCACATGGCCGTCCACATGGCAGCCGATTCATTGGATGAATCGACGCGCCCGATTGTCCGGTTTCGGCCAAGTTCTTGCGTTGATCCGGTCTGGGTGAGTCCTTAGTCTCGCTAGAGATCCGATCTCTGGGAGGCTCGTATGAGGACCAGCAGGGCGGCGCTCGCGGGAATTCTGGCCACGGTCATGGTCGCCGTTGCCCCGGGGCCGGTGGGGCCGGTGGCTCGAGCCCAGCCGGCCGAACCGGAGCCCGCGCCGCACGAGGCGCCGGGGTGGTTCAACGACGCCAAGCTCGGCTTTTTCGTTCACTGGGGCCCGTACTCCGTGCCCGCCTATGCGCCCAAGACCGGCGGCGCTCGCGACGGCTCCTTCCGCTACGCCGAGTGGTACTGGTACGAGATGAACCACCCCGGCAGCGCGACGTACGAGCACCACGCCGCGAAGTACGGCACGGACTTCCCGTACGACCGGTTCATCGAGCAGTGGAAGCCGGACCGCTTCGACCCCGAGGAATGGCTGGACCTCTTCGTGGACGGCGGCGCGAAGTACTTCGTCCTCACCTCCAAACACCACGACGGTGTCGCCCTGTGGGACTCGGAGACCACCGGTCGCGACACCGTGGAGCTCGGCCCGCGCCGCGACCTCGTCTCCGAACTGTTCACCGCCGCGGAGAAGTACCCGCTCAAGAAGGGGCTCTACTACTCCCTCGCCGAGTGGTACCACCCGAAGGGCGGCTGGGTGCCGCCGCGCGGCCACAGCCTCGAGGAGGGGCCGGCGAACCCGTACACGGGCGAGCCCGTGCCCTACACCGGCTACACCCCGGTGGACGACGACGTCATGGACCACCAGTACCCGCAGATGATGGAGCTGGTGGAGAAGTTCGACCCCGACATCATGTGGTGCGACATCGGCATCCACGTGCCGAACAACAGCGAGGCGTTCGTCGATCATTACTTCGACCAGGCGGCGAACCGGCCCCAGCCGAAGGACGTCACGGTCAACGACCGCTGCGGCAACGAGCACGCCGACTTCACCACTCCCGAGTACGAGACCCAGGCCGACATCGAACCGGCCAAGTGGGAGGCGACCCGGGGTATCGGCCACTCCTTCGGCTACAACGCCGAGGAGGCGCCCGAGGACTACCTCAGCTCCGAGGACCTGGTGGAGAGCTTCGTCGACATCGTCAGCAAGAACGGCAACCTGCTGCTCAACATCGGCCCGAAGGCCGACGGCTCCATCCCGGAGATCCAGGCCGAGCGTGTCCGCGAGCTGGGCGCGTGGCTGAAGATCAACGGCGAGGCCATCTACGGCAGCACGTACTGGGCGCACGCGGAGGACGAGCACAGCAACGTGCCGGTGCGCTACACCGAGCGGGACGGCAACCTCTACGTCACCGCGTTCGCGTGGCCGGGCGAGGAGCTCACGCTCTCCGGCGATCTGCCACTGGCGGCGTCGAGCCAGGTCACGCTCCTCGGCTCCGACGGCGAGAGCCTGGCGTGGCAGCGGGCGGACGGCCGCGTGCGGATCACGATGCCGGAGCGGGGCGAGTCGGCGACCAAGAGCCGCTACGCCTACACGTTCAAGATCGCCACGCCCGGCCTTGAGGCGCCGCTGCACACCGGGCTGGACCTGCCCGGCCAGCCCGAGCCCGGCGAGCCGATCCCGGCGACGGTGACCATCACCAACCCCGGCAGGCACGTCGCGCCGCCGACCCGCGTGCGGCTCACCGCGCCCGACGGCTGGAGCGTCGAGCCCGCCCGTGCGCACCAGCCGCCGCTGCGGCCGGGGGAGACGAGGACGATGACGTTCACCGTGACCCCGCCGGAGGACGCGCCGCCCGCGCACTACCGGCTCACCGCGGACGTCACGGCGGGACACGTGACCTACCAGCCCGCCGACTCGATCCTGCTGAGCGACCTGGTACGCGTGGTCAAGCCCGAGAAGCTGACCGCGCTGACCATCGCGGGCGCCGGCGTGCGGCCCTACGTCGACCGCAACTGGGCGCTCACCGAGCTGCCGGACGAGCTGACCGGCGCCGTGCTCGTGCCCGGAGCCAACGACGACAAGCGGATCCAGCCGGGACCGATGTCCGTTGTGGACGGACGGGCGCGCGTGGCGGGCGGCGACGTCACCCTGGCCAAGACGGGCCAGGAGTGGACCGACTACGACGTGGAGCTGACGGTGCGGCCCACCACGCGCGGCGCGGGCTGGGTGTTCCGTGCGCCCGACCGGCGCAACGGGTACATGTGGCAGCTGTACCCCGGCACCGGGCTGACCCCTCACCTCCTGCGGGACGGCACGTTCACTCGTCTCGCCGGAACCATCCCGCTCGACGTCGTCGCCGGACGCGACTACCGGGTCAGGATGGAGCTGCGCGGGTCGCTCATCCGCACGTTCGTCGACGGGCAGCTGGTGGACGAGCGGGAGGACGGCACGTTCGCGGCCGGTACCGTGGGCTTCCGGGAGGCGGCCAACGAGACGGCCGAGTTCGACGACGTGCGCGTGACCGATCCCGGCGGGCAGGTGCTCCTGGCCGACGACTTCTCGGCAGGCACGGGGCAGTGGGACAACGACGCCTTCGCCGACTACCTCGTCCTGGACCTGCGCCGCGACGCGACCGTGTACGTGGCCTTCGACGAGCGGGGCGCCCCGGAGCGTGCCGACTGGTGGCCGGACTGGCTGGCCGAGCTGGGCTTCGAGCGCACCGGCCTCACCGTCGGCACCGACGACCCGGGCGGCTCCCGTCTCGTGGTGCACCGGGCCGAGCTGCCCGCGGGCCGGATCGCACTCGGTCCCAACGGGGCGACCTCGGGCAGCTCGTCGAGCTACGTCACCTTCGTGACCGAGCCCTGACGGGCCCCGACCGCGAGTCGTGCGTTCAGGCGCGCCCGAACGCACGACTCGCGGGCGGGCCCGAGGTCACTCGAAGCAGGGGCTTTCGGCCCACGCGTGCGGCCCCTCGCTCCGGTCACGATGAGGGCACAGTCCCTTCACGGAAGGCCGGGAGCACATGAGCACGATCGTCGCGGGCGTCGACGGGTCCACTTCAGCTCTGCACGCGGTGGCCTGGGCCGCCACCGAGGCGGCACCACGCCGCGAGAAGCTACGGCTCGTGAGCGCGTACGCGGTACCCGAGCACGGCTACCCGGCGTTCCTGACCTCGGTGGGCGAGTTACGGGAGGGCCTGCGCGCCCAGGGCGAGGACCGCCTGCGGGAGGCGAGGGAGGCCGCCGAGAAGGCCGCGCCCGGGATCGACGTGGAGACCGTGCTCGTCGAGGCGGACCCGACCGTGACCCTGCTCGGCGAGTCCAGGACCGCCCGCGTCGTGGTCCTCGGCTCACGAGGGCTCGGCGGCTTCAGCGGCCTGCTCGTCGGCTCGACGGCCGTGGCCCTGGCCGCGCACGGGAGCTGCCCGGTCGTGGTGGTGCGCGGCCGCGGCGCCGAGGGCGTGGCGCCGGCCGAGGGACCGGTCGTCGTGGGGCTCGACGGCTCCCCGGCGAGCGTCGCCGCGATCGAGTTCGCCTTCGCCGAGGCCTCGGCGCGCGGCCTGCCGCTGGTGGCGGTGCGCACCTGGAACGACGCGATGCTCGAGGCCACACTGCGCATGTACCCGCTCTCGGTGAACCCGGACGACATCGACGCCGAGGAGCGCGCGCTGCTGGAGGCGCAGGTCGACGCCGTGCGTGAGGACTACCCGGAGGTTCCCGTGGAGGCGGTGGTGGCGCGCGGTCGCGCGGCGCGCACGCTGCTGGAGCACAGCGAGCGCGCGCAGCTGGTCGTCGTCGGCAGCAGGGGCAGAGGGGGATTCCGGGGGCTGCTGCTCGGTTCCACGAGCCGGGCACTGGTGACGCACGCGTCGTGCCCCGTCGCGGTGGTGCGCCCGCCTGCCACCGGGGAGAACCGATGAGCACGACCGTCCCGGCGAGCCCCACCACACCCGGCGTCGAGGCGGCACTCGCGGCGGCCGTCCGGGCACCCTCGCCGCACAACACCCAGCCCTGGCGGTTCCGGGTCCACGCCGGACGGATCGATGTCTGGCTCGACCCCGGCCGCGTCCTGCCCGTGTGCGATCCCGACGCCAGAGAGGCCGTGCTCGCGTGCGGCGCGGCGATCCTCAACATGCGGCTCAGCATCGCCGACGCCGGGCGGACTCCGCTCGTGGAGCTGTTGCCCGACCGGGAACAGCCGCTGCTGCTCGCCACCATCCGGCCCGGCCGGGTGCGCAGGCCGGGACCCGAGGACACCCGGCTCGCCGCGGCGATCCCGCGCCGCCACACCAACCGCAGGCCATTCCTCGACCGCCGGGTGCCACTGCACCTGCGGCACGCGCTGCGCCGGGCCGCCGTCGCGGAGGGCGCCCGGCTCGTGCTATTGGACCAGCCGGGGCAGCTGGAGGCATTCGCGGCGCTGTTGCGGCGTTCCGACCACCTGCAGTCCGAGGACCCGGCGTTCCGCGCCGAGCTCGCCGCGTGGACGCGCGATGGCGCCGCCGTGGACGGCGTGCCGAGGACGGCGGGCGGGCCGAGGGCGCTGGACGGCGGCGTGCTGGCGTTGCGCGACTACGGCGAGCGTGACTCGGCGGTGGAGCGCCGGTTCGAGCGGGACCCGCTCGTCGCGGTGCTGCAGGCACCCGGCGACACCCGCCTGGCGCGGCTGCGCGCGGGGCAGGCGATGCAGCGGGTGCTGCTGACGGCGACGGCCCACGGCCTGAGCGCCTCGTTCCTGGCTCAGCCGGTCGAGGTGCCCGCGGGACGCGCCGTGCTCAAGGCGATGCTCGGTGAGCACGAGCACCCGCAGGCGGTGCTGCGCCTTGGCTACGGTTTTCCCGGCGCCGCCACACCCCGCAGGCCCGTGCACGCGGTCGTCGAGGCACTACCTCAGCGGTAGGAGCCTCGGCGCAGGACGCAACCGGGGGCTGAGGACGCGTTCGCCTTCGCGCTTCTAGGTTTCTCCCGTGCCGGTGAGGTGCACCGGCCGGATCGGATGGGAGAAACCCTTGGGACGCAAGGCAATGACGAGAGGTGTGGCCGTGGCCGCTGTCACGGCCGCGATCGTCGGCGGCTCGGCACTGCTCGCCGGAGCGGAGCCGGGCACCACGACGCCGGCTTCCGGCGGGGAGCGGGAGCGTGCGCTGGCCGCGTTCGACCGCATCCGTGACCAGCAGGCGGATGCGTGGTACCGCGAGGACAGCGCCGCGTTCGCGGCGACCTTCACCGCCGACGGCGACGTGGTGACCTTCAACGGCGACCACCTGCGCACCCGAGACGGCATCGAGGAGGGCATGCGGTTCTACTTCGAGCACTACATCGACCACACGCGACTGCGCACTGTGGACGAGCACGTCCGGTTCGCCGGGCCGGATCTCGCGATCATCGTGCGCACCGGCTGCCAGCTCGAGCCGAAGGGCACCGAGTGCCGTGAGGACTCGTTGTCCCGCAACACGAACGTCATGGTGAAACGCCAAGGCCGTTGGCTGCAGCAGTCCTTCCAGAACACCCGGGTGATGGAGCTTCCGGATCCGAACTGAGGCTGCCGCGACGCGGCCGGCCCTGGCCCTTCCAAAACGGATGCCTGGAGCAGGGCGCGTGAGGAGGGAGGCACGATGACGTATCACGGCCATCTCACCGGGGAGCGGCGACGTGAGTCCCGCCGTGAGCGAGCCGATCTGCTTCGCCCACTCCCGAGGGGCCGCTGAAGCTCAGTGACGTCGTCACGGTGGAGGCGCACAAGCCCGAGAACCGGCGGCGGTCCGCGGCGCCCGCCGCCGTCGCCGGTCAGCGCCTCGGACGGCGGGTAGCCTGCGCACGACCTCGTGGCGGTGTGTCCTACGTCGCGTACCCGGTGCGGCGCTTCGTGACAGGATCGACCGTTGTCGAGCGACGCGAGGAGAGGCCCAGTGGTGAGTCAGCCCGAGCACGTCGTGGTGATCGGAGCCGGGCTCGGTGGTGTGCGCACGGCCGAGCAGCTGCGAGGCGCCGGGTACGACGGCGAGATCAGCCTGGTCGGCGCGGAACCGCACGCGCCCTATGACCGCCCGCCGCTGTCGAAGCAGGTGCTCACGGGTGCCTGGCCCGCCGAGAAGGTCGTGCTGCGCGACGAGGACGCGCTCGCGGAACTCAGGGTGCGGACCCGTTTCGGAGTCGCCGCGGTGGGCGTGCACGACGGCGCGGTGGAACTGGCCGACGGCACGCTGCTGAACGCCGACGCGGTTGTGATCGCCACCGGGGCGCGGGCACGAAAGCTGCCTGGTCAGCCCGACGGCGTGCACACGCTGCGGACCCTCGACGACTCGCTCGCCCTGCAGGCGGCACTCAAGGACGCGCGGTCGCTGCTCGTCGTCGGCGCGGGCTTCATCGGCGCCGAGGTGGCCAGCGGTGCCCGCGACCAGGGCCTGCACGTCACCGTGCTGGAGGCGCTGCCGGTGCCGTGCGAGCGTGCCCTCGGCCCGGAGGTCGGCGTGCTGTGCGGCAGGCTGCTCACCGAGGCCGGGGTCGACCTGCGGCTCGGTGCCCGGCTGGAACGCTTCGTGGACGCCCGCACCGTGGAGCTGGCGGGCGGGGAACGCCTGACGGCCGACGTCGTGCTGGTCGGCGTCGGCGCGGCGCCGATGCTCGACTGGCTGGGCGGCACCGCGGCGGGGCGGGAACTGGACGTCAGCGCCGGCCTGGCCTGCGACGAGCGCGGCCGGGTGGTCGGCGCGCCGGGAGTGTGGGCGGTCGGCGACGTCGCCGCGTGGGCGGACCCCGCTCGCGGCGCGCGGTCGCGCTGCGAGCACTGGACCAACGCCGTCGACCAGGCCGCCGTCGTGGCGAGGGACATCGCAGGCGCCCCGCCGCCGCCGGCGAGCGTGCCGTACGTGTGGTCGGACCAGTTCGGCATGAAGATCCAGGTCATCGGCAGGCCCGAGCTCGCCGACAACGTCGTGGCCCTGCAGGGCGACGGACTCGCGGGCGGGGACGTGCGCGGCACCGTGGCCGGCTACTTCTCGGGCGACCGGCTCGTCGGCGTCGCCGGGTTCGGCGCGGCTCGCCACGTCGCCCGCTACCGGGCGCTCGTGGCCAAGGGCGCCGAGCGGTCCGAGGTGCTGACCCCGGCCTGACCACGCGGGCGGGTCACGAGCGCCCGGGCCCGCCGGCGAGGGGATCCGCGGCGAGCCGTCGGACTGAGGCGTCACCACCACGGTCGCCGTCCGCTCCCGCGGCTGTGCGGGCACGGGCTCGCCCCGATCGACGTGGTCGCGCGCCCTGCGCCCGTAGGCGATGAGCCCGATGAGCGCCGAACTCGCGAGCCGGAGCGAGCCAGTGCGGGCGGGAAACGGCGCGGGAAAGGTCGCCGGTGAACCCCGGCGCCTCCGGCGTTGCGCCGATTCCGCATCGCGCCGTGGCCGGCGGCCGCGTGGGGCGAATCCGGGCGGCGGGCTCGCGCGGAGCCGCTCAGCAGAGCCCGGCGTCGTGCACGAGCAGCGCCACCTGGGTGCGGTTGCCGAGCCCGAGCTTGGTGAGGATGCGGGTGATGTGCGCCTTGACCGTCGCGACGCTGACGAACAGCTCCCCGGCGATCTCGGCGTTGGACTTGCCCTTGCCGAGTGCCACGGCGACCTCGTGCTCGCGGGTGCTGAGCGCGGCGAGTGCCGTGCGGGCGCGGTCGTAGGCCGTGGCGTCGGTGGCGGCGCGGTCCATCAGCCTGCGCGTGATGCCGGGGGAGAGGATCGGGTCACCGGAGGCCACCGTGCGCACGGCTTCGGCGATCTCGGCCGGCGGCGAGTCCTTGAGCAGGAACCCGCTCGCCCCGGCCCGCAGGGCGCGCAGCACGTTCTCGTCGGTGTCGAACGTGGTCAGCACGATCACCTCCGGCGGGTTCCGCCTGGCGCGTACCCGGCGGGTCGCGGCGATCCCGTTCACCCTCGGCATCCGCACGTCCATGAGCACCACGTCGGTGACGCGCGTGTCGAGCGCCGCGGGCACCCGGTCGCCGTCGTCGGCCTCGCCGACCACGGCGATTCCGTCGGCGCCGTCGAGCATCATCGTCAGTCCCGCGCGCACCAGCGCGTCGTCGTCGACGATGAGCACCCTGACCGGTTCCGTCATGCCGGCCACGGTAGCCAGGCGTGCAGCCGGAACTCGCGGGCCGTCGCCCGGTGGTCGAGCCTGCCCCCGGCCAGCCGCACACGTTCGGTGAGCCCGACCAGCCCGGTCCCGGCGCCGGGGACGGAGGACACCGCGGCCCGGTCGGCGAGCGGGTTGGACACCGTGATCACCAGCCGCGTGCCCGGCGTGCCGTCGAGCGCGATGCTCACCGGCTGGCCGGGCGCGTGCTTGCGCGCGTTGGTCAGTGCCTCCTGCAGCACGCGGTACGCGGTACGCCCGGTGGTGCCGGGCAGCGCGGCGGTATCGGTGAGCCCGTCGCGCACGTCGACCACCGTGCCGGCGGAGCGGGACTCCGCGACCAGCTCCGGCAGGTCCGCCAGCGCCGGCATGGGACGGTCGGTGCCCTCGCTCACGGGGTCGTCGCGCAACAGCGCGATCACGTCCCGCAGCTCGTCCAGCGCCTGGTGCACCGTCCTGCGGATCACGCCCGCCGCCTCGGACACGCGTTCGGCCGGCATTCCGGGCCGGTACTCCAGCGCACCCGCGTAGGTGGCCAGCAGCGAAAGGCGGTGGGCGAGCACGTCGTGCATCTCCCTCGCGATACGGGTGCGTTCGGCCGCCCGCGCCTCGGCGACCCGCCTGCCCTGCTCGGCCTCCGCGCGCTCGGCGCGTTCCCGCAGCGACGCGATGAGCGCCCTGCGGGCCTCGGCCAGCGCCCCCCAGCCGAGCAGGGCGGTGTGCGCGACCACCACCAGCGCCAGCCACCACCAGAAGGACAGCCCTCCCAGCGGTCGCCACAGCCAGCGCAGCAGGTGCGCGGCAACGCTCACCGCGGCGACCCCCACCGCCACGGGGAACGGCCGGGTGCGCGCGGTGTGCAGCACGCCCACGCTCGCCGCCGGGGTGCCGGCGGGCGAGCTCAGCGCGAGCGCCGTGATCACCAGCGTCGTGGCCGCGGGCCTGCGCAGCAGCACCGGCACCAGGCAGCAGCCGGCCACCACGACCGCGAGGTCGATCGCGAGCGGCCAGCCGCGTGTGCCCGCCGCGAACTCCCCCCACGTGGTCGCGGCCGCGCCCGCCCCGACCACCACGACGGGCAGCGCGGTGCGGGTCGCGCAGAACAGCTCACCAGGCACGAGGCTGAGCCTACGGTCGGCCCGGCGGTCGGCACACCGACCAAAGTCGAAACCGCACCCGGCCTCCGGAGAGCGCCCGCGCTCCCGGTGGCCGATGCACGCGACGGCCCCGTGCGGCGACGCTGGGCACCATGACCACGAGCTTCCAGCCCGCCTCGCTGCTGGCCGCACTGCTCGCCCCGCTGCGCGGCACGGTGCTCGAACTGGGCCCCGGCACCGGAGTGAACCTGCCCCACTACGCGCCCGGCGTCACCTGGATCGGCGTGGAGCCCGACCCGCGGAGCCGGGGGCGGCTCGGCAGGGCGATCGCCCGGCTCGGCGGCACCGGCGAGGTACTGGACGGCCGGGCCGAGCGGCTCGACCTGCCCGGCCACAGCGTCGACGCCGTCGTGGCGACGTTCGTGCTCTGCTCCGTGGACGACGTCACGGCGGCACTCACGGAGATCCGCCGGGTGCTGCGCCCTGGCGGACGGTATGTTCTCGCCGAGCACGTCGCCGCTCCCCAGGGCACCTGGGTGCGGCGGGGACAGGACGGCTTGGCGCGGGCCAGCCGCTGGTTCGGCGGGAAATGCCGGCCGAACCGGTGCGCCGGGTCCGCCATCGCGCGGGCCGGTTTCGAGCTCGCCGACGTCCACCGGTTCGTCGTGCCAGGTCCGCTGGGGGCCGGCATTCCGCACCTCGCCGGCGCCGCCGTGCGCCCGGCCGACACAGGGAAAGGACCCACCTCATGAGCGACCCGGCCGCGACCACGGACACCGTCGAGATCCCCGCCGAGGGCGGCTACCGCATCGACCCGGAGAACTCCACGATCACCTTCGTCACCCGCCACCTGTTCGGGCTGGCGCCCGTGCGCGGGAGCTTCGCGCTGGGCGACGGGCACATCGAGGTGGCGGAGCCGGTCACCGAGTCGTCGGCGAGGGCGGCCATCCCGGCAGCGAGCGTCGACACCCGAAACGCCGCCAGGGACACCACGGTCCGTTCCGCGCAGTACCTCAACGCCGAGAACCATCCGCGGATCGGGTTCGTCTCGACCGGCCTGGACCACGGCGACGGCGGCTGGATCCTGCACGGCGAGCTGACGGTGCGGGGCACGACCCGCCCGCTCGACGTGCGGGTGGAGCGGCTGCGGGCCGAGGGCGGCAGGATCCGCCTGCGGGCGAGCGCCGAGGTCGACCGCTACGCGTTCGGCATCACCGCCATGAAGGGCATGACCGGGCGGCGCCTGACGCTGACGCTCGACGTCACGGCCGTTCGTTCACCCGAGTGAGTCCTGCCGGAACTCCGCGGGCGTGCGGCCGGTCTCCCGCTTGAACACCTGCCCGAAGTGCGACGCGCTCGTGAACCCCCACCGGGCCGCGAGCGCGGCTACCGGCACCTCCCGCAGCAGCGGGTCGGCGAGATCGCGCATGCAGCGCTCCACCCGGCGCGCCCTGATCCACGACGCGACCGTGAAGCCCGTGCGGGCGAACAGGTTGTGCAAGCTCCTCGGGGACACGTAGTGCGCGGCGGCGATACCGGCCGGCCCGAGCTCCGGATCGGAGAGGTGCTCGTCCACGTAGGCGCGCACGCGTTCCAGCAACGCCTCCCTCGGGTCGGCGGGCCCCGCTGCGCGCTCGCCCCGCTCGGCCCGCAGCATGACCGCGACGAGGTCCAGCACGGAGCGCACCGCGTGCGGCCCGTTCGGGCCGAGCGTCTCCACGTTGCGGTTGAGGCTCAGCAGCATGTCCCACACCGCCGAGGGCAGGCCCGGTGCGCAGTCGAACGCGGTGGCCGTGATGCCGGCGAGCGGATCGTCGTGCCTGCCGCCGAGGTAGCGCCGGGGAAACCGGATGCACGTCGAACGGTAGTCGTCGCTGGAGATCAGCGTGGCGGGCTTGGCGGAGTCGTAGATCGCGAACAGGCCCGGCTTCAGCACGGCGACCCGGTCGTCCTGTGCCAGGCGAAGCTCGCCGGAGAGCTGCAGGGTGAGCACGCAGTACGGTGGCTCGCCCTCCGAGATCGTCGTGGCGTCGCGGTGGGCGGCGTGCCTGCCGCATTCCATGTCGACGAAGTTCACGTCCGCGAGCGGGCGGTTGCTGACGACACCGGTGAACGCGCCGGGGCGTTCGCAGTCGAAGCGGAACCGCAGCACGCTGCGCTCAACGGCGTGGGTCCAGGTGCCGAACTCGACCCTCGGACCCCTCGGCCGGGGAACGAGGTCCGCGGTCAGCACCGGGTGCGCTGCCTGGTCTGCCTGGTCTGCGCGTGACGTCATCGTCGTCTCCAGGGGCTCGGCGGGCCCTCGGTCCAACGCCGGAGGCTACCAGGAGTGCGCGGATTCGACACTGCCGTGCGCCTGCGGCTCATGACGCGGAGGCGGCGGTCTCCTAGCGTCGGGCACACCGCTCGATCCCTCACCGTGGAGGTCGTCATGGCGTTCGTCGAAGGTTCACACCACGTGACGCTGTCGGTCGGTGGCGCACAGGAGGACGTGGACTTCCACGTCAAGGTGCTCGGCATGCGGCTCATCAAGCGCACCGTGCTCTTCGACGGGTCCCTGCCGATCTACCACCTCTACTACTCGAACGCGGCCGGCGACCCGTCCAGCGTCGTGACGACGTTTCCGTGGGCACAGGCCGGGTTCTACGGCACACGCGGCACCAACCAGGCGCGCGAGGTGCTGCTGTCCGTGCCCAACGGCTCGCTCGACTACTGGCACCGGCGGCTCACCGAGCACGGCATCGAGGTGGAGAACATCGAGCCCTTCGGCGACCGGCGGCTCGTTTTCCGGCATCCCTGCGGAATCGAGTACGTGTTCGTCGGCAACACCGGCGACGAACGGGTCGGCCATCCGGGCTACGGCGTCCCGCCGGAGCACGCGATCCACGGCATCCACGGCGTCGGCGTCCACGTCGCGACGCCGGACCGGATGGTGGAGTTCGCCGAGGAGTCCTTCTTCGCGCGGGAGGGTCTGGTCGAGGAAGGCGACCGGGTGAGCCTGCGGATCGGCGAGCGGAAGCACGGCAATCACCTGGAGCTGACGGTCAACCGGACCGACGAGCAGGGGACGTGGGGCTACGGCGCCGGTACCTATCACCACTTCGCCTGGAACGTCGCGAATCTGGAGAACCAGGACGCGGTGAAGTTCGAGATCGAGGGCCGGGGCTACACCGACATCTCCGAGCTGAAGGACCGCAAGTACTTCAAGAGCGTCTACGTCCGCACGCCGGGTGGTGCGTTGTTCGAGCTGGCCGTCACCCACCCCGAGGGCGGCTGGACGTGTGACGAGTCGCCGAGGGAGCTGGGCACACGGTTCCAGCTTCCCGAGCGGTTCGAGCACCGCAGGGACGAGATCTTCCGTAGGCTCGAACCGATCTCGATCTAGCCTGGGAGGCCGGGAATGGTCGCACCACACGTGCGGGGCGGGTACGAGATCACGGTGCGCCGGGGCCAGTTCTGGATTCCGGGCGAGCGGGTGGAGACGCTGGGTGGCACAGTCGCGCGGGCCCCGATGTTCGTGCAGTGGGAGGCGCCGCCAGAGGTGACCCGCCCGCGTCCGCTCGTGCTCGTCCACGGCGGTGGCGGCCAGGGCACCGACTGGACGGGTACCCCGGACGGGCGCCCGGGTTGGGCGACCCGGTTCGTGGAGGCCGGTTTCGCCGTGTACGTGGTCGACCGGTGCGGTCACGGCCGCTCGCCGTACCACCCGGACGTCGTCGGACCGATGGGCGCGCCGTTCCCCTACGAGGCGGCACGGGCGCTTTTCCTGCCGGACGAGACGCGCGGCGAGCAGGTGCAGTGGACCTACGACCGTGAGCTCGGCTCGGCGGACCTCGACCAGCTGGTGAGCCCGATGGGTCCGCTGCCGGCCGACCTCGCCGAGTCGCAGCGCATGGACGCGGACCGTCTCGCTCGGCTGCTGGACCTCACCGGCGAGGCCGTGCTGGTAACCCATTCGGCCGGTGGCCCCGTCGGCTGGCTGGCCGCCGACGCCCGGCCAGGGCACGTGACCGCGATCGTCGCGGTGGAGCCGATCGGCCCGGCCTTCGCGGAGTTCCCCGGGCTCGGCTCGCTCGACTGGGGACTCACGGCGGCACCGATCCGCTACGACCCACCGGTGGCGAGCCCCGGAGAGGCCCGCGCGGCGCAGGAACTGCGCATGCCCGCGCTCGCGGGCAAACCGGTGGCCGTGGTCAGTGGCGGCGCGTCGGCGTTCGCCGCCTTCGCGCCGAAGGTGGCCGAGTTCCTCGCCGCCGCGGGCGCGCGGGCCGAGCACCTCCACCTGCCCGCGCACGGCATCAAGGGCAACGGCCACGGGCTGATCTTCGAGGCGAACTCCGACGAGACGGTGCGACCGGTCATCGACTGGATCGACTCACATTGAGCCGGCACTGAGGCGAAGGAAGGCGAATGGGCTCCCAACTGCACGTCAGCGACTCCTACGACGAGATGATGCGCCGCCTGGACGACATCGCGCCGGTGCTGCGCGCGGGCGCCGAGAAGGGCGAGGAACTGGGCCGCCTGACCGACGAGGTCGCCGAGGCACTGCGCGGCAGCGGCGCGCTGAAGGTCGGCATCCCGGCCGAGCTCGGCGGCTACGAGTTCTCGCCGCGGCAGGTGATCGACACGATCGCGCGGATCACGGAGGCGGACGCTTCGGCGGGCTGGTCGTTCATGGCGCTGCAGATGGTCACCGGTACCACGGCCGCCTACCTCGGCGACGAGGCCGCGGCCGACCTGTTCCCCGACGTCGCGGGCGACCGCTACGCGCTCGTCGCCGGGCAGGGCACGCGGCTCGGTAAGGCCGTGCCGGTCGAAGGCGGCTACCGCGTCAGCGGGCACTGGAGCTTCGCGTCGGGCATTTCGATGGCCACCCACATCCACACGGCCGCGCTGTGTGAGCGCACCGGCACGCCGCTCGTGTTCACGCTGCCCAAGGAGCAGGCCACGCTGGTGGACAACTGGGACGTGCTGGGGCTGCGCGCGACCAACAGCATCGACTACGTCTGCGAGGACGTGTTCGTGCCGGAGACGCACGTCTACGAGGTCACCACGATGGCCGCGCGCCACGGTGGCGCGATCTACCGGATGGGACTGGCCAACATGTCCGGGGTCTGCCACACCGGGTGGGCGCTCGGCGTCGGCCGGCGGATGCTCGACGAGCTGAAAGCGTTGGTGGACAAGAAGACCGGCACTCCGGGCGCGTCCGTCGACACGGGACAGTTCCACGCCGAGTACGCGCAGGCGGAGGCGAAGCTGCGGGCCGCGCGGGCGTGGGCGATGGAGGTGTGGGAGGGCAACGAGGCCACCCTGGGCGCCGGTGACCTGCTCGACACGGAGCAGGAGACGCTGACCCGGCTGATGCTCAACAACACGACGTGGTCGGTGCACGCGGTGGGGCAGACGGTACACAAGTGGGCGGCGACGGCCGCGCTGCGCCGGGGCGACCTGCAGCGCTACTTCCGCGACCTGCACGCCGGTACCCAGCACGTCACCTCCGGCCCGGTGGTGCTGCAGAACTGCGGCAGATGGCTGGCCGGCCTGGCTCCGAACGCGAAGTGGGCCTTCCTCGACCTCACCGAGTGAGGACCAACGACCCTTCGCCGGCCGGCCTCTCGGCGTCCATGCTGGATGCCGGGGACCACCGCCGGTCCGCGCGGACGCTGGAGGGGAGAACCGATGAAGGTCGAGGAGTTGCTGACGAGGGCCCGCGACACCATCACCGTCGGCCGCGTCTACGGCGAGCCGATCGAGCGCGCGGGCGTCACCGTGATCCCGGCCGCCGCCGTGCTGGGCGGCGGCGGGGCCGGGCAGGGCGTCGACGAGAAGGGTGGGCAGGGCGAGGGTGGCGGGTTCGGCGCCGCCGCCCGTCCGGTGGGCGCGTACCGGATCCGGGACCGTGCGGTGACGTGGGTGCCCGCGGTCGACGTCAACCGGCTGCTGATCGTTCTCGGGGTCGTGGTGACCGTCTTCCTGCTCGTCCGAGTGAGGATCGCCAGGGCCCGCGCGAAGGCCAGGACCCGTCCGGAGGTGGCCGGCGAACCGGCGACTGAGTGATCCGATCGGGCAAGGGCCACCGCCTTCGCGCCGTTCACCGGGCCGGCCGGTGCGCACGGCCGTGAACACGACCCGACAGGCCGCGCTCGGGAACCGGAGTGGACTCGTCGGCCGCCGGGCCCGTGCCTGACCTGCTCGAAAAGAGGATCCACCCCGAGTGGCGGCGGGGTGGGTCCTCATTTGTGCCCGGGCTCAGCCGACCGCGGCGGGCAGCTCCAGCGGGGCACCGGTCTTCGCGCGGACCTCGTCCTCGCCGACGCCGGGTGCGAGATCCACCAGCCGCAGGCCGTCCGGCGTCACGTCGATCACGGCGAGGTCGGTGATGATCCGGTTCACCACGCCCGCACCGGTCAGCGGCAGCGTGCAGTCGCCGACGATCTTCGGGCTGCCGTCCTTGGCGACGTGGTCGGTGAGCACCACGATCCGGCGGGCGCCGACCACGAGGTCCATCGCCCCGCCCATGCCCTTCACCAGCGCGCCGGGGATGGTCCAGTTCGCCAGGTCGCCCTTCGCGGTCACCTGCAGCGCGCCGAGGATGGCGATGTCGATGTGCCCGCCGCGGATCATCCCGAACGACGTCGCCGAGTCGAAGTAGCTGGCGCCGGGGACCACGGTCACCGTCTGCTTGCCCGCGTTGATGACGTCGGCGTCCTCCTCGCCCTCGAAGGGGAACGGGCCGAGACCGAGGATGCCGTTCTCGCTCTGCAGGGTCACCTGCACGCCGTCGGGGATGTGGTTGGCGACCAGCGTCGGGATGCCGATCCCGAGGTTGACGTAGTCGCCGTCGTTGAGCTCGGCGGCCGCGATCGCCGCCATCTCGTCACGTGTCCAGGGCATGCGGCTACTCCTAGGCTCCGACGGTCTCGCGGGGGCGGACCGTGCGCTTCTCGATGTCCTTGACCCGCTCGCGCGCCCGCACGAGGTGGTTCACGTAGATGCCGGGCGTCGCGACGAGGCCCGGGTCGATGAACCCGGGGGACACATGCTCGGCCTCCGCGACCGTCACCCGGCCGCACGTGGCGACCAGCGGGTTGAAGTTGCGCGCGGTGGCCCGGTAGGTCAGGTTGCCCGCCTCGTCGGCGGTGTGGGCGTGCACCAGCGCCAGGTCGGCGACGATCGCGCGCTCCTGGACGTAGGTGTGCCCGTCGAACTCCGCGTGCGGCTTGCCCTCGGCGACGGGCGTGCCCACGCCGGACCGGGTGTAGAAGGCGGCGATCCCGGCGCCACCCGCCCGCATGCGCTCGGCGAGCGTGCCCTGTGGGGAGAACTCCACGTCCAGCACCTTGTCCAGGTACTGCTGGGCGAACAGCTTGTTCTCGCCGACGTACGAGGCGATCACCTTGGTCACCTGGCGGTTCTCCAGCAGCAGCCCGAGCCCCTTGCCGTCGACGCCCATGTTGTTGGACACGATCGTCAGCCCGGTGACCCCGGAGTCCCGCACCACCTCGATGAGGTCGTTCGGGATGCCGCACAGGCCGAACCCGCCGACGGCGATGGTCATCCCGTCGGTCAGCACTCCGGCCAAGGCGGCCTGCGCGTCCGCGCGGAGTTTCGACAACTCGCCCACCTCTCGGTCGTTCATTCTTCGAGCGCCCTGAGTCAACGTGCGCACCAGGGCCTTTCGCAAGGAACAGGCCCAAGCGACCCGGAAACCGATCACCCGGCGGCCGTGGGCGCGATCAGGCGTTCACTGAGTGAACGTATGCTCGGAGGCATGGACCCGACCCCCGCCGCCCACCTCGTCGGCAGGGTGGGCGCCGTGCTGCGCGCGCTGTCGACGGTCAACGAGTCCGGGGCCGGCACCGCGGAGCTCGCTCGGGCGGCCGGTCTGCCGAGGCCGACCGTGCACCGCCTGCTCGGCTCGCTCGCCGACGAGGGCTTCGTCGACCGCGACCAGCGCAGCGGCCGCTGGTTCCTCGGCCCCGAGCTGTACCTGCTCGGGGAGGCGGCAGGCAGGCGCTACGACGTCACCCAGCACGCGCGGGAGAGCGTGCACCGGCTCGCGGCGGCGACGGGGGAGAGCGCGTTCTTCTCCGCGCGCCGGGGCGGAGAGACCGTGTGCCTGCTGCGCGAGGACGGGGACTTCCCGATCCGGTCCTTCGTGCTGTACGAGGGCGCCCGCTTTCCGCTCGGGGTCGTGTCGGCGGGGCTGGTGGTGCTGTCGTTCCTCACCGACGCCGAGATCGACGCCTACCTGGAGAGCACGGATCTGGTGAACCGCTGGGGCGCCGCGCACGCGCCGGACGCGGTGCGCGAACGGATCGCCCGCACCCGCACCGATGGCTACGCCGTGAACCCCGGCCTCGTGGTCGAAGGCAGCTGGGGAATGGCGGCGGCCGTGTTCGACCGGGCGGGGCAACCGTCCTGGGCGCTGACGCTGACCGGCGTGGAGACGAGGTTCCGCCCCGAGCGCAGGTCCGAACTGGGCGCCCTGCTGCTGCGGGAGGCGCACGCGCTCAGCCGTGTCATCGGCAGCGGAGAGCCCGCCCGGCGCTGAAGGCCCGCGGGTGCTCCGGATGCGGTTCGCGTGGCGGTGCCGGTGGCGGAGCTGGTGGACGGCGCACCTGCGAGCGGCTTCGCCGCTGCTGGAACAGGCTCTAGCCGTGGCGGTGCCTGCCCCGGCGGGGGCGCCAGTGCCTGCCCCGGCGCGGGCTCGGGTCGGCGTGGGCGAGCATGACGTCGCGGTGGCGCGCGGCGAACTCGGGCGCCGTGATGCCCATCAGCACCAGGTACCGGATGTCGCCGAGGGAGAGCTCCGTGTCGCGCAGCCTGCCCTCCTCACGGAAGCCGAGCGCGCCGTGCAGCGACAGCGATCCGACGTTGCCGCCGTAGATGCTCACCTGGCACCGGCGGAAGCTCCGCTCGAAGAACATGAAGGACAGCAGCACCATGATGGCGTCGCTGGCGTAGCCGCACCGCCGGTGCTGCGCCCCGATGCCGATGCCGTAGCTGAACCGATCGGACTCGGTGTCGTCCTGGCTCAGGCAGAGCGACCCGACGAGCATCCCGCCGCGCAGGGTCTCGATCGCGAAGTGGCTGTCGCCCGACGCGGCGGCACCCGCGCGGTGTGCCGCCCAGTGCCGGTACCCACCCACCTGCGCGGACCGCTCGCGCGCCGAGGCGCGGTCGAAGCCGATCAGCGTGCGATGGTCGGCGGAGTCGATCTCGCGCAGCCGCACCTTGCGCCCGGCCCAGCCCGGCACCGGCACACGACAGGTGGTCAGCGCGGAACGAGGCGGGTGCGTCATCATCGGCGATGACCATACCGCGCTGCCGCGACGGACTCGCAGGGGTACTCGGCCCCTGGCGAAGTCCGTTGCGGTGGCGCGGAAACGGTGCGCGCGCCTCAGATCTTGGACGGGTGCTTGGCCAGCGGCGTGACCTTGATGTCCATGTACGGGAACAGCGGCAGGCCGGAGAGGATGTCGTGTAGCTCGTCGCCGGACTCGACGTCGAAGACGGAGAAGTTGGAGTACTCACCCACGATGCGCCAGATGTGCGGCCACTTCCCGGAGCGCTGCAGCTCCTGGCTGTAGGCCTTCTCTCGGGCCACGATGTCGGCGCGCATCTCCGGGTCCAGGTCGGCCGGCAGGTGCACGTCCATCCGCACGTGGAACAGCATGGGTGAGTACTCCTTCTCTGCGTCGGTGGTGCTCAGGCCTTGACCGGGTCGAGGACGAAGCCGTAGGACACGGTCTCGCCCTTGCCGTCGGCCGCGGGCTTCGGGTCGAGCACCAGTTCCGGCTTCACGGCCGAGGCGATGTCGTCGTCGTTGTGCTCGTCACCGGGGAAGTACAGCTGCGCGGTGAGCAGCTCGTGTCCCGGCGCGGAGACCTTGACGTGCAGGTGCGCGGGCCGCCAGGCGTGCCAGCCCGCCGCGGCGATCAGCTTGCCGCACGCGCCGTCGGTTGGGATCTGGTACGGCGCGGGGCGGACGGTGTTGATCTCGAACTGGCCATCGGCGTCCACGGAGAAGGTGCCGCGCAGGTTCCACTCCGGGATGCCTGGCGCGAACTGCGAGTACAGGCCCTCGGCGTCGGCGTGCCACAACTCGATCCTGGCCTGGTCGAGGACGCTGCCGTCGGTGGAGGTGACGCGGCCGGTCCACACCAGCGGCGTGCCCGGCTCGTCGTCGCGCATCGGCACCGAGCCGCGTGAGCCCTGCTCCGGCGCGCCGGGCACGTAGTACGGGCCCTCGATGGTGCCCTTGTTGCCCTCGCGGTGCTCGGTGGCGACCTCCTCGACGACGTGCTCGACCCACACGTCCAGGAACAGCGGCCACTCGCCGTCCTCACCGACGCTGATCAGCCACGCCTTGAGGGCGTTGTACTCGTCGTAGGTGACCTTGTGCCTGCGGATGGTCGAGTGCACTGCCTCGAGCACCTCGCGGGCCAGCAGCGACACGCGCTCCTTGGGGGTGTCAGCGACGTTGGCGTACTTGTCCGACTTGAACCGCTCGGTGGCGCTGGCGCCGGAGTCCGCGGCGGACGGCGCCGGGGCGTGGTGGGTGGCGGTCATGGGGATCCTCCTTGATTCCTCGGGGGTGGGGTTCAGGTGTCCTGGCGGTAGCGGGCGAGCTTGTCCGGGTCGATCTCGACCCCGAGCCCCGCGCCGGGACGGATGGTGAGCTCGCCGTCGTGGATCTCCAGCGGCTCGGTGAGCAGGTCGTCGCTCATGTCGAGGAAGTTCGACAACTCGCCCGCGCGGCGCGAGGTGAGCTGGTACGACGAGCCGAACGCGACCGTGCACATGGAGCCCAGCTGGCCGTCGATCTGGTTGCCCATCACGACCTCAAGGCCGAGGCCCTCGGCGAGGTGGTGCACGCGCTGCGAATGCGTGAAGCCGGTGCGGGCGATCTTGATGCTGATCGCCGTGGCGGAGCCGCCCAGCACCTCCCTGGTCACGTCGGCCGGGGTGACGGCGGACTCGTCGGCGATGAACGGCACGTCGAGCTGGGAGACGAGCCAGCGCCTGCCCAGCACGTCGTCGGCGGGGCAGAGCTCCTCGGCGAAGAGCAGGCCGAGGTCCGACATCTCCTTCATCGCCATGGCCGACTCCGAGGCGGTCCAGCCGCGGTTGCCGTCGACGTACAGCTCGATGTCGTCGCCGAGTCCCTCACGCAGGGCGCGCACCACGGCGGTGTCGAGTCCCACGGGGCGGCGGCCGACCTTCACCTTGAACGTGGTGATGCCGTGCTGCTCGCGCATGCGCTGCGCCTCGGCGACCATCGCGGCCGGCTCGTCGAAGCCGAGCATGTGCGACACGCGCATCCGATCGGTGTAGCCGCCGAGCAGCTCGGTGACCTGCACGTCGAGCGTGCGGCCGAGCGCGTCCCACACGGCCATGTCGATGGCGGCCTTGGCCGCGGGGTTGCCGACGGTGCGGGCGAGCCTGGTCGCCATCGTCTCGCGCTCCAGCAGGCTCAGCCCCACCACCTGCGGCGCGAAGATCTTTTCGATCACCGCGATCACGCCGGCCTGCGTCTCGCCGTAGGTGAACGGGCGGGGCGGGGCCTCGGCCACGCCGACGATGCCGTCGTCGGTGTGCACGCGCACGAGGACGTGCTCGGCCACGTGCACCTCGCCGGAGGCGAACCTGAGCGGCTTGCGGTACGGGATGGCGAAGGGGATCGCCTCCACGCTGGTGATCTTCATCGGCTGACCTCGAAGGGGTGTGGTTCGGTGGAGATGGCGGTTTCGAGCACGTCGAGGACCGACCGCACGAGGGGGGAGTCGTTGTCGGCGCGCCAGGCGAGCGCCAGCTCGACGCTGCCCGCGTCGGTGAGGTCGCGGAACACCACGCCCGCCAGCGGCAGCGCGCGGGCCGAGGCGGGCAGGACCGCGACCCCGAGTCCGCCCGCGACGAGCGCGAGCAGCACGGCCGTGCCCGCGGCCTCGTGCTCGCGCTGTGGCGTGAACCCCGCGGCCTGGCAGCTGCGCTGCACGGCGTCGTTCACCACGGAGTCCTTGCTGGTGTAGACGATGAAGCCCTCGGTGCGCAGGTCGGCCATCGAGACCTCGGGTTCGATCGCGAGCCGGTGGTCGGCGGGCACGGCGAGGATCAGCGGTTCCACCTCGATCGTGCGCAGCTCGATGCCCTCGCCGCTGGCCGGCGGGCGGAGCACACCGATGTCGAGCGAGCCGGTGCGCAATCCGTCGCACTGGTCGGGCGTGAGCAGGTCGGCGTGGACCTCCAGGGCGACCTCGGGCACGTCCCGCTTGACCGCGCGGGCGATGCGGGGCAGCTGCGAGAACGCCGAGGTGCCGGTGAAGCCGACCCGGACGATCCCGAGCCTGCCGTCGGCGATCCGGCGCACGCCCTGCATGCTCTGCTCGACCGTGTCGAGCACCCTGCGGGCCTCCGCGAGGAGGTACTCGCCTGCGGGGGTGAGCCGGACCTGCCGCGTCGTGCGGGTGAACAGGGGCGCGCCCAGCTCCGCCTCCAGTTGCCGGATGGCGTGGGACAGCGCGGGCTGGGCCATGTGCAGGCGTTCCGCGGCCTTGCCGAAGTGGCAGGTGTCGGCCACCGCGGCGAAGTAGCGCAGGTGACGCAGTTCCATCGCCGGACCTCCTCTGGCTCCACGTCGACGTACCGGTGGCCTCGATTGATTCACCGTAGGTACCGATATTGAGTCAAGACAAGGAGCGATTTTCGAGTGATTGATCGATGCTATCGATTAATAGCACCCTAGGTCAGGACTAGGTATTCGCCCGGTGTGACTGCTGCCACCCGCTGTCATGGTCAGGGGAACACGCCACGGCGGCCCCCGGCCGCTGGAGGCCGGTCAAAGCCGATCAAGGCCACCGTGGAGGACTCATGACTGACACGCTCGATCGCCTCTCCGCCGTCCTCGCCGACGCCGTCATCGAGGACCGGGAGGCCGGGATCTACCGGGCGAATCGTCGGATCTTCACCGACGAGGAGATCTTCGAGCTCGAGATGAAGCACATCTTCGAGGGCAACTGGATCTACCTGGCGCACGAGAGCCAGCTCCCCAACCCCGGCGACTACTTCACGACCTACATCGGCAGGCAGCCGGTGGTCATCACCCGTGACAAGGACGGCGAGCTGCACTGCCTGATCAACGCGTGCGCACACCGCGGCGCGATGATCTGCCGCCGCAAGACCGACAACCGGTCGACCCTCACCTGTCCGTTCCACGGCTGGACCTTCCGCAACGACGGCAAGCTGCTCAAGGTCAAGGACCCCGATGGCGCCGGCTACCCCCCGTCGTTCAACGCGAACGGGTCGCACGACCTGACGCGGGTCGCCCGCTTCGACAGCTACCGCGGGTTCCTCTTCGGCAGCCTCAACCCCGACGTCCTGCCGCTAGCCGAGCACCTCGGCGACACAACCAAGATCATCGACATGCTCGTGGACCAGTCGCCGGAAGGTCTCGAGGTGCTGCGCGGCTCCTCCACCTACACCTACGACGGCAACTGGAAGGTGCAGGCCGAGAACGGCGCCGACGGCTACCACGTCACCGCGACGCACTGGAACTACGCGGCCACCACGGCGCGACGCGGCACCGGTGCTTCCAAGAACGACACGAAGACGCTCGACGCGGGCAGCTGGGGCAAGTCCGGTGGCGGCTACTGGTCGTTCCCGCAGGGTCACCTGTGCCTGTGGACGTGGGCGGGCAACCCGCAAGACCGTCCACTGTGGAACAAGATGGACGAGCTGAAGCGCGAGTTCGGCGACGCCAAGGGCGAGTTCATGGTCAAGGGCTCCCGGAACCTGTGCCTGTACCCGAACGTGTACCTGATGGACCAGTTCTCCACGCAGATCCGGCACTTCCGGCCGATCGCGCCGGACAAGACCGAGGTCACCATCTACTGCATCGCGCCGAAGGGCGAGAGCTCCGAAGCCCGCGCGTGGCGGATCCGCCAGTACGAGGACTTCTTCAACGCCTCCGGCATGGCCACCCCGGACGACCTGGAGGAGTTCCGCTCCTGCCAGCTGACGTTCCGTGCTTCGGCCGCGCCGTGGAACGACATGAGCCGCGGCGCCGAGCACTGGCTGACCGGGCCGGACGAGGTCGCGCGGACGCTCGGCATGACCGGCGTCATCTCCGCGGGCCAGAAGAACGAGGACGAGGGCCTCTACCCCGTACAGCACGGCTTCTGGGCGCAGACCATGCGCGAGGCGATCGCCCGCGAACGGGCGCGGTCCGAAGAGGACGACACGCTGCCTGCCGCCACCGCCTGAGGAGTATCCGATGACTGTCACCGCCGACACCGCCACCAGCGCCAGCACGACGAAGACCATCACCCAGAACGACATCGAGCAGTTCCTCTACCGGGAGGCGCGCTACCTCGACGACCGCGAGTTCGAGAAGTGGCTGGACTGCTACGCCGACGACGTCGTGTACTGGATGCCCTCGTGGGGCGACGACGACCTGCTGACCGAGAACCCGCAGACGGACGTCTCGCTGATCTACTACCCGAACAAGGGCGGGCTCGAGGACCGGGTGTTCCGGATCCGCACGGAGCGCTCCAGCGCGACGTCGATCCCGGAGCCGCGCACGAGCCACAACATCAGCAACGTCGAGCTCATCGAGCGGCGGGGCGACCTCGTGGACGTGCGGTTCAACTGGCACACCATGTACTTCCGGTACAAGACGGTGGATCCGTACTACGGGACCTCGTTCTACACCATCGACTTCTCCGGCGACTCGCCGCTCATCCGCCGCAAGACCGTGGTGTTGAAGAACGACTACATCCACCACGTCGTCGACATCTACCACTTCTGACAACTGCCCGGAGCGGCTTGCGTTGCGGTGCGGGTGGCGGAACCAGAACCCGCGGCGGCGCAAGCTGACGGCGCATGTGCAAGCGGCTCCGCCGCTGCGGAATGACCCCGGTCCCAGGGAGGGATCATGACTTTCCAGGTCGCACTGTCCTTCGAGGACGGTGTCACCCGCTTCATCACGTGCGCGGAGGACCAGACGGTCGCCGACGCGTCGTACCGCCAGCGGATCAACATCCCGCTGGACTGCCGGGACGGCGCGTGCGGAACCTGCAAGGCGTTCTGCGAGTCGGGCACCTACGACGGCGGGACCTACATCGAGGACGCCCTTTCCGACGACGAGGCGCGGCGCGGCTACGTGCTGCCGTGCAGCATGAAGCCGACGTCGGACCTGGTGCTGCAGATCGCGAGCACGTCGGCGGTCGCCAAGACCGAGGCGGCGACCTACCCCGCGACCCTGACCGCGCTGGACCGGCTCTCGCCGACGACGTTCGCGCTCACCGTGGAGACCCCCGACCGGGACAAACTGGCCTTCCTGCCCGGCCAGTACGTGAATATCGAGGTGCCCGGCACCGGGGAGACGCGGTCGTACTCGTTCAGCAACGCGCCGGACGACAAGTCGTTGACCTTTCTGGTGAAGCTCACGCCCGGCGGCGCGATGTCGGACTACCTCACCGAGCGGGCGAGCGCGGGCGACGAGCTCACCTTCACCGGCCCCAACGGCAGCTTCTTCCTGCGTGAGGCCGACCGGCCCGTGCTGCTGCTGGCCGGTGGCACCGGCCTGGCGCCGATCCTGTCGATCGTGCGCACGCTTCGGGCCACGGGCTCGGCGCGGCCCGCGCACCTCATCTACGGCGTGAGCACCGACGACGACCTGGTGGAGCTGGACACGCTCGCCGAGCTGGCCGCGCAGGTGGACGGGTTCACCTGGGACTACTGCGTCGCCGACCCGGACAGCTCCGCGCCCAACAAGGGCTATGTGACGAGCCTGATCGGCGACGAGCACCTGCACGGCGGGGACGTGGCGGTGTACCTGTGCGGGCCGCCGCCCATGGTCGAGGCGGTGCGCGCGCACTTCACCGAGCGGGGAGTGGAGCCGACCGGGTTCTACTACGAGAAGTTCGCGCTCTCCAGAGCGTCCGCCCAGGCCGAGCCCGTGGTGGTGGAGACCATGGCCGAGCCGGAACCCGCCGCCGCGCCGGAACCCGTGGTGGAAGCGGTGCCCGAACCCGAGCCGGTGCGCCCGGTGACCGAGGGAGAGGGCAGGGCCTTGGCGGGGCAGCGGATCTTCGAGCCCGTGGCGCTGAGCCCCCTGGGCGCGGGCGCGGTGCGCACGGCCACCGAGGAGGCCGCCACGGCGAGAACCGTGGCCGGACAGGCGATCTGGCCCGGCGAGGGCACGGGTACCCGCTCCCTGACCTCCGGCGAGGCGTTGCTGCCCGCGGGCAACGCCCGCGCCGTCGCGGGTCAGGAGATGCTGCCCGCGCCCGACGATCTCGCGCCGCTCGTGGCGCCCCAGCCGGAGGGCAGCTACGAGATCGGCGAGGAGCACCCGTCGGTGCACGAGTCGGATGCCGTGTTCGAGGCGAGGCGGGCACTCGAGCTGGGCGCGCTGGAGCTCGTGATCGGCAGGCTCTCGTCGCAGCAGCTCGCGGGCTACCGGCTGCTCGCCGAGGCGACCGTGCCCTATGTGGACGGCGACCGGTTCGTCGACGCCGCCGCGTTCACCGAGACCAACGCTGCCTTCCACGACTACCTGTTCACCCTCACCGGCAACGAGCACCTGCTCCAGGCCTACCGCGCGCTCGGCGTGCAGGGGCACATGGAGGAGACCCTGCGGGACGCGACGTGGTGCCATCCCCGGTGCACGCAGGACCACCTCGACATCGTCACCGCGTTCGAGGCGGGGGACCGCACGACGGCCCGCAGGCTGGTCGTCGAGCACGCCGAGCGTGCGAAGACCACCACGCGCAGGGCCATGGACGACGCGAGGCCGTCGCGTGCGCGCGCGTTCGTGACCCCCGGCCGCTTCGACGGCAAGGTCGTGGTGGTCACCGGCGCGGCACAGGGCATCGGTGAGCGCGTGGCCAGGCGGATCAGCGCGGAGGGCGGCACGGTGGTGCTCGCCGACCGCGCCGGCCTCGTCACCGAGTTGGCCGATGAGCTGACCGGCGAGGCACTGCCGGTGCTCGCCGATCTGGAGACGTGGGAGGGGGCCCAGGAGGTGGCCGAGGCCACGCTCGCGCGCTACGGCCGGATCGACGTGCTCGTCAACAACGTCGGCGGGGCGATCTGGTTCAAGCCCTTCACCGAGTTCACCCCGGCGGAGATCGAGGCGGAGATCCGGCGCTCGCTGATGACGACCCTGTTCTCCTGCCGGGCCGCCCTGCCGTCGATGACGGAGCGGGGCCGCGGCGTGATCGTCAACGTGTCGTCCGCGGCGACGCGCGGCATCCACCGGATCCCGTACTCGGCGGCGAAGGGCGGCATCAACGCCATCACCGCCTCGCTCGCCTTCGAGTGCGCCGACGCGGGAATCCGGGTGGTCGCGACCGCTCCCGGTGGCACCGAGGCGCCGCCGCGCCGGATCTCCCGCGGCGGCTCGGCACTGGAAACCGAGCAGGAGCAGACCTGGTTCCAGGCGCACATCGAGCAGACCGTGAGCACGTCGCTGATGAAGCGCTACGGCACGCTCGACGAGCAGGCCGCCGCGATCGCCTTCCTCGCCTCCGACGAGGCGTCCTACATCACCGGCACCGTCCTGCCGGTGGCGGGCGGCGACCTCGGCTGACACCGGTCCGCCCGCCCTCGCAGTTGTGCGGCCTCGCGCCGCCCGGGCGGCCTCAGCCCGTGGCCGCCCTCCCGCCCCCTCCAACACTCCCGGGGAGTTCCTCATGTCCGAAACCGACGCAATGACGCGCCGGCGTCAGCGCACCGTGTCCTGGGTGGTCGCACTGTCGACCGTCGCGCTCGTCTTCGACGGATACGACCTCGTCGTCTACGGCACCGTGCTGCCCACCCTGCTCGCCGATCCCTCCCAGCTCGGGGCGATCACGCCCGGCCAGGCGGGCGCGCTCGGCAGCTACGCACTCGTCGGTGTCCTCGTGGGGGCACTGGCCGCGGGCGCACTCGGCGACTGGATCGGGCGCCGCAGGATCATGCTGATCAACCTCGCCTGGTTCTCGATCGGGATGGGCGCGACCGCGCTGACCCAGAACGTCGTCGCCTTCGGAATCGGCCGATTCCTGACCGGCATCGGGGTCGGCGCGCTGGTGGCCACGGTCGGGGCGCTCGTGGCGGAGTTCGCCCCGCCGGGACGGCGGAACCGGCTCAACGCGATCGTCTACAGTGGAGTGCCCGCCGGCGGCGTGCTTGCCGCGCTCCTCGCGCTCGTCCTGGCCGACGCGGTCGGCTGGCGCGGGCTGTTCTGGGTCGGCGCGCTGCCGATCGTGCTGGTGCTCCCGCTGGCCGTGGTGAAGCTGCCGGAGTCGCCGAAGTGGCTCGCCTCGCGGGGCAGGGTCGAGCAGGCGAAGGCCCTCGCCGAGCGCACCGGCATCGCGCTGTCCGCTGAGCCAGGCCGACCGGCCGGGACCGCCCGCGTCGGTTTCCCCGCGCTGGCCACGAGGTCGCTGGCGCTTCCGACACTGCTGCTGGGCACGATGAGCTTCGCCGGGCTGCTGCTCACCTACGGCCTCAACACCTGGCTGCCGCAGATCATGGCCGACAACGGCTACGACAAGAGTTACTCGCTGACCTTCCTGCTCGTGCTCAATTTCGGCGCCATCGTCGGTGGCCTGCTCGCGTCGCTGTGGGCCGACCGGGCCGGGGCCAAGCGCGTCGTGGCCACCACGTTCGTGCTCGCCGCCTGCACGCTCGCGCTGCTGCCGCTGAGCCTGCCGCTGGGCGCGCTCCTGCTCGCGGTCGCGGTGGCCGGGGTCGGCACGATCGGCACCCAGGTGCTCGTCTACGGCCTGGTGTCCAACTACTACCCGACCAGGGCACGCGCGGCCGGGGTCGCGTGGTGCGCCGGGTTCGGCAGGCTCGGCGGCATCGTCGGGCCGGTGGTCGGCGGCGTGCTCGTCGGTGCGGGGCTCGGGGGCACCACGGCGTTCTACCTGTTCGCCGCCATAGCGCTCGCCGCGGCGGTCGTCACGGCGCTGGTGCCCCGCTCGCGGCACGCCGAGGACGACCTGCCCGTGACGGCGCCGGCGGCCGGGACGCCGCATCCCGCTTAGGCCGAGCCTGACGCATCCTGGCGCTGCCGCGACCACGTCGCCGGACGAGCCGAGAACGGCCGGTGCGAGGCTCGTCCTCGCCTTGGCAGCCGCCGCGCCGATCCCGCTTGCGCCGGAAGAGTTCCCGCAGGCACGGCCTAGGGTGACCATGTGGTCCGCCCCCGCCCTCCGCTGATCGCCCGCGACGCCGCACTCGGCGAGCTGGAGCGCCTGCTGCACGGCGCCGCCGAGCGCGGGTCCGCGTTCGTGCTGGTCAGCGGCAAGGCGGGGGTCGGAAGGACCACGCTCGCCGACGCATTGGCGGCCCGTCACCACGGACCGCTGCTGCGTGCCACGGGCGCGGAGTGGGAACGGGACCGGGCCTACGGCGTCCTGGGCCAGCTCATCGGCGAATCCAGCCGCGGCGGGGCCGTCGAGGTGTCCTCCGCGATCGCCCGGAACGCCGAGTCCGCTGGCGGCACCGTGCTCGCCGTGGTGGACGACGCGCACTGGGCCGACCAGCCGTCGCTGCAGGCGCTGGCCTCCGCGGTCCGTCACCACCGGGACACGCGGCTGCTCGTGCTCGCCACCGCCGTCACCGGCGATCCGGACGTCCCCGCGCCCGCGCTGGAGCTGCTGCACCGCGTCGCGGACCACGCGATCACCGTGGAGCCGTTCACCCCGCCCGAGGTGGGGGAGCTCGCCGCCGCGCACGGCGCCCTGCTGCACCCGTCGATGGCGGAACGGCTGTGGCGGCACACCGGCGGCGTCGCGCGGCATATCGGGCAGCTGCTGGCTGAGGTGCCGAGGACGACGTGGGCCCGGTTCGACCCGGCGCTGCCCGCTCCGGCCGCCGTGGCGGCCAGTGTCCGCACGGCGCTGGCCGGGTGCTCGCCGGAGGCTCGTGGGCTGGCCGAGGCCGCGGCCGTGCTCGGACCCGGCACCACCGTGCGCGACGCCGCGCTGCTCGCCGGGGTGCCGGGAGACGTGCTGCCCGCGCTGGACGAGGCGGTCGCCGCCCGGCTCGTGGAGTTCGGCGGCCGCGGCCTCACCGAGATCGGCCCGCCGGACCCGATGGTCAGGGCCGCCGTGCTCGCCGCGATGGGACCCGCCGCGGCGGCGCGCGCCCACCGCAGGGCCGCCGACCTCATCGACGACCCGGTGCGCCGGATGCGGCTGCTGGTCGCCGCCTCGCCGATGCCCGACCCGGACGTGGCCGACCGGCTCGACGCGCTCGCCGCCGAGCGGGCGGCCGAGGGCGCGTGGGGCGTGGCGGCCTCGCTGCTCAACGACGCGAGCAGGCTCACCGAGGACCGTCTCAAGCGCGAGAGCAGGCTCACGAGGGCCGTCGACGCCCTGATCGGCGCGGGTGACGCGTTCGCGGCGGCGGCTCTGGTTCCGGAGGTGGAGAGCCTGCGGGAGACGCCGCTGCGCAACGCCGTGCTGGGCTACCTCGCGATCGTGCGGGGCCGCGCCGCGGAGGCCGAGAACCGGCTCGGCCGGGCCTGGGATCTGGTGAACACCGAGCGCGAGCCGGACGTCGCCGCGTCGATCTGCCAGCGCTACGTGCTGCACTCGCTGTCCCGCCTCCGCCCGGAGGAACTGGTGTCGTGGGCGGACCAGGCCGTGGCGCTGGCGGGTGAGGACGCGCCCGCGGGCGTCGAGGCGGCCGCGATCCGGGGGCTCGGCCTCGCCGCCGCGGGCCGGGCGGCCGAAGCGCTCGCCGCTTATGCCGAGCTGGCCGAGCGCGTGCAGCACGGTGCGCAGGCCCAGCGGATCCTGATGGGCCGGGGCTGGCTCAGCCTCATGGTCGACGCGGTCGACGACGCGAGGGCCGACCTGGAGAGCTCGGTGCCCACCACGTTCCTCGGCGGCTCGACGCGGATCTCGCTGTGGGCAAGGGCCTGGCTCGCGCGGGCGCAGTTCCTCACGGGGGACTGGGACGACGCGGTGCGCACGGTACGGGAGGCGACGCCGTTGCTCGACCGGGCCGGAATCGTGCTGGCGGGTCCGTTGCTGTACTGGACGGCCGTCGCCGTGCACGCGCTGCGCGGCGACTGGGACGACGCCGAGCTGGCGCTGCGCCGAGCCGACGCGGGGCCGCAGGACTACGAGATCATGCGCGTGCCGTCGTACCTGGCCCGCGCGCACGTGGCCGAGGCGCGGGCGGACTCCGCCGGGGTGCTGCGGGCGCTGCGCCCGCTCACGCAGCCGTGGGCGGGCGGCGGTGTCGACCAGCCGGGCCAGTGGCCGTGGGCCGACATGTACGCGCACGCACTCGTGCTGGAGGGCAGGTACGCTGAGGCGGACACGTTCCTGACCCGGCAGGAGGCCCTCGCCGCCGGCCGTGGCCCCGGTTCGGCTCGGGCGCGGCTCGGCGCGGCGCGCGGCAGGCTCCTGGGCAGTCAGGGTGAGCTGGACCAGGCGCGCGAGGCGTTCGAAGCGGCGCTGGAGCTGCTGGAGGACCTGCCGCTGCGCTACGACAGCGCGCGCGTGAACTTCGCCTACGGCCAGATCCTGCGCCGAGCGGGCAAACGCAGGGACGCCGACACCGTGCTCACCACCGCGCGAGAGACGTTCGCGGCGCTCGGCGCGACGACCTACGTCGCGCGCTGCGACCGCGAGCTGAAGGCGGGTGGCGTGCACGTGCCGAGGACGGAACGTGGGCTCGGCGAGCTCACGCCGCAGGAGGAGGCGGTGTCGCAGCTCGTTGCGAGTGGACTGTCCAACCGGGAGGTCGCGGCCGAGCTTTTCCTGTCCACCAAGACGGTCCAGTACCACCTGACGCGGATCTACGCGAAGCTCGGCATCCGCTCGCGGGCCGAGCTGGCCGCGCGCCGGGGCTCATGAGCGCTCGGCGGCGTAGTCGGCCCGTTCGAGCAGCAATGAGATGGCGACCCCGGCGACGAGGCCCCAGAACGCGGCGCTGAGGTTCAGCGGCGAGACGCCGGAGACGGTCACCAGGAAGGCGACGAGTGCGCCGAGGGTGCACCGCGAGCGGAACGCGGTGACGAACGCGGTCTGCAGCGCGCGGAGCATGGCAAGCCCGCCCAGCACCGCGATGAACGACTCGGGCGTTGCGAGCATGAGGCGGACGAACGCGGGCGCGAACAGGCCCACCAGCATGGCGAGCAGGCCGCACACGATGGCCGCGGTGTACTGGCGCCCGCGTTCGCCGGATGCCACGAGCAGTGCGTTGGTGGGTCCGGTGAGGCAGGTCGACACGGCTCCGAACAACGCGGCGGGCAGCGACCAGAGTCCACACAGGACAGTGGAGACGTTCGTCGGTGGCTCGTGCCCGGCCTGGCGCAACACGGCCACGCCCTGACCGTTCTGCACGACGAGGACGGTGACGGCGAGCGGGACCACCAGCTCGAGGATCGCCTGCCACGAGAACTGCGGCGCCTGCAGGAGAGGCGAGGCGAACCAGGTGGTGCTCTCTGTGTCGGGCGTGAACCGGCCGGACACGGCGACGGCGACCGCCCCGACCACGAGGGCGCCGAGGATGGGCGGGATCCGGCGGCCGAGCGCGGGAAACGCCGACAGCAGCAGGAAGACCGCCACCATCGGCACCGCGATGCCGGGGTCCAGTCCGAGCGAGTGGACGAGGTCGAGGCCGAAGCGGAGGAAGACGCCCGCGACCATCGCCATGACCACCGGCATCGGAAGGGCCGCCATGACAGTGCGCACCAAGCCCGTGAGCCCGAGCACGAGGATCAGCAGCGCCGTGGCGACGAAAGCTCCGACGACCTGCGGCCACGGCAGGTGGTCGAGGGAGCCTCCGACCACGACGGCGCCGGGGATGGTCCAGAAGAACGCCAGCGGCTGCCGGTAGAGCGAGGACGCCAGCACGGTGAGCAGGCCGTTGAGCAGGAAGACGCCGAAGATCCACGAGGCGAGCTGCGCGGGGGAGAGGCCGCCCTGTGCGCCGACCGCGAGGATCACCGCGACGGGTCCGGTCGCGGAGAACACGATGCCGATGAGGCCGTTGGTGGCCGTCTCGGTGGTCGTGTCGCGCAGTACGTCGCGTGGTCCGGTGAGCGGTCGGGCCGGCCGTTCGAACCGGTGCGCGAACCGCGACGGTGCGCCACCGTCGTCGTTGAGGGTGGTCAACGAACCTCCTCCGTCGATGTGCCGTACGCATGCTGAACATTCAGTCGACATGCGTACAGACCGTTGTGGCATGTCCCACCCGGGGTCCTTGGAGGATCCCGTCATGACCACGGGACCGCTGGCCCATCCGACCACGGTGCGGGCCTTCGACGGTGTGCGGCTGCGGGCCTTCGAGGAGCACGACGTGGAGATGGCCCCCGACCCCGGACCGACCCTCACGTGTCCCACGATCGGCACGCCTGTCCGCAGGCGCGGACCGCGCGAGCGGGAAGGGATGCTGCGCAGCCATCAGGAGATCGGCGGCAGGCGCGTGGACACGCTCCTCCACGCCACGATCCGCCCCGAATGAGCCGTATAACGACCTATACGGCTCGGCTCTCGTGCGCCGATCAGCTTTCGCCCTCCACTACGCCAACGGCAAAAAAGCGCTCGGAGGAGGCTCAGGCTCAGGCGGGCCGCCTGCGGGCCCGGAGCACCGTGTCACGGGCGTGCCGGGTGCCCTCCGGGGCCGGGTCGACGCGGGCCCGCGTCTCGTCGACCTCGATGGTCCACTCGTCGCCGAGGAGCGCGGCGATGTCGGATGGCAGGAAGAAGTCGCGCGGGTCGTGGCCGCCCTCCTCGGGTGCCGGCCAGTCCGCCGTGTCGTGACCGGTGACGAGCAGGATGCCGCCCGGTGCGACCGGCGCCAGCAGGCCCCGCAGCGCGGCGTCGCCGTCGCGCCGCAGCAGCGGAAAGTACTGCGCCGAGACCAGGTCGAAGCATTGCGCGGGCGGGTGCGTCACGGCCAGGTCCGTGCGCGTCCACGCGATGCGGTCGGCCACACCGGCGTCGGCCGCGGCCTTGGCGGCACGCCGCAGCGCCACGGTCGAGATGTCGAGTGCGGTGACCCGCCAGCCGCGCCGGGCCAGCCAGATCGCGTCGCCGCCCTCGCCGCAGCCCACGTCGAGTGCCTGCCCCGGCGGCAGGCCGGAGACCTCGGTGACGAGCACGCCGTTGGGTCTGCCGCTGAAGAGCTGGTCGCGGCTGGAGTACCGCTCGTCCCAGAACTGTGCGTCCATCGTGTCCTTCCGGTCAGAGTCCGTGGCGCCGCTCGCCCATGACGAGCTCGCAGATCAGGTTCTCCGTGGCGGGTGTGAACGGATCGGGCTGATTCATGTGTGTCCACCTCCGTAGCCACTGTGCCCCTTCACCTGCCAACCCGACAAAACCCCTTGCCAAAACAGCAAAGTCGCCTGTCAGCCCCGTCGGCCCCGTCGCCCCCGTCGGCCCCCAAGGCCACCTTTGTTGCGTTCAACGCGACAAAGGTGGCCTTGGGGGGCGGGTAGAGGGTGGCGAGTTCGGCGCCGATGCGGGCCAGCTCGGTGCGCACCGACGGGGGCTCCACCACCTCCACGAGGGCTCCCCAGCCAGCGAGGTGGCGGGCGATGTCCAGCGCCGTCGGCGCGGCGAGCCGGACTCGCGCGCGGCCGCCGTCCGGCTCGCCGTCGGTGTGGCAGTGCCGTCCGAACTGGTCGCGCAGGATCGGCACGAACCGCTGGTCGATGAGCACGGTCGCCCAGGTGCGCGAGCGCCGCTGCTCCACCTCGCCGACCACCCGCTCCCACGCCGCCGCCAGTGCGAAGTCGTCGGGACGCTCGGCCGGTTCGTCGGTCGGCTCGGCCACGGCGATCCGGTCGACACGGAAGGTCCGCTGCCCGCGCTCGGTTCCCGCGATCAGGTACCAGACGTCGTCCTTGTCCACCAGGCCCCAGGGGTCGACCAGCCGCTCGGTGCGCTCGCGGGCGCTGTTGGTGTAGGTCAGCCGTACCCTGCGCCTGCGCACCACGGCTGTCTGCAGCAGGCCGACGACCTCGGGCCGGTCGCGGTCCCGCTCGCCCCACCGCGTCGAGTCGATCATGATCGCGCCCGCGGCGGCCTCGGCGTCGGCGCGCAGTGTGGTCGGCAGCGCGCGCACGAGCTTGCGCAGCGCGGCCTTGGCCTCGTCCGAGACTGCGGCCGCGGGTCCGACCAGCAGGAAGAGTGCCTGCGCCTCGGCTGACGACAGCCCGCTCAGGTCGGTGCGGGCACCCCCGATGAGGGACCAGCCGCCGCCCCGGCCCGGCTGGGGATACACCGGGATGCCCGCGCTGGACAGTGCCTCCAGATCGCGGCGGGCTGTCGCGACCGACACCTCCAGCTCAGCGGCCAGCTCGGCCGCGGTCACCCGGCCCTTGGCCTGCATGAGGAGCAGGGCGGCGACGAGGCGGTCTGCGCGCATGGTGTCCAGTTTCCCCGAGAAAGTGCTCAGTTGGTGAGCACTTCAGGCGCGAGCATGGGAATTGTCAGCGAGCACCGACGAAAGGACCGGACCGATGTTGCGAGGACTCACCACCGTCACCTACTTCGCGGACGACCTCGCCGCCGCGCGGCGCTGGTACACCGAACTGCTCGGCGTCGAGCCGTACTTCGAGAAATCCGACGGCGACGACGTGGCCTACCTGGAGTACCGCATCGGCGACTACCTGGCCGAGCTGGGCCTGCTCGACCGGAGGTATGTGCAGGACAAGCCAGGGGGCGCGGGTGCGGGGCTGGTCTACTGGGCCGTCGACGACGTGCACGCCGCGTTCGACCGCCTGCTGGCCGTCGGCGCCACCGAGCACGAGCGACCGATCGAGCGCGGACCGGGGTTCGTCACGGCGTCGGTGACCGACCCGTTCGGCAACGTCCTCGGCGTCATGTACAACGAGCACTACCTCGATGTCCTCGCGGCACGGACGGGGGCGTGACGTGAACACCGTGCACCCCGAGACCGTCGCGGACTGGCGGGAGTGGCTGGCCGGAAACCACTGCTCGCGGAAGGAGATCTGGCTCGTCATCCCGCGCAAGGGCAGTGGGATACCGGGCGTGCGCTACGCCGAGGCGATCGAGCAGGCGCTGTGCTTCGGCTGGATCGACAGCCAGGCAAGGAAACGGGACTCCCGGAGCACACTGCTGCGGTTCACCCCGCGCGACCCGCACAGCACGTGGAGCCGGGTCAACCGGGAGCGGGCCACGCGGATGATCGAGCGGGGCCTGATGGCCGAGCCCGGCGCCGTGATGATCGAGTCGGCCAAGGCGAAGGGCACGTGGCAGGTCGTGCCCGACGAGGCGAGCGCCGGGGTGCCGGACGACCTGCGGGAGGCGCTGGAAGCCGACGAGGCCGCGCGCCGGAACTTCCGCGCTTTCCCACCGTCGTCCCGGCGGCTGATCCTGGAATGGATCGCACGCGCGAAGAAGCCGGAGACCCGGCGGCGGCGGATCGAGCGGACGGTGGCCCTCGCCGCGGTCAACGTCAGGGCCAACCATCCAGGCGTCCGGATGAGTGACCGGAAAACCGTGTGACACCACCGAATCTTCCTCGCTAGCCTCGGGCCCGTGATCCACGAGCACCCGCTGGCGTACCTGCTGGGCATCGAGGGACTCGGTCTGCTGCGCGCGTTCTCAGGGGAGTACGACCAGGCATTCGTGGCCTCCCGCATCGCCGAGGTGCGCGAGCTGCTCGCCGACGAGCGGCTCGCGAACGCCGCCGTGGACGTCGAGCGGGTCGGCACGGTCGAGGGCTACCGCGCGTGGGCACCGGCCTACGACGCGCCCGGCAACGCCGCGTTCGACCTCGACGAGCCCGTGGTCATCGAGATCCTCGACCGGCTGCCGGCCGGCGTCGCACTGGACGCGGCGTGCGGCACCGGCCGGTACGCGCGCCTGCTGGCCGAGCGTGGGCACCGGGTGCTCGGCGTGGACAGCTCGCCGGACATGCTCGCGCGGGCGCGCACGCGGGTGCCGGACGGCGACTTCCGGCTCGGCGACCTGCGCGAGCTCCCGGTGCGCGACGACCACGTGGATCTGGTGGTGTGCGCGCTCGCGCTGACCCACGCCCCCGAGCTGGGGCCTGTGCTGGCCGAGTTCGCGAGGGTGCTGCGGCCCGGCGGGCACCTCGTCATCGCCGACATCCACCCCGAGGCGGTGCTACGCGGATCCGTCCCGGCTGTGCGCGGTCCCGGCGGCGAGCCGAGGCGCCTGGTCACCCACCGGCACCTGGTGGGCGACTACCTGCGCGCCGCGCTGCCCCTCGGGCTGATCGTCCGCCGCTGCGAGGAGCCACGGCCGCCGGCCAGGGAGCCGGATGCGGGACCCGCCAACGGTTCCGTGTCACTGGAGCCGTGGGACCTGTGGCCGTGGTCGCTCGCCGGCCTGGTGCCCGAGGCCGCGTGGGCCGCCAACGCCGGAGTGCCCGCGCTGCTCGTCTGGCACTTCCAGCTGGAGGGTCCTCGCAGTACTCCGGAGTGACGCGCGACTCGCGGTGGGCGACCGGATTGTCGGTGGGGTGCGCGAGAATGCCCGGCATGGGTGTGCCGAGCGCGGAGTTCTTGCGGATCGTCGACGGCCTTGCCGAGGTCGAGCGGGCGAAGGCGAGGGACTACACGTCGTTCAGCGTGCGCGGCAAGCGGTTCGGGTACTACTGGCCGCGGACGCAGACCGTCGGCCTGAAGCAGACGCTGTCCGAACAGGCGGCGCTCGTCGCCGAACGGCCCGACGTGTTCGAGGTGCAGTTCACGGCGGGCGGGTTCGGCTGGGTCGTCGTGTACCTCCGGGGCATCGACGCCGACGAACTCGGCGAGCTCGTGTACGAGGCCTGGCGCCTCTCGGCACCCGAGGAGCTCGCCGCCGAGCACCCGATGCCGTAGCCCGAAGGAGGCCTGCGTGCCGAAGGAGCCGTACGTCGTCGCACACGTCGCCGTCGCACTCGACGGGGCCACCACCGGCTTCGCGCCGGACGCCGCGCGGTACTACGAGCTCGCGGCGACCTGGAACGAGGACGTCACGCTCACCGGCGCCGACACGATCCTCGCCCAGGAACCCGCGCTGGCCTCCGCGCCCCGGCCGGGTTCCGCCGACGGTGGACCGCTGCTCGCCGTCGTCGACGGCCGGGGCCGCGTCACGGAGTGGGAGGCGCTGCGCGAGGCCGGGCACTGGTCGGACGTGCTGGCGCTGCACGCACGGGACACCCCGCCCCGGCGCGCCGGGCGCACCGTGCCCGAACTCGTCACCGGACGCGAGCGGGTGGATCTGTCGGCCGTGCTCCGTGCGCTCGGTGAGCGGCACGGCGCCAGGGTCGTCCGGGTCGACAGCGGAGGCGCGCTCCTCGGCGCGCTGCTGGAGGCGAGCCTGCTCGACGAGGTGAGCCTGCTCGTGCACCCGTGCCTGCCCTCGGGCACGGGCAACCGGCACTGGCGCGGCAGCGCCACCACCCCTGCGCGGTTCGACCTCGTCGGGAGCCGCACGCTCGCCGACGGCCTCGTGTGGTCGCGCTACCGCCCGGCCGCTGGCCGCTGACAGCGGCTACTTCCAGTCCTCGTCCTTGTTCTTCTTCCAGTCGCCGATCACGGGCGGCGCGATCGCCTGCTCACCGGCGAAGAGGCCCGCCTCGGCCTCGACGTAGCCGGCAACGCGGTGCTCCTTGTCCTCCCCCTGCTGACGGCCGGCGCCGCCCGCGGGCATCCCGGCCATGCCCGCGGGCATGCCACGCGCACCCGCCGCACCGGCCGCACCGGCGACACCCGCGGCGCCCGCCGCGGCTCCGCCAGGAACACCGCCCTTGGCCGCACCCGAGGCCTGGCCAGGGGCCGCGCCGCTGCCGGCACCGCCTGCCCCGGCGCCACCCGCGGGGCCGCCGCCCGCTCCCGCGGCGAGCCCGCCGACACCACCCGCGCCGCCACCGGTCCCGAGCTTCGGCGCCGACCCCGCGGGACCACCGGGCCCCCCGCCGTCGAGGCCGCCCAGCCTGCTGGAGATGCTGTCACCGTTCACGCCGCCCGCCCAGCCGAGGGCAGGCGTCTTCCCGAGCCCGGGGCCCTTCGAGTTCGGCGGCACGTACGACGTCGGTGTCGTCCTGCCGGGCAGGTTCGGCACGACCCCCGGCCCGCCCACACCGCCGGGGCCGGACCCGATGCCGCCCGGACCGACGCCACCGACGTTGCCGCCCGTGGGCAGGTCCGGTGTCTTGAGCGGCGGTGGGGTGGGCACGGTCGGGGTGCTGGACCTGTGCGTGGTGTCGTCGAAGTTCGCTCCGCCGGCAACGTTGCCGCCGGTCGCGCTCAGCGGCAGCGGCTGGCCGCCGGTCCCGGGCGTGTCCGAAAGCGGCGGCACGTCGACGCCGTTGCCTGCCGCCGCCGGGCCGGCACCGGGCAGGCCGTCGCCAACGCCGTCGCCGCCGCCAACGCCGAGTCGAGCGCCGGAGCCGCCCGCACCTCCCGCACCTTCCGCACCGCCAGGGCCCTCGAGACCGCCCGGGCCGCCCGGTGCGGCGGGGCCACCAGGACCACCGAGGCTCTCGGCTGGCTCGCCCGCCGTGGCCCGGCGGGCGGACGCGAGCTGCGTCTCGCGCGCCGTGGCGCCGGGTGCTCCGGCTCCGCCACCGGCGGGGGAGTCCAGCCGCGCGACCGTCCTCGCGGACGCGGTCGCGAGCTTCGGCGGTGGCGTGAACAGCGGCATGTCGATCGCCGTGCCGACCGTGTCGTCGAACTGGGTCATGATCCGCGCGGCCTGCGCGTGCGCCGCCTGCTGCGCCTGCATGGTCTGGATCGCCTGCGACGCGGCCCGCGCGTACTGCACCGGATCGGTGATCTGCATCAGCTGGGCGTTCGCCTCCTGCGCCGAGAACGGCACCGGCGGGTTGGCGGCCAGCTGCTTCTGCGACTCGTTGAGCGTCTGCGAGTGGATCTGCTGCTGGCGGCCGGTGAGCACGGCGCCCTGCGCCGTGACACCGAGCCACTTCGCCACCTCGGTCAGGTGCTCGCGCGCCGCGTCGCCGCCCTCACCGGTCCAGTTCCCCATGCTGTCGTCGATGGCGTCGGCGACGGCCCGCTGGTGGAGGGTGAGCTCGTTGCCGAGCCGCACCCACTCCTCGGAGGTCTCGGCGATCGCGGCGGAGTCGGCGTTGCTGTTGAGCACCTCCACCATCTGCTCGTGCGACGCGTTGAACCACACGGTCGTGGGGCGTTCGCCCGCGGGACGCAGCTCGAGGCCCTCGTCCAGCCCCTGCCGCGCGGCGGAGATCGCGTCGAGGTAACGGCTCTGGATCTCCTGGTCCTTCTCCTTCTCGGCGAGCGCGCTCGCGAGTGGGTCGTCCTCCACCTGCGCGGTCACCTCGGCGCGGATGTCGTCACCGGAGCGCGCCGTGTCGTCGATCGGGCCGACGTAGAACATCGACGACGGGTCGAGGGTGACATCGTAGAACGGGCTGGTCGGGTCGTAGTCCTCGCTGCTCGGATCCGACGCCGCTGCGGTCTTGTCGGCGGAACTGGACACGGAACTGGCACCTCATTCCGGTCTCGCCCGGGTCGGGCGGAAGCTGATGATCAGGACAGGTCGGCCTGGAAGCCGTCGAGGGCGGCCCGCGTGCCCGACTCCGTCTCGGCGTAGCGGCGCTTGGCCGTGCGAATGGCCTCGACATACTGGGGCAGCTCCTCGCGGGCACGCTGCAGCTGGGTGAGCAGGCCCCGGTCGTCGGACGCCGTCCGCACGGTGTGCTGCGCCACCCACTGCGCCGTGGCCGAGGTGCTGAGCGGGGGAGCAGTGCCGAGTTTCTCCAGCGCCGCCCACCGCTCGTTGAGGGCGTCGATCATGTCCTCGAGCGCGCTGATCATGCGGTCGCCGGTGGTCTCGTCCACCGCGAAGCCGCCCCGATCGGCGAGCTGCTTGAGTTCCACGCCGCTGAGCGCCCGCCTCGCCGCCATCGTCCGGGCGACGGCCTGCTGCCTGCTCGGCTCCTGCACGCTGTCATCGCTCATGCTTGCTCCGGGTCAGTAGGCGCGGGAGACCGCGTCTCGGATGGCGCGAACCACATCGTGGTAGCCCGCGGGTTCGTAGCGGGCGACGAACTCACCGCCGTCGTCGGTGGTGTGGACCAGATACCTGCCGGCCTCGGCGTCGAGCCAGCTGATCGAATGAGGTGGCGTCCCGTCGTGGCCGACGACGGTGATCTGCCCGCCGCCGTGGCGTTCGCCAGCCAGCACGCGGCGCAGCCGACGCTCGTCGCTCTCGCCGCCGCGGTTCCGCTCCGGCGGCGGCTCGACCATGCTGATGATGCTGATGTTGCCGAACGCGTCGGTCTCTTCCTCGTCGTGCTCGCGTTCGGCCGCCCTGCGCGCCGCGAGCGCGGACTTGTGCTCGATCATGCTGCTGCGGACCGTCGCGGGCGCGCCGGGCGCGGCCTGCGCGGCGGGCAGGACACCCGCGAGCACGTCGACGAGCTCGTCGTCGGAGAACAGGGAGAAGAACAGCTCGTCGTCGCCGCGCTGGGTGATGCCCAGTGCCTGGGCGCCGTCGGTGAACGCGAGGACGGTGATGTGCTCACCGAGGCCGTCGATGCCGGTGATCGCGACGGAAAGCCGGTGGTCGCCGAACAAGCCGAACGCGGTCCGGACATGTGTGTGCAGGGCGTTGCCGACGATGAGCCTGCGTTTGGCGAGCTCCCCGGTGACGAGCTTGGCGAGCTTGATCAGCCGCGCCGGGTCGGTGGTGGTGTTGCGGACGCGCAGCGGGAAGCGGCGTACGTCGACGCCCAGCGCCTGTCCGACGATGCTCGCCTCCACGCTGCCCAGCACGAATTCGAACCGTTCCGACACGTCGCTGGAGGCCGCCTTTCCGGTGATGTCGCCTCAACCCAGTCCCGGTGCGGACTTTAGCAAATGATCAACGGAGCGGGAGCCGTGTAGCTCTGATCGCACTGATTTTGCTCAGATGAGCGGGTTTTCGTCCTGCTGGGCAGTTGTCTGGACCGCACCTGGTTCACGCTCGATGGTCCTATGTGGACCAATGTCCGGCTGCGCGTTCACCCGTCGTCTCCACGCCCGTGATCCGCCGTTCACGAACCGGCGGGTCCACGCGGGACGCCGTGCTCAGAGGCTCGTGGGGAGCAGGCTGGGGTGCGGCGGGGTCGGCCACTCCATCATCAGCAGGGTGGCGTCGTCATGGAGGATGCCCTGCTGGTGCTCCAGCATGGCATGACTGATCCGGCGGAGGGTTTCGGGCGCGGGCAGGCCGGCCGCGCAGTGGCGTTCGACGAGCCCGGTGAGCCGCTCCACCCCGAACTCCTCGCCGTGCTCGTCACGGGCCTGCGTGATGCCGTCGGTGTAGAGGAGGAGCCGGTCGCCCGGTTCGAGCCGTTCCCTGCCGGGAACCACGGGTTTCGCGCTCAGGTGTTGCAGCCCGAGTGGCATCCGCCTGCCGTCCGGCAGCTCCTTGAGCGCCTTGCCCCCGCGCAGCAGGATCGGCGGCGGGTGGCCGGCGTTGAGGTACGACAGGACGCCCGTGTCGAGCCGCAGCTCCGCCAGCACTGCCGTGGTGAACCGGGAACCGGCCGCGTTCGCGCGCAGGATCTCGTCGGCCTCGTGTGCGATGTCCCGCAACGACCGGCCTGCCCTGCGGGCCCGTCGGGTGGCGGCCAGGGCCATCGAGCACACGAGCCCTGCCTGCAGGTCGTGACCGGTCGCGTCGAACACGGCGACGTGCCCGACGGTGCCCTGCGTGGTGTAGTCGTAGCCGTCGCCGCCCGCCTGGTCGTAGTACTCCACCACGGCGCTGACCGTCAGGTCGCGGCACGCGAACGTCCGGGGCGGCAGCAGCTGCCACAGCAGCTCCGCCGTGACCGCGAGCGGCTTCGGCCGGGTCAGCCGGTGCAGCGTGTCGCTCTGCGGGAACTTGGTGACGCACAGGTGGCCGATGAGCCCGGCCAGCGTCCAGCACCGCGCGACGAGGTCCCGGTCGGCCGCGTCGGCGCCCTCGGGCAGCACGAAGGAGATCACACCGATCCGCGCGGTGCCGTCGAGCACCGGCACCCACAGCGCCGGCCTTCCGGTGGTGCGGTCGGTGGTCGTGAGCGGCTCGACCAGGCGGAACGCGCGCCCGGCGAGCGTGCTGTCGATGTCCAGCGGCTCGGCGAGGTCGGTGCGGAGCGGGTGGAGCCGCCGCTGGGGGAGGTCGGCGAGGTAGAGCTCGACGTCCATGCCCACCCGCGAGCCCGCTCGCGCGACGATCCAGGCGAGATCGTCGCCACCCGCGACGTGGCCCAGCTCGACGACGTCGCACAACGCGGCGTACCAGTCCGGCGTTTCCACCAGCTCACCGTAGGCGCCGGGAGCGGCGGGCGGAACCACTGTGGCGCTCAGCCCACGGCGGCGCTCAGCCCACGGCGGGGTCGGCACGCCGGTCCCGGAGCCGGCGCAGCGCCACCGCGGTCCCGGCGAGGACCACCACCGCGCCCGAGCCGCCGAACACCCACGGCTGCCAGCGGGCGGGGAGCTGCCCGGTGACCGTGACGATCTCGCCCTCGCCGGGCACGGCAGTCAGGTCGCGCGGCGCGAGCATCCAGTCCCCGGTGCCGAACAGGTCGTTGTTGTCGCGGAAGTCCTCCAGCCCGCTGTAGGTGCCACCCTTCGAGTCGATCACCAGCGTCGCGCCGTCGGCCTTGCGCGCGACGTACAGGGTGACCAGCTCCAGCGAGCCGTCCTCGTACCTGGCCACGACCGACCGCCCGAACAGCTCTCCGTCCTGCCCGGCGAAGTCGTGCCACGCCTGCTTCACGCGCGCGTTCGGCCTGCACTCCTCGCTCTCCGCGCACGGGAAGGCCGACAACAACCGGGTCTGCAGCTGCTCGGGGGTGTAGTGCGCCGCGAAGTTGGCCAGCCGGTCCTCGCCCGAGGTGTCGGTGGGGAACCGGTCGTTCTTCACCTCGCCCGACCTGGCGTACTCCAGGAACACGTTCGGCGGCGGGCCGGGCTCGGCCGCTCCGCACGCGGGCAGCACCAGGGCGATCGCCGCCACGGCGACCGCGAGAAATCCGGGTCCGGTGCGCATCGCGAGGCTCCTTCCAGCTCGGGTGAGCCGTCACGGTAACGGCGCCGCCGCGCTCGTCCGGTGGAGCTGTCCGCAAGCTGTCAGAAGCGCAGGCCGTCAGGACGCTCAGTCGGCTTCGCGCGCCAGCCACGCCGCGATCTGGGCGCGGGAGGTGAAGCCGAGCTTGCTGAGGATGTTTTCGACGTGGGTCTCGGCGGTGCGCTGCGAGATCACCAGAGTGCTGGCGATGGCCTTGTTCGACAGGCCCTGCGCGACCAGCTCGGCCACCTCGTTCTCCCGCTTGGTGAGTGAGGTCGGCGCCGGTCTGGTGGTATCGGGTGCGGACGCGTCCGGCTCCTCCTCGAGCGCGAAGTCGATCCCCTCGCCCGCGCCGAGGTGCGCGCCCTTCTCCCGCGCTCGCGTGGCCCGCCGTTCTCCGAGCGTCCGCGTCAGCTCCTCCACGCAAGCCTGATGAGGGGCGGCCGCCCACGGCAGCCTGCTCGCCCGGGTGCCCAGCGCGTCGAGGCGGGCCTCGGCGACGCCCAGCAGCACGGCGCCGCGCTGCGGGTCGCGCTCGGCGGTCGCCCACGCGATCCCCTCGATGCACAGTGCCGCGCCGAGCTGGTCGGCGAGGTCTCGCTTGAGCCGCAGGGCGTCGCGCAGCGTCGTGATCGCCCGCTCGGCGTCGCCGCGCTGCCAGTACATGACGCCGGCGTGCCAGAGGCTGTAGGACCGGAACCAGTAGTCCCCGATCTGCTCGCAGCGGCGCAGGCACTCGGCGTGGCGGCGCAGCGCGGACTCGGTGTCGCCCGCGGAGCCGTGTGCCAGCTGCAACGAGATCAGCGCGCTGATCTCCTGGTTCACCGCGTTGGCTGACTGGAAGACCGCCAGCGCGCGCTCGTTGTCCGCGATCGCCGTGGCGGTGTCGCCGGTGAGGACCGCGGTCATCGCGTTGAGGTTGTCGAACTGGGCGCGCATCACGTCGTCCAGTTCCCCCGCCGTCTTGCGGCCCCGCTCGATGAGCGGCGCCGCGTAGCCGACATCCGCCTGCACCACGCCCAGCCAGGCCGCGGCGTAGAGCGCCCGCGCGCAGGTCTCGGCGGAGTAGTCGCCGCGGGCAAGTAGCAGATCGAACCAGTGCCTGCCCTCATCGAGCGCGCCGGAGCGCAGCCAGTGCTCCCGCAGCCCGCCCGCGATGCGCAGCCCTTCCTCCTCCTCGCCGGGCTCGTCGACACAGAAGCCCAGCGCCGCCTGGAAGTTCAGGTGGTCGCGGCGCAGCCGGTCCATCCACTCCCGCTGCGCTGAGCCGATCCACTCCGCTCCCGAACGGTCCGCCAGCGCGGCGTAGAAGTCGCGGTGGCGGACCCTCGCCGCGTGCTCCTGACCCGCCTCCCGCAGCCGTTCGAGCCCGTACTGGGCGATCACCTCGAGCATGCGGTATCGCATCCGGCCGTCCGCCTCCTCGGAGACCACAATGGACTTGTCTACCAAGGACAGCAGGATTTCCAGCAGTGCCATGGGTTCGGCGCCACCGCAGATGGCCTCGGCCGCGTCCAGCTCGAACCCGCCGGAGAACACCGAGACACACGCCCACAGGTCCTGCTCGGCGGGTGTGCAGAGGTCGTAGCTCCAGTCCACGCAGCCGCGCAGGGTGCGCTGCCGGTCCGGTGCGGTGCGGCTGCCCGAGTTGAGCAGCTGGAAGCGGTCGGCGAGCCGCTCGGCGAGCTCGGCCGGCGAGAGGCCGCGCAGCCGGACCGCGGCGAGCTCCAGTGCAAGTGGGATGCCGTCGAGGTGACGGCACACGGTGACGACCGCGTCGCGGTTGTCCTCGGTGAGCTGGAAGCCGGGCACCACGGACCGGGCCCGGTCGACGAAGAGGGCGACGGATTCGTACGCGGTGGGGTCTCCGCTCGTGCCGGGTTCGTCAGGAGGAACGGGTAGCGGGGCGACGGGCAGCACGTTCTCGCCCATGATGCCGAGCGGCTCGCGGCTGGTCACCAGCACGTGCAGTTCGGGGCAGGCGCGCAGCAACTCGTCGATGAGTCCCGCGCAGGCGCCGACGAGGTGCTCGCAGTTGTCGAAGATCAGCAGCGTGCTGCGCGAGGCGAGATGCTCGACGAGGGAGTCCTCGACCCGGGTGGAGGGCTGCGTCTGCAGGCCCAGCGTCTTGGCCACGGTCGCGGCGAGCAGCGCGGAGCTGCTGACCGACGAAACGCTGACGAACCACACCCCGTCGCGGAACGCCCGGCGGACGTCGGCCGCGGCGCGCTGGCTGAGGCGGGTCTTGCCGACACCGCCGGGTCCGGTGAGCGTGACGAGGCGGCTGCCGGAGAGCAGGCGTTTGACGTCGGCGCGTTCCTGCCGCCTGCCGACGAACGTGGTGAGATGCGCGGGCAGGTTGCCCACGGAACCGCGCAGCATCATCGGCGCAGTCACGCACCGAAGTCTAGTCGGACCGGGGAGCCGGAACGCGATTGGAGGAGCGCGGCGGGGCGGAGGGCTGCGGGGAGAACGCCCTCGGCCCCGCCGCGCCTTGGCGCGCGGTACGGGTGGTACCTGCTCCGTAACGCGTCGCCAGGCTGGAGAGGCCCGCCGCCTCAGGCCGCGTGCGGGGTCACGCGGCCGTCGGTACGCGTCGCGGCCCGCCGGGCCCACGTCGGGGCGCCGCACCGGGGACGCCAGGTGCCGACGTGGACCCACTGACGGCCCCAGTGGTAGGACATGAGCACCGTGGGGCGCCGGCAGTGGGGGCAGGGCTGCGGATGCGAGTCGATGGGCATGGGTCTCTCCGTACCGGGAATCGGTCGTGCTTCCAGGTTGGCGGTTTCCTGGCACCGACACATCGGGAGGGCTACGTACGCGACTACGGAGATTTCGTGACGGCCCCCAAGGCCACCTTTGTTGCGCTCAACGCAACAAAGGTGGCCTTGGGGGCTTTCGGTGCCCCTGCCGGTCGCGCCGGGAGACCTGGGCCACTCGCAGGGCGAGCCCGTCGAGGTGGCGGGTCAGCCCGAGTGCCAGCACCCCGTCGAGGTCCTCCGCCACCTCGCCCCTCGTCTCGGCGAGCCGGGGGAAGCGTCCGGTGCCGAGCACGGCGTTCACCTCGCCGGACAGCGCGAGCCACCACTGCTGGTTGGTGAGCCCGCTCGCCCGTTCGGCCTCGCGCTCCGCGGAGGCCGACAGCGCGAGCCCGCGGACGAGCGCGGGCAGGGCCATCGCCTCACGCAGGCGCTCGTCCGGGTCGAGTCCGAGCCCGTCGAGCGCGGCGAGCGTCCACTCGGTGTGCGCCATCGCCTCCGGGATGAGCAGCGGCCGGGTCATCGAGACGAGCCCCGGCAGCCACGGATGGCGCCGATAGGCGTCCCACTGCAGCCGGCAGATCAGCTCCAGTTTCGCCCGCCAGCCCGCCGGGCCGGGCACCGGCGGCTGGTTCCGGGCGAAGACCTCCCTCGCCATCAGCAGCACCAGCTCGTCCTTGCCGGCCACGTGGCGGTACAGCGACATCACCCCGGCACCGAGGTCGGTGGCGACGCGGCGCATCGACACCGCGCCGAGTCCCTCCTGGTCGGCGATCGCGATACCGGCCTCGGTGACCCGCTGCCTGGTCAGCACCCCCTCGGCGGTTCGGCGGACGGGCGGCGCCGACGGAGCGCGCACGACGGTGCCGACGCCGGTGCGGGCCTCGGCGAGCCCTTCCCGGCGAAGCGTCGCGAGCACCTTGGTCGCGGTCGCCATCGCGACACCCCACTCGCGGACGATCTGCCGCGCCGACGGGACGCGATCGCCGGGGCCCAGCTCGCCGTCGGCGATGCGGTCCCGGATCTCGGCGACGATGCGCAGGTAGGGAGGTACGGCGTTCATGGGCCAACTGTACTAGTGCACTAGGTAGGGATGTCCCCCATATTCGCCTCAATATCACCTAATCGGCTCCGACGATGGGTACGTTGTACGCATGGCGATCGATGAGAGGGCGAGCGTCGGGGTGCTCGTCGCGGCGTTCCAGGACGACCCCGTGTCGCGCTGGCTGTTCCCCGAGGACGAGTCCCGGCCGCGGGCGGCCGAGCGGCTGTTCGCGCCACTGGTGTCGCGGTCGGCGGCCGAGGGCGAGCTGGCCGTGGCCGGTGGTGGCGCGGCGGTGGCCGTATGGCTCTCGCTGGCGGCCGGCGAGTCGGTCATGGGTGGCTCCGACGGCGAGGTGCCGCCGGAGCTGCTGCCGCACGTGCGGCGTCTGGTGACGTTCGCGGACCTGGCGGGGCGGCGGCACCCGCACGACCGGGCCCACCTCTACCTGCCGTTCCTCGGCGTCGAGCCGGGACGGCAGGGGAGCGGGCTCGCCCGAACGCTGCTCGCAGAGCGGCTGGCGAAGGCCGACGAGCAGGGCCTGCCCGCCTACCTGGAGGCCAGCTCGGCCCGCAGCCGTCCGCTGTACGAGCGGCACGGCTTCCACACGATCGGCGACCCGATCACCCTGCCCGACGGCCCACCGATCTGGCCGATGTGGCGGGAACCGGCTCAACGACAAGGAGAGATGCGATGACCACGCACAGCGAGATACTCGTGGGTGGCCGCGCTGGGGACTTCATGACGGTCCGCGGCCTGCGGCTCACCGGCAGCCAGACCGAGATCGGCAGGGGCCTCGCCGACGCGGCCCGCGAAACCTATGGCTGGCGGCCGCTCGCGGCCGACCCCCGGCGGGCGCGGGCCCGGCGCGAGTGGTTCGCGACGCACTGGCCGCAGCACGCCGCCCGCCTGCGCGGGGCGGCCTCGGCGGCAGGCGTGGACCCGGATGCCGCGGTGTTCCTCGACTCGTTCACTGGCGTCCCCGAGGGCTCGGCCTGCTCGGTGACCTTCTGCCCGCCCTCGCTCACCGAGGAGGGCAGGGGGCTCGTCGGCCGCAACTACGACTTCTTCGTCACGAGCCAGGCGGCGCTGTTCGCGATGCTCTCCGGGGAGACGATCGAGGACACCGGCCCGCCGATGGCCTCGCGGCCCTATGTGATCACGAGTGTTCCCGACGACGGTCCCGCCACCACGGTGCTCACGATGAACGAGCTGGACGGCTGCATGGAGGGCGTCAACGAGCACGGCCTCACCGTGGCGCTGCTGATCGCCGACGCCGAGGCTGCCGGCGCTCCGGTGGACGCGGGCCCGCAGGTCGGGCTCGGCAGCACGCAGCTGCCCCGGTTCGTGCTCGACACGTGCGCGACGGCGGAGCAGGCCCGGATGGCCCTGCTCGGGGCGAAGCAGTACGACCTCGGCGCGCCGCTGCACTACCTCGTCGCCGACGCCTCGGGGGACGCGTTCGTCTGGGAGCGCGGGCCGGGCGGCGACGAGCACATCGTCGACGCCGGTTCCGCGGCGCTGTGCGTCACCAACCACTACCTGCACCGTCACCCGGATCCGGCGAACCTGCCCGAGGACAACGCGGAGACGATGGAGACCTACCAGCGGTACCGCTCGCTGCACCGGTGGAACGAGAAGGGTGAGCTGTCCGGTCCGGCGCTACGGGCCGCGCTCGACGACGTGCGATACGAGGCGGGCAACGCGGGCGCCCACCCGGTGCGGACGCTGTGGCGCTCGGTGCTGGACACGGGCGAGCGGACCATGTCGACGCGCTTCTACCTGGGCGACAACCCCGACGGCTCGGCCCGCTACAGCGACGAGCTGGTGTTCGCTGCGAGGTGACGGGCGCGGGCCGGTCAGGACCACAGTGGACCTGCTGATCCTGCGCGTGCGCGGGGTGCCCGGCCCGCTCGCGGAGCGGCAGCCGCAGCGCGCTGACGCTGTCCGAAGGGGACCCGTCGATCCAGCTCCTCCGGCGCGATCACGATCGTGCTGTGGAGCGTCGTGGTGCCGGGGACACTCGCTCCCGCGGCGACGGCGTGGTTCAGGCGCCCGGAACGGACGTATCCGCAGAGCCCGGTCCGGTGAGCAGGCCGTGCTGCAGCGCGCGCAGCACGGCCCGCGTCCGGTCCCGCACGCCGAGCTTCATGAGCAGGCTCGACACGTGGTTCTTCACCGTGCCCTCGGCAAGGTGCAGTGCCGCGGCGATCTCCCGGTTGGCGTAGCCGCCCGCCAGCAGCCGCAGGATCTCCAGCTCCCGGGTGGTCAGCGGCTGCGGCGGAGGGAGGTCGTCGATCTCCTCCTGCGGCGGCAGGTTGCCCGCGGCGCGCAGGAGGCGGTCGGTGAGCGCGGGCTGGACCAGCGTGCCGCCCTCGGCCAGCGTGCGGATCGCGCCGATGAGCTGTTCGAGGGTCACGTCCTTGAGCAGGTAGCCGTGCGCGCCCGCGCGCAGCGCGCTGAGCACCAGCTCGTCGTCATCGAACGTCGTCAGCACGAGCGCGGGCAGCGAACTGCCGCGGGCACGTAGCTCGCGCAGCGTGGAAATGCCGTCCCTGCCGGGCATCCGCAGATCCAGCAGCACCACGTCGGGCGGGGACTCCTCGATCACCGCGAGCGCTTCGTCGCCGTCGCCCGCCTCGCCGACGACGGTCACCTCGGGGGAAAGCTCCAGCAGGCTGCGGATGCCGTGCCGGACGATCGTCTGGTCATCGACCACGCACACGCGGATCACGGCGCCGGCACCGTCGCGTCGACGCGGAAACCGGGTCTGCTCTCGAAGCTCACGCGTCCACCGAGCTGCTCGACGCGCTCGCGCACGCCGGTGAGCCCGTTGCCGATCCGCAGCAGCTCCGCGCCGCGCCCGTCGTCCTCGGCGCGCAGCGTGATCTCGCCGGACTCGGCGCGGTCCACACGTAGCCACAGGTTCTCGGCCTCCGAGTGCCGGATCGCGTTGGTGACCACCTCCTGCACGCAGCGAATGAGCGTCACGGCGCACTCCTCGTCGGGCTCGATGTCGTCGGCGACGCTCAGGTGAACGCGTGGCCGCGGCAGGTCCGCGACGATCTCGGCGAGCGCCTCGCGTAGCCGGGGCGGGCGCGACCGCAGCTCGCCGACGGCCGTGCGGACGTCGCCCAGCAGTTCCCTGGCGAGTCCTCGAGCCCGCAGGACGTGCTCGGCCGCGGCGTCGCCCCGGTGGTGGGAGGCGACCTCCAGCTCCAGCACGAGCGCGGTGAGCTGGTGGCCCAGCAGATCGTGCAGCTCGCGGGCGATGCGCAGCCGCTCCCTCGACCGGCTCGACTCCGCGAGCAGCGCGGTCGCCGCCCGCAGCTCCGTGTTGGCCACCGCCAGCCGTTCGCGGGCGGTCCGCTCGCGCCGTTCGCTCCACACCGCCCACACCGAGCACGTCTGCAGCGCGGCGTAGACCAGCGAGGTCAGCGCGACATCGGGGAACGGGCCGCCCGCGACCACGACGGCGAGTGCCACCACGCCGGTGTTGGCCGCGAGGAACGCGGCGGTGAGCCGCCGGGACGCCAGCGTCGCCGCGCACGCGGTGACGAACACGAGCAGGATCGGCGTGAACCCGGCGCGTGCGGCGAGCAGAACGGTGCCGGCCGCGCACAGCGCGAGCGGCACGAGCACGATGACCGGCCGCCTGGCGAAGCCCGCGAAGATCAGCCCCAGCAGGGCCAGGTAGCCGAGGTAGCAGGCCCACCACGCCCAGGCCGGGCCCGTGGTCGCGGTGGCGTCGCCGAACAGGTCGATCACCACGGGAACCGCGACGAGCAGGGACACGGCGACCAGGCTCGCCGCCGTCCAGATCTCGAGCCGTGACTCGCTCATCGCCCCAGGCTACGCAGCGCGCCCGGCGGTGACCCGTGCCGGAAGTCATGGTCGCCGATCATGACCTCTGGCACCTGCACTGGGCGGGCCGCCCTGCCTACCTTCTGCGGCACGACGGCAGAGCGGAGGAGACATGGCCGTGATCGAGATCGACGGCGTGCGAAAACGGTACGGCGCCACGGTGGCCGCCGACGACGTCAGCCTCACCGTGGAGCGCGGGGAGATCTTCGGGCTGCTGGGCCCGAACGGCGCGGGCAAGACCACACTGGTCGAGTGCGTCTCGGGGCTGCGCAAGCCCGACGCGGGCAGGATCCGGGTGTTCGGGCTCGACCCTCGGCGCGACCGGGCCCGGCTCCGGCAGGTGCTGGGCGTGCAGCTGCAGCAGGGGTACTTGCCGGAGGCACTGCGGGTCGGCGAGGCGGTGACCCTCTACCGATCCTTCTACCGCGACGGAGCCGACCCCCGGCGGCTCGTGGCCGACCTCGGGCTCGGGGAGCAGTGGGACAGCCCGTTCGGGAAGCTCTCCGGCGGGCAGGCGCAGCGGCTCTCGATCGCGCTCGCACTCGTGGGCAGGCCCAGGATCGCCGTGCTCGACGAGCTGAGCACCGGCCTCGATCCGCATGGCCGCAGGAACATCTGGGAGATCGTCGAGCGCATCCGCGACACGGGTGTGACGGTTGTGCTCGTCAGTCACCTCCTCGAGGAGGTGCACCGGTTGTGCGACCGGGTCGCCGTGCTCGATCGCGGCCGGGTCGTGGCCCTCGACACCCCGGACGCGCTCGTGGCCAGTGAGGGCGGAGGGCAGCGGATCCGGCTGCGGGTGAGCGAGCCGCTCGACCTGGCCGTGCTGGAGGCACTGCCCGGCGTCACCGGAGTGCGGGAGGACGACGGCGAGCTCGTGGTGAGCGGAACGCGCGAGGCGCTTCCCGTCGTCACCGCGGAGCTGGTCCGCAGGTCGGTGACGATCACCGCGCTGCGGCTGGAGGAAGCCACCCTCGACGACGCCTATCTCGCGATCACCGGCCGCGCGACCGAGGAGAACCCCCATGACTGAGCCGATCATCGCCGCGCGTCCCGGCCCCGCCGCGTGGGCGAGGCTGACGCTCACCGAGGCGAAACTCGTCGCCAGGGACACCGCGGGTCTCGTGGTGCCGTTCGGCCTGCCGATGCTGATCATGGTGATGAACGGGCTCGGAGCCGACCGCACGCCCGTTCCCGCGTTCGGCGGGCTGCCCGCGCTCGACGCCTACATCGTGCCGATGACGATCGCGATGGTGGTGGCGCTCATCGGCATCGTGAACATGCCGTCGTTCCTGGCGGCCTACCGCACCACCGGGGTGCTGCGCAGGCTCTCGGTGACGCCGGCGCATCCGGTGCTCGTGCTCGTCGCGCAGGCGGTGGTGAGCCTGGTGCAGACGGTGCTCGGGGTGGCGCTGGCGCTCGCGCTCGCGCGGTTGTCGTTCGACCTCACCGTCCCGCGCTCGCTCGCCGGCGCGATTGGCGTGTTCCTGCTGACGGTCGCCGCGATGTACGCCGTCGGCATGCTCGTCGCGGCGATCGCCCCGACGGTCAACGCCGCCGTCGCGATCGGACTGGCGCTGTTCTTCGGGTTCCTCGCGATGGGCGGAGGCTTCGGCGGCCGGGAGCACCTTCCCGGCTGGCTCGCCGACGCGGGCGCGTACCTGCCCTTCGGCGCGGCGCTCGACCTGCTGGGCGACTGCTGGGCCGGACTGACGCCCGAGCCGGGACAGCTCCTCGCGCTCGCGGTGACCACGGTGCTCTCCGGGGCCGCTGCCGCCTGGTTGTTCCGCTGGGACTGAGTGACTCAGGCCGGGGCGCCGGTCCGCTGGAAGGCGGCGCGGTAGGCGTTCGGGTTGGTGCCGACGATCCGTTTGAAGCGGTCGCGGAACGCGGTGGGGGAGCCGAAACCGACCTGCGTGGCGACGCGGTCGACGGGATGGGTGGTGGCCTCCAGCAGGTGCTGGGCCTGCCGGATGCGCGCCCGCAGCAGCCACTGCAGCGGGGTGGTGCCGATCTGCTCACGGAAGCGGCGGTTGAGTGTGCGGGTGCTCATCCCCGCCTCCGCGGCGATGTCGTCGAGCGTGAGGTGCCGCGCCGCGTTGTCCTCGAGCCAGGCCAGCAGCGGCTCGAGTGTCGCGCCGCGGGGCATCGGCGGCTGGTCGTGGACGATGAACTGCGCCTGCCCGCCCTCGCGTTCGAGCGGCATCACCGAGAGCCTGGCGGCGTCGGCGGCTACGGCGGAGCCGTAGTCCCGGCGGATCAGGTGCAGGCACAGGTCGAGTCCCGCCGCCGCTCCGGCCGACGTGAGGAACTGTCCATTGTCGACGTACAGCACGTCGGGGTCGACCGCGATCTCGGGGTACCACCGAGCGAGCGTGCTCGCGGCGGCCCAGTGCGTGGTGGCCCGGTGCCCGTCGAGCAGGCCCGTGGCGGCGAGGATGAACGCGCCCGTGCAGATCGAGGCGATCCGCGTGCCGAGGGCGGCGGAACGCCGCAACGCGTCCAGCACCGGTTCCGGCACCGGGCGCGCCGGGTCGGCGCAGCCGGGCAGGATGATCGTGTCCGCATCGGTGAGCGCGTCGAGTCCCCACGGCGCCCGCAGGGCGAACGTGCCCGCGTCGACCTCCGGCGTGACGCCGCAGACCCGCACCCGGTACGCCTGCCGACCGTCGGGCAGCCGGGTGCGGGTGAACACCTCGATCGGCGTGGACAGGTCGAAGGGAACCACCGTGTCCAGCGCGAGGACAGCCACCGTGTGCATGGCGAAACGGTAACCGACCGCCTGATTCCGGCCAAGGCTGTGACCGGCTGGGATGAGCGCCACGGCGCAGGTTGGGTGTTGGCGAGAATCCGTTGGAACGTGGCCATCGAGCCGCTTCTCGTGATCAACCGGCGCCGTTACGGTCGGCCGCGTGACCAAGTTCCTCCTCGCGGTCCACGTGCTGGCCGCGATCATCGCGATCGGCCCGGTGACGGTGGCCGCGAGCATGTTCCCCGCCGTCGCGCGGCGCGCGGCGTCCGGCAGTCCCCGTGAGCTGACGGTGCTGCGCACGCTGCACCGCATCTGCCGCGTCTACGCCATGGTCGGGATCGTCGTCCCGGTGTTCGGTCTCGCCACGGCGAGCAGTCTCGGGGTGCTGGGCGACGCGTGGCTGATCGTGTCCATGGCGCTCACGGCGTGCGCGGCGGCGGTGCTCGTGCTGTTGGTGCTGCCCCGCCAGGAAGGGTTGCTCGGCGGGCTCTCGAAGGAACCCGCCGAGCACGATGCCCGGACGCCCGCGCGGCTCGCGATGTACACCGGCATGTTCAACCTGCTGTGGGCCGCGGTGACGGTGCTGATGATCGTGCGACCCGGTTCCACGACGGGAGCGTGACGGTGGGTTCCCGGCGGATGCTGCGCATCGCCGCGGCCGTGGAGGCGGGCTCGCTCGCCGTGTTGCTGCTCAACCTCCTCACCGCGCACTGGGAACCGGTGTCCTCCGTGACCGGCCCCGTGCACGGCTGCGCCTACCTGTTCGTGGTCGTCCTCGCGTTCCGGGGCGACCGGCGGGCCGCCACGCGCATCGCGTCGCTGGTGCCCGGAATCGGCGGCCTGCTCGTGCTCAGGACGGTGGGGCCGCGGGCTCGAAGGCCAGCGGAACCGACCTCGTGCCCCATTCCGCCCAGCGAGCCATGAGGATCTCGCCCGCCACGTGGAAGTCCGTGGTGCGCGTCAGCAACTCCTCCAGGGTGACCCGCAGCATCATCCGCGCCAGCGGGGCGCCAGGGCAGGCGTGGATTCCCGCCCCGAACGGGATCGCCTCGCGGAGGTTGGGCCGGTCGAGCACGAAGTTCTCGCCGTCCTCGAACACGCTCTCGTCGCGGTTCGCGGAGGTATAGACCAGTGCGATCGGCTCGTCCTTGCGGATGAGCCGCCCTCCGATCACCACGTCGCGCCTCGCCGTGCGGGACATGCCGCGGTACGGCGTGTAGAGCCGCAGGTACTCGTCGACGGCGCCGGGGATCCGCTCCGGGGCGCTCCGCAGGAGGCGTTGCAGGTCCTTGTGCTCTGCGAGGTGCGCGAGCATCGTGCCGATGAAGACGCTCGGCGCGACCATGCCGGTGACGAGCAGCTGGCGGACGCAGCCGAGCACCATGTCGTCCGGCAGTGGCTCGCCGCCGGGGCGGGCCGCGAGCAGCGCCGTGGTGAGGTCGTCGCCGGGGTCGAGCGCGGCGTCGCGCCGGTGGTCGATCACCTCGGCGGCGATGTCGTAGAGCAGCCTGCTGCTGCGCTTCACCTCCTCGTCGTCGACCACCTGGATGGCCCGCACGTACTCCGCGCTGATCTGCTCGATCCGTTCGGCCAGGTGCAGTGGCAGGTGGAAGAAGTCGGCGAAGACGTGTGCGGGGAAGACGCGGGCGTAATCGGCCGAGATGTCGGACTCACCCCGGGCGACGAGCTCGCCGAGCAGGCGCCCGGCGTGGCCGCGCACGGCGGGTTCCAGCGCGGTCATCCTGCCCCTGGTGAAGAACCGGTTGATGACGCGGCGGTAGTCGGTGTGTTCGGGCGGGTCGAGGTGCAGGGGCGGACGGCGCCCGGTGAAGGCGAACTTCGGTACCACGTTCTGCACGCTGGTGGTGAACGTGTCGCTGTCGGAGAGAACGGCGGTGACGTCGGCGTGCCGGAACAGGGCCCAGAAGCCGCCGTAGGTCTGGCTGCGGGCCACCGGGCAGCGCCCGCGCAGTTCGCGGTAGGTCTCGTGCGCGCTCGTGAAGGTCTCCTCGGCGAGCGGGTCGAAGTCGTGCTCGTCCGGCTGGGCCGGCCTCGGTGCGGTCATGCGCTCACTTCCGTGGTCGTCTGGTGTGGTTCCGGCGCGGGGGCGGTGGTGCGGCGCAGCAGGCGCCTGCCGACCGCGCACGCGGTGACGGCGGCGGCGACCAGGAGGGTCACGTACGCGGCCACCACCCACGAGGCTCCGCCCGCGGCCTCGACGAGGAGTCCGGCGACGAGCGGGGTGGTGCCGCCGAGGATCGCGTCGCTCGTCTTGAAGCTGAAGCCGGCGCCGGTGACGCGGTCGGCGGGCGGGAAGAGCAATACGTAGATCGGCACCGACGAGATGACCATGCCGTTGACCGCGATCTGGCCGAGCGCGAGCGCGCTGATCACCACGGCGCTGCTGCCGCTGTCGAGCGCGGCGAAGAGCACCCACGCCACCACGGCGAGCGCGACGGCGCTGCACTGGTACAGGCGCGCGAGGCCGATGCGGTCGATGCGGGACAGCAGCACGAGGGCGGCGGCGACGGCGATGACCTGTGCCGTGGTCATGAAGCCGAGCATCGTGGAGCGGTCGAGCCCGGCGTGGTTCACCGCGTAGGACAGCGTGTAGGTGTTGAGCAGGTAGATGCCGGTGACCGCGGCGCCGGCGAGGAAGAACACGAGCGCCATGGGCCTGCCGTTGTGGGTCAGCACGCGCCACAGGTCGTGTTTCGGTCGGATGCGGGTGGCGACCTCGGTGCGGAACACCGGCGACTCGTCCACGCCGAGGCGGATCCACAGGCCCACGGCCACGAGCACGGCGCTCACCAGGAACGGGACGCGCCAGCCCCACGAGAGGAACGCCGCTTCCGACAGGCCTGCCGAGAGCGGCAGCACTGTGAGCACACCGAGGATCGAGCCGATCGGGCCGCCGATGCCCACCATGCCGCCCCAGAAACCACGCCGGTGAGCGGGTGCGTGCTCGACGGCGAGAGTCGCGGCGCCGCCCCACTCGCCTCCGACGGCGAGCCCCTGTGCGAGGCGCAGCACGGTCAGCAGGACCGGTGCCGCGACGCCGATCGTCGCGTAGGTCGGCAGCAGGCCGATGCCGATCGTCGCGAACCCCATCAGCACGAGCGCGGAGACCACGACGGTGCGCCGGCCGAACCGGTCGCCGACGCGCCCGAAAAGCAAGCCTCCCAACGGTTTAGCGAGGAAGCCGACGGCGAACGTGGTGAACGCGGCGAGCGTGCCCGCGGTGGGGCTGAGCGAGGGGAAGAACAGCTCGTTGATCACGAGCGCCGACATCGTGCCGTAGATGCCGAACTCGTAGTTGGCCAGGCAGGCGCCCATCGGGCCGGCGAGCAGGGCTCGCACGCCGGGGGAACGCCGTGCGGGGTGAGCGGGCGAGGCGGGAGTGGACACGACTGCCTCCACTTTGAGACATCGGGTGACCGGTTGTGCGGGCCGGACGGATGAGCGAAAGGCTACACACTCGTGTCCGTAAGGACAAGAACGAGTTGCCTATTGCTAGTCGAGGTCTCTGCCGATCGGGCCGGCCCAGCTCGAAGCCCCCTCGGCGGGCCAGTCGGCCTGGTCGGCGGGCTCCCCTCGCGCGATGTCGTCGCTGGTGCGGTAGGCGGCGAGGTCGGCGAGCGCGGGGGCGTGCGGCGCGAGCAACTGCCGAAAGCGCTGCTCGGCGATCGGGCCCAGCGTGTCGTAGATGTCGATGAAGCACTGCCGGGCCTCGCGCCGGGGCCAGTCGTCCGGCAGCAGCTCGCCGGGCAGGTCCGGGTCGAGGTCGGGAAACGCGCGCCACTCGGTCATGAGCAGCGTGCGCCCGATGAGTGCCTCGGCAGGGCCCACGGCGCCCGCGGCGACGCGGGCGCGTAGTCCGGAATGCCGGTCGAGGAAGGTCAGGTATGACGTGCGGAGGCTATCCAGGTTCCACGCGCGCAGCGGGTGTCCGGGCTCCGGCGTGGTGGGGGCCAGCTCGGCGCGGGAGACGGTCGCGGCCTCGACCGCCAGCTCGGTGAGCACGTCGAGCGCCGCCGCGCCGGTGTCCCATGGGCAGACCCAGACGCCGTCGTAGAGCGGCGCGAACCCGAGCCAGCGCAGGCGGCTGCGCAGCGTGCGGCGATTCTCGCGCTGGTCCTCGGGGATCGAGAACATCGCGAACGTCCACCTGCCGTCCCACTCGCGCTTCTCCGCGCCGAACTCCAGCAGGCGCCTCAGGTGGTTGACGATCAGCTCGTGGGTACGGGCGGGCACGCCGTAGGCGGTGGTGCGACCCGACCTCGACGCCACGATGAGCCCGCGGGCCGCCGCCCGCCGGATGGCGGCGCGCGCGGCGGTCTCGGTGAGCCCGAACTCGCACAGCAGCCCGGCAAGCGCCGAGGACGGCAGGTGCTCTGGGCGCCAGAACCAGTAGTCGCCGAGCAACGTGCCCAGCAGTCGCTGCGAATGCTGTGGCCCGGCGTCCGCGCTCATGCGCCGAGTCTAGGCTGGCCGCCCCCTGCGGCCCGATAGGCAACACGATCATTGACGGTCGACACGCAAGTAGTTCATCCTGTTGCGGGCGCTCGACGACGGAGCTCCATCCGGGCTCGGCGCGGCGCCAGGAGAGAGAGGCATTGTGCCGTGAAGCTGTCGCTCCGCTTTCCGCTCGTCACCGCATTCGCCACGGTTCTCGTGGTCACCGCCGCGAGTGCGCTGTCCTCGCCGCCGGAGCCGCGGTCGCCGTCGGCCGCGCCGAGGGTTGCGGCGATCGACACGTTCCACGCCGTCGTGCGGGAGCCCGCTCGGCACGCGCGCGACCTCGCCGCCGAGTACACCGTGTACCGGCCCGCCGATCTCCGTGCCGTGCGGGGGAAGCTGCCGGTCGTCGTGTTCGGCAACGGTGCGTGCAGGCACACCAGCAACCACGTGCTCATCGGAACCCACGTGCTGCTGGCCGCGCACGGGTTCCTGGTGGTGTCGGTCGGCGGCTTCGGCAACCCCACCTACGACGAGAAGGGCACGCCCGTGCCCGAGGTGCTGCTGGACGGCATCACCTGGGCCGAACGGGAGAACCGGCGCGCGGACAGCGCGCTGCGGCATCGCATCGACACGAAGCGCGTCGCGGTCGCGGGCAACTCGTGCGGTGGGCTGGAGGCCCTCGTCGCGGGCGCCGATCCCCGCGTGACGTCCGTGCTCTCGCTCAACAGTGGCTTTTTCGCCGACGGCCGCTACGGCTACGGCAGGGCGGAGCTGGCGAAGCTGCACGCCCCGGTGCTGTTCCTCGACGGCGGGCCAACCGACCAGGCGCACGAGAACACCATCGCCAACTACGACCTGGTGACGGTGCCCGCGGTGCGGGCGAGCAACCCGTCGGCGGGCCACAGTGGATTCTGGTACGGCGTGCGGGACGGCGACACCGACGCGACCATCCGCGAGGAGGCCGTCACCACACTCGTGCAGTGGCTCGACTTCACGCTCAACGGCGACCGGGCCGCGCGCGCCTACTTCCTCGGTGACGCCTGCGGGCTGTGCGGCGTGCCGGGGTGGTCGGTGTCGGCGAAGAGCTTCCGGGCGGGGGAGTAGCCCATGCGCGCAACGGTGCTCCGCCGCCTGGCGGCCGTGTTCGCCCTCCTGCTCGCCGCGGCGGGTCTGCCCTCGGTCGCGGCCGCCGAACCCGCTCACATGTGCCTCTCGGGCACATCCGTGCGGCACCAGTGCGCCGAGGGCGCCCTCGCCGACGGCACGCCCTACCGGTTCGTGCGGCCCGCCCAGTGGAACGGCATCGTGCTGGTGGACCTCGACTTCGCGAGCAGGGCGCCCGACGACGCCCTCGCGCGGCGCCTCGTCGAACTGGGCTACGCGGTCGGCGGCACCAGCCGCACCGTCACCGGCTGGGACATCGCCGCCGCGATCGACAACCAGGCCGCCGCGCTGGACCGGTTCGAGGCGGCGTTCGGCGACGCGCGCTGGGCGATCGCCTCGGGACGGTCCATGGGCGGCATGGTGTCGGCCGGTGTCGCCCAGGTGCACCCGGACCGCTTCGCCGCCGCGGTGCCGTTCTGCGGTGGTCTCGGCGGAGCCGTCGGGCAGTGGAACCAGAAGCTCGACACCGTGTTCACGCTCAAGACACTCCTGTTCAGTGACACCTCGCTCCCGGTGACCGGCATCGCCGCCGACGTCGCCGGTGCGCAGCGGGCGTGGCTCGCGGCGGTGGGAGCCGCGCAGCGAACACCCGGGGGCAGGGCCCGCATCGCGCTCGCGGCCGCCATCGGCCAGCTGCCCGCGTGGGGCCTCACCGCCGAGGGCGAGCCGACGCCGCAACCGGACGCGCGCGACCCGGAGGCCCTCCAGGAGGGCATGTACCTCGCGCTGTCCGGTGGCGCGTTGCCGTACCTGGGCCAGGCGATGAGCAGCAGGCGCGCCATCGAGCAGCTCACGGGCGGCAACCCGTCCTGGAACACCGGGGTGGACTACGCCCGCCAGCTCGCGCTCGCCGAGCCTGCGCACCGGCGCGCCGTCCGCGAGCTCTACGCGCGCGCCGGACTGGACCTGGCCGCCGACCTGCGCGTGCTCGCCGGCGCTCCCCGGATCCGGCCCGACCGCCATGCGGTGTCCACTTTGGAGCAAGGCATCGTCTTCGACGGCGACCTGCGGATCCCGGTGCTGACCGTCAACCCGGTCGGCGACCAGATCTCGACGGTGGCGCAGCAACAGTCCTACGGCGCCGTGGTGCGTGAGGAGGGCAACGCCGCGCTGCTGCGGCAGACCTATCTGGGCACGGCCGGGCACTGCACGTTCACCACGGCCGAGCAGGAGGCCGCGATCGTCGCCATGACCCACCGGCTGCGCACGGGCCACTGGGGCCCGACGAACGCCGAGGCGATGAACCGGCTCGCCGGGTCGGACCGCTATCTCGGGTACCGGCCTCCGGTCTTCAACCGTCCCTACTACGGCGAGGAGAACAGGTGAGAGCGTTCTGGCAAGCCACGCTCGCGACGTTGTTGCTGGTCGGCACGGCGGCGCCGGCCGCCGTGGCGGAGCCGGAGCCGCGGGTGTCGCGGCCCGGTGAGTACTCGGGCTACGCGGAGGTGCTCTACGACGAATGGGTGCGCACGTCGCAATACGTGCCGATGCGCGACGGCACGCGGCTGGCCGTCGACCTCCACCGGCCCGCCGTCGACGGACGTGCGGTGGACACACCGCACCCGGTGGTGTGGGAGCACCAGCTGAGCCGTGCCTCGCGGGCCGAGGACGGCTCGGTGAGCCTGCGCGGGGTGACCAGCGGCATGGCGGAGCTGACCCGGTACGGCTACGTCGTGGCGTACGTCGACCGCCGGGGCAACGGCGCGTCCTTCGGCACGATGACCGGCTACCACTCTCGCACCGAGGCGGCCGACGCATACGACGTGATGGAGTGGCTGGCGACGCAGCCCTGGAGCGACGGGCAGCTCGGCGTGTTCGGCTGCTCCAACACCGGAGAGGCCGCGATGCACGCCGCGACGGCCGGATCTCCGCACCTGAAGGCCGTCTTCGCGGGCAACTACTCCTTCCACAAGTACGACGGCTTCGAGCGCGGCGGCATCCGCGCCAACTGGGGCGTCGGTCCGAACCGGACACTCGAGGAGGACCTGCGCAACCTCCCGGTCGACGCCGACCCGGACGGCGAGCTGCTGTACCAGGCCGCGTTGCAGCACCGGGACAACACCGTGCTGCGTGACATGTGGCGGCAGGCCCCGTTCCGCGACAGCTACGTGGACTCGGTCGGCGCGCGGCCGTGGCTCGACTACAGCGTCGCCACCCACGCACAGGAGATCGAACGCTCCGGCGTGCCGATCTACAGCTACGACGGCTGGGACGACGACTTCCGCAAGGAGATCCTCGTGAGCGCGGCGTCGCTGTCGAACCCGCACAAGGTGCTCATCGGTCCGTGGCCGCACTGTGGCCACGACGGGTTCGACCTGGTGGCGGAGCGGCACCGGTTCTTCGACTACTGGCTCAAGGGCATCGACAACGGGATCATGGCGGAGCCGCCGGTGCACTACTACACCGTTTCCGGTGAGTCGGGCCGGTGGCGCTCCGCGGAGTCGTGGCCGCCGAAGCAGCGCGCGGTGCGGTACTACCTCGCGGACGGTCCGACCGGCACGGTCGGGTCGGTGAACGACGGCGGCCTCACCACGCGGCCTCCCCGAGGCGGCACCGACGAATACCGCGTCGACTACTCGGTGAGCTGTCCGGAGCCGGTCGGGCTGAACCAGACCTGCCCGCAGGACGAGAAGGGCCTCACCTACACGAGCGCACCGCTGGCGGGCGACATCGAGCTGACCGGCCACCCGGTGGTGTCGTTGCGGCTTTCGTCGACCGCGGCGGACGGCAACGTGTTCGCCTATCTCGAGTCCGTCGCCCCTGACGGCAGCGTGCGCATCCTCACCGACGGCAGGCTCCGGCTGTCCCTGCGGGAGACCGCGAAGGCGCCCTACGACGTGCTGGGCACGCCGTGGCACCGCGCGTTCGAGCGCGACGCCGAGCCGATGCGGCCGGGCAGGGCGGAACGGGTGTCCTTCGACCTGCTGCCGGTGTCCACGGTGGTCCCGGCGGGACACCGCCTGCGGGTGACCGTCACCGGCGCCGACGTGCGCGAGAGCAACCGCCGGGAACAGAGCCCCGCGCCCGTCTACACCGTGCACCGGCGGCCGGGCGCATTCTCGTCGATCACCCTCCCGATCGCGCGCTGACAACCGTCCCCCAAGGCCACCTTTGTCGCGTTCAACGCAACAAAGGTGGCCTTGGGGGCTGACTTACGTGACCCCTCTCAGCGCGTGCCGAGCGGGGTCTCCCTGAGAAGGAGTACCGCGGCGAGGGCCGCCACCGCGATAGGGATCGCGAGCAGGAACACCGAGCCGAGGCCGCTCGTGTACGAGAGGCGGACCGCCTCGGCTAGGGCGGGCGGCAGCTCGGCGATCCGCTCGGGGGTGCCGAGCAGGCTCCGCACCTCGTCGCCGGCGAGCCCGGAGCCCGCTCGCGCGGAGGGCAGGTCGGTGTGCAGCCGGGTGGTGATCACAGCGCCGAACGCGGCGACACCGACCGCGCCGCCGAGGGTGCGGGTGAACGTCGCGGCCGAGCTGGCCACGCCGAGGTCGCCCGGTCCCACCGCGTTCTGCGCGATCAGCACGAGCACCTGCTGCGTCATGCCGGTGCCGGCGCCCAGCACCGCCATGCCGGCCGCGAGCCACCACGGCGCGGTGTCGGGCGCGAGCGGGGCCAGCATGACCATCCCAGTGGTGAGCAGCGCGCAGCCCGCGACGGGGAAAGCCTTCCACCGGCCGGTCCTGGCGATGAGATAGCCGGACAGGGTCGAGGCGACGATCATCGTGCCGACCTGCGGCAGCATCAGCAGGCCGGCGGTCGTGGCGTCGTGCCCCCGCACCACCTGCAGGTACTGCGGCAGGTAGATGATTCCGCCGAACATCACCGCGCCGAGCAGGAAGCCGGTGGCGCAGGCCACCGTGAAGGTGCGGGTGCGAAAGAGCCTCGGCGGCAGGATCGGGTCGGGCGCGCGCCGCTCGTGCAGCACCGCGAGCACGGTGAGCACCACGATGCCGAGTCCGAACGCGACGGTCGGCCACGACGGCCACGGCCACGCGCGCCCGCCCGCGGACAGCAGCACGACGAGCCCGGTGGCCGCCGCGGCGAACAGCGCGCCGCCGAGCACGTCCACCGTCCCGCGGTGCTCCGCGGGCCTGCGGTGCGGGGCGAGGCGGACCAGCAGGGCGGCGAGCAGGGCCACGGGCACCACGCCGAGGAAGCACCAGCGCCAGCCGAGCCCGGGCAGGCCGACCAGCAGCCCGCCGATCAGTGGACCCGCCACCGACGCGACGCCGAACGACACCCCGAACCACCCGGTGTAGCGGCCCCGTTCCCGCGCGGGAACCAGGCCGGCGATCAGGGTGTTGGTGAGCGCGAGCATCCCGCCCGCCGCCGCGCCCTGGACCGCGCGGCCCGCGATGAGCGTGCCCATGTCCGGGGCGCAGCCCGCGAGCACCGACCCGGCCACGAACACGCCGAGCGCGGCCAACAGCAGGGGCCTCGGGCCGTTCCGGTCGGCCGCCTTGCCCCACAACGGGGTCGAGACCGTCATCGTGAGCAACGCCGCGCTCGCCACCCACGGCACCTGGTCCTGGCCGCCGAGCTCGCCCGCGATGGTCGGCAGCGCGATCCCGACGATGGTGTTGGTGAGCGAACCGACGAACAACGCCACGAGCGCGCCGGACAGCACCGCCGGCATCGAGGGCGGTTCAGCCACGCGCGAGCACCCGGTGGTCGAGCCACTCACCGACCGTGTGCGTGATCGACGCCGCGTCGGCGCCCCTGGCGTCCACGTTGTCCGCGCGCAGCTCCAGCACCGGGATCCCGGCCGCTTCGAGCGCACGCGTGGTGAAGTACCCGCCGCGCGCGTCCTCGGACACGAGATGCACGACGCCGTCGACGCCGTGGTGGCGCGCCTCCTTCACGTACCACTCCGCCGACCACGGCGGCGTGTACAGCTGGTCGGAGAACGCGGCGAACCGCGCGGCGAGCGCGCGCAGCGGATCGTCGCCGTACCGCAGGTAGCCGTCCGCGGCGATCGCGAGGTACATCGACCACACGAACACGGCACCGTGGGACTCCTGGAACCGCCGGTAGAAGTCGAGGTCGAACCACAGACCCCGGCCGATCCACATGAGCCGGGCCCGCTCTTCGGGGCACACGGCGGCGCCGGTCCGGACGCGCTCCGCGACCTCGTCGTGGAACGCCTTCGCCGCGTCGCGCGCCCAGGTGGTGCCGCGATGCCACTGCGGGATCATCACGCTCGGAATGCTGTCCGTGACCGCCAGCGGGCACGGCCGCGCCCGAGCGATGAGGTCACGCGTTCGCCGGTTCCACTCCTGCTGCTCGTTGACCAGCGCCATGACCTCGCGAAAACGCGTCTCGGAGAACACCAGGCCCGTGGTCTGCTCCAGGAACCGGATCAGCCCTTCCAGCTCGCCGGTCAGCAGGTCGAGCCGGTCGCCGCCGACGGCCTCCTCCCAGCGTCTCGGCATCAGCTCCCACCACCGCACCGGGACGTCGTTCTCCGCCGCGCTCTCGAGCGGGTAGAACGTGATCCCCGGCTGCTCGCCCCAGACGTCGAAGATCTTGCGCGAGGCGTCGCCGGTGGTCTCCGCGAGCACGATCGACGGCCGGGGGAGCCCACCCCACGGCGCCGAGGCGGGGTCCTGGTCGAACAGCGACCCTAGGGAGACGGAGCTGTACTGCTCGACGTAGTCCGGGTAACCGCGCTCGCGCAGGTGCTCCAGATAGTCCTGGGTCCGCCGTTTCGCGGTGACGATCGAGGCCCACCACTGGTTCACGACATAGGGGATCCCCATCGCGCGGAAGATCTCCTGCGGCGCGTCGGCGTTCACGAGCGCGAGCGGAGCACCCTCGGCGGCGCTCGCCCGCAGATCGGCGAACCAGCCGCGCTGGTAGGCGGTGGCCGCTGTCGCCGAGGCCAGCCGCGCGCTCATCGGACGGCCCCCACTGGTCCGCGCAGGCCGGCGACCGCCGCGAGCGCCTCCTCGGTCAACCCGCCGTAGGGCTGGCGGACCAGCTGCACCGACGGCAGCCCGCACAAGGCCCGCTGCGCGGGGAAGTCCCACGGCGGCGCGTCGTCGTGCACGCGAGCGTAGGAGATCAGCGCCTCAGCCCCTCGGGTGCGGGCGGCCTCAGCGGTGTGCTCGGCACGCTGCCGGATCGACGCGCGCGGCGCCGAGGGCCCGTTGTGCTGGTACCGCTCGGCGAGCGCGAGCATCGTCGGCGCCTCCACGTCGCGGCGGGAGAGCAGGTCACCCCAGTCGTGGTCCTCGCCGACGATCACGAGCCCCGCCTCCTCCAGCGCCGCGTACACGCCGGGCTCGTCGTGGCCGCTGCCGGTGAGGAAAACGCGCAGACCGTCCACCTCGGACAGTTTCCCGGCGAGCAGTTGCTCGACCAGCGCGCACGCGTCCCGCACGAGCAGCCGCGTCGTGGCGGCCACCACGGACAACGCGTCTGTCCCGGTGAGCGGTGCGGGCCTGCGCCCGCGGAGGGCGCCGATCCGGCGGAGCAGCCCGCGCAGCCGGTTGTGCTCCTCGATCGCCTCGGCGAGGTCGTCGCCGGTGATCGGCCGGCCGGCCCATGTCTCCAGCGTCGCCCGCAGCTCGGTCAGCTTCGCGTGCACGTAGCGGGTGGTGGTGCGGTGCGGCAGATGCAGCACGTCCACGAGCTGCACGGGCGGCAGCGGCGCCGCCGGGTCGATCCGCTGCAGTTCCCTGACCGCGTAGAACAGTCGCGACGACGCCTCGCAGTCGCGGCCGACCACCAGGCCGTCGAGGCAGCCGTAGGCGCCGTCGAGCAGGCGGGTGAGCACCGAGCGCGCGACCGGGTCGAGCCCCGTGCCGAGGTAGCGGTCACCCACCGTGCTCGGCTCGCCCGGCGAGCCGGTCAGCCGCACCGGGTGCGCCCCGGCGGCCGTCAGCAGCTCGACGGGCACGTCGGCGCCGACGTAGCCGATCACGGGGCGGCTCCCGTCGGGTCCGGTGGGCGTGGCGAGCCGCGCGAGGGCAGCGGACATGGTGCTCCTTTCCAGAAGGTGTGCGCGGCGGTGTCAGATCACGGCGTCGGCGGCGAGGTCGGCGAGCTCGTCCTCGGTGTAGCCCAGCCGTTGGCGGTACACGGCGTCGTTGTGTTCGCCGAGGGCGGGAGCGGGCCGGTCGAAGCCCGCCCTCGCCGAGGAGAAGCGGATGGGCACTCCGGTCGCCGCGAGGTCGGCGACGTCGCCGTAGCGCGGGTGCGTCACCGGGACGACCTCCTCGCGCTTGCGCACGAGCGGGTCGCGCACGGCGTCCCTCGGCTCCCGGACCTCCGCCGCCGGCACACCCTCGGCGGTGAACGCGTCGATCACCTCGGTGAGGGGGCGCGCCCGGCACCATTGCCGGATGAGCTCGTGCAGTTCGTCGGCGTGGCGCACCCGCTGGTCCCGGTTGCGGAAGCGAGAGTCGCCGATCAGGTCGGGCCTGCCGATCGCGCGCAGGACGCCGTGGGCGAACCCGTCGGTCGGCGCGCAGAGCGCAAGGTGCCCGTCGGCGGCCGGCAGGATCCCGAACGGCGCGAGCCTCGGCACCATCGAGCCGGTGCGCTGCGGCAGGCCGACCGCGTCGAACGCGTCGAACGGCTCGCACGCCACGAGCGAGGTCAGCGCCCCCAGCATCGAGACGTCGACGTGCTGGCCCTCGCCGGTGTGCTCGGCCTGTAGCAGCGCGGAGACGGTGCCGATGACCGCGAACAGCGGCGCGAGCATGTCGCCGACGGGAAGCCCGAAGCGGACCGGTCCCTCGTCGGGCTCGCCCGCGGTCAGCATCACGCCGGAGAGGGCCTGGATGATCGAGTCCATCGCCTTGCCCGAACCCGGTCCGCCCTGCGCGCCGAAGCCGCTGATCGAGGTGTAGACGATCTTGGGGTTGAGCTCGCGCACGGACGCGTAGTCGATGCCGAGCCGCTGGGTGACGCCGGGGCTGTAGTTCTCCACCACCACGTCGGCGTCGCGCACGAGATCGGCGAAGACGGCGAGCGCGCGCGGGTTTTTGAGATTGAGCGTGACGCTCTGCTTGTTGCGGCCGCGCACGAGCATCGAGACGGACATGTCGTCGGCGTCCTCGCGGGCGAGGGAGAGACCGTCGCGGCCGACGTAGGGCGCGTTGTTACGCGCCGAGTCTCCGCCGGTGGCCGGGTTCTCGACCTTGATCACGGTGGCGCCGAGGCCGGCGAGCAGCAGGGTCGCGTAGGGGCCGGCGAGGGCGGTGGTGAGGTCGATGACGGTGCGCCCGGCCAGTGGCTGGTCGGTCATGGTGTCCTACCTTTCGGTGCTCTCGGGCTCGATGACGACGCGGTCGCCGCGGTGGGAGAACCGGCCGTTCAGCCCCGCCGCGCGGGTGATCTGCTCGATGTAGGCGGTGACGCGCTCTCCGTCGGGGGTGCCGGCGCAGGGCACCGGGCGCCCCCGGTCGTCGATCCAGCACGGCACGAAACCGGCCTCGGTGAGGCCGTTCGCGTCGAACCGGCACCACGCGATCGCGGTGTTGCGGCTCTCGGGGTGGAACGGGTAGTACGGCATGTCCGGGTCGGGGGCGAAGCCGTACAGTTCCCGGCGGCGCTTCGCCCACGCCTCGAGCTCGGCGCTGGAGGCGCTGCCCACCCCGGGGGTGAGCGCGTGGGTGACCGTGACGAAGTTGCCGAGCCCGTGGAAGATCGGCTTGCCGCGGTGGGTCTCGATGCCGCGCATGATGTGCGCGTGGTGGGAGAACACCGCGTCGGCCCCCGCGTCGATCGCCGCGCGGGCGACCGGCCGCTCGTACATCGCGACCGCTGCGGGCGTGTGCCCGACGCCCTTGTGCAGCGACACGAGCACGATGTCGGCCTGCGCCCGGAGTGCCCGGACGTCGGACTCCATCGCCTCCAGGCTGTCCGGGTCGGCGAAGGTGTAGATCTTCGGCGGACCGCCGGGGCTGGCGTGGTCGAGCTCGTAATGCGTGAGCACGTGCACGTAGGCGCAGCCGGGTTTGCGGGACGTCGCCCACGACTCGCGCGGGCCGACGCAGTTGTAGGACAGCACTCCCACGCGCAGCCCGCCGCGCTCGACGACAGCGGGGGTGCGTGCCTCGGCGAGGTTCGCGCCCGCGCCGGTGGGCACGAGCCCGGCGGCGCGGGCGTGGGCGACGGTGTCGGCGATGCCGACGTCGCCCGCGTCGTGGATGTGGTTGCCCGCGAGGGTGACGACGTCGAAGCCCGCGTCGGCCAGCGCGGGCAGCGCGGCCGGGTCGGCGGGCGGCGCCGGGACGTCGGTGCTCTGCGAGACGGTGGTGGTCGAGTGCGGAACCTCGACGTGCCCGATCGTCACGTCCGCGGCCCGCAGCAGTGCGGCGGCGGGCTCCAGGAACGATGCCGGGCCGGGCTCGTCGAGAATGAGGTCGCCGACGGAGGCGATCGTGATCACGAGACACTCTCCACAGTGGACGTCGTAGGCCGCGCGTTGTGGTGCCGGGCGAGGAAGGACCGCAGGCGCGCGCTTCGGGGAGCGGTGAACAGCTCCGAGGGCGGTCCGGACTCCACCACGCGGCCCGCCTCCATGAACACACAGCGGTCGGCGACCTCGCTGGCGAAGGCCATCTCGTGGGTGACCACGACCATCGTCATGCCGTCGGCGGCGAGGCCGCGCATGACGCGGAGGACGTCCTCGACCAGTTCGGGGTCGAGCGCGCTGGTGGGCTCGTCGAACAGCGTGATCCTCGGTTTGGTCGCCACCGCGCGGGCGATCGCGACCCGCTGCTGCTGCCCGCCAGAGAGCTGACGCGGGTAGTGGTGGGCGCGGTCGGCCAGGCCCACCCGCTCCAGCAGCTCCATCGCCTCGGATTCCGCCTCGCTCCGCGCCCGGCGGTGGACGCGCACGGGCGCTTCGGTGATGTTGCGCAGCACCGTGAAGTGGGGGATGAGGTTGAACTGCTGGAACACCATGCTCATCCGGCTGCGCTGGGCGGCGACCCGGCGCTCGCCCAGCGCCCGCAGGCCACCCCGGTGCCGCTCGTGGCCGAGGAGCTCGCCGTCGAGATAGATCGCGCCCGCGTCGATGGCCTCGAGCTGGTGCACGCAGCGGATCAGCGTCGACTTGCCGGAGCCCGAGGGCCCGATCACCACGACGACCTCCCCTTCCCGCACGTCGAGGCTCACGTCGTCGAGTGCGGCGTGGTCCCCGAACGTCTTGCGCACGCCCTGCACCCGCAGGGCCGGTTGACCGGTCATGCTGCTGCTCCGTCCGATGTGGATACCGTGGGGCGACGCGCGCTCGTGGCCGCCGTGTGGCCGCGGGAGAAGTGCCGTTCCAGCCAGCGCTGGCCGATGGTGAGCACGGTGACCACCACCAGGTACCAGAGGCACGCGACGATGAGCAGCGGCACGATCTGGTAGGTCCGGTTGTAGATGACCTGGACCGAGTGCAGCAGGTCCGCCATCGCGATCACCGACACGAGCGCGGTTCCCTTGAGCACGCTGATGAACTGGCTGCCGCTCGGCGGGATGATCACGCGCATCGCCTGCGGGAGAACGACCCTGGCGAACGTCTGGGCCGGGGTGAGGCCCATGGCCTTCGCGGCGTCGCGCTGACCGGAATCGACGCCGAGCAGCCCCGCCCTGATGATCTCGGCCATGTACGCGGACTCGACGAGCGACAGTCCGATGACGGCCGCGGTGAGCGGCGTGATCACGGTGTTGGCGTCCCATGACGCGAACTCCGGTCCGAACGGGATGCCGATCGAGATGCGGGGCAGCAGGTAGGCGAGGTTGAACCAGAAGATCAGCTGCACCAGCGGTGGAATGCCCCGGAACACTCCGACGTAGACGGTGGCCGCCCAGCGCAGCGGCGCGAAGTCGCTCAGCTGCGCTGCCGCGAGCAGCCCGCCGACCACCGAGCCGATGGCCATGGCCACCACCGCGAGCAGCACGGTGGTGGCCAGCCCCGACAGCACGGTCGGCTCGAACAGGTACCGCGCGACGACGTCCCACTCGAAGCGGTCGTTGTTCACGAGGAACCAGGCGAGCTGCGCGGCGACGGCGGCGAGCGCGAGGCCGGCCGCCCAGCGCCACGGCCGCGCGCGCCGCCGGGCGGTGGCGACGTCGTCGAACGCCTCGGAGGGAGGCGCGGACAGGGTTGTCATGATGGGGGTCGCTCCTGCTTCGTGACGGTCGGGCTCAGCGCTGTGCGCTGGCGACGTTGAGCAGCGGCTTCTCGACCATGACCTCGGTCAGGCCCCACTGCTCCATGATCCGGCGGTACTCACCGGAGTCGAACAGCTCCTGGAACGCCTCGTGCAGCACCGGCCCGAGCCCGCTGTCCTTCGGAACGAACAGCGCGAGGTTGTCGGCCGTGGCGCCCTGCGCCTCGGTCTGCGTGACGTAGGTGTAGGTGTCCTGCTGCGCCCTGGTGACGTCGATCGCGGCGGCCTGCGTCATGCCGGCCGCGTCGGCGCGGCCCGACCGCGCCGCGAGCATGGTCGCGTTGGTGTCGTCGAGCCCGATCGTCTGCGCGGGCTGCCTGCCGCTGTCCGCGCAGAACTCCGACAGCTTGGCCAGCTGCTCTTCCACCACGCTCGCCTTGACCACCGCGACTCGCTTGCCGCACAGGTCTTCGGCGTCGTCGATGCCCGCGTTCGAGTCGGTCGGCACGACGTACGACGTTCTCGTGGTCATCCAGGTGATCGTGTCGAACTGCCGCTCGCGTTCGGCGGTGGCCTTGACGGGGCCGTTGAAGGCGTCGTACCGGCCGCTCAGCATGCCCTGCAGCGCCGCGGGGAGGTTGTTGACGATGCTCGTTTCCGGGCGCACGCCGAGCACCTCGCCCAATGCGTCCTGGAAGTCCTTGTCGATGCCCGTGATCGAGCCGTCGGCACCCACGGTGCGGTAGGGCGGGTGCGAGTCGCCGGCGAACCGCAGCACGCCGGAGTCCTTGACGGACTGGGGGAGCGCGTCGTGCAACGCGGGCACCGAGGACTGGGCCTGCTCGGGGCCGTCGTCCTGGGCGGCGGCGCCACAGCCCGCGGTGGTGAGCGCGGCGGCGATGGCTATCCCGAGTAGGCGGTGACGGCGGGTGAGGTGGCGCATGGCGGTCTTCTCCCTGCGTTGGGCCTAGAGCCAGGCGTGGATCCGGTGGGACGCCCCCGGGCCGAGGAGAGTGCCGGGAGCGTGGTTGTCGTTGATGGCGACGAGCGTCGCACGAGCTGTCGCCTATTTCAAGTCTCGTGCGACACTTGATGTGGATCTGCCATGCGACAACACGAAGGCCGACCGGAGCCGTAGTCTTGGACAGACCGTGATCGGCGAATGACGCAGCAGGAATGTCGAGGGATGTCAGGAATGACCACGGACCCGTCGAGGGCCGAGCTGCCCCGCCCGCAGAACGGCGCGGAACCGCAGCTGCTGCTGACGTCGCTGCTGGGCGACTTCTGGTACTGGCGCGACGAGCACATTCCGGCGACCGCGCTGGTGAGGCTGCTCGCCGACTTCGACGTGACATCGGACGGCGCACGGGCAGCCATGCGCAGGCTGGCGGCGCGTGGGCTGCTCGCGGTGTCGCGCAGCGGCCGGACCACGGCCTACGGCATCCCCGCCCGCACCTCCGAGGTGATCATCGAGCGGACCCACCGGATGCTGACCTTCGGCGCCTCGGCGCCGGACTGGGACGGCCGGTGGACCGTGGTGGCCTTCTCCGTGCCGGAGCAGGATCGAGGCGTGCGGACCACCCTGCGGTCGCGGCTGCGGGTGCTGCACTTCGCCGCTCTCTACGACGGCGTGTGGGTGTCGCCGCACGACCGGACGCGGGAGGTGCTGGAGATGCTCGATGAGCTGGGGGTGCGGACGGCGACCGTGCTGCGCTCGGAGGAGGTGCCCGGGGTTCCGGAGCAGGGCAGTCCGCGCTCGGCTTTCGACCTGGCACCGCTGGCCAAGGAGTACCGCGCGTTCGCCGAGCGGTACGAGCCGCTGCTGGAGAGCCTCGACGCCGGGCTGATCGGCCCCGCACAGGCGCTGCGGGCACGCACCGAGCTGCGCGTCGACTGGCGGCAGTTCCCGGAGACCGACCCTGACCTGCCTGCGGAGCTGTTGCCCGAGGGCTGGGACCGGCCAAGGGCCCAGCGGGTCTTCGTGCAGATCTACGACCGGCTCGGCCCGCTCGCCGAGATCCGGTTCCGGCAGATCCTCGGGTCCGTGGCCCCCGAGCTCGTCGACTTCGCGTCCCACCACGACTCGGCGACGGTGGCCAGGCTGTTCGCCTCACTCGGCGATCGCAGGGCGCACGGCGACACGCCGTTCGAGCAGGCGGCGCAGGCGAGGCGGCTCGCCGAGGCCGCGCGCAGGCGGGGCTAGTGCCCCCCGCCCGCGCCGTCGACCTGCCACGTGAGCGTCACCGTGGTGCCCGCATCGGCGCAGCGGATCTCGGCGCGGTCGCTCAGCGCGTGGATCAGCGGCAGGCCCCTGCCGTGGCGGATGCCGGGCTCGGCCGGGGGTGTCCGCCAGCGGCCGCGATCACTGACGATGACCGCGACGCCGTCGGCCTGGCGGCTCGCGTGCAGCTCCAGCACACCGATGGTGCCGGCGGGATAGGCGTGGGTGACCACATTGGCCATCGCCTCGTACGCCGCGATCGCGATCGCGTCCCGCGTCTGTTCCGGCAGGCCGAGGCCGCGGGACCACTCGGCCAGCTCACCGCGTAGCTCGGTCGCGTGCCGGGCGTGCGCGGCGCACCGGAGGTGCAGCCTGGCAGGCACGTCCGTGGCGTATCGAGCCGGACACATAGCGATACCTCTTGTCAGCTCCCTGCGCCGGATCTCTCCGGCCTTCCCCGATGGGACTACCCGCAGGGGAGTGACCAATTCACCCGCTGTGTGTGTGTTTCTAGCGGCCCGCGGCGAGCGCCTCGTCGAGGCTCGGGTGAATGGGCAGCTGCTCGTCGAGCCCCACGACCTGCAGCGACCGGGCCGTGGCGCGGCCGGTGGCGACGACCCGCACGGTGGTGTTCTCGCCGGCGGCCTGCTGCGCGGACACGAGTGCGGCCATGCCGGCGGAGGCCAGGAACGTGACCCCGGTGAGGTCGATGACCAGCACCGGCGGCGTACCGCGCAGCGCCGTGGTGACCATCTCGTCCAGCTTCGGGGTGGTGAGCATGTCGAGTTCGCCGGTCACCACGAGCGCGACCGCGTCCCCGTGCTGCTCGGCCTGCACGGTGACACCGCCCGCGTTGCCGGACGGCGGGTGCGGACTGCTCGGGTTCGGATCGGGTGCTGGCATGGGGTCCATCCTTCCCCAGCCGTCGCGGGAACGAAACAGCACCCGCAGCGCGGCGTTACGAGCCCCACTGCAGTGAAGGCCACCATCACTGCGTGGAATCAGACACAGCGGCGCGCAGCGCCTCCGTTTGGGTGGTGGTGGGAGACGGGTGGGCGCAGCGATGGTGGCCTTCACTGCGGTCCCGCGGCGCTCTCCGGGCCGCCTACCCGGGTGACTGTTGCCACCGCGTGCCGTGGGCTCAGCGAGTCAGCAGCTCGCGCAGCGCCTTGATCACCTCCGCGGGGCCCTGCTCGGCCATGAAATGCCCCGACGTGACCGTGCGGTGGTCGAGGTCGTCCGCCCACGCCCGCCACACCGCCGCCGCGTCGTAGCCGAGCGCCGCGCCCCAGTCCTGCTGCAGCACGGTGACGGGCATCCGCAGGCGGTTGCCCGCCTCGCGGTCGGCCGTGTCGTGCTCGACGTCGATGGTCGCCGAGGCCCGGTAGTCGGCCACGATCGAGGGAACCGCGGCGCCGGAGGCCCGCAGGTAGGCGGCGCGCACGTCGGCGGGTAGCGCGTCGCCAGGCCCGGACCACGCGTCGAGGAAGTGGCCGAAGAACGCGTCCGGCGCGGCGCCGATCAGCGTCTCGGGCAGTCCGGGCGGCTGGGCCATGAGGTAGAGGTGGAACGCGACGGCCGCGTTCGCGCCGTGCAGGACGTCCCACATGTCCGGCGTGGGCAGCACGTCCAGCGACGCGAGGTGCGTGATCGTGTCCGGGTGGTCCAGCCCGGCGCGGATGGCGACCAGCGCGCCGCGGTCGTGCCCCGCGAGTGCGAACCGGTCGTGACCGAAGGCGCGGGCCAGCGCGACGACGTCGGCGGCCATGGTGCGCTTGGAGTAGGTCCGTGGGTCGGCGCCTTCGGGCTTGTCGCTGTCGCCGTAGCCGCGCAGGTCCGGGCAGAGCACGGTGTGGTCGGCCGCGAGGTCCGCGGCCACGTGCCGCCACATCAGGTGCGTCTGGGGAAAGCCGTGGAGGAGCACGACGGGGCTGCCCGAGCCCGCGACCGCGACGTTGAGCGCGACGCCGTCTGCGACGGGAACTCGCTGGTAGTCGAATCCGGTGAGTTGCATGCCCCCAGCATCGGCCGCGCCGATCAGCAACGGATCAGCGAACGCCGAGCGCTTAGAATCGGGCCCCGATGGGCTCGTCGGTGCGGTTCGGGGTGCTCGGTCCGCTCGTGGCCGAGGACGCGCGCGGCCCTGTCGACCTCAAGGGGCCCCGGCATCGGGCCGTGCTCGCGAGGCTGCTGATCGCCAGGGGCCGGGTGGTGCCGGTGAGCCGGCTCGTCGACGACCTCTGGGTCAGCCCGCCTGACGGCGCGGTGGGCGCGATCCAGACCTTCGTCGGCGCGTTGCGCAAGGCGCTGGAACCGGATCGGGCCCCGAGGAGGCCCGCGCGCCTGCTGGTCACCGTCCCGCCCGGATACGCCCTGCGCGCGGAGGCCGATGCGGTGGACGCCTGGCGGTTCGAGGCCGGCGTCGCAGCGTCCGGCGAGGCACTGGCCCGAGGTGCCGCGCGTACCGCGTTGACCACTGTGGACGAGGCGCTGGCGTGGTGGCGCGGGCCGGCCTACGCCGGGTTCGCCGACGAGCCGTGGGCGCGGGGCGAGGTGACGAGACTCGGCGAGCTGCGGCTGCTCGCGGTCGAACGGAGGGCGCAGGCACTGCTTGATCTTGGCCGGGGAGCCGAAGCGGTGCCCGAGCTGGAGGTCCACGTCGACGCTCGGCCCTGGCGCGAGGAGGGGTGGCGGTTGCTCGCGCTGGCCCGGTACCGCGCCGGACGCCAGGGCGACGCGCTGGAGACCCTGCGCCGCGCCCGTGCGGTGCTGGCCGGGGAGCTGGGCGTGGACCCCGGGCCGGCGCTGCGCCGCCTGGAGTCCGACATTCTCACCCAGGCGCCCCAGCTGGACCCGGCACCTCTGGTGCGGACGCAGGCCCTGGTCGGCCGCGCCGCCGAGCTGGCCGGGCTCGCCGCCGCGGCGGACGCCGCCGTCGCGCGGGGACGGCTGGGGCTCGCCCTCGTGTCCGGCGAGGCGGGCGCGGGCAAGACCGCGCTCGCCGAGGCGCTGAGCGCGCGGCTCGCGGCACGGGGCTGGGGCACCGCGTGGGGCGCGAGCCTGGAGCAGGACGGTGCACCGGCCGCGTGGCCGTGGACCCGGATCCTCACCGAGCTGGCGGGAGCGGGGCCCGCGCCCGCCGAGCCCGAACCCGGTACCGACCCGGCGGCCGCGCGGTTCCAGCGGCACCGCCTCGTCGCGGAGTTTCTCGGCGCCCACGCCCGGCGCGCGCCGCTGCTGCTCGTGCTCGACGACGTCCACTGGGCCGGTGAGGAGACCCTGGAGCTGCTCGCGGCGCTCGTCGCCGATCCCGTTCCGGCGCCGGTGCTCGTCGTGGCGACCTATCGCACCACGGAGTCCTCGCCGCCGCTGACCGCGCTGCTCGGCCGCCTCGCCCGTGCGGAGCCCACGCGCGTGTACCTGGGTGGGCTGCCAGCCGGGGAGCTGCGCGGCCTGGTCCGCGCCACCACGGGCCGGGACATCGACGCCGTCACCGCCGGTGTGCTGCACGAGCGCACGGGCGGCAACCCGTTCTTCGTCAGGGAACTCGCGCGCCTGCTCGACAGTGAGGGCGGGCTGTCCGGGGTGCCTGCCGGGGTGCGCGACGTGGTCCGGTACCGCCTGGACACGCTGCCCGAGCGCGTGCGGACGGTGCTGAGGGAGGCCGCGGTGGTGGGCACGGACGTCACACTGGAGCTGCTGTCCGGCGACGACGTGCTCGACGCCGCCGAGCTGGCCGCGGGGGCGGGGTTTCTCGTCGAGCACGAGCCGGGGCGATTCCGGTTCGCCCACGCGCTGGTGCGCGACACCCTTTATGCGGACCTGTCCGGGTCGCGCCGGGCCCGCCTGCACGCGGCGATCGCCGGGCGGCTCGAACGGCTCCATCCCGGCGATGTCGCCGCACTGGCCCACCACCACGTCCTCGCCGGTGCCGCCGTCAGCGCGGAGCGCGCCGTCCGGTACACGCGAGCGGCGGCCGAACAGGCCGAGCGGCGCTTCGCCCCGCACGAGGCGGCCCGGCTGTGGCGGGCCGCGCTCGCTGCCGACGACCGCGCGGGCGATGGCGACGTCCGGCGACGCCTCGATCTGATCATGGGACTGGTGCGTGCGCAGGCCGTCACCGGCGGGCTCAGCGAGGCCCGCGTGCACCGGGCCGAGGCGCTCACGCTCGCCGAGCGGCTCGGCGACCCCGTGCTCACCGCGCGCGTGCTGGGTGCCTTCGACGTGCCGGCGATCTGGACGGAGCCCGACGACCCCGCCCTCGCGCGGCGCATCGCCGAGGTCGCCGAGCGTACGCTCGCGGCGTTGCCCCCGGAGGAGGCCGCGCTGCGCGGTCGCCTGCTCGCGACGCTCGCGCTGGAGCTGCGCAACGCCGGCGGCGACCGCGCGCGGGAGGCGGCCGAGCGGGCCGAGTCCATCGCCCGAGGGCTGGCCGACCCCGCACTGCTGGCGTTCGCGCTCAACGCCCGGTTCATGCAGTCCTTCGACCGCGCCGGGCTCGCGCCCGAGCGGGTGCGGATCGGCGCCGAGCTGGTGGAGCTGGCGACCGCGAACGCGCTGCCGACCTTCGAGGTGCTCGGCCACCTCGTGCTCGTGCAGGCCCACTCGGCGCTCGCCGACTTCGGCGCCGCCGACCGGCACGCCGAGGCGGCCGCGCGGCTCGGCGACGACCACGCCATCCCGCTCGTCGGCGTGTTCACGCAGTGGTACGAGGCGTTGCGGACCGCGGTGACGGGCGCGCCCGGCGCCGCGGACGCCGCCTACCGCGTGGCCGCCACGCGGCTGACCGGCACGGGAATGTCCGGAGTGGACAACGGGATTCTGCCGCTCGCGCTGCTCTGCCACCGCCTGCAGCGCGGCGGCTCACCCGATCTCGGCGGGGACACGGACTTCGGCGGCTACACGCCGTGGTGCCTGCCGCTCGTGCTGCTCGCCGAGGGCCGCAGCGCCGAGGCACGGGAGTCGGTGATCCCCGACTCGCCGAGGGACCTGCTCTTCGAAGCGCGGACGTGCCTGCACGCACTGGCCGCGATCCCGCTCGGCGATCACGAGGCCATGGCCCGCCTCTACGCCGAGCTGGAGCCCGCCGCGGGGGAGCTGGCAGGCGCGGGCAGCGGGCTGGTGACGCTCGGCCCGGTCGCGCACCACCTCGGCGACCTCGCCGCCGCGCTCGGCCGCACCGCCGTGGCCGGGAAGCACTACCGGCAGGCGCTCGAGGTCGCCGAGCGGGCCGGCGCGCCGCACTGGGCCGAGGCCGCCCGGAGGCGCTTGAGCTGATCATCGCGTGCTCGAGCCCGGCCGGTCGCTGATGCCACGCGACCTCGGGATCCGCCGCGACCCGAGCGACCACGCCCTCGCCCGCTCACCGCGCGAGTGCACCGCGCCCCTGCCGCCGCTCGTGGCACTCGGCGAGCTGCGGGACGGGTGCGCGGCGCGGGACACGGCCTGCGCCGACGTGTCCGGGCCGCGTCCGCGAAGCTCGTCTGGCCACAGTGGACCAGCTGGTCACCTCACCGGCCTGAGCGCAGGACCTCGCGGAGCGCGTCCAGCACGGCGGGGTCCTCTATCGTCGATGGCACCGGAACCTGCTTGCCCTCGACGATGCCCCGCATGCTCGCCCGCAGGATCTTGCCCGACCGCGTCTTCGGCAGCGCGTCGACGATGGACACCTGCCGGAACGCGGCCACGGCCCCGATGTCGGCACGCACCGCGGCCACCAGCTCCTCGCGCAGCGCTTCCTCCCGCACCTCGGCGCCGGCCTTGAGCACCACGAACCCGCGTGGCAGCTGCCCCTTCAGCTCGTCGGGCACCCCGATCACCGCGCATTCGGCGACCGCGGGGTGCGCCGCCAGCACGGCCTCCATCGCACCGGTCGACAGCCGGTGCCCGGCCACGTTGATCACGTCGTCGGTGCGGCCCATGACGAACAGGTAGCCGTCCTCGTCGAGGTAGCCGCCATCGCCCGTCAGGTAGTAGCCGTCGTAGCGCGACAGGTACGACGCGACGAACCGGTCGTCGTCACCCCACAGCGTCGGCAGCGTGCCCGGCGGCAACGGCAGCCGCAGGCAGATCGCGCCCTCCGAGCCCGAGGGCAGCTCCTCGCCGTCCTGGTCCAGGATGCGCACGTCGTAGCCCGGCATCGGCACCGACGGCGAACCAGGCTTGATCGGCAGCGGGGACAGCCCACGCGGGTTCGCGGCCACCGCCCACCCGGTCTCGGTCTGCCACCAGTGGTCCACCACCGGCACGCCGAGCGACTTCCCGGCCCAGTGGTGGGTCTCCGGATCGAGCCGTTCCCCGGCGAGGAAGAGCGTGCGCAGGCTCGACAGGTCGTACTTCGCCACCTCGCGGGCCTCGGGATCCACCCGCTTGATCGCTCGCATCGCGGTGGGCGCGGTGAACAGCGCCTTCACGCCGTACTGCTCGATCACCCGCCAGAACGCGCCCGCGTCGGGCGTGCCGACGGGCTTGCCCTCGTACAGCACCGTGGTGGCGCCTGCCAGCAGCGGCCCGTAGACGATGTAGGAGTGGCCGACCACCCAGCCCACGTCCGACGCGGTCCACCACACGTCGCCGGGGCCGATGTCGTAGATGTTGGCCATGCTCCAGGCCAGCGCGACCGCGTGCCCGCCGTTGTCCCGCACCACGCCCTTCGGCTTGCCCGTGGTGCCGGAGGTGTAGAGCACGTACAGCGGATCGGTCGCGGCCACCGGCACGCACTCGGCCGGCTGTGCCGAGGCCAGCAGATCGTTCCAGTCGTGGTCGTGCTCGCCGAGTTCGGCACGCAGCCGCTCGCGCTGGAACACCACCACCGACGGCCTCGGCCCGCCCGCGGCCGCGATCGCCTCGTCCACGATGGGCTTGTAGGGGATCACGCGCGTCGGCTCCACGCCGCACGAGCCGCACACCACCACTTTCGGTGCCACGTCGGCGATCCGCACCGCCAGCTCCTTCGGCGCGAACCCGCCGAAGACCACCGAGTGCACGGCACCGAGGCGCGCGCAGGCGAGCATCGCGATCACCGCCTGCGGCACCATCGGCAGATAGATCACCACGCGGTCGCCCTTGCCGACGCCGAGCCCGCGCAGCGCACCGGCGAAGCGCGCGACCTCGTTCAGCAGCTCGGCGTAGGTGTAGCGCGCGGTCTCGCCGGTGACGGGGGAGTCGTGGACGAGCGCGAGCCGGTCGCCGTTTCCTGCCGCCACGTGCCGGTCGAGCGCGTTGTGACAGGTGTTGAGCTCCCCGTCGGGGAACCACCGGTAGAACGGAGGGCGGCTGTCGTCGAGCGCCCTGCCGGGTCGCCGAGACCACACGACCGCCCCGGCCGCCGACAGCCAGAACCCCTCCGGATCCCTCAGGCTCTCCGCGTAGACGTCGGCGTAGCCGCCCATGTCCGTTCTCTCCGTTCGCCTCAGTGGTCCAGCTCGGTCAGTTCTTCGTCGGTGAGCAGCCGGGACCGGATCAGGAACCGCACACCCTCGGGGGCCTCCAGGGAGAACCCGCTGCCCCGGCCCGCTACGACGTCGATGGTCAGGTGGGTGTGCTTCCAGTACTCGAACTGCGCCGCCGACATCCACACCGGCACCGGCGAGGGCACCCCGGCGACGTCGAGGTCGCCGAGGTGCACGTCGGAACCGCCGGTGCGGAACTCGCCCGCCGGGTAGCACATCGGCGCGCTACCGTCGCAGCAGCCGCCGGACTGGTGGAACATCAGCGGCCCGTGGTCGGCGGCGAGGCGCCGCAGCAACGCCGCGGCGTCCTCGGTGAGAGCCACCCGGTTCACGGCCATGATCAGAAGAAGCCCTGCGCGTTGGGGGAGTAGGACACGAGCAGGTTCTTCGTCTGCTGGTAGTGGTCCAGCATCATCTTGTGGTTCTCGCGGCCGATGCCGGACTGCTTGTAGCCGCCGAACGCGGCGTGCGCCGGGTAGGCGTGGTAGCAGTTCGTCCACACGCGACCGGCCTGGATGTCGCGGCCCGCGCGGTAGGCGGTGCTGCCGTCGCGCGACCAGACACCGGCACCGAGCCCGTACAGGGTGTCGTTGGCGATCTTGATGGCGTCGTCGTAGTCGTCGAACTTCGCCACCGACACCACCGGGCCGAAGATCTCCTCCTGGAAGATCCGCATCTTGTTGTCGCCCTCGAAAACGGTCGGCTGGATGTAGTATCCGCCGGACAGCTCGCCGCCGAGGTCGGCCTTCTCCCCACCGGTGAGGACCTTCGCGCCCTCCTGCCTGCCGATGTCGATGTAGGAGAGGATCTTCTCGAACTGGTCGTTGGATGCCTGCGCGCCGATCATGGTGTCGGTGTCGAGCGGGTGGCCCTGCTTGATCTTGCCGACGCGGGTGACGGCGTCGCCGACGAACCGGTCGTAGATCGAGGACTGCACCAGTGCGCGCGACGGGCACGTGCACACCTCGCCCTGGTTCAGCGCGAACATCGCGAAGCCCTCCTGCGCCTTGTCGTAGAAGGCGTCCTGGGCGGAGGCGACGTCGGCGAAGAAGATGTTCGGGCTCTTGCCGCCGAGCTCCAGCGTCACCGGGATGATGTTCTCGCTGGCGTACTGCATGATCAGCCTGCCGGTGGTGGTCTCACCGGTGAACGCGACCTTGCGGATGTCCTTGTGCTGGGCGAGTGGCTTGCCCGCCTCCACGCCGAAGCCGTTGACGACGTTGACCACGCCGGGCGGCAGCAGGTCGGCGATCAGCCCGATCAGCACGTGGATCGACGCGGGGGTCTGCTCTGCGGGCTTGAGCACCACGCAGTTGCCCGCGGCCAGCGCGGGCGCGAGCTTCCACGTCGCCATGAGGATCGGGAAGTTCCACGGGATGATCTGGCCGACCACGCCCAGCGGCTCGTGCAGGTGGTAGGCGACGGTGTCGGCGTCGATCTGCGAGATCGCGCCCTCCTGCGCCCTGATGGCGCCGGCGAAGTAGCGGAAGTGGTCGATCGCCAGCGGGATGTCGGCGGCCAGCGTCTCGCGCACCGGCTTGCCGTTCTCCCACGATTCGGCGACCGCGAGCTTCTCGAGGTTCTGCTCCATCCGGTCGGCGATCTTGTTCAGCACCGCCGCGCGCTCGGCGGGCGCGGTGCGGCCCCACGCCGCGGCGGCTCCGTTCGCGGCGGCGACGGCACGGTCGACGTCCTCGGCGGTGCCCCTGGCGATCTCCGTGAACGTCGTGCCGGTGACCGGGGTGGGGTTCTCGAAGTAGGCGCCCTTGGCCGGCGCCACGTACTCCCCGCCGATGAAGTGGTCGTAGCGCGGTTCGAAGGCGACGACACTGCCGGCTTCGCCCGGCGCCGCGTACTTCGTCATGTGGCAACCCTCCTGTTGGTGATCGGCGCGTGCTTCCTCGGCGCACCGGCAGCCAACGTAGGTAACGCGACGTTGCAGTGTCGTTGCACGAGGTCGTCGCCGCAGGTGGGCCGTAGGTGGGAGTTGCCTTGCAGAACGAGGGGACGCCCGGCATGCTGCCTGCTGGACCGGAGCGTTCGTTTCGCCTATGTTCCGGCCGAGCAGCCCTCGTCGACGTTGCCGTGGAGTGCCGATGAAAGCCGAGACCGTGAACACCGCGGGCCCCGCGACAACCCTGAGCCTGTCAGCGGATCCGCCGGCGCAGTTCGCGTTGCTGCAGGAGGTCAGAGAGGCCACGCTCAGTGGCAGCCGTCCGCCCGCATCACCCCGTTCGGTGATTTCCGAGTCCTGGCAACGGTCACTCGCAGCGCACATCGACCCGGAGGACTACCGACCTCCGGTCGTCTACCAGCCCGACGAACTGGCCGACGTGCGCTCCGCGCACCCGCTGCAGGCCGTGTTGCCACCGCTTCGGGAACTGCTGGTCAGCATCGCGGACGAGTCCCAGCACGTCATGATCGTCACCGACGCCGAGGGCACCATCCTGTGGCGCGAGGGACCCGCCGGGTTGTGCGCGCAGGCGGACCCGGTCGGGTTGTGTGAGGGCACTCGCTGGGCCGAGGAGTCGATCGGCACCAACGCGATGGGCACGGCGCTCGCGTTGGACGCCCCCGTGCAGATCTACTCCGCCGAGCACCTCGTGCGGACCTACCACACGTGGACGTGCGCGGCGGCGCCGATCCACGACCCCGACACCGGCGCCGTGCTCGGCGCGATCGACATCAGCGGCCTGCTCGACGCGCTGCACCCGGCCACGGTCTCGCTGGTCAACGCCACCGCCCAGCTCGCGGAGAACCACCTGCGGCGACGGATGGAGCTGCTGGACGAGCAGCTGCTGACCAGGAACATGCCGCACCTGGCGCGGCTGCGCGGCGAGCCCGGCGCGCTGCTCACCCCGACCGGGCGCGTGATCGCCGCCGAGCGGCTCGGGCACTGGCCCAAGCGCGTCGCGGTGGGCCACGGCAGCGACCGGATCCTGCTCGACGACGGCAGGGAGGCGAGGCTGGAGCCGCTGCCGGAGGGCTACCTCCTGCGCGTGAAGCCGCCCTCGACCACCCGCAGGCCCACCCTGACGCTGACGTTCCTCGGCGACAACCCCGTCGCTGTGATCAACGGCAGGGAGCTGCCGCTCACGCTGCGGCGGGCGGAGATCCTCGCGCTGCTCGCCCTGCACCCGGCGGGGCTCACCGCCGAGCAGCTCGCGCTGCAGCTCTACGGCGACGACGGCAACCCGACCACCGTGCGCGCCGAGATCCACCGCCTGCGCACGCAGCTCGGGGCGCAGGCCATGCGCGCCAAGCCCTACCAGCTGTGCGCCGACGTCGACGCCGACTTCCTGACCGTGCGCACCGCGCTGCGCGAGGGCGATGTCGCGGCCGCCGCGGCGGCGTGCCCCGCGCCGTTGCTCGCCCGCTCCGACGCGCCCGCGATCCGCGCGGAGCGCGACCAGCTGGTGGCGGCGCTGCGGTCGGCCGTGCTGGACCACCGCGACCTCGACGCACTGTGGGCGTTCGGGCAGAGCGAGACCGGGCAGTACGACGCCGAGGTCTTCGACCGGCTCGCGCGCGAGCTGCCCTCGGGCGATCCCCGCGCCTCGGTGGCGCTGGCCAGGCTGGAGTGGCTGCTCGCCGAGGACTGAGCCTCCGGACTCAGCTCAGCGGCGGGGGCGCGCTGCGGTAGGCGGGGGGAGTGGCCGACAGTCCGATCGGGTTGCGCGTGAGGCGCGCGGCGGTGCCGTCGTCGCGCGGGATGCTGACGATCGGGTCCAAGCCTAGGTCCGCGGCGAGCCGGAACGCGCCGGCGAGGTCGTTGACCACCCCTGCGGGCACCCGCGCCGCGCTGAGCTCCTTGGCCCAGTCGGCGGCTGGCCGCTCCGCGAGCAGGCGCACCAGCTCGGCGCGCAGTGTCTCGCGGTTCTCCACGCGCGCGGTGTTGGTGGCGTAGCGCGGGTCCTCGGCCAGCCCGGCCGCGCCGAGCCGCTCGCACAGCACCCCGAACTGCCGGTCGTTGCCGACCGCGAGCACCAGGTCCCCCTCACCGCACGGCAGCACCTCGTAGGGGGCGACGCTCGGGTGCGCGTTGCCCATCCGCGCCGGAACCACCCCGCCCGCCGTGTAACCGGTGCCCTGGTTGACGAGTGCGGCCAGCAGCGACGACAGCAGGTTGATCTCCACGCGCTGGCCCTCACCGGTGGCGTCGCGATGGCGCACGGCGGCGAGCATCCCGACGGTGGCGAACAGGCCGGCGAACACGTCGACCACGGCCACCCCGACCTTCTGCGGCTCGCCGTCCGGGCTGCCCGTGATGCTCATCAGCCCGCCCAGCGCCTGGATGAGCAGGTCGTAGCCGGGCAGCTCGGCGCCCCGGTCGCGGCCGAAGCCCGTGATCGAGCAGTAGACGAGCCCGGGGTTGTCCGCGCGCAGGTCGTCGTAGCCGAGCCCCAGCCGCTCCATGAGGCCGGGCCGGAAGTTCTCCACCACGACGTCGGCCTCGCGGGCGAGTGCGCGGGCCCGCTCCAGATCGGCCTCGCCGGTGAGGTCGAGGGTGATGCTCTCCTTGTTGCGGTTGACCGACTGGAAGTAGGTGGCCTGGCCGCTCTCGTCGAAGGGCGGACCCCAGCCGCGCGTGTCGTCGCCGGTGCCCGGACGTTCGATCTTGGTCACGGTGGCGCCGAGGTCGGCGAGCAGCATCGTGGCGAACGGCCCGGCCAGCACGCGGGAGAAGTCGACGACGCGCAGGTCGCCCAGTGACGAGCTCATGGGTGCGAATCCCCTCGTTTAGATTTTCGAAAATCGAAGCTATGGTCTCGCCAGGACCACGTCAAGGAGAATCAGCACGATGCCCAGTCACCGCAGCGCCGCCGCACTCGACCCGCGCGACTTCCTCGCGATCGACCACCTGCTCTCGGACGAGGAGCGCGACATCCGCGATGTCGTGCGGTCCTTCGTCCGCGACAACGTCGTCCCGAACGTGGGCGAGTGGTTCGAGGAGGGCCGGATTCCCCGTGAACTGCCGCGTGAGCTGGGCAAGCTCGGCGTGCTCGGCATGCACCTCGACGGCTACGGCTGCGCAGGGGCCAGCGCGACCGCCTACGGCCTCGCGTGCCTGGAACTGGAGGCGGGCGACAGTGGCGTGCGCAGCCTCGTGTCGGTGCAGGGCTCGCTCGCGATGTACGCGATCCACCGCTGGGGCTCCGAGGAGCAGAAGCAGGAGTGGCTGCCGCGCATGGCGGCGGGGGAGGCCGTGGGCTGCTTCGGCCTGACCGAGCCCGACTCCGGCTCCGACCCCGGTTCGATGCGCACCTACGCCCGCCGCGACGGCGACGACTGGATCCTGCGCGGCCAGAAGATGTGGATCACCAACGGCTCCCTCGCCGATGTCGCCGTGGTGTGGGCCAGCACCGACGAGGGCGTGCGCGGTTTCGTGGTCCCGAAGGGCACCAAGGGTTTCACGACGCAGGACATCCACAGCAAGATGTCGCTGCGCGCGTCGGTGACCTCCGAGCTGATCCTCGACGAGGTGCGCCTGCCCTCCTCGGCGATGCTGCCGGGCGCGACGTCGCTGCGCGGACCGCTGTCGTGCCTCAACGAGGCGCGTTACGGCATCGTGTGGGGCGCCGCCGGTGCCGCGCGCGCGTGCTACGAGGCCGCGCTCGACTACAGCACCACGCGCGTGCAGTTCGGCAAGCCCATCGCCTCGTTCCAGCTGCAGCAGCAGAAGCTCGCGAACATGGCACTGGAGGTGAACCGCGCGACGCTGCTGGCACTGCACCTCGGCCGGATGAAGGACGAGGGCAGGCTGCGCCCCGAGCACGTCAGCATGGGCAAGCTGGGCAACGTCAACGCCGCGCTCGACGTGGCGCGCACGGCGCGGCAGGTGCTCGGCGCCAACGGGATCACGCTGGAGTACCCGGTGATCCGGCACATGAACAACCTGGAGTCGGTGGTGACCTACGAGGGCACCGCGGACGTGCACTCGCTCGTCATCGGCGGTGCCGTCACCGGGATCCAGGCGTTCCGCTGACGAGACACGGATAGGGTCGAGCGGTGAGCACGCGTCAGTCCGGCCCCGGCACCACGGCACAGCACGCGCTGGAGGGCCTGCGCCGGGCCATCATCGCCGGCGACCTCCGGCCGGGCCAGCGGGTCCGGCAGGAGGAGATCGCCGACAACCTCGGCGTGAGCGTCGCGCCGGTGCGCGAGGCGCTGCGGGTGCTGGAGCAGGAGGGCCAGGTCGAGTACCGGCCCCGGCGCGGCTACTTCATCACCGAGCTGTGGGCGAGCGACCTCGCGGAGATCTACGCGCTGCGGCAGCTCCTCGAGGAGCGGGCCGCGCGCAAGGCGCTGCCCACCCTCGACGACGACGCCATCGAGCGGATCGCGCTCGCGGCCCGCGACTGCGCGGAGGCGGCCGAGCGCGGGGATGTCGCGGCGGAGCTCGCCGCCAACCGCCGGTTCCACTTCGGCATGCTGGAGTCGCCGGACCAGGTGCACACGATGCGCCTGATCCGGCTGCTCTGGGACTCCACGGAGTCCTATCGCGCGCTGTACTACAACTCGCCGGAGGAGCGGGCCGAGACGGTGCACGCGCACGACGCGATCCTGGAGGCGGTGCGCCGCCGCGACGCCGACGCGCTCGTCGCGGAGCTGGACGCGCACCGCTCCCGCGCGCTGGAGGTCCTCACGGGCATCCTCGACGGCGACGGCGAGCGGTAGCGTCACGAACCGGACACGAAAACCGCCCGGGTGCAATGCGCCCGCCCCTTCCCGCGTGGGTAGGGGTGGAGGTGGTTCGTGGACGGTCACGGCGTGGCGGCGGACCTCGAGGCGTGGATCGACGTCCACGGCGGTGCCCTGCTGCGCTTCGCCTACCTCCTGACGGCCGACCGCGACCGCGCGGCGGACGCCGTGCAGGACGCGCTGGTGGCGGCCTACCCGAGGTGGGAGCGGATCGTCGCGCACGGTGACCCCGGCGCGTACCTGCGGCGCAGCGTCGTCAACGCCCACACCTCGCGGTGGCGGAGGTCGCTGCGCCGGGAACAGCCCGTTGCCGACGTCGCGGGGCTGGCCGGGCAAATCGACGACCCCGCGGACCGCATCGCCATCGAGGACGCGCTGTGGCTGCTGTGCCGCTCGCTGCCCCGCAAACAGCGCGCGGCCGTGGTCCTGCGCTACTACGAGGGCCGCTCGGACGCGGAGATCGCGGCCACGCTCGACTGTTCGGTCAGCACCGTGCGTTCGCAGATCCACCGTGCGCTCGCGACGTTGCGGACCCGGCTGGCCGATGACGAGGAGGAGGTCAGCTCGCCATGACCGAGCAGGACGACCGGATCGCCGAGGCGCTGACCGGGGCGCTGCGCCGCCACGCCGAGGGGGCACCCTCCTCCGACGGTCTGGCCGAGCGGGTGCTCGCGAGAACGTCCACCCGGCGGACGCGGCGCGGGTTCGGGGCGGTGGCGGCCGTGGTGCTCGCCGTCGTGGTGCTGTCGCTCGGGGCCGTGTTGCTGGCTCAGGACAGGGGCGGCGACCCGGTGGCGGAGCCGGTGCTTCCGCAGGGCTGGCGGTGGGAGTCGTACCGGGGCGTCGCGATCGGGGTACCCACGTCGTGGGGCTACGGGGTTCCCGGCCCGAGCTGGTGCTCGAGGACCCCGGAAGCGGAGCGACCGCCGTTGAGGTCCGGCGCGGTCGGCAGGCCCGCCGGCATGCGGGCGGTCGGCTGCCCTTCGCAGTACCCGCCCCTGGCCGAGCGGGAGCAGTGGCTGACGTTCGAGGACTCCGGAGAGGTGGGCATCCGCGAGTTCGACGGGGGCTGGGTGGAGGAGACGCGGGAGCTCGACGGCGTGTTCGTGACGCTGTTCTCCGCGAACGACGCGTTGCGGGCGCAGGTGCTCGGCACGCTGCGGCCCACGAGCGAGGAGCTCGCCCTCGGGTGCGGACCGATGCATCCCGCCGCGGAGGGCCGCGGCTACCGGCCGGAGCCGGGTGGACCGCTGGCGCCGGGCGAGGTCCGGTCGGTCTCGGTCTGCCGTTACGCCCGCAGCGACGCCGTGCCGAGCGGGCCGCCACTGCTCGCGGCACGCGTGGTGAGCGGTGACGAGGCGCTGCGGCTCGCCTCGGCGGTGCTGACGGCGCCGGAGGGCGCGGGCCCCGACGATCCGGAGAGCTGCGCGCCCGAGTACGACTACGGCCCGGAGCTGATCCTGCTGCACCTGCGTGCCGACGACCGGTCCCAGGAGGTGCTCGTGCGCTACGCGGGCTGCGAGGGCAACGGCACCGACGACGGCACCACCCGCCGCGCCCTCACCGGCGACCTCATGTGGGCCCTCGACGCCCCGCCGACGAGCCCCGGCCAGTTCCAGGTGGTGGTGGCGCAGCTGATGCGCTGACCCCGTGACCCCACCTCATTCGCCGCGGTCGGGTACACGCTGTGTGCGCTACGCGAGCGCTCAGGCCGCGGCCTCCTCGTCGGCCGGGGCCGGCGTGCCGCGCCGCGCCCAGAACGTGGCGAGCAGCGCGCCGGACACGTTGTGCCACACCGAGAACAGCGCGGCCGGCAACGCGGCGAGCGGGGCGAAGTGCGTCGTCGCGAGGCTTGCGGCCAGGCCGGAGTTCTGCATTCCCACCTCGAAACTGACAGCGCGGCCGGCGGACTCGTCGAGGCCGGTGAGCCGGGCGGCGGTGTACCCGAGCAGCAGCCCGGCGCAGTTGTGGGCGATCACCGCGAGCACGAGCAGCAGGCCGCTGGTCAGGATCACGTCGGCGTTGGCGCCGACCACGGCGGCCACCACGAGCAGGATGCCGCCCGACGACACGAGCGGAAGGTACGGCAGCACCCGCGCGACGAGGCGGCCCGCCAGCGCGCGGACCACCACGCCCGCCACGATGGGCAGCAGCACCACCTGGAGGATCGACGAGAACAGGTCGCCGAAGCCGACGGGCAGGTCCGATCCGGCCAGCCACAGCACCAGCAACGGGGTCAGCAGCGGCGCGAGCAGGGTCGACACGGAGGTCAGCGTCACCGACAGTGCCACGTCGCCCCTGGCGAAGTAGACGATCACGTTCGAGGCCGTGCCGCCGGGCGCGGCGCCCACGAGGATCATGCCGATCATCAGCATGCCGCTGAAGCCGAACAGCGAGCCGATGCCCCACGCCGTCAGCGGCATGATCAGGTACTGGGCGAGCAGGCCGATCAGCACGGCGTGCGGACGGCGCAGCACCAGCGCGAAGTCCGCGGCGCGCAGGGTCAGCCCCATGCCGAACATGATCACGCCGAGCAACACGGGCACGTAGCCGGAGAGCTGCGCGGCCTGGTCCGGCACGACCATGCCCGCGAGCGCGCCGAGCAGCACGAGCAGCGCGAACCACCGGCCCGCGAAGTCGGCGACCTTCCTCAAGACACCCCGCTGCTCTGCCATGTCCTCCGCCAGGATCGTTCCGACTGGGCCGGTCGATCACTGTAGGACACGGACGGGTGTGTCCCGCCTCACCCAGCGGGGTACTGGTTCGCGCGCAGCAGCCGCGCCAGGTGCGCGGCGTTGCGGGCAAGGGTCGCGTTGGTGGAGGCCACGGCCTTCGGCGTCTCGTCGAGGTCCTGGTAGTCGGTGGGGTTCATGGCCTCGCTGTTCCAGTAGGTGCCGCCCTGTGCGGGAATGGTGAAGCCGGTGTCGGCGAGCGCCTGGTACAGGTCCGCGGTGATCTTGTGCGCGCCGTCCTCGTTGCCCACCACGGCGGTGACGGCGACCTTGCCGAACATCGACGGCCTGCCCTCGTCGTCGGTCTCCGACAGCTCCGCGTCGAGCCGCTCCAGCACGCGCTGGGCGACGCTGGACATGTGCCCCACCCAGGTCGGCGTCGAGATCAGGAGGATGTCCGCCTCGGCGATCCGCTCGCGTAGCCGTGGCCACTCGTCGCCGTCGCCCATGTCGGGCTCCACGCCGGGCTTGATGTCGTGGTCCACCACGCGCACCACATCACCCTCAACGCCGTGGGACTTCAGCTCGCCGAGCACTTGCTCGGCGATGAGCTGGCTGCTCGAGCGTTCGGTCGACGGTTTTAGGCTGCACGCGAGGGCGAGCGCGCGCAGCGGAGCGTTGGTGGACGTCATGCCGGGCGGGTACCCGGTGCGCCGGCGACTATGCGGGTTCGGGGCGCAGCGGCAGGCGGACCTGGAACCGGGTGTCGCCGGGAACGGACTCCACGCGCAGGTCGCCCCGGTGCTTCTTGACCACGATCCGCCACGAGATGTCCAGCCCGAGTCCGGTGCCCTCGCCGAACGGCTTCGTGGTGAAGAACGGGTCGAAGATCCGGCCGCGGATCTCGGCTGGCACGCCGGGGCCGGTGTCACCGATCTCGACCAGCAGACGGTCGCCGTCGGCGGCCGTGCGCACTGTGAGCATGCCGCTGCCGCCCATCGCCGACACCGCGTTGTCGATCAGATTGGTCCAGACCTGGTTGAGCTCCGCGGCGTAGACGGGGATCGGCGGCAGGTTCCGGTCGTAGTCCTTGACCACGGTGACGCCGTCTCCGATCTTGCGGCCCAGCATGGTGAGCGTGCTGTCGAGCAGCTCGTGCACGTCGACCGTCCTATTAGGAGCGCGGTCGAGCTGGCTGTACTGCTTGGCCGCGCCGACGAGGCTGGAGACCCGCGTGGTGGAGTCCTCGATCTCGCTCATCAGCTGCTCGGTCTCGATGGTGTAGTACAGCCAGCGGATGGCGCCCTCCAGATGGCTGGACTCGCCGACGGTCGCGGCGACCTTCTCCAGCCAGTCCGGTCCGAGGCCGGCCGCCACGAACGTCGACGCCATCTCCCAGCCGCCGCCGATGCCGTGGTCGTCGAGCCAGTCGGAGGCGGCGTCCTCGCGGTCGCCCGCTTCGATGGGGCTCAGCGCCGTGGCCTTGGCGGCGTGCTCGACGGCGTCCTCCTGAAGCAGGATCAGCGACTCGAGGGTGGCCCGGTCGAACGGGCCCGCGGCGATGAGCCTCAGCTTGTGCCGCATCGCGGTGACGCGCTCGCGCAGCGCCCCGGTGGCCCGCACCGCCGCGGCGGCCGGGTTGTTCAGCTCGTGGGTGAGCCCCGCCGACAGCGACCCGAGCGCGAGCAGCCGCTCCCGCTGCCCGATGACCTGCTGGGTGTTGTGGAACCCGAAGAACAGGCCCTCCAGCATGTGCACGGCCATCGGGAACCACTCGCGCATCACCGTGGCGAGCTTCTCGGCGTCCAGCACGTAGAACCGGGACGGCTCGGTGACGGTGAGGGTGTTGTTGTAGGTCTGGGGCACACGGTCGCCGAGGTAGGCATGCCACGCCCCGGCGTAGACCCCGCGCTGTGTGGTGCGCTGGATCTCCACCTCGTCGTCGCCGACCTTCCTGGACAGCGCGACGCCGCCCTCGATGAGGACGTAGAAGCACGTGGCCGGGTCGCCCTCGGCGAAGAGGACGCCGGGCTCGACGGCCTTGACGTACCCCTCGTGGCACAGCCGGTCGAGCTGCTCGTCGGTGAGCTTCTCGAACAGAAAAAGGGTGCGCAGCTCTTCGGCGTCGCAGGGCCGCGTGGTCATGGCTTCTCCAGGTAGCGGTGGACGAGTGCGACCGCCATCGCGCCGTCGCCGACGGCGGAGGCGACCCGCTTCATGGAGTCGGCGCGGGCGTCCCCGGCGACGAACACACCGGGCAGGCTGGTCTCGAGGTGGTAGGGGTCGCGGTCGAGCGTCCAGCCTGGTGGCCGTCTGCCGTCGACCACCAGGTCCGGTCCGGAGAGGACGAACCCGGCGTCGTCGCGGGCCACGACGCCGTCGAGCCAGCCGGTGTGGGGGCTGGCGCCGATGAACACGAACAGCCACGACGCGTCGATCGTCTCCACGGCGCCGCTGGGGATGTGCCGCAGCTCGAGCTTGTCGAGGTGCTCGGTGCCGTGTGCCGCCACCACCTCGGTGCACGGGCGGACCGAGACGTTCGGCAGCGTGGCGATCTGCTGGATCAGGTAGTGCGACATCGACGCCTCCAGCGACGGGCCGCGCACCAGGAGGGTCACCGACCGGGCGTGCTGGGCGAAGTGGACGGCGGCCTGCCCCGCGGAGTTGGCCCCGCCGACGATGTAGACGTCCTCGTTGGCGCAGTTGGCGGCCTCGGTGAGCGCGGAGCCGTAGAACACGCCGCGGCTGGTGAGCTCGCCGCAGCCGGGTGCGCCGAGCTGCCGGTAGGTCACGCCCGTGGCGAGAATGACCGCGTGGGCGTGCAGCTCGGAGCCGTCGGCGAAGCGGACCGACCGTGCGGAGCCGTTGGCCTCGAGGCCGACCGCGTGGCGGGTGGTCAGCACCTCGGCGCCGAACCTGGTGGCCTGCCGGCGCGCGCGGTCGGTGAGCTGCGAGCCGGACACGCCGTCGGGGAAGCCGAGGTAGTTCTCGATGCGGGAGCTCTGCCCGGCCTGACCTCCGGTGGCGGTGCGCTCGACGAGCACGGTGCGCAACCCCTCCGACGCCGCGTAGACGGCCGCGCCGAGCCCCGCCGGCCCGCCGCCGATCACGACGACGTCGTAGAAGTCGGCCGACGGCACCGTCGAGAGCCCGACGCGCTCGGCCAGCTCGGCGTCGCTCGGTTCGATCAGTGTCTCGCCGCCGGGCGCGACCACGACGGGCAGCCGCAGCCCGTCGGTGCCCGCCGCGTCGAGCAGCCGCCTGCCGTCGGGCTCGTCGGCGAGGTACCAGCGGTATGCGATCTGGTTGCGCGCCAGGAAGTCGCGGACCTCGTGCGACCGGGCGGACCAGCGGTGGCCGACCACCCTGGTCTCGGTCACCGGCGTGTGGTCGGCGGTGCGCCACGCGTCGAGCAGTGCGTCGACGACGGGGTAGAGCTTCTCCTCCGGCGGATCCCACGGCTTGAGCAGGTAGTGGTCGAGGTCCACCACGTTGATCGCGTCGATGGCGGCGCCCGTGTCGGCGTAGGCGGTGAGCAGCACGCGCCGCGCGGCGGGGTAGAGGTCCATGGCCTGCTCGAGGAACTCGATCCCCGTCATGCCGGGCATCCGGTAGTCGGCGAGCAGCACGGCCACCTGGTCGCCGCGCAGGATCAGCTCGCGCAGTGCCTCCAGTGCGTGCTCGCCGGACTCGGCCCGCACGATCCGGTGGTGCTCGCCGTAGCGACGGCGCAGGTCCCGTGCCACGGCGCGGGAGATGCTCGGGTCGTCGTCCACGGTCAGCAGGACCGGTCTGAGGCCGGCCAGACTCTGGGTCACGGCGTCGAGTATGCCGCCCATGGGGCATGACCAGAACCGGCTCCGCGGTTGGGGTCGTTCAGCGGCGGGTACGTGGTCCCCATGACGAAGGGCGGCGACGCGATGATCGGGGTCAGCAGGGTGATGCCGGTCCCGCCGGACGCGGTGTTCGGGGTGCTGGCCGATGGCTGGTCGTACGCGGGCTGGGTGGTGGGAAACGCCCATATCCGCAAGGTCGACCGGGACTGGCCGGCCGAGGGCAGCCGGATCCACCACAGCGCGGGGATGTGGCCGGTGCAGGTGCCGGACACCTCGACGGTGGTGGCGGTGCGCCAGGACGAGCTGCTGGAGCTGGACGCTCGGCTGTGGGTGCTCGGGCGGGCGCGGGTGCGGTTCACGCTGCGGCCGGAGGAGGACGGCGCGACCAGGGTGATCATGGAGGAGCAAGCGGTGTCGGGACCGGCCGGGCTGGTTCCGGCTGCGGCGCAGGCGCTGCTGCTGAAACCCCGCAACGCCGAGGCGCTGGCCCGGCTCTCCGACATCGTGGTGGCCCGCGCGAGCGGGGACAGCAAGCCTCAGGCCTGAGACTGGTGGCTCGGCCTGCCCCACGGCACGGCCTGCAGGCGTTCGGGCACCCCGGACGGCGGCGGCGCGAGCGGGGCGCTGCCGGCTCCGGCGCCCGCGCGCAGCCCCGTGGTGAACTCGGCGAGCGTCTCGTGCGCGCTGTGCGCGGGTTCCCAGCCGAGTTCCGCGCGCGCCTTCGTGGTGTCGACGAGCGCGGCCTGATCGGCGAGTGCGAGCCAGCCGGGGTGCACGGGTTGCAGCCCGGCCCGCCACGTGAGCCACGCGAGCGCCGTGGCCACGCGCCGGGGCACGGGTAGCCGCGGCCCGCCGAGCCCGGCGGCGACGTCCCCGGCGGTGAGCACGGGTTCCGCGGCGAGGTTGAACGCCCCCGCGGCGCGGCGGGCGAGGATGAGCCGCAGCGCGTCGGCGACGTCGGCGGAGTGCACGAGTTGACCGCGCAGACGGGGCCACAGCGGCAGCGGCAGCCACGGCCTGCCGACCGCGTGGCCGGGCAGCAGCGTGCTCAGCAGCCAGCCCGCGAACTGGCCCGCGGCGTCGTGCTGGAGGATCGCGCACGGCCGGATGCGCGCCGTGACGGTCGTGGGCGTGCGCTGCTCGAACTCGTCGAGCTCGCGTTCCAGCCACGCCTTGCCCCTGCTGTAGGCGCTCTGCGGGACGCCGTCGCGCCGCCAGCCCTCGGTGACGCGGGACCACCGGGGCGGGGGCGAGTAGGCGGCCACCGATGACGCCACGACCACGTGGGGCACCCCTGCCTCGCCCGCCGCCCGCAGCAGGTTGCGGGTGCCGACGACGTTGGTGCGCCGCATGGGCGGATCGCCGCGGCGGGGGTGGATCGCCCACGCGAGGTGCACCACGGCGTCAGCGCCGTCGAGCACCCCGGGCAGCACGTCGGGCGCCACCGGCCCGCCGAGGTCGCACGCGACCCAGCCGGCCCGGTCGTACGGCTCCTGGCCTCGGTCCGGCGGCCTGCGCGCCACGCCCGTGACGCTCCACCCCGGCTCGTGGCGGAGCAGGCGCAGCAGTGCGGTGCCGACGTTGCCGCTCGCGCCGGTGACGACGATCCTCATGTCCCGGAAGGTCCCCGGTGGAGGGTGGTCCGAAACCCCAGGTGTAGTGGGACAGCCGCGGGGGAAGCCAGCGTGGCGTGGAACGCGTTGACGAGACCGCCGACGCGGTCGTGATCGGAGCGGGCCCGAACGGCCTGGTGGCCGCGAACCTTCTCGCCGACGCGGGCTGGGCCGTGCTGGTACTGGAGGCCGCCGGCAGCCCCGGGGGAGCGGTGCGGACGGCCGAGCTGATCGAGCCCGGCTTCCACCACGACGTCTTCAGCGCCTTCTACCCGCTGGCGGCGGCCTCGCCCGTCATCGCGGGCCTCCGGCTGGAGGAGCACGGGCTGCGCTGGCGGCACGCGCCGTCGGTGCTCGCGCACGTGCTCCCGGACGACCGGTGCGCCGTGGTGTCCCGCTCGCTGGAGGACACGATGGCGTCGCTCGCGGAGTTCGACCCCGCCGACGGGCGGGCGTGGGCCGAGGAGTTCGCCGCGTGGTCGGCGATCCGGGACCGGTTGCTGGACGCGCTGTTCACGCCGTTCCCGCCGGTGCGGTCCGCGGCGGGGCTGTTCCGCGCGCTCGGCGTCGCCGACGGGCTGCGGTTGGCGCGCATGGTGACGATGCCCGCTCGCGCGTTCGGCCGGGAGCGCTTCGGCGGCGACGGAGCCCGGCTGCTCCTCGCGGGCAACGCCCTGCACACCGATCTGGGGCCGGGGCACGCGGGCAGCGCCGTGTTCGGCTGGCTGCTGTGCATGCTCGGCCAGGACGTCGGGTTTCCCGTGCCGGAGGGCGGCGCGGGCCGGCTCAGCGGCGCGCTGGTGGAGCGGTTGGCGGCCAGGGGAGGGCGCGTCGCGTGTGGCCGGGAGGTGACGGGGGTGCTGACGGCGCGCGGCCGGGCGCTGGGGGTCGCCGACGCCTCGGGCGCCCGGGTGCGGGCGCGCCGCGCGGTGCTGGCCGACGTGCCCGCGCCGACGCTGTACCTGCGCCTGGTGGGGGAGGATGCGCTGCCGTCGCGGTTCGTGACGGACCTGCGGCGGTTCCAGTGGGACGACGCCACGGTGAAGGTCGACTGGGCGCTGTCGGGGCCGATCCCGTGGAGCAACCCGCAGGCGGCCGGAGCCGGGACGGTGCATCTGGACAACGATTTGCCCGGCCTGTCCCGCTACAGCGCGGAGCTGGCGGCGGGCAGCGTGCCCGAGCAGCCGATGCTCGTCGTCGGTCAGATGAGCACGGCGGACCCGACACGCTCGCCGGAGGGCACCGAGACGGCGTGGGCGTACACGCATGTGCCGCGCGGGCACGCGTGGGACCCCGACCGGCTGCGCCGCTACGCCGACCGGATCGAGGCGATCGTGGAGCGGCACGCGCCGGGCTTCCGGAGCCGGATCCGCGGCCGCTACCCGCAGGGGCCGCGCGAGCTGGAGCGTGCCAACCCGAGCCTCGTCGAGGGCGCTGTCAACGCGGGCAGCGCCGCCATGCACCAGCAATTGGTCTTCCGGCCCGTGCCCGGCCTCGGGCGGGCCGACACCCCGATCGATCGTCTGTTCCTCGCGGGCGCCTCGGCGCATCCCGGGGGAGCGGTGCACGGTGGGCCGGGCGCGAACGCCGCCCGCGCCGCACTGGCGAGGGCCGGGCCGGCCGGGCCGCTCTACGCGGGGTTGATCCGGCGGCTGCACGACGCGGTCTACGCGCGGTAGCGGCGCAGCATCCTGGCCACGGCGCGCTCGACGCGGTCGCGGTCGCGGTCGGTGCGGATGCCCTCCCTGCCCACGCGGCGCACGGCGGCCTCCACGGTGGCGCCGTCCTCGTACGCCTCGATCACCCTCGGGTCCACATAGGACTTGCGCGCCACCGTGGGGGTGTTGCCCAGCTCCTCGGCCACCTCGCGCATGGCGGCCGTGACCGCGCGCTTGCGGCCGCGCTGGGAGGAGGGCCGGTCGGACGCCGCGAGCGCGACGGCGGCGAGCACGGTCGCGTTCCAGGTGCGGAGGTCCTTGACGGTGAACTCGTCGCCGGCGAGTTCCTTGAACCGCTCGTTGACCTCGCCCGCGTGGAGCTCGTGCCAGCCGCGGCCGTCGCGGCAGACGAACAGCCGGTCGGTCTCGGCCCGGCACCGCCGCAGGGCCTTGAGCACCGCGGCGAGCTCACCGTCGCGCATGGTCAGCTCGCGTTCGAGCCCGCCCTTGGCGGTGTAGGAGAAGGTCAGCTCGTCGCCGCGGATGCGCACGTTCTCGCGCAGCAGTGTCGTGGCGCCACGGGACCCGTTGGCCTCCAGGTACTCCTCACCGCCGGTACGGAACACACCGCGGTCGATCATGCGCAGCGCGGCGGCGAGGACGCGGCGCCGGTCGAGACCCCGGCGAGCGAGATCGTGTTCGATGGTCTCGCGCACTTCGGGCAGTCTGCCTGCGAGCGCGAGCACCCGCTCGTGCTTCTCCTCGTCACGCGCCCGGCGCCATTCGGGGTGGTAGAGGTACTGGCGGCGCCCGGCGTCGTCGAAGCCGACGGCCTGGATGTGCCCGTCGGGATCGGGACAGATCCACACCCGGCGCCACGCGGGCGGGATCACGAGGCCGTCGACGCGGTCGCGCGTGCGCGGGTCGGTCACGGGGGAGCCGTCCGGAGCCCGGTAGCTGAAACCGCGGCCCCGCCGTTGTCTGCGGATACCCGGCGTGGACGGGTCACTACGCCGCAAACGCATGGTTCGGTGATGCCCCCGAACAGGGAAAAGGAAACGCCGGGCTCGTCACAGCGGGCTCAGGGTGTCGGCCGCGAGCGCGCGCATGACGCCACGCAGTCCGTGCACGGCGATGCGGCGTTGCCGTTGCGCGCCGGTGCCGCGCCGCGACAGCCGGGCGAGCAGCTCGCGGACGAGCGCGAGGTCGCCGGTCTCCTCAAGCGCGGCCGTGGTGCGCTCGAGCAGGAGGGCCACCAGCTCGTTCGCCGGGCGCGCGCACTCGTGCCACGGGTCGACGGCGGGCCCGGTCAGGCCGTACCGCGCGGCGGACCAGAGCGCCGCGGCGGCGACGCGGTCGTTGCCGTGAGGTGCTTCCCGGCCCGCCGCGAGGTCGGCGAGTGCGGCGTCGACGAGCGCCCGCGTCAGCATCGCCTGCAGCAGGGCCTCGTCGGCGGTGGTGGCCGCGTCGGCGGCCCGTACCTCGACGGTGGGCAGCGTGGGGGACGGGCGGGCCAGCCAGAACGTCATGCGGTCGTCCACCAGCGCGCCACACGCCAGCAGCCGGTCCACTTCGGACCGGTACTCGCCGAAGGAGGCGAACCAGGGCGGGATTCCCGCGGCGGGGAAGCGGGACTGCTCGATGATGCGCCAGCTGGCGTACCCGGTGTCGCGGCCGTGGGCGAACGGCGAGTTGGCCGACAGCGCCAGGAGCGTGGGCAGCCACGGCCTCAGGTGGTTCACGACCGCGACGGCGTGGTCGCGGTCCGGCACCTCGCAGTGCACGTGGCATCCGCAGGCCTGGTAGCCGCTGACGAGCGCGCGGTAGCGCCCGTCGATGAGCGCGAACCGGGCATCGGGTCCCCCGGGTGGTTCGGGTCCGGCGAGCACGGGCGCACCAGAGGAGACGAGAACGGCGTGCGCGCGCTCGGCTGCGGCGCCGAGCACCCGCCTGCCCGCCAGCAGATCGGCGTGGAGTTGCGTGCGGGTGGAGCGGATGGCCGTGGCGGCCTCCACCTGGCTCGCTCGCAGCTCGGGCTGGCACGTGCCCGCGTAGGGCTCGGCACGGGCGAGCACGTCGGCAGCGGCCGGGACGGTGTGCCAGGCGACCGGGTCGGCGAGCAGGAACTCCTCCTCGACGCCCAGCTTGCGGGCCGGGCTCAGTCGTCCGGTCCCTCGTTGAGCCGGCGCAGCGGCCGGGTCGCCGGGCCCTGGATCACCGAGCCGTCGGTGCCGAACCGCGAGCCGTGGCAGGCGCAGTCCCACGTCCGTTCCGCGTTGTTGAAGGTGACCAGGCAGCCGAGGTGGGTGCAGCGGGCGCTCACGGCGAGCAGCTCGCCGTCCGGCGCGCGGTAGGCCGCGGTCATCCTGGTGCCGACGCGGGTGACCGTGGCCTCACCCGCGGGCAGGCCGTCCAGTTCGGACGGTGTGCGCAGGGCGCGGGCGTGGTCGCCGACGAGGTGCCGGGCGACGGCGACGTTGTCCCTGACCACTTCGGGCGCCGAGCGCAGGTGCGCGCGGTTGGGGTCGTACAGCGAAGCCGCCGGATTCTCCTCGCCCAGGATCAGGTCGCGCAGCAGTTGCCCGGCCGCGGTGCCGCCCGTCATGCCCCACTGGCCGAAGCCCGTGGCCACCCACACCCGGCCGGTGAGCGGGTGGTACCGGCCGACGTAGGGGACGGAGTCGGGAGTGGACATGTCGTGGGCCGACCACCGGTGGGTGACGCGCAGCTCCAGCAGGTCCCGCGCCCAAGCGGCGAGCCTGCGGTGCCGGGCCTCGACGTCGAGGTTCTCGCCGGTGCGGTAGTGCTCGCCGCCGACGACGGCCATCGGCTCGGCTCCGCTGTCGTAGCCGCGCACCGAGTGGTGGGTGACGGCGTCGAGGTACATGCCGGCCGGGATCCGTTCCACCGGCACCGGACCGGCGACCACGAGGTCGCGCACGGGGTCGAGGCGGGCGAAGAACAGGCCACGGTCGAGGATGGGGTAGTGGGTGGCCACCACGACGTGGTCGGTTCGGACCCGCCCGCGTGGGGTGCGGACGCTCAGCGTCGGCCATTCGGTCACGGCCTGTGCGGGTGTGCGCTCGGCGATGTGCCCGCCGAGCCGGTCGATCTCGTCGGCGAGGCCGAGCAGCCAGCGCCGGGGGTGGAACTGGGCCTGCCCGGTGAAGCGGACGGCGCCGACGGCGGGGATGTCGAGCCCGATGTCGTCGGTGAACGACGCGGGCAGCCCGGCCCTCGCGGCGGCGTCGGCCTCGGCTTTCAACTCGTCGAGCCGGTCGGTGTCGGTGGTGTAGACGAAGGAGTCGCGGCGGGCGAAGTCGCAGTCGATGCCCAGTTCGGTCGAGGTCTTGGCGATCCAGTCCACAGCGGCATGCTGGGTCTCGGCGTAGCGCACCGCCGCCTCGCGGCCCTTGGCGCGCTCCAGCCCGGCGTACTTGAGGGCGTGCTGCGCGCTGAGCTTGGCCGTCGTGTGCCCGGAGACTCCCGCGGCGATCTCCTTCGCCTCGAGCACGAGCACGGAGCGGCCGTCGCGCGCGAGCAGGTACGCGGTGGTGAGTCCGGCGATGCCCGCGCCGATCACGACGACGTCGGCCTCGGTGGGCAGGGCACGATCTGCGCGTACCGGGGCGGGGGCGCTGTCGATCCACAGTGAGCGCGGTTCGGGCAGGTCGGCAGCGGGCTCCATGTGACTCCTCCTCGGCTCGCCCCAGCGGAGTTCCCTCTGCGCACCGGGTGAAACGCTCGCTCACGCGGCGCGTCGCGTCCGATCGGACGCGGGCCACACATACGGCAGGTCGTCGGGCACGGCGGGGAACCAGCGGCGGTAGTGGGCGGGGTCCTTGCGGACGAGCGCGGACTGGTGGCTGCGGTGGAAGGCATGGTCGCCGAGCCACGGCGGCACCTCACCGGCCTCGGCCAGCTCCGCCTGCGTCCTTGGCTCGGTGATGCCGACGGCCCCGGCCAGGTCGGCCCTCAGTTTGCCGGCGCAGGTGTCGGCGTGGCCTTCGGCGCACCACACGGCGCACACGTCGAGGCCGTACCGGGTCAGTGCCTCCTCGTAGCCGGTCCACATCCGCACCGCGGGATGGTGCCGCCAGCCGTAGGTGGGCACAGTGAGGCCGCGCAGGATCTGCAGCGCCTCCACGCGCTGGCGGCCCAACCTGCGCCGGTCGAGCACGTGCGCGGAGTCGAGGAAGCCGGGGTGGGGGAGGAAGGTCTGCATCAGGCGACCGGCTCGCCCGGAAACGCCTCGTGTCCCCGCAGCCCGTCGGTGCGGCGGTTGCGTTTCAGCTCCGCCTCGTGCAGGTGCCGCCTGCCGCCGGTCAGCTCGCGGGCCTGTCGTTCGAACGCGCGGAACACGTCGTAGTAGGTGTCCTCGTAGTCCTCCACGACCTGGTAGGTCCACCGGCCGGGGAGCACGTTGCGGCCGAGCAGTTCCGTCTCCAGTCGTTCCGCCAGGTCGTGGTGGCCTGCGTGGCGCAGGAGGTCGATGGCCTCGTCCAGTGTGAAGTCCGCCGTGCCGGTGAGCCGGTGGAAGGCGTAGAGGTGTCCGCGCGCGACCTCCACGGTCTCGAGCGCTTCGGTGAGCTTGCCGACGGCTTCGACGGTGGCCGGGTCCGGCTCCGGGGCTGATGTGTATGTCATGCCGGCGCGGGTACCCGAACTGCAAGACGTGATGCACAACCGTCGCGTCGTCCCCCAGCGAGACAAGGAGTGTGTGGTGAGCACGATCACCAAGGCGGTAGACGTGAACGTTCCGGTCTCGACCGCGTACAACCAGTGGACCCAGTTCGAGTCCTTCCCGGAGTTCATGGAAGGCGTCGAGGAGGTCCGTCAGCTCGACGCGACCCACACCCACTGGGTCACGAAGATCGGCGGCAGCACGCGGGAGTTCGACGCCACCATCACCGAACAGCACCCCGACGAGCGCGTCGCCTGGACGTCGGACTCCGGGCCCAACCACGGCGGCGTGATCACCTTCCACCGCATCGGCGACAACGTGACCCGGGTGACGGCCCAGATGGACATCGACCCCGAGGGCTTCGCCGAGAACGTGGCCGACAAGACCGGCATGATCGACCAGCGCGTCAACGGTGACCTTCAGCGGTTCAAGAAGTTCATCGAGGAGCGCGGCCGTGAGACCGGCGCCTGGCGAGGGGACGTCCAGCGCCCTGGCCCGTGAGCCTGTTTTCGTAGCCGCCCCAAGGCCACCTCTGTCGTGGGCACGACGAAGGTGGCCTTGGGGCTGTTGGTCACTTACCGGTGAAGCGGGCTTCGCGGCGTTCGAGGAAGCTCTGTAGGCCTTCCTTCGCATCCTCGCTAACGACCACGCCGGGCAGCGTCGCGCGGAGATGCTCGGCGGCGGCCCGCTCCGAGCCCGACCGAAGGGCCACCCTCGCGTTGGCCAGCGTGCCCTGTACCCCGAGCGGTGCCTGCGCCGCGATCAGCTTGGCCAATGCCATGGCGCGGTCCAGCTGCTCACCGGGTTTCACGACCTCCTGCACGAGGCCGACGCGGTACGCCTCGTCCGCCCCGAACTCCTGGCCGGTGAGGAGGAACTTCATCGCGTTGCCCCACCCCAGCTGGGCGGGCGCCCGCAGCGTCGCACCACCGAAGGGGAGGATGCCTCTCCCGATCTCCAGCTGCCGGAATCGGACGTCCTCGGCGGCGATCACGATGTCACTCGCGAGCGCCAGCTCGATCGACAGCGTGAAGGCGATGCCCTGCACGGCCATCACCACCGGTTTCGGCACCGGCTCCTTCCACAGGCCGAAGGGATCGTGTCGCCCCGCGCCCGCGAGCGCGTCAGGACCGTGCTCGGTGACCGCCGGCCACACGTCTCCCAGGTCGAGCCCGGCGCTGAAGTGCTCGCCGTGGCCGAAGACCACACCGGCCCTGGCTTCCGGGTCGTCGGCGAGCCGGTCGTAGGCGAGGGCGACCTCGTCGATCGTCTGCCGGTCCCAAGCGTTGCGCTTGTCCGGCCGGTTGACGCCGATCAACAGGACCTGCCCGTCGCGTTCGACGGTGACTCGTGGGGACACGCTCGACCTCCTGCCATGGGTTACGTCTCACCGAGGTTCTCACGAGACGGGTGTATAACGTCCTATACGGCGCGGGAATGTGGGACTCGTTCATCTCCCGCCGCCTCCAACGACAACCCAAAAAAGCCAGGAAGGGAGGGGCTGCTCGACCGGATCGCCGCGGTAGTGCATGCCCACGGGTGTGGTGCCGGTGCGGGTGTCGAGGTCGTGGCGATCCGCGTTCCCTTTCCCTGGGGACGACTGTCCCTAATGGACAGTTTGTGCGAACCGCCGCAGCCCCTCGAAAGCGCCTACAGCACATCCCGCCGCCGCAGCAACCACGCACCAGCAACGGCGAACACGACGAGATAGGCGCCGACCACCGCGGCGGCCTGCCCGGCGCCCACGAGCGCGGACACTCCGGGCGTTCCCTGTGGCGCACCCAACGCCGCCACCAGCGACCCGGCATTCGGTCCCGGCAGCACCTTCTGCGACTCGGCGACCCAGTCCAGCAACGGCGCCGCCACGGCGGCCAGCAGGTTCTGCACGGCCAGCAACCACACGAGTCCCAGTCCGATGGGCAACGCGATACCCCGGAACGCGACAGCCAGGAAGACACCGAGCATCGCCCACATCGTCGTGATCAGCCAGCCGCCACCGGCGCCGACAACCAGCTCGCCGACGGAAGGCCACACCACAGGTTGCCCCTCCATGAAGGCAACACCCAGCCCCGCCAAGGCGCCTGTCACGAGCAAGGCCGCCACCAGCACAAGCGAGCCCAGGCCCACCACCAGAACCTTCGCCGCGAAAACGCCCAGCCGCGACGACCCCTGCGTGAGCACGGTCTTCCAAGTCTCCCAGCCGTACTCGCTCCCGGCCACGAGCACCCCGAAGATCAACGCGAGCGCACCGACGAACACCGGCGTTCCGGCAATGGTGTTGCCCACCAGTTCGGCCGGGAGCATCGACTCCAGCCCCCGGCCGCCACCGGGCCCCTCCGACTGCCCGGTGTACCCCAGATACGGGATCACGTAGGCAAAGGTCAACGTGAGTACCACACCCACGCCCAGCAACAGCCAGTGCGCGGGGCGGCGAATCTGCTTGATCGACTCGGCGCGAACGTCATCGAGTACCACGAGAACCACCTCCGGTGAGTTCGAGGAAAGTCTGTTCGAGATCGGCCTCGGCGGGCCGAAGCTCACGGACCGAAAGTCCAGAGTGGACCAACTCCGCGTTGATCGTGGCAGCCAGTCCTGCCTCGACGTCCAGCCGAAGGACGTGCCCGTCGACCCGGACCCGGTCCTCCCCGACGAGCGCGGCCACGCGGGCCCTGGCGTCATCGATCGGATCGGCCACGACCAGCAGCCCGCTCGCGCGCAGCTCCGCCACCGACAGCTCGGCGACGAGTCGCCCTCGGGAGATCATGCCCACGCGGTCGCAGATCTGCTGGACCTCGCCGAGCAGGTGACTCGACAGCAGGACGGTGCGCCCTTCGTCCGCGAGGCCGCGGACCACGGCGCGGATGTCGGCCATCCCGGCCGGATCGAGACCGTTGGTGGGCTCGTCCAGGATCAACAGCCCGGGGTCCTTCAGCATCGCCGCCGCGAGCCCGAGCCGCTGCTTCATGCCGAGGGAGTACGTCGAGTACCGGTCGCCGGCGCGTTCGGCGAGGTCGACGATGTCGAGCACCTCGGCCACGCGCCCGCGTCCGACACCCGCATGGCGGGCGAGCACGCGCAGGTTGTCGCGGCCCGAGAGGTACGGATAGAAGCCGGGCCCCTCGATCAACGCCCCGACACCCGCGAGGCGTCGCCCCGCACCCGAAGCGTGGCCGAGGAGCCGCACGTCACCCGACGTCGGCCGGATGAGCCCGAGCAGCATGCGCAGGGTCGTGGTCTTGCCCGCGCCGTTCGGGCCGAGGAAGCCGTAGACCTCGCCATGGCGCACGGTGAGGTCCAGTTGGTCGACGGCGACGAGGTCGCCGTAGCGCTTGGTCAGCGCGGTGGTTTCGACGGGATCGCTCATGGCACTTATCGTGGGCGCGAGGAGGCGCGCAGTCGTCCGCCCGGAAGCGCGTTACCCGCTTACGTCCGCCGACGTAGGCTGCGGACGTGACCGACACCGAGTGGCAACGCCGTATCGACGACGCGTGGGCGTCGTTCGACCAGCACACCGAAGCGGACTTCCTGGCCCTCATCGACCGCCTCGCCGCCGAGCGGCCGCCGGAGGACGCCGTGGCGCTGTTCGAACGCGCGGGCGCGTTCGACTCGACCGGCCATCCCGGCCAGGCCGTACAGCTCTACCGCAAGGCGCTGGACCACGGACTCGACGGCGAACGCAGGCGGCGCGCGGTGATCCAGCTGGCCAGCTCGCTGCGCAACCTCGGAGAGGTGGACGAGAGCGTCGCGCTCCTCACCGCGGAACTGGACCTGACGTCCGACCACCTCGACGACGCGGTCAGGGCCTTCCTCGCGCTCGCCCTCGCCGACGCGGGCAGGGGGCGCGAGGCGGTTTCGCACGCGCTCACCGCACTCGCGCCCCATTTGCCCAGGTACCAGCGCTCCGTGGCCAACTACGCCCGGGAGCTCATCCGGTGACGAGCGCCGCGAGCTCCTCCGCCAGCGGCAGGCTCGCCGCCACGACACCCGACCAACGCCGCCGCAGGTCGGGATCGATCTCCAGCGGCCTGCCCCGTGCGTCCAGCACGGCACCACCCGCTGCGGGCACCGTGACCATGGCCGCCGCGAGGTCGACAATGCGGTGGGTGTCGGATCCCGGGTCGCAGAAGGCGTCCGTGGAGCCTTCCGCCACCAGTGCGGCCTCCAGCACCGTGCTCGAGAGGATCCGCACGCGACCCGCGGTCTGCTCCACGCGCCACCACGCATCGGCGCTCGCCGGTTTCGGCCGCAGCATGCTCACCGCAGCGCCCTTGACCGTCGTGCGGCCGCTCGTCCGGTACCGCACCGGCCGGCCGGCCACGGCGTGCCAGGCCCGTCCCGTGTCGAGCCACGTCGTCAGCGCCTCCGTGGGCCTGCCGTCGACGGCCACCACGCCGCCGAAGCAGCACAGGGGCACGCCGGCGGCGGCGTTGGCCGAGCCGTCCATGGGGTCGACGACGAGCGTCACAGCCGAGCCGTTGTCGACGAACCCGGCCTCCTCGCTCAGCAGGTTCACCCTCGACTGAGCCGCCGCGCCGGCGATCGCGTCTTCCACGAGCTGGTCTACGCGCATCGTGGGGGTGCCGTCGGCGCCGTCGGCGATCTCCTCGGCGAGCTCGTCCCTGGTGAAGCGGCGTCGCGCGGCGGCGTAGGCCGCCGACGCCGCGCGGGCGGCGGCGGCCAGTGCGTCGTGCACGCCCTCGGGCAGCTCGGGTTCGGGAACGGGCCAGGCGATCTTCGTGCTCACAGCTCCATCCTCACCGGCTCGCCCGCGCGCAGCACGGCGGGAACCGCGGGCCACGGGGTGCCCGGCGCCACGAGCGCGAGGTCGGCCCGCAGCCCCGGCTCGAGCCGGCCGCGGTCGGGGAGCCCGGCGACCTCGGCGGCGCCGCCGGTCACCAGCGCCACGGCCTCGGGCAGACTCACCAGTCCCTGCCCGGCCAGTAGCAGCGCGGCGCCGAGCAGTCCCGACGGCAGGTAGTCCGACGCCAGCGCCGTCACGAGGCCGTGCGACACCAGCTCCCGCGCGGACGCGTTGCCGTTGTGCGAGCCGCCGCGCAGCACGTTCGGCGCGCCCATCACGACGGCGAGCCCCTGCTCCCTCGCGGCCCGCGCCGCGTCGACGGTCGTGGGGAACTCCGCGACCAGCCCGCCCCGCTCCCGTAACGCGGTGATCTCGGCGGCCGAGTCGGGGTCGTGGCCGAGCAGCCGCACCTTGCCCGCTCTGGCCTGGCTCCCGAGCCACTCCAGCGACTCGTCGCGCACAGCGAGTCTGCCCTCCCGATCGGAGATCAGCTCGTCGACGTGTTCGCGTGCTTCGGCGTCACTCATCCCGCGTGTGCCGGCGAGGTAGCGCTCGTAGTACGTGCGGTCGGCGTACTGGCCCTGGCCCGGCGTGTGGTCCTCGTGCGACACGAGCGCTGGGCCATCCACCCCGGCGAGCCGCTCTCGCAGTGCCGCGAGGCCGGTGGGGCAGCGCACGTCGAGCCGGTACAGGATCCGGTGGTCCACGAGCGCGTCCCGCTGGACGTCCACGGTCCGGCACAGGTCCAGCGCAGTGGCGACCGACCGCGCGAGGCCCCGGCCGAGGCTCTCCTCGAATCCGGCGCCGTGGAACACGGTCGTCACTCCTGCCGCCCGCAGCTTGCCCTCGAACGACAGCAGCGCGAACTCGATCGGCAGCTCGGCGCCGGGCCTCGGCAGGCGTTCCTTCTCCAGTCCGTCGCTGTGCACGTCAACCAGTCCCGGCAGGCACAGCAGTCCCTGACCGTCCACATCGGCCACCACGCCGGGGCGGTGCGGCTCGACGGCCGCGAGCACACCGTCGCGTACGGCCACCAGCGCGTCTTCCAGCACCCGGTCCGGCAGGACCGCGCGCACGTGACCCAGTACGTAGTCGTTCGGAGGGGCCGCGAGCGTCCACGGCGCGGTCAGTGTGGTCATGCCGCCTCCAGCAGCTCGGCAGGGGAGCCCTGCTCGGCGATCAGCCCGTCGCGCATCAGCACCACCCGGGTGGCGAGCCTGCGCATGGCGTCGAGGTCGTGGAACACCGCCAGCACGGCCACGCCCTGGCCCGTCAGGGCCTGGACGAGGTCCAGTGCCGCCTCGCGGTTGGCGGGGTCGAGCGCCGACACCGGTTCGTCGAGCAGCAGCAGCCGCGGCGGGCGGACCGTGCCCGCCGCGAGGTTGACGCGCTGGCGCTCGCCGCCGGAGAGCACGGAGCAGTCGACGTCCCACAACGCCTCGTCCAGGTTGAGCCGCCGCAACGACTCGGCGGCCGCTTCGCGCGCCTCGATGGCGTCGAGCCCGCGCCGCCTGGCCGCGGCCGCCACCACCTCCATGGGACCGGTCCTCGGCGGCGCGCTCAGGAACTGTGAGACGTAGCCGAACTCGCGGCCGCGCAGGCGCGCCATCGCGCGGTCGGGCAGTTCGGTGAGCTCGAGGTCGCCCAGCCGCACCGAGCCGGAGTCGGGCAGGTAGGTGCGGTGCACACAGCGCAGCAGCGACGACTTGCCCGCGCCGCTCGGTCCGGCGAGCGCCACGTGCTCGCCTTCGTGGACGTCGAGGTCCACGCCGTGCAGTGACGACACCGTGCGCCCGTCGATGGTGTGCAGGGTGAAGGACTTGCGCAGCCCTCGGATCGAGAGCACCGGCATGGCGGTCACCTCCGTGCCGCGGCGACGAGCCGCTGGGTGTAGGGGTGGTGCGGGTCGTGGAAGAGCTGGTCGGTGAGCCCGCGCTCGACCACGCGGCCGAGCTGCATCACCAGCGTGCGGTCGGTGAGCGCCTCGATCACCGCGAAGTCGTGGCTGACCACCACGGCGGCGATGTCGCGCTCGGCTAGCAGGCCGCGCAGCAGGTCGAGCACCCCGGCGGCGACGGAGGCGTCGAGCCCGGTGGTGGGCTCGTCGAGCAGCAGCACCGGTGGTTCGGTGGCGAGCGCCTTGGCGATCTGCACGCGCTGGCGCATGCCGCCGGAGAACGTCCTCACCGGATCATCCATCCGGGTGAGTGGCACCTCGACGCGGTCGAGCAGTTCGGCCGCGCGCCTGCGGATGTCGTGGTAGCTTCGCCAGCCCGCGGCCGTGAGCCGTTCGGCGATGTTGCCGCCCGCGGTGACCCGTAGGTCGAGGCCCGCGGCCGGATTCTGGTGCACGACCGCCATCGAGTCGACGCGCAGCCGCCTGCGGGCGTCACCGGGCAGTGTCAGCAGATCGGTGCGCCCCTCATCGAGGGCGGCGAGCCGCACTGCCCCGGTGGTGGCCTGCTCGTCGCCGATCACGCAGCCGAGCACGGTCGATTTGCCCGACCCGGACTCGCCGATCACGCCGAGTGCCTCACCGGGTGCCACGTCGAACGACACGTCCCACGCGGCGACGATCGCGCCGGTGGCCGGGCTGATGGCGGTGCCGTGCTCGGGTCCGGTGCCGGGAACCGCGTCGGCCGCGCCGGGGCCGAACACCTTGCCGAGGCCGTCGACGCGCAGCGCCCAGTCCTGCCCTTCCGGCAGCACCGGGCGCGGGCGCCCGGGACGCGCCGTGGTGGTGGCCGGCGCGCGCAGGCGCGCCGAAGGGTCGGGTAGCAGGTGCAGCGGGGCACGCGCGTGGTGCGCCTCGGTGTCGGCGTCGCCCTCACGCACGCGGGCGCACCATTCGGTGTCGCTGCACGCGTACGCGCCCGTGGTGCCCGCCTCGACGAGGAAGACGTCGTCACTGCCGCACAGCACACATCGCGCTCCCGGCGCGTGCTCGACCTCGAACGGCACGTCGTCGAACGTGAGCGGCCGGACGTCGGTGTGCGGCGGGATCGCGTAGATCCGTTTCTCCCTGCCAGCGCCGAAGAGACTCAGGTGCTCGCTCTCGTGCAGGCGCGGCACGTCCCAGCGGGGTATCGGCGTCGTCGCCAGCACGTAGCGGCCGCCGACGAGCACCGGGTAGCCCGTGGTCCTGGTGATCATGCCGTTGCGGACGAGGTCCTCGTACAGGCTGACCCACATCGCCGAGTAGTCGCCCTCAGCGTGCATGCGGGCGCATTCGACCACCGACTTCTCCACGCCGCGCAGGGGCTCGGGCACGGGCACCTGCAGCACGAGCACCTGGCCCTCGCGCAGGCGTTCCTCGGGCACCCGGTGCCGGGTCTGCACGATCGTGGCCTCGCGGGTGTCGGCGGTGCCGGCGCAGCCGGTGGTGGCGGCGATCATGCGGCGCAGGTTCGTGGCGTTCACGCCGGCGTCGTCGCCCTGGTCGATCACCTTCACGGTGTCGTCGGCGCCGATCACGCCGAGGGTGACCTGGAGGCCGCCGGAGCCCCAGCCGCGGGCCACGGGCATCTCCCGCGAGCCGAACGGCACCTGGTAGCCGGGCACGCACACGGCGGTGAGCGTGGCGCGGCGGATCTCGCGCTTGGCGCCCTCATCGAGGATGCCCAGGTGGAGATCCTTCTCCCGCTCGGTGAGCAGTGTGTCCAGTGTGGACGTCATCGGCACTCCTGTCCTGCCGGTTCGGCGACGCGGGGGCCTGCCTCGGCCGCGGCGCGCATGGCCTGCTTGCGCTCGACCATCGAGCGGAACGTGACGTAGTGGGGGAGCTTGAGGTGCTCCAGGAAGCCTGCGGAGTCGAGGCCGTCGGTGGTGAGCAGCAGCAGCTGCTCCAGCGGTCCGGTGCGGCCGAAGCGGCGGTTGGCGACGTCGAGGTTGGCCATCGCGATGGCCTTGCGCTCGTTGTGGCCGAAGCACAGGCCGTAGCCGACGTCGAAGCGGCTGCGGTCCTCGTCGGCTCCGTCGAGGTCCTCGATCGCCTCGGCCTCCGTGGCGCGGAACTCGCCGACCCGCACCGGGTTGCCGGTGTGCGGGTGACGCACTCGCAGCGGGAGCCTGCCGTGACGGACTTCGCCGAGGGTCACCTCGTGGATGTCGCCGTCGGGGCCGAGGATCGAGCGGTACCACAGGGCGACGAGGGCCCCGGTCTCCGCGCGGGCCATGGACGCGAGCGCGGCGGACCGTTCGGCGGGTGGCCGGGCGGGCTTGCGGGTGATGTCGAACGGTTCCGGGTCGTCGACGCGCCGGTGGTCCACCACGAGGTCGAGCTTGCGGAGCAGGTCGAGGAACCGGCCCGGCCTGCGCTGGGTCTCGGTCCGCTCGGGCGGCGTCGCCGGCGTGTGGGACCGCCGCGGCGGGGGACCGGCGGGCTGTTCGAGCAGTCTGCCGGTGTAGTCGGTGGTGCGGCCGAGCAGCTGTGGGCCGTCGGGCTCGCGGAAGGCGGGCACGATGCGGCGCAGCACCACCATCTCGTCGGGGTCGATGGGCTCGCTCACGGCCAGCCTCGGCAGCGTGGACCGGTGTGCGCGCACCAGGTGTGCCGCCTCCAGCGGGTCGCCCTCGGCCTGCCGCAGCGCGGCCGCCGACGTGTCCGCGTGGTACAGCCCGGCCTCGCCCATGACGCGGTCGACGGCGAGCCGGAACCGGGCGGTGATCTGTTCGTTCGGCGCCCACGGCGCGGGTGCGTGGTCGCGGGCGCGGCGGACGAGGTCTTCGGCGGCGAGGATCGCCTCGAGCCCGCCGCGTGCTCCGGAGTAGCCCATCAGTCCTCCCTGCTGGTGACGAGTTCGAGGTGGGTGCTGCGAGGCAGGCCGAGCAGCCTGCCGTCGGGTGCGACGAGCAGCAGGTCGATCCCGGCGGGGAAGTCGCCGTGTCCCCTGGCGGCGGCGAACCCCTCGGGCAGGCCCCGCGGCGCGATCACGACCTCGCCGGGGAGGCCGGGGCCGGTCAGCCGCAACGGCTGCTCGCCGCCGGTGACATCGGGCACCGCGAGAGCCGCGAGCGCGCCGTCCTCAGGCGCGGTGGCGCTGCCCCGGCACAGCGAGCGCAGCTCGGCGGCCGTGACGGGTCGCAGCGCCGCGACGAGGCGGGCGCGGTGGAGCGGGGCGGGCGCGGCGTTGGTGACCACGCCGGTGACGTCGGCCCAGCGCGGGTCGTCGGCGAGGACGTGCACGCCTGTGCCGAGGTCGGCCAGCGCGAGCACGGGCAGCAGTGCGGCCGGGACCGTCTCGAGGGACTCCTGGGGAAGCCGCGTCACGCGGCCGGGGCGGGCGATGGCGTCGAGCGTCGCCCGGAAGCTGCGCTGCGACTCGTCGGGGCGCAGGGTCGCCGACCGGATCAGATCGGCCGTCTGGTTCATGTCAGCTCCTCGAACTCGACGACGGTCGGCGCGAGCTCGGCCCACTCGGCGGCCTCGCGCTCCTGCCTCCTGCGGGCCACGCGCGCGCACAGCTCGGCGACATCGGCCGCGTGCGGCCGAGCGGCCTCGACCTCGGCGTCGAGCACCGCCGCGGCGAGCGCCGAGGCCCGGTCGTCACCGAGCCGCATGGCCCACCCGCGGTGCCCGGCCAGCTCCACCTCGGCGCGGGACGCGAGCACGTCGCCGAGCAGGAACCGTTCCGCCGCAACGGGTTCGCGCACCTGTGCCGTGACGAAGCCGATCTCGGGGCCGACGAGCACGCGCACGTCGGCGCCGTCGGCGAGGCACTGGTCGGCCAGCGCCCGCAGCTCGTCCGGTTCCGCCTCGGCCAGCAGGCCGCAGCGTTCCTCGCGGCTCACTTCTGTCACCGCTGCTCCTCCTCGGGTTGGTCGGGATGCAAGGTCTCCTGGAGCTCGACGACCATGCGGACGGCGTCGGCGCGTGTCCACGCGGTGCTGCAGGTGAGGCCCGCGCCGGTCTCGGCGTCGCAGCTGAGGCTCTCCACCTGCCACGTGGGTGCGCTCGCCTCGATGCGGAGGTTGCGCACCACCTCGGGCGGCGGCACGTCGAGGCTCGCGCGGCACCAGGCGCGCACGGGCTTCACCCGGCCCATCTGCCGCAGCACGAGGTCGAGCGAGTCCGCCGCCTGCAGCGCCAGCTCCAGCTCCGGCACCACGTCGACGGGGATCCACTCCTGGATCCAGGTCGCCAGCAGGTCGTCGATGTAGAACTCGCGGGCCACGCGGTGGGCGAGCGTGCCGGGCTCGCGGCGCAGCTGTGCCGCCGGCCCGGCCGGCAGCGGGAGCCGGTCGACGTCCTTGATCACCGAGCGCGGCACCGCTCCGGCCGCCTGCACTGTGGCACTCCACGACGGCGGTCTGCTGTGTGAGATCACGTAGTCGATGCGCCGGTTGACGAACGTGCCCGCGCCCTGCACGCGGCGCACCAGCAGGCGTCGCTCCAGCTCCTGCAGTGCCGAACGGGCCGCCGCCCTGCCGACCCCGAACCGCTGCGCGAGCTCGGGCTCGCTGGCCACCCGCGTGCCCGCGGGGCGGCCGGCCAGTTCGGCGGCGAGCCGTTCGGCGATCTCCAGGTATCTCGTCGAGCTCATGTCCACGACCCTGCGCCCCTTGCTTGTCCGGACAACTTCGCCGCGGCCAACGCGACCGGCCCCGCAGGTGAACATCCGGCACGCTTGTCGCGAACTAGCCGGCCACCCTTCGCAGCCACACCGCGATCAGTTCCACCGCCATCGCCAGCGCGAACACCAGCAGCAGCACGGTGGTGACCACGCCGAACTCCAGCACCCTTGACGCGTTCTGGAGGTAGAAGCCGATGCCTCCGGCGCCGACGATGCCGAGCAGTGTCGCGGAGCGGATGTTGACGTCGAGCTGGTACAGGACGTGTCCGACGAACGCGGGCGCGGCCTGCGGCACCGTGGCCGACGCGAACACCTGCCAGCGCGTCGCCCCGGTGGCGCGCACGGCGTTCTCCACGCGCTCGTCGACCTCCTCCAGCGAGTCGGCCACGAGCTTGCCGAGCAGACCGACCGCGCCGACCGCCAGCGCGAGCGTCCCCGCGACCTCACCGAGCCCGGTGAGCACCACGAACACCACCGCGAGCACGAGCTCGGGGATGCCCCTGATGAGCACGATCAGCCCGCGGAACACGGCACCCACCCTCGGCGACGGCGCCACGTTGCGAGCGGCGAGCACCCCGATGGGCAGTGCGAGCACGGCGCCGAGCAGCGTCGCCGCGAGCGCGATCTTCACCGTCACCCACAGTGCCGTGAGCAGGTCGGGAAGGATTCCGCCGGTCTCGGGCGGCCAGAACAGCCCGAGCGTGGTGCCCAGCCTGCTGAGCCCGTCGACGAAGCCGGCGGGGGAGAGCTCCGCGCCCCACAGCGAGGCCAGCACCACGAGTGCCGCGACCAGGCCGTAGACGTTGCGGCGGACACGGCTCGGCGTCCACGGTGGACTGATCCGGCCCGGTGCGGGCCGGGCCCGGCTCAGCGGCGCGCGGGTGAGCGCGCGCCGGATCGCGCCGGAAAGCAGCTCCGCCAGCACGCACAGCACGAGCACCACGAAGGCGAGTGCCATGCCGCGCCGGTAGTCCAGCTCCCGGAACGCCGAGGCGATCGCGAACCCGAGGCCGTCGACGCCGACGAAGCCGAGCAGCACCGACACGCGCAGGTTGATGTCGAACCGGTGCAGCGCGGTCGACACGAACGCGGGCAGCACCTGCGGCAGCACACCGCTCGCCAGCTCCTGCGAACGGCCGGCGCCGCCCGCGCGCACTGCGGTGCGCGGTCCCTCGTCGATCTGCTCGACGGCGTCGGCGTAGAGCTTGCCGACCATGCCCACCGAGTGCAGGCCCATCGCGAGTACCCCGGCCATCGAGCCGAGCCCGAACACGCGGATGAACACAATGGCCAGCACCACGTCGGGCACCGCCCTGGCGAGAACGATCGCCGCCCGCGAGCCGACGCGGGCGGCGGCGTTAGGCGTGGTGTTGCCCGCCGCGAGGACGGCGGCCGGGACACTCAGCAGCACCGAGAGCAGTGTCGCCGACACCACGATCGCCAGCGTCGTGCCGCAGAGTCGGAGCAGCTCCCCGGCCGAGGGGAAGTCCAGTGGGAACATCCGCCGGGCGAAGTCGGCGGCGTTGCCGACGCTGTCGACGAGCGTGGCGACGTTGATGCCGAGGTCGCTCGCCGCCCACACCCCGGCGCCGAGTATGGCGAGCACCACGACCGTCGCCGCCATTCCCGGCCCGGACGGAGCGGGCAGGGTCCTGCGTTCGGCTACCGCGCGGCTCATGCGGCGGCAGGAACGCGCGCGACAGCCGAGTACACGGCCATCGCCTCGTCGCGGCCGAGCCCAGCGGCCTGCCGGTCGAGCACTACGCGGCCCGAGCGGAGCCCGACGACGCGGTCGCCCCAGCTCAGCGCGAGGTCGACCTGGTGGAGGCTGCACAGCACGGTGAGGTTCTGCTCAGCGCTGATCTCGCGCAGCAGCCCCATCACCTGTCCTGCCGACTCGGGGTCGAGCGAGGCCACCGGCTCGTCGGCGAGCAGGATCTCCGGCCGCTGCAGCAGGGCCCGCGCGATGGCGACCCGCTGCTGCTGCCCGCCCGACAGCGTGTCGGCGCGCTGGAACGCCTGCTCGGCCAACCCCACGCGGTCGAGGTGCCCCAGCGCCTCCTGTCGCACGCGCTTCGGGTAGGTGAACAGCCCGAGGCGCGGGCCGCGCAGCGTGCCCAGTGCGCCGGTGCAGACGTTCTCCAGCACCGTGAGCGCGCCGACGAGGTGGAACTGCTGGAAGACGAAGCCGACCCGGCGGCGCAGCGCCCGCAGCCGTGCCCCGCTGGCCGTCGCCAGGTCGGTGCCGAGCACGCTGACCGAGCCCGCGCTGGCGCGCTGGAGCCCGTCGACGTGGCGCAGCAGCGTTGACTTGCCCGACCCGGAGAGGCCGAGCAGCACGGCGATCTGCCCCTCCGGCACGCTCAGCGACACCTCGTCGAGCGCGAGGGTGGCCCCGAACCGCTTGCTGACCCGCTGGAACGTCACGACGTCGTGCACTGCTCGTCCTTCGTGATGTCGCAGACCCGGCGCACGCCGTCGAAGAAGCCGTCGTCGACCTTCGCGAAGCCCCACACGTCGTCGCCGACGACGCAGTCCTCACCGCAGAATCCGTTGGCGCGCAGGTAGTCCACGTTGGCCTTCTCCTGCACGGCCCTGGCGATCCTGTCCCGCAGGGCCGGGTCGAGGTCGTCGCTCACCGCGATCGGCGGGCCCGCGATCACCTCGGACTTCCACACCGTGCGCACCTCGCCCGCCTTCAACTGTCCCTTCTGGATCAGCTGCCTGTCGACCATGCTGTCCATGGCGAAGCCGACCTCACACTGTCCACTCGCGACGGAGAGTACGGAGGCGTCGTGCCCGCCGGCCATGACGGGCGTGATGCCGGACTCGGGGTCGATGCCCTCGTTGATCAGCCCGGCCGTGGGGTAGAGGTAGCCCGAGGTGGAGCCGGGGTCGACGAAGCAGGTCTTCTTGCCCCGGAAACCGGCGAGGTCGCGTACCGGTGAGCCGGCGTTGACGATGCCGTAGGACTGGTAGCCCGGCTCGGCGCCCTTCTCCTCGACCTGGGAGGCGACGGCCGTCGTCTCGACGCCGCTGTTGCGGGCGAGCACGTATGAGAACGCGCCGTACTGCGCGATGTCGATCTTTCCGGCCCGCTGCCCCTCGATGATCGCCGCGTAGTCGGTGGCCTGCTGGAACTCGATCTCCTTGCCGGTCTCCCGCTCCAGCATGTCGATCACCGGCTGGAACGACTCCTGCAGGCTCGTCGACTCCTCGGAGGGGATCGACGCGAAGACGAGTGTGTCGGCCTCACCGGAACCGCCGTCGTCGTTGGCCGCGCTCTGGCCGCAGCCGGCGAGAGCGAGGGCGGCGACCGCGATCAGGCAGAGGCCGCGCAGGGGAGTCGGGGACATGGAGGCGCCTCTCTCTCTGGGGTGGTGGCACCAGAGAGGTTGCGTGCGAGGGATGCCCGCCACGGGGACTCCGGGTTACCGGAAACCGAACGCGGCGGGTCGCCTCTCTTCACCCGACCGGACGACCACGCCGGGTCACGCACGGTGCGCGCCCGGCCTGCCCTCCTCGACCACGAACGACGCGAACGTCGACTCGCCGGCGTCGCGGCGGCCGACCGTGTCGACCATCTGCAGGTCTGCCCGGAACTCCTTGCGGTCGACCCGGCACCGGACGTAACCGCGCCGGTCGCCGTCGAAGAACCGGATGTGCGGGTTGTACTTGATCATCGGCCCGTAGTAGGGCCCATAGACCTCGCCGTCGCCGTTGGAGGAGACGGACGTGCCGACGAACTCGGTCGCGACCACGGGGGAGTCGGGGCGGTCGAAGTCGCCGTGGATGTCGTTGACGAAGCTGGAGTGCCAGTCGCCGGTGACGACCACCGGATTGCGCACGCCGTGGCGCGTCCAGGCGTCGGTGAGGCGCTTGCGGGCGGCGGGGAAGCCGTCCCACGCGTCGTGCCACAGCCTGCTGCCCGAGGGCCCGTCGTGATCGAGCCGCGCCATCATCACGTTGCTGCCGAGGAGGTTCCACGTCGCCGACGACGCGGCGAACCCGTCGTAGAGCCACCTCTCCTGCTGGAAGCCGAGCATCGTCACGTCGGGCGCGTACGCGGCCGCGCACGCGTCCGCCTCGCCCCAGCCGCACGGCGGCACGCTCCGGTGCTGCCTGCCGTCGACCACGTCGAGCTGCGCGAGCCTGCCCCAGCGGAGCCTGCGGTGGATGCGGGGCCCGCCGAGCGCGTCGTGCCGCGAGGGCGCGCGCACGGGTTGGTGCTCGTACCACGCCTGGTACGCGGCCGCCCGCAACGCGCTGATGTCGCCCGCCTGTTCCTGCTCGGTACCCGCGTAGTCGTTCCTGACCTCGTGGTCGTCCCACGTCACCAGCCACGGGAACCGCGCGTGCGCGAGCCGCAGGTCGGGGTCGCTCTTGTAGAGGGCGTATTGCATCCGCCAGCGTTCGAGGTCCAGCGGCGCGGAGCGCAGCACGTCGGGCGTGTCCTGCCCGCGGTAGCCGCCGTCGGCGGGGATGCCGCCCTCGTAGACGTAGTCTCCGAGGTGCAGCACCAGGTCGAGGTCCTCCCGCGCCAGGTGCCGGTAGGACGGATAGTAGCCGCTGGCCCAGTCCTGGCAGGACGCGAACGCGAACGCCAGCGCGCCCACCGGCGCTCCGGAACGCGGTGCCGTCCTGGTGCGGCCGACGGGGGAGACGTCGCCGCGATAGCGGAACCGGTAGAACCACTCGCGGTCCGAGGCGAGCCCCTCGACCTCCACGTGCACCGAGTGCGCCAGCTCCGGCAGCGCCCACGCCGAGCCGACGGCGACGACGTGACGAAAGCGCTCGTCGCGCGAGACCTGCCACTCCACGGGCACCCTGCGGGGTTGCATGCCGCCGCCGGGCACGAACGGTTCTGGCACCAGCCGCGTCCACAGCACCACGCCCGTTGCGGTGGGATCACCGCTGGCGACACCCAGCTGGAACGGGTAGTTGCCGCCACCAGGCCTGGTCGTGGCCGCGGCGCGGCCGACGGGCGACCCGGCCAGCGCGGCGGCACCGGCGACGGCGGAGACTCCGGCGAGGAACCGCCGGCGGCCGAGATCGGTCGAGGCTTCGCTCATCCGCCCTGTCTAACCGGTCCCGGTGGCTCCGGGGCCACGCCCAGGTGAACCGCGGATGGGGGCCAGGCGTCGCGACCCCGGCCGACTCGCTGCCGCCCGCGATGCAGTGAAGGCCACCATGCCTGCGTTCAACGCAGTGAAGGTGGCCTTCACTGCATCGGGGCGAGCGCGCCCGCTACCGGCCGGAGGACTCCCGCCCGCTCAGGACCGGCCGCTCCAGGTACTCCAGCAGGCCACGCTCGAGCAGCAGGTCCACGATGCGGCCCGCCGCCGTCTCGGCGTCCAGCTCGCTCGTGTCCACCCGCAGGTCGGGCGCCTCGGGCTGCTCGTAGACGTCGTCCACGCCGGTCAGCCCCGTGATCTCACCCGAGGCGACCTTCGCGTAGAGCCCCTTCGGGTCGCGGCGCGCGCACTCCCGCAGCGGCGTGCTCACGTACACCTCCAGGAACGCCGACCCGCGCTCCTCGTGGCGCTGCCGCACCGCCTGCCGCGTCTCGGCGTACGGGGCGATCACCGGCACCAGCGTGAGCACCCGGTGCCGCGACAGCAACTCGGCGATGAACCCGACACGCCGGCCCTGCGCGTCCCGGTCCGGCCGGGAGAACCCGAGGTCACTGGAGATGGTCTTGCGGATCTCGTCGCCGTCGAGGACCTCGACCTCGGCATCGTCTCCGACCAGGGACGCCACCGTCCGGGCGAGGGTCGACTTGCCCGCGCCCGACAGGCCGGTCAGCCATACCGTCACACCGCGGTTGAGCCGCAGGGCGGGGCCCGGTGACATACAAGGTCCTCCTCGGTATCGCCCGGCCACGGGGCCGGTCCTCGCTCATGGTCGCCCATCATGCCGCCCAGCACGTCGTTCGTATCGTGCTGAGAGAAATAATCAGGAAGGTGCCAGGAAACCATCCCGCCCGACCCACTAACATCCCGGGGCCATGACCTCCCCCACCCAGCGGGTGTACCTGCACATCGGCTTGCCGAAGACGGGCACCACGTCCCTGCAGGAACTGCTCTGGCACCACCGCGAGGCGATCGCCGAGGACGGGGTCCTCTACCCGGGGCACGACGAGGCCGCCCACCACCGCGCCGCCATGGACGTGCACCAGGGCCGGTACGGGCAGTGGAAGGAGCCCGGCACGGCCGGCTCGTGGGACTGGATCGTCGAGCAGGCCCGCGCCTGGCGGGGCACGTCGGTGATCTCCACGGAGCTGCTGGCTCCCGCGAGCCCCGCCGAAGCCGCCGTCGCGCTGGCCGACCTCGACTTCGCCGAGGTGCACCTGCTGTGCACCGCCCGTGACCTCGCCCGGCAGATTCCGTCGGTGTGGCAGGAGAACGTCAAGACCCGGCAGCGGACGTCGTTCGCCGACTTCCTCGCCGCGCTGCGCGAGCCGGAGCTGAACGACACCTCCCGCCTGTTCTGGGACTACCAGGACCTGCCAAGGGTCCTGCGCACGTGGGGAGCGGGCCTGCCGCCCGAGCGGGTCCACGTGGTCACCGTGCCGCCGCGCGGGGCAGCGAGCGGCGTGCTGTGGGAGCGGTTCGCGTCCGTGCTCGGGCTCGATCCGGCCAGGTTCCCCAGCGACGTGCCGCTCTACAACAACTTCTCCCTCGGCATGACCGAGACCGAGTTGCTGCGCCGCGTCAACACCGCGCTCGGTGACGAGATGCCGTGGCTGCGCTACGCGGACGTGGTCAAGGACGACTTCGCCGCGAAGGTCCTGTCGCAGCTCAGCGGTTCCACTCACATCCCGCTGCCCGCCAGGGATCACAGCTGGGTCGCCGAGGCCGCACAGAGGTTCCACGACGAGCTGGCCGCCGCCGGGTACGACGTCGTCGGCGATCTCGGTGACCTGCTGCCGTCGGCACCGGCGGGCAAGGCCGCCGACGCCGACGCGGCGGCGCCGACGGACGCCGAGCTCCTCGCCACCGCCGTCGACGCGCTCGTGGCCCTGCTGCGGCGGGATCCCCCGCGGGCTCCCGCGCCGCCCCCGCCGCCGACGGGCGTCGGCCGGTTCCGGCAGACGCTGCTGCACCTGACCGAGCAGTACCCGCAGGCGATGCACGCCCGGCGGCTCTACTGGCGGGCCAAGGCTCAGCTGCGCCGCTGACACTTCGACCGTTTCGGGTGGTTGAGACGCGGGAACGGCGGGGTAGCCGGGCGCCGTGAGATCACGACTGAGTGCACTGACGACGGCCGGATCCCTGCTGCTCTCCCTGTTCGGCCTGCCCGCGTTCACCGCGCGCGTGGCCCCGCCCGAACCGTTGATTCCGCGCAACTTCCCCGATCCCGACGTCAGCGTTTTCGGCGGCACCTACTACGGCTACGCCACGGGCGGAGAGCGGGAACGGGTTCCGTACGCCGTCGCCCGCGACGACGGCGGTGACTGGACCACCCGCGGCGACGCCCTGCCACAGAAGCCGGCATGGATGGCGCCCGGCGTGGGTGCGTGGGCGCCGGACGTGTTCCAGCGCCCGCAAGGCGACTACCTCATGTACTTCACGGGCGCCCGCAGCGGCGACAACACCATGTGCCTCGGCGCCGCCGTGGCAGGCACCCCCGACGGACCGTTCACGCCGGTCGGAGACCAGCCGCTGGTCTGCGAGCCGCGGCTCGGCGGCAACATCGACCCGGCGAGCTTCGTCGACGCCGACGGCAGCCGGTACCTGCTCTACAAGACCAACGCGCACCCGTCGACGATCTGGCTGCAGCCGGTGGCCGCCGACGGGCTCACGTTCACCGGGCCCCGCGTGGAGCTCCTGCGCGTGGACCGTCCCGACGAGGGCCGGGTCGTGGAAGCGCCGGTGCTGATCAAGCGGGAGACGCAGTACGTGCTGTTCTACTCCGCCAACCACTTCCAGAGCCCGGCCTACCAGACGCGCTACGCGACATCGCCGTCGTTGACCGGGCCCTACACCAAGGCGAGGGAGCCGTTGCTCGACAGCCGGTCGACCGGCCTCGAGTCGCCGGGCGGGGCCGACGTGACCGGCGAACACCTCTACTTCCACGCCTGGCGGGACGGCGGCAGGGAGGTCCGTGCGATGTACCGCACGGACCTCCTCTGGACCGCCGACACGCCCTACGTGCCCTAGGTGTAGAGGAGCTCGTCGAGCAGGTCCTGCATCGTGACCAGCCCGACGACGGCGTCGCCTTCCTTGACGAGCGCGAGGTGATCGCGCCGGTCCCGCATCGTCGTCAGCGCCGTGTGCACCGGCGTGTCGGCGGGCAGGGCCTGCGCGGGCCGCATGAGGCCGGCCGCCGTGGCGCCCTGCGGCTGCGCGAGGGTGTCGCGGACGTGCACGACACCGAGCGTGCCCTCGCCGTGGACGACCAGGCGCAGGTGCCCGCTCGTGCGCGACGCCTCCTGGATCTCGGCGACGGTCGCGGTGGGCGGCACGGCGGCGACGTCCTCCCTCGGGGCCATGACGTCACGCACCCGGCGGGATCGCAGGTCGAGCGCGGTCGCCAGCTGCTCGTGCCGCGACGGGTCCAGCGCGCCCGCCTCGGCCGAGTGGTCCACCAGTTGGCGGAGGTCGTCGGGCGTACGTCCCGTGTTGACCTCGTCGACCGCCTCCACGCCCACGCGGTGCAGGCACCAGTTGGCGACGCCGTTGAGGGCCAACAGCAGCGGCCGGGTGAACCACATGAACACCCGCATCGGAATCGCCAGCATGGTCGCCGAACGCTCCGGATGCGCGATGGCCCACGATTTCGGCGCCATCTCGCCCACCACGAGGTGCAGGAACGTGACCACCACGAGCGACAGCACGAACGCCACCACGTCCGCCGTCGCCGTGGGTACGCCCCAGCCCTGCATGACCGGAGTGAGCATGTGGTGCACGGCGGGCTTCGCGACCGCACCCAGCGCGAGCGTGCACAGCGTGATGCCCAGCTGCGAGCCCGCCAGCAGCAGCGAGAGCTCCCTGGCACTGGCCAGTGCGGCCCGCGCCGAGGCGCTGGACTCCGCGGCGTCCTCCAGCCGGTAACGCCGGGCGGCGACGAGCGCGAACTCGACCGCGACGAAGAACGCGCTCAGCGCGATGATCGCGGCGGCGATCGCCATGGCGAGCCATGGACTCAGGTCGCTCACCGGTCCACCTCCTCGGAGGTCCGGCCGCGTTCCTCGATCCGGAGCCGCACGCTCGCGGGAACGTGCCGGTCCACGTCGCCGACAGTGATGTTCAGCAGCCGCCGCGGCTCGTCGTCGGCGGCGCCGGGGCGGCGCGGGAGTGCGACCGTGACGCTGTCGCCCGGCCCCGGCAGTGTGCCGAGCTCGGTGATCACCAGGCCACCGATCGTCTCGTAGTCGCCCTCCGGGAGGTCGTGCCCGAGCAGGCGTTCGACCTCGTCGATGTGCACGCTGCCCGCGAGCAGCCAGCCGCCGTCGTCCAGCCGGGTCGCCACGTCGCCCGCCGGATCGTGTTCGTCGGCGATCTCCCCGACGAGTTCCTCGGCGACGTCCTCCACGGTGATCACGCCGGCCAGGCCGCCGTACTCGTCGACGACACAGGCGAGCTGCTCACCGGCCTCGCGCAGCTGCGCGAGCACCTGTCGCAGCGGCAGCGACGAGGGCACCATCACCGCGTCGCGCGCGATGTCGGTGACCCGGCGGGTGTCGCGGTCGGCCGGCGAGAGCGAAAGGACGTCGCGCAGGCAGACGATGCCCCGCACGTCGTCGACGCCGTCGCCGAGCACCGGGTAGCGGGAGTGTCCCGATGCCATGAGCGTCACCACGTCGGAGACCGTCGCCGTGCCCGGCACCGTCGCGACGCGGGGACGCGGGATCATCGCGTGCTCGGCCGTGCGCTCGTGGAGGTCGAGCACGCGGTCGAGCAAAGTGGACAGCTCGGCGGGCAGGTCACCGCTGCGCCGGGACTCGTCGACGATGCGCTCGAGGTCGTGTGGCGTCGCGGCGTGCTCGACGTCGTGCACCGGTTCGATGCGCACCGCCTTGAGCAGCAGGTTCGACGCGTGGTCGAACAGCTTGATCAGCCAGCCGAACGCCGCGAGGTAGACGTTGGTCGACCACCCGAGCCAGCGTGAGACGGGCTCCGGCCGCGCGATCGCCAGGTTCTTCGGGAACAGCTCCCCGAAGACCATCTGCACCACGGTGGAGAACAGCAGGGCGAACGCGATACCGATCGCCACGCCTGCCGACTTGGAGAGGCCGGCGCCGCCGAGCAGCTCGCCGACACCGGTGCCGATCAGCGGCTCGGCGACGTAACCGACGAGCAGACCGGTGACGGTGATGCCCAGCTGGGCACCGGAGAGCATGAACGACGTGCGCCTGGTGATGGTCAGGGCGCGTGCGGCGCCGGTGTCACCGTCTGCGGCGCGGGCCTTGAGGCGGGAACGGTCCACGGCCATGTAGGCGAACTCCTGCGCGACGAAGTAGCCCGTCGCGGCTGTGAGCAGGAGAACCACGAGCATGCCGAGGAGAATGTCGACAATGATCATCGCGTCGGCACCAGCTCATCGAGCTCGGCGGCGACGCGGACGGTACTTCGGGAGGGGTCCATTGTCCTCTCGTCAGGGTCAGCCGGAATTGTCCGCTATCCATAGCACGACCGGACCCGTTGCGAAAGTTCCAACACACCGCCGCGTGTGACGCAGATCAACTCGTGGCGAGTCGTGCACTCCCGGCGGCGAGTTGTGCGTTCCCGCGCCGACCGGCGAACCGGAACGCACGACTCGCGGGCGTCAGCGCAGTGGGGCGCCGACGTGGTGGAGGTGACGCAGTGCCTCTCGGTACGAGCTGAGCAGCCCGGTCTCGTGGTAGGGCACCCCGATCTCGGCGCAGTAGTCGCGCACGATGGGCTGCGCGCGGCGCAGGTGCGGCGAGGGCATGTTCGGGAACAGGTGGTGCTCGATCTGGTAGTTGAGCCCGCCCAGCGCGACGTCGATGAAGCGGCTACCCCGCACGTTGCGCGAGGTGAGCACCTGCCGGCGCAGGAAGTCGGGCCGCTCGTCGCCGCTGAGCGTCGGCATGCCCTTGTGGTTCGGCGCGAAGATCGATCCCATGTAGAGGCCCCAGAGTCCCTGGTGGACGGCGATGAACACGAGCGCCTTGCCGGGGGAGAGCACGAGGAACACGGCCGCCAGGTACGCCACGACGTGGGTGGTCAGCAGCAGGGCCTCCAGGCCGCGCCGCTTGAGCCCTGGGGAGAGCACCGCGCGGAACCCGGACACGTGCAGGTTCAGGCCCTCCAGTGTGAGCAACGGGAAGAACAGCGCCGCCTGCCTGCGTCCGATGAACCGCGCCAGGCCCGAGCTGTGCCGCGCCTGCCGCTGCGACCACACGAGGATGTCGGGTGCGACGTCGGGGTCAAGCTCCTCGTGGTTCGGGTTCGCGTGGTGACGGGTGTGCTTGTCCATCCACCAGCCGTAGCTGAGGCCGATGCCGAGGTTGCCCACCAGCAGGCCGAGCGCCTCCGTCGGCTTGCGGCGCCGGAACACCTGACGGTGAGCGAGGTCATGTGCCAGCAGCGCGATCTGTCCGAAGAGGACGGCCAGGAACGCCGCCACCGCCAGCTGCCACCACGAGTCGCCGAGCAGGAAGAAGGCCAGCCAGGCCGCCGCGGACAGCACGCCCACGATGGCGAACCTGGCGACGTAGTAGGCGGGACGCCGCCGGAGCAGCCCGGCTTCGGAGATCCGCCGGGACAGCTGGGAGTAATCGCTGCCGCGAACGGGCGGCGCGAGGTCGTCGATAGTCATCTACTCGAGTCTAGACGCGGCGCGCCCACGCGGTAAGCCCGCCGACACCCGCATGCGTGCGGGGGTTTGCCCTACCGCCGACCGGGTTTCGGCAGCCCGTCGACCACGCGGTCGACGACCCGGCGGAGGAACGCGTCGGACACCGCCTCGCCCGTGACCAGCACGCGGAAGTACGGCGGTCCGAGCACGGCCTCGATCACCTCCCGCGGATCGGTCCCGGTGATCTCGCCGCGCGCGACGGCCCGTTCGACCACCGTGCCGTCGACGCCGAGCCGTTCCGACCAGAAGGCGGTGCCGGCGCGTGCGACCGCGGGGTCGTGCGGTGCGAGCGCCACCGCGGCACGGACCAGCGCTCCCACCTCGGGAGTGCGCAGGTTCGCGATGGCGGCGCGGGCCAGGTCGAACAGGTCGGCGCGCAGCGAGCCGTGATCGGGGATGGGCACGTGCGTCTGGGCCCGCTCGCGGATCGCGTCGAGGAGCAGCGTCTCGCGGGTGCCCCAGCGGCGGTACACGGTGGTCTTGTGCACGCCCGCCCTGCGGGCGACGCCGTCGAGGGTCAGCCCGTGGTAGCCGGCGTCGACGAGCTCGGCCAACGCGGCACCCAGCACGGCGGCCCTGACCTTCGCGCTGCGCCCGCCCGGGCGTGGTGCTCCCGCCATGACCGCGAAGCTTAACGCAACACTTCGTTGCACCAGGGCCCGGACTTCCGGTAGAGCTAAAAGCGACACCAAGTTGCTTTTAGCGAGGAGATCGACATGGCGCACGAACACAGCAGGCGCGCGGTTCTGGGCGGGGTCGCGGGCGTGGGAGCGGTCGCGGGGCTGACGGCGCTGGCACCGTCGGCGGCGGCCCAGCCGAGTCCTGCCCGCCCGTTCGAGGGCAAGATCGTGCAGATCACCGGCGCCACGTCGGGAATCGGGGAGGCAACCGCGAGAGCCTTCGCGGCAGCCGGCGCGAAGGTCGCCTTCTGCGGCAGACGCAGGCAGCTCGGCCGCGAGGTGGAGCGCACGATCCGCGAGGCCGGCGGCGAGGCGACCTACCTGCACGCCGACGTCCGCGACCCCAGGTCCGTCCAGCGGTTCGTCGACGGCGCGGTCCGGCGCTACGGCGGGCTCGACATCGCCTTCGCCAACGCGGGCATCCAGTACGCGGCACGGCTGCACGAGACGACGCTCGAGCAGTGGGACGACCTGATGGCCACCAACGCCCGCGGCGTCTTCCTGGCGATGAAATACCAGATTCCACACCTGATCGACGCGGGAGGCGGGCAGATCATCGTCAACTCGTCGGTCGGCGCCGTCGTTGGCCGCCCCGAGCTTTCGCTCTACCAGGCGAGCAAGCAGGCGATCCAGGCGCTCGTGCGGTCGGCGGCGCTCGAGTACGGCGAGCAGGGCATCCGCGTCAACGCGATCCTGCCCGGCATCACCGACACCCCCATGATCCGCCCGCCGGAACTCGACGACCCGACGTGGGAGCGGGCGAAGGCCGCGCTCGGACAGCTCAACGTCGACGGGCTCAAGACCGTTGCCTCCGCCGACCAGATCGCGCAGGCCGTGCTGGCGATGGCGGCGCCCGGGTTCGGCTACCTCACCGGCGTCTCGGTCCCCGTCGACGGCGGCGTCGCGGCGGGACGGCGGATGCTCTTGCCGGAGCGTTGAGCCAGGCCGTGTCCGACGATCCTCTGCCGTGCGAGCGGGGAGCAGCGTGGTGCCTCAGGCGGCGGAAGGCCATCGCGGGCGGAGGAGTACTCGAGCCCGCGGCCAGCGGGTCAACCGGCGATCGGCGGCGGCAACAGCGTGCGCACGGGCGGCGGAGTGCCGTCGTAGCGCTCCACCTGGACCCGGGCGTGCTGGCCGGCGCAGCCCTGTGCCAGCCGCGACGTGGGCACGTCCTCGGTGAGCACGTTCGGGTTTCCGTGCACGCACAGCGAGCCGCCGGGCTGAGCGGGGTCGTCGAACGGATCGAACCACGCGCCCGTGGCGAGCACCGCGACCCCGCGTCGCAGGGCACCGGTGAGCCGCGCACCGGCCAGGCACGCACCCCGGCCGTTGAACACCCGTACGACGTCGCCGTCCGCGATGCCGCGCTCCGCGGCGTCGTCGGGATGCAGCTCGATCGGCTCCCGGCCCCGCACCTTGGCCGCCTGGCTCGTCGCGCCGACGTCGCCCTGCCCGTGCAGCCGGGTGCTGGGCTGGTTGGCGATCAGCCACAATGGATGTTCCACATCGGACTCCGGCTCCAGCCACACGGGATGTCCGGGGCAGTCCGCGTAACCGAAGGCGGCCACTGTGGACGAGAACAGCTCGATGCGGCCGCTCGGCGTGTGCAACGGTCGCCGCCGGGGATCCGCGCGGAAGGCAGCGAAGGGCGTCGGCTGCTCGCCCGCGCTTGGCAGCCGCCACTCACCCTCGGCCCAGAACCGGTCGAACGGCGGCGCGTCGTGCCCACGCTCGGCGAGCCGGCCGCGCCACTCGTCGTAGAGGTGGACGAGCCACTCGCGGGCGGTCCTGCCCTCGGTGAACCGCTCGCCCTTACCGAGTCGTTCCGCGATCCCGGCGAGGATCGTGTAGTCGTCACGCGCCTCACCGACCGGGTTCAGCACCCGGTGCATGGCGATCAGGTGGGTGTCGCGGCGGCCGGAGCCCAGGTCCTCTCGCTCGAGTGGTGTGGTGGCAGGCAGGACGATGTCGGCGTGGCGGGCCGTGGCCGTCCAATGCGGCTCGTGCACCACGATCGTGTCCGGCCTGGCGAACGCGCGCCGAAGCCGGTTGAGGTCCTGGTGGTGGTGGAACGGGTTGCCACCGGCCCAGTAGACGAGCCGGATGTCGGGATAGCGGTACGTGCCGCCGTTGTAGTCGTAGCCGTCGCCTGGCCGCAGCAGCATGTCCGCGATGCGGGCGACCGGGATGAACGTCCGCACGGGGTTGTGGCCCTGGGGCAGCGTCGGCAACGGCAGCAGCGGGCCGTCGTCGCCGATGTCGCCGATCGAACCGTAGCCGTGCCCGAACCCGCCGCCGGGAAGGCCGATCTGGCCCAGCATGGCCGCGAGCAGCAGCCCCGCCCACACCGGTTGCTCACCGTGCCGCGTGCGCTGCAGCGACCACGACACCGTGACGAGCGTGCGGCTCTCTGCCATCCGCCTGGCGAGCGCGCGGATGTCCTGCGAAGCGATGCCGCACCGCGCCGCCGCCCACTCGGCGTCTTTCACGGTGCCGTCGGCGCCGAGGAGGTAGTCGGCGACCGTGTCGAACCCGGTGCAGTAGCGGTCGAGGAACGCGGTGTCGTGCCGGTTCTCGGTGAGCAGCGTGTGCGCCAGGCCGAGCATGAGCGCGACGTCGGACGCGGGCGCGATCGGGTACCAGCGGGCCCGCGGTGTTTTCGGCACGTCGTCGGCGAGCGGGCTGACCACGGCCAGCTCCACTCCGGACTCGCCGATCGTGCTCAGCGCCGTAGCCGTGGGGTGCTCGGTGTTGCCGCCCGGCGTCACCGAGACGTTCTTGAGCGGCAGTCCGCCGAAGGCCACGACCAGATCCGTGTGAGCCGCGATCGTGCCCCACGTGTCCGCGCGGTACAGCAGCGTGCCCGCGTCGCCGACGAGGTGGGGCAGCAGTACCGCCGACGTGCCGTGGCTGTAGGTGTTGCGCGAGGCCGTGTAGCCGCCGAGGACGTTGAGCAGGCGGTGCAGCTGGCTCTGCGTGTGGTGGAAGCGGCCCGCGCTGCCCCAGCCGTAGGAACCGCCGAAGATCGCCTCGTTGCCGTGGGCGCGGCGCACCCGGTCCAGCTCGGCGGCCACGAGATCAGCGGCCGCGTCCCAGGACACCTCGACGAACTCCTCCGCACCCCGGTGCTCGGTGGGTCCCGGCCCGTGCTCGAGCCAGCCGCGGCGGATCGACGGCCTGCGCACCCGCGTGGCGTGCCGGACGCTGTCCGCGACGTTGCCCAGTAACGCGGAAGGCCGGCGGTCCAGCGGATGCGGGGCGACCTCCAGCTCGCCGGTCTCGGTGGTCCGCGCGCGGAACGCTCCCCAGTGTGACGTGGTGGGCGACCAGCTCATGCCGTGTCCGAGAGGGTCCGGTCGGCGGCGTAGGCGAGTGCCTGCGCGGCGTGCCCAGGGTCGGCGAGGTAGCAGCCCGTCATGGTGTCGTCGCGCAGCCGTTCCAGCGAGTGCCGCGCCGCCGTGCCGGTGGTGCCCGCCATGCGATCACGATAACGGACGTGCTGTCGCGGCCGGCTTTCGCCGAGACCGCCGACCACCACGAGAAGATCGTCGGCGCGTGCGCAGACCGCCGATCCTCACCGTTCACTCGTTCGGTTCGACGCGCGGCAGCGGTGTGCTCCCCGGCGCGGCGCCGGGGAGCACACCGCTGAGCTCAGCGGCCGATGTGGTCGAACTGCAGGTAGTCCAGGTTGAAGTTCTGGTAGGCGTTCTCGTCCATCCGCACGACGAACTCGTGCTCTCCCTTGCCGAGGTACCGCCGCTCCAGCGGCTGCACCTCGAACGCCTCGTGGTGCGTGGTGTTGCCGATCGAGAACGGCCCGCTCTCGGTGTGCCCCCAGTCGAGCGTGATCGTGCCGGCGGGGGAGTAGGGCGAGGAGACGCGGGCGGACACGTCGTAGACGCCGGCCTTCTCGACGGTGACCGAGTACTTCAGCCACTCGCCCGCCCTGATCCAGTTGACTGCGATGGCGCCCTCCAGGTCGCAGATGTCGACGCCCTCGTCAAGGCGCGCCACCGTGCAGCGGTTCGGATCGAGGTCGTGGTAACCCACGCCCTCCCCGCCGGGCGCGAAGTCCTCGGCCTCGACACGGATCGACCGGTTGCCGGGCAGCTTGCCGTACCGGTCGAGGTCGCCGCCGTCGCGCCAGTAGTCCAGCGCCTCGACGTTGTCGGTCTGGATCATGCTCGCGCCGTAGCTTCGCACGACCGTGCGCCAGCCGAGCCGCTCGTCGCGCAGCGACGCCTCGTCCGTGTAGTCGATGGCGAGGTTCTTCCACATCGTGTTGATCCAAATCCTGCTTTCCTCGCGGATCTTCGCGAGCGTCGCGGGCTGGACCTGCGGGTCGGCGGCGTCGTCGAACACCACCTCGTACGCCACGGGCTGGCGGCCGGGGAAGGTGCCGACGACACCGGCCGTGCCGTCGTTGATGATGTGCATGTAGAGGATCTCCGGATCCTTCTCCATGAACGCCGCCGCCTCGGCGACCGTCGGGCTGCCCTTGAACAGGCCGTGGTCGACCGTGCCGGTCCGGCGCAGCACCTCGTACATCTGCTCGCGCACGGGCCAGCCCTTGTCGAGGTTCACCATCGCCCTGTCCTTGACGGCGAGCATGGCCTCCTCGAACGTCGGCACCGTGTGTGACGTGAGCGGAGCCTGTGCGCCGCCGAGGCCCTTCTTCAGGCGCAACGACTTGACCTGCGCGAGCGTGAGCTCCGAGACCTTGCCGGTCCCGTTGGTCGTGCGGTCCACGGTCTCGTCGTGCATGAGCACCAGGTGCCCGTCGCGCGTCGGGCGCACGTCGATCTCCACGATCTCGGCGCCGTCGGCGATCGCGTGCCGGATGGCCGCGAGCGAGTTCTCCGGCGCGTCGCGCCACTGCCCCCGGTGGGCGGCGATCAGCAGCGGCGCGCCCGGGTCGTGGCGCAGCAGCCGGTCGTGGATGCGGTCGAGGTCGGTACGGCCGGAGGCCGCCGCGGGCGCGGCGACCAGCGAGGCGAACACGGCGACGATGGCCGCGACGAGGACGAGTCGGATTCTTCGGACCATGAGCGGTGAGTCTCGGCCGGGCGGACGTCCGGATCGTGAACGCTCGCGGGGTGTTTTGCTGAACGCCGGATAGATCTTGATACTCCTTGGACGTCGAGTAAGGACGCGGACGGAGAGTGAGCACGCGATGAGCAAGGTGGCCCTGCACAACGACGGCGGGCAGTGGACCCTGACGCTGACCGACCCGGATCGGCGCAACTGCCTGGACGAGGAGATGGTCCGGGAGCTCGGGGACGCCGTGTCGGCCGTCGCCGGGCAGCCCGCCGCGAGGACGCTCGTCGTCACGGGGCAGGGCACCGCCTTCTGCGCGGGCGCCGACCTGCCGGCCCTGTTCGGGGAGGCCGCGGGCCGTTCGGTCGGTGAACTGCGCGGCCACCTGCACAACGTCTACGACAGCTTCCTGCGGCTTCGGGCACTGAAGATCCCGACCATCGCGGCAGTGCAGGGCGCGGCCGTCGGCGCCGGGCTCAACCTCGCGATGGCGTGCGATGTCCGGATCGCCGGCCCGCGCGCGTCGTTCGCGGCCACGTTCTCGAAGATCGGCCTGCACCCCGGTGGCGGTTGCACGTGGTTCCTCGTCGACGCGCTCGGCCCGCAGAAGGCGCTCGCGCTGCTGCTCGACGGGGGTGCGCTCGACGGTGCGGAGGCCGTCCGTCAGGGACTCGCGCTGGAGCTGGCCGATGACCCGCTCGCCGCCGCCCACGACAAGGCCGCCCGGTGGGCAGCGCTCGACCCGGCGCTCGCTCGCGACATCAAGTCCGCGGTCGGCGTGGCGCGCTCCGGCGACTTCGGCGCGACCCTGGAGTTCGAGTCGTGGGCGCAGGCCTCGTCGGCCACCGGGCCCGCGATCCAGGAGGTCGTCGCGAGGTTCCGCAAATCGTGACGGTCTCGTGGGCGGCCGGTCACGAGACCGTGGCGGCCGCGGCCGGGAACGTCGGCGTGGCTCGCGCTCGATCTCGCGCTGCGCGAGCCCGGCCGCGTCGCGGGCGGTGACCGCTCGGTCCGGGCGGCCTCGGTGACCTGGGGTGGCGGATGCGCCGCTGGATGGCCACCGGCCTGGCGGTCATGCTCGCGCCCGCCTTCGTCCGCCGCTGGTTCGGCCAGGGTTCGGCCCACAGCGCGTTCACCGACCCGATGCACCGGCGGGTACCGCGCACGGCATGGACCTGTTCACGCCCGAGCGCCCGCGGGACCGGATCCTGCGCGGGATTCACGAGGGCTGAGGTTCACCCCGGAAAGCGGCGCGAAGTTCTTGAAAGAAGCCCGGAGGCGGTGTCGGATCGGGGCGGCGGCGTTCGTGGGAGTGGTGAGAGGCCGCCTGCGAGGGGCGTCCCGAGCGGAAAGGGAACCGCGATCATGAAACTGACCGCTACCATCCAGGTCTCCGTCGATGGCGTGATGCAGGGAAACGGTGGGCCGGACCGAGCCGGCGGGTTCGAGCGAGGCGGGTGGGCCAGGCCGCTGTTCGACAGTGAAGCCATGGCCTTCGTCGACCAGGTGTACCAGCGCGCCGACGCGTTCCTGTTCGGCCGTCGGACCTACGAGCTGTTCGCCGGGTACTGGGGCGTGAGGGAAGATCTGGAGAACCCCATCGTCGGTGCCCTGAACACGAAGCCCAAGTACGTCGCATCGAGCACGCTCACCGATCCGAAGTGGTCGGAAAACGACCGTACTCTCCGGTGACCTGGCGGCCGCCATCGGCGAGCTCAAGGCCAAGCCGGCGGGTGAGCTGCAGGTGCACGGCAGCGGCGCCCTGACGCGGTGGCTGCTCGAGAACGGCCTCGTCGACGAGTTGAACCTGCTGCTCGTCCCGGTGATCGTCGGCCAGGGCGCGCGACTGTTCCCCGCCACCGGCCCGGACATGGCGCTCGACCTGGTCGAATCGCGAGCCTTCCCGGAGGGCATCACGCTCCAGGTCTACCGGCCGGCAGGGCGTCCGAGGTATGCGACCGACTGAGGAGGTGGTCCGAGATGCAGTACCTGGTTTCCGTGATCGACGACAAGACGAACTCGGCCACCTCGGACGAGATGGCTGCCATCCACGCGTTCAATGACCGGCTCAAGGCGGAGGGCCACTGGGTCTTCGCCGGTGGCCTCGCCTCGCCCAGCTCGGCCACCGTGATCGACAATCGCGGCGCGGAGGCGATGTTCACCGACGGGCCCTTCCTGGAGTCGAAGGAGTACCTCGCCGGCTTCTGGGTGATGGAGGCCGCCGACCTGGACGTGGCGCTCAAACTCGCCGCCGAGGGGTCGAGGGCCTGCAACCGGAAGGTCGAGGTGCGGCCGTTCCTGTGAACGGGGTCGACGTCCAGGAGGCGATCACCTGGGCCCACCGCGAGGAGTGGGCCCGGGTCGTCGCCACCCTGACCAGGCGTTTCCGCGACCTCGACATCGCCGAGGAGGCGGCGGCCGAGGCGTTCGCGACCGCCGTGGAGCGGTGGCCGGCCGACGGCGTTCCCCCCAACCCCGGCGCCTGGCTGACCACCACCGCCAACCGCAAGGCCATCGACCGGATCCGGCGCGAGAACAAGCGCGACGACAAGCAGAAGGAGGCTCAGCTGTTGGCCGACGACGATCCACCCGGGCCTCTCGGCGCCATCGACGACGAGCGCCTCCGGCTGATCTTCACCTGCTGCCACCCGTCGCTCGCGATGGAGACCCGCGTGGCGCTGACCCTGCGCATGGTCGGCGGTCTGACCGTGCCCGAGATCGCGCGTGCCTTCCTGGTCCAGGAGGCCACCAAGGGGCAGCGGATCACCCGTGCGAAGGCCAAGATCAAGGCGGCGGGCATTCCCTACCGGGTGCCGTCCGCGGAGGATCTCCCGGCACGCGTCTCCGGCGTACTCGCCGTCCTGTTTCTCGTCTTCAACGAGGGCTACCTGGCGACCGGCCCCGGCACCGATCCCGTACGTCACGACCTGACCGCCGAGGCGATCCGCCTCACCCGCCTGGTCCGTGCCCTCCTGCCGGAGGACGGCGAGGTGGCCGGGCTGCTGGCGCTGATGCTGCTCACCGAGGCCCGCCGCGCCGCCCGGGTGTCGGCGAGCGGCGAGCTGGTCACCCTCGACGAGCAGGACCGAGGGGCCTGGGACGTGGCACTGATCGCCGATGGGCATCAACTGGTGCGCGAGCGACTGGCCGCGGGGGTCGCGCCGGGCCGCTACCAGATACTCGCGGCGATCAACGCCGTGCACACCTCTGCCCGGGACGTTCGCGACACCGACTGGTCGCAGGTCGTCGCCCTCTACGACCAGCTCGTCCGCCTCGACCCCTCGCCGATCATCGCCCTCAACCGGGCCATCGCGGTCGCCGAGATCGACGGCCCGGAGGTGGCGCTGGCGGCCGTCGACCGTCTCGAGAGCAAACTGGCCGCATATCACGCCTACCACGCGACCCGCGCGGACCTGCTGCGTCGGCTGGGCCGCAGCCGGGATTCGCGCGCGGCGTACGACAAGGCCATCGAGCTGGCGGGCAACACCGCCGAGATCGCCTACCTGGCACGCCGCCGCGACCAGCTGGGATAGTGCCGCGCCTGGAAAGCCGACGCGGATTGTCGGTGGCCTATGCGAACATATGTTCGTGTCGAACGAGGGGCCGATCCTGCATGCCGACCTCGACGCGTTCTACGCGTCGGTGGAGCAGCGCGATGACCCGCGCCTGCGTGGCAGGCCCGTCATCGTCGGTGGCGGGGTCGTGCTCGCGGCCAGCTACGAGGCCAAGGCCCACGGCGTGCGCACGGCCATGGGGGGAGCGCTCGCGAAACGGCTGTGCCCGCAGGCGATCGTGGTGCCGCCGCGGATGTCGGCCTACTCGGAGGCGAGCAAAGCCGTGTTCGCCGTCTTCGGGCAGACCACCCCCGTGGTCGAGGGCCTTTCGATCGACGAGGCGTTCCTCGACGTCGGCGGTCTGCGGCGGATCGCGGGCACGCCGACCGAGATCGCGCGCCGGCTGCGGCAGGACGTGGCGGAGCAGGTAGGGCTGCCCATCACGGTCGGCGTGGCCAGGACGAAGTTCCTCGCCAAGGTCGCCAGCGGGGTCGCCAAGCCGGACGGGCTGCTGGTCGTGCCCCACGACGGGGAGCTGGCGTTCCTGCATCCGCTCTCGGTCGAGCGGCTCTGGGGCGTCGGCCGCGTCACCGCGGAGAAGCTGCGCAAGCGGGGCATCACCACGGTCGGTCAGGTCGCCGCCCTGGACGAGCGCTCGCTGGTGTCGATGCTGGGGCGGGCCTCGGGGCGGCACCTGCACGCGCTCTCCCACAACCGTGACCCGCGTCGCGTGCAGGTCGGCCGCAGGCGTCGTTCGATGGGCGCCCAGCGGGCTCTCGGCCGCAGGAGGCGGTCACCGGCGGAGCTGGACGCGCTGCTCGCCGGCCTCGTCGACAAGCTCGCCAGGCGGCTGCGCGCCGCGAAGCGGGTGTGCCGCACCGTGGTGCTCCGTCTGCGCTACGCCGACTTCACGCGCGTGACGCGGTCGCACACCATCGCCGAGTCCACCGCCCACACCGAGACGATCCTCGCCACGGCCAGGATCCTGCTGGTCGCCGCGATGCCGACGATCCAGCGTGAAGGGCTCACCCTCATCGGTGTCGCGCTCACCAACCTCGCCGACGACGGCGCCGTCCAGCTCGCGCTGCCCTTCGACGAGCAGTCGGGCAGCGCGCTGGACTCCACATTGGACACCGTGCGCGACCGGTTCGGCGCGGCCTCGGTCACCAGGGCGACGCTGCTCGGCCGCGATCCCGGCCTTTCCGTGCCGCTACTGCCCGACTAGGCCGTGTCCGATGATGCCGTGTCGATGATTCTGTGCCGGGCGAGCCGGGACCAGCGTGGCGGCTCGCCCGGCGGCAACCGGATAGGCATCATCTGCCGCGCGTTCGCAGGCGAGCCCGTGGTGGTGCTGCCCGTGGAGGACGTGAAGCTGCCCGCGCGGGCACCAGCGCGGTGCGAGAGCGGCCGGGCGTCGCCAAAGGTCGGTGCGGCTGGCCGAGCCCGCCCACCTGCCGTTCGCCTCGGTGGGCTACGACGCGGCGCCGGAGATCTACCGCCGGATCGACGAGCTGGTGAGCGGTTTCGGCGTGCGCAGGCGGATGGTGGTGGAGGGACACAACTTGTGCGGGCTCGCCCACGTGGTGGCGCCGGAGCAGGCGTTCACGCTCATCGGTGTGGAGGCCGCATCGCCACCGTCGCCGTGTGTCGTGCCGACCGGGCCGAGCCGCCCGTGCGTGTGGTGCTGGCCGGGCCGAGCCGGCCGGTGTGGTAGCCGACCTCGTCGCGGTGGTGCGCGGGCTCGACCGCGTCTGACGGTCTTCCCGCCCGGAATGGCTCGGTTCGTCACAACCGTCCTAGTGCCCTACTCCCTTCCGCTGCGTGCGCGGTAGCGGATGTGATGCTGCGGCACGAAGGCCGTGATCAGCGTCCGCCACTCGAGATCCGCCGTGAGCAGCTGGTAGCTCACGATCCCCAGCGGCGCCCCGTCCACCGCGGGCATCCAGCCGCGTAGCAGACCCTTGACCTCGTAGCGGTACTGCAGCCCGTCGGGGGCGTCGTCGTGGAACGCGAACGGATCGCGCCGCAGCGCCGCCCGCAGGTCCACCCACACCCATTGGGCGGGCTCCACCGGCCGGTACCCCGGAGGCGGGGCGTCGGACGGCGTCCACACCGGGCGGGTGGGCGTCGAGCTGACGTCGCGCCGCCACCACCGGCACGGCGGCTGAGCTGGTTTGTTCACGCGCACTCCCTGACTGACCGCTCGATTCGAACAAGAGTTCGACCGCGTTGTCAAGGGGCTGTCACGCCGGTCACCGGGCCGGTACCGGGAACGCGCAACTCGCTGTCGGGAACGCGCAACTCGTTGTCCTGAGCGCAGAACTCGGCGTCTGGAGCGGGCGACTCGCGGGCGTGAGCGTACGACTCGCGAGGGTTACCGCTGGGGCATCGGCTCCAGCGTGTGCAGGAGCTTGGCGATGCGCTCGGGGACCGGGATTTTGCGGTGCTCGAGGTCGCGGCACGCGAACGTCATCGTGCCGGTAGTCACCAGCTCGTCACCGCGGTGGAAGGTGAAACCGAGCGTGTACGAGGAGTTGCCGACCCGTTCGCGCCGCACCTCGCACGTGAGCTCGTCGAAAACGGTCACCTGACGCAGATATGCCGCCTCCGAGTGCACGCCCACCACGTACACGCCGAGCTCGTCGGAAAGCTGACCCGCCCGGATCCCGTTGTCGTAGAGCCACGAGCTGTAGGTACGCTCCATCCACGGGTAGTAGATCGCGAAGTAGGCGATACCCACCGTGTCGCAGTCGCCGTAGGACAGCCGGAAACTCTGCGTGGTGCCGCTCACGGACCCCTCACTCTCCAATCAGGACGGTCGCCGTGCCGCTCAGCACCGGGTCACCGCCGGACACCCGAAGCCACACGTCGCAGTCCGCCACCCGGCCGGCGCCGTCCTGGCGCACCGCGGTCACGGTGCCGCCCGCCACCAGTCCGTCGCCGGCGAAGACGTTGCCGAGGAACCGCAGCCGCAACGCCCGCACCCGGGCCGCGCCGCCCGCCCAGCGCGCCAGCATCGACACGATGTAGGCCTGGTTGAGCGGGCCCTGGTTCACCACGCGATCGCCGAGCCCGAGCGCGCGCACGGCCGCCGGGTCGAAGTGGATCGGGTTGGCGTCGCGCATGAGCGCGGACATCGTCTTCATCTTCTCCGCGCTCACCGGCTCGACCTCGTAGGCGGGCAGCTCGTCGCCGGGCGCGGTCACAGCGACCTCCTCGGGAAGATGATCGAGTTCGTGCAGCTCGCCGCGAGCGAGCCGTGCTCGTCCTGCAGGTCCAGCCGGTAGCACACGAGGTCGAACACACCTGTGCGTGCGCCCCGTTTGCGCACGGCCGACACGATCCGCCCGCTCACCCCGTAGGTCGCGCCGACACGCAGCGGCTCGCGGATCTCCGTCGCCGTCTCCCCGGCCATCGGGCCGTCGGCCTCGGTCGCGCCGAACAGGCCCCACATCTCCTCCCACGACCAGCCCATCGCCGCCGTCGCCGCGAGGAACGCGAACACCGGGCTCGCCGCGCCGTCCGAGGCCGGGGCGAGCGCGCAGTCGTTGACCAGGCGCACCCACCACGGCTCGAACGTGAACGTGCCGCCGGGAAACGGCGTGCCGACGAGCTTCCCGAGCTCCTCCTCCGTGGGTACCGCCGTCACACCGACCGCTCCCGGTCCGCCCAGTACGGCGCCCGCAGCTCGCGCTTCATGATCTTGCCCGTGGGCGCCTTGGGCAGGCTGTCGACGAAGTCCACCGATTTCGGCTTCTGGTACGAGGCGAGGTTCTGCTTCGCCGTCTCGATGATGTCGGCCTCCGTGGCCGACTGGCCCGGTTTGAGCACCACCACCGCCTTCACGCTCTCGCCCCACTCGTCGTCCGGTACCCCGATCACCGCGCATTCGAGCACCGCGGGATGGACCGCGATGGCCTCCTCCACCTGCACGCTGTAGATGTTCTCGCCGCCCGAGATGATCATGTCCTTGGCGCGGTCGACGATGTAGACGTAGCTGTGCTCGTCCCAGGTCGCGACGTCACCGGTCCACATCCAGCCGTCGCGGATCGTCCGCGCCGTCAGGTCGGGCTGGTTCCAGTAGCCGATCATGTTGGCCTCGGACTTGACCACGATCTCGCCCGCGGTCCTGCCGTCGCGCGGCACGTCGGCACCGGTCTCGTCGACCACACGCAGGCGCCCCACGAAGCCCTCCCGGCCACACGAGCGCAGCCGGTGCGCGTGGCGGCCCGCGACCGCCTCGGTGTGGTCCTCCTGCGACAGGAACGTCATGCCGGGCCCCTCGGTCTGCCCGTAGCCCTGGATGAGCGTGCAGGGGAACGAGTCCAGCGCCGCGCGCACGATCGAGGACGGCATCGGGCCACCGCCGTACTGGATGTTGCGCAGGCTCGACAGGTCGTAGCCGGCGAAGCCCGGCACGGCCATCATCCAGTTCAGCATCGTGGTGATCCCGAGGAACGCCGACACGCGTTCGGCCTCGATCACCCGCAGCGCCTGCTCCGCCTCGAAGTTGACGAGCACGAGCGGGCAGCCGTGGCGCAGGTAGTTCATCGAGAGCACCACGGGGATGTGGTACATCTGCCCGGTCAGCATGTAGACGTCGGACGGCACGATCCGTTCGGCGACCGTCTGGTTGAGCCCGCCCATCGCGGCGCTGTGGTGCGTGTGCAGCGCGCCCTTGCTCCGGCCCGTGGTGCCCCCGGTGTACAGGATGAAGAACGGGTCGTCGCCACCGACCTTCGCCGACGTCACCGGCTCGTCGGTGCTCGACCGCGCCAGCAGGTCCTCGTAGCTGCCGTCGCCGCCCTCGCCGAACTCGAGCCACGTCGGCACGTCGCAGTCGCGCTGCAGCTCCTTCGCCACGTCGCGCCACTCCACCGAGGTGATCACCACGCGCGGGGCCGCGTCGCCGATGAGCCTGGCCAGCTCGGTGCTGCCCAGCCGCCAGTTCAGCGGCTGCAGGATCAGCCCCGCCCGTCCGGCCGCGAAGTACAGCTCCTGGAACTCGACGCTGTTGCGGGTCAGCACGGCCACCCGGTCGCCGACCTCCAACCCGAAGGAGCGCAGCCCGTTGGCGAGCCTGCGGACCCGCTCGTCCAGCTCCCGCCAGGCCATGCGCCGGTTGTTCGGGACGTCGTAGAGCGCCTGCGCGTCGGGGGTGAGCGCGGCCCACTTCGCGGGGATGAGGCCCTGGTTGATGGTCATCGCGGCCGCCTCAGTAGGGGAGGTCCAGTGCGATGTGGCGCTTGCGCAGCCGCCAGCCCGCCTCGGTGCGCACCAGCTCGTCGTCGTACTTGCCGGTCGAGAGTGCCGTCAGCACACCGTCCTTCGCCGAGAAGATCGTGAGGTACGACAGGCACGACGCGGTGTCGCCGTCGGCCTCGATGATGACGTTGGTGGTGACGTGGCGGCGCTGGTCGTCCTGCGAGTGCGCGGAGTCGCGCATGAGCCGCATGATCGCGTCCCTGCCCTCGAAGGGGCCGACGAGGTCGCCGTTGCCGATGCGGAGGGTGAGCACCGCGTCGGGGGTGAAGCTGTCCTCCACCAGGCGCAGGTCTCCGTCGTCGTAGCCGACCGCGTAGCGGTGGAGTGTGTTCTCGATGTCGTCGCGTACCGAGGAAGACGTCATTGTCCCTCCAGTCACTGGATCATTTGATGTTCGCGCCCGCGTCGACGGGCAACGTCGCCCCCGTGATGTAGCGGGCCTCGTCGCTGGCGAGGAAGAGCACCGCGTTGCTGATGTCGAGCGGGTCGACCCAGGGCACCGGCAGCGCGTTGAGCGACATGAAGCCAGGAATCGCCTTCTCCTGGTTCGGCTCCGGATCGTCGGGCACGAACATGCCGTAGGTGCCCGGGTTCTGGATCATCGTTGTGTCCACATTGGTCGGATGCACCGTGTTGACCCTGATGTGGTGGGGCGCCAGCTCGTTGGCCATGGTGCGCATCAGGCCGACGATGCCGTGCTTGGCCGCCACGTAGTGCCCGACGTGCTGGATGCCCTTGAGGCCGCCGATGGAGCTGGTGAAGACGATCGACCCGCCGTGCCCGCCCTCGATCAGCGCGGGGATCGCCACCTTGGCCGTGTGGAACACGCCGGTCAGGTTCACGTCGATCATGTCCCGCCACTGCTCGGCCGAGAGCTCCCACGATCTGCCGAACGTCGCAATACCCGCGTTGGCCACCACGGCGTCGATCCGGCCCAGCTCCTCGACGCCGGAGTCGAACGCCTTCTGCAGCGAGCCGAGGTCGCGGACGTCGGCCTGGTGAGCGACGATGCGCCTGCCCAGCCTTTCGACGTCCGACACCGTACGCGCGAGATCCGCAGGCGTGGCCAGCGAGTAGAACGGCGTCACCGTGTCGATGTCGGCGCAGATGTCGACGGCGATGATGTCCGCGCCCTCCTCGGCCAGCCGCACGGCGTGCGCGCGGCCCTGACCTCGGGCGGCACCGGTGATGAAAGCGACCTTGCCCGCCATTCGTCCGGTCATGTCAGCCTTCCCTTCAAGCCTTCTCGGTCACGGGCAGCAGCCGCTTGCCTGGAGTGAACCGGGCGGGGATGCTGACGTAGCCCATGTTGACGCCCTGGCGCGGGTACCGCTTCAGTGCGTCGAAGTCGACGGTGTAGTCGGGCATGCGCTCGAGGACGGAGGAGATGAGCGTCTTGGACATCAGCCGGCCGAGATGCGAGCCCGCGCAGCGGTGCACGCCGACGCCGAACGCGGTGTGGCGGTTGGGCCACCGGTCGATGTCGATCTCGTCCGGGTTCTCGAACTTCGACTCGTCCCGGTTCGCCGACGACCAGGCCAGCAGGACGCGGTCGCCGGCCTTCATCGGGCACCCGTGGAAGTCGACGTCCGAGGTCACCGTGCGGGCGAGGGCCTGGGTGGGGGAGAAGAACCGCAGGAACTCCTCCACGGCGCGGTCGAGCAGGCTCGGGTCGTCGATCAGCCGCTGCCGCACGTCGGTGTGCTCCGCGAGCCACACCAGCGCCTGGCTGACCAGCGACGCCGTGGTGCCGACCCCGCCCGCCACGAGCAGGTCGATGATGCCGAACACCTCGTCGTCGGTCAGCGGCCGGTCGTCGACCTCCTGGTTGACCAGGTAGCTGATGATGTCGTCCTTCGGCTCGGCGCGGCGCTGCCTGATGACGTCCCACATCTGGTCGGCCAGGTACGGCAGGTCCACCTTGGCAGCCTGCTCGAAGGCCGGGCTGCCCTGTGGTTCGGCGAGGACGGCGTGATGGGCCCGCGAGTAGCGCTGCCACTCCTCGATCGGCAGGCCCAGCCAGTCGATGGTGACGATCGAGGGCACGCCGATCACCGAGGTCAGGTCGCATTCGCCCTGCTCGATGACGCTGTCGATGAACTCGGTGGTGTGCCGCTCGACCATGTCGCGCATCTTCTCGACGGCCGCGGGCGCGGTGATGCGGTTGACGATCTTGCGGTACTTGCGGAAGTCGGGCGGGTCGAGCTCGATCGGGATGTGCAGGTGCATCGGGGTCTTGGGGATGACCACCGAGAGTCCCTCCCCGCCGGAGTCGGTGCGCCTGGAGGTGAAGATCTCGTCGTCGCGGGCCGCTTCGAACACGCTGTCGTAGTCCGAGAGCACCCAGTAGCCGCCGCTGGCCTCGGTCCAGCCACGCTTCGCGCCCTTACGGAGTTCGCGGTACGCCCCGACGGGATCCGCCGAGTGCTCGGGAGAGTTGTGATCGAACCGGATCACCGGACAGCGTTTCTCGTCGGACATGCGTCTCCGTGCCCCTTCGTCGCATCAACTTCGCCGTTGACCTGATAATGGTTATACTAGATCTGGTCGATGTCAATAAGCACGGCAAACGAGGCTTCAAGGAGGAAGCGATGCGCGTTCGGGTCGATGCCGAGCAGTGTCAGGGCCACGGCCTGTGCCAGATGACCGCGCCGCAGGTGTTCGCGCTGCGGGAGGAGGACGGTCACGCCTACGTGCTGACCGACGAGGTGGGTGCTGACCTCTCCGGGCCCGCCAGGGACGGCGCTGACTCCTGCCCCGAGCGGGCCATCACCGTCGAGTGAGCGTCACTGGTACGGCGAGGTCCACGGGATGACCTGCGTGAGCACGTCGGGGTACTTGCGCCGCGCGTAGCGCGTGTAGGCGTCGATGTGCTCACGCATCCGCAGCTCGGACTCCGCGGGGTCGCGCTTGCTCAGCGCGGCGAGAATCTCCTCGTGCGCGGTGATGATCGCGGCCCTCCGGGGTGCCGGGTAGTCGATGCCGATCACGGTGCCGTCCATGATCCCGAGCAGCGAGTCGACGATATAGCCGAACAGCGGGTTGCCCGACGACCACGCGATGACGTCGTGGAAGCGCTTGTTGGCCTCCAGGAACACCGTCTGGTCGTCGAGGTTGGTGCGCATCTGGCCGATCGTGTCGTCGAGCTCGCCGAGCGCGTCGTCGGTGATCCGCTCCGCGGCGAGGCAGCTGATCATCGGCTCCAGCGCGTTGCGCACCTCGACGATGGCCTGGAACGGCGCCTTCTTCAGCTGCATGAGCAGCACCACGGTGCTGGCGAGGTGGCTCGCGTCGGGGTCCAGCAACACCGGGCCACCGCGTGGGCCGGGCTTGAGCGCGATCACGCCCTGGAACTCCAGCAGGCGCAGCGCCTCGCGCAGCGTTCCCCTGCCCACGTTGTACTTCTCCAGCATCGTGCGCTCGGGAGGCAGCAGGTCACCCGGTGCCAGCGTGTCGCGTCCGATGTCGCGGACGATGCGCTGAGCGACGAGCATCGCGGCCTTCGGGCGGCGGCTGTCCGCGGTCATCGGCTTCACTCCTCGCGGGGAGAGGTGCTATACAAGGCGTATCATTATAAGCAATGTTGGAGGAGTGGACATGCCCGACGTCGTGGTGGACCGGATCGGGGACGCGCTGTGGATCCGGCTCAACCGCCCTGAGCGCCGCAACGCCTTCGACCCCGCGATGTCGGCAGCGGTGGTGGAGGCGTTCGAGGACGCCCCGTCGGCCAGGGCCGTGGTGCTCACCGGCTCGGGCGGCAGCTTCTGCGCGGGCGGGTCGCTCCAGCAGCTGAGCACCCCCACGACCGGCCAGATGCGCGGGCTGTACCAGTCGTCGCTGCGGCTCTTCGACGCCGTGCGCTCGTGCCCCCGGCCCGTGATCGCGGCCGTCAACGGCGCAGCCGCGGGCGGGGGCAACGAGCTCGTCGTGGCGTGCGACCTCGCCGTCGCGGCCCGCTCCGCCACCTTCGGCCAGACCGGACCGCGCGTGGGCAGCGCGCCCGTCACCGGGGCGACCAACGTGATGGGCGTGCAGATCGGCGAGAAACGGGCCAAGGAGCTCGCGATGCTCTGCCGCCGCTACACCGCCGAACAGGCCAGGGAAATCGGCCTGGTCAACGAGGTCGTGGACGACGACGCGCTCGAGGACACCGTCACGGCGTGGTGCGACGAGCTGGCGCGGCTGAGCCCCCGGTACCTCGAGATCACCAAGATCAGCTCCAACATCTGGTGGAACGCCGCGCGCGACTCCTTCACCAACGGCCTCGGGATGCTGGTCCAGGCCGTCGGCAGCGCCGACATGGTGGAGGGCGCCACCGCGTTCCTGGAGAAGCGCAAGCCGAGCTTCCCCGGCCCGGAGTGACTGCTCAGCTCCGCAACACGGGAGCCAGCCTGCGCACGCCCTCGGCGATCTCGTCCGCCGTGTGCGTGGTGAACGACAGGCGCATCGTCGCCCGGTCCGGCGGCCCGGCGTGGAACGGCGCTCCGGGCACGAACGCGACGGCCCGCTCCAGGGCGGCGGGCAGCAGGCGCTCGGTGTCGACGTCGCCGGGCAGGCGCAACCACACGAACATGCCGCCGTCGGGATCGCTGACCTCCGTGCCGGCGGGGAGGGCCTCGGCCAGCGCCTCGATCATCGCGTCCCGCCGCGTGCGGTAGGCGGCGCAGAGGTACCGCACGTGCGCGTCGAGATCGGCCGTGGCGAGGTACGCCGCGGCCGCCGCCTGGTCGATGGTCGAGGTGTGCAGATCGGCGGCCTGCTTGGCCACCACCAGCGTCGAGCGGATCGACTCGGGTGCCCGCAGCCAGCCGAGCCGCAGCCCGGGTGCGCCGATCTTCGAGAAGCTGCCGAGGTAGAGCACGTGGTCCCCGGCCGAGGCCGCCAGCGGTGGGACGGCCTCGCCCCGGTAGCGCAGCTCGCCGTACGGGTCGTCCTCCACCACCCACACCCCGTGCGCGGCCGTGAGCTCGGCGATGGCCTGCCTGCGGTCGGCGCCGAGGGTGCGGCCCGTGGGGTTGGCGAAGGTCGGCACCAGGTACAGCAGGGCGGGCCGCTCGCGTTCGAGCAGGTCGGCCAGTGCGGTGGGGTCGATGCCCTCGGCGTCGCCCGGCACGGCGACCACCCGTGCGCCCGCCGACTGGAACGCCTGCAGCGCGGCGAGGTAGGTGGGCTCCTCGACGGCGACGACGGCGCCGGGGTCGAGCAAGACTCCGGCCACGAGGCTGAGCGCCTGCTGGGAGCCGGTGGTGATCAGCAGGTCGGCCTCGCCGGTGGGCAGTCCTCGCCGGGTCATCCGCTCGGCGACGGCGGCCCGTAGCGCGGCGTTGCCCTCGGTGGGCGCGTACTGGAGGCTGCGCCCGTCCGTGTCCTTGGAGAGGGCGCTGTCGAACGCCGTCCGCCAGCCGTCGAGATCGAACAGCTCGGGCGCGGGCAGGCCACCGGCGAAGGAGATCACCTCTGGCCGCTGGGTCAGCGAGAGCAGGTCGCGAACGGGCGAGCGGGTGACGCCACGGGAGCGCCGGGACATGACGAGAGAAGGGGCTGACACGCGAAGACTCCTCGGATCGGTTCTGACGAAACCGCGTCGGGGCGTACGCTCTTGCCGCCGCCCCGGCGCGCAGCAGGCTGCACTGGTCGAGGAGCCGTGATCAGACTATCGCGTCAGCGGCCCTGCCAGACCGGAGCCCGCTTCTCCTTGAAGGCCAGCGCGCCCTCCTTGGCGTCGGCCGACGAGCGCACCGGCTCGACGAGTTCCTGCTGCAGGGCGAACGCCTCGCCCGACGGCCAGTCTCGGGCGGCCTTGATGATCTCCTTGGTGGCCCGCACAGCCAGTGGACCGTTGCGGGCGATCGCCCGTGCCAGGTCGAGCGCGGAGTCGCGGGCGGAGCCCGGCTCGGTCAGCCTGCTGACCAGGTGCACCTCGTGGGCGAGCTTCGCGGGCACGAACTCGCCGGTCAGCGCCCACTCGACGGCGAGGTGGTACGGCACGCGCTCGGGCAGCCGCAGCAGCCCGCCGCCCGCGGCGACGAGCCCGCGCTTGACCTCGGGCAGGCCGAACACGGCGTTGTCCGCGGCGACGATCAGGTCGCACGCGAGCACGATCTCGAACCCGCCCGCGATCGCGTGTCCCTCCACGGCCGCGATCACCGGCTTCGCCGGCGGCTGCTCGACGATGCCCGCGAAGCCCCGGCCGGGCACGGACGGCCGCTCTCCGGCGAGGAACGCCTTGAGGTCCATCCCGGCGCAGAACGTCGACCCCGCGCCCGTGATCACGCCCGCGACCAGGTCGTCACGCTCGTCCAGCTCGTCCATCGCGGCGGCGATCGCCTCGGCGGCGGCGGTGTTGATCGCGTTGCGGGCGGCAGGCCGGTTGAGGGTGACGACCTGCACGCCGTCGATCTGCTCGGTCAGGACAACGGGGTCGGACACGGTGCTCTCCTTACGGGAACGCAGAACTCGTGGTCGGGAACGCAGAACTCGTGGTTCTGAGCGGGGGACTCGCGGCTACTTCGGGGGCATGCGGATCGCGCCGTCGAGGCGGATCGTCTCGCCGTTGAGCATCGGGTTGTCGACGATGTGGTGGGCCAGCGCGGCGAACTCGTCCGGGTCGCCGAGCCGCTGGGGGTGCGGGGTCTGCTTGGCGAGGCCGTCGCGGATCTCGTCGGAGAACCGGGACAGGATCGGGGTGTCGAACGTACCGGGCGCGATGGAGCACACGCGCACGAGCTTGCGGGCCAGGTCCCGGGCGGCGACCAGCGTCATGCCGACCACGCCGGATTTGGCCGACGCGTAGGGTATCTGTCCGATCTGTCCTTCCCACGCGGCCACCGACGCGGTCAGCACGCACACGCCGCGCTCGCCGTCGACGGGCTCGTTGGTCACCATCCGCGCCGCGGTCAGCCGCAGCACGTTGAAGGTGCCGATCAGGTTGGTCCGCACGATCGACTCGTAGGTCTCCAGCGAGCCGGGGGAGCCGTCGCGCTCCACGACGCGAACGGTGCCGCCGCGGCCCGCGCAGTGCACGAGGGCACGGATCGGGCCCCGCGCGAGGTCGAGCGCCTCCGACACGGCGCCGGCGTCGGCGACGTCGGCGGCGCCGAAGCGCACCAGCTCGCCCAGCTCCTTGGCGATCCGCTCGCCGTCGGACGTGGGCAGGTCGACGATCACGGTGGGCACGCCGCGCTCCACGAAGCGGCGCACGGTCGCGAGGCCCAGCCCCGAGGCCCCACCGGTGACGACGGCGGCGGAGTTGTCCAGCTTCATCTCTCTCCTCTACGCGCTCAGGTTCTCGACGATCGCGGCGTTGGCCATGCCGCCCGCCTCGCACATGGTCTGCAGGCCGTAGCGCCCGCCGGCGCGTTCCAGGTGGTTGATCATCGTGGTCATCAGCCGGCAGCCGGACGCGCCGAGCGGGTGCCCGAGCGCGATCGCGCCGCCTGCCGGGTTGAGCCGGTCGTCGGGCACGCCGAACTCCCGCTGCCAGGCGAGCGGCACCGGCGCGAACGCCTCGTTCACCTCGACGGCGTCGATCCGGTCGAGTCCGATGCCCGATCTGGCGAGCACCTTGTGCGTGGCCGGGATCGGCCCGGTGAGCATCAGCGTCGGGTCGTCGCCGACCACGGCGCTCGCGACGATCGCGGCCCTGGGGCGCAGGCCCAGTGCCTTCGCCTGCTCCTCCGACATGACGAGCAGCGCGCTCGCGCCGTCGGTGATCTGCGAGGAGTTGCCCGCCGTGATCAGCCACTCCAGCTCGGGGAACCGGCTCAGGTACGGCTCGCGGGCGAATGCGGGCGCCAGCTCGGCGAGCCGCTCGGGCGTGGTGCCCTCCCGGATGCTCTCGTCGCTGGTCACCGTGGTGCCGTCCGGAGTGGTGATCGGCACGATCTCACCGTCGAAACCGCCGTTCGCCCGCACGGCCGCGGCGCGCGCGTGCGAGCGGGCGGAGTACTCGTCCAGCTCGGCGCGGGTCAGCTTCCATTTCCTGGCGACCAGCTCGGCCGAGACGCCCTGCGGCACCAGGTCTGGGAATCGGGCGCGCACCGAGGGGCCGAACGGGTCGGCGTCCATGCGGGCAGAGCCCATCGGGACGCGGCTCATCGACTCGACGCCCGCGGCGATCGCGATGTCGTAGGCCCCGGCCACCACGCCCTGCACGGCGAAGTCCACGGCCTGCTGGCCGGAGCCGCATTTGCGCTCGATGGTGGTGGACGGGACGTGGGTGGGGAACCCGGCGGCGAGCACGGCCTGGCGACCGGGCGTCGCCGACTGCTCACCGGCCTGGCCGACGCAGCCGACGAGCACGTCGTCGATGGTGGCCGGGTCGAGGTCGTTGCGGGCCACGAGTGCCGTCAGCACCTGAGCCAGGAGGTCGACCGGGTGGACGCCGGCGAGCGCACCTGACTTCTTGCCGCGTCCCATGGGGGAGCGGACGGCGTCCACGATGACGGCCCGGCCCATTGCGCCTCCTCAAATCTATGATGATGATAACCAGAATCCATCTTGCCCAGGATGGCAAGGATGAAGCAAGCTTGACCCCATTCGCGGCAAGACTATGATGATGATTACTACGAAAACGTAGGCAGGAACGGAGTCCTCGTGACACAGGTGATCGACGCTGACGAACAGCGCGCACTCAAGGAGGTCGCCGCCAAGGTCGCCCTGGAACGGTACGCGCCGCACGCGGAGGAATGGGACCGTTCGCGCACGGCTTTCCCCCACGACGAACGCCGCTATCTGGGTGAACTCGGCTTCCTCGGCATCGCGCTGCCGGAGCGCTACGGAGGGGGCGGGGCGCCGCTGCAGCACGCGCTGACCGTGATCGAGGAGCTGGCGAAGGAGTGCCGCCCCGCCGCGTTCCAGGTGTTCGAGTCCAACACCGGCCCCGCGCAGGTGGTGGCCCGGCTCGGCACCGAGGAGCAGCGCGAGCGCTTCCTGCCGCCGATCATCCGGGGAGACGCCACGCTGGCCGTCGCGATCTCGGAGCCCGACGCGGGCTCGGCCGCGACCGACCTGAAGACCAAGGCGGTGCCCGAGGGCGACAAGGTCAGGATCACCGGCGGCAAGCGCTGGATCTCCAACGGCAGCGAGGCCGACCACTACCTCGTCTACGCGCGGATGAACGACGAGCCCGGCTCGAAGGGGATCGGCGCGGTGCTCGTCGAGGCCGACCGGCCCGGCGTGAGCTTCGGTCAGCGCGAGAAGCTGATGGGCTTCCGGGGCATCCCCTCGGCCGACGTGCTCTTCGACGACGTCGTGGTCCCCGCCGGGAACGTCGTGCTCGGCCCCGGCCGGTTCCGCGAGCTCTTCGGCGCGTTCTCCATCGAGCGACTCGGCAACGCCACCATGAGCCTCGCGATCGGTCAGGCCGCGCTCGACCGCACGGTGCGCTACGTGCAGGAACGCACCCAGTTCGGCAAGCCGCTGGTGGAGTTCCAGAGCGTGCAGATGAGCCTCGCCGACATGGTGCTGCAGGTGGATGCCGCGCGGCTGCTGATCCGGCGCGCCGCGGCCGACTTCGGCGACGGCCTGCCGAACTCCCTTGAGGTCTCGCTCGCCAAGTGCACCGCCAACGAGATGGCCAAGAAGGTCACCGACCTGGCGATGCAGCTGCACGGCGGCAACGGCTACACCGAGGAGTTCGGGCTCGAACGCCTGCACCGCGACTCGCACGGGTGGGCCCTCGCCGGGGGTACCCCGGCGATGCAGCGCATCCGCATCGTCTCCGAACTGCTCGGCCGCTCGTTCGACCAACGCCGCTGACCGGCTCACCTGGAAGGGAAACACATGACACGCCGCTTCGAAGACCGCATCGTCGCTGTCGTCGGCGGTGGATCGGGCATGGGCCGGTCCATCTCCCTGCGCCTGGCGTCGGAGGGAGCCCACGTCTACGTGGCCGACCTGGCCGCCGACGCCGCCGAAGGCGTGGCGAAGGAGATCGTGGCCGCCGGTGGCAGCGCCACCCCGCAGCAGGTCGACGCCACCGACAACACCAGCCTCACCGCCCTGTTCGACCGCATCCGCACCGAGCACGGGGTACTGCACGCCCTGCACGCCCAGGTCGGCATGCCCGGCCCGGCCGGCCTCGAGGTCAGCGACGAGGAGTGGGCCAAGAACATCGACGTCAACGTCAAGAGCGCCTACTACACCTGCACGCTCGGCTTCGACCTGCTCAAGGCAGCGGGCGGCAAGGGCTCCATCACGCTGACCTCCTCGACGTCGGCGCTGGTCGGCTCGCCCTTCAGCCCCATCTACTCGCTCACCAAGGGCTCGCTCGTTCCGTTCACCCGCTCGCTCGCGCTGGTCGGCGCGCCCGACGGCGTGCGGGTGAACGTCGTGTGTCCCGGCACGGTGCACACCCCCATGCTCGCGCAGTTCTTCGGCCGCGAGCCAGGTGCGGACGTCTCGGAGCTGACCAAGAACTTCGTCTCCGGGATCCCGCTGGGCCGCGGCGCCCAGCCCGAGGAGATCGCCTCGGTCATCGCGTTCCTCGCCAGCGACGACGCCAGCTACGTCACCGGGGTCACCATCCCGGTCGACGGCGGCCTGACCGCGAAGTAGGTAGGTCCCCATGGTCCAGGTCGGTCTCCTGCTCAGCGACGTGCCGAAGGACGTACCACCGGCACAGCAGTTCGACGACGTGCTGCGGATCGTGGAAACGGCGCAGCGCAACGGCTTCACCTACATCGCCATCGGGCAGCACTTCCTCTACGGAGAGCTGCGCTGGCTGCAGCCCGTGCCGCTGCTCGCGCGCCTGGCCGCCGAGGTCGACCCGCACGTCAAGCTCGTCACCCAGATCATGATCGCCCCGCTCTACCACCCGGTGATCCTGGCCGAGGAGCTCGCCACCCTCGACGTGGTCACCGAGGGAAGGCTCGTCTTCGGCGCCGGGATCGGATACCGGCCCGAGGAGTTCGGCTACCTCGGCATCCCGTTCAAGGAGCGGGCGTCCCGGATGGACGAGGCGCTGGAGGTGATCACGCGCCTGTGGACCGAGGACGAGGTGACGCACCGCGGCAGGCACTGGCGGCTCGACGGCGTCGCCCCGCACATCCGCCCCGTGCAGCGGCCGCACCCGCCGATCTGGATCGGCGCCCAGAAGAAGCCCGGCGTCGAGCGCGCGGGGCGGCTCGGTGACGCCTACGCATGCCCGCCGGAGGCATCCCGCGACGAGGCCGCGGAGCGCTACCGCATCGTCCGCGACCGCTTCGCCGCCCGCGGCAAGGAGTTCGGCCCGCAGCCGCTGCGCCGCAACGTGCTCGTGGCCGACAGCCGCGAGCAGGCCATCGCCGAGTACGCCCGCGTCGCCAAGGGCAAGTACCTCAGCTATGCCAGCAAGGGCTTCGACCTGATGGGCAAGCAGGAGCTGGAGGACTCGTTCGCCGAGACCGTCGCCGGGCACGCCGTGCTCGGCTCACCGGAGGAGGTGGTGAAGCAGCTGACCGAGCTGGTCACCACGCTGCCCGTCGACCCGTTGCTCGTCCGTCCACAGTGGCCCAGCATGGACGGCGCCGAGACCGTGGCGACCATCGAGCGCCTCGGCCGCGACGTGGTGCCCGCCATCACGGCGATCACGCCGCGCAGCGACATCCCCGCACTCGCCGGGGAGCGGGCGTCATGACCCAGGTGTACCGCGATCTCGTGCCCACGTTCAGCGACCCGCACGACTGGACGCTGAACACCGTGCTGCGCCACCATGCGTCCGTCCGCGGGGACTCCACGTTCCTCATGACCCCCGAGGAGGGTCTGGAGTGGACGTACGCGGAGATCCTCGGCTCGGCCGAGCGGATCGCGGGCGCGCTGGGCAAGGCCGGAGCCGAGCAGGGCGACCGGGTGATCATCATGGCGCTCAACTCGTCGCGCCTGGTGCGCAGCTGGTTCGGCACCGCCGTCGGCGGGCAGGTCGAGGTGCCCATCAACACCAACTACGAGGGCGAGTTCCTGCGCCACCAGGTGGTGACCGTCGGCGCGAGGTGGGCCGTCATCGACGACACCTTCGCCGAGCGGTTCGTCGCGATCGCCGAGCACGCCCGCGGCATCGAGAAGTTCTGGGTGATCGACACCGGCCACGGGGCCGAGGCCGTCGAGCTGTTGCGGCGCAACGGCTGGAGCGCCGAGCCGTGGGACGCGCTCGAAGAGGGGCCCGTGCTCCAGCGGTCCGCGCCGAGGCCCGAGGAGCTGGGCGCGATCTTCTTCACCTCCGGCACCACGGGCCCGTCCAAGGGCGTGGCCATGCCCCACTCGCAGCTGTACTTCTTCGCCCAGATCGTGGTGTCACTGACGCGGCTGACCCACGAGGACACCTACCTCACCACCACGCCGCTGTTCCACGGCAACGCCCAGTTCATGGCGGTCTACCCGGCGCTGGTGGCCGGCGCGAGGGCGGTGGTGCGGCCCAAGTTCAGCGCGAGCCGGTGGATCGACCACGTCCGCGACTCCGGCGTGACGGTGACCAACTTCGTCGGCGTGATGATGGACTTCGCGTGGAAACAGCCACCACGCGACAACGACCTCGACAACCGGCTGCGCTGCGTCTACGCGGCGCCCACGGCCAGCTCGATCGTCGAGCAGTTCAAGAAGCGCTACGGCATCGAGGCTTTCGTCGACGCCTTCGGGCTCACCGAGACGTGCGCGCCGATCATGTCGCCCTACGGCGTCGACCGGCCCGCGGGCGCGGCGGGACTCCAGGCCGCGGACTGGTTCGACATCCGGCTCGTCGACCCGGAGACCGATCGCGAGGTGCCGGTCGGCGAGATCGGCGAGCTGGTGGTGCGGCCCAAACAGCCATGGACGTGCAGCATGGGCTACTACGGGATGCCGGAGAAGACCGTCGAGGCGTGGCGCAACCTGTGGTTCCACACCGGTGACGCACTGCGCAAGGACGCCGACGGCTGGTTCTACTTCGTCGACCGCTACAAGGACGCGCTGCGCCGTCGCGGCGAGAACATCAGCTCCTACGAGGTGGAGCAGGCGGTGCTCGGGCACCCGGCGGTCACCGAGTGCGCCGTGATCGGTGTTCCGGCCGGGGTGGACGCGGGTGAGGACGAGGTGCTCGCCGTGGTCGTCACCTCGCAGCCGTGCGACCCGGCCGAGATCCTGGAGTGGTGCCGGGGCCGCATCCCCGAGTTCGCCATCCCCAGGTTCGTGCGGTTCGTCGACGCGCTCCCCAAGACTCCGTCGGAGAAGGTACGCAAGGCCGCGCTGCGCGAGTCGGGCATCACCGCCGACACGTTCGACCGGCAGGAGAAGGTGCATGGACTTCAGCGCTGACACCACCCACGACGACATCCGCGCCACCGTGCGCGCGCTGTGCTCCGACTTCCCCGACGACTACTGGGCAGAGCACGACCAGACCCAGGAGTTCCCGTGGGACTTCTACAACGCCGTGGTGAAGGGCGGCTGGCTCGGGCTCACCGTGCCCGCCGAGTACGGCGGCGGCGGGCTGGGCGTCACCGAGGCCGCGATCGTCGAACAGGAGATCGCCGCGTCGGGCGCGGGCATGAACGGCTGCAGCGCCGTCCACATCGGGATCTTCGGATTCGAGCCGATCATCCGGCACGGCAGCGAGGAGCTGAAGCGGCGGTTCCTGCCAAGGCTCGTCGAGGGCGACCTGCACACGTCGTTCGCGGTGACCGAGCCCGACGCGGGCACCGACACCACCAACATCTCCACGTTCGCCAGGAAGGTGGACGGCGGCTGGTCGATCTCCGGCAAGAAGGTGTGGATCACCAAGGCACAGGAGGCCGAGCGCATGCTCATCCTGTGCCGCACGGCGCCGCGCTCGGCCAGTCCCAAGCGCACCGCGGGGATGACGCTGTTCTTCGCGCCGCTGGACCGCGATCGCGTGACCGTGCGCAAGATCCCGAAGATGGGGCGCAACGCCATCGACACCAACGAGCTGTTCATCGACGAGCTGTTCGTGCCCGCCTCGGACGTCGTCGGCGAGGTCGGCGGCGGGTTCAAGGCGATCCTCGCCGGGCTCAACGCCGAGCGCGTGATCTCGGCCAACGCGGCGATCGGTATCGGCAGGGCGGCGTTGCGCAGGGCCACGGCCTACGCGTCCGAGCGCACCGTGTTCGGCAGGCCCATCGGGCAGAACCAGGCCATCTCACACCCCTTGGCGAGGGCGCTCGTGCAGCTCGACGCCGCTGACCTCATGTGCAAGCAGGCGGCGTGGCTGCTCGACCACGGTCACTCGGCGGGCAAGGAGTCCAACGAGGCGAAGTTCCTCGCCGCCGAGGCCGGGTTCTTCGCCGCCGACGCGGCGCTGAGTGCGCACGGCGGGTACGGGTACTCGAAGGAGTACCACATCGAGCGCTACTTCCGGGAGGCGCGGCTGATGCGCATCGCGCCGATCAGCCAGGAGATGGTGCTGAACTACGTGGCCGAGCACGTGCTCGGCCTGCCGAGGAGCTACTGATGCGGCCCTACCGTTCCGTGCTGTTCCTCCCAGGCCACCGCCCGTCGTGGGTGGGCAAGGCGCTCGCGGCAGGCGCGGACGCGCTGGTGCTCGACCTCGAGGACTCGGTGCCCGCGGGGGAGAAGGAGGCCGCGAGGGCCACGGTCGCGGAGTCGATCGGGCGCATCCGCGAGACACACGCGGACGTGGGCGTGTTCGTGCGCGTCAACCCGCTCGACACGAAGCTCACCGGCGGCGACCTCGAAGCCGTGGTCGTACCCGGCCTCACGGGCGTCTTCGCGCCCAAGATCGAGCGGGCCACCGACGTGCTGCGGTACGACGCGCTGCTCGACCACTTCGAGACCCGCAACGGGGTTTCCGGGCTGGAGTACATCGTGCCGGTGGAGACGGTCGGCGCCATCCACAACTGCCGCGAGGTCGCAACGGCCTCGGCGAGGGTCGGCGCGATGATCGGCCCCACCGCCGAGCACGCCGACATCGCGCGCGCGGTGGGTTACGAGTGGACCCCGGAGGGCACCGAGACCCTCTACCACCGCAGCCGCATCCTGCTCGCCTGCCGCGAGGCGGGCATCCACGCGCTGACGGGGCTGTGGGAGGACCTGGCCGATCTCGACGGGCTGCGCGAGTTCGCCCGCGGGGGCAGGCAGCTCGGCTTCCGCGGCATGATCGCGATCCACCCGAGCCACGTGCCCGTGATCAACGACGTGTTCTCTCCGTCGGCGGCCGACGTCGAGTTCTACTCAGGACTCGTCGAGGCCTACGAGAAGGCCGCCGCCGAGGGCACGGGCGCGCTGCGCTACCGCGGCGTGCACATCGACAGGGCCCACTACGACAAGGCGGTGGACTGGCTGGCACGCGCGGAGGCCATCGCCTCGAACGAGAAGAGCGGTGACTGACATGCGCGGCCTCTACTTCGAGGAGTTCGAGATCGGCGCGGAGTACAAACACGCGTTCCGCCGCACGATCACCGAGATGGACAACGTCATGTTCACCTCGCTGACCATGAACGTCGCACCGCTGCACCTCGACGAGGAGTACGCGAAGACGACGGTGCACGGCGCGCGGGTGCTCAACAGCCTGTTCACCGTGGCGCTCATCGGCGCGTTCCACGTGCCCGAGCTGACCATGGGAACCACGCTGGGCAACCTCGGCTACGACAGGATCACGTTCCCGCACCCGGTGTTCCACGGCGACACCCTGCGGGCTGAGACGACCATTGTGGACAAACGAGAGTCCAGGAGCCGCGACGACTCCGGGGTCGTCTGGTTCGAGCACCGGGGATACAACCAGAACGACGTGCTGGTCTGCGAGATGCGCCGCGTCGGTCTGATGCTCAAGAAGCCGAAGGAAGGTGTCTGATGGAACGGGACTTCGTGCCGGACGTGCGCACGCTGACCATCGGGAACAAGCCGGTCGAGCCGGCCGGTGACCGGTGGGACGTCGCCAACCCGGCGACCGAGGAGGTCATCGCCACCGTCGGGGGCGCGTCGGCGGACCAGGTCGACCAGGCCGTCCGCGCGGCGCGGGACGCGTTCGACGGCTGGGCCGCGCTCTCCGGTGAGGAGCGCTCCGCCGCGATCCACCGGCTCGCCGACGTGCTGGAGTCGAGGACCGACCAGCTGCTGGCCTCGATCGTCAACGAGGTGGGCACGCCGGTGTCGCTCGCCGAGTTCATGCAGGTCAAGATGGGGCTCGGGCACCTGCGCTGGCAGGCGGACGCGGCGAAGAAGGACCGTACGCAGCACCTCGGCGCCTACGACGTGCCGGTGCCGACGATGAGCGACGTGACCCACTACCCGGTGGGTGTCGTCGCCGCGATCACCGGCTACAACTACCCGCTCAATCTCGCGATCTTCAAGTTCGGCGCCGCGCTCGCGGCCGGCTGCACCGTGGTGCTGCTGCCCTCGCCGCGGACGCCGCTGACCACGCTGTTCTTCGGTGATCTCTCCCGCGAGGCCGGGCTGCCCGACGGCGTGTTCAACGTGATCATCGGCGGCGCCGACGTCGGGCAGCTGCTCTCGTCGCACCCCGGCGTGGACAAGGTGTCGTTCACCGGCTCCGACACGGTCGGCGCCAAGATCATGGAGCAGGCCGCGGCGAACCTGTCCGGCGTCACGCTGGAGCTCGGCGGCAAGTCGGCCAACATCGTGCTGCCCGGCTGCGACGTCGAGGACTTCGCCGTGGAGATGCACCTGCGCTGGTCGCGCAACGGCGGGCAGGGCTGCGCGGCGCTGGCCCGGCTGCTCGTGCACGAGAGCCTGTACGACCGGTTCCTCGAAGCGGGCGCGGCCGCGTTCGACCAGATGAAGGTCGGCGACCCCTGGGACCCGGCGACCAACATCGGCCCGATGATCCGGCCCGACCACCGCGAGCGCGTGCAGGGCTTCATCGACGCCTCACTCGCCGACGGCGGCGAGGTGCTGCTTTCGGTCGGCACCCCGGTGCCGGACAAGGGCTACTTCATCAACCCGGTGCTGCTGGGTGGCCTGCCGCACACGGCGAGGGCCGTGCAGCAGGAGATCTTCGGCCCCGTGGCCGTGATCCTGCCCTTCCGCGACACCGACGAGGCGATCCGGCTCGCCAACGACACGGCGTTCGGCCTCGCGGCGAACGTGTGGGCGCCAGATCTCGGCGAGGGCCGCCGGGTCGCCGAACGCCTGCGGGCGGGCACCGTCTGGATCAACGGCGGTGGCGCCATGCGCCCCGACGCGCCGTTCGGCGGGTCAGGCCGCTCCGGCATCGGCAGGGAGATCGGTGAGTGGGGCATCCACGAATACCTGGAACCGCGGCACATCCAATGGCGCGTCTAGGCACCGCGAGTCCGAGAGCACGAAAGTAGGGGAGCATGGCAGCGACCAGATCCACAGGCGCGGGGCCGCTCGCGGGCGTGCGGGTGCTCGAGCTCGGCGCCGGATACGCCGCGCCGACCACGGGCCGGATGCTGCGCGACTTCGGCGCTGACGTGGTCAAGGCCGAGGATCCGGGCAACGGGGACTACGCGCGGCAGTGGGTGCCGCAGAAGGACGGGCTCTCACTCGGCTTCTGCAGGCTCAACGCCGGCAAACGGTCGGTGGGCATCGACCTGCGCTCGGAGAAGGGGCGCGACGTGGTGCGGCGACTGGCGTCCACTGTGGACGTCGTCGTGGAGTCGTTCCGGCCGGGCAGGCTCGAGGGCTGGGGGCTCGGCTACGACGTCCTCAGCGCGGACAACCCCGGCCTGGTGCTGACGCGGGTCTCCGGCTTCGGCCAGACCGGCCCGTACCGCTCCCGGCCGGGCTTCGGCACCGTGGCGGAGACCTCCAGCGGGTTCGCCCAGATCAACGGCTGGCCCGAGCTGCCGCCCACGGCGCCGCCGTTCGGCTTCGCCGACTCGATCGCGGGCATCTCGGCGGCCATGGGCACGGCGATGTCGCTGTTCCGCCGCGAGCGCACCGGTGAGGGCGACGTGGTGGACGTGGCACTGTACGAGCCGCTGATGTTCATCATCGGCGACATGATGCTCAAGTACACCTCGCTCGGTGAGGTGCAGGGCCGCATCGGCAACGACACCGGCGCGGCCTCGCCCCGCGGCATCTACCAGGCCGCGGACGGCAAGTACCTGTCGATCGCCGCGTCCAACCAGGCGATCGCCGCGCGCCTGTTCGCGGCGATGGGGCAGCCCGAGCTGGTCGAGGACCCCCGCTTCGCCACCAACTCGGCGCGACTGGCGAACAACGAGCTGGTGCAGAAGCACGTGGCCGACTGGGTGCGGTCGCTGCCGAGGGCGGAGGCGCTGCGGATCCTGGAGGAGCACGACGTGGTCAACGCGCCCGTCAACGACGCCTCCGACATCGTCACCGACCCGCACTTCCTCGAGCGCACGCTGGTGGGCATCACCGGCGAGCACGGTCTCGGCTCGGTGCTCATGCCAGGGCCGGTGCTGCACCTGGCCAGCTACGACGGTCCCGGCTACGACGGCGTGCCGACCGTGGGGCAGCACACACGGGAGGTGCTCGGCGGGCGGCTCGGCCTCGGTGAGGGCGAGCTGGCCACGCTCGGCGCGGAGGGCGTCGTCACCAGCTGACCCGGTGGCGCGCCGGGGCCGTGCGGTGGCCCCGGCGCGCCACGGTCAGGGCTGGCCGCCGTCCACGGTGAGCACGGCGCCCGTGGTGTAGCTGGAGGCGTCGCTGGCCAGGTAGACGGCCATGCCGACGATCTCGTCGGGCTGGCCGCCGCGGCGCAGCGCGAAGCCCTGCGCCCGCTGGGCGAATGTCTCGGGGTCCCACGACGCGCTGACGTCGGTGTGGAACGTGCCCGCCATGATCGCGTTGCAGCGCACCGAGGGGCCGAATGCGTGGGCGAAGCCGATGGTGACGGCGTTGAGGCCGGCCTTGGCGGCGGCGTAGGGCACCACGGCGGGCCGGGGGTGCGCGGCGGCGGCGCTGCTGATGTTGATGATGGAGCCGCCGCTTCCCCGCGCCATGCGGGTGCCCACCAGCGCGGACAGCCGGAACGGGCCCTTGAGGTTGACGCCGAGGACCTTGTCGAACAGCTCCTCGCTCACGCCGTCGAGGCTGTCGTAGAGCGGCGACATGCCCGCGTTGTTGACGAGCACGTCGACGTGGCCGAACCGGTCGTAGGCGGCGTCGACCAGGGCCTCCAGCCCGCCCCAGCGCCCGACGTGCGCGCTCACGGGCAGGGCGGCGCGTCCGGTCTCACGCTCCACCTCGGCGGCGGTCCGCTCGCACGAGTCGAGGTTGCGGCTGGCGATCACCACGTCGGCTCCCGCTCGGGCGAGGCCGAACACCATCGCCCTGCCGAGGCCCCTGCTGCCGCCGGTCACCAGCGCGACCCTGCCGGTCAGGTCGAACGCCGTCGTCGGATCGAACGTCACGAAGCCTCCTCTTGAATGTATTCCTTGTTATGGTAATCATAGATAGTCGCGAAGTGAAGCCGAGGACGAAGGAGTACCGGTGGGCGAGACGCACGAGCAACCCCTGTTCGAGCTCCCTGCGCCGTACCGCGCGCTGCAGGACGAGGCGAGGGGGTTCGCCGCATCGGTACGCGATATCGCGGAGCGGGCCGACGAGGCCGACGACATCGACCCGGAGATGCGCAAGCGGCTGGCGGAGACGGGGCTGGCCTCGATCATGGTCCCGGCCGAGTTCGGCGGCCGCCACGCGGAGGTCGACTCCCTGGCGGTGACCGTGGTGCGCGAGGCGTTCGCCGCGGAGAGCGCGCACCTCGACTCGCTGCTCGGCATGCAGGGCATCGGCAGCTACGCCATCGGCAAGGGCGGCAGCCGCCAGTTGCGCGAGGAGTGGCTGCCGAAGGTCGCCAGGCTGGAGGCCATCGCCGCGCTGGCGCTGACCGAGCCCGGGGTCGGCTCCGACCTCAAGGCACTGTCCACATCGGTCACCGAGCGTGACGGCGAGCTGGTGGTCAACGGCCACAAGTCCTTCATCACCAACGCCGGCGACGCGGACTTCTACTGCGTGCTCGCCCGCGAGGGCGAGGGCTACTCGCTCGTGCTGGTGCCGGCCGCGGCGCCCGGCGTCTCGGTGGAGAAGGCGCACCAGATCATCGCGCCGCACGTGCTCGGCGACGTGCTCCTCCACGACGTGCGGGTGCCGGCGGGCAACCGGCTGGGGGAGCCGGGCAAGGGCTTCTCGCTGGTGCTCGCCACGCTCGCGACGTTCCGGGTCTCGGTGGCGGGCGCCGCGGTGGGGCTCGCACAGGCGGCGCTGGAGGAAGCCGTCCCGCACGCGGCGGGCCGCGAGCAGTTCGGCGTGAGCCTCGCGCGGCTCGGCTCGGTTCCCGGCAACCTCGCTCTTTCGTGGACCGACATCGAGGGCGCGCGAACGCTCACCTACCGTGCAGCGGCCGCCGCGGCCCGTGACCCGCTCGGCAACCTGCACCTGTCCTCGATGGCGAAGGTCGCCGCGACGGAGGCGGCGGCGCGGGTGGTGGACCGGTGCGTGCAGACGATGGGCCGGTTCGGGCTCGTGCGCGGCAGCAAAATCGAACGCCTGTACCGCGAGGCGCGGCCGATGCGCATCTACGAGGGGTCCACGGAGGTCATCCTCGACTCACTCGCCAAGCAACTCGTAAAACGCTTGACCAAATAGGTCGCGACACTCGCCGGGGCGCCTGCGCCGCCTGCCGCCGGTCACGCCGGTATGCTGCGATTCATTATGACTGACAATGCGGCGTCCGGCGCGGCATGGGAACGCCGGAGCGAGAAGGTTTCGGCCATCATCGCCAGGGAGATCGTGCGCGACATCGCCAAGCGCGATCTCAAGCCCGGCGACATGCTGGAGTCGGAAAGCGTCATGCTCCAGCGCTACCAGGTGGCGCGCGCCTCGCTGCGGGAGGCGCTGCGCGTACTGGAGACCCACGGGCTCGTCCGGATGAAGCCCGGCCCCGGCGGCGGCCCCGTGGTGTCGGAAGTGGACAGTCGCGAGTTCGGGCGGATGGCCACGCTGTTCTTCCAGGTGCTCGGCATCCAGTTCAGCGAGCTGGTGGAGGCCCGGCTGATCATCGAGCCGCTCATCGCCCGGCTGGCCGCGCAGCGGCACGACCCGGACGACAACGACGAGTTGCGCGCGATCGTCAAGCAGGGCTTCGAGGCGAGCACCGACGCCGAGTGGCTGGTCGCGAGCAACGCGTTCCACGCGAAGGTGCTGTCGATGTCCGGCAACGGACTGCTCGACATCTTCGCCCGCGCGATGAAGGACATCTTCACCGAGCGGGCGTCCGGCGTGTACGTCGCGCGCAAGCGCGGGCATGTCCGCCGGGTGCACGCCGAGATCGCCGACGCGATCATCGCGGGTGACGCGGAGGTGGCCGAGCGGCTCATGCACGAGCACATGAGCGAGTACGCCAAGACCGTGGCCCGGCGCGAACCGCAGCTCATGAACGAGGTCGTGGACTGGCGCTGAACGGCGCTGACCGGCGCTGCCGCCTGGTCAGACGGCCAGACCGAGCACCCGCGCGAGGTTGCCGCCGAGGATGGCCTCCTCGGCGGCGTCGCCGAGCCCGAGCCGCCGGATCGCGGCGATCTCGGCGGCCGGGTCGGTCATCGGCCAGTCCGAGCCGAACACCACCCGCTCGGTGCCGTGCCGGGTGATGAACCGCCGCACCGTGTCCGGATCGACGTTCGCGACCGACGGGGGCCAGGAGGTCTCCAGCACGATCGGCAGGCCGCGCAGCTCCTCCTCGGCCTCGGCGAGCATGTGGTAGCCGCCGAAGTGACACGCGACGAGCCGCAGGTCGGGGAACGTCGTGACGATCTCGCGCAGCATCCTCGGGTTGCTCAGCGAGTTCACCTCGCCGCTGCCGCCCGCGCCGACGTGCGTGATCACCGGAATGTCGCTGCCGAACGCCTCGAACAGCTCCCACAGGCGCTCGTGCATCAGCCCGAAGCCCTGGAACAGCGGGTGCACCTTCACGCCGTGGATCCCGTGCCTGCGCAGACTCGCCAGGTTCTCCTCCACGGAGAGGTCCACGTGCACGGTGCCGAACGGCGTGAAACTGGCGCGGTCGAGCGAGGCCATGAACGCGTTGGTCGCGTCGACGTGGCGGGCCTGGCCGGCGACGCCGAGTGCGACGCTGTGCCCGACCTCGCCGCCCGCCATCTGCGCCGCGAGTGTGCCTGCCTTTCCGTCGCCGACGGCGGTCAGCCCTGGCAGCCGGTTGGCCGTCAGCGCCTTCTCGGCGATGCGGTCTGGCCAGATGTGCGTGTGCGCGTCGATGATCACGGGTCCCGCCTCTCTCGGTCGTTCATTGCGCCAGGTAGCCACCGTCGGCGACGATCGCCTGTCCGGTGATCAGCTCGCACGTGGGTGAGCACAGCCAGACGTTGGTCTCGGCGATCTCCTCGGCCGTGCCGAGCCTGCCCAGCGGGCTCAGCCGCGCCGCCATCGCCGCCTCGCTCTCGCCGCGGGCGGCCCTGGCCTCCCGCGCCATGGGCGTGTCGATCGCGCCGGGGCACACGGCGTTGACGCGGATGCCCTCGCTCGCGTGCTCCAGCGCGGCCGTCCGGGTCAGGCCGAGCACGCCGTGCTTGGCGGCCGTGTAGGCCGGGGAGCCTGCCTTGGCGCGCAGCGAGCGGACCGAGCCGACGTTGACGATCGCGCCGCCCTCGCCCTGCCGCCGCAGCCAGGCGAGCTCGTACTTGAGGCACAGCAGCACGCCGGTGAGGTTGACGGCGAGCAGGCGGTGCCACTCGCCGAGGTCGGTGTCGACGATCCCGGCCCGGTCGGGGGTGAGCGCCGCGTTGTTCACCGCGAAGTCGAGCCTGCCGAAGCGCTCGACCGCGGTGGCGACCATGGCCTCGGCGTCCTCCGGCCTGCTCACGTCGGTCTCGACGAAACAGCCGCCCGCCTCGGCCGCGGCGTGGCGGCCTGCCTCGGTGTCGACGTCGGCGACCACGACCTGTGCGCCGGCGCGGGCGAAAGCGAGCACGGTCGCCCTGCCCATGCCACTGCCGCCGCCGGTCACCAGGGCGACTTTGCCATCCATATTGATGTTAATCGTTATCTCCAATTGAGCCAGTGTCAAGCAGCTGCACCGAAGGGCTGGACAACGACGGCGCCGCGGCTTACCGTGTGGAAACTCATACGAATCATAATCATAGATTCGGTCCCCACGGAGGCGTCAGTGAAGATGCGTACGGGAAATCGGGTCCGGTGTGCCCTGGTCGTGGGCGCGGCGGCCGTGTTGACAACGGCGTGTGCGACCTCGTCGGGAACGGGCGGCAGTGGGGGAGAGGGGCTGCCCGGGACCGTCAAGATCATGTCGATCAAGGAGATGACGGGGCCGGTCGCGTTCGCTGGCACACACGCCACGCGCGGCATCGACCTCGCGGTCGAGCAGATCAACCAGCGAAAGTTCCTCGGCGACACGAAACTCGAGATCGATTTGCACGACAGCGCCGCGAGCGTCCAGGAGGCAGCGAGCTTCGCGACGCAGGCGGTGTCCGACCAGTCGTACTCCGCGCTCCTCGGGCCAGCGTCCAGCTCGCAGGCCGCCGCCGTCTCGCCCATCGCGGACAAGGCGAAGATCCCGGTGATCTACACCCAGGCCGGCAGCGACGGCGTGCTCGTCGGCGACTACACCTTCCGCGTCACCGCTCCGGCGAGCTCCTACTTCCACCACGCCGGCGAATACCTCAAGAGCAAGGGCGCCAAGACCGCCGCCGTGCTCTACAACAGCGGCAACCCGACGCTCGCCGAGCTGGGCCAGCGGACCGTGCCGGAGCTGGCGAAGGAGTACGGCTTCTCGGTGAGCAGCTCCGACGGCGTCCAGCTCACCGCGCAGGACTTCACCAACGCCGGGGCCAAGATCGCCCGCGCGAAGCCCGACGCCGTGTTCGTGCTGTTGCAGGGCCCGCAGAACCCCGCCGCGATCACGCAGCTCAAGCAGAACGGCTACTCCGGTGAGATCGTCGGCATGACCTCGATGGGCGCGGGCAACCTGAAGCCGGCCGGGCAGCAGGCCAAGGGCACGGTGTGGCCGAGCGACTTCAGCCCGCACGCCGAAGCGCCAAGCGTCCAGGAGTTCGTCAAGGCCTACCAGGCGAAGTACAACGGCGAGCTGCCCAACAACTACGCCGCCGAGGCCTACGACGCCGCGTGGTTCCTCGCCAGGGGGATCAAGGAGGCGGGCAGCGCCGACCGCACCGCGATCCAGCAGGGCCTGGCGGCGGTGGCGAAGCAGGGCTTCGAGGGCGCCGAGGGCAAGCTCCGCTTCGAGGGCAACGACCTGCGCGTCGAGGGCGTGCTCGCGGGCTGGGACGGCAGCGGCGAGATCCTCGTCTCCCGTGGGGCGTCGTGAGCCATGGCGCAGAACCTGCTCAACGCGCTGACGCTGGGCTCGCTGTACCTGCTCTTCGCGCTCGGCATGAGCCTCGCGTGGGGCACGATCGGCATCCTCAACTTCGCCCACGGCTCGATCTTCATGTTCGCCGCGTTCACCGGGCACCTGTTGGTGCAGCAGGTCGCGCTGCCGCTGCCGGTGGTGCTGCTCATCGGCACGGCGGTGGGCGCGGCGCTGTCGGTGCTGGCGCAGGTGCTCGCCTTCGAGCCCATCCAGCGCAGGGCGCGTGACCACCGACGCGCCGAGCTGCAGATCCTGGTCGGCGGTATCGGCATCGCGACGATCCCGCTCGCGATCGCCCAGCACGCCACCAAGAGCGTGCCGTTCGGGTTCACCGGCAGCACGTTCCAGGTGGAGGTGTACCGGCTCGGCCCGGTGCAGCTCACCAATGTGCAGCTGGTGATCCTCGGCGCCGCCGCGGTGCTGACGGGGGTGCTCGCCTGGTGGCTGCGCTCCGCCCGCACCGGCCTGGCATTGCGCTCGATCGGCGTCGACGCCGAGGTCGCCACGATGATGGGCGTCAACCGCCGGGGCCTGGCCATGGCGACGATGGCGGTCGCCGGCGCTCTCGCGGGCATCGCGGGCGTGCTGCTCACCTACTACCTCGGTTCGATCGCAGCGGAGAGCGGCGACAGCTTCCTCATCAAGGCGTTCGCCGCGATCGTGCTCGGCGGGATCGGCTCGATCGGCGGCGCGGTGGCCGGGGCGATGATCCTCGCGCTCGCCGAGACCGTCGTGCTCACCCAGACCTCGGGCATGTGGGTCGACGCGGTGTCGTTCGGGCTGATCTTCGCCGTGCTCGTGCTGCGGCCGCGCGGTCTCTTCGGGCGCAAGGAGGTGCGTCGCACATGATCGCCTGGTACGAGGCGAACGTGGTGCTGATCCAGTCCATGTTCATCAGCCTGCTGCTGGCACTGAGCATCCAGGTGCCGTTCCGGGCGGGGGTGTTCTCCCTCGCCGGCATCGGCAGCTACGGCGTCGGCGCCTACACCGCCGCGATCGTGACCCTGCAGCTCGGGTGGCCGCCGTTCGCCGCGATCGGGGCCGGGATGCTGCTGGCGGCGGTGATCGCCTACCTGCTGGCGCTCGTGCTCGCGCGGCTCTCGGGCCTCTACCTCGGCATGGCCACGATCGCCTACAGCCTCATCCTCTCCGTCGTCGTGATCAACGGCGGCGAGCTCACCGGGGGCGCGCAGGGGCTGTTCGGCGCCGTCAGCGACCTGCAGACGGGGCACGTGGTGGCCGTCGCCGTTGCGGCGGTGGCGCTGCTGGCGCTGTCCGAGCGGGGCAGGCTCGGCCGGTGGATCGACACCGTGCGCGAGGACCCCGAGCTGGCCGTGTCGGTCGGCGTTCCCGTAGCGGCGATCCGGCAGCTGTCGTTCGTCGTCGGCGGGCTCCTCGGGGCGTGCGCCGGTGCCATGAACACGTTGCTGCGCACCACGGTCACCCCGGAGGAGGTCGGGTTCCATCTCGTGGTGCTGGCGCTGACGATGATCATCGTGGGCGGCTCACGGTCGTGGGCGGGCGCGCTGATCGGCGCCGTCGTCTTCACGTGGCTGCCGACGGTGCTCGCGTTCGTCGGCGAGTGGCAGACGCTGGTCTACGGCGTGGTGGTCGCCGTCGCGGCGATCTTCGTGCCGACCGGGATCCTCGGGCTGGCACAGGACTTCGTGCGGCGGCTGCGCCGCCCCGCGCTCCAGGGAGGCCGGTCATGACGGTGATCGAGGCACGCGACGTCGCCGTGCACTACGGCGGCATCAAAGCGGTCGACGGCGTCGACCTCGCGCTGGAGGCCGGGCGGATCTGCGGGCTGCTCGGGCCCAACGGGTCGGGCAAGAGCACCCTGCTGGCGGCGCTGACCCGGCTCGTCCCGCTGACGCGAGGCACGCTGCTGCTGGACGGCGTCGAGTACCAGAACGCGGCCCCGGCGAGCCTCGCTCGCCGAGGGGTCGCCCGCACGTTCCAGACCGTGCGCCTGCTGCCGGACCTCACGGTGGCCGAGAACGTGCGGCTCGGCGCGGATCTGCGCAGGCGGCCACCGGCCGGGATCGTCGACGACGCGATCGAGCGCACCGGTCTCGGCGAGGTCGTGCGGGCAAGGCCGGGTGAGCTGTCCTACGGCATGTCCAGACGAGTCGAGATCGCCCGCGCCCTGGCGACCTCACCGCGCCTGCTGCTGCTGGACGAGCCGACGGCCGGGATGAACCAGGCCGAGCGGCAGGAGATCTCGGAGCTGCTGCGCAGGCTGCGCGACGAGGGCCTGACGCAGCTGCTGGTGGAGCACGACGTGCAGATGATGATCGACACCTGCGACGACCTCGTGGCCATGAACTTCGGCGCCGTGGTGGCACACGGCAGCCCCTCCGAGGTGGTCACCAACCCCGACGTTCAGCGGGCCTACCTGGGAAAGAGGTGGCGTGCCCATGCTTGAGATCGAGGACCTGCGGGTCAGCTACGGCTCGGTGGAGGCGGTCCGCGGCGTCAGCGCACGGGCGAGCGAGGGCCGCGTGACGCTGGTGCTCGGGGCGAACGGGGCCGGCAAGAGCACCACGCTGCGTGCGGTCTGCGGGCTCGTGCCCGTGCGTTCCGGAGAGGTCCGCCTCGGCGGCGCCTCGATCGTCGGCAGGGCGCCGCACAAGACCGTGCGCGACGGGCTCGTGCTCGTGCCGGAGGGCAGGCGCGTGTTCGCGCCGCTGACCGTGGAGGAGAACCTCGTGCTCGGCGGCTACACCGCGCCGCGCGCGCAGGCACAGCGGACGCTGGAGCAGGTCTACACCATGTTTCCGGTGCTGCGCGAGCGACGGCGGGGCGCGGCCGGGCTGCTGTCCGGTGGCGAGCAGCAGATGCTCGCGTTCGGCAGGGCGCTGATGTCCTCGCCGAGGGTGATGCTGCTCGACGAGCCGTCGATGGGCCTGGCGCCCGCGATGGTCGAGTCGGTGCTCGGCGCCGTGCGGGAGATGGCCGACTCCGGCATCGCCCTGCTCGTCGTGGAGCAGAACGCCGAGCTGGGCCTCGAGATCGCCGACGACGTCGTCGTGCTGGCCCGTGGCGAGGCCGTGTTCCACGGGTCGGCGGCCGAGGCCCGTTCGCATTCGTCCGTGGTGCGGGCCTTCCTCGGCGACGCCGCGCTCACCGGTTGAGTGGTTCTCCTAATTGCTTGCTATGAATATCAGGGAAATCCTTGACTTGATCTTAGCCTGACCTCAATGTGTGTGTCACCCGTCACGACGTGAGAACGACGAGGAGCTGATCGTGATCAGGAGCTACCGCCGGCTGTTCATCGGGGGCAGGTGGGTCGAGCCGTCCAGCGAGCACGTCATCGACGTGGTCTCGCCCAGCACCGAAGAGGTGCTGGCCGCGGTTCCCGAGGCGAGGGAAGCGGATGTGGACGCCGCGGTGGCCGCCGCCAGGAAGGCCTTCGACGAGGGACCCTGGCCACGAATGACCCCCGCCGAGCGCGGCGCGATCCTCGCCCGTGTCGGCAAGGAGGTGGAGAAGCGCTTCGACGAGATGGTCGCAGCGTTCACCGCAGAGATCGGCGCCCCGACCCCCGTCAGCACGGCGTTCCACCAGAACGCGCTGAAGATGTGGGACGACGTGTCCACCCTGCACGAGCGGTTCGCGTTCGAGGAGGAGCGCTCCTGGGCCGACGGCAGCGGCAAGCTCGTGCACGAGCCGGTGGGCGTGGTCGCCACGATCATCCCCTGGAACGGCCCCGTCGCCACCGCGTCGCTCAAGATCGGCCCCGCGCTGGCCGCCGGCTGCACCGTGGTGCTCAAACCCGCACCGGAAGGTCCGGTCAGCGTCATGCTGCTGGCGGAGGCGCTCGAGGCCGCCGGCCTGCCCGAGGGCGTGGTCAGCGTGTTACCAGCGGGCCGCGAGGTGGGGGAGTACCTCGTTCGCCACCCCGGCGTCGACAAGGTCGCCTTCACCGGCAGCACCGCCGCGGGCAGGCGGATCATGAGCCTGTGCGGCGAACGCGTCACCAGGGTCACGCTGGAGCTCGGCGGCAAATCAGCCGGGATCATCGCCGACGACATCCCGCTCGGAGACGTACTGCCGACGCTGCTCTTCGCGGGCATCGGCCACTCCGGACAGGTCTGCGCCGCGCTCACCCGCATCCTCGTGCCCCGCGATCGGCAGCAGGAACTGCTCGACGCCATGGTGCCCGCCCTCGAAGCGCTCAAGGTCGGCGACCCGCTGGAGGCCGACACCGTGCTCGGCCCGCTCGCGGCGGAGCACCAGCGCGAGCGCGTCGAGAACTACATCAGGATCGGACTCGACGAGGGCGCCCGGCTGGTGACCGGCGGCGGCAGGCCCGAGGGACTCGACCGGGGCTGGTACGTCCAGCCGACGCTCTTCGCCGACGTCCGCAACGACATGCGCATCGCCCGTGAGGAGATCTTCGGCCCCGTCGTGTGCGTGATCCCGTTCGACTCTGTCGACGAGGCCGTCGAGATCGCCAACGACTCCGACTACGGGCTCTCCGGCGCGGTGTACGCGCGCGACACCGCGCTCGCCGAGCAGGTGGCCCGCCGCATCCGCACCGGCCAGATCTCCATCAACAGCTGGGGCATGTGCGTGGTGCAGCCCTTCGGCGGCTACAAGCAGTCCGGCCTCGGCCGGGAGGGCAACGTCGAGGGCCTCTCCGCCTACCTGGAGACCAAGCTCATCCAGTACGCCTGAGCATTTCCCGCCGCTACTCGACGACGAGGAGCCCCCTTGATCAAGACGATGGCCTTGCTGACCAAGCTGCCGGAGCTGTCGCTGGAGCAGTTCGACGCGCACTGGCACGAACCCCACGGCGACCCGCTCACCCTCGCCATCTCGGTGATTCGCCACGCGGTGCAGAACGCGCGGCTCGCGGCTGCCGACGACCTCATCGACGCGCCGTACCACGGCATTCCCGAGGTGTGGCTCGACGACGTGGAGTCGGCGCTCAAGCTGCAGGACGACCCCGCGTACGCCGAGGCGGAGGCCGACCAGGTCCACTTCATGGACATCCCCAAGCTCGCGTTCCTGCTCACCACCGAGGAGGCCGTCGACGGCTCCGCGGGGCCCGGTGACGCGCGGGGTGTCAAGCTGATCCGGCTGCTGCGCCGAGCACCCGGCCTCGACCAGGCCGCGTTCGACGCGGTGTGGAGCGACGACCGCGACGTGGAACGCGGCCGCGCCGTTGGCGCTCTGCGGCACGTGCGCTCCAGGAGCATCCCGGAAAGCTACGCCGCCGGGGAGCCCGCCTTCGACGCGGTGCGCGAACTCTGGTTCGCCGACCTCGGCGCGCTGCGCGCCGCGCCGGCCCGCGATCCCAGGGCCTGGCGCGAGCTGTCCGAGCCCACCGCGTGCGACGCCACCGCGTCCGTCACCTACATCGCCACCGAGCGCAGGCTGCGCTGAAAAACCGGGAGAAGGCACGTCGATGTCAGACACGACCACCGAGTTCGACGCGATCGTCGTCGGGGCCGGGTTCTCCGGCCTGTACATGCTCTACGAGCTGCGCAGGCGCGGACTGACCGCGCGGGTGCTCGAGGCCGGCTCCGACGTGGGCGGCACCTGGTACTGGAACCGGTATCCGGGCGCGCGCTGCGACGTGGAGAGCCTCGACTACTCGTACTCGTTCGACGAGGACCTGCAGCAGGAGTGGAAGTGGACCGAACGCTACCCGGCGCAGCCGGAGATCCAGCGTTACCTCGCCCACGTGGCCGACCGCTTCGGCCTGCGCAAGGACATCACGTTCGACACCAGGGTGGTGGCCGCCCACTACGACCCGCCCAGTGCCACGTGGACGGTCCGCACCGAGGCCGGTGACCGGCTCACGGCCAGGTACTGCATTCTGGCCACCGGCTGTCTCTCGGTTCCGAAGGCTCCCGAGATACCGGGCCTCGAAGACTTTCGCGGCCCGGTCTACCACACCGCCACCTGGCCAGAGTCCGATGTGGACTTCAGTGGCAAACGCGTCGGTGTCTTCGGTACCGGGTCCTCGGGTGTGCAGGCGATCCCGGTGATCGCCCAGCAGGCCGGCCACCTCACGGTGTTCCAGCGCACGCCCGCGTTCTCGGTCCCCGCGTTCAACGGCCCGCTCGACCCCGAATGGGAGCGCGAGATCAAGGCCGACTACGCCGAGCGGCGCAGGCAGAACCGCGCCTCGGAGGCCGGCCTCGTGCGCGGCGACAACCCGCAGTCGGCCCACGACGTGGACGACGAGCAGCGGCAGCGGGAGTACGAGACCCGCTACACCAAGGGCGGGTTCGGCATTCTCGGCGCGTACGCGGACCTGATGGCCGACCAACGGGCCAACGACACGGTGTCGGACTTCGTGCGGCAGAAGATCCGCGAGCGGGTGACCGACCCGGAGGTGGCCGAGCGGCTGCTGCCGTGGGAGTACCCGCTGGGCACCAAGCGCATCTGTGTCGACACCGACTACTACGAGACGTTCAACCGCGACAACGTGACCCTCGTGGACCTGCGCCGCGACGCGCTGGAGACGGTGACGGAGAACGGGGTCCGCACCGCGCGGGGCGAGGTGGAGCTCGACTGCCTCGTGCTCGCCACCGGCTTCGACGCGATGACGGGTGCGGTCAACCGGATCGACATCCGTGGCCGCGACGGCGCCGCGCTGGCCGAGAAGTGGGGCGCGGGCCCGAGGACCTACCTCGGTCTCGCCACCGCCGGCTTCCCGAACCTGTTTCTGCTGGCCGGACCGGGCAGCCCCTCTGTGCTGACGAACATGGTCACCGCGATCGAGCAGCACGTCGAGTGGACGGGCCGGTGCATCGAGCACCTGCGCACGCACGGCTACCGCACGATCGAGCCCACCGTCGAGGCCGAGGACGGCTGGGTCGACCACGTCAACGAGGTCGCGTCGATGACGTTGTTCCCGAAGGCCGCGTCGTGGTACCTCGGTGCGAACGTGCCCGGCAAGCCTCGGATCTTCATGCCCTACGCGGGCGGTTTCGCGACGTACGAAAAGCAGTGCGACGAGGTGGCGGAGCAGGACTACCGCGGCTTCGTGCTCAAGTAGAAGGGTGGCCGATGGCTCTCGACGAAGCGACCGCGGACTTCCTGGCCAAGATGGCCGAGACCGGCGCGAAACCACTGCACGAGCTGAGCCCCGCAGAGGCACGCGAGGTCAGCGCCGGGCTCAAGGACCTTTACGGCCCCGGCCCCGACATGGCGCGGATCGAGGAACACATCGTGTCCACTGAGGATGGTGGATCGGTGGGGATCCGGCTGCTGGTGCCCAACTCCAGCCCACGCGGGCTGATGGTGTACTACCACGGCGGCGGCTGGGTGCTGGGCGCGCTCGACGAGTTCGACACGCTGGGCAGGCAGCTGGCCGAGCGCACCGGTTGCGCGGTGGCGCTGGTGGACTACCGGCTCGCGCCGGAGCATCCGTACCCCACGGCGGCCGAGGACGCGTGGGCGGCGCTGCGCTGGCTGGACGCTCAGCGGGAGACGCTGCTGGGCTCCCGGCTGCCGCTGGTCGTCGCCGGTGACAGCGCGGGCGGGAACCTGTCGGCGATCGTCACCCGCCGCGCGCGGCGGGAGGGCGGCCCGGAGATCCTGCTGCAGGTGCTGGTGTACCCGGTGACCGACTGCGATCTCGACAACGCCTCCTACACCGATCCGGCCAACCAGCTCATGCTCTCGCGCGAGACGATGATCATGTTCTGGGACCACTACGCCGCCGACCCGCAGGCCCGGCGGAACGAGGACGCGTCGCCGTTGCGCTGCCGGGACCTCAGCGGTTTGCCACCGGCCGTGGTGCTGGTCGCCGAGCACGACGTGCTGCGCGACGAGGGCGCCGCCTACGCACAGCGGCTGCGGGAAGCCGGGGTGACCGTGCACGAGCGACTGTTCGAGGGCCAGATGCACGGGTTCTTCACGATGGTCAACGTGCTGCCGGGCAGCGCGGAGGGCCTCGACTACGTGACCAGGCACGTGAACGCCTACCTCGAGGGGCACTGAGGAGAGGAGCTGCCGTGTACCGCATGACCGTCACCTACCACCATCCCGCCGACCCGGAGGAGTTCCTGCGGCACTACCGCGAGGTGCACGCCCCGCTGGCGGCGAAACTGCCGGGGCTGCGTGCCTACGAGTGGGCCGTCGCGGAGAGCCCGGACGGCTCCAGGCCGCGGCACTTCATGGTCGCGACGCTCGACTGGGACACCAAGGAGGAGGCGCTCGCCGCGTTCGCCTCGCCGGAGGGCGAAGCCGGCACGGCCGACATGGCCAACTTCACCACGCCCGACGGGTTCGAGCTGGTCCTCGGCGAGGTGACCAAAACCGTCTAGGACAGCCGCAGTGAAGGCCACCTTCACTGCGTTGAACGCAGGCATGGTGGCCTTCACTGCATTCGAGGCGTTACCGGGGCGAGGGCGAGCGCTTTCGGCAGGCTCCTAGGCGAGGAGCGCCTCGGCGAGCGCCCGCCACTCCCCGTGAAGCACGGCGTCCGGGTCCGTCGGCTGGACCACGAGCACCACCTGGTCGGCGCCCGCGTCGAGGTGCCTTCTCACCCGGGCCGCGACGGCGTCGATGTCGCCCCAGGCGACCAGCCCGTCGAGCAGGCGGTCGCTCGTCACCGCGATGTCCTCGTCGGTGAAGCCCATCCGGCGCAGGTTCTGCGCGTAGCCACCGACCCTGGTCAGAAACCGGATGGGCTCGCGGACGGTGTCTCTCGCCAGCCGAGGGTCGCGCTCCAGCACCACGTACTCCATCACGGCCAGCGTCGGCTGCTCGCCCAGTGTCTCCCTGGCCTGCGCCGTGTACTCGGGTGTGACGAGTAGCGGCACCGCACCGGCCGCGCGGTCGCGGGACAGTTCCAGCATCCGGGGCCCCAGCGCCGAGAGCATGCGCGCGCCGGCCGGCACGGGCGGGTCGGCGGCGTCGAAACTGTCCAAGCTGTCGAGGTAGGCGTTCATGGTGCGCAGCGGGCGCGCGCCATGCGCTCCGCCCAGTCCGGTGATCAACCGTCCTGGCGCGGTAACCTCGAGGTCCCGCCGGAACGCGATCACGTCCTGGGCGGCGTAGCGCTGGACGGGGATGATCGCGCTGCCGACGGGGATCGCGTCGGTGGCTCGCACCACGTCCCGCAGCGGGTCGAGCGTCGCCAGCTGCCCGCCCGCGATCCAGATCGTGGAGTAGCCCAGCTTCTCCAGCAGGGCGGCGTCGTCGAGGTGACCGCCGTCGGCGCGCACGTCCAGGGTCACTCCGACGCGCCCCAGCTCGCCGAGGTCCAGCTTCGCCATCTGCCAACGCCTTTCGGTGGTCGTCTCCGTGAGCCACAGCCACGCTAGTAGCTGGACCTAACTGGAGGTCAACACCGATCGGACGCCACCCGCCGAGTCAGGCGCTCGCCCTGCGCATGACCTTCGTGCCGATCCACAGGCCCAGCACGCCGACCACCGCGGCCGCCAGTAACCCGTAGCCCACGGTGGCCGACACCAGCTCGCCGTTGAAGAGCGCGCGCTCCGCGTCCACCACGTAGGTCAGCGGGTTGAGGTGCGAGGCCACGCGCAACCACTCCGGCGCGTTGTCGATCGGCAGCAGGATCCCGGCGAGCAGCAGCAGCGGGAACAACAACGTCTGCTGCACCGCCCAGAACGTCCACTCCTTGTTCCGCGCCGCGAGCGCCAGCGTGTAGGAGAGCGAGCCGAGCCCGACGCAGAACAGGGCCAGGATCACCAGTGCGACCAGCGCGCCGCCGACGTGCAGCTCGAAGCCGAACGGGATCGTGACCAGCACGATGATCACGGCCTGCGCGAACATCGGCACGATCTCCTTGAGCGCACGGCCCACGATCAGCGCCGGTCTGCTCAGCGGCGAGACGAGCATCCGCTCGTGCGAACCGGTCTGGATCTCGAACAGCAGGTTCGCTCCGGTCGCCGACGTGCCGAACAGGCACGACATCACCACGATCCCGGGCACGAACCACTGCAGCGCCGAGCCGTCACCGGTGTCGGGCAGGAGCGGTGCGAACAGCGCGAGGAACAGCAACGGCTGCAGCATCGAGAAGATCACTGAGAACGGGTCTCGCAGCACGGGCCGCAGCTCCCGGCTGAAGACCGTCGCGGTGTCGGTGGCGAAGGTGGTCATGCCGCACGCTCCCGGCTGTCGGCACCGGTGATTTCCTCGCGGAGGCTGCGCCCGGTGAGGTTGAGGAAGACGTCGTCGAGCGTCGGCCTGGCGACCTCGACGCTCGCGACGGGGATGTGGGCCTCATCGAAGCCGCGCAGCAGCTTCGGGGTCAGCTGGGCGCCGCCGTCGATCCGGATCTCCAGCCGGGTGCCGGTGCGCTTGGTCTCCGCGCCCTCGGCGATCCCCAGTGCCCGCGCCTCGGCGCGCTCGGCGTCGTGCTCGTGGTCGAACTCGAGGTCGATCCGGTCGCCCGCGTGTGCCGCCTTGAGGCGCGCCGGGGTGTCGTCGGCGATGACCCGGCCGTGGTCGATCACCACCACCCGCTCGGCGAGCTGGTCGGCCTCCTCAAGGTAGTGCGTCGTGAGCACCATCGTGGTGCCGTGCTCCGCGCGCAGCCGCCGCACGTGCTCTGCGAGGTTCGCGCGGTTCTGCGGATCCAGTCCGGTCGACGGCTCGTCGAGGAACAACAGCTCCGGCGCGTGGATGAGACCCATCGCGATGTCGAGGCGCCTGCGCTGCCCGCCCGAGAGCGAGGACACGACGCGGTCGGCGACGGCGCCGAGGTCGAGCGAGTCGACCAGCTCGTCCGCGCGGGCTCGTGCGGCGGCCACGGTCATGCCGTACGCCCGGCCCTGGCTGAGCAGCTCGTCACGGGCCCGCTGGCTGTGCCCCGCGCCGTTGCCCTGGCCGATGTAGCCGATGCGGGAGCGCACGCCACGCGGGTCGCGGGTCACGTCACGGCCGGCGACCTCGGCGGTACCGGACGTCGGCCGCAGCAGCGTCGTGAGCATTCGCAGCGTGGTGGACTTCCCGGCGCCGTTGGGCCCGAGCAGTGCCACCAGCTCGCCTTCCTCGACGTTCAGGTCGAGCCCGCGTACCGCCTCGACGGTCCGCTTCTTGACGGTGAAGTGCCTGGTCAGTCCGCTTGTGCGGATCATGGTGGAAGCCATGGAAACTACGCTAGAGTGCACTCCGGCCACTTTCTGACCGCAATAAAGGCGAACCTGGAGCCATGGCGAACACGAGTGGACGGATGCTGCGGCTGCTGTCGCTGCTGCAGACCCATCGGTACTGGCCCGGCAGCGAGCTCGCCGAACGGCTGGAGGTCAGCGAACGGACCCTGCGCCGCGACATCGACCGGCTGCGCGAGCTCGGCTACCCGGTCGACGCCAGCCGGGGTGTCGCGGGCGGCTACCAGCTGAGGTCAGGGGCCGCGATGCCGCCGCTGCTCGTCGACGACGAGGAGGCCGTCGCGATCGCCGTCGGACTGCGCACGGCCGCGGGCGGCGCCATCGACGGCATCGAGGAGATCTCGGTCCGTGCGCTGAGCAAGGTCATCCAGGTGATGCCGCCCCGGCTGCGGCGCCGGGTCGACGCGCTGCAGGCGTTCACCGTTCCCGCGACGTTCACCGGCGGTCCCACGGTCGACGCCGCGGCGCTCACGGTGCTCGCCCAGGCGTGCCGCGACGACGAGCGCATGCGGTTCTCCTACACGGCGCGCGACGGCGAACGGACGTCCCGGCTGGTGGAGCCGCACCGGCTGGTGTCACTGGGCCGCCGCTGGTATCTCGTGGCGTGGGACGCCGAGAAGCACGGGTGGCGGACTTTCCGCGTCGACCGGCTCTCCGAGCCGAGAACGACGGGGGCGCGGTTCCGGCAGCGGGAGCTGCCCGGAGGAGACGCCGCCGAGTTCGTGCGACAGCAGGTGAACGTGGTGCCGACGCAGTACGAGGCCGTACTGCTGGTGCGGGCGCCGGCGGAGCACGTGGCCCGGACCGTGCAGCGCTGGGGCGTGGTGGAGCCGGCAGGCGCGGAGTCGTGCCGCCTGACGATGAAAGTCGACAGCTTCGAATGGCCGGTGCTCGTGCTGGCTGCGATCGGGGCGGACTTCGAGGTCGTGGGCCCGCCGGAGCTGCGCGAGTACCTGCGCGAGACGGGGGCGCGGCTGCTGAAGGGTGCGGCCGCGGGCGAGGACGGGCGGGCTACGTCATGAGGCCGGGCAGGCCTACCCCCGCCCGGCTGCGCCGCCTGCGCAGCCACACCCTGCGGGTACCGTCCGCGTAGAGCCGCACGTTCGACAGCTCCCACCCGGAGAACTCGGCCTGGATCGAGAGCTGGACGGCGGCGGTGACTCGGGAGAGGCCCGGGGGCAGCTGCACCCGGCGATACTCCCAGTCCTCGTCGACCACCGCTTCCGCTTGTGTCATAGAGCGATCACCTGGATCCCTTCTCCGGCTGCCGAGCCGACGACGACCCGTGACGTCCGTTCGTCGACCGTAACCGAATTCGGCTGCCGAACGGTGGGGAGCCGGAACTTCTCCGTGGGCTCACCACCCCGTACGTCGAAGCCCACGACCTCGTTGCGCTCGGTCAGGGTCACCCACACGACGTGGCGTTTCGCGTCGTAGGCGATCCCGTATATACCGCCGGGCACCGGATAGCGCTGGCGCAGCAGCAGGGGATCGGTCCCGAAGGCGAGCAGGCTGTCGCCGCGCGTGTCGGCGACGAGCACCCGCCCGTAGGAGTCGACGACCGCGTTGGTGGCGCCGTCACCGGCCCGCAGGCCCTCGTCGATCGAGCCGCCAGCCACGTCCACGGTGAACACGGCCGTGCGGAGCCGGTCGAGCACGATGGTCGTGTCGCCCGCCACGAGCACGTCGTCGGCGCTGTAGAGGTCGCCGGTGATCGTCTCGGCGACCCGGTCGCCGTCGAGCACCTCGATGGCCTTGCGGTCGCGCACGGCCACCAGCGTCTGCCCGTCCCTGACCGCCGTGCCGGCGGGCTTGCCCTTGACGTCGACGGTGCGCACCTCTCCGGACGGCAGTGCGATGCGCGCTAGCCGGTGCGCGGAGGGCAGGCTCGCCAGCAGCTCGCCGTCGGCGGCGGTCAGCTCCTCGGCAGGGGCGGGCAACTCGACCGACCGCGGCCTGGCGGTGAGGTCGTCGAGGTCGTAGAGCAGCACCGACGCGGGCTCGGCCAGCGCGACGGCGAGCGTACTGCCGGAGGCGACCATGGTCGTCACCTCGGCGCGCTGTTCGAGCACCCGGCCCGCGGGCTCCGCCGAGCGCTCCGGCGACGTGGCCGCGACGGCGGCCGTCGGGTTGGCAACGACCTGTAGCTCGTCCCCACCTCCGCCTGCGGACGTGCAGCCGCTGAGGAGCAGCGTCCCGACAACGGCAACGACGGCGACCCGGCGCACACCAGGGGTGGGCCGCCGCAAGGGGGCAGGGAACACACAGCCTCCGGATGAGAAGAACACGGTTACCTACAGCATCCCGCAGCTTGGTGGTGGCGTCACGTGGCCGTTACCTCGGCCACCGTTCCGGGTAGCCGAACTCGATCGACGACACGTCGTCGAGTGCGGCGCGGATGGCGGTCGGCAGCGTCAGCTCCTCGGCCGCGAGCGAGCCGGAGAGCTGGCCGGTGTCGCGTGCGCCGACCACGGGGGCGACCACGCCGGGCCGGTCACGGATCCACGCCAGGGCCACGGCGAGTGGCGAGGTGCCGAGGCCCTCGGCGGCGGTGGCGACCGCCTCCACGATGCGGCTCGCGCGCTCGGTGCGGTGCTGCTCGACGTAGCCGGCGTAGGTGGCCGAGGCGCCGCGCGAGTCGGCGGGCGTGCCCGTGCGGTACTTGCCGGTCAGCACACCCCGGCCGAGCGGAGCCCACGGCAGCAGGCCGATGCCGTGATGCGCCGCGGCGGGCACCACCTCCCGCTCCACGCCGCGCTCCAGCAGCGAGTACTCGACCTGGGTGGAGACGAGCAGGCGCGGCCGTAGCGCGGCGGCCGTCGCGAGCTGCCAGCCGCAGTAGTTCGACACGCCGGCGTAGCGGACCTTGCCGCTGCTGACGGCGAAGTCGAGCGCGGAGAGGGTCTCCTCGAGCGGCACGGTGCTGTCCCACGCGTGCAGCTGCCACAGGTCGACGTGGTCGACACCGAGCCTGCGCAGCGAGCCGTCCAGCGCGGTCAGCAGCGCCCCACGGGACGCGCCGCCGCCGAAGGGGCCGTCGGTGCGCCTGGCCACCGCCTTGGTCGCCAGCACCACGTCCTCGCGCGGCACCAGGTCGGCGAGTAGCGAGCCGAGGATGCGCTCACACTCACCCTCGGCGTAGATGTCGGCGGTGTCGACGAGCGTGCCGCCCGCGTCCACGAACGCGACGAGCTGGCTGGCGGCCTCTTCCGAGTCGGTGGCGGTACCCCAGGACATGGTCCCCAGCGCCATGCGGGACACCTTCAGGCCGGAGGTGCCGAGCGGACGGCTTTCCATGACTGCCCACCCTATAGTTCGGCCATCCGAGCTCTTGACCAAGGCAAGTGTGGACGCGATCAACCGCCCGATAGTGTCGGCGACCGTGCGATTGGGATTGAACCTCGGATACTGGGGCGCGGGTAACGACGCGTCCAACTTGGCGCTCGCCAAGCATGCCGACACCATGGACTACTCGGTGGTCTGGGCCGCGGAGGCGTACGGCTCGGACGCCCCCACCGTGCTCGCGTTCGTCGCGGCACAGACGTCGAGGATCGACGTCGGCAGCGCGGTACTGCAGATCCCGGCGCGGACCCCCGCGGCCACCGCGATGACGGCCGCCACCCTCGACTCGCTCTCCGGCGGCCGGTTCCGGCTGGGCCTCGGCGTCTCGGGCCCCCAGGTCTCCGAGGGCTGGCACGGCGTGCGGTTCGGCTCGCCGCTCGGGCGCACCCGCGAGTACGTCGACATCGTGCGCATGGCGCTGCGCCGCGAACGCGTCCGCTACGACGGCAAGCACTTCCAGCTGCCGCTGCCCGATGGGCCCGGCAAGGTGCTCTCCCTCACCGTGCACCCCGTGCGGGACCACATCCCCACGTACCTGGCCGCGATCGGGCCCCGCAACCTGGAGCTGACCGGCGAGATCGCCGACGGCTGGCTCCCCGTGTTCTTCTCACCCGAGCACGCCGGCGAGCAGCTGGGCCACCTGCGCGCCGGCGCCGAGAAGGCCGGCCGCACGCTGGAGGGCTTCGACATCGCTCCCACCGTCCCGCTCGTGCCCGGTGCTGACTGGCGGACCTGCGCCGACGCCGTGCGCGGCTACGCGGCGCTGTACCTCGGCGGTATGGGCAGCCGGGAGAAGAACTTCTACAACCAGCTGGCCTGCCGGATGGGCTTCGAGGCTCAGGCCGCCGAGGTGCAGGAGAAGTACCTCGCCAAGGACTACGCGGGCGCGATGGCCGCGGTGCCGCTGGAGTTCATCGACGCGACGTCGCTGCTCGGCCCGAAGGAGCGGATCGCCGAGCGGATGGCCGCCTACGCCGAGGCCGGCGTCACCACCCTCACCGTCGCGATGTACGTCGGCGACGCAGAGGCGGGATCGGCCGCGCTGCGTACCGCGGCCGAGGCGCTGGACCTGGCCGGAGTCGCGTGATGGGCTGGTTCGAAGCACTCGTCCTCGGGCTCGTCCAGGGCCTCACGGAGTTCCTGCCGATCTCCTCGAGCGCCCACCTGCGGGTCACCGCCGCGTTCGCGGGCTGGGACGACCCCGGCGCGGCGTTCACGGCGGTGACCCAGATCGGCACCGAGCTGGCGGTGCTGCTGTACTTCAGCCGCAAGATCGGCCGCATCATCTCCCACTGGTTCAAGTCGCTCTACAACCGTGAGTACCGACACGACCCGCACGCCAGGATGGGCTGGCTGATCATCGTCGGCTCGCTGCCGATCGCGGTGCTCGGACTGCTGTTCGAGGACCAGATCGAGCACACCTTCCGCGACCTGCGGATCACGGCGACCACCCTGATCGTGTTCGGGCTGCTGTTGCTGCTGGCCGACCGGATCGGGCAGCAGCAGCGCGACCTCGACCACCTCACGGTGAAGCACGGCCTGGCGTTCGGGTTCTTCCAGGCGCTCGCGCTCATCCCCGGCGTCTCGCGCTCGGGTGGCACGATCACCGGTGGGCTCTTCCTCGGCTACAAGCGCGCGGACGCCGCCGAGTACTCGTTCCTGCTGGCTGTGCCCGCCGTCATGGCGTCCGGCTTCTACCAGCTCGCCGACATCGCGGCCGGTGAGGGACCCGCGTGGGGCCCGACCATCCTGGCCACGGTGGTGGCGTTCGGCGTCGGCTACGTGGTGATCGCCTGGCTGATGGCCTACATCAAGAAGAACAGCTTCCTGCCGTTCGTGATCTACCGCGTGGTGCTCGGCCTCATCCTGCTCGCGCTGGTCTTCGCCGGTGTCCTCGACCCCAACGCGGGACCGGTCGAATCCTAGTGCCCCCAGTCCGGGGAGGTTGATCACATTCCTCGACGGCCCGGCCTGGCACTGGCTGGGTCGCCGGCTGAACGCGACAACCTCCCCGGAGAGCACACCGGTAACCCGTAGGGTGGCCGTGTGGCAACTGTGATTCTGCTGCGGCACGGCCGCTCCACGGCCAACGGCTCCGGGGTGCTGGCCGGCCGCACCCCACGGGTCGGTCTCGACGAGCGGGGCCGGGCACAGGCCGAGGGCCTGGTCGAGCGGCTGGCGGCGGTGCCGCTCGCGGCGCTCGTCACCTCGCCGCTGCTACGGTGCAAACAGACGCTCGGCCCGCTGGCGACGGCGCGCGGGCTCGACCGGCTCACCGAACCCCGGCTGTCCGAAGTGGACTACGGCGAGTGGACGGGCAAGGAGCTCAAGACGCTGGTGAAGGAACCGCTGTGGCGCGTGGTGCAGGCGCACCCGTCCGCCGCGGTGTTCCCCGGCGGGGAGGGCCTGGCGGGCGTGCAGTCGCGGGCCGTCGCCGCCGTCCGCGAGCACGACGCGCGCATCAGCGCCGAGCACGGCGACCACGCGGTGTGGCTGCTGTGCAGCCACGGCGACGTGATCAAGGCGCTGCTCGCCGACGCGCTCGGGCAGCACCTCGACGGCTTCCAGCGCATCGTCGTCGACCCCGGATCCCTGTCGGTGGTGCGCTACACCGAGACGCGCCCGTTCGTGCTGCGCGTCAACGACCTCGCCGGTGACCTCGGCGGGATCGTGCCGCCGGAGCCCAAGAAACGGCGCAGGTCGAAGAAGCTGTCCTCTGACGCGGAGGTCGGAGGGTCGACGGGAAGAAAGGAACGATCGTGACAAGCCGCGACAACCCCCTGCTGGCGCCGAGCGAGCTGCCCTACGGCCTGCCCCCGTTCGACCGCATCGCCGACGAGCACTACCTGCCCGCGTTCGAGGCCGGCATCGCCGAGCACGCGCAGGAGGTCCGCGCGATCGCGACGAACCCGGAGCCGCCGACGTTCGAGAACACGATCGTGGCGCTGGAGCGGGCCGGCCGGCTGCTCGGCCGGGTGTCGTCGGTGTTCTTCAACCTCGCGGCCTCCAACACGAACGAGACGCTGCAGGCCGTGCAGGCCGAGATCGCGCCGAAGCTGGCCGCCCACTCCGACGCCATCCACCTCGACCCGGAGCTGTTCGCCCGCATCGAGGACCTCTACGAGCGCAGGGACTCCCTCGGGCTCGGCGCGGAGCAGGCGTGGCTGCTGCGGCGCTACCACCTGGACTTCCAGCGGGCGGGCGCCGGGCTGCCCGAGGAGAGCCAGACCCGGCTGCGCGCGCTGAACGAGGAACTGTCCACGCTGTCCACGCGCTTCCAGGACAACCTCCTCGGCGACACCAACGACCTCGCCGTCGTGGTGTCCACACGCGACGAGCTGGCCGGGCTGTCGGAGGACGCGATCGCCGCGGCGGCCGCGGCGGCCACCGCCCGCGGTGAGGACGGCAAGTACCTGATCAAGCTCGGCCTGCCGACGGCTCAGCCCGCGCTGGCGTCGCTGCACGATCGCGGCCTGCGCGAGCGGGTGTTCCGCGCGTCGACCTCGCGCGGCAACCGGGGCAACGAGTACGACAACACCGAGGTGCTGGCGAGGATCGCCACGCTGCGCGCCGAGCGGGCAGCGCTGCTGGGGCACCCGCACCACGCCGCGTACGTGATCGAGGACCAGACCGCGAAGACCCCGGACGCGGCGCTGTCGCTCCTGCAGCGGCTCGCGCCCGTGGCCGTCGCCAACGCGCAGGCCGACGCTGCCGAGCTGCAGGAGGAGATCGAGAACGACACTGCGTCCGGCGAGGACTTCACCCTCCAGCCGTGGGACTGGGCGTACTACGCCGAGCGCGTGCGGCGTCGCCGCTACGACCTCGACGACGCGGAGCTGCGGCCGTACTTCGAGCTGGAGCGGGTGCTCGTCGACGGTGTGTTCTACGCGGCGAGCCGGCTGTACGGGCTCACGTTCACCGAGCGCCACGATCTGCCGAAGTACCACCCGGACGTGCGCGTGTTCGAGGTGACCGACGCCGACGGCAGCCCGCTCGGGCTCTTCCTCGGTGACTACTACACGCGGGACTCCAAGCGCGGAGGCGCGTGGATGAACACGTTCGTCGACCAGTCCCGCCTGCTGGGGGAGCGGCCGGTGGTGGTGAACAACCTGAACATCGCCAAGCCGCCGGCGGGGGAGCCGACGCTGCTGACCTACGACGAGGTGACCACGGCGTTCCACGAGTTCGGGCACGCGTTGCACGGGCTGCTCTCCGACGTCGAGTACCCGACGTTCTCGGGTACGAGTGTGCCGCGTGACTTCGTGGAGTTCCCCTCGCAGGTCAACGAGATGTGGGCGCTGTGGCCGGAGGTGCTGACCAACTACGCCCGGCACCACCGCACCGGCGAGCCGCTGCCCGCGCGGCTGGTGGAGCGGCTGGAGGAGTCACGGCAGTACGGCGAGGGCTTCGCGACCACGGAGTACCTCGCGGCCGCGCTGCTGGACCTCTCGTGGCACCTGATCGGCGCGGACTCCGCCATCGGCGACGTGCGGCGGTTCGAGGCGGACGCGCTGGAGAAGGCGGGCGTGGCGCTGGAGACGGTTCCGCCGCGCTACCGCAGCACCTACTTCGCCCACATCTTCAGCACCGGGTACGCGGCGGGGTACTACTCCTACATCTGGAGCGAGGTACTGGACGCCGACTCGGTGGAGTGGTTCCGCGAGAACGGCGGGCTCACCCGCGAGAACGGCGACCACTACCGCCGGGAGCTGCTCGCCAGGGGTGGCAGCGTGGACGCGATGGAGGCGTTCCGCGCCTTCCGCGGCCGCGACCCCGAGATCGAACCCCTGCTGAAGCGCCGGGGCCTCACCGGCGCCTGAGCCAGAATGCAGTGAAGGCCACCATCACTGCGTTGAACGCAGGCATGGTGGCCTTCACTGCGGATGGGGAAGCGCTCAGACGAGGCCGAGCTGCTTGACGGCGTCGCGCTCCTCGGTGAGCTCGCGCACGGAGGCGTCGATGCGCTCGCGGGAGAAGTCGTCGATCTGCAGGCCCTGGACGATCTCGTACTTGCCGTTCTTGCAGGTGACGGGGAACGACGAGATGATGCCCTCCGGGACGCCGTAGGAGCCGTCCGACGGGATGCCCATCGAGACCCAGTCGCCGTCCGGGGTGCCGTTGACCCAGTCGTAGACGTGGTCGATGGCCGCGTTCGCCGCGGACGCCGCCGACGACGCGCCGCGGGCCTCGATGATCTCCGCGCCGCGCTTGGCCACACGGGGGATGAACTCGTCGGCCAGCCACGCCTTGTCGTTCACGGCCTCGGCCGCGTTCTTGCCGCCCACCTCGGCGTGGAAGATGTCCGGGTACTGGGTCGCCGAGTGGTTGCCCCAGATGGTCAGTTTCTTCACGTCGGAAACGGCGACGCCCAGCTTCTTCGCGAGCTGCGCGATCGCGCGGTTGTGGTCCAAGCGGGTCATCGCGGTGAACCGCTCGGCCGGGACGTCGGGCGCGTGCGACTGCGCGATGAGGGCGTTGGTGTTGGCCGGGTTGCCCACCACGAGCACCTTCACGTCGTCGGCGGCGCCGGCGTTGATGGCCTCGCCCTGCGGCTTGAAGATGCCGCCGTTGGCCTCGAGCAGGTCACCGCGCTCCATGCCCTTCGTGCGCGGGCGCGCGCCCACCAGCAGTGCCACGTTGACGCCCTCGAACGCCTGCTTCGCGTCGTCGAAGATGTCGACTCCGGCCAGCAGCGGGAACGCGCAGTCCTCCAGCTCCAGTGCGGTGCCCTCGGCCGCCTTCACCGCCTGCGGGATCTCCAGCAGCCGCAGCTTCACCGGAGTGTCCTGACCCAGCAGCTGACCGGACGCGATGCGGAACAGCAGCGCGTAGCCGATCTGGCCGGCAGCGCCGGTGACGGTGACGTTGACAGGGGCTTGGGTCATAACGTTCTCCTGCTGACGGGTTCTGTTCTTGTATCGGGGATGTTATCGGCCGCTGCTCCGGATGGGTGGGTGCGTCGCCTCACCTGTACCGATTGAGCGGCGGAGGTCTCCACGTCGAAGGCCCTGCCGAGCGCGAGCACTGCCTCGTCCAGCTTGCCCAGGCTCGACAGCACGGTCCGGGCCTGCGCGCTGTCTGCCAGGTCGCCCGGTGGCGCGCCCCCGGCCTCGGCAAGCGCCCGCTGCTCCGTGCCGCCGCCGACGACCTCGAGCAGCACGTCGATGTTGCCGGTGAGCCGTTCGATCAGCGCGGGCAGCCGCCCGTCGAGCGCGAGCAGGCCGGGCTGAGCCCTGGCGGCGATGTTGCGGGCACGGAAGGCGATGGCCTCGAGCGTGTTCAGCACGTACCAGCCGTAGTCGCGACGCGCGCCGCGGAGGTTGATCGGGTGGGTCAGCGGTTCGACGGTCGCGCGCAGGCGTTCCACCGCCCGATCCAGCTGCCGGGAGAGCTCGATGACGTTGACGTTCTCCCGCCCGGTCAGCAGCGCGTCGGCCTGCACCACGAACTCGCGGAGATCCTCCAGCGCTGCGGCGACGTCCTCGAGCAGCACCGACCTGGTGCGCACCGGCACGATCACCACGGCGGCCAGGATGCCCGCGAGCGCGCCAACGGCCGTCTCGGCCAGCCGCACGCCCAGCACCTCAAGGCTGAACGTGCCCAGCAGGCTGTAGAGCAGGCCCAGCGTCGTGGTGATGAAGAACGCCATCGCCGTCTGCGAGACCCTGGCGACGAACGCCGTGCCGAACACGCACACGAGGATCAGCACGATCGTCGCCGTGGTGCTGCCGGTGACGAGCAGCGCGCACAGGGCGCCGGCGAAGATCCCGACCAGCGTGCCCGCGAACCGGCGGGCGCCCTTCACCAGGGTGGCGCCCGCACTCGACGTGCCGACGAACACGACGAACACGGTCAGCACCGCCCAGTACCACCGCTGGGGCGACACCAACTCGCCGCCGACGACCGCGAGCCCGCCGCCGATCACGGCCTGCAGCGCGCTGCGGGTGCGGTTGTCCCAGGCGAAGACCCGGGTGCGCTCGGCCTCCTCCGGCTCGGGTGGCTCGGTCTCGGCGGAGTAGTCGCGCTCGGCGATGCGCTGAGCGTTGACGTCGGCGAGCGCGAGCTCGGCCATGGCCCTGCGCAGCTCGTCGCCGGGCCGGGGCTGATCGCTGAGCCTGCTGCCCTCGACGAGCAGTTTGCTGAACTCGTCGGTCTCGCTGATCACGGGCAGCTCGCGCGGATCGCGTTCGATGAGCGTGCCCAGCCGCCGCAGCCGGGCCAGCAGGTCGTCGCGCACGGCCTCGTCCAGGGTGTCGGCGCACGTGCGGCGGGTGGTGATCGTGAGCCACTGCACGGCGAGCTCGACCTCGATGGCGCGCCTGCGCAGGAGGGCGGCCGCGGCCGGGTCGATCACGTCCTCGGCGGTGTCCTCGATCAGCAGCACGCATTCGTGGAGCCGGTCGCCCGCGCGCCGCAGCTGCTTGTCGCTGCGGGCCGAGCCGCCGGAGGCGAGGTGGGCGATGGCCGCGCGCACGACCGCGCCGAGCCGGGCGCGGAATGCCCTGCGCACGCTCAGCAGCTCCCGCTCCGGCCTGCGCGGCAGGAACGCGAACCGCACGAGCGCGTTCGCGCCGAGTCCCACCGCGAGCGCCAGCAGCAACACCGGCACCTGTCCGACCCTGGTCTGCAGGAACATCGCGAAGAAGAACAGGAAGAACGCCAGCGAGCCCAGCGCGATCCCGCGTGGTCCGAACCGCTGCGCGTACACGGCCACGAAGATGAGCAGCACGAACACGATGCCGTCCAGCGGCGGCGCGGCCTGGCCGAGGCTTGCCGCCGTGAGCGCGGCGGCGCCGACCGCGAAACCCAGCGCCAGTGTCACGGCCTGCTGTCCCGGCTCGGGGTCGGTGACCGTGAACGCCGACATCATCGCCGCGATGGCGCCGACGAGCACGACCGTCAGCGGCTGGCCGAGGGCCACGAGCGCGCCCGCCGCGATCCCGATGCCGAGCACCGCCGACGCGGCGGACCGCACCCGCACGAGCCCGGGGTCGGAGGCGCGCAGCCGGTCGAGCGCGGTGGCGATCATGCGAGCAGCTCCCACTGGGCCAGCCGCAGGCCCCCGCGTGCCTCCGTGATCCGCAGCCGGTGTTGGAGGAACGGCTTCGGCTCGGCCACGCGGAACGCGCGGGTCTGCCTGCGCCAGGGGAACATCTCGTCGCGGCGCGCGTCGAGCACCGTCCACTCGGTACCGTCGGCCGAGCCCTCCAGCACCCACGAGCACGGGTCGCCCTCGCGGCCGGCCGAGGTCAGCGTGTAGCAGCGCACCGTCGCCGGTGCGGGTGCGACGTGGCCGAGTACCGGGGTCGCGGAGGAGAACGTCACCTCGGTGCGGCTGGTGTCGTCGCGCAGGGCGGTCACGTCGGTGCCGTCGAGGCAGTGTGCCGGACCCGGCAGGTCACGCAACGGGGCCGGTGGCTCCGGTGCCGTGCTCAGCACACCCCAGTCGCTCGGCTCGGGGCCCAGCTGGACGTCCAGCACCGCGCCCGCCGTGAGCACGTCGTGGTCGAGCCATGGTGTGTCGTGCGGCTCGCCGTCGATGCGCAGGCCCTGGACGTAGACGTCCCCCTCACCCGCGCGGGGCGCGTTGATCACCAGGTCGTTGCCGTTCTCCAGGTGCACGACCGTCCGGGGGAACAGGGGAGAACCGAGCACGTACCGGGTGCCCCCGGGGTCCAGCGGGTAGAAGCCCAGCGCGCTGAACAGGTACCACGCCGACAGCTCGCCGTTGTCCTCGTCGCCCGGGTAGCCCTGGCCGATCTCGCCGCCGAGGTAGCAGCGGCGCAGCACCTCGCGCACGATCCGCTGCGTCTTCGCGGGCGCGCCGGCGTGGGCGTAGACGTACGGGATGTGGTGGGACGGCTGGTTCGAGTGACCGTACTGGCCGAGCCGCACGTCGCGCGCCTCGGTCATCTCGTGGATCACCTTGTGGTAAGACCCGGTGCGCAGCCCCGTCTCCGGTGTCGCGAAGAAACGGTCCAACATGGACTCAAGACGCGCGCGCCCGCCGTGCAGCGCGGCGAGCCCCTCGCCGTCGTGCGGCGCGGAGAACGCGGTGTTCCAGCCGTTGGTCTCGGTGTAGTCGTGACCCCATTCGGCGGGGTCGTAGTGGCCGGGGTCGCGGCGCCAGCGGCCGTCGGCTCTCCGGCCCTGGAAGAACCCGGTCCTGCCGTCGAAGTGGTGCACGTAGTTACGTGCCCTGCTCGCGAAGTAGACGGCGTTGTCCTCGTCGCCGAGCGCCCTCGCGAGCGCGGCGATGCCGGAGTCGTTGACGCAGCCCTCCAAGGCCCACGACAGTCCCTCCCGCGTGGACAGTGGCGTGTAGCCGAGGAAGACCGACTCGGTGAGGCCCTTGCGGCCGACGGCGCGGTTCGGCGGGGCGACGGTGGCGTTGCGCAGGGCCGCCTCGTACGCGGCGCGCACGTCGAAGCCGCGCACGCCCTTGAGGTAGGCCCCGGCGAACGCGACGTCGGAGCTGGTGCCGACCATGGAGTTCGCGTAGCCGGGCGCCGACCAGCGGGCGATCCAGCCGCCCTCGCGGTACTGCTGCACGAACCCCTCGATGAGCTCACCGCAGCGGCGAGGGGTGAGCAGGGCGAGCGCGGGCCACGTGGTGCGGTAGGTGTCCCAGAAGCCGTTGTTCACCGACATCGGCCCGTGCAGCACCTTCGCCCCGGTGCGCGTGCGAGTGCTGGGCCACCGGCGGCACACCACCGGGCTCGCGTGCCGCACGCCGCGCGGGGTGTCCTCGTGCCCGGAGTTCGGGTAGAGGAACAGCCGGTACAGGCTGGAGTAGAGGGTGGCCAGCTGGTCGTCGGTGGCGCCCTCGACCTCGACCCGGCCCAGCAGCTCCCCCCACGCCTCGCGGGCCCGGTCGCGCACGTCGGCGAAGGTGAGCGGCGCGGCGACCTCCAGCTCCAGGTTCCGCCGGGCCTGCTCGAGGCTGATCAGCGAGGTGGCCATGCGCATGGTCACCTCCCGGGCGGTGAACCGCACGTGGCCGGTCACGGTCCGCCAGAACGGCTTCCGGTTCCGCCCGCCCCCGCTGGGCTGCTCGTCGAACGTGGCGTACACGAACATGCGGCGCGCGCCCGCCGACGACCGGCTGCGCACCCACGTGTGGCCGGTGACCGTGCGGTTGGTGACGTCGACGCGCAGCCCGCCCCGGTTGCGGACGTTGTCGAAGAGCAGCCAGCCGCCCTCGCCGGGAAACGTGAAGCGCAGGATCGCGCCGTGGTCGGCGGGTGCGATGTCGGCGGTGATGCCGCACGCGAACCGCACGCCGTAGTGGTGGGGCCGGTCGATCTCGTCGTCGTGCGAGAACGCGAGCGCCCTCGCAGCCGGATCGGTCACCACCTCGCCCATCCCCGGCATCACCTGGAACGTGTGCCGGTCGCCGACCCACGGGCTCGGCTGGTGGCTCAGCGCGAGCGCCTGCAATGCCGGGCGACTCCCGGAGTGGTACTCGTAGACCCAGTCGAGCGCGCGGGCGTCGGTCACCGGGGTCCACAGGTTGAAGCCGTGCGGCAGCGCGGTCGCGGGCAGGCAGTTGCCCCGCGAGAAGCGGGCGCTGGAGTGTGTGCCCCTGGTGGTGCGGACGTGCTCGACGGGCTCCCTGGCGACGGAAGGGCGATCCGCGAGGCGGATGTCGTCGAGCCAGCCGGTCAGCTCGGGACCCTCACCGGGCACGTCGGTGACGAGCACGATCGCCCGCACCGTGCGGCCGGCGGCGACCGCGCCCACCGGCACGCGCACGAGGTTCCACTGGTCGACGTACAGCTCCTTCGACTCGCCTCGCGCGCGGGCCCGTGTGTGCGGGGCCAGCTCGCCGAGCGTGGTGCCGTCGGCGAACTCGAGATCCACGCCCACGAAGGTGCTCCGGTAGCTCGGCGGCGTCCCGTCCGATTCCGGGCACACCACGTAGGACAGTTCGGTGTGCTCGGTGATCGGCACCTCGACCGTGAACAGGCCGGCCCGCGCCGGACCGGCCACGCCGGTCGCGTAGTGCAGCGCCCTGGTGCCGGTGAATCCCGCGCCCGCCGTCGCGGCGAGCGGCCGGACGGGACCGGTTCCGACGTGGGTGCGCAGGCGCTGGCCCGTGCCCGGTTGTGGGTCGCCGTCCTCGAACGAGGAGAAGAACTCGGTGGCCACCACGCCAGTCACCGTAGTGGCGATCGCGGGAACCGCTCAGACCGACACGAGCAGGCGTTCCAGCACGCGCGTCCCGAACCGCAGGCCCTCCACGGGCACCCGCTCGTCCACGCCGTGCGCCATCGCCCGGTAGGCGAAGCCCTCGGGCAGCCACAACGGGGCGAAGCCGTAGCAGTCGATGCCCAGCGGGGCGAACGCCTTCGCGTCGGTGCCACCGCCCATGCAGTACGGCACCACCACGGCCTCCGGGTCCTCGGCACGCAGGGCCGCGGCCATCGCGTCGAACCACGGCGAGTCCACCGGAGCCTCGACGGCGGGCTGGTGCGACACGAACTCGCGTTCCACGCCAGGGCCGAGCAGCGCGTCGACCTGGGCGAGCAGCCCTTCCTCTGTGCCCGGCAGCACGCGTGTGTCCACCAGGGCGTTCGCGATGCCGGGGATGACGTTGACCTTGTACCCGGCCTGCAGCATCGTCGGCGTCGTGCTGTTGCGCACCGTCGACTCCACCAGCCCGGCCGCGGGGCCGAGCCGGGCCAGCGTGCCGTCGATATCGGCGAGGTCGATCTCCACGCCCAGCGCCTCGCCGGTGCGCTCGAGGAACGCCCGCACCGAGGGCGTGAGCACCACCGGCCACGTGTGCGCCGCGAGCGCGTGCAGCGCGTTGACCAGCCGCACCACGGCGTTCTCCTCGTTGCGGCGCGAACCGTGCCCGGCCCGCCCTCGCGCCGTGAGCCGCAGGTGGGCGGTGCCGCGCTCCGCGGTGCCGATGGGGTAGAGGCGCACGGGCGTGCCGTCGGCAGCGCGCACGTGGTAGCTGTAGGCGCCCGACTCGCTGATCGCCGCGGCGCAGTCGGCGAACAGCTCCGGGTGCTCCGCGGTCAGCCAGTGCGCGCCGTAGCCGCCCTGGTCCTCCTCGTCGGCCACGAACGCGAGCACGAGGTCCCGGCGCGGGCGACGCCCTGAGGCGGCGAGCGAGTGCACGACGGAGAGCACCATCGCGCAGAAGTCCTTCATGTCCACGGCGCCCCTGCCCCACAGGAAGCCGTCGCGCACCTCGCCGGAGAACGGGTGGACGCTCCAGTCGGCGGCGTCGGCGGGCACGACGTCTAGATGGCCCTGCACCAGCAGCGCCGGCAGCGACAGGTCCTCACCCGGCACCCGCGCGACGACGTTGGCCCTGCGCGGCGCCGACTCGTACGTGTGCGACTCGACGCCCGCGGCGGCGAGCACCTCGGCCACGAACTCGGCGGCCTCCCGCTCACCCTCGGAGTCCCCGTTGCCGTGGTTGGTGGTGTCGAAGCGGATCAGCCTCGCACACAGTTCCACGGTGTCGGTCAGGTCGGTCAGGTCGGTGTTCATCGTGCCTCGCCCGCTCAGCCGTACTTGCCCTGCACCGCGCCGTCCGCGATGGCCGTCACCACCTTGAACGCCTTCATCGCCTCGGTCATGCCGGGCGCGTCGAAGCCCACCCTGCGCACCCCGGTCTGCTCGACTGTCGGCACCACCGCGGCCGCCTGGGCGAGGTGGCTGGCGTCGAACTCGACCTCGATCCGGTGCGGGCCGGTCACCGGCTCGACACGGCCCGCGCGCTTCATGCCCGTCGCGGCGGCCTCGGTCAGCAGCGCCGCCGTGACCGAGGGCGGGCTGCAGATCGCGGCGTAGCGGCTCACGCACTGCTTCACCGCCACCAGCGCGGCGTCCGATGCGTAGTCGCGGGCGTCCTCGACGGTCTTGTCGTCGCCGCTCACCACGAGCACGGGCACGCCGTACTCGGCGGCCAGCGCCGCGTTGAGCCTGCCCTCGCTCGCCGGCACACCATCGAGCCACACGCCGGTGATCTGGTTGGGCAGGTAGGTGTGCGACAGGACGCCGTCGCAGCCGGCGCCGGCGTGGTAGCCGAGGAACACCACGCCGTCGACGCCGGAGTCGATGCCCTCCATCATCGACAGCGGCTTGTGCCGCCCGGTGAGCATGCGCGCCCGCGGATCCAGGTCCTCGAGCAGGAGGTTGCGCTGCGAGGAGTGGGCCTCGTTGACGAGCACGTCGTCGGCGCCCGCGTCGCACAGTCCCGCGATCGTGGCGTTGACGTCGCCGGTGAACAGGCGGCGGAACCGTTGCCACTGCTCCGTTCCCGGCACCACGTCGTCGGTCCAGGTGACTCCGGTGGCGCCCTCCATGTCCGCCGAGACCATGATCCGCATGGGGCAAACCTACTGCGTCGGTCACGGGTTGGCATTCGGTTCGGCAAATCGTTGACACGACGAAGCGGGAAGTGGTTACTTTTCCGCTTCGGGATCTCGGACAGCAACGAGGGGTGCACAGTGGGTTTCAGTCGTCTCCGCAGGGCGAGAGCGGCGCTCGCCGTGCTCGCGGTTCCGCTCCTGGTGGCCGTGCCGCCATCGCCGCAGGCGCAGGCCCAGTCCGACACGGTGCTGCGCGTCGCGCTCGTCCAGGAGATCGACCATCTGAACCCGTTCACCGCGAGCTTCGCGTCGAGCACCATGATCGGCCGCTTCGCGTGGGAGTTCCTCACGCTGCCCTCCGCCGAGGACGCCACGCCGACCGGGGGAGTCGCCGAGAGCTGGGAGACCTCGCCCGACAAGCTGACGTGGACGTTCACCATCCGCGAGGGCATGACGTGGTCCGACGGCAAGCCGGTGACCGCCAAGGACGCCGCGTTCACCTTCAACCGGATCATGAGCGACCCCAGGGCCGCCGAGGCCAACGGCAGCTACGTGGAGAACTTCGAACGCGTCACCGCGCCCGATCCGCGCACCCTCGTCATCAAGATCAAGAAGCCGCAGGCCAGCATGACGGCACTCGACGTGCCGATCGTGCCCGAGCACGTCTGGTCCGGTATCGACGACATGGCCGATCCGGAGACCGACAGCGTCGACGTGGTCGGCGTCGGCAGCGGACCGTTCCTGATCTCCGAGTACCGGCCCAACGAGATCGTCACCCTCAAGGCCAACCCCGACTACTGGCGCGGCGCGCCGAGGATCGACGAGCTGCAGTTCGTCAAGTTCGAGAACGCCGACGCAGCCGTCGCCGCGCTGAAGAACGGCGAGATCGACTTCGTCAACCGGCTCACCCAGGCGCAGTTCGACAGCCTCAAGGGCGAGGACGGCATCGAGACCAACCAGGCCTCCGGCCGCCGCTACCGCGAGCTGCTGATGAACCCCGGCGCCAAGAACATCGAGGGCCAGTCCATCGGCGACGGCCACCCCGCGCTGCGCGACGTCCGCGTGCGGCGCGCCATCGCCAAGGCCATCGACCCGCAGGTGCTGGTGGACAAGGTGCTCGGCGGCTACGGCGAGCTGCCCGGCGGCCTCGTCCCGCCGATCTACTCCGACTTCCACTACACGCCGCCCGCCGGCGAGAAGTACACGTTCGACCCCGCCGCGGCCGGCCGTGAGCTCGACGCCGCGGGCTACCGCGAGGGCCCCGACGGCGTCCGCGTCGGCCCCGACGGCCGGAAGCTCGAGTTCCGGCTCACCGCGCGCTCCAGCGAGGACTACGGCCTGCGCGCCAGCGACTACATCGCCGGCTGGCTCGGCGACATCGGCATCACCGTGACCAAGCACCTGGTTTCCGACAACGAGGTGGACGAGACCACGTCGTCCGGCCACTACGACCTCGCGCTGTCGGGCTGGGGCACCAACCCCGACCCGGACTACATCCTCGGCAAGCAGACCTGCGCGAGCCTGCCCGCCACCTCGGGCAGCAGCAGTAGCAACGCGTTCTTCTGCGACGCCGTCTACGACGACCTCTACGCCCGGCAGGCCGCGGAGACCGACCGGACCAAGCGTGCGGAGCTGGTCAGGCAGGCGCAGGCCCGCTACTACGAGCAGGCGCCGAGCCTCGTGCTCGACTACGACAACGTGCTGGAGGCCTACCGCTCCGACCGGTTCACCGGCTTCGTCCGGCAGCCGGCCGGCGAGGGCCAGATCATGGAGCAGACCGGCTACTGGGGCTTCTACGGCGCCCGGCCCGTCGAGGGCGGCGGGGGCGGTGACGACGGCGGACTGCCCGCGGGCGCGTGGGTGGCGATCGGTGCGGGGGCGCTGCTGCTCGTCGGCGGCGGCACGGCACTCGCCCGCCGCAGGACACCCGCCGAGGACCGGGAGTAGCCGGCCTTGACCACCAGCACGACCGGCGGCCCGCCCGCCGCCGACCTCGACGAGCGCCGGGCCGGGACCTCGACGTCCCGGTTCGTCGCGGGGAAGGTCGGCGGCGCGCTCGCCAGCCTGGTGTTCGTCGTGGTGCTCGGGTTCCTGCTGTTCCGCATGATCCCCGGTGACCCCGTGGCCACCATGACGCGCGACCGCCCGACGAGCCCGGAGCAGCTCGCGCGGCTGCGCGAACGACTCGGCGTGGACGAGCCGTTGTGGCGGCAGTTCCTCGACTACGCCCTCGGCCTGCTGCGCGGCGACCTCGGCACGTCGTACCTGTACAACCGTCCGGTCGCCACGATGATCGGCGAACGGTTGTGGCCCACCATCCTGCTGGTGGGCACGGCGACCGTGCTCGCCGTCGCGCTCGGCATGTGGCTGGGCGTCAGGGCCGCGTGGAAGCGCGACAGCACGTTCGACCGCGTGCACACCGGCGTCGCGCTCACGCTCTGGTCCGTGCCGCAGTTCTGGCTCGGCCTGCTGCTGCTCATCGCCACGCAGGGGTTGTTCCCCAGCCGTGGCATGCGCTCGCCGGACCTGCCGGAGGGTTTCCTCGCCGAGACCCTCGACGTCGCCTGGCACCTGACCCTGCCGTGCCTGACGCTGCTCGCGGTGATCTACGCCCAGTACATGCTCGTGATGCGCTCCTCCCTGCTGGAGGAGATGGGCTCGGAATACCTGACCACCGCGCGCGCCAAGGGCCTGCGCGACGACCTCGTGCGGCGCCGCCACGCCGTGCCGAACGCGCTGCTGCCCGCCGTCACGCTCGTGTTCCTGCAGTTCGGAATGGTCGTGTCCGGCACGGTGACCGTCGAGGCCGTGTTCTCGTGGCCTGGGCTCGGACTGCTCACCTACGACGCGCTGCGGGGACCGGATCTGCCGCTGCTGCAAGGAGTGTTCGTGGTGCTGGCCGGATCGGTGATCGTCATGAACCTGCTCGCCGAGCTGCTCTACCGCGTGCTCGACCCACGGGTGCGTGCGGCATGACCTCACCGGCGTGGCAGCGGCGGCGCACCGCCGCGAGGGACCTCTGGCGGGAGTTCCGCACCAACCGCGGCGGGCTCGTCGGACTGTGCGTGCTCGCGGCGATCGTCGTGCTCGCCGTCCTGGCCCCGCTCATCACCGACGAGAGCGGGCTCGACGTCATCAGCGCCACCGGAACCCCGCTCCAGCCACCGTCGGGCGAGTACTGGCTCGGCACCGATGTCGACGGCCGCTCCGTGCTGCTGCTGACGTTCTGGGGCGCGCGGGTGTCGTTACTCGTGGGCTTCGCCGCGACGGTGCTGTCGGTGTTCATCGGCACACTCGTGGGCATCGTTGCCGCGCACTTCCAGGGCTGGCCATCCGCCGTGCTGCTGCGCGTCACCGACTTCTTCCTGGTCCTGCCCTCGCTGGTGCTGGCCATCGCGCTGTCCAGCGTGCTGACCAAGGGCGTCTGGACCATCGTGCTCGCCATCGGCGTCACGTCGTGGCCGTCGACGGCGCGGCTGGTCCGGGCGCAGACACTGACGATCGAGAGCAGGCCCTACATCGAGCGCGCGAAGGCGCTCGGCGGCGGGCACGCCCACCTCATCGGCAAGCACGTGCTGCCGGCGGTGCTGCCGCTCGTGCTCGCCAACACCACCCTCGTCGTCGGCAGCTCGATCATCGCGGAGTCGACGCTGTCGTTCCTCGGCCTCGGCGACCCCACCTCCGTGTCGTGGGGCTCGATGCTGCAGACGGCGCTGTCCTCCGGCGCGGTCACCGCCGGCGCCTGGTGGTACCTACTCCCGCCGGGGCTGGCGATCGTGGTGATCGTGCTGTCGTTCACCCTCGTCGGGCGGGCACTGGAGACGGTGCTCAACCCGCGCCTGAAGGCGGGAAGATGAGTCAGCTGCTCGAACTGCGCAACCTCGGCGTCACATACTCGACCGGCGGCGAGGCGGTGCAGGCCGTCCGCGGCGTGAACCTGGCCCTTGCGCCCGGCGAGACCCTGGGCATCGCGGGGGAGTCGGGCTCCGGCAAGTCCACGGTCGCGCTCAGCGTGCTGCGGCTGCTGCCCAGGTCCGCGAACGTCACCGGCGAGATCCTGCTCGACGGCGAGGACGTCACCACCATGCGCTGGGGCAGGCTGCGGGCGGTGCGCTGGTCGTCGGCCTCGGTCGTGTTCCAGGGCGCCATGCACGCGCTGAACCCGGTGCGCCGCGTCGGCGAGCAGATCGCAGAGCCCATCCGCCTGCACACCGACCTGCCCGAACCGAAGGTGCGGGCGCGGGTGACCGAACTGCTCGAGCAGGTGGACCTGCCATCGGAGAAGGCCCGGTCCTACCCGCACGAGCTCTCCGGCGGGCAGAAGCAGCGCGTGATGATCGCGATGGCGCTCGCGTGTGAACCGAGGCTCATCCTCGCCGACGAGCCGACCACGGCGCTCGACGTCATCGTGCAGGCACAGGTGCTCGCGTTGCTGGGCGAGCTCGTCGCCGAGCGCGGCATCGGGCTCGTGCTCATCACCCACGACCTGTCGGTGCTCGCGGCGACGTGCCGGCGCATCGCCGTGATGTACCGGGGCGAGGTGGTGGAGGAGGGACCCGGCGACGAGGTGATGGCGCGGCCCCGGCACGAGCACACCAGGGCGCTCGCGGCCGCGTTCCCGACGGTCGGCGACCCGGCCTCCCGGTTCGCCCCCGCCACCGCGAACCCCCTGCCGCCCGAACCGGACCGGGCCACACCCGACGAGGAGACGCCCGGACTGCTGGCCGCACGGGATCTCAGGGTCACGTTCCGTGATCGGCGCGGCGAGGCCGTCCACGCCGTCGCCGGAGTCGACCTCGACGTGCGCCGCGACGAGATCGTCGCGCTCGTCGGCCAGTCCGGCTCCGGCAAGACCACGCTCGCGCGGACCCTGCTCGGCCTGCAACGGCCCACCGCGGGCTCCGTGCTATACGACGGCAGGCTGGTGCCCACGTCGTCGGCGGGGCTGAAGGAGTACCGCCGCCAGGTACAGCTCGTGCTCCAGGACCCGGCGAGCGCGCTCAACCCCCGCCACACCGTCTACGAGGCCGTGGCCGAGGGCCCGCGCATCCACGGGCTCACCGGCGACGAGCGCTCGCTCGTGCTGGAGGCGCTCGCGGCGGCCGAGCTGCGACCTGCGGAGACATACCTGTCCCGGTTGCCGCACGAGCTCTCCGGCGGACAGCGGCAGCGCGTCGTCATCGCGGGCGCCCTCGCGCTGCGGCCCAGTGTGCTGGTGGCGGACGAGCCGGTGGCCTCGCTCGACGCGTCGGTGCGGGGCGAGATCCTCGGGCTGCTGCTGCGCCTGCGCAGGGAACTCGGGCTCGCCGCGCTCGTCATCACCCACGACCTCGGACTCGCGTGGAACATCGCCGACCGCGTGGCCGTGATGTACCGGGGTGAGCTCGTCGAGGTGGGCCCGGTGGAACAGGTGCTGCTCGAACCGCGGCACGAGTACACGAAGTCCTTGCTCGCCGCCCTGCCGACGGGTACGGCGCGTGCGTCCGAACGCGGTGTGTAACCTCGAAGCTCGACATGGCCACCACCACAGACCCCGTGCCCAACCCAGGCACCGACGCGGACCGGCCTGCTGCCGAAGCGGCGCTGGCCGATGTTCGTGAGCCGTCGCGGTTCCCGTACCGCACGATCGCGATGGGCGTCGTGGGAAGCATCCTGGTGCTGCTCGCCTCGTTCGGCGCCGCCGGCGTGCTCGTCCGCGATCCCGTGCTCGGCACGGGCCCGCTGTCGTGGATCCGGTACGGCCACGGCAAGGCGCTCGCCACGGTGCTGCTCTACGCGGGTTTCGGGCTGGTCGTGTGGGCGTGGGTCAGGCTAGGCCGCCACGCGCTCGCCGGGCGCATCGGGGCCAGGCCCGTCGTCGTGGCCGCGCTGTGCTGGATGGTGCCGCTGCTCGTCGCGCCGCCGTTGTTCACGCGCGACGTCTTCTCCTACCTGGGACAGGGCGCGCAGCTGCTGCACGGGCTCGACCCCTACGCCTACGGCCCCGCCGCGCTGGACACGCTGCCGGACGTGGTGCAGAACGTGCACCCGCTGTGGCAGACCACACCCGCGCCGTACGGGCCGCTGTTCCTGTTGGTCGCCAAGGGCATCGTGTCCTTCACCGGCAACAACATGATCCTCGGCGTCATCGTGACGCGGCTCGTGCTGCTGGTCGGGCTCGGCGCGATGCTGTGGGCACTGCCGAGGCTCGTGAAGCACCTCGGCGGCAAGCTGCCGGTGACGATGTGGCTCGCGGTTGCCAGCCCGATGATGGTGATCCACCTCGTCGGCGGTCCGCACAACGACCTGCTGATGCTGGGGTTGCTCACCCTCGGCGTGCTCGCCGCGCTGGAACGCAGGCACCTGCTCGCCGTCGTGCTCGTGACCATCGGCATGCTCATCAAGCCGACCGCCGCGATCGCCCTGCCGTTCCTGGTGTGGGTGTGGGCCAACCACCTGCCGGCGGAGGAGAGCCTGTTCCGGCGCTTCGTCAAGGCGGTCGTGCCGTCGCTGGCCGCGTTCGGCGCCGTGTTCGTGGTCGGCACCTGGTTGTCGCTGGGGTCGTTCAACCTCGGCTGGGTGACCGGACTGCAGGCGCCGCAGATCATCGCGAACTGGCTCAACTTCCCCACCGGCATCGGCGAGATCTTCTACACGCTCGTCAACGTCGTGGTGGACGTGCAGGCGTCGCCGTTCGTCACCGTGGCGCGCGGCATCGCCTGGGTCGTGCTCGCCGCGTTCCTGGTACGGCAGTGGTGGCTCTCGCGGCACGGCGGCACCGAGGCGATCTTCCGGATGGCGTTGTCGCTGCTCGCCGTCGCGATCCTCGCGCCTCCGACGCTGCCGTGGTACCTCACCTGGGGCTTCGTGATCGCCTCGGCGTTCCCGTGGAAGCGCCTGCACCTGGCCGGGATGGTCGGCGTGTCGATGTTCCTCGTGCTCGTGTACTACCCGACCGGCGAGCAGAGCCTTTACGACTGGTGGTTCATCGCGATCGTGATCGCGGCCAGCCTGTACGGCGCCGCGTCGCTGCTGCGCCCCGACCCGCTCGGCCTGATCGCCGCGTGGCGCAGGGAGCCGAAGCGGCCCGCCGAGCCGGAGCCGTCGGTCATGGACGAGCCGACCAGCCCCGCCACGCGCTGATCCCGGCCCGCACGAGCGGCCCCTCCGGAGGAGTCTCGACGTACTGCGGGTACTTGTCGCGCAACGCGGCCAGCATCCGCGCGTCCTCGGGCACCACGGTCGCGGCGCCGTCGGCGCGGACCCACCACAACCGGTTCCAGTCGTCGTCGTAGTGATCGACGAGGAACGAGACGTTGGGGTTGGCGGCGATGTTGCGCAGGCGGCGCAGGTTCGTGGTGCTCTTCGGCTTGGCGTCGATGACGAACGCGACGGTGTCGCCCACGACCGCGAAGGTCACGGGCACCAGGTGCGGCGCGCCCTCCGGTCCGACCGTGGCGAGCCTGGCCACCCGCGCGGCGGCGAACCGGCGCCGCGCCTCCCGCTCGTCCAACCGCACCCACTCAGGGTAGGCGGAGCCCACCTCCCCGGACTGCAGTGAAGGCCACCTTCACTGCGTTCAACGCAGTGAAGGTGGCCTTCACTGCAGTCGGCTAGCCCTCCAGCACCAGGCTGGCGGCGTCCGCGTCGAGCTGCGCGGGCACTCCCAGTGGGACGGTCAGCGCACCCGGGTGATGGCCGAAACCGAGGTCCCACACCATCGGCACCTCCAGCGGGCCGAGCCGGTCCAGCACCAGCGCACGCACGGAGTCCGGCGAGGCGCAGCCGCTCCACGAGCCGAGCGCGATGCCGTGGACGCCGTCGAACCAGCCCGCGCGTAGCAGGTGGGTGAGCATGCGGTCGATCCGGTAGAGCTCCTCGCCGACGTCCTCCAGCAGCGCGATGCCACCCCTCGCCGGCCGGCACTCCGGCGTGCCGAGGCCGGCGGCCAGCAGACTGAGGTTGCCGCCGACCAGCGTGCCGCGTGCGCGACCCGGTACGAGGGTCTCCGCATCCGGCCCCCGGAGCACGCGCCCGGCTGCGGGCGTGAACAGCGCCGCCCGCAGCCCCTCCGCGCCCACGGCGTCGAAATGCGTGGTCGCGGGCATCGGGCTGAACAGCGTCGGCAGCCCGAGGTGGACGCCGATCGCGTCGTGCAGTGCGGTGGTGTCGCTGGAGCCGGCGAACAGTGTCGGTCCCGCCGCGCGCAGTGCCGCCCAGTCGACGAGGCCGAGCATGCGCTGGCAGCCGTAGCCGCCCCGCGCGGCGAACACCGCCGCGACCTCCGGATCGAGCCACGCCTCCTGGAACTCGGCCGCCCGCTGGACATCGGTTCCCGCGAGGTAGGACAGCTCCGGGTGCCGCGCCCGCACGCCGGGAAGGCATCGAACCCGCAGGTCCCACGTCTGCAGTACGGCGACTCCGGCGTCCAGCCGGTCGGCGGGCACCGGACCGGCGGGTGCGACGAGTGCGACCGTGTCACCCGGACGCAGCGCCGTCCTCACCGCCGCAGGTCCACCGGCGGCACGCCGGGCGTGGCGAAACCGAACACCTGACCGTAGAACGCCAGCTCCGACTCGAGCGCGGTGACGATCGTGTCCGCCTTGCGGAACCCGTGCTGCTCGCCCTCGAACGTCAGGTGCGCGTGCGGGATGCCGGTGCCGCGCAGCGACTCCACGAACCGCTCGGCCTGCTCGGGCGGGCAGATCTCGTCCTCCAGCCCCTGCAGCAACAGCACCGGGCCCGCGAGGGCGCCGATGTTGTTGATGGGGGAGCGTTTCAGGTAGCGCTCGGCGGTCTCCGGCAGCGGGCCGATCAGCCCGTCGAGGTAGCGGGACTCGAAGTCGTGGGTCTCGCCGCCGTCGCCGGTCCACGGCTCCAGGTCGAGGATCGGGAACTTGATCGTTGCCGCGCTGTACGTGCGCACCGTCGTCATCGACGCCGCGGAGGTGAACCCGCCCGCGCTGCCGCCCCGGATCGCGATCCGCTCGCCGTCGGCCGTGCCCTCGGCGACGAGTGCCCCGGCCACGGCGGCGCAGTCGGCGACGTCAACGAGGCCCCAGCGTTCCCGCAGCCGCTCGCGGAACTGCCTGCCGTAGCCGGTGGAGCCGCCGTAGTCGACCGCGACCACTCCGATGCCGCGGCTCGTGAAGTAGGCGAAGTCCAGCGACAACACCGGGTAGTTCCGCCCGGTCGGGCCGCCGTGCGCGTGCACGACGTAAGGCGGCAGCTCACCGTGGGGCGCCGTGAACTCCGGGTTCGCCGGCGGGTAGACGTAGGCGGGCACCGGCTCGCCGTCCGCGGTGTGGAACGTCCGCGCCCGCGGAACCGGCAGGTAGCCGGCGGGCGGCAGCGGTGGCTGCGGCGTGAGGTCGGTGACGGTCCCCGTGCCGAGGTCGACGTGGACCACGGCGATGTCCCGCCGGGGCCCGGCGGCGATCCCGACGACGCCGCCGTCGAACACCGCGGGCGAGGTGGCCCACTCGGTCAGCTCGGGCGCCACCGGGGTCAGCGACCGCGTGGCCTCGTCGAGCACCGCGAGCCTGCCGGAGTGGAGCACGGCGTGCCTGCCGCCGCCGAGCGGAACCGTCCAGCGGGCACCGAGCTTCCACAGCGCCCCGCCGAGCTCGGCCTCGGCGGGCGCGAGGTTGGTGAGCTCGCCGTCGAGTGTGACGCGATGCAGGTTCCACCAGCCGTCCGGATCGAGCAGCGCCAGCAGCGTGCCCGATTCCTCCCACTCCAGCTGGCACACCGAGACGTCCGGACCGCCCGCCAGCACGTGGTGGGCGCCGAACGTCCCGTCCTCGTGGACCTCGGCCACGCACAGCTCGGTGCCGTCCCACGGCATCGCCGGGTGGTTCCAGCCAAGCCACGCGGCGTGCCGGCCGTCGGGCGAGAGCTGGGGTGCGGTGAGGAAATGGTGGCTCGCCGAGAGCGAACGCGGCTCACCCCCGGTCAGTGGGATGGCGACGAGGTCGCGGGCGATGTCGGTGCGCCGGGGGCCGGTGGTGCGCTCCCGAACCGCCCACACCTCGCCCTTGCGGCCGGGCCGCAGGTCACCGTAGCGGATGCCGTGGTGCTCGTGGGGCTCCGGTGTGATCGGTGTGACCTCGCCGGAGATCAGGTCGCGGACGTGGACGCGCTGGTCGGTCCAGTTGGTGAAGACGAGGGTGGTGCCGTCGGAGAGCCACGGCCTGCCGCCGTACTCGTGGACCCGGTTGCGGGCGTTCCACGGTGCGGGGAGCAGCTCCTCCACGTCTCCGTCCACCGACCTGACCAGCGACACCCGGCCGCCCTCGGCGGGGCGCGCCTCGGCCCACCACACGGCGCCGTCGACGACGTCGAGCCACTGCGGGACGACCCCGGCGGAGGCGACGTCGGCGGCCTGGATGGGCGATGACCAGCTACCGTACGGCGCGATCTTCGGCATTCGCCCACCTTAGGTGACTCGCGGGACGCGAGTGCTCGCCCCGGACGAGCTTGATCTTGGAAGTTGGCTTAGGGTCGTAAGTGCCATGGCTCGCGTCATACACGTCTTCCGTCAACCCGACCGCTTCGTCGCGGGAACCGTCGGGGAACCCGGCGACCGCACGTTCTTCCTGCAGGCGTCGGAGACCACCCGCACGATCAGCGTGACGATCGAGAAGCAACAGGTCGCCGTGCTGGCCGAACGGCTCGGCTCGCTGCTCGAGGAGATCGCCAGCCGCTTCGGCGCCGACGTGCCGGAGGAGGTCCCCGACGAGCTGGTCGACACCGAACCGCTCGACGTTCCCGTCGAGGAGGAGTTCCGGGTCGGCACGATGGGCCTCGGCTGGGACGCCGAGAGCAAGGCGGTGGTCATAGAGCTGCTCGCCATCACCGAGGGCGAGGTGGACGAGACGGTGGTGCTCGACGACACCGAGGAAGGCCCCGACGCGGTGCGGGTCTTCCTGAGCCCCGCCGCCGCGCGCGCGTTCGCCGCGCGGGCCGACCGCGTCGTCAACGCGGGCCGCAAGCCGTGCCCGCTGTGTGGTGAACCCCTCGACCCCGCGGGACACATCTGCCCGCGCCAGAACGGCTATCGTCGGGATTCGGAACTCACCGACGACGAAAGCTGACAGCGAGTTGGCAGCAGAACACGTGGACCCGGCCGACCCCGCGGCCAGGGAGCTGGTCGCGCGCGGCCGCATCGACGTCGAGGGCAGGCTCGTCGACGCCTCGAACGTCACGCTGTTCTGCAACATCGAGCTCGACGGCGTGAGCGCCAACGCGGTGTACAAGCCGGTGAACGGCGAACGCCCGCTGTGGGATTTCCCCGACGGCACGCTCGCGGGCCGCGAGGTGGCGACGTACCTGGTCGCGGAGGCCGCCGAGCTGGGGAGCGTGCCGCCGACGGTGCTGCGTGACGGGCCGTTCGGCGAGGGCATGGTGCAGCTCTGGATCGAGACGACCGACGAGGAGCTCGTCGACGTCTGCGCGCCCGAGGACCTGCCGGAGGGCTGGCGTGTGGTGTTGCACGCCCACGACCGGCTGGGCGAGCCCGCGGTGCTCGCCCACGCGGACCATCAGGGCCTGCGGGACCTGGCCGTGCTCGACATCGTCGTGAACAACACCGACCGCAAGGGCGGGCACGTTCTGGCCGGTGGCGACGGGCGGATCTACGGCGTCGACCACGGCATCTGCCTGCACACCGACCCGAAGCTGCGGACCGTGCTGTGGGGCTGGGTGGGTGACCCGCTGCCCGGCGAGTCGGTGGACAAGCTGCAGAAGCTGCGCTGGGCGCTGGACCACGAGCTGGGGGAGACGCTCGCCGCGCACCTCACCCGCGCGGAGATCCGCGCGGTGGCCCGGCGCGCCGACCAGCTCCTCGCGGAGCCCGTCTTCCCGGCGCCGGGCGACGACTGGCGTGCGATACCGTGGCCGCTGTTCTGATCAGCGGAACAAGTCGGCGTTGCGCCGGGCCCACTCGGCGTAGGTGATGGGCGGTCGGCCGGTGGCCCGCTCGAAGTCGTGCTCGACGGATACCCGCAGGTCCGGGCCTCCCGCCAGCAGCCACTCGGCGGTGTCCTCGTCGATCCCGGAGGCCAACCAGGCCTGTTTGGCCTCGTCCCTGGTCTGCTCGATGTAGCGGATGTCCCGGCCGAGCGCGTCCCCGAACGCCCGCACCTGCTCCGGGATCGTGATCTGCTCGGGACCGCTGAGGCGGTAGACCTTGTTCTCGTGGCCGTCGCCGGCGAGCGCGGTGGCCGCGATGGCGGCGATGTCCGACATCGCGATGGCCGTGTCGGAGGACTGCGGGAACGGAGCAAGCACGACGCTCTCGGTGCGGATGCTCTCCGCCCAGTTGGTCGTGTTCTCCATGAAGGCTCCCGGACGCAGGAAGGTCCAGTCCAGGCCCGACTCGCGCAGCGTGCGCTCGATGGCGACGAACGACAGCGCGTACTCGTCCTCGGCGTCGTCGGTGGCGAGGATCGACGTGAGCGCGACGACGTGGCGGACGCCGGCCCGCTTCGCCATCTCCGCCACGGTCTCGATCGTCTCCGCGGTGGGCGGGAGGTAGAGCTTCTCGACGCCGTCGAGAGCGGCGGTGAGTGTCTCCGGCTTGCGCACGTAGCCGGTGAACACCTCCACCTCGGCGGGTAGCGCGGCCTTGGCGGGGTTGGTGGTGAGTGCGCGAATCGTGTGGCCGCGGCCGGACAGCTCGTCGACCACCATGCGGCCGATGTTGCCCGTCGCGCCGGTCACCAGGATCGTCATCTGGACAGCCCCCAACTCAGTACGGTGTACGAAGTGAAGGTGCCAGCTTACCCCGTACAGCGCACGGAGTCATAGGATGGCCCCGATGACGCACGACAACGACGGTTCGCCCGACCTCACGCGGGGCATGCGACTGCTCTGGCGCGCCGAGAACGGCGCCCGCCGCGGCCCCAAACCGGCGCTCGACCTCGACCGGATCGTCCAGGCCGCCATCGAGATCGCCGACGCCGACGGCCTCATGGGCCTATCGATGCGCAAGGTGGCCGACCGGCTCGGCGTCGGGACGATGTCGCTCTACACCTACGTGCCCGCGAAGGCCGAGCTGGTGAGCCTGATGCTCGACGCCGTGGACGCCGAGGGCGTGCTGCCGCACACGGTCGAGGGCTCGTGGCGGGCCAAGACCGAGTCGTGGGCGCGCGAGGACTGGAGGCTCTACCACCGGCACGAGTGGACGCTGCACGCCTCCGGCCGCCACCCGCTCGGACCGAACACGATGCGCCGCTTCGACTCGGCGCTGCGGTCGCTGGCCGGCACCGGACTGCCGGAGGCCGAGATCGTGGCCGTCGCCGACGTGATCGACACCTACATCCGCGGGATGGCGCGCCGCTCGGTCGAGATGCGGGACCGCGAGCAGCGCACCGGCGTCAGCGAGGCGCAGTGGTGGGCCGAGCACGGACCGATGCTCGACGAGTACCTGGCCGGCGATGCGTTCCCCGCCGTGCGCGAGGTCAGGGCCGCAGGGGCGTTCGAAAGCGACCTCGACAGCTTCGAGTACGGGCTGCAGCGGATCCTCGACGGCGTCGAGGGTCGCATCGAGGCGGCGGGCTGACGGCGTGGCGGGGAGCGCCGGGCGACGGCCTCCCGCTAGGTTCGGCTCCGTGCGCTCCCATTCCTACGACGACATCCTGAGCGGGCCGCGCAGGCGGAAGGTGCCGGAGGTGCCCGCCGAGCCGGGTCTGGTGCTGGAGGACCCCGCGAGCGGCTACTGCGGGGCGCTCGTGAAGCTCGAGTACGGCAGCGCCGTGCTCGAGGACCGGCACGGCAACCACCGCGTTTTCCCGCTGGGACCGGCCGCGTTCCTGCTGGAGGGCAAACCGGTGACCCTGGTACCCGCCCGCCAGACCGCCACACCCGCGCGCACGATGTCGGCGTCGGGGTCGGTGCGGGTCGAGGGGCTCAAGGCCCGCGTCGCGCGCGACTCGCGCATCTGGGTCGAGGGCAAGCACGACGCCGAACTCGTAGAACGGGTCTGGGGACACGACCTGCGCGTGGAGGGCGTCGTCGTCGAAGCTCTGGACGGCGTCGACGTGCTCGCCGAGCGCATCGCGGAGTTCGGCACCGGGCCGGGCCGCAGGCTCGGGGTTCTCGTGGACCACCTCGTGCCCGGCAGCAAGGAGTCCCGGCTCGTCGCGGCGATCGACGACGAGAACGTGCTGGTCACCGGCCATCCCTACGTCGACGTCTGGCAGGCGGTGAAGCCCGCGTCGGTGGGGATCCGGCAGTGGCCGTCGGTGCCCAAGGGCGTGGAGTGGAAGGAAGGCATCTGCACCGCGCTCGGCTGGGGCGAACCCTACGAGGGCTGGCAGCGCGTGCTCGCCGGGGTGAGCAGCTTCCGCGATCTCGAGACCCCACTCATCGGTGCGGTCGAACGCTTGATCGACTTCGTCACCGATCCGGAGGCGTGAGCATCCTCCGGCAAGGTCACGCGTAGATCACTTCCCGTGATCTTCTCGGTGGAAATGGTGACGATCTGGGAGCATGGCGGCATGACAGCGGCACTCATCTGGCTCATTGTCGGAGTCGGCCTGATCGTGGCGGAAGTGCTTTCCGGCGATTTCGTTCTGCTCATGCTCGGGCTCGGCGCCTTGTTCGGCGCGGGCTCGGCGGCGTTGTCCGGGAACGTGTTCATCGACGTCGCGGTGTTCGCGGTCGCCTCGCTCGGCCTTATTGTGCTCGCCAGACCGGCGCTGAAACGCCGGTTCCTCTCCGGCCCTGGAGTCAAGACGAACGCCGACGCCCTGGTGGGAGCCCAGGCGCTGACAGTGTCTACTGTGGATGCGCACAGTGGTCAGGTGAAACTCGCCGGTGACGTGTGGTCGGCCCGCAGCATCGCCGAGGGGCAAGTGATCGATCCAGGCACGACGGTCACGGTCGTCGAGATCTCCGGGGCGACCGCCGTGGTTTCGGCGGAACCGTGATGGCCGTCGGCGCCAGCGCGGAAAACGATAGAAAGACGAAGGGAAGTACGTTTTGTCGACGGCAGCGATAATCGTTGTCGCCATCCTCGCACTGTTCGTGATCGTCACGGTCGCGAAGGCGCTGATGGTGGTGCCTCAAGCGCAATCGGCGGTGATCGAGCGCCTCGGCCGGTTCAAGACCGTTGCCTCTCCCGGCCTGAACTTCCTGGTCCCGTTCCTCGACAAGGTACGGGCCAGGGTCGACCTGCGCGAGCAGGTCGTCTCGTTCCCTCCGCAGCCGGTCATCACGCAGGACAACCTGACCGTCTCGATCGACACGGTGGTGTACTTCCAGGTCACCGACTCCCGTGCCGCGGTCTACGAGATCTCCAACTACATCGTGGGTGTGGAGCAGCTCACCACCACCACCTTGCGCAACGTGGTCGGTGGCATGAGCCTCGAGGACACACTGACCTCGCGTGACTCGATCAACCAGCAGCTGCGCGGTGTGCTCGACGAGGCGACCGGCCGGTGGGGCATCCGTGTCGCCCGCGTGGAGCTGAAGGCGATCGACCCGCCACCCTCCATTCAGGACTCGATGGAGAAGCAGATGCGCGCCGACCGGGAGAAGCGCGCGATGATCCTCACCGCCGAGGGTCAGCGGGAGTCCGCGATCAAGACGGCGGAAGGTCAGAAGCAGAGCCAGATCCTCGCGGCCGAGGGTTCCAAGCAGGCCGCGATTCTCGCCGCCGAGGCGGAACGGCAGTCGCGGATCCTGCGCGCACAGGGTGAGCGGGCCGCCCGCTACCTGCAGGCGCAGGGTCAGGCCAAGGCGATCGAGAAGGTGTTCGCCGCCATCAAGGCGAGCAGGCCGACACCGGAGGTCCTGGCGTACCAGTACCTGCAGACTCTGCCGCAGATGGCGCAGGGCGACGCCAACAAGGTGTGGCTCGTGCCCAGCGACTACGGCAAGGCGCTCGAGGGCTTCGCGCGTTCGCTCGGTGCGCCCGGTGAGGACGGCGTGTTCCGCTACGAGCCGCCGAAGGAGGAGCGGGTGGAGATGCCCGCGCTGGACGACGACGAGGTCGCCAGCTGGTTCGACACCTCGACCGACCCGAAGGTCGCCGAGGCCGTGCGGGAGGCGGAAGCCGTTGCGCGGCAGGAAGTTCCCGGTCCGCTGACCTCCACTCCGGGGCCGAGGCCGTCGGCGCTGTCCCCGCTCGGTGGCACACCACGGCCCACCGAGCCCGAGCCGGAGGCGGACGAGGCGCAGGAGCCGCCCCAGCAGCAGCTGCCGCCGACCCCGCCACCGCCGGCTCCGCCTGCGAACAACCCGCCGACCCCGCCCTCGGGGCCGTTCGGTGCGAGCCCACAGCAGGGCTACCCGCAGCAGCCGGGTCCGTTCAACCCGCCGCAGGGCGGCGGTGGTCCGTACCCGCCGCAGAACCCGCCGTACGGCGGGCCGCCTCGGCAGCAGTAGCCACAGTGGCAAGGGGCGCCCTCGCGATCCACTCGCGAGGGTGCCCTTTCCTTTGTGCTCAGCGCTTTCTGGCGCAGACGCCGTCGTCGCTGAGGTCGGCCCGCACACGACCGTGACCGCCACGGTGTGCCGGTGGTGTGCGGTAGCCACGTCGCCGACACCGACACGAGCGGGCGGTCAACAGGCCGGACGGGCCGGCTCTCAGCGCCCGAGGTCGGACACCGGCGAGAGCTCGGGGCGCTTGGGCGTGACGGCGTCGCCGGAGGACTCGCCACGCAGGCGACGACCGATCCAGGGCAGCGCGTGCTCGCGAGCCCACCGCAGGTTCTGTGCCCGCTCCTGCCGGGGACTGAGCACCGCACGCGGACCCAGCTCGTCCGGTGCGACGGTGTGCTCCACGCCGAGGACGTCGAGCACGGCGCGGGCGATTCGCGTGTGGCCGAGCGCGTTGAGGTGGATGCGATCGGCCGACCACAGCCTCCGGTCGCGCAGCTCGCGCATGGCCCACATGTCCACGAGCAGCGTGCGGTGCCGGGCGGCGATGAGGCGCACATGCTCGTTGTAGATGGCCGTGCGGCCGCGCATCCGGCGGAACAACGGGTCCTCGACGCCGTCGACGCCGGTGAAGAGCATTACGGTGGCGCCGGTTGCGGCGAGCGTGCCCACGGCGGCGTCGTACTGCTCGGCGAGCGCGTCGATGTCGGTCTTCGGCCGCATCAGGTCGTTGCCGCCCGCGTAGAGGCTGACGAGGTCGGGCTTCATCTCCACCGCGGGTCCGAGCTGCTCGGCCAGCACCTGCGGCAGGAGCCTGCCGCGGATCGCCAGGTTGGCGTAGGCGAGCGCGGGGTTGTGCCGGGCGAGCTGCTCGGCGGTGCGATCGGCCCAGCCGCGCACGTTGTTGGGGTAGGCCGGGTCGTCGTCGCCGACGCCTTCGCTGAACGAGTCGCCGAGGACCACGAACCGTTCGATCATGCTCCGCACTGTAGTGATGCCGTCGTTGTGGCCTGTCACACGCGCTGTCGTTCGCGGTGGTCGGCGACGTGGACCCGGGTGGCGCAGCGGGTGGAGCAGAACCGGCGGCGGCCGTTGCGCGAGGTGTCGACGTACACGACGTCGCAGCCCTCACGCGCGCACACGCCCATGCGGGCGGGGTCGTCGCAGAGCAGGTGCGCGAGGCCGCCCGCGGTGTAGGCCTGGATGCGGCGCACCCAGCCGTCGTCCTCGGCGGCGTAGTGGATGTGCGGCGGCTTGCCGTGGTGCCGTGAGATGTGCGGGCGGCACGCGGAGTCGGCCAGCAGCGTGTTCAGCAGCTCCACGCGCCTGCCGACGTCCGGCTCGGCGAACACCTGCCGCAGCCGCTCCGCCCATTCGGCCACGTCACGAGCCTGTGCCGTGGTCAGCGACGTGAGCCGCATGTCCTCGGCCCGCAGCCGGGACACCAGTTCCTCCGGCGGTGCGCCCGCCGCGTTGACGATCACCACGGCCACGCGTGCAGCGGTGCCGCCGTAAGGGTTGAACTCCACTAAGGCATTACATCACGATGGCGGCATGATCGACCAACGTTGCCCGCGATGCGGGTGGCCCATTCGCGAACTGCCGGTTCCCGCGGCCTCGACCCATCCGATGTCGAGCGGCCAGGTCAGCTACCGGCGCTGTGTCTGCGGCAGCTGGCTACTGGTGCTCAACGGCGAGGTCCTCGGCGCGACGCGCACCCCAGCGTGACGCCAGCTCGACCGCAGTGAAGGCCACCTTCACTGCGCTGAACGCAGTGAAGGTGGCCTTCACTGCAGTCGGGGTCCCGTGGTGGCTTGGCTAGGTCTGGCCGCGGTGCTCGGCGAGGATCTGCGCGAGGGTGTGCGCCGGCGAGCTGTCGAGCTTGTGCCGATGGGCGTCGTAGCGGTCGCGAGTGGTGCGGATATCGGCGTGGCCCAGGAGGTCCTGCACCTTCTGCACCGGGACGTTGTGGGCCAGCAGCAGGGTGCCGGTGGTGCGGCGGGCCGTGTGCGGCGAGATGGTCGCCGCGGCGGGCAGCCCGGCGGCCTCGGCGAACCGGCGCAGCGCCTGCCACACGTCCCGCTGCCGCAGCGGTTTGCCGCCTGGCTTGGCCGGGTCGTGCGGATGCGGGGTGGTTGCGAGCAGCGGCCCGGTGAGCCGCTCGGGGGCCAGCCCCACACGGTCGGCGCGGCGGCCGAGGTAGCGCGCGAGCGGGCGCAGCGCCGGTGCCACCACGGGGACGAAGTCACGCTGCCCGCCTTTGCCGGTGTAACGCAGGATCGTGTGCCCCGAGTCGGTGTCGAGGTCGGCGACGGTCGCGGTGGTGATGCCGGAGACGCGCAGCCCCGTGTAGAAGAGCAGCGCCACGAGTGCGGCGTCGCGCCAGGCGGCCTCCGTGTCGAGGCGCAGCGCGCGGGACTCGACATGGTCGAGCAGCGCGGCGGTGGATCGCTCGTCGAGCGCCGAGCGAGGCGAGGCCTTGGCCCGCTTGGGCCTGGTCACGGCACCGATCGGGTTGGTGTCGGTGACGTCGTTGGACTGAAGGTACCGGTACCAGCTCGACACGCCGGCAAGGGTGCGTGCGACCGTCGATGGCGCGGCGGGCCGGGGAACGCCGTCGCGGCCGGTCACCGTGAGCGTCGTCTTCCACGCGTCGACGTCCGCGCGCCGCGCCCGGAGCGGGTCGAGCCCGCTGCGGTCGCACCACGACAGCCAGGCCGCGAGGTCGGCGTAGTAGGCACGACGGGTGTGCTCGCTCTTGTCGGAGCTCAGCCAGAGCACGGTGACGTGCCGGACGGCGTAGCGGTCCGACGGGTCGGCGGGTGGCAGGGCGGGCAACAGGGCCACGGCCTCGGCGAGGTCGTGCGCGGTGGCCTGCCGAAGGGCCAGCTCACCGGAGTTCGCGCGGTCGATCATGGTCTGGCGATTGTGCACTGTCGCCGGAGGAAAAAGTCGGAAAAGATGTCGGGGCCGTGTCGATTCCGCCGGGGGTCCGTTCGACGCGTCGTTGACGACCGGCACGGGAGCCGGTCACCGACACAGAGGGAGACAACGACATGCGCTTCATGATGATCGTCAAGGCCAGCGAGGAATCCGAGTCCGGCGCGGTGCCGTCCGAGCAGGAGCTCGCCGAGATGGGCAGGTACAACGAGGAGCTGGTCAAGGCGGGCGTGATGCTGGACGGCAACGGTCTGCTGGAGACCGCCAAGGGCGCGAAGGTCCAGTACCACGGCAAGGGCAAGACCACGGTGGTCGACGGCCCGTTCACCGAGACCAAGGAGCTCATCGCCGGCTACTGGATCATCGACGTCAAGTCCAAGGACGAGGCCATCGAATGGGCTCGCCGGATCCCGTTCGCCGAGGGCGAGGTCGAGATCCGCAAGGTCGCCGAGGCCGAGGACTTCGGCGACTCCTACACACCCAAGGAGGCCGAGGACAAGCTGCGCGAGAAGATCGCTGAGCAGCACAAGTCCTGAACCCGCTTGCCGTCACGCCGCCGTCCTGCTGTGATTGGCGGCTGTGACGGCTGCCGTGGAAACCCATCGCGCGATCGAGGCCGTCTGGCGGATCGAGTCCGCAAGGCTCATCGCCGGGCTGGCCCGGATGATGCGTGATGTCGGGGCCGCGGAGGAGCTCGCGCAGGACGCGCTCGTGGCGGCACTGGAGCAGTGGCCCGAGTCAGGCGTCCCCGACAACCCCGGAGCCTGGCTCATGGCCGTGGCCAAACGGCGGGCGATAGACCAGTTCCGCCGCCAGGAACGGCTGGAGCGCAAGGTCGAGGAGATCGGTCGTGACCTGGAGACGCGGGTCGAGCCCGAGCCCGAACTGGACGACATCGGCGACGACCTGCTGCGACTGGTGTTCACGGCGTGCCATCCGGTGCTGTCCACCGAGGCGCGCGTCGCGCTGACGCTCCGCCTGCTCGGCGGCCTGACCACCGACGAGATCGCACGCGCGTTCCTGGTGCCCGAACCCACCGTCGCGCAGCGGATCGTGCGCGCCAAGAAGACGCTCGCGAAGAAGAAGATCCCGTTCGAGGTGCCGCAGGGTGCGGAGCTGGCCGAGCGCCTGTCGTCCGTGCTGGAGGTCGTCTACCTGATCTTCAACGAGGGCTACTCCGCCACCGCGGGCGACGACTGGATGCGGCCGGAGCTGTGTACGGACGCGCTGCGGCTGGGCCGCGTGCTGGCCCAGCTCGCCCCGAAGGAACCCGAGGTGCACGGGCTGGTGGCGCTGCTGGAGATCCAGGCGTCCCGCGCCAGAGCCCGCACTGGGCCCGACGGGGAGCCGATCCTGCTGCTCGACCAGGACCGCGGCCGCTGGGACCGGTTGCTCATCCGCAGGGGGCTCGCCGCGTTGCAACGCGCCGAGGCGCTCACCGACTCGCTCGGCCCGTACGCGCTGCAGGCCGCGATCGTGGCCTGCCACGCCCGTGCCCGCACGCCGCAGGAGACGGACTGGTCCCGCATCGCCGCGCTGTACGGCGAGCTGAACCGGGTGAACCCGTCGCCGATCGTGGAGCTCAACCGGGCGGTCGCGGTGTCCATGGCGGACGGTCCGGACGCCGGGCTCGCGCTCGTCGACCGGCTGACCGGGGAGCCGGCGCTCGCGAAGTACCACCTGCTGCCGAGCGTGCGCGGCGACCTGCTCGCCAAGCTCGGCAGGCACGCCGAGGCACACGAGGAGTTCACCTCGGCGGCCGGGCTGACCCGCAACGAGCGCGAACGGACGCTGCTGCTGGCGCGGGCCGAGCGCGCGGCCGGGGCAGCCGGACTCAACTCCCGAGGCGGCTGAGCGACTGCATGGCGTCCCGTTCGATGCGGGCCAGCTCGCCCAGCACGGCGCTCGCCTGCACGAGCCGGTCCGCGTCGCCGGACTCGCCGGCCCTCGCGATCAGCGCCGCGGTCTCCGTCCACAACAGGGCCGCCTCGGCGTACAGACGGTGACCGGTGCGCAGGTGCGCGCTGTCGAGCACCCCGGTGGCCTCGGCTAGGAAGTCACGGTAGAGGTTACGGAACAGGGCACCGCCGGTGCCCGCCTGCTCCATGAGACGCGCGGCCTGCGGCAGGTCCCGCCGCGGGTCGTCGGCGCGTTCGAGCCAGGTTCGCACCAGCTTGCCCGCCTTCGCGATGCCCCGGTGGCCGACGTTGGCGATGGGCGGGTCGAGGAAGGCGTCGGCGCAGGCGGTGATGGCGGGTACGAGCCGGGTCCACGGCGAAGGCGCGCCGCTCGGCACGGTGAGGGTGAACGAACGGTGCCGTGCCGTCATGGGGCCACGTGCGGCCCTGGCCTCGGCGAGGCTGGGCAGGCTCGTGGACACCGCTCCGCCCTGCTGTTCGGTGTCCACGAGGTAGGCGGCGTGGTCGTCGTATCCGTACATCGCCACGACGTGCCCGCCGAAGTGGACCTTCGCGGTGAAGTAGTCCAGGTGGTAGCTGTCGAGCTGCAGGCCGACGGGGTGCCCCGCTTCGAGTGGTCCCGCGACGTTCTCCCACGCCCTGCGGGCCGAGCCGGTCTCCCGGACGCGCAGCTCCAGCCCGAGCGTCGTGGCCAGCTTCCTGGTCAGCTCGAACGGTTTCACCCGGCCGCCGAGGAAGGGAAAGTCCAGGTTCTTGCCGTCCCAGTAGAGGAACGACAGACCCGAGCCGAGGCCGAAGAGCATGGGCTCCGAAAGGTCGAGCCCCTCGTGGCGCAGCAGCACGCCCAGTGCCGTGGTCTCGCAGTGCTGCCCGCCGCGGGTGTCGACGCCGTTCACCATGGTCATGCGCTGTGCTCCTCGACGTGGACGGCGTAGCAGCGGTAGCCCGAGCTCGCGTCCACGTGGACCGGGGCGAGCGGCTTCGGCGCGAAGCTGCCGATGGTGAGAAGTTCGTGCTGCACACCACCATGGTGGACTCTCCCATGGTGGGATGGTCCACTCAGCCGAGCGTGAGGTCGGCCCGCGCCGCCAGCACGGCCAGCCGGACGCGGTTCGGGATGCCGGTCTTGGTCATCAGGCTCGCCACGTGGGTCTTCACCGTGGTGACCCCGATGTGCAGGCGCTGGGCGATCTCGCCGTTCGACAGCCCGTCGCCGATCAGCGCGAGCACGTCGCGTTCGCGGTCGGTGAGTTGCGCCAGCTCCGGCAGCGGGCGCGCCGGGTCCGACTCCCGCGCGGTGACGGCGGTCCGGACGAGCCGGTGCAGCACGGTGCGGCTGAACGGGGCGTCCCCGGCCGCGACGCGCCTGATCGACTCCAGTACCTCCTCCGGCGCCGCGTCCTTGGCGAGGAAGCCGTGGGCCCCTGCCGCGAGCGCGGGGTACAGGTGCTCGTCGTCGTCGAACGTGGTGAGCACGAGGATCCGGGTGGCAGGCCGCGACGCCAGGATGCGGGCGGTGGCCGAGATCCCGTCCACACCGGGCATCCGCAGGTCCATCACCACGACGTCGGGCGTGGTCCGCTCCACCAGCTGGGTGGCCTGGTGCCCGTTGTCGGCCTCGCCGACCACTTCGAGGTCCTCGGTGGTGCCGCACAGCATGCGCAGGCCCGCCCGCACCAGCTGCTGGTCGTCGACGAGCAGGACCCGGATCACCGCACCGCCTCCGGGACGCCGGTGGGCACGGCGACGGTCAGCTCCCAGCCCGACGCCAGCGCACCCGCCCGCATGTGCCCGCCCAGCAGCTCCACCCGTTCGCGGATGCCCACCAGGCCGAAACCGGTGCCGGGGCGGAGTTCGTGGCCGCCCGTGCCGCCGCCGTCGTCGCGTACCTCGACCCGCACCTCGTCGTCGCGGGCGTGCACGCGCAGGCTCGCGCGCGCCCGGGTACCGGCATGTTTGATCACGTTCGTCAGGCCCTCTTGCACCACTCGCAGGACCGCGAGCCGCCGCATGGCATCCAGTGCGGCGACGGCGGGATCGATCTCCGCGTCCAGTATCAGGCCGGTGCCGCGCGCGCGTTCGACCGCAGCGACGAGGGCGCCCGCGAGCCCGTCGGGTTCCGCGAGGGCCGCACCGGCCTCGTCGTTGACGGTCGCCGGGTCGCGCAGCGTCGAGACCAGCCGTCGCAGGTCGTTCAGCGCCGTGCGGGCAGTGCCGTGGACGTCGGTCAGCGCCTGTGCGACCTCGGGTTCCCGGTCGCCCAGCGCGACCCTGGCCGCGCCGACGCGCATCGCGACCGACGCCATGTAGTGGGCCACGAGGTCGTGCAGCTCCCGTGCGATCGCGGTCCGCTCGCCCGCCCTCGCCTCCCGCACGGCGGCCTGCCGCCTGCGCTCGGCCTCCATCGCGACGTTGAGCACCGAACGGATGTAGTAGCCGATCATGATCGGCGGCAGAGTGGCGACGGCGATCGTCGGCGGGGTCAGCAGCGGGTCGAAGTTCTGGGTGTACACCGCGAGCTGCGCCGCCACGTAGACGATGCCGCCGACCCAGCACTGCCTGCCCGCGCGGCGCATCGTCAGCTCGCCGACCGCGATGGCCGCGAACACGAAAAGCAGCGCCTCGGCCGCCGTCGCCGAGGCGACCCGCGTGCCGACGACGAGCAGCACGGACTGCGCGACCGTGACGGCCAGCGGGAACCGCCCGCCCGCGATCGTGGCCGTGGCCGACGTCAGGCCGAGCACCCAGTCCGCCGTGCCGGGGTTCAGCGGGCGGCAGAGCAAGAAGAGGTACGCCAGCGCGCACACCAGCGGCAGGAATCGGACCGGTGCCCACACGAGCGTGGGAAACCGGCTCAGAAACCGCGACAGCACAACTCGACCTTAGGGAGGTCGCCGGATCCGCGCCTCCTACCGGGGGAGGAGGCGGGATCCTTCACCCGGCCGCGAGGTGCGGCCCGCTGGCCGAGGGAAACGGGCTTGATCACTGAAACCGTGGGGATCATGACCACCAGGACACCCGCGCGCGGCTTGCCCGTCTTTCTCGCGGCGGCGCTGCGGCAACCGCATCTCGTCGGCGCCGTCGTCCCCAGCTCGCGTGATCTCGGTCGGCAACTGGCCACGGTGGTGCCCCGGCAGGGCAGCCCCGTGGTCGTGGAGCTGGGCCCCGGCACGGGCGCTGTCAGCGAGGTGATCGACCGTCGGCTGCCTCCCGGTGGCAGGCATCTCGCGGTGGAGATCAACCCGAGGATGGCCGAGCACCTCCGGCGCAGGCATCCCGCGATGTCGGTGCTGTGCGGCGACGCCGCCGAGCTGGACACGCTGCTCGCCGGCGTCGGCGCGGCGCGCGTGGAGGCCGTGGTGAGCGGCCTGCCGTGGTCGCTGTTCGGTGAGGACCTCCAGCGCCGGGTGCTGGCACAGGTGTGTGGGGCGCTCGGGCCGGGCGGGGGTTTCAGCACGTTCGCCTACCGGCATGCCTCGCGCCTCGCCGGTGCGCAGCGGTTCCGCGCGCTGCTGGACATCTTCTTCGACGAGGTGATCGTCACGCGTACGGTGTGGCGGAACCTGCCGCCCGCGCTCGTCTACGTGTGCAGGCGACCGGTCGGGCCGGGCGCCCATGCCTGACGTCCTGCCGTGGCTGGCCGGCCTGCCACGGCCCCTGCTGCTCGTCGTCGCCGGCCTGTTGGTCACCGCCGAGGCCGGGTTGCTGATCGGTGTGGCGTTGCCGGGGGCGAGCGCGGTGATCGCGATCGGGGTGCTGGCCAGGGGCGGGCTGGCCGAGCCGGCGCTCGCGGCGGCGACCGTGGCGCTGGCCGCCGTGGTGGGCACCCAGCTGGCGTACCTGCGAGGCAGACAGGGTGCCCTGCCGACGCCGAGGCGGCTGCACGGTCCGCGCGGTCGCGCGCTCGGGCTGCTGGAACGCAGGGGAGTGGCGGCGCTCGGCGTGGCGCAGTGGTTCGCGGTGACGCGGACGCTCACTCCCCGGCTCGCCGGGTACGGAGGGATGACCTACCGCCGCTTCGCCGCCGTGAGCGTGCCGGTGGCGGCGCTGTGGGGCGCGACGCTCACGACGCTCGGCTACGTGGCGGCGTCGGCCTACGACTCGCTCGCCCAGTGGTTCGGCTTGTCCGCCGTGGCCGTGCTCGCGGCCGTGGCCGTGGTGGGGTGGCTGGTGCGCAGGGCGCTGGCGAGGGCCCGGCGGGGCTATCCGTCGATGAGCGCCTGCAAGCCGGGCGCGTAGTGGTCGGCGACGCGCTCCGGGTTCACGGTCGCTGCCAGGCCCTCGCGGTCGACGGCCAGCACCGCGCCCAGCCCGAGCAGGTGCGCGACCACCAGCTCGGCGCGCAGGCCGGCGTCGGGGCCTTCCAACCGGGTCGCGATCCGGTCGGTCACCTGCTGGCGGAACCGCTCCCGCAGCAGGGCGCGTTCGTCGCCGCTTCCCGCCGCGAACACCACGCGCACCAGGAGGTCGCTGCCCTGTTCCCGGCGGTACCGCACGAGCGTGAGCACCAGGTGCCTGCCCAGTTCGGCGTTGGGCACGGCGAGCAGGGCGTCGGCCGCTCCGGTGAAGTCGGCGACCGTGTCGAACAGACCCTCCTTGCTGCCGAAGTGCTTGACGATCAGTGACGCGCTGACCCCGGCCTCCGCGGCGATGTCGCGCAGGGTCACGGCGGCGTAGGGCTGCCGGGCGAACGCCTTGCGCGCGGCCCGCAGGATCGCGCCCCGCCCTGAGTCGGAGGCGGTCACGCGGCCGCCTCCGCGAAAGCCGGCTTGGCCTTCCCCGCCCGTGCCCGCCCAGGGATCAGCAGGGTGCACACCAGCGCGGCGAGCGCAGCGGCGCCGGCGAGGACGAACACGAGGAGATAGGCGTTCAGCGTGGGCGCGGTGTGCCCGGCGTGGGTGGCGGTGACACCGGCCAGCACGGCGCCGACCACGGCACTACACCCGGACTGGCCGATGGAGCGCATGAGGACGTTGAGCCCGTTGGCCGCGGCGGTCTCGGTCACGGGCACAGCATGCACGATCAGGGCGGGCAGGGCGGAGTACGCCACGGCGGTACCCGCCGCGACCACCGTCGCACCCGCGATGATCGTCGCGAGGTTCTCGCTCGTGAACAGGCGCACGACATAGCCGAAGGCGAGCAGCGTGCACGCGACCGCGAGGGTCCAGCGGGGCCCGCGGGCGGCCGACAACCTGGCCGAGACCGGGGACAACAGCACCATCGTGACCCCGGCAGGCAGCAGGCACAGCCCGCTGACCACCACGGACTCGCCGAGCCCGTAGCCGGTCGATGTGGGTTCCTGCACGAGCTGGGCGGTGGCCAGCGAGTTGGCGTAGTAGGCGAACCCGACGAGCAGGGCGGCGAGGTTGGTGAACAGCACCGGAGGGCGTGCGCTGACCCGGAGGTCGACCAGCGGGCGCCGCGCGCGCAGCTGATGCAGGCCCCACACCGGTGCGAGCGCGGCGGCCGCGGCGAACAGCCCGAGCGTGAGCGGCCCCGTCCAGCCCCACGTGCCGCCCTTCGACACGGCCAGCAGCCCGCACACCAGGATCGCGGTGAGTCCCAGCGCGCCGGCGATGTCGAACCGGCCGCTGGTGCGCACCGGTGACTCGGGCACGAGGAGCAGCACCAGCAGCGCCTCGGCGACCCCGAGTGCCACGCAGACCCAGAACATCGTGTGCCAGTCGGCGTAGCGCACCACGAGAGCCGAGAACGGCATGCCGAACGCCGCTCCCACGCCGATGGTGGAGCTCATGACGGCGATCGCGGACACCACGCGCTCCGGTGGCAGCTCGTCGCGCATGATGCTGATCCCCAGCGGCACGAAGGCGATCGCCGTGCCCTGCAGCGCCCTGCCCGCGATGAGCACCGGCAGCTGCGAGCTGACCGCGCACAGCGCTGACCCGGTGACCATGAACCCGAGGTTGAGTAGCAGCATCCGGCGCTTGCCGTACATGTCGCCGGCACGGCCGAGCAGCGGCGTGCACACCGCGCCCGTCAGCAGCGTGGCGGTGACGAGCCAGCTCACGTCCGATCGGGAGGCGCCGGTGAGGCCCGGTAACAGGGGCAGCAGCGGCACGACGAGCGTCTGCATCAGTGCGACGACGACACCGCCGAACGCGAGCGTGGCGACGAACAGGCGCGGGCGGGGGACGGGCTGGGCGGTCACGTCGCTCCAGGGGTGAACCGGTGTTTACCCGCACGATGGTAAACGTGTGTTCACCGCGCCGGCCAAGGCGGGTGCGTCCGGATAGTCGGTGGACTCGGCTCGGCGGGCGTTGCTACCTTGCGATCATGTCCAGTCCCGAGGCGTCAAGACTCTAGCCACCGGCGCGCCGGTGGCCTTTCTCGTGCCGTCGCTGTCAGCGACCGCCGCCATCGATTCGCGCTCGACATCGGACTGATCCCTTTTCCGCGGTAGCGGGCCCCTTGGTGCCCGCAGCTCTGCCGCGTCCCTGTCGACCCACGACGTGGTTTTCCGGAGTCTTGCTGTGCCTCTTGTCATCTACCTGCTCGGACTTGCGGTGTTCGCCCAGGGCACGTCCGAGTTCATGCTGTCCGGACTGCTGCCGGACATCGCCGCCGACCTGCGGGTGTCGGTTCCGGCGGCGGGATCGCTGACCTCGGTGTTCGCCGTCGGCATGATCGCCGGCGCACCGCTGCTGGCGATCGCGAGCCTGCGCTGGTCGCCACGGCGAGCGCTGCTGACATTCCTGATCGCCTTCGTGCTCGTGCACGTGGTCGGCGCGGTCACCCCTAGCTTCGGGGTTCTGCTCGCGACCCGTGTGCTCGCGGCACTCGCCAATGCGGGGTTCCTCGCCGTCGCGCTCGCCGTGGCGACCAGGCTCGTCGGTCCGGACGCCAAGGGGCGGGCCACGTCGGCATTGCTCGGCGGGGTGACCCTGGCGTGTGTGGCGGGGGTGCCGGCCGGTGCGCTGCTCGGTCAACTGTGGGGCTGGCGCTCCGCGTTCTGGGCGGTGGCCCTCGTGTCGGTGCCCGCGGTGTTCGCCATCCTGCGGTCGGTTCCCGGCGACCGAGGCGAGGACGCGCCGCCCAGCGCGCGGCGCGAGCTGCGGGCGCTGCGCCGTCCCCGGTTGCCGGTGACCCTGCTGCTCGGCGCGCTGGTGAACGGCGCGACGTTCTGCGCGTTCACCTACCTCGCGCCGCTGGCGACCGACGTCACCGGATTCGCGCCGGGCTGGGTTCCGGCGCTGCTGGCGGTGTTCGGCATCGGCTCGTTCGCGGGGGTGACCCTCAGCGGCCGGTTCGCCGACACGCACCCGCTGCCGTTGCTGGTGGCGGGAGGGCTCGCCCTGCTGACCGGCTGGATTGCGTTCGCCATCGTGGCCGCCAACCCGGCGGCGGCCGTCGTGCTCCTGTTCGCCCAGGCGACGCTGTCGTTCGCGGTCGGCTCGACCCTGATCTCCCAGGTGCTCTACGCGGCACCGGAGGCGCCCACGCTCGGCGGCGGGTTCGCCACGGCGGCTTTCAACGTCGGAGCGGCCCTCGGGCCGTGGCTCGGCGGCGTCGCGATCGGTGGCGGTCTCGGTTACCGGTCACCGATCTGGGTCAGCGCGGCACTGGTGGCGACGGCGCTGCTGTGCGGCGCGCTCGCCGTGGGGTTGCGGCGGCCTGCCACCGTGCCAACGGCGTAGCGCGGACGGTCCCCGGCCGCCGAGCCGGGGACCGTCTCACAGGCCGGTCAGCGGCTCCGCGGCGTACGCCTGGTGGAGCAGCTCCAGCAACCGCGGAGCCTCGGGCAGCGCCACGGGTCCGATCCGGTTCACGGCGACCCCGGGCGTCCAGGAGTTCATCACCACGGCTCCCTCCAGTGCGCGAACGTCCGCGGGCGTGACGGCCGCCGTTCGCTGCGGCACGCCCAGCCGGTCGAGCTGCCTGCGGACGATGCCCATCGTGGTGCCGCCGAGTACGTCCGCCTCCGGCCACACCACGGCGTCGCCGTCCCAGAAGGCGAGGTTCCAGATCGTGGCCTCGCTCAGCCGTCCCCGGCGATCGACGAACGCGGCGTCGTCGAAGCCCTCCGCGACGGCCTGGCGGAGGAAGTACGTCTTGGCCACCTCGCCGACGTGCTTGATCCCGGGCAGCACCCGTTCGTGTTCGACGGTCAGCAGCGCCAGCGGCCCGGCCGGCCCTGAGGCGGGTGGGCCTGTGCGCACCAGCAGTTCGGGGGCGACATCCGGGTCGCCAAGGGTGAACTCGCCCTCCGGCGAGAACACCGTGGCCGTCGCCGACGCGTCGGCGGGACCGTTCTCCACGGCCGATCGCAGCCGGGACCGCACGATGTCGTCGGGCAGCGCCTGCCCGAAAAGCCGGATCGACGCGCGGCGCAGTCGCGACAGGTGGAGGTCGAGGCCGCGGACCCGGCCTCCGCGCACCTGAAGGGCGGTGAAGTGGGCGTAGCCGGCGAAGGCCAGCGGGGTCAGGTCCGAGGCGGTCGCGGTCCGGCCGTTGCGGTGGGCGACGAACGAGGTCATGGCCGCACGCTAAGCGCTCACACCGGTGTGAAGGTCAAGTTCTGCGGCTGGCTCCGTGATAAGGGGCATTATCACGGAGCCATGCTTTAGATCAGTTTCGCTGATTCGCGTGTCGCGTTACAGGTTTGAGTATCGCGTCCGCGAAACTATTTGACGTGGAGAACGGGCTGGTGACCGCCGAGGAGACCGAGGAAGACGCGCAACCGGAGCCGGTGTGCGCGCTGGAAGGCTGCGACAACCCGCTGCCGCCTCCGTCGGTGGACGAGAACGGGCGGCGCAAGGGTGGGCGGCCGTCGTCGTACTGCTGCAAGGCCCATGCCGACGCGGCGTCGCGGCAGCGCAGGGCGGCCCAGACGGCCGCAGTGGTGGACCCGCTGGTGGAGCTGCGGAGGGCCGCCGAGGTGTTTGGACCCGCTACGGGACCCGTATTCGACGCTCTCCGGGACATGACGGCCCGGCTGGAGGCCGCCGAGCAGGGTGCGATCGCCCAGGTGCGGCAGGCCGAGGAGCAGGCGGTGGCGGCACGGACCCAGGCTGAGGACGCTCTGCGTCGCGCCGAACAGGCGGAACGGGCGAGAGACCGGGCACTGGCCCAGGCCAGGGACGACAGGGCCGCGCGAGCGGAGGCGGAGAAGGCGGCACAGCGGGCGGCGGCCGAGGCCGAGCAGGTCCAGCGCGACGCGTGGGCGCGTATCGCGCAGCACGAACGCGCGCGGGGTGCGGCCGAGTCGGCCGCCACGGCGAGCGCGCAGGCCCGTGACGAGCTGGCTCACCAGCTCCGGGCCACTCGGCAGCAGCTCGACGAGGCGCGCGACGACCGGGCCGCGCTCGCCGACCAGCTGGAGGTGGCGCGTGCTGAGCTGCGCGACCTGACCAGCGCCCACACCCTGGCCAGCGAACGGCTGGAGGCCGCGACCGCCCGGCTCACGGCCGCCGAGGCATCGCTCGAGCACGCCCGGCGGGATCTCGCCGAGTCGCGGCAGGAGAACGCGGCCCAGCGCGAGCAGCTCGACCACGTCCGTGGCGAGCTCGCCGAGCAACGCACCGCCACGCGGCTGGCGGAGGCCAGTGCGCAGACGGCCGAGCGGTCGCTCGCCGCCCACGAGGCGCGGCTGGCCGAGCTGGGGGAGCAGCTCGCCCAGGCCCACGCCAGGGTCGACCGGCTGCTCGCGGAGCGGGCCGATCCCGCGCCTGCGGAGGACGGGCCGCCGGAGACGTGACGAGCTTGTGTCAGTTGCAGGTTACGTAAACCTATGGTTACATAGGCGTCGTGACCACGGACGTTTTCGCGGTACTGGCGGATCCGCATCGTCGGCGGGTGTTGGAGCTCGTCGCGGCGCGCGAGCGCACGGCGGGGGAGCTGGCCGCCGAGTTCGACGTGAGCAGGCCTGCCGTGTCGCGGCATCTCCGCGTGCTCAAGGAAGCGGGCCTGGTCACCTGCAGGCAGGACGCCCAGCGCCGGATCTACCGGCTCGACCCGGGCCCGCTGACGGAGGTCGCGGGCTGGGTCGACCGCATGCGCGGGTACTGGGCTGGCCGGCTCGACGCACTGGAAGACCATCTCGACGCGAACCCGGAGGTACCGAATGCGTCCCGTTGACAGAGCCCCGCTCGACGACCTGAAAGGCACCATCGGTCTCGGGCCGGACGGCGCCTGGCAGATCCGGTTCGAACGGCGGCTGCGGCACTCGCCCGAGCGGGTGTGGCAGGCCCTCGTCGACCCGGACGAGCAGGGGCGCTGGCTGCCGGGCGTGACCATCGACGCGCGGGTGGGCGGCGTCGCGGTGTACGACTTCGGCGAGGAGGGCCGCGCGGAGGGCACGGTGCGGGCGGTGGAGCCGCCGTCGGTGCTGGAGCACTCGTGGTCGTGGCCGGGCGAGGAGGACTCGGTCGTGCGGTGGGAGCTGCGAGCCGAGGACGACGCCACGGTGCTCGTGCTGTTGCACCGCCCGGTCCGGCCCGAGCCCGCCGTCCACTACTGCCTCGGCTGGCACGTCATGCTCGATGCCCTCGACGCGCACCTGGGCGGTGGCGAGCCGGCCGAGCCCGACTACGACCACCTCGCGTCGCTCTACGCCTAGAACGCAGCCGGCGGGAAGCTGGGCCGCCGAATTATGTGGCGAACTTCCGGCGGGGGGCGTTGCCGGTCCGCCCAAGTACAGCCCAGTACGAGGACGAACCGGCGCCTTGCCAGCGGAAACCCGGATCCACCGACTCAAGCAACAGACTCCCGGCGGAGGGCACTAGCGTCCGGTGTCGTGGCGGTCGAAGTCGATGGTGTAGCCGAGTTCGACGTCCTGCCGCTCACTGCCCTCGCCCGCGACGGTCAGCTGCGCCGTGGCGGGGGCGTAGCCGGTGGCGATGATCGTGTACGCGCCGACGTCGAGGTCACCGAATCGGTAGCCGCCCTCGGCGTCGGTGAGCGTCACGCCCACCACCTGGCCGTCCACGTCGAGCAGGGTCACCTGCGCCTCGGCCACGGCCTGCCCGCTCAGGCCGGAGCGGACCGTGCCGAGCACCTGGCCCGCCGGGGCCAGCTCGACGTCACGGGAGAGCTGATCGCCGTCGACGAGGGAGACCGGCACGGCCTGCGGCCGGTAGCCCCGCGCGGTGACGGCGAGGGTGTAGCTGCCGCCGATGACGTCCGGGAACTGGTACCAGCCGTCGCCGCCGCTGAGCCCGGAGCTGAGAACGTCGCCGCGTGCGTCGGTGAGCACGACGGTCGCCCCTCCGACCGCGCGGTGACCCGCACCGCGGATCCGGCCGCTCACGGCACCGGCCCCGGACAGGGCGAGGTCCCGGCGCGCCGGTGATCCGGTCAGCTCGACGGTGTGGGCCACGGGCTGGAGGTGCTCGGCGGCGGCGATGAGGACGTAGCGGCCCGGCGCTGGCGCGGTGACCAGGTAGCTGCCGGTGGGGTCGCTGCGCTGGAGGTCGACCTGGGCGCCGCTGCCGTCGGTCAGCGTGAGCGACACGCCGTCGACGGGCTCGCCGCCCGCGGTAACCACGCCGTACATGGCGAGCGGCGCGCGCTCGGCGAGCACGGTGGACCTCGGCGCAGGTTCGCGCCCTGCTTCCGGTTCCGCTTCCGGCGAGGGTTCCGCGCCGGTGTCGAGGGTGCTGCGCAGCGGGGTCTCCTTGAGGAACAGCACCGCGAGCAGCGTCACCACGGCGACGATCGCGGAGATGAGGAAGATCGTGCCGGTGCCGTCGCCGTAGGCCGCACGGAGCGCTTCCCTGGCCGCGGGAGGCAGGGAAGCGAGGTCGAGCGAACCTCCGCCTGCCCCGCCGTTACCGCCGCTGACCTCGTTGGCGAGCACCGCTCCGAGCGCCGACACGCCGGCCGAGCCGCCCAGCGTCCGGAAGAACGTCACGACCGCTGTCGAGGAGCCCATGTCGCGCATGCCCACGGTGTTCTGCGCGACGAGCACGAGGTTCTGCATGAGCGCGCCCACGCCGATGCCCATCAGCGCGAGGTAGCAGCCCATGAGGGTGAGGTTGGTGGTGTGGTCGATGGTGCTCAGCAGGAACAGGGCGGTCACGAGCAGCACCGAGCCGCCGATCAGGAACGGCTTGGTCCGTCCGATGCGGGACACGATCTGGCCGCTGATCGTCGAGGAGAGGAACAGCCCGAGCACCATCGGCAACGTCATGAGGCCGGCGTGTGTGGGGGAGTAGCCGCGGGCGATCTGGTAGTACTGCGCGAGGAAGACCGCACCGCCGAACATCGCTGTGCCCACGGCGAGCGTGCCCAGCACCGACAGCGAGAAGGTGCTGTCGCGGAACAGCCGCAGGGGCACCACCGGCTCGCGGACCTTCGTCTCGACGACGAGGGCCAGCGCCAGCGCCACCGCCGCGCCGCCGATGAACCACAGCGTCTCCGGCGACCACCACGCGAAGTTCTTGCCCGCCAGTGACACCCAGATCAGCAGCAGTGCCACGCCACCGACGATCAGGGTCGCGCCCAGCCAGTCGATCTTGACGTCGCGCTTGATGACGGGCAGGTGCAGTGTCCTGCCCAGGACGATGAACGCGAGGATCGCGATCGGCACGCACACCCAGAAGCACCAGCGCCAGCCGAGCGCAGAGTCGACGATCACGCCGCCGAGCAGTGGGCCCGACACGGTGGCGACCGCGAACACCCCGCCGATGTAGCCGGAGTACTTGCCGCGGTCACGGGGCGCGATCATCGCGGCCATGACGGCCTGGATGAGCGCCTGCAAGCCACCCATGCCGACGCCCTGCAGCGCGCGGTAGGCGATCAGCTCGGGCATCGACTGCGCGAACCCGCCGAGCACGGAACCGACGGTGAAGATCACGATGGCGAGCTGGTACAGCAGCTTCTTGCTGAACAGGTCGGAGAGCTTGCCCCAGATCGGCGTGGTGGCCGTGGAGGTCAGCAGCATCGCGGTGACGACCCACGTGTACTGGTTCTGGGTGCCGTCGAGATCGGCGAGGATCGTCGGCAGCGCGTTGGAGACGATCGTGGAGGAGAGGATCGCCACCAGCAGGGCGAGCAGCAGACCGGTGAAGGCTTCCAGGATCTGCCGGTGTGTCATCGGCTCGGTGGCCGGGGCGTGTGCGGGCGCGGACGTAGTGAGCTCCTTGTCGAGAGACTTCGGGGTTCTCTCGAGGGTAACTCAGAAAACTTGTGTGCTGCAACTACATATTCGGCCCGTCGCTGTCCAGCACCTCGTCCACTCCGCTCAAGCCCAGCTCAGCGCCCTGCCGGTGCTTGCGGGCGAACCCTTCCGCGCCGAGCGCGGCGGTGGCCGAGGCCGTGATCCGGTCGACGTCGTGACGCTCCGCAACGGGCAGGGGTGCGCCCACCGAGGTGCGCGCGGCCTCGGCCATGCCGAGCAGCGACGCCGCGCGCGCGGGCTCCCCGCCGAGGACGGCGGCGCCGGCCAGCCCCTCCAGCGCCAGCGCGATGGCTCGGGGATCGCCCACCCGCCGGGCCACCGTCAGCGCGGCCCGGTGTCGCGACCCGGCCAGCGCGACGTCACCGCGCTGCTCGGCGACGAAACCCAGCTCCGCGAGCACGAGCGTGCTGCCGGGCTCGAACTCCACCAGCCGGTGCCAGTCCAGCAGGACGTGCAGGTGCCGGTCGGCCTCGTCGAGATCGCCCGCCTTCCTGGCGCCGAGGGCGAGCCCGGTCCTGGCGTACATCTCGCCCGGCGCGAAGCCCTGCTCCGCCGCCAGCCGCATTGCCCGCTCGTGCAGCTCACGGGCCTCCCGCAGGTCCCCGGTCAGCAGCGCCGTCCGGCCCAGCCACGACAGCTGGTACGACAACTCGGGCCACAGCCCGAGCTCCTCGGCGTCGCGCAGGCTCTCGCGGAACCGGCTCCGCGCCGCGTCGTAGTCGCCGCGGATCTGCGCAAGCGCGCCGAGCGCGAACGACGCCTGCAACCGGCCCCAGCGCTCGCCCAGCTCACCGAACAGCTCCGCGGACTCCTGGGCAGCCCGCTCCGACTCGTCCAGGTGGCCGAGCGAGAGCAGGTGCCCCGCGCTGTCGGCCAGCGCCGCCGCCGTGCCCCAGCGGTCCCCGAGCGCGCGAAACCCCGCGAGAGCGGCTCGGTTGCCACGCCTGCCCGCGTGCAGATCGCCCACCGTGCCCAGCACATAGCCGAGGAACCAGAGCGCCCGCGCCCGCACCGCGGCGTCGGGAATCGCCTCGGCCGCCGCGAACGCCGCCTGGTCCGCACGCTCACCCGCGAGCACAGCCAGTCCCGCCGCCCAGGCCGCCGCGCCGCCGCGCGACGAGTGATCGGCCCCGCCCGCCAGGGCCAGCGTCATGCGCAGCGACCGCCGCGCCTCGCCGATGCGTCCGCGCAGGAACCAGTACCACGTCATCGCGTTCACCAGCCGCAGCGCGGCCTCGGCCTCGCCGAGCCGGACGAACGTGTCGAGCGCGGCCCGGAGGTTGGCCGACTCGGCGTCTAGCCGGTGCAGCCACCGCTGCTGGTCACGACCCCGCAGCAGGGGATCGGCGCGCGCGGCCAGCGCGGCGTGGAACCGCGCGTGCCGCAGCCGTACCCGGTCAGCCTCGCCCGCGTCGTCCAGCCGGTCGAGGCAGTACGCCAGCACCGATTCGAGCAGCCGGTAGCGGGGGCCCACCACGCCCTGTTCGGCGACCACCAGTGACTTCTCGACGAGCTTCGCCAGCAGGTCGAGCACCGAACCCGGCTCCACCCCGTCGCCCGCGCACACCGCCTCGGCCGCGTCGAGCCCGCAGCTTTCGGCGTGCACCGCGAGCCTGCGCAACACCACCCGCTCCGGCTCGGTGAGCAGCTCCCAGCTCCAGTCGATCATCGCGCGCAGCGTTCGCTGCCTGGCCGGTGCGTCGCGAGGGCCGCCGGACAGGAGCCGGAACCGGTCGTCGAGCCTTGCCAGCAGCTCGTCCACGCCAAGCGCGCGCACGCGCGTGGCGGCCAGTTCCAGCGCGAGCGGCAGGCCGTCGAGCCTGCGGCAGATGGTGGCGACCGCGTGCACGTTCGCCGGGGTGAGCGCGAACCCGGGTGCTCCGGCCGCGGCCCGGTCGACGAACAGCCGCACGGCGCTGAACTCGCGCACCGACGGGAGCACCTCCTCGGCAGGACGAGCCGGGTCGAGGTGCCCCTTCGCGGGGATGCCGAGTGGCGGAACCGCCCACAGCACCTCACCGCCCACCCCGAGCGCCTGCTGGCTGGTCGCGAGGATCCGCAGCCGGGGCGCGGCCCGCAGCAGGCGCGCCGCCAGCTCCGCGACGGGCTCGACGAGCAGCTCGCAGTTGTCGAGCACGAGCAGGACGTCCCGGTCCCGCACCGCGTCGGCGATCCTCCCGGTGAGGTCGGGGCCCGGGCCGGAGTCCTGCCGGACGCCGAGCACCGCCGCGACCGCCTCGGGCACCCACTCGCCGCCACCCGCGCCCTGGCAGGGGTGGCGGTCCAGACCGGCCAGCTCGACGAACCTGACGTCGTCCGAAGTGGACTCCGCGATCCTGGTGGCCGTCTCGAGGGCGAGCCGGGTCTTGCCGACCCCGCCGGGTCCGGTGAGGGTGACCAGGCGCGCGGAGCCCAGCGCCGCCCGCACGTCACGTACCGCGTTCTCCCGGCCCAGCAGCTCGGTCAGCGGCACCGGCAACGCGGCCCTCGGCACGGCGGGCGGCGGGAGGTGCAGCGTGGGGTCCTGATTCAGGATCGCCTGGTGCAACGCGACCAGCTCGGGGCCCGGTTCCAGGCCCAGCTCCCCGGCAAGGCGCCGCCGCAGCTCCGCGTAGCTCTCCAGTGCCTCGCTCTGCCGCCCAGCGCCGTAGAGCGCACGCAGGTGCAGCGCCCTGAGCCGCTCGCGCAGCGGGTGCCTCGCGACCACGTCGCCCAGCTCGCCCGCCAGCGCCGCGTGCTCGCCGAGGGCCAGCCGCGCGTCGGCGTGGTCCTCCAGCGCCGCCAGCCGCTCCTGTTCGAGGCGCTGGATCACCGGAGCCGCGAACGGCTCGTCGGCGAACTCGGCGAGCGCGGGACCCCGCCACAGCGCGAGCGCGTCGGCGAGCAGGGACGCCTTCTGCTTGGGGTCGGCGCTCCGGCGTGCCTGCCCGGTCAGCGCGCGGAACCGCTGAACGTCCAGCAGGTCGCCGTCGAGCCGGAGCCGATATCCGGCGTCGTGGCGGACCACCAGCGCCTTCGCGCCCGGCTCCGCCGCCTCCAGTGCGCGGCGCAGCTGCGACACCTTGGTCTGCAGTGTGTTGCCCGGATTGCCGGGAAGCCGATCGCCCCAGAGGTCGTTGGCCAGCCGGTCGACCGAGACGGGCCGCCCCTCGTGCACGAGCAGGTTCGCCAGCAGCGCCCTGACCTTCACCTCGGGCACGCGGACGGCCGTGCCGTCGTCGGTCCAGACCGCAAGCGGCCCCAGCACGCCGAATCGCACGAAACCGACACTAGCCAAGGCCACCGACGAAACCGGGCCGTGCGCGAACCCGCAGCCGATCGTGCGCGGGGACCGGCACCGTCGGAGCATGACCGAAACCGACAGACCGGCGGTGACCGTGCTCGGGCTCGGCGCGATGGGCACGGCGCTCGCCGAGGCGCTGCTGGCGGAGGGCCACCCGGTGACGGTGTGGAACCGAACCGCGACAAGGGCGGACCCGCTCGTGGAGCGCGGCGCGGCCCGTGCGGCGACCCCCGGCGAGGCGATCGCGGCCAGCTCGCTCGTGCTCACCTGCCTGCTCGACTACGCCTCCGTACACGAGGTTCTCGACGAACACGGTGACGCGCTACGCGGCCGCGTGCTCGCCAACCTCACCAACGGAACCCCGGCGCAGGCGCGGAGGTTCGCCGAGTGGGCAGCCTGCCACGGCGCCGACTACCTCGACGGCGGCATCATGGCCGTCCCACCGCAGATCGCCACCCCGGAAGCGTTCCTGCTCTACAGCGGATCCAGGGCGGCGTTCGACACCCACCGCGGCACACTCGCCGTTCTCGGCGAGTCGCACTACCTCGGTGAGGCGGCGGGACTGGCCGCGCTGCACGACATCGCCCTGCTCAGCGGCATGTACGGCATGTTCGCCGGGATCGTCCACGCGTTCGCCGTCGTCCGCGCGGAGGGCACGCCCGCAGCGGAGTTCGCCCCACTGCTCACGCGCTGGCTGAGCGCGATGGGGGGCTGGGCGCACGCCGCGGCAGGGCAGATCGACAGTGGCGACTACACCACCGGCGTCGTGTCCAACCTCGGCATGCAGGCGGCGGGCTTCGCCAACCTGATCCGCACCGCCGAGGAACAGGGCCTCAGCCCCGAACTGCTCGCCCCGTTCGGCTCGCTCCTGCGGCGGCGCGCCGAGGCCGGCCACGCGCGCGAGGACATCACCGGAGTCATCGAACTGCTCAGGAAAGGAAACCCCGCATGACCACGACAACCGACGTGACCCTGATCGGCCTGGGACCGATGGGCCAGGCGATGGTCCACACCTTCCTCCGGCACGGCCACTCCGTGACGGTCTGGAACCGCACGGCGAACCGGGCCGACGACGTGGTCGCCGCCGGAGCGGTCCGCGCGGACAGCCCGGCAGCGGCGCTCGCGGCGAGCGAACTGGTGGTGCTGAGCCTGACCGACTACCGGGCCATGTACGACATCCTCGGCTCCGCGACCGACGCGCTCGCCGGGCGAGTGGTGGTGAACCTCAGCTCCGACACTCCGGCCAGAACGCGGGAGGCATCGGCGTGGCTGGCCGGGCACGGCGCCGCCCTGATCGCCGGTGGCGTGATGGTGCCCGCGCCGCTGGTGGGCACCGAGAACGCCTACGTGTTCTACAGCGGCCCGAAAGAGGTCTTCACCACCCACGAGCCGGTGCTGCGGCTGCTGGGCAGGCCCGACTACCTCGGCGAGGACCCGATCCTCGCGCAGCTCTACTACCAGGCACAGCTGACGATCTTCCTCACGTCGCTGTCGGCGTACCTGCAGGCCGCCGCGCTGATGGAGGCGGAAGGCGTGCCACCGCGGGAGTTCCTGCGCTATGCGGTGGACAACTTCGACACGATCTCCCCGTTCCTGGCCGAGACCGTGGAGGAGCTGGAGAAGCGCAGCTACCCGGGTCACCTCAGCACGGCGACCATGATGGGCGCGACCGCCGACCACATCGTCGCGGCGAGCAAGGAGGCCGGCGTCGACGTCGCGCTGCCGGAGGCGATCAGGTCGCACTACGACCGTGCCATCGCCGCCGGGCACGGCAACGACAACTGGACGAGCCTGTGGGAGGTCGTCAGGGCACGGGGCTGAACACGTGCGGGACCGCCCGGCTCGCGCTGGAACACCTCCGCGCTGAGCAGGTCCGCTGCGCGACGTGGTCTTCTTGGCCGCGTGGAGAGGGCCTGCCACTTGTTTTGGTGGAGGGCGGCGTGCCAGTTGAAGATCCTGGCCATGACCGCGGCGCGCTCGCGTTCGGCACACCACGCGAGCTCGCCGCGGTCACCTCGCCTGCGAGCGCACCGGGGGCTGGGCGCTCACCCGGGCAGCAGCTCCGTCACCAGCCGCGACAGCTGGCGGATGTTGCGGCACTCGTACATCGGCACCACCTTCGCGTAGCGCAGCGCGGCCGAGTCCCCGGTGCCCCAGAACGTCTCGCCCTCGGGGTTGAGCCAGTACACGTGCCGCGCGCGCTCGACGATCAGGCGCAGCGCGCCGAGGTTGGGATCGCCGTAGTTGGTGCGGCCGTCACCGAGGATCAGCACGCTCGTGCGCGGGCCGAGCGCGTCGGCGAACCTTTCGACGAAGCTGCCGAGCGACTCGCCGTAGTCGCTGCTCATGCCCCACCTGGTGACCCTGGCCTGCGACAGGATCCGCGTGGCCAGCCCCTCCGGCTCGTCGCGGCCCGCGCTCACCAGATCGGTGATCTCGTCGGTGAGGCCCACGAACGCGAAGCTGCGGATCTTGCTGAACTGGTCGGCCAGTGCCTGCGTGAGCAAGAGCGTGAACTGCGCGAACCCGGCCACCGACCCGGACATGTCGCAGAGCACCACCAGCTCGGGCCTGCCGGGCCGCCGCTCGCGCAGCACCGGCCGCATCGGCACCCCGCCCGTCGCCAGCGACCGCCGTAGCGTCCGGCGCAGGTCGATCTGCCCTCGGCGGGCCCGCCGCCTGCGTGCCGCGAGCCGCGTCGCGAGCTTGCGCGACAACGGCTGGATCGTGCGCCGCATCGCCGCGAGCTGCTCCTTGGTCGCGCTCGTGAACGTCACCAGATCGGTCTGCGACGCCACGGCGTGCCGCGCGATGCGCTCCCGGCCGCGCAGCTCGGCCGTCCGGCGGCGAGCCTCCGCCTGTACGTGCTCACGGAACGCCGTGAGACGCGAGCGGGCCTCGCGCTCGGCGAGCGCCGCACCGAGCCCTGCGTCTCCGTCGCCGGGCCGGGCCGCCCGCATCGCCGCCAGTACCCGGCTGAGCAGCGCCTCCGGTCGCACCTCGCCGAGCGTCTGGTAGGCCGACCAGCCGCTGAGCCGCTTCGAGCCGGTGCCGTTGGCTCCCTCACCGCCGCTGCCCACGTCGCCGTACTGTCCGAAGGCCTCCACCCCGGCCGCCGCGAGCGCCCGCAGCCGCGCCTCGTCTCCCTCCGCGAGCGCGGCGACGAGCGCGTCCCGCAGCTCGTACACATCGGACGGTCGGTCGGCGGCCGACTCCGCGGACCCGACGGCCATGGGGAAGTAGAGGTCGAACACCGCGTCGAACACGCCCCGCTGCCCGGACCGCCGCAGCACCGTCGAGGCAAGCGCCTCCCGCAGCCGCGCCCGGTCGGCGAGCCCGAGCACGCCCACCGCGGCCGCCGCGTCGACGGTCTCACCGGGCCCCACCTCGACCCCACGCTCGCGCAGCGCACCGACGAAGTCGACCAGCCGCGCCGGCAGCACCTCGGTGGTCATGGCGAGGCCGGGTCCAGCAACTGGTCGAGCCGCAGCTCGGCGGCCGCCTTGCGATGGTCGGACTGGTACTTGAGGATCACGCCGAGGCTGCTCTCGACGATCTGCTCGTCAAGGCTGTCGGCGCCGAGCGCGAGCAGCGTCCGGGCCCAGTCCACGGACTCCGCTATCGACGGCGCCTTACGCAGGTCCATGTCCCGCAACGCGCCCACGACGCGTACGAGCGACTCGGCGAGCGTCGCGTCGAGACCGGGCACCTGCATGGTCACGATGTCCCGCTCGAGCTCTGGCGTGGGGAAGTCCAGGTGCAGGAACAGGCAGCGCCGCTTGAGCGCCTCCGAAAGCTCGCGGGTGGCGTTGGACGTCAGCAGCACGAACGGCCTGCGCGCCGCGGTGATCGTGCCCAGCTCCGGCACCGTGACCTGGAAGTCGCCGAGCACCTCCAGCAGCAAGCCTTCCATCTCGACGTCGGCCTTGTCGGTCTCGTCGATCAGCAGCACCGTCGGATCTGGGTTGCGGATCGCCGTGAGCAGGGGCCGGGGGAGGAGGAACTCCTCGCTGAACACGTGGTCGCGGGTCTCCTGCCAGCCTTCGTCCCGCGCCGCGGTGATGCGCAGCAGCTGCTTGGCGTGGTTCCACTCGTACAGCGCCCTCGACTCGTCGATGCCCTCGTAGCACTGGAGCCGGACCAGCTCGCTGCCCGTGGCAGTGGCGAGCGCGCGGGCCAGCTCGGTCTTGCCGACACCCGCGGGCCCCTCGACCAGCAGGGGCTTGCCGAGCCGGTCGGCCAGGAACACGGTGGTGGCCACAGCCGTCGAAGCCAGGTAGCCGGCCCCGGCCAGGCGCTCGACGACCTCGTCGACCGAGGCGAACAACGGATCTTGCACGAGTCCTCCCGGGGACGAGTGGATCCGCTCATTGTCGTCACGCCAAGAGATCGCCGCGCCCTGTTGGTGTCCCAAGTCACGTCAGCTGCCGACGCCGACCGGCCTGCGGACGGTGGCCGGATCGTCGAGGGCGGCCAGCATGGCGTGGGCGAGGTCGGCGCGCGAGATCTTGTGCCTCTTCGCCACGTTGGCGCCGATCTCGCGAGCGTAGGCGCCGGTGAGGGGGCCGTCGGTGAGCTGCGGCGGCCACAACACGGTCCAGTCGGTGTCGCTGCGGGCGATCTCGGCCTCCATGCGGGCGAGGTCCGCGTAGACGTCCTTCAGCGCCGTCAGCAGCACGCGCCGGACACCGCGGAAGAAGAGGCTTTCTCCGGGTGGAACGGGCCCCACCGGCATCGCGCTCACGGCCACGAACCGCCGGACGCCCGACTCCGCCATCGCGGTGAGGATCGCGGTGGTCCCCGCCGTGGCGATCCCGGCGCCGCTGCGACTGCCGGCGCCGAGCGAGGACAGCACCGCGTCGCGGCCCTCCACCAGCGGCCGCAGCGCGCCGGCGTCGGTCACGTCCGCGGTCACGACCTCCAGTGAGGCGTGGCTGATCGGCAGCCGGGCCGGATCGCGAACCACTGCCGTGACCGCGTGGCCCGCGTCGAGCGCCTGCCGCACGAGCTGCTTTCCCGTGCCGCCGGTCGCGCCGAAGATCGTCAGCTTCATCGCCGCTCCTAGGTGGGTGAGTATTTACTCACCAGAGTAGCGCCCGTTCGCGCGGCCAGGGCAGGGCTGGCGCGGCCCCTCTTGGCGTGAGCGGCGTCTCGCTGACCGGTCAGTTCTGCCGATGAGTCTGTCCGGCCCGCGAAGTCTCCCCATCAGCACACAGCACAGGAGGAGCCACGTGAATCAACTGCTGAGAGTCCAGAACTTCAACGTCTCGCGGGACGGATACGGCGCCGGTGAACACCAGAGCCTCGAGCAGCCGTTCGGCCACGCCGACCCTGGCGACATGTTCGCCTGGGCCGGTGCCACGGCGAGTTGGCCCATGCGCGCCGATCCCGGCGGCAGCCGCGGCCTCGACGACTACTTCACGCGAGACTTCGCCCGCAACATCGGCGCCGAGATCATGGGCCGCAACAAGTTCGGCCCGCAACGCGGCCCCTGGCGCGATCACGAATGGCGCGGCTGGTGGGGCAACGAGCCCCCGTTCCGGACCCCCGTGTTCGTGCTGACCCACCACACGCGTCCTTCGTTCACCCTCTCCGACACGACATTCCACTTCGTCGACGGCGATCCGGCCACGGTCCTCGATCTGGCACGGAAGGCGGCGGGGGGCAAGGACGTCCGGCTCGGCGGCGGGCCCACCACCATCCGGCGGTTTCTCGACGCAGACCTCGTCGACACCATGCACGTGGCGGTCTCGCAGGTGGAGCTCGGATCCGGAGTCCGGCTCTGGGAGTCACCCGATGAGCTGCTTGACCGGTTCCACCTCGAGGTCGTGCCCAGCCCGAGCGGCGTGATCCACCACCTGTTCTGGCGAAGGTGACGCAACGGCCTCAGCCCGGCCGGCCGCATCTGCCGAGCACGACGGCGGTGCCGTCGGAGGTGACCACTCGCGGGGCCAGGCCCGCGGCCGCGAACGCCTCGACGGCCGCGGGCGCCTGCCGCACACTCGTCTCGATCAGCAGGTGACCACCGGGTGTCAGCCACGGGGGAGCACCTGCGGTGACTCGGCGCAGGACATCGAGGCCGTCGGTGCCGCCGTCGAGCGCGCCCCTCGGCTCGTGCAACCTCGCCTCGGGTGGCAGCAGGGCCACCGCCGCGGTCGGCACGTACGGGACGTTGGCGACGAGGACGTCCACACTGCGGCGCAGGGGAGTGGGCAATGCCTCGTAGAGGTCGCCCTCGTGCACCTGTGCGCCTGCGGGAACGTTGCGACGCGCACAGCGGACCGCGACCGGGTCGACGTCGGCGGCCGTGAGCGAGATCGGCCCGGCAGCCGCGGCGATGGCAGCACCGACCGCGCCGGAACCACAGCAGAGGTCGACGACGACCGAGCCGGGGCGAGCGTGGGCGGCGGCCTGCCTGGCGAGGAACTCGGTGCGCCTGCGGGGCACGAACACGCCGGGCTCGAGCGCGATGCGCAGACCGCAGAACTCGGCCCAGCCGACGAGGATCTCCAGCGGTTCGCCATGACTGCGCCTGCGAACCAGCGCGGCGAGCTCCGCGGGCGTCCGCGCGGCCGCCGTGAGCAGTTCGGCCTCGTCCTCTGCGAACACACATCCGGCGGCGCGGAGAGCGGCAACGACTGCGGGAAGCTTCACTACCTGGAAACGCTACCGGAGCGCGGAGCGGGGCAGCCCTCAACTCAGCTACTTAACATAATGTAGCTTATCGGCGTTCTATGAGTGGGTGGGAGAGAGGCCCCCAAGGCCACCTTTGTTGCGTTCAACGCAACAAAGGTGGCCTTGGGGGGCGATCAGTCAGGCGCCCACGTAGTCCGCGAGGTGTTCGCCGGTGAGCGTCGAACGCTTGGCGACGAGGTCGGCAGGCGTGCCTTCGAAGACGATCCGCCCGCCGTCGTGACCCGCGCCCGGACCCAGATCGATGATCCAGTCCGCGTGTGCCATCACGGCCTGGTGATGCTCGATCACGATCACCGACTTGCCCGAGTCCACGAGCCGGTCCAGCAGGCCCAGCAGCTGCTCGACATCGGCCAGGTGCAGGCCGCTCGTCGGCTCGTCCAGCACGTACACGCCGCCCTTCTCGCCCATGCGAGTCGCAAGCTTGATCCGCTGGCGCTCACCGCCGGACAGCGTGGTGAGCGGTTGGCCCAGCGTGAGGTAGCCGAGGCCGACGTCGGACAGGTGGGTCAGGATCTTGTGCGCCGCGGGCGTCTTGGCCTCGCCGTCGCCGAAGAACGCCTCGGCCTCGGCGACCGACATGCCGAGCACCTCGCTGATGTCGCGGCCACCGAACTTGTACTCCAACACCTCCGCCTGGAACCGCTTGCCCTCGCACACCTCACACGGCGCGGAGACGCTGGCCATGATCCCCAGGTCGGTGAAGACGACACCGGCGCCGTTGCAGTTGGGGCAGGCGCCCTCGGAGTTGGCGCTGAACAGCGCGGGCTTCACACCGTTGGCCTTGGCGAACGCCTTGCGGATCGGCTCCAGCAGCCCCGTGTACGTCGCCGGGTTGCTGCGCCGCGAGCCGCGGATGGCGGTCTGATCGACCGATACCACACCATCCCGCCCGGACACCGAGCCGTGGATCAGCGAGCTCTTGCCCGAGCCCGCGACGCCGGTGACGACCACCAGCACGCCGAGCGGGATGTCCACGTCGACGTTCTGCAGGTTGTGGGTATCCGCCCCGCGCACCTCGAGCTTCCCCGACGGCGTCCGCACGGACGGCTTGAGCGAGGCGCGGTCGTCCAGGTGCCGCCCGGTGAGCGTGTCGCTGGCCCGCAGACCCTCGACGGTGCCCTCGAACACCACCTGACCACCGTTGGTGCCCGCGCCGGGGCCGAGGTCCACGACGTGGTCGGCGATCTCGATCGCCTCCGGCTTGTGCTCCACCACGAGCACGGTGTTGCCCTTGTCCCGCAGCTGCAGCAGCAGGTTGTTCATCCTCCGGATGTCGTGCGGGTGCAGCCCGATCGTCGGCTCGTCGAAGACGTAGGTCACGTCGGTCAGCGACGACCCGAGGTGGCGGATCATCTTCGTGCGCTGCGCCTCGCCGCCCGACAGCGTGCCCGAAGGGCGGTTGAGCGAGAGGTAGCCCAGCCCGATCTCGACGAACGAGTCGAGCGTGTGGCGCAGCGCCGCCAGCAGTGGCGCGACGGACGGTTCGTCGAGACCACTCACCCACTCCGCGAGGTCGGTGATCTGCATGGCGCAGGCGTCGGCGATGCTGATCCCCTTGATCTTCGAGGATCGGGCTTCCGCGGACAGCCTGGTGCCATCGCACTCCGGGCACGTCTGGAACGTCACCACGCGCTCCACGAACGCGCGGATGTGCGGTTGCATCGCGTCGACGTCCTTGGAAAGGAACGACTTCTGGATCTGCGGGACGAGACCCATGTAGGTCAGGTTGATGCCCTCAACCTTGATCTTGGTCGCTTCCTTGTAGAGCAGGTCGTTGAGCTGTTTCTTGGTGTACTTCTTGATCGGCTTGTCAGGGTCGAAGAAGCCGCTGCCCCGGAAGATGCGGCCGTACCAGCCCTCCATGCTGTAGCCGGGAATGGTGACCGCGCCCTCGTTGAGCGACTTGTTCTCGTCGTAGATCTGGGTCAGGTCGATGTCGTTGACCTGACCCCGGCCCTCGCAGCGCGGGCACATGCCGCCGACGATGTTGAAGCTGCGCCGTTCCTTCGTGGTGCGGCCACCCTTCTCGAAGGTGACCGCACCCGCGCCGCTGATCGAGGCGACGTTGAAGGAGAACGCCTGTGGCGAGCCGATGTGCGGCTTCCCCAGCCGGCTGAAGAGGATGCGCAGCATCGCGTTGGCGTCGGTGGCGGTGCCGACCGTGGACCGGGGGTCGGCACCCATCCGCTCCTGGTCGACGATGATCGCCGTGGTGAGCCCGTCCAGGACGTCGACCTCGGGCCGCGCGAGCGTCGGCATGAAGCCCTGGATGAACGCGCTGTAGGTCTCGTTGATCAGGCGCTGCGACTCCGCGGCGATCGTGCTGAAGACCAGCGAGCTCTTGCCCGACCCGGAGACCCCGGTGAAGACCGTCAGCCGGCGCTTCGGCAGCTCGACGTTGACGTCCTTGAGGTTGTTCTCGCGCGCGCCGTGCACGCGGATCATCTCGTGACTGTCGGCGGCGTGCGGTTCGGCCTGCTGCGCCTTCGGTGCCTTCGATCTGGCCGCCTTGGCTCTCGTGGCCTTGGTCATCGGTGTCTCCATCGGGGTCGAGCGGTGTCGAGCAGTACGTCGAGCTGCGATTCTGGACTGTTACGTGAACGTCAGGGCAGCTGCTGGATGCGGATCATGTTGCCGGAGGGGTCGCGGAAGGCGCAGTCACGAACCCCGTATGGCTGGTCGATCGGCTCCTGGACCACCTCGGCGCCGGCGGCCTGCAGCCGGTCGAACGTGGCGTCGACATCCTTGGTCGCCAGATTGACGCCTCCGTAGGTGCCCTTGGCCATCATCTCGGCGATGGTGCGGCGCTCCTCGTCGGTGATGCCGGGGTCCACACCCGGTGGGTGCAGGACGATCGACGTGCCGGGCTGGCCGGGTGGGCCGACGGTGATCCAGCGCATGCCCTCGTACCCGACGTCGTTGCGGACCTCGAAGCCGAGGATGTCGCGGTAGAACTTCAGCGCGGCGTCCGGGTCGTCGTGTGGGAGGAAGCTCGAGTGAATGGTGATGTCCATGCCGGTCACGCTATCCGTGGCCGCTGAGCCCGCGCTTCTCGATTCCTGATCGGTCCGCTGCCCGTTCGGGTGTACTCCCCTGTCGCCTCCCCGGCGCGCCCTCAAAACGTCACCGTGACGTATTGGGAGCGGCAGGCTGGATGCCGGGTCAGCGGAGCTGTTCGAGTTCGTGGGCGGCGCTGGCCAGTTCCGCGGCCATGCGGCGGATCTCGTCGGTGGACGCGCCGTCCTCGGCGGCCGTGACGACGTCCTCGGCGGCGCACCGCAGCTGGAACAGCCGGTCCTGAAGTGTGGCGATCTCGGTGTCGGACAGCACTACGGCATCCTCGGGCAGGCCCGTGCGCTGGACGGCCGCCCGTCGTTCGTAGGCTCGCTGGCGGCACGACTGACCGCAGTAGCGCCTCCTGCGACCGACCGTCCCGCTCTGCTCGAGCCTGCGGCCGCACCAGCCACAGTGCTTCGGCACCGGGGCGCGCAACTCCCGCAATTCGTCACGTGACGCAACAGCGGGTCCAGCCAGATCGCTCACGTGTCAGACCCTAGCTCGCCACCAATTGCTCATGCCGAGGCCACGCCGGGGCGGCACACTTGAAGCGTGCCGACGCCACCGCATCCCTATCTCGCCGAGCCGCGCCCCCGCGCGTTCGCACACCGGGGCTGGCATCTGGACGAAATGTCCGAAATGGAAAACTCCCTCCCCGCGTTCCAGCGTGCCGTCGCGGAAGGCTTCCGGTACGTCGAAACCGACGTCCACGCCACCTCGGACGGCGTCGTCGTGGTGCATCACGACGCGCTGCTCGACCGCACCACCGACGGCACCGGACCGATCGCACGGCAGAGCTGGCGCACCGTGAGCAGAGCGAAAGTCGGGGGCAGGGCACCGATCTCGCGCCTGGAGGACGTCCTTGAAGAGCTCCCCGGCGCGTTTTTCAACGTCGACGTCAAGGCGGCCGGCGCGGTGGAGCCGTTCGTCCGTGTGCTCGAACGACTCGACGCCTTCGACCGGGTCGCCGGGGCGTCCTTCTCCGACGCCCGACTCTCCCGGCTGCGCAAGCTCGCCGGGCCGCGGCTCATCACCTCGCTCGGCCCGCGTTCGGCCGCCATCCTCTGGGCCAACGGCTGGCTGCCGTTCCTGCGCCTCGGTTTCCTGAGCCGGGGCGCGCTCGCGCAGGTGCCGGTACGGCAGGGACGGATGACCATTGTGGACAAGGCTTTCCTGCGCTCGGCGCGGAAGGCGGGCGTCGAGGTGCACACGTGGACGATCAACGACAAGGAGCACATGCGCTCGCTGCTGGATCTCGGCGTGGACGGCATCGTCACCGACCGCCCGGACCTCCTGCGGGAGCTGCTGATCGAGCGCGGCGCCTGGCCCTCGGTCAACGGCCACAACCCCTAGCGCGGCGCCTTGCCGCTCCAGGCCGCCTTCCAGGTCTTCGGGCCGAGACGTCCCGAGTCGTTGATGCCGTTGGCGCGCTGCAGCTCGAGCACGGCCTTGCGGGTCTTCTCGTAGTAGCAGCCGGTGCCCTGGAAGCCGTAGCCGAACGCGTTCATCCGCAGCTGGAACGCGCGCAGTTCCGGCGCGCAGTCGCCGTACGCGTAGACGACGCCCGGCCAGGCCGGCTTCACCGGCTTCGCGGGCGCGGGCTTGCTGCCGCTGATGTAGGCGGAGTCGGAGTAGCTCGGCTTGACCTTGCTGCGCGCATCGCGGTCGTTGACGAGGCCAAGCATGCCGGCGCACTCCCAGGGCTGCCAGCCGCGCATCCGGTACAGGTAAAGCGCGCGGTAGTCCTGCTCGGCGCGCGTGGCCTGGTCGGGCCTGCCCGTACCGCCGACGCTGCGCCAGGTGGGCAGGTCGAACTGGTAGGCGCCGTAGTACCCGTTGCCGGTGTTGACGGTGTAGCGGTCCGTCGACTCACACATGCGCAGCTTGGCCCACGTGTCCGGCGACGGATCTCCCGCGGCCGGCACGCTCAGCGCCACCGGCAGGCCGAGTGCCACCCCCGCCACGAGCAGAAAGCGCACTACCAGTCGTTTCGCCGTACCCGCCCAGTGCCTGTCCATGACAGCACACTAAGCAAACCGGACAATGAGCCACAAGAGTCACACCAAAAACAACAGTATCTCATACCACAGACGGGGGATGCGATGACCGACACGCCGTCGCACCGGCTTCTGCCGTGCTATGGCCAGGCAGTACTCTCCGCTCACTCGCCGACTCGCACTGCAGGGAGCACCGCATGACCGTCACCCCGCAGGGCCCAGCGCCGGCCGCCGACGCCGGGGAACGCAAGCGGGAGCAGCGCGGCTGGTACTTCTACGACTGGGCGAACTCGACGTTCTACACGTCGGTCATCACGGTCTTCGGCGCGTTGTACATGAGCTCGGTGGCAGCCGACGACGCGAAGCGCGATCTCGCGCGCAACGGCCCCAACCCGTGCGTCGACGCGCAGGGCGACGAGAACAACCTTCAGAACTGCGACGTCTCGATGTTCGGCCTCGAGTTCCCGGCCGGCTCCCTGTGGGGCTACCTGCTCTCGGTGGCCACGATCATCCAGGTGCTCGTGCTGCCGATCACCGGAGCGATCGCCGACCGCAGCCAGTACAAGAAGCGCATCCTCGGCGGGTTCGCACTCCTCGGCGCGACGGCCTCGGCGCTGCTGTTCTTCGTCGCGGACGGCCGCTGGCAGCTCGGCGTCGCCCTCTACATCCTCGGCAACATCGGATACGGCGCGTCGATCGTCACCTACTACTCGTTCCTGCCCGACATCGCCACGCCCGACGAGCGGGACGCGGTATCGGCGCGCGGCTGGGCGTTCGGCTACCTTGGTGGAGGCGTGGCGCTGGCCCTGCAGCTGGCGTTCTACCTGAGCCACGAGTCGTTCGGCATCACGCAGTCCACCGCGGTGCGGATCTGCTTCCTCAGCTCCGGCGTGTGGTGGGCGGTGTTCACGATCATCCCCCTGCGCAGGCTACGGGAGCGGCAGGCCCCGCATGGCACCGAGCGCGGCCTCGGCGTCGTACGGGCCGGCTTCAGGGAGCTGCGCGACACGATCCGGGCGGCGCGGGCGTTCCCGCTCACGCTCGCGTTCCTAGGCGCGTACCTGATCTACACCGACGGCATCTCGACCGTGGTGACGGTGTCCGCCCAGTACGGGACCGAGGAGCTGCGCTTCAGCGACGAGGTGCTCATCGCGACGATCCTGGTGATCCAGTTCGTCGCGTACTTCGGCGGTATGGCCCACGGGCTGGCCGCACGCCACTTCGGTGCCAAGAAGACGATCCTCGGCAGCCTCGTCGTCTGGATCGCCGTGATCGCGTCCGCGTACTTCGTGCAGGAGGGCCAGGCGCTGCAGTTCTACGCCGTGGCGGTGGGCATCGGGCTCGTGCTCGGCGGCACCAACGCGCTGTCGCGCTCGCTGTACAGCCAGATGATCCCCGCGGGCAAGGAGGCCCAGTACTACTCGCTCTACGAGATCGGCGAGCGCGGCACGTCGTGGCTGGGTCCGCTGCTGTTCGCCGGTGTCGGGCACGCCACGGGCTCGTTCCGGTACGCGATCATCGCGCTGGTGGTCTTCTTCGTGGTCGGGTTCGTGCTCGTGGCGCTGGTTCCTGTGAGAAGGGCCATCGCGGCGGCGGGTAACCGGGAGCCTGCCGTGCTGTAGCCGCCGGGCCGGATAGGGTCGCTCGACGTGACCGCCGTGGAGAACGAGAATTCCGACCCGACCGACGCGCTCTCGTCCGCCCCGGCGTGGGGTGCCCGCAGGGAGCTGCCGATCGCGGGCAAAGTGAAGTTCTGCTACGGCCCGATGGACTGCGGGAAGTCGACGCTCGCTCTTCAGATCGACCACAACCTCGCCCGGCAGGGGCGGCAGGGCCTGTTGCTGGTGCGGCACGACCGCTCCGGCGCGCCGCGGATCACCAGCCGGATCGGGATCACGCGCACTGCGGTCGAGGTCGAGTCGGACACCGACCTGCGCGCGCTGGTGCGGGAGGCGTGGGCGAGCGGGCGGCACGTGGACTACCTCATCGTGGACGAGGCGCAGTTCCTCTCCCCCGCCCAGGTCGAGCAGCTCGGTGAGCTGGCAGACGACGCTCACGTGGACGTCTACTGCTTCGGGATCGCGACGGACTTCCGCAGCGAGCTGTTCCCCGGCGCGCGGCGGCTGTTCGAGCTGGCCGACGAGTTGCAGCCCGTGCAGGTGGAGGTGCTGTGCTGGTGCGGGCTGCCCGGCCGGTTCAACGCGCGCGTGCGGGACGGCCGGGTGGTGCGCGAGGGTGACACGGTGGTCGTGGCCGACACCGGCGGTACGGCGAGGTCCACCGCTGAGGTGAATTCGGTAACGACACGCGCGCAGGCCGAAACGGCTACAGTCCGTTACCAGGTACTTTGTCGTCGCCACTTTCGCCGAGGCGATTTGGGGCCAACGGTGTCCCACCAGGGGCAGCTGCGGTTGACCTGAGTGGCTGCTACCTAGCCCAAGTGGGGGATATCCCCAAGAAGAGAGGCATTTGCGCGTCACGCGGAGACGGTGAACGTCTCCCACTAGAGAAAGCTGTTCCCGAGGGTGATGCAGCTCATCATGAGTAACGACATGGTCGGTTGGGAATTCAACGACCCGTAACCTCGTTGCACAGGGTGAGCACCGCCCTGGCTCCCTGGCTGGGAGCCGACTGAAAGGACCCACTCATGGCCGACCGTGTTCTCCGTGGAAGCCGGTTGGGAGCGGTCAGTTACGAAACCGACCGCAATCACGACCTCGCCCCCCGGCGCACCGTGCGTTACTCGTGCCCGAAGAACCACGAGTTCGAAGTGCCGTTCTCGGACGACGCCGAGATCCCTTCCGTGTGGGAGTGCCGCCTGCACGGCACCGAGTCGGAGATCGTGGACGGCGGGCAGCCCGAGCCCAAGGAAACCAAGCCGCCGCGCACGCACTGGGACATGCTGCTCGAGCGACGCTCCATCCCCGAGCTCGAGGAGCTGCTCAACGAGCGGCTCGCCGAGCTGAAGGGTCGAAGGGGCACGCGCGCCTGACGGCCACCGGCCACGCACCGCTCCCACCAACAGCAGAGCCCCCGCGACCTCTCGCCGCGGGGGCTCTGCCCTGTGCTGGACCCGTCGTCAGCGGCCGAGGAGCCTGCGCAGCTGGCCCAGCCTGCGCTGGAGGCCCCACTGGGCGACCTTGAGCGCGGCCTCCCCCATGATCGCGCCGCTCATCTTCGACTCGCCGACCTCGCGGTCGGTGAACGTGATAGGCACCTCGACCACCTCGAAGCCCTGTTGCACGGTGCGCCACGTGAGGTCGATCTGGAAGCAGTAGCCCGTCGAGGCGACCTCGTCGAGCGCGAGCTTCTCGAGCACCTCACGGCGGTACGCGCGGAAGCCGGCGGTGTTGTCATTGACGCCCATGCCGAGGGCGAGCCGGGAGTAGAGGTTGGCGCCGCGCGAGATGAACTGCCTGGACAGCGGCCAGTTGACGACCGCTCCGCCCGGCACGTACCGGGAGCCGATCACGAGGTCCGCGCCCGCGAGCGCGTCGAGGATGCGAGGCAGGTCCTCCGGCGCGTGGGAGCCGTCGGCGTCCATCTCCACCAGCGTGCGGTAGTCGCGGGCGAGTCCCCAGCGGAAGCCGGCGATGTAGGCGGCCCCGAGGCCCGCCTTCTCGGTGCGGTGCAGGACGTGAACGCGGTCGTCGGCGGCCGCGAGCTTGTCGGCGAGCTCGCCGGTGCCGTCGGGGCTGCCGTCGTCGACCACGAGCGCGTGCACCTGCGGCAGCGTCGCGTGCAGCCGCTGCAGGAGTGGCGTGAGGTTCTCCCGCTCGTTGTAGGTCGGGATGATCACCAGCACGGGGTCGATCTCCTCCCTGTGCTGCGTGCCCTCCGCCATGCTTCTCCCCTTCTATCGCGTGTGGTCCGCGCTGGCGCGGCGCGTGCGCGACCGGAGCACGAACCCGGCGACCACCGCGATGAGCGCGGCCCCGACCAGCACGTACTCGGTCGACGCACCGAGTCGATCCGACAGCGTAGTCTGCTGCCGTAATGGCACGTCGGCCACCAGTGACCCCGCGGTGAACAGACCGGTCTGCTGCGTCACGCTACCGTCCGGCTGGACGATGGCGCTGACCCCGCTGGTCGCCGCCACCACCGCGGCGCGGCCGTGCTCGACGGCACGCACACGCGACATCGCCAGCTGCTGGTAGCTCATCTCCCCCGGGCCGTACCAGGCGTTGTTGGTGGGCACGACGAGCAACTGCGCCCCCGCCGTCGTCGCCTCCCGGGAAACGTAGTCGTAGGCCACCTCGTAGCAGATGACGGGCCCGGCCCGGGTGCCCGCGACGTCGAGTGCGCCGGGTTCGGTGCCCCAGCGCATGTCCACCGTGTCGTCGAGGAACGGGGTGAACCAGCTCGCTATGGGGCGTAGCGGGATGTACTCGGCGAAGGGCACGAGCTCCTGCTTGACGTAGCGCTCCCCCTCGCCCTCGCCGGGCCGCCACGCGATGACGGCGTTCTCGGTCCTGCCGTCGGGCGCGCGATAGGCGCCGCCGATGAGCGCGGGCACGCCGAATTCGTCGACCATGGCGTCGAGCGCCGGATCGGGGCCGTCGACCTCGGTTGCGGTCTCTGGCCACACCACGAGGTCCGGGCGCGGCAGCTCGCCCGTCCTGATGCGCTCGGCGAGCCGCTCGCTCTCGGCCAGGTGGTTGGCGCGGATGACGTCGCGGCGGCCGAGCAGGTCGAGGCCGATGTCGGGGGCGTTGCCCTGCACGATGGCGACGGTGCGGGTGCCCGCCTCGGGGCCGGTGCCGACGGTCGGCCACACCGCCAGGCCAACGGTCACGGGCAGGATCGCGGCGAGGCCGGGAACGAGCAGGCGGCCGGGGCGCGCGCCGTGCTCGCGGATCCCCATGATGAGCCACGCGAGCCCGAATCCGGTGACCACCACGGCGAAGCCGACGAGCGGAACCCCGCCGATCGAGGCCAGGGAGAGGTAGGCGCCTTCGGGCTGGCTGAAGCCGACGCGGCCCCAGGGGAAGCCGTTGGCGGGCCAGCGGGAGCGGGCGAACTCCTGGAGCAGGAACACCATCGCGAGCCACACCGGAGCGCCGGGCAACCGGGCGGCGAACGGCATGAGCGCGCAGGCGAGGCCGATGTAGACGGCCAGCACGGTGGAGAGGCCGAGCCACGGGGCGGAGCCGAAGTCGTCGCCGAGGAAGTCCTGGATCCACAGCAGGTGCGGCAGGAAGAACGCGAGCCCGAACACGGTGCCGTAGCCGGCGCTGCCCCACATCCTCCTGCCATGGAGCACGAGCCCGAAACCCGTGAATGCGAGCGGAGCGAGCCACCACAACGGGCGCGGCGCGAAGCTGGCGAAGAGGATCAGTCCGGAAGCGACGGTCAGCGCGAGCCGGGCGAGCACCGGCAGGAGCCGACGGCTCCTCGGGACTGGCTCGTGACGCTCGGTGGAGAGGGGCGCTTCGGCCGCGGCAGTCACCTCGACAGCGTAACGCGCGGGCAGATCACGTCACTGTGAGTGGGTGAATCGTTGGAGGCCGGTGACCCGGAGGAGTTCAAGAGCCGACGCCGTGCGGGTGCCGGGCGCGGCGGAGTAGACGAGCACGAACTGGTCGTCCTCCGGGACCGAGAGTATGTCGCAGTCGAGGGTGAGCGTGCCGAGTTCGTGGTGCTGGACGGTCACGCTGCCGGAGCGCAGGCGTCCGGAGCGGGCGGCCCGCCAGAGCCGGTCGAACGTGGCGCTGCCGGTGCGCAGCTCGGTGACGAGGCGGGCGAGGTCGGGGTCGCCGGGGTACCGGGCGTGGGCGGTGCGCAGGCAGCCGACGCAGTCGGCGGCCGACTCGGCGTCCGGGTTCGGGGTAGGACCGAGGAACCGCTGCCAGATGAGGTTGCGCCGGGCGGGCGGCCATTCGGAGAGGTCCCCGAGCAGCGCGGCGGCGAGCGGGTTCCAGGCGAGTACGTCGGACTTGGCCGACAGCACGAGGGCGGGCAGGTCCGACATGCGGTCGAGCAGCCGCAGCACGCTGGGCCGGACCAGCATCGGAACGCGGCCGTCCTGCGGCGGAGCGGCGCCGCCGAGCCGGAACAGCGTGTCGCGGTCGTCGTCGGACAGCCGCAGGGCCCTGGCGAGCGCGGTGAGCACCTGCACCGAGGGCCGGGGGCCTCTGCCCTGTTCGAGCCGGGTCACGTAGTCGACGCCGAGTCCGGCGAGCTGGGCGACCTCCTCGCGGCGCAGCCCGGGCACCTGCCTGCGGGTGCCCGCCGGCAGGCCGACATCGGCGGGCTTGACCCGCGCCCGCGCGGTCCGCAGCACGGCGGCCAATTCGGCTCTGTCCACGACCCCATCATGCCGGGCGGCACAGGGTTCGGGGTGGTACTCGCAGACCCATGCCGGAGAGGTCCTGGTGCGCGGCGGCGAGCTCGGCGACGCTGGGGCACGAAGCATTCCGACCGACCGCAGTGAAGGCCACCATCACTGCGTTGAACGCAGTGATGGTGGCCTTCACTGCAGTTGCTGTACGGGCTGCCCGGCGTCGCTGGCGGCGGTGGACATGAGCACTGTTTCGAAAGAGGGGACCTTTCGTGGTGACCAGCAAGGGAGACACCGTCCTGTCGCTCGGGATGCATCCGAGCGCGATCGACTTCAGCCGCTACCCCGAGATCACGGAGGAGATGCTGATGGCCCGCATCGAGGCCGGTGAGGCGGCTCTGCGCGAGGCCGGGTTCGACATCGTGCCGTGCCGCCTCACCTCCGACGACGCGGACGACGCGGAGAAGAAGATCCGCGAGGCCGTCGCCGCGCGGCCGGTGCAGGTGGTGGTGATCGGCGCCGGGCTGCGGATGGCCGAGGAGTACACCCTGCTGTTCGAGCGCGTCGTGAATCTGCTGGTGCAGCTCGTGCCCGGGATCAGGTTCTGCTTCAACACCTCACCGGAGACGACCATCGACGCGTTGCGCCGGTGGGCTCGGCCCGCCTACGGGCGCTCGTAGATCACCTCACCGGCGCGGACGGTGCGCAGGCAGCGGGGCAACGGCGCGCCCGGTTCGAGCGGCGGCAGCCCGGGCACCTGTGCCCTGGGGTCGGTGGACCAGCGCTGCACGCGAGAGTCGGGCGTGGCGACGACGAGGGCGTCGGACTCCCAGACGGCGTAGTGCGCGGGCGCGCCGGGCACGAGGCTGCCGGTGACGCCGTCGTTGACCCCGGCGGCGCGGTGCCCGCCCCGGGTGTGCGCGTTGAAGGCGGCGCGGGCGGATACCCCGGCGCCCGGCGTGTGGTGGTGCACGGCCGCGCGGACGCTCGCCCACGGTTCGAGCGGCGTCACGGGGGCGTCGGAGCCGAACGCGAGCAGCACACCCTCGCTCGCGAGCGTCGCGAAGGGGTTGAGCTCGGCGGCGCGCTCGGCGCCGAGCCGGGTGGCGTACATGCCGTCGTGACCACCCCAGGCGGCGTCGAACTGCGGCTGCACGGACGCCGTTACGCCCCAGCCCGCCAGCGCCCGGGCCTGTTCGGCATCGATCATCTCGACGTGTTCGAGACGATGGCGCCTCCCGGCGAGGGCGCGCTGGCCGACGGTCTTCTCCGCCAGCCGGAAGCCCTCGACGACCTCGGCCACGGCTGCGTCGCCGATGACGTGGAAACCGGCCTGCAGCCCCGCTTCGGTGCAGGCGGCGAGATGCCCGGCGATGGTCTCGGCGTCGAGGTAGCGGGCACCGCGGTTGTCCGGCTGGTCGGCGTACGGCTCGTGCAGTGCGGCGGTGTGCGAGCCGAGCGCGCCGTCGACGAAGAGGTCACCGGCGAGGCCGCGGGCGCCGAGCCGCGCCGCGGTGTCGGCCGCGCCGAGCTCGCCCCAGTAGGCGACGACCTCGGGGAGGCCGGACTCTTCCGCCAGGCGCAGGAGGTCGGAGAGGTCCGCCTCGCCGGAGATGTCGGGGCCCGCGCATTCGTGGACGCTGACGATCCCGGCTGCCGCCGCGGCGTGCAGGAAGGCCCGCTGGGCGCGGTGGCGCTGGCCGGGGGTGATCGCGGCGCGCATGGCGGCGCGGACGAGGTGGTGGGCGTCGCGCGTGAGGGGTCCGTCGGGTGACCAGCCGTCGGCGTCGCGGGCAGTCGGTGCCAGTTCGATCAGCGCGCTCGACACGAGCGCGGAGTGCACGTCGACCCGGCTCAGGTACACCGGCGCGCCGCCGGCCGCCTCGTCGAGCTCGGCGCGGCTTGGTAACCGGGGGTTGGTCCACGCGGACTCGTCCCAGCCGTGGGCGCAGAGGACCTCGCCGGGGGTGACGGCGGCGCGCACGGCGGCGAGCAGCTCGCCCGCGTCGCGGACCTCGGTCAGATCGACTCCGGTCAGGTGCAGGCCGGTCGCGGTGGCGTGGACATGCGCGTCGACGAATGCGGGCGCCACGAACGCGCCATCGAGTGGCACCTCCTCGGCGCCGGGGTGCAGGGCGCGACCGGGTCCGTCCTGGCCCACCCAGACGACCGTGCCGTCGGTGACCGCCATGGCCGTGGCGTCGGTCGAGCCGGGTGTGTGGATCCGCCCGCCGAGCAGGAGCGTGGTCTTGCTGGTACTCACGGCGAGCAGTCTGCCAGGCCACCTCGCGACGAGAAGATTTGCATCATATTGATTGTATGGCAGGATATTTTAACGCGTGAACCGACATGAGGAGCAGATGTGACTGCGATCCAGGAACCTGCCATCGATGCCGGCGACCAGCCGTACACCTACCGGCGTGCCGAGCTGGCCGAACCCGACTGGCGTCGCTTTCCGGGCTGGCGGGACGTCACCGAGGCCGAATGGCGCGACGCCCAGTGGCAGCGGGTGCATTGCGTCCGCAATCTCCGGCAGCTGCGCGGCGTGCTGGGCAATCTGGTGGCGGACCGGTTCTACGACGACCTCGCCGCCGACCAGCGCGAGCTGGCGACGATGTCGATGCTGCTGCCGCCGCAGATGCTCAACACCATGGCGCCGCAGGCGGGCACGGACCCGGAGACGGTCACCGACGCCTTCTACGCGGATCCGGTCCGGCGTTACATGCTTCCCGTGCGCAGCGACCGCGACGACGTCTGGCCGAGCCACCCGCACTCCGAGCGCGATTCGCTGCACGAGGCCGAGATGTGGGTGGTGGAGGGCCTCACGCACCGCTACCCCACCAAGGTGCTCGCGGAGCTGCTCTCCACCTGCCCGCAGTACTGCGGGCACTGCACGCGGATGGACCTCGTCGGCAACTCCACCGAGCTCATCGACAAGCACAAGCTGACCCTCAAGCCCGTCGACCGGCAGGACGCCATCATCGGCTATCTCCAGCGCACCCCTGGCGTGCGGGATGTCGTGGTGTCGGGCGGCGACGTGGCCAACGTGCCGTGGCACCAGCTCGAGGCGTTTCTCATGCGGCTGCTCGACGTCGAGACCGTGCGCGACATCCGCCTGGCCACCAAGGCGCTCGCGGGCCTGCCGCAACACTGGCTGCAGCCGAAGGTCGTGGAGGGCCTCGCGCGGGTCGCGGGCACGGCGCGGCGGCGGGGGGTGAACCTCGCCATCCACACCCACGTCAACCACGCGCAGTCGGTGACCCCGCTCGTCGCGGAGGCGGCGCGCACGGCGCTCGAGGTCGGGGTGCGGGACGTGCGCAACCAGGGCGTGCTGCTGCGCGGCGTCAACGACACTCCGGCACAACTGCTGGACCTGTGCTTCGCGTTGCAGGGCGAGGCGAACATCCTGCCCTACTACTTCTACCTGTGCGACATGATCCCGAACGCCGAGCACTGGCGGCTCGCCGTGTGGGAGGCGCAGGAGCTGCAGCACGCGATCATGGGCTACCTGCCCGGGTACGCGACGCCGCGGATCGTGTGCGACGTCCCGTACGTCGGCAAGCGCTGGGTGCACCAGCTCGCCGAGTACGACCGCGAGCGCGGGATCTCCTACTGGACCAAGAACTACCGCACCGGCATCGAGCACCACGACCCCGAGGCGCTGCGCCGCCGCTACCCGTACTACGACCCGATCTCGACCCTGCCCGAGTCCGGGCGCGCGTGGTGGGCCGACAACGCGGGGCGATGACGCGCCTCAGAAGTGCCGCAGCAGCTCGGGAAACGCGCTCAGGCGCAGCACGCCGGGATCGTTGGGGTCCAGCTCGCTGTGCTCCAGCACCCACGTGTTCTCGTTGGGGATGAACACGGCGCCGAGCCCGGCCTGCCTCGCGGGCAGGATGTCGGACTTCGGTGAGTTGCCGATCATCCACGTCGCCTCGGGCGCGAGCGCGTACTGGCGGGCGAGTTCGTGGTAGGTGCCGGCGTCCTTCTCGGCGACGATGTGGATCCCGCCGAAATGCCGCTCCAGCCCGGAGACGGCCAGCTTCCGTTGCTGCTCCTCCGTGTCGCCCTTGGTGAGCAGCAACAGGTCGTGGCGCTCGCCCAGCGCGTCCAGGGTGTCCGTGACTCCCGGGATCAGCTCGATCCGGCCTTCGACGAGCGCGACGGCCAGCTCGTCGATCCGCCGCAGCTCCTCGCGCGTGGCCGGCCGCTCCCGCAGCCGCGACACGCAGTCGCCGAGGCTGCGCAGGAACACCTTGCTGCCGTAGCCGTGCGCGGCGGAGTTCGCGCGCTCGATGTCGTCGAGGATCTCGCGCAGCTCGGCGCGGTCGAGGGTGGGGTGCGCGAGCCAGTCGAGGAAGTCGTCGATGACCCGCTCGAAGAGGACGTTGTTCTCCCAGAGCGTGTCGTCGGCGTCGAAGATCAGTACCTGCTTCTCGTGTCGTGCGCGCACGGCGCGAGTATCGGCGGCGGGCCCCGACGGCCGCCACTCGTTTTCTTCTAGACTCGACCGCGATGGCCAGATCTCGCTGGTGGCTCGCCGCGTTCGCACTCGTCGGGGTCGCCCTCCTCGTTGGAGTCTTCGTTCTCATCGGCAAGGACGAGCAGCAGCCCACCGAGAGGCCTGGCCCGCCCGGCCGTGGTCCGTTGACCGTGGTGGGGCTCGGCGACAGCACGATGTCCGGCGAGGGCGCCGGCGACTACACCGCCGACACCAACGGCCGCGACGGCAACTGGTGTCACCGCTCCCCCAACGCCTCGGTGCACCACGTGGATGTGACGAGCATCGTGAAGTCGGTGAACCTCGCGTGCTCCGGTGCTCCCTCGGGCCACGTGGCGCTGGGCGACGTGCGGCAGTGGACGGAGCCCTCGCAGGCGCAGCAGCTGGCGGAGCTGGTGAAGAGCCATCGCGTGTCGGCCGTGGTCGTGGCCGTCGGCGCCAACGACGACCCTCGGTTCTCGCGGCTGATCTCCGAGTGCTTCACCTCGTGGTTCATGGACAACGGCGATCCGTGCAGCGAGCGGATCAAGAACGACTGGCAGTCGCGGATCGACAAGATGGTGCCGAAGGTCGTCGGCGCGCTGGAGGACATCAAGAAGGTGCTCCGCACCGCGGGCTACGACCGCGACGACTACCAGCTGGTGCTGCAGTCCTATGCGGCGCCGATCGGGCCGGACATCCCGGAGAACCTGCGCAACCTCAACGGCTGCCCGTTCCGCACCGAGGATCTGCGCTGGGTCAAGGAAACCGGCGCGACTTCGCTGTCGGCGGGCCTGCGGCAGGCGGCGTCGGAGGCCGGCGCGCGGTTCCTCGACCTCTCCCGCGCCGGGGACGGCCACGAGGCGTGCTCCGGTGGTCGCGACGCGAGCAGCGAGTGGTTCACGCGGTTCACGGTCCAATGGGACGACCTCTCCGACGCCGAACGCGCGACCCACGCCATCCAGGAGTCGTTCCACCCCAACGCCGCGGGGCACGAGCAGTTCGGCCGGTGCCTGAGCGAGTTCCTGACCACCAATGACGAGTCGGCGGCCTGTCTGGAGGGCGAGGACGGGAACCTGCACGCCGCGCCGTCGGTGCTCGCACAGAGCCGAGGCTGACCGCCAGGAGCGTCCTGAACGACCCCGCCCGTGGCGAGCGGCGATCCAGACGGTGACCTCGCAAGGCGGAGGATCGCCCTCGCACTGGGCCGCACGTGGGTGACCCGACAACGCAGCGAGTTCAGCGCGCTCCTAGAGATCGAGGGCGGCGCGCAGCGCGCTGTCGATCTGCTCCTGCACGTCGGTGCCGATCGCGGCGATGCGGCGGTCGAGCCAAGGCCGGTAGATCCGGGTGAGCTGCAGGGTCGAGATCCAGAACCGGCCGTCGATCGCGACACCGAGGATGTCCTGCGGGTCCTTCTCCAGCAGTTCGGTGCCCAGCAGCCAGGGCCGCTCGGACTCGTTCACGCCGTCCGAGGAGAGCAGCAGGATCGCGCGGGGGCGGGCAGGTCGCGTGGGTGGGTGGTAGGTCCAGACTTCACCCCTCCGCACGCAGGTCCTCCAGCGCGGCCGCGATCTCCGCTTCGTCCGTCTTCGCCGCGGATTCGGCCGACTGGGCTGCGTGCGGGTGGTAACCGGTGCGGACGGCCTCCCTGCGGGCGGCCTTGGACAGCCAGGACGACACCGAGATGCCGTGCGCCTTGGCGGCCCGTTCGGCGAACTCGAGCGCACCCGCGTCCAGCGACAAGGTCACCTTACGTGTTGCCATACCTTTTACCGTACTCCCGTGCGCCCGCGACGGACAGGGCCGCGTGCGGGCTAGAGGTTCGGCGAGCGGCCCTCGAACGGCGTGGAAAGCACCACCGTGGTGCGCGTGGACACCTTCGCGGCCTCCCGGATCTTGCGCAGCAGGTCCTCCAGCGCCAGCGGCGAGGCCACCCGCACGAGCAGGATGTAGGACTCGTCGCCCGCCACGGAGTAGCAGGACTCGATCTCGGTGATGTGCTCCAGCCGCTGCGGGTAGTCGTCGGGCGCGGCTGGGTCGTTCGGTGTCAGGGAGATCAGCGCCGTGAGCGGCAGGCCGATCTGCTCGCCGTCGAGCCGGGCCGTGTAGCCGCGGATCACCCCGCGCTGCTCCAGCCTGCGCACCCGCTGGTGCACGGCCGACACCGACAGTCCGACCCGCTCGGCGAGGTCGGTGAAGCTGCGCCTGCCGTCGGCGGCCAGCTCCCGCACGATCGCCTGGTCCAGCGGTTCGAGCCCGGCGCCGGTCATGAGTCGAGCACGACCAGCTCGTGCGGCCGCTTGTTGAGCGACTCGGCGCCCGCGGAGGTGACCACGACGATGTCCTCGATCCGCGCTCCCCAGCGGCCGGCCTGGTAGATACCGGGCTCGACGCTGAACGCCATGCCTGGTTCGAGCGGGAGGTCGTTGCCGCCGACGATGTAGGGCTCCTCGTGCACGTCGAGACCGATGCCGTGCCCGGTGCGGTGGATGAAGTACTCGCCGTACCCGGCGTCGGTGATGATGTCGCGCGCTGCCGCGTCCACCTCCTGCGCCGTGGCACCGGGGCACACCGCCTCGACGGCGGCCTGCTGCGCGCGCCGCAGCACGGCGTAGGTCTCGGCCACGTCGGCGTCGCGGGGCTCACCGACCGCGTAGGTACGGGTGGAGTCGGAGTTGTAGCCCTCGGCGATCGGGCCGCCGATGTCCACCACCACCACGTCGCCCCTCTCGATGACGCGGTCCGACACGTCGTGGTGCGGGCTCGCGCCGTTCGGCCCCGAGCCGACGATCACGAAATCGGCCGCGGTGTGACCCTCCTCGACGATCGCGGCGGTGATGTCGGTGCCCACCTCGGCCTCGGTGCGGCCCGGACGCAGCCACTCGCCCATGCGCGCGTGCACGCGATCGATGGCCTCCCCGGCCTTGCGCAGTGCGGCGATCTCGGTGGCGTCCTTGCGCATGCGCAGTTCCCGCAGCACCGGCCCGGCCAGGCACTGCTCGGCGTCGCCGACGGCGGCCCGCAGGGCCAGCACGTGCAGCGCGGCCATCATGTCGCTCACGGCGACGCGACCGGGCTTGCCGAGGCGGCCGGCCACGAGCTGGTACGGGTCGTCGCCGTCGACCCACGTCACCAGCTCCACGCCCAGCTCGTCGAGCGGGACGTCGGAGTAGCCGGGGGCCTCCAGCTTCGGCACCACCAGCGCGGGTGGCCCGTCCCCGGCCGCGGGGATCACGAGCGTGGTGAGCCGCTCGAACGACCCGCCCGCCTGGCCGATCAGGTAGCGCAGGTCGGAGCCGGGCGCGATGAGCAGCGCGTCGGTGTTCGCGTCGGCGGCGGCGCCGCGAGCCCTGTCGAGGCGGGCGCGGAGGCTGGCGGCGTCGGGGGCGGGGTTGTGCAGCGATCGGCGCGACATGGCGCTGAGCCTAGTCGGCCCTCCGGTCGTCGTCCTGGCTACCTTGGCCGCGCCACGCCGAGCACGCGCGTGGCCACCACCGACACCTTCGCGCCGGGCGGGAAGGTCAACTCGCGAAGCCGGACCAGGTCGAAGCCCGCACCTCGCACAGCCGACACGGTGTCGCGGTTGGGGTGGCAGCCGCCCATCAGGTGGGGCCACACCAGGTTCGCGAAGTCCTGCCAGCGGCCCCGCCCGGCACCGCTCGAGCGGACGTGCTCGAAGAAGCGCAGCTCGCCGCCGGGCCGCAGCACCCGCCGGAACTCGGTGAGCGCGGCGGGCGGGTCGGCGACCGAGCACAGCACGCCCGACACGACCACCGCATCGGCTGAACCGTCGCCGGACGGCAGCGCGTCGGCGAGGCCGTCCACGACGTCGATGGGCACCGGTGCGCGACAGGCCGCGTCGGCCGCCCGCGCCCGCAGTGTCGGCTCCGGCTCCACGGCGGTGACCCGCTCGACCGTCGGCGGGTAGTGCGGGAAGTTCAGGCCGGTGCCCGCGCCCACCTCGATCACGTGGCCGGCGAGCCCGGCGATCAGCTCCCGGCGCAGCTGCGCCTGCCCTCGCGCCTCGTTGCGCGCGCCGATGCGGATGAACAGCCTCGCGAAGAACGGGTTCTCGACGAGTCCCATCCCCCGAGCATGGCACGCTGTGCGGGTGACGACCGCTCCTTTGGCGCTGCTCGACGCGGCAAGCCTGTACTTCCGTTCGTTCTACGCGCTGCCGGACACGATGACCGCGCCCGACGGCACTCCCGTCAACGCCGTCCGCGGCTTCGCGGACACGATCGCGCGGATCATCGTCGACCGGCGCCCCTCGCGGCTGGTCGCCTGCCTCGACGCCGACTGGCGGCCGCAGTTCCGGGTCGACGCGCTGCCGAGCTACAAGGCGCACCGCGTGGCCGAGGTCGCCGAGGCGGGGGTGGACGTGGAGGAGGTGCCGGACACGCTGACCCCTCAGGTGCCGATCATCCTGGACCTGCTGGAGGCGGTGGGGCTGGCGACCGCCGAGGCCGAGGGCTTCGAGGCCGACGACGTGATCGGCACGCTCGCCACACGTGAGGCCACCGACCCGGTCGAGGTGATCACCGGCGACCGCGACCTGTTCCAGCTCGTGCGCACCGAGCCGACGCCGACGTCGGTGATCTACGTCGGCAAGGGCTGGGCCAAGGCCGAGGTGCTGGGTCCCGCCGAGGTCGGCGCGCGCTACGGCGTGCCCGCCGAGCACGCCGGCCCCGCGTACGCGGACATGTCGATGCTGCGGGGCGACCCCTCGGACGGGCTGCCGGGCGTCGCCGGCATCGGGGAGAAGACCGCGGCCAAGCTGATCACCCAGTTCGGCTCGCTCGACGCGCTGGTGGAGGCCGCGCGAAGGGAAAGCCCGGAGCTGCCGCTGAAGACGCGGACCCGGCTGAACGAGGCGGCGGACTACCTGGCTGTGGCGCCGACCGTCGTGCGGGTGGCCCAGGACGCGCCGGTGGTGCAGTCGCGCGACGACCGGGTCCCCGACGGGCCGGCCGATCCCGGCCGGGTGGCCGAGCTCGCCGAGCGCTGGAACCTCGGCAACTCCGTCAAGCGCCTGCTGGACGCGCTCGCCGCTCGTTAGACCGAGCCGGTGCGCAGGGCGTAGCGGCGCTCGGCGTAGGCGAGATCGTCTCGCCACAGCCGGGTCGCGACCCGGCGCATCATCGGCCGCACCAGTGGGGCCAGCGAGCGCGCCACCGCGAACCCGGTGCGCGGCGACGTCGCCACCGTCGCCTCCAACACCGCCGTGCGCGGCCTGCCGTCGGCGCCGGGGCCCAGCGGGGTCGCATGGGTCTCGACCACGCTGCCCTCGCCCTCTCCCGAGACGATCCGCATCACGACGGTCCTCGGTTCCGGCGCGGTGAACTCCGCACGCACCGGAACGCCGAACCGCCCGCCCACGCGGAACGTCACGTCCACCAGGAATCGGTCGGCACCGTCGACCGCGTCGGGCTCCGGGGCGCGCACCACCGCCAGACGGGTGAACGAGTACGGGTGGAACCACGCGCCATGCCACGGATCGAGGCGGTTGGCCACGACGTCGCACGGCTCGCACACGCCCTCCAGCCGGGCCACCGCGGAAAGCGCACCCGACAGTTCCGGCCGCGCGGGCAGCACTGGCCGGGGGGTCGGCGGTTCCCCGCCCTCGGCGTCGAGCCGCACCCACGCGAGCACACCGTCGTCGTGCGCGGGCAGGGGCTGCCAGCCCCGCCCGCCGCCGGACGGCACCGCGAGGCCGTGCCAGCGGCACACGACCTCGCCGCACACCACCCGGCCCTGCGCCAGCGGCGCGCCGAGATGCGGGCAGGCACCGGGGCCGACCACGAGCCGCCCGGTCCCGTCCCGCCACGCGACCAGCTCCCGGCCCGCGACGCGCGTGCCGAACGGACGGTCGGACCTGACCGCGTCGGCGGCCGCGAACGGGAACCAGTTGCCCGACGGGCGGGCCTGTGCCCGGTCGGCGGCCGCCTGGATGATGGCGGGGTCGGCCTGCCCGACCGTCGGCCGCTGCCGGGCCCAGCGCGTGCGGGAGATCGGCTGCACCGGCCAGTGGGCAGGCCACCGCCCCTGAGGGTTGTCGCTCACGCGTCCTTGTTAACCCAAGCGCGCCCATCGATAAACGCTCAGTAGAAGAACACGTCCTCCGTGAGCCCGGCGTGCAGCGCCCGGTAGCCGCCCGTGTAGAACAGCAGCGGGCTGCCGTCCCGGTACTCCAGGTGCTCCACCTCGCCGATGAACAGCACGTGGTCGCCCGCCGGATGGCGATCGACGATCCGGCAGCCGATCTCCGCGAGCCCGCCGGGCACGTACGCGTGCTCCCCGCGCCACTGGAAGTCCACCGCCAGGCCGGGTCGCGGCCTGCCGCCGAAGTGGCGGGACACCTCCTCCTGCTCCGCGGAGAGCACCGTGACGCCGTAGCGGTCGCCCCGGTGCAGGTGCTCGGCCATCGTGCACCTGCCGAGCGACACGAGCACGAGCGGCGGGTCGAGCGAGACAGACAGGAACCCGTTGGCGGTCATCCCGTGCACGCCGCCATCCGGCGGCACGGTGGTGATCACGGTGACGCCGGTGGCGAAGCGGCCCAGCGCGCCGCGGAAGTGACGCGGGTCGGTGACCGCGGGGCGCGGCTCCGCGATCACGTGCCCGCCACGGGCGCGTAGTGGATCACCTGCGCCCCGCCGGTGGCGTAGTTGGGGACGTCGGCGTTGACGGCCCGGCCCTCCTCGGAGGACAGCGCGGCCGCCATGGCCTCCGCGGAGTCGAAGTCGGCCTCGAAGACGGCGAAGTACGGGCTTTCCCCGCCACCGGCGGCCTGCACGTCGAGGCTGTAGCGCATCGCGCGCAGACCGGGCAGCTTCGCGGCCAGCGGGAGGTGGGTGTTGACGTAGTACTCCCGGAAGTGGTCCGGGTCGGCGGGCGGCGGGTACAGCACGGTGAGGCGGTACATGCTGGTGTTCTCCTCTCGGGCCGGTCAGGCCTTGGCGTGGCGGGCGAGGAACTCGCGGGTGCGCTCCGGGGTGGCGAGGATGCGCCACTGCCGGTCGGGGTAGTCGAAGTTGTCGGTGAACTCGTCGGCGACCGCCTGGTCCTGGCTCATCGCACCGAAAAGCTGCAGCAGGTGCTCCGGGGGCGGCGCGAGCATGAGGTTGGTCCACTGCGCCGCGCCCAGCACGACGTCGGCCCTGCGCGCGGCGACCCGCCTGCAGAACTCCTCGTCGAGCGCGTAGTCGGCCAGGATCTCCTCACCGGTCACCCACGCCGAGTGCGACGCCGAGTTGGCGCCCTGGCCCACCACGGGGTCCACGACGGTGTGCACGTCGCCGATCGCGAGCGCGTACTTGCCGTTCGGCAGCGCCGCGTAGTCCTGCCGCACGGTCGGGACCAGCGCGCCCTGCAGGATGTCGAGCGGGCCGGTCAGCCCGAAGCTCGCCGGGTCGACGCGCTCGAAGGTCTGCGGGTGGTGCTTGGCCAGCAGGTCGAGCACGAGGCGCTCGTAGCCGGCCGGGTCCTCGTCGTAGGACTGCCGGCCGAGGATCTCCAGCTCGCCGCCCGGCACGTTCTCGAACAGCAGCGCCGTGGTGAACCCGGCCGCGCTGTACATCGGGATCTCCAGCAGCTCGCCGTGACCGGGCGAGACGCTGATCGTGACGCCCTTGGGCTCGGAGTAGCTGATGCCGTTGTAGCAGCCGACCGACAGCACGCGCTGCGGCTTGTCGTACGGGCTGTACTCCGGCCTGCGGGGAAACAGCGCCGAGAACGCGCCCCGGCCCGCCGCCACGACGAGCAGGTCGTGCCGGTCGGCGATGGGCTCGATGTCCTCCGCTTGCAGCATGCGCACCTCGAGCCTGCCGCCGCGCTCCTCGAACGCCTCGGTGAGCTTGGGCAGGTAGAGGCGGTAGTCGATGGCGCTGGACCACCGCTCGAAGTCGCCTCGCCAGGACAGCGGGGTCTCGCCGCCGACGTAGTGGTGGTGGCAGGAGTAGCCGTACTCCTCGACCGGCCAGAAGTGGACGTCGAGCTCCCGCTCGCGCTGGATCGTCGGGCCGTGGTGGGCCACGCTGTTGAGCAGCCTGCCGCTCGCGAGCTGGGCCGCGGTCTTGTCGGTGTAGATGGTGACCGGGACGTCGTGCTGCCGGAGCTTCAGGCCAAGCTGCAGGCCGGCGATCCCGGCACCGACGATACCGATGTTCGGCATGGTGCGTGCTCTCCTCACAGTCGCGTCCAGACGCTCTTGATCTCGGTGTACAGGTCGATGGCGTGCTTTCCCATCTCGCGGCCCCAGCCGCTGGCCTTGAACCCGCCCCACGGCGCGGCGGCGTCGACGGGGTTGGGCATGTTGACGAACACGGTCCCGGCGCGGATGGCCGCGGCCAGCGAGTGTGCGGCGCCGACATCCCGCGTCCACACCGACGCGGCCAGGCCGTACTCGGTGTCGTTGGCTTTGGCCACCACCTCGTCGGCGTCGTCGAACGGTAGTACGGCCAGCACGGGGCCGAACACCTCCTTCCGCGCGATGATCATGTCGTCGGTGACGCCGGTGAGCACAGTGGGCCGGTAGAAATGCCCGTCACAGCCGACGAGCTCGCCGCCCGCCGCGAGCCGCGCGCCCTCGGCGGCGGCTCCCCGGACCAGGGCGTCCACCGAGGACAGGTGCTCCGCCGAGACGAGCGGGCCGACCTGGGTAGCCGGGTCGAGGCCGGGGCCGACGACCAGCGCGTCGGCGGCCTTGCCGAGCCGCTGGGAGAACTCGTCGGCCACGGACGCGTGAACGTAGAAGCGGGTGTAGGCGGCGCACACCTGGCCGGCGTTGAGGAACCCGCCCTGCAGGCAGCCCTCCACGGCGGCGTCGAGGTCGGCGTCGGGCAGCACCACCACGGGCGCCTTGCCGCCCAGCTCGAGTGAGACGCGCTTGAGGTTGCCGGCCGACGCGCGCACGATCTCGCGGCCGACGTCGGTGGAGCCGGTGAAGGAGACCTTGTCGACGTCCGGGTGGGCCACCAGCGCCTTGCCGGTCGCGGGGCCGCCGGTGAGCACGTTGAGCACCCCGGCGGGCACACCGGCCTCGATCATCAGCTCGGCCAGCCGCAGCGTGGTCAGCGGTGTCTGCTCGGCGGGCTTGAGCACGACGGTGTTGCCGCACGCGAGCGCGGGCGCGAGCTTCCACGACGCGATCATCAGCGGGAAGTTCCACGGCGTGATCAGCGCGCACACGCCGATCGGCTCGCGGCGCGTGTACTGGAGCACGCCGGGAATCGAGACCGGCGAGGTCTCGCCCTCGATCTTGGTGACCCAGCCCGCGTAGTAGCGGAAGTGCTCCGCCGCGGCGGCCACCGACACGTTCCTCGCGATGCCGAGGGGCTGGCCCTGGTCGCGGCACTCCAGCTCGGCCAGCTCGGCGGCGTGCTGGTCGATCAGGTCGCCGACGCGCCACAGGATCCTGGCCCGCGCGGCCGGGGTCAGCTCAGGCCACGGACCCGAGGCGAACGCCGTTCTCGCCGCCGCGACGGCACTGTCCACATCGGCCTGGCCGGCGTCGGCGACGGTGCCGAGCGGGCGAGCGGTCGCCGGGTCGGTGGTCTCGAACCGCCCGCCCCCGGCCGCGTCGACCCACTGGCCGCCGATCAGCAGTTGCCCTGTCACGTTCATGTGCCCAGCCTGGCAACCGTCCCCGTGCCCGGTCTTTGCCTGAGGCGAACGGCTCTTGACGATTCACGTACCGGCGAGCGCCCTGGCCCGGAACTCGCGCGGGCTCAGCCCGTACGCGGCCTTGAACGCGCGGCTGAAGTGCGCGGCGTCGGGCAGGCCCCACGCGGCACCGACCGCGCTCACCGGTTTGGCGAGCGTGCCGGGCAGTGCGAGGTCGCGGCGGCACTGTTCGAGCCTGCGGGTGCGAATCCAGCTCGCCACGCCCTCGCCCTCCTCGGCGAAGAGCTTCTGCAGGTACCGCGTGGACACGTGCAGCGCGGCCGCCACCGCGTCCGGGCAAAGGGCCGGGTCGCCGAGGTGCTCGTCGACGAACGCCTTCGCCCGTGCCACGAGCGCGGCGTGCGGCACCTCGGGCCGCGCCTCGAACCGTTCGGACAGCAGCGCCGACAGCAGGTCCAGCACCGCGTCGGACAGTGGCAGCGTGGCTCCCGGTGCGGTGCCGCCGAGCCTGCCGAGCAGCCGCAGGAACAGCGGGGCGAGCAGCGAGCCGGTGTCGTCGTCGCGGGCGATGCGGCGAGCGAGCACGTGCCGCTCTCCCCCGCCGGTAAGGCGCAGCCGCTCGCGCGGGAACATGAACACCGCCATCGTGGTGGCCTCGGGAAAGGCGAGCGTGTAGGGCCGGTCGGTGTCGTAGAGCGCGAAGTCCCCCGGTGAGAGCAGCGCCTCCTGCCCGTCCTGCACGAGCAGGCAGCTGCCGGTCAGCTGCAACCCGAGCTTGTAGTAGCCGCGCTCGCTGCGCGCGATCATGGGCCTGGTGCGCCGGACCCGATGCGGCTCGGCATCCACTTTGGACACCAGCAGTGCGCCGAGCCGGTCGATGCGCACCTCACCGTGGAACGCGGGCGCCTGCGCGACGGCGTCGAGTGGCACGAACGCGTCTGAGATGACGTGGCGCCAGTAGTCGACGCTCTCGTCGCCCGCCACCTCGTCGGTGCTCAACACCGTGCTGTTCAGTAGGGCGCTGCCGATCGCTGGATGGACCACGTCGTCCTCCGATCTCCTTGTGCTCGGTCCCGGGTGAGGAACTCCTCTTGCCGGCGTGGCGTCGCGAGCAGTCGCCATTGCCGGTTCGGGTGGTCGAAGTTGGTGGTGAACTCGTCGGCGCGGCGCTGGTCGTCCGCGAGCGCGCGGAGCAGCTCTGGAATGCGGGCCGGCGGGTCGAGCATGAGGTTGGTCCACGCCGAGCCGGCGAGCAGGACCTCCTCTCTCGCGCGCGCTACCCGGCGGCAGAACTGCTCGTCGTAGACGGTGTCGGCGGCGATCTCGGCGGCGACGACGGCCGCGCTGTAGGCGGCGAGGTTGGCGCCCTGTCCCATCACCGGGTCCACCACCACGTGGGCGTCGCCGAGGGCGAGGGCGAACGTGTCGTCGCCGAGCGGCAGGTAGTCCTCGCGCACGGCCGGAATGACGCCGCCCTGCAGCAGGTCCAGCGGATGGGTCAGGGAGAACGCGCGCTCGTCGACGCGTTCGCGGGTCGCCGGGTGGTGCTTGGCGAGTGCGTCGAGCACGGCGCGGTGGAACCTGGCCGGATCGTCGTCGTAGGGCAGGCTCGCGAGGCCCGCGAGGTCACCGTCCGGCACGTTCTCCAGCAGCAGTGCCGTCACTGGGCCGTGTCTGCTGAGGATGGGGATCTCCAGCAGTTCGCCGTGGCCGGGCGCGATGCTGATGCCGACCCCGGCGGGCTCGGGCGCGCGTACGCCGGTGTAGAGCCCCGCGCACAGCAATCTGCGCGGGGCGTCGTGCGGGCAGTGCTCGGGCCTGCGGGCGAACAGGCCGCTCAGCGCGCCACGGCCCGAGGCCACCACGACCAGGTCGTGCTGCCTGCCGAGCGCGGCGAGGTCACGCGGACCGATGTCGGCGACCTCCGGCTTCGCTCCGCGCTCGGCCAGGTCGGCGGCGAGCCGGGGCAGGTAGAGGCGGTGGTCGACGGCGCAGGACGGGTTCGTGAAGTGGCCGGTGAAGCGCACCGGCGCGGCCCCGCCGAGGTAGTGGTGGTGGGCCCCGTAGCCGTACCGGTCGGCAGGCCAGTGGTGCACGCCGAGTGCCCGCTCGCGTTCCAGCATCGGGTGGTGGTGGGCGACGGTGTTGAGCAGCCTTACGTCGGCGAGGTCCTCAATGGGGCGCTCGGCGTAGAGCGTCACGTCGGCGTCGGCGGCACGCAGCGCGAGGCCGAGATGGAGCCCCGCGACCCCCGCACCGACGATGCCGACCGTTGCCACCGCACGTTTCCCATCAGTTGCTCTATTATCGAGCAGGTCGTTCTCTGAGCGAGCACACCGTACGACGCGCCCGGCGGGCGCACAACCCCGGGTGGGAGGCGAGCGCGGCTGTGGCGGAGGGCAAGAAGACCGCGGTGTCCGGACTGCAGACACTGGAGCGTGGCCTGTCGGTGCTGGAGGCCGTCGCCGCGCACGCGCCGTGCACGGCGGCCCAGGTCGGCGAGGCGACGGGCCTGCACCGCTCCATCGCCTACCGCGTGCTGTGCACGCTGGAGGCACGCGGCTACCTGCGCCGGGACCAGGCAGGCCGGTACGAGGTGGGGCTCGCGGTCCTCACCGTCGCCTCCGCGGTGCACTCCGACCTGCAGGCCATGGCGCACGCGGAGCTGAGCACGGTCGCGGAGGCGACCGGCACCACGGCGTTCCTCGCGGTGCCGCACGGCGACGACGCGCTGACGCTGGTGACCGTGGAGCCGCCCGCGGCCGCGGCCCCGGTGTCCTACCGGCCCGGGGTGCGGCACCCGCTCACGCGCGGTGCGCCCGGCCTGGCGATCCTCGCCGCACAGCCACCGCGACCCACCGAACGACCCGAGGTGACGCTCGCCCGCGACCTCGGCCACGTGCGCACCAGCGGTGAGGTGGTGCCCGGTATCAGCTCGCTCGCCGTTCCCGTCCGGCTGCGCGCGGGCCGCGTCGCGAGCGCGTGCGTGCTGTTCGTCGCGGGCCGCCTCGACGAGCCCGCCGCGCTGGACCGGCTGCACGCGGCCGCCGACCGCCTGCGGGGCACCTGAGCCGAGTCGCCGCCGCAGCCGGGATGGCGAAGGCCGTGCTCGGCCGGGAACGCACCCGGGCACGCGGGAGCCTGCCGGGAAGATCGTCACCGCGCGGGAGGCCGAGCTCCCGTCGAGCCACCCGCGCCTGGCCGGGTGGGCGTCAGCTGCCCGCCGTCGCGAACGCGGGCGCCACCTGGGCGGCGTGCCCTGTCGGCACGCGCGTGGCCGAGCGCCACGCCACGGCCGCTGCGGCGGTGGCGGCGAGGGTCGCCAGCCCGGCCACGAGCAGCGCCTCGGCGGGGCCGAGCCGCTCGCACAGCCAGCCGAGCAGCGGCGCGCCGACCGCCCCGGCCCCCGCGGCGACCGTGCCCTGGATCGCGAGCACGCGGCCCCGCATGCCGTCGGCGGAGTCCAGCTGGAGGCGCGTGCTCTTCGCGGTGTCGATCAGCACCGCGCCCGCGGCGATGGGCAGGATCATCGCCGCGAAGCCGGCGATCCCGGGCAGGTAGCCGCTGAGCGCCTGGAGCACGCTGGTGGCCGCCGCGGCAGCGAGCAGCACCGGGATCGTCAGCTCGCGGATGCGTGCCGTGACCACACCGCCGAGCACCGTGCCCACCGCGAAGACCGACGAGAGCATGCCGTAGCCGGCGGCGCCTGCCCCGAGCGGCCCCTCGGCCATCGCGGCCATGGTGACCTGGTAGTTGCGGCCGAGTCCGGAGAGCACGAAGCCGAGCGCGAACAGGATGATCAGCACCCGGTGCCCGCGCACGTAGGCGAGCCCGGCCCGCACCCCGGCGTGCTCGGGCGCGCTGACCTCCAGCGGGTGGAACTCCCCCGTCCGCATGACGGCGATCGTGGCGATGACGGCGACGAAGCTCGCGGCGTTGACGAGGAAGAGCACCGGCTCACCGACCGTGGCCACGAGCAGCCCGGCGAGGCTCATGCCCAGCACGCGGCCGATGGAGTTGACGATCGAGTTCCACGCGAGCGCGTTGCCGAGGTCGTCTCTCGGCACCACCTGGCTCGCGAAGCGCCCGAGCGCGGGACCGCCGAACGTGCCGATGAGTCCGGACATCGCGGTCAGTGCGTAGACGGCGGCGATCGGCAGGCCCTGCCACACGACGTAGGCCAGCACGAGCGCCAGCAGGAGGTGGGTGGACTCGGCGATGAGCACGATCCGCCGGGGCGAGAACCGGTCGGCCAGCGCACCGGCCCACGGGCCGAGCAGCAGCGCTGGCAGGGTGCTCAGCAGGATCGACGCGCCCACCGACGTCGCCGACCCGGTCATCTCCAGCACGACCCAGTTGAGGCCGAGCACCTGCATCCACGTGCCGGTCACCGAGATGAGGTCGGCGGTGGCCCACAGCCGGTAGTTGTGGTTGCCGAGGGCGCGCAGCATCGGCGGCAGCTCTCGCCGCAACTTCTTTCCCCTTTGGACAGTGGTGCGCCGGAAAAGTACCGTCGCGCACCGGAAGACGGACAGGTTCGCGATCGACGGTGACCGAGCGGCCGCTCACGCTACCCCGAGAAGACCGCGCTAATCCTTTCCGGACATGTGGCGATGCCAACAGCCGCAGCCGGAAACGCCTGTGCTGAGCGGAATCCGCACGTCGGCGCGCGGGAACTCGGCCTGTCCGTCACGGACCAGAGTCAGTCGTTGTGCGCGAAGCGATGAGATTGGTGGCACAGCGACGACACGCAACCCGGACGTCGCTCACGCGTCGGCGGCCGGTTGACAGGGCGCAGATCTAGTATAACCATTATCAGGCCAACACCGGCGTTGGAGCGACGGGAGACGAGATGAAGACCAAGGGTGCGCTGCTGTGGGAGCCGGGGACCAACTCCGGATGGAGCGTGGAGGAGATCGAGATCGACCCGCCAAGGGAACGCGAGGTCCTGGTCAAGCTCGCCGCCTCGGGCATCTGCCACAGCGATCACCACCTCGACGACGGCGTGATCCCGCTGCCGTGGGCCCCCATCCTCGGCGGCCACGAGGGCGCGGGCGTCGTCACCGAGGTCGGGCCCGGCGTCACCGACGTCGAGGTGGGCGACCACGTGGTCCTGTCGTTCCTCCCCTCGTGCGGCAAGTGCAAGATGTGCGTCGGTGGCCGCAGCAACATGTGCGCACTCGGCTCCGGCGTGCTCGCCGGGACGGCCCCGGACGGCAGCCACCGCGTGCACGCCAGGGGCAAGGGCGTCGGCTGCATGTCCTACCTCGGCACGTTCAGCCCGTATGTGTGCGCGCCCCTCGACGCCACGATCAGGATCGACCGCGACATCCCGCTCGACAAGGCCGCCCTAATCGGCTGCGGCGTCCCCACGGGCTGGGGCTCCTCCGTGTACGCCGCCGACATGCAGCTGAACGACACCGTCGTGGTGGTCGGCACGGGCGGCGTCGGCATCAACGCGGTGCAGGGCGCCCGGCACAAGGGAGCGCGCAACATCATCGCCATCGACCCGGTCGAGTACAAGCGCGAGTCCGCTCTGCGCTTCGGCGCCACCCACGCCGTCAGCGACTACGCCGAGGCCGCCCAGCTGGTCGAGCGCATGACCGACGGCCAGGGCGCCGACCGCGTGATCGTCACCGTCGGGGTCGCCTACGGAAACCTGATGAACCAGGCGCAGGAGCTGACCCGCCGGGGCGGTGTCATGGTGCTCACCGCGGCCGCCCCGGTCACCCAGCGCGACGTGGACTTCGACCTGTTCACCTTCGCCATGTCCGGCAAGCGCCTCCAGGGCTGCCTCTACGGCAGCACCAACTCACGCAACGACGTGCCGGCGCTGCTCGACCTGTACCGCGACGGCAAGCTCATGCTCGACGAGCTGGTGACGAAGACCTACGACCTGGAGGACATCAACCAGGCGTTCACGGATCTGCAGGAGGGCAAGAACCTGCGCGGCGTGATCAGGTACGACTGAGATACTGCTCTCCCCGGCCACGCTGTCGATCCGGCCTCGGGCCGTTCGTACAGAGGGTGAGAGGCCGGCAGCCCGCCGGCCGTCGTCCGAGGAGACGCGGCATGAAGCAGTACCTGCTCAGCATCTACCAGCCCACCGGCGACATGCCTGATCCAGGCTTCCTGGCCGGAGTGATGCGCGACGTCGAGCAACTCAACCAGGAGCTGCGGGCCGCCGGAGCGTGGATCTTCGCCGGTGGTCTGCACGCTCCCGAGTCGGCGACCGTCCTGCGCGCCGACGGCGACGACGTGCTCACCACCGACGGTCCGTTCGCCGAAGGCAAGGAGCACCTCGGCGGCTTCACGATCATCAGTGCCGACGACCTGGACTCGGCTCTGGACTGGGGCCGCAGGCTCGCGAAGGCGACCACACTGCCCGTCGAGGTGCGGCCGTTCCAGGACGAGTCCGGGAACCGAACGGGATGATGACGGAGCCGTCCACCGCGGACATCGAGAGGATCTTCCGCGAGGAGTACGGCCGGGCCGTGTCGGTCCTGGTCCGCGTCTTCGGCGACCTCGACCTCGCCGAGGAGGCGGTCCAGGACGCGTTCGCCGCGGCGCTGCGGGCCTGGCCGGAGTCGGGCCTGCCGCCCAGCCCGGCAGGCTGGCTCATCACCACCGCCCGCAACCGCACGATCGACCGCCTGCGCCGGGAGTCCTCCCGCGAGGCCCGGCATGCGCAGGCCGCGCTGCTGTACTCCTGGGACGAGCCAGCCGAGGAGGGGCCCGTGCGCGACGAACGGCTCCGCCTGCTCTTCACCTGCTGCCACCCCGCGCTCGCGATGACCGCGCGGGTGGCGCTGACGCTGCGGCTGCTCGGCGGGCTCACCACCGCCGAGATCGCCCGCGCGTTCCTGGTGCCCGAACCCACCATGGCCCAGCGGATCGTGCGCGCGAAGGCGAAGATCCGCGACGCGGGCATCCCCTACCGCGTGCCGCACGAGGCCGACCTGCCCGAGCGGCTAGCCGGCGTGCTCGCCGTGGTGTATCTGATCTACAACGAGGGGCACACCGCCAGCGAGGGCGACGTGCTCGCCCGTGAGGACCTGTGCCTGGAGGCGGTGCGCCTCGCCAGGCTGCTCGCGGAGCTCATGCCCGACGAGCCCGAAACACTGGGCCTGCTCGCGCTGCTGTTGCTCAGCGAGTCCCGCCGCGGGGCGCGAACCGGCCCGAACGGCGAGCTGGTGCTGCTGGCCGAGCAGGACCGGAGTCGCTGGGACCGGGCGCTCGTCGCCGAAGGCCAGGCTCTGGTCCGGCAGTGCCTGCGCCGCAACCGGCCCGGCCCCTACCAGATCCAGGCCGCCATCAACGCCGTCCACAGCGACGCCCCGAGCGCCGCCGCGACCGACTGGCGCCAGATCATGCGGCTGTACGACCAGCTGCTGGCGATCGTGCCGACCCCGGTGGTAGCGCTGAACCGCGCGGTCGCGGTGGCCGAGGTGGAAGGGCCCGGCGCCGCGCTCGCCCTCGTCGACGACCTGAAGCTCCACCGCTACCACCTGTTCCACGCCATCCGGGCCGACCTGCTCAGGAGGCTCGGCCGGACCGGCGAGGCGGCACGGGCGTACGAGACCGCCGTCGACCGCACCGCGAACGAGGCCGAGCGGGCGCTGCTGCGGCGAAGGCTCGCCGAGCTGGGCTGAACCGTCAGGACGCCCAGTGCGCCGGGCGCGCCAGCGCCGGAGGCAGCTTCGTGGTGCCGTCGCCCCTCGCCGCGTCGAGCTGGGACTGGATCAGGAACAGGCTCGTGCTCAGGTCGGCGCCCCGCAGATCCGCGCCGCGCGTGTCGGCGCCCACGACGTCCGCCAGGCGCAGGTCGGCGCGGCGGAGATCGGCACCGATCAGGAACGCGCCCCGCAGGTTCGCGCCCCGCAGGTCGGCCTTGTGGAAGTCACGGCCGATCAGGTCGGCACCGCGCAGCTCGGCCGGCCGCCGCACCCCGCGTCGCACCAGCTCGCTCACGCGCGACAGCACGGCGTTCACCGACTGCCAGTGCGGGCGCACGTCGAGCTCGGCGAGCGCGTCCGGCCCCAGCAGGGTGAGCCGCTCGGTCTCCTCGCGCGCGGCCGTGAGCTCGGGGTGCGCCGGGCGCGCCGCCCGCAGGGTCAGCGCCTCGTTGACGTACCACAGCAGCTCGTGCAGCTCGCGCATCACGGGGAAGACGGTGAACATCCGCTCCGCGGTGTCTGGCGCGCCGCGCCAGTCCGTGCCGGCGAAGGTGACCTGGCAGACCTGCTGGCCCGCGCCGAAGCAGTCGTACACCGTGCAGCCGGGAAAGCCCTTGTCCCGCAATCGGTCGTGGATCCCGCAGCCGAAGTCGGCGAGCAGGTTCCGGCACGGTGTGCGCGCGGGCTTGTCGACGGCGAAGTCGGCCGACGCCGAGAAGGCGGGCACGACACAACACAGCCCGAAGCAGCTCGCGCAGTCGGCCCGCAGCCGGGTACGGAAGTCGCCCTCGGTGGTGGCCGCGCCAGCCGGCGCGGAAGGATCCGGCATGGGGAGATCTCCTGCGGGGCTGGCGCTCAACCCTGGGACTTCGCGGCGATCCTCGCGCGCACCTCGGGCCTGCGCAGCGGCGGCACCGTCGGCGGCGGGTTGCGCCGGGCGGGCAGCTCGGCGAGCAACCGCGTGGTGATCTCGGCGATCTCGGTGACGGCCCGCTCGAACGGCTCGCGCGTCGCGTCCGAAACGGACTGCACGCCACTGACCTTCCGAACGTACTGCCGGGCGGCGGCCTCGATCTCCTCAGGCGTCGCCGACGGCTCGAGCCCGCGAAGTACGGTGATGTTGCGGCACATGCCGTTCAGCCTACGCGCCGACGCCGGGGGACGAGAGTCTTCCCGCCGGGCACGCGACGGTGTACACCTAGCGGGTGGGCACCACACACCAGGGCCCCGAGCAGCTGGTCCAGCTCGACGAAGTCGCCACCGCCCTCCGTCTGTTGCACGACGAGATGAGCGCGGCCGAGCCGTTGGAGCGCGGGCTGTGCCGGGTCACCGCGGGGGCGGTGGCCGCCGTTCCCGACGCCCAGCACGCGAGCGTCACACTGCTCGACGGCGGGCACCTCAGCACGGCCGCGTCCACGGCCGACGACATCACCGAGATCGAGCACGTCCAGTACGTGGCCGGCCGGGGCCCGTGCGTTCAGGCAGCGACCACCCGCTCCGCGGTCCGCGCCGTCGCAGGGCCGAGGCCCGAGCCGTGGCCCGAGTTCGCCGAGGCCGCGTGGTGTGCCGGACTGCGGGCGGCGCTGTCGGTGCCGCTCGTGGTGGCCGCCGACGACGAGCCGATGCGGGGCTCGCTGAACCTCTACAGCGGCGACGAGACCGCGTTCGACCCCTTCGACGAGACCCTCATGCGGGTGTTCACCGTGGCGGCCTCGGCGGCGATCTGCGACGCCCGCCGCTGGCAGCGCTCCCGCCGCCAGGTCGAGCAGCTCGAGTTCGGACTCGTCTCGCGCGCCGACATCGAGCAGGCCAAGGGTGTGCTGATGGCCCTGCACGGCTGCTCCGCCGACGAGGCGTTCCTCCTGCTGGCCCACGAGTCGCAGGTCCGCAACACGAAGCTGCGCGAGGTCGCGCGCGAGCTGCTGGCGTCGTTGCGGCACCGCTGAGCACATCGTCAGCGATTGTCAGTAGTAGCCCTCCACGGGAACCCGCGCCTCGTCGAACAGCGCGGGCCCGTCCTGCGGCACGGCGGGGAACCCGGTGCCGGGCGGCTGCAGGCTCGCCAGCTGCTCCCCCGACAGCGCGAACACGACACGGCCAACGCCGGAACGGGCGAGCGCACCCGCGCACATGCCGCACGGCTGGCAGCTGGTGTAGAGGGTCGTGCCCGCCGCGGTGTCCCGGTCCAGCTCCCGCGCCGCCCATCTCGCCAGCTTCAGCTCCGGGTGGGCGCTGATGTCGCGGTCGCCGAGCACGGTGTTCCACGCCTCGGCGAGGATGTCGCCACCGGGGCCGACGAGCAGGGAGCCGAACGGCGCCTCGCCCGACGCGCGCGCCTTCGCGGCGAGCGCGATCGCCCTGCGCAGGAAGTGGTCATCGTGGGTCACGGCGTCCCCCTCGGGTTCCAGTGGGCGGCCACGGCCGCCAGCGCCTGCCAGGCGCGCTCGGGGTGGTGCGTCTCGGCGGGGTCGCCGCCGAACGGGTCGAGCACGACGGTGTCGGAGCCGAGCAGCCGCAGTTCCTCCAGGTCGCCGGTGATCTGCTCGATGCTGCCCTCACCGGCGAGCCGGCCCGGCGCGGTCAGCGGCGCGTCGGTGAGGCGCAGCACGATCCGGGGCGCGAGCGCGGGCACCGGGCGTCCCATTGCGTCGGCATCGGCCTTGAGCCGGTCCACGGACCCGTGCAGCCAACCCGACTCGAACCGCAACGGATGCCACGCGTCGCCGAACCGGACCGCGCGGCGGCGGCCCGCGGCGCTGTTGCCGCCCACCCACACCGGGATGTCGCGCGCGCGGTAGTCGGACTCGTTCGCCCACGCCTCCCGCACCACGCGCAGCATGTCGTCGGTGAGCGCGCCGCGCCGCTCGAAGGGCACGCCGAGCGCCTGGTACTCCTGCCGGGCCCAGCCGACCCCGACACCGAGCACGAACCGGCCGCCGCTGAGGTCGTTGAGGTTCGCCGCCATGCGCGCTGTCAGCAGCGGGTGCCGGTACGGGGCGACCAGCACGGTCGTCCCGAGTCGCACGCGGTCGGTGACGCCGGCCAGCCAGGACAGGGTGGTGAACGGCTCGAAGAACGGCGCCGGGTACTGCGCGGCGACATCGGGAGTGACCGCGACGTGGTCGGAGACCATCAGCAGGTCGAAGCCGAGCCCCTCGACCGTGCGCGCCCATTGACGGAGCACGCCCGGATCGGTGCCAGGCCCGAAGTTGAGGACGTTGACGCCGAGTCGCATGACCTCAGGCTAGGCACCCGGCGGCAAACCGGGAACCGAGTTCTCCCGGCATTACCCACCTGCCGCCGTGGATCTGCCGGTAGATTGACCCGATGGCCGAGAGTCTCGACGCGACGGACTGGTCGATCCTGACCGAACTCCAGCGCGACGGCCGGCTGCCGCTCACCGAGCTGGCCCGGCGGGTCAGCCTGAGCGCGTCGGCCACCACCGAACGCGTCAAGCGGCTCGAGCACGCCGGGGTGATCACGGGCTACCGCGCCGAGGTGGACCTGGCGAGCGTCGGCTACGCGGTGCTCGCCGTGGTGCGGCTGAAGTACCCGGGCCGCAAACACGAGCCGCTGCACCGGTTGCTGCGGCAGCGTACGGAGATCCTGGAGTGCCTGCGCACCACCGGCGACGACTGCTACACCCTCAAGGTCGCGGCGTCCTCCATGCCGCATCTGGAGCAGCTGGTCGACGAGCTGGCGGCGTTCGGCAGCACCACCACCAACGTGGTCTACAGCCAGACGCTCTCCTACCGGGGACCGCAAGCGCCGCCGCGTGTTACGTGAAGAGTCTTTCACGTCGGTTTCATCGAAGGACCATGACACCGCCACGAGACTTCGGGCCGACCGGTTGAACCGGTCCGCGATGCCTCGACCGGGACATCGCGCCTCCCCCGCGGTTCCCGCCGGGAACCGCGTTCCCCGAAAGGTTCTCGACATGTCCAGCTCTGTGCGGAGACTCCTGCTGGCCGTGGTGCTCGGCGGTGGTGTGGTACTCGGAGCCGCTGCTCCCGCCCTCGCCGCCCCGGCGACGCCGGATGGCGCGCTCGCCGCCTACCAGTCGGATGATGACGGCCCCGGTGGCGACGACAACGGCGACGACGGCCGCGACGACAACGATGACGACGGCCCCGGCGACGATGGCCGCGATGACGACGCGGACGACCGCTCGGGCAGCGGCGCGCCTGGCGATGACGACGCCGATGACGGTGCGGCCGGCGGCGTTCGCGGTGGTGACGACGGCGTCGGCGGCGTCGACGGCGTCGGCGGCGCGGACGACGACGCCGCGCCCAGCGGCGGCGTGGAAACCGGCTTCGGCGGCGCGGCGGACGACGATGACGCCCCGGCGCCCAGCGGCGGCGTCGAGGCCGGGAACGGCGGCACCGTCGCCGACGACCCGATCCTGCCGATCGCCCTCGTCGGAGGCACGGCGCTGGCCACCGCGGGCGGTGTGCTGTTCGTCCGCAGGCTCGCGACCGGCGGCCGCGGCTGACCCGCCTCCGCCATGCCTGCTGACCTCCAGCCGAGCGGTGGTGGTCGCGCCCGGCGCGCGGCCACCACCGTGGCACTGTTCGCACTGCTCACCGCATGCGGCCCGGCCCTCCCGCCCCGGGGCGAGGTCACCACGGCCGAGAGCGCCCCGTCCGCGGCGAGTGCGCAACCAGACGTCCAGGCCGCCGCGCCGGTGCGGCTGCGCATCCCCGACATCGGCGTCGACGCGCCGGTCGCGCCACTCGACGTCGGCGAGGACAACGTCCTGCCGGCCCCTGACACCAACGAGGGCACGGGATGGTGGCGGGGCGGCCCAGAACCGGGTGAACGCGGACCCGCCGTGATCGCCGGCCACGTCGACTCCTACCAGGGCCCCGCGGTGTTCTTCCGGATCGCCGAACTCGAACCGGGACAACGCATCCACGTCGACCGGTCCGACGGGACCACGGCCGTGTTCGTCACGACCCGCCTGGAGCGCCACGCCAAGGACGCCTTCCCCACCGAGGTCGTGTATGGAGACACGCCCGGCGCGGAGCTGCGACTCATCACCTGCGGCGGCGAGTTCGACACCGCCGACCGGCGCTATCTCGACAACATCATCGTCTACGCCATGCTGGAGCGGTGACCGACGCCGTAGGCCGCGAGCCGCAGTACGAACTCTTCGCCGACGACTTCGCCGACCACGCCGGTGACAGCTTCCACAACGCGTGGTACGACCGCCCCGCGTGCCTGCGGTTGCTCGGCGACGTGGCGGGGAAAGCGGTGCTCGACGCGGCGTGCGGGCCGGGGTTCTACGCCGAGGAGCTCGTGCGCCGCGGTGCCACGGTCAACGGTTGTGACCAGAGCGCCCGCATGGTCGAGCTGGCCCGCGCGCGGGTGCCAGGCGCCGACTTCAGGGTGCACGACCTCGCCGAGCCGCTGCGCTGGCTGGCCGACGACTCGATGGACCTGGTGTTGTTCGCGCTCGCCGTGGAGTACCTCGACGACCGGGTCGCGGCGCTGCGGGAGTTCCGCCGGGTGCTGCGACCCAGCGGTGCGCTGGTGCTCTCGCGAATGCACCCGACGGGCGATTGGCTTCGCCACGGTGGGAGCTACTTCGCCGACCGCGTGGTGGAAGAGGTGTGGAGCCGGGGCTGGCGGGTGCGGTACTGGCTCAGCCCACTGGAGCGCACGTGCGAGGAACTGCACGAGGCGGGCTTCCTCATCGAACGGCTCCGCGAGCCGAGGCCGGAACCGGCCGCCGCCGAGCTCGACCGGGAACGCTACGAACGCCTGCAACGGGAGCCCACCGGTTTTCTTGCCATCAGGGCGATCCCCGACCGCCGCGGTGGTTGAGGTCCGGCATCGCGTCGATCGCCCGCCTCGTCCGGCAAGCGGAGTCGAGCGAGACGGTGTCCACGCAGGACCCGGAAGCCGCACGCGGGCACTCGACAGGGCCCGCGCGGCGTTCCGGCCGGTTTCTCGTGTCAATCAGTGATTGAACCGGTGCTTGAATTCGCGCGGCCGCATGCGGTTCACTGAGTGCCATGGCCACCACCGCGACGCCCGGCACGCGCGAGCGCCTGCTCGACGTCGCCGAGAACCTGTTCGCCGAACACGGCTACGACGCCGTGTCCGTTCGGGCCATCAACAGTGCCGCCGGCATGAACCCCGCCGCCGTGCACTACCACTTCGGCTCCAAGGAGGCGCTCGTCGCCGCGTTGCTGGAGAGCAGGCTGGCCCCGCTCTGGCAGGACGGCCTCGCCGAGCTCACCGCCCGAAGGAGAACCGGTGCGCCGCCCGGTGTCGGCGAGCTGGTGGAGGTGGTGCTGGCGCCGCTGGGCGAGCTGGCGGGCGATCCCACGGGCCGCCTGCGGCTGTCCCTGCTGGCCCGCGTGGTGCTCGGCCGCTGGGACGTCACGTGGACGTCGGACTGGTTCGGGCTCCGGCCCTGGGTGAGCCTCCTGCGGGCCGCCCGGCCCGACCTCAGCGCCTCGGTCGCGGGCAGGCGCTGGCTGCTGGCCTTCGACCTCGTGCTGCACACCTTCGCCGACCCCGCGGCCGACCCGCCGCGGCCCGGCCGCGCCGCCTACAAGGCGCTGCACTCGTTCGTCGCCGCGGGCCTGGACGCGCCATGACCGGCGTCTTCGCTCCCGCCTTGCTGGGCCCCGTGCGGCTGCGTAACCGGATCATCAAGGCCGCGACGTTCGAGGGCGCCACACCGCACGGCGAGGTCACCGACCGGCTCGTCGACTTCCACGTCCGTGTCGCCCGAGGCGGAACGGCGCTCACCACCCTCGCGTACTGCGCGGTGGCTCCCGAGGGCGGCACCGACCGGCATCAGCTCCGGATGCGTGCCGACGCGGTGCCGGGGCTGCGCAGGCTCACCGACGCCGTGCACCGGGAGGGCGCGGCGATCAGCGCACAGCTCGGGCACGCCGGCCCGGTCGCCAACGCGGCGTCCAACGGCGTGCCCGCGCTCGGCCCCAGCAGGCTGCCGAGCCCGCTGAGCCTGCGCATGGTCCGCGCCGCCACCGCAGAGGACCTCGACCGCATCACCGCGGCGCACGCCGACGCCGCGCTGGTGGCGATCGACGCCGGATTCGACGCCGTCGAACTCCACCTAGGACACAACTACCTCGCGAGCGCCTTCCTCAGCCCGAAGCTCAACCGGCGTGGCGACCGCTACGGTGGCAACCTGCGCAACCGCGCACGGCTCGCCCTCGGCATAGCGCGGGCCGTGCGTGAGGCCGTCGGCGACCGCATCGCCGTCACCGCCAAGCTCAACATGGACGACGGCGTGGCAGGCGGCTTCTGGCTCGACGAGAGCGTGCAGGTGGCACAGTGGCTCGCCGCCGAGGGCACCGTGGACGCGCTCGAGCTGACGGCGGGCAGCTCACTGCTCAACCCCATGTACCTGTTCACCGGCGACGTGCCGCTTCGCGAGTTCGCCGCGCGGTTCCCTCCCCCGCTGCGCTGGGCGATCCGCCTCTCCGGTGACACCTTCCTGCGTGCCTATCCCTACCGCGAGGCGTACCTGCTCGACCGGGCGCTCCAGTTCCGCGCGGCCGTGGACCTGCCGCTGATCCTGCTCGGGGGCATCACGCGGGTCGAGACGATGGAACTGGCCATGCGGCATGGCTTCGCGTTCGTCGCGATGGCCAGGGCGCTGCTGCGGGAACCGGACCTGCCGCGGCGGCTCGAAGCCGACCCCTCGGCGCGCTCGTTGTGCATACACTGCAACAAGTGCATGCCCACGATCTACCGGGGCACGCACTGCGTGCTCACCACCGACGCGAGCTGAGCCGGGAGGTCGCCGATGACCGACAGCGGTCACGTCTTCGACATGGTGCGCCACTGGGAGCGGGAGGACCCAGGTCGGACCGCGCTCCGGTTCGGCGAACGGGCCTGGACCTGGGGTGAGCTCGCCACGCGCGTCCGGCGCAACGCGACGGCGCAGGCCGCGGCCGGGCTGGCCCCCGGCGACCGGGTCGCGTTCGTGGACAAGAACCACGCAGCGTGCCTGGAGACGACGCTCGCGTGCGGGCTGGCCGGCTCGGTCAACGCGGTGGTGAACTTCCGGCTCGCCCCGGCGGAGCTCGCCTACGTGCTCAACGACTCCGGCGCCCGCGTGGTGTTCGCCGGCGCCGAACTGCTGCCCGTGCTCGAGCAGATCCGCGACGACCTCGACGCCGTCGAGCGCGTGATCACCGTGGGCGGCGAGGACGACGACTACGAGGCGTTTCTGAGCTCGGGCACCGACTCCGAGCCCGGCCACCACGCCGAGCCGGACGACTGCTTCCTTCAGCTCTACACCTCCGGCACCACGGGCCACCCCAAGGGTGCGATGCTGACCCATCGCTCGCTGGCCGCACACTCGGCGGCCGCCGCGGACGCGTTCGGCTTCACCCGCGACTCGGTCAACATGGTGGCGATGCCGCTGTTCCATGTCGGCGGCACCAGCTGGGCGCTCGCGGGCATGTCGATGGGCTGCGAGACGATCGTGGTGCGCGAGGTCGTCCCCGCCGAGATCCTGGCGACGTTCGGGCCCGAGCGCGTGACCCACGCGTTCTTCGTGCCCGCCGTGTTCGGCTTCTTCCTCCAGGTGCCCGGCGTCGCCGATTTCGACTACTCGTCCCTGCGCTGCCTCGGCTACGGCGGCTCACCCATGCCGACGCCCCTGCTGCGCAAGGCGATGGAGGTCTTCCCGGTCGGCTTCTACCAGGTCTACGGGATGACGGAGGCCTCCGGTGTCTTCGCCGTGCTGGGCCCCGACGACCATCGCGACACCGCGCACCCCGAGCGGCTCGCCTCGGCGGGGCTACCCGTCGGCGGCGTGGAGGTGCGCGTGGTGGACCCCGCGACCGGCGATCCGGTGGCAGACGGCGAGCTGGGCGAGTTCCAGGTCCGGTCAGAGCAGGTCATGGGCGGCTACTGGCGGCGGCCGAAGGAGACCGACGCGACCATCGTGGCGGGGTGGTTGCGCACCGGCGACGCGGGCCGCCGCGACGAGCACGGTTACCTCTACATCGAGGACCGGGTGAAGGACCTGATCATCTCGGGTGGGGAGAACGTGTACCCCGCCGAGGTGGAGCGGGTGCTGGCCGAGCACCCGGGCGTGGCAGAGTGCGCCGTCATCGGCGTCCCCGACGACAAGTGGGGAGAGACCGTGAAGGCCGTGCTCGTCCCTGTCGAGGGGGCGACGATCGACCAGGACGAGGTGATCGAGTTCTGCCGGGAGCGCCTGGCCCGCTACAAGTGCCCGGCCACTGTGGACGTCGCGGAATCGTTACCCCGCAACGCCACCGGCAAAATCCTCAAGCGGACCCTGCGCGCACCGTACTGGGCGGGCAGGCAGCGCGCACTCTGACGCCGTCCAGCTCGCCGGCTGCAGTGAAGGCCACCTTGCCTGCGTTGAACGCAGGCAAGGTGGCCTTCACTGCGGCTGGGCACCGGCGTCAGGCGAACCGGGCCACGTCGCCGGCGCCGGCGCGCACGATCTCGGGCTCGTCGCCCGAGAAGTCCACCACCGTGGTGGGCTCGGTGCCGCACTCGCCGGAGTCGATCACCGCGTCCAGCACGTGGTCGAGCCGGTCCTTGATCTCCCAGCCCTGCGTCAGCGGCTCCTCCTCGCCGGGCAGCAGCAGGGTGCTGGACAGCATCGGCTCGCCGAGCTCGGCCAGCAGCGCCAGCGCGACGGTGTGCTCGGGGATGCGGACGCCGACGGTCTTCTTCTTGGGATGCAGCAGCCGGCGCGGCACCTCCTTGGTGGCGGGGAGGATGAATGTGTAGCTGCCGGGCGTGGCCGCCTTGATCGCCCGGAACACGGCGTTGTTGATGTGCACGAACTGGCCGAGCTGCGCGAAGTCCTGGCACACGAGAGTGAAGTGGTGCCGATCGTCGAGCTGCCGGATCGAGCGGATCCGGTCGATGCCGTCGCGGTTGCCGAGCTGGCTGCCCAGCGCGAAGCACGAGTCGGTGGGGTACGCGATCAACCCGTCGCCGCGGAGGATCTCCACCACCTTGCCGATCGAACGTGTCTGCGGGTTGTCGGGGTGGACGTCGAAGTACCTCGCCATGCACCGAGCCTAGGCGCCGCCCCTGGCGGGAACCACGACCGGCGCGCCGCTGCTCCCCTCGGAGTGCACGCAGCACACTTCCCGACGACGCCGCCCCGCTGGCCACGCCGCGCAGCGGCCACGCCCGGAGGTGTTCAACCAGGTCCGCAGCCCTGCGAGCCGGACGCGCTGCCCGCCAAGGCCGCCGGCGCGATCCGCCGACCGGTGGCGAAGCGCCAGGTCAGTCCGCCTGTCCGCTGGTGAGCCTGTTGTCGACGTGGCGGCTGAGCAGCTCGCCCGCATTGTGGATGTGGGCGAGCATCGCCGCGCGTGCCGCCTCGGCGTCGCGCGCGTGCAGTGCCTCCAGGATCGGGTAGTGGTCGTTCACCGACGCCTGCACCCAGCCGCCGATCGTCTCGTAGAAGCGCGAAGGCGTGTGCTTGACCGACTGGGCGAGAAACCACGTCAGCTTCGGTGACCTGCCCGCTCGCGCCAGCAGGTTGTGGAACTCGTGGTTGAGGCTTTCGATCTCCTCCACCCGGTTGTCGGCAAGCGCGGCGGCGAGGCTCGCCTGGATCTCGTCGAGCGCCGCGAGGTCCTGTTCGGTCAGTCTGGGCGTCGCCCGCGCGACGAGCTCGCCCTCCAGCTGAGCCTGCACCCAGAACAGGTCGCGGATGTCGTCGCCGGAGAGTGGGGCGACCATGAACCCGCGGCGGGGCTCCAGTTGCAGCAGCCCCTCTGCCCGCAGGGTGAGCAGGCCCTCCCGCACCGGGGTGACGCTCACGCCGAGCTCGTCGGCGATCCGCTCCAGCCGCACGAACTCGGGGAACCGCAGCTGCCCCGACATGATCAGCTCGCGCACGTAGGTGGCCACCTCGTCGGGCAGGCCCCGCTTCGGTACGCGGGCAGGCCGGGAGCGGGTGCGCCGGGGCGGGCTGGACGCCTGACTCATGTCGTCGACCCTCACTGCTGCCAGGGGAGCGCCGAGGCGCTCCGGTTCCGTTCGAGCAACTGTAACCTGCGCCTCTCACCAGGGACTATGCAGGATCATATATCTAGGTTATAAAACATACGAGCAGCGAGGCCGCGATGACGGAGGTTGGGATGCCCGACGGGCAGGCAGTGCACTGTTCCGTCCAGGCGGGCATCACCGCGGTGACTCTGAACCGGCCGCACGGCCGCCACGCCCTCGCGGGCCAGAGCGAGAGCAACGCACTCACCAAGTCACTGGCCCGGCTGGGCGGAGGTGTCCTTCGCGGGGCGTTCCCCGAAGCGGAGCGCGTCGCGGTCGCACTGGCCGGGCACGGCAGGGACTCCGCGGAAGGGCGCGCGGCGTTCCTCGAGGACAGGGAGCCGACCTTTTCGTGAGCACACCGGACACTCCCCTCGCCGGACTGCGCATCGTGGAATGCGCGACGTTCGTGGCGGGCCCCTCCGGCGGGATGGCGCTGGCGCAACTGGGCGCCGAGGTCATCCGCGTCGACCTGCCGCAGGGCGGTGGCGACCACGGACGCTGGCCGGTCGCGCCCAACGGCACGAGCCTCTACTGGAACAACCTCAACAAGGGCAAGCGCTCCGTCGCGCTCGACTTCCGCGCCCCCGAGGGCCGCGAACTGCTCGCCGCGCTCGCCACGGCCGACGGGCCGGCCAACGGCATCTACCTCGACAACGTCGCCGGGCGCACCCGGTTGCGCTACGAGGAGCTGGCCGAGCGACGGCGCGACGTGATCCACGTGCATGTCCAGGGCAAACCGGACGGCAAGCCCGCGGTGGACTATACGGCGAACGCCGAGGTCGGCGTTCCGGACATGACCGGGCCGCAGGACCATGCCGCGCCCGTCAACCACGTGCTGCCGGCGTGGGACTTCCTCACCGGCATGACCGCCGCGACCGGTGTGCTCGCGGCGCTGCACCGGCGTGCCGCGACCGGTGAGGGCTCGGGCATCACCGTGGCGCTGTCCGACGTCGCGCTCGCGGCGGTGGGCAACCTCGGCTGGCTGGCCGAGGCGCGCCTCGCGGGCCGGGGCAGGCCGCGCCACGGCAACCACACGTTCGGCAGCTTCGGCGTGGACTTCCCCACCGCCGACGGGCGGCGGGTGATGGTGCTGGCGCTGACGCCCGGCCAGTGGGACGCGCTGTGCGCGGCGACCGGCACCACGAAGGTGTTCACGGCCCTCGAGCCGGTTTTCGACGCCGACCTCAGCACCGAGTCCGACCGCTACCGGCTCCGCGACACGATCGAGGCGATCCTGCGCCCATGGTTCGAGGGCCGCGGCCTCACCGAGATCGGCGAGCGGCTCGACCGCGCCAGGGTGCTGTGGGGCCCGTACCGGGACACGCACGAGGCGGCGACGCTCGCGCTGGCCGATCCCGGCTCGATCGTCACCGAGATCGACCAGCCGGGCGTCGGCGCGATGGTCGCCGCCGCCGGGCCGCTGCGCTGGTCGGGCAGCACGCAGCCCCCTCGACCCGCTCCCCTGCTCGGCACCGACACCGACGAGGTGCTCAGCCGGTACCTCGGGCTGTCCGCCGCGGAGCTGGGCAGGCTGCACGACGCCGGACTGGTGTCCGGCCCCACCGAGAGCCAACACTGAGACGAGAGACGACGGAAGGGAAACGCTACGACCATGGCGCTACTGGCCGGCAGGACCGCGGTGATCACCGGCGCGGCACAGGGCATCGGCTTCGCCATCGCCGAGCAGTTCGCGCGAGAGGGAGCCAGGCTCGTCCTCGGCGACCTCGACCTTGACGCCGCACGGGCCGCCGCGGACAAGCTCGGCGGGCCCGAGGTGGCCGTCGCCGTCCGCTGCGACGTCACCGACGCGTCCGAAGTGGACACCCTGCTGAACACGGCGCTGGCGACGTTCGGCTCGCTGGACGTGCTGGTGAACAACGCGGGCATCACCCGCGACGCCACGATGCGCACCATGACCGAGGAGCAGTTCGACCAGGTCATCGACGTGCACCTGAAGGGCACGTGGAACGGCACCCGCAAGGCCGCCGCGATCATGCGGGAGCGCAAGAGGGGCGCGATCGTCAACATCTCCTCGCTGTCAGGCAAGGTCGGCATGGTCGGCCAGACCAACTACTCCGCGGCCAAGGCGGGCATCGTGGGCTTGAGCAAGGCGGCGGCCAAGGAGATGGCCCACCACGGCGTGCGCGTCAACGCCATCCAGCCCGGCCTCATCCGGTCGGCGATGACGGAGGCCATGCCGCAGAAAGCGTGGGACCAGAAAATGGCCGAAATCCCCATGCAGCGCCCTGGCGAGGTGTCGGAGGTCGCGAGCGTCGCACTCTTCCTCGCCAGCGACCTCTCCTCGTACATGACCGGCACGGTGCTGGAGGTCACCGGCGGCCGCTTCATGTGAGCGGGCCTCGACACGACAGCGAAAGGTGAGAAACCATGCGTGACGCGGTGATCTGCGAACCGGTGCGGACCCCGATCGGCCGCTTCGGCGGCTCGCTGAAGAGCGTGACCGCGGCGGAGCTCGGCGAGGCCGTGCTCCGCGGCCTGCTCGACCGGACCGGCCTCGACCCGGCCGCCGTCGACGAGGTGATCCTCGGCCACTGCTACCCCAACAGCGAGGCACCGGCGATCGGCCGGGTCGTGGCCCTCAACGCGGGCCTGCCCATCACGGTGTCGGGCCTCCAGGTGGACCGGCGGTGCGGCTCCGGCCTGCAGTCGGTGGTGCAGGCGGCGATGCAGGTGCAGGCCGGGGCGAGCGATGTGATCATCGCCGGTGGCGCCGAGAGCATGAGCAACGTGCCCTTCTACTCCACGGACATGCGCTGGGGAGTCAAGGGCCCCGGCGTGACGCTGCACGACGGGCTGGCCCGTGGTCGCGTCACCGCGGGCGGGCGGCACCACCCCGTGCCCGGCGGGATGCTGGAGACAGCGGAGAACCTGCGCCGCGAGTACGGCATTCCCCGCGAGGAGCAGGACCGGCTCGCGCTCAGCTCGCACCAGCGGGCCGTGGCTGCGCAGCGGTCCGGCGTGTTCGCCGAGGAGATCGTCCCCGTGACCGTCAGCTCCCGCAGGGGCGACGTCGTGGTGGACACCGACGAGCACCCGCGCGCCGACGCGTCACTGGAGACCCTCTCCGGCCTGCGCCCGGTGCTGGGCAAACAGGACCCGGACGCGACGGTCACCGCAGGCAACGCCAGCGGGCAGAACGACGCGGCCGCGGTTTGCGTGGTGACCCACCCCGACCGCGCCGCCGAGCTGGGCCTGCGGCCGCTGGCCCGCCTGGTGTCGTGGGGTGTGGCGGGGGTCGGCCCCGAGGTCATGGGGATCGGGCCGGTTCCCGCGACCGAGGCCGCGCTCGCCCGCGCCGGGCTCAGCCTGTCCGATATGGACCTCATCGAGCTGAACGAGGCGTTCGCGGCGCAGGTGCTCGCCTGCACCCGCGAGTGGAAGTTCGGCGAGAGCGACTTCGAGCGGCTCAACGTCCACGGCTCGGGTATCTCGCTCGGCCACCCCGTCGGCGCCACCGGCGCCCGGATCCTGGCGACGCTCACCAGGGAGCTGCAGCGCCGCGAGGCCCGCTACGGGCTGGAGACCATGTGCATCGGCGGGGGCCAGGGCCTCGCCGCGATCTTCGAAAGGGTGGCCGCGTGAGCCCCACCGTCCTGACCTCGCTCGACGACGTGCGCGCCCGGCTGGGCACCGAGCTGGGACCCACGGAGTGGGAACCGGTGTCCCAGGAGCGGATCAACGCGTTCGCCGAGCTGACCGGCGACCACCAGTGGATCCACGTCGACGTCGAGCGCGCCGCCACCGGGCCGTTCGGCGGCACGATCGCCCACGGCTACCTGACACTGTCGCTGCTGCCGCTGTTCAACAAGCGGCTGTTCCGGCTCGACGCCGGATCGGCGAGGGTGAACTACGGCCTCAACAAGGTCCGGTTCCCCTCCCCCGTGCCCGCAGGCTCGCGGGTCCGCGCCACAGCGTCGTTCCTGGAGCTACACGACCTGGATATCGGCTCGCAGCTGCGGACGCAGTACGTCCTCGAGCTCGAGGACGCCGCCAAACCGGCCTGCGTGGCCGAATCCGTCACCCTCATCCTGCCCTGACCCGTCCCATTCGAAGGAGCTTTCCCATGGCCCGCCTTGCGCAGACCGCTGGTTTGACCGATGTGCAGCAGGAGATCTTGTCGACGGTGCGGGGGTTCGTGGACAAGGAGATCGTTCCGTATGCGCAGGAGCTGGAGCATGGGGATGTGTATCCGGCGGACATCGTGGCGGGGATGCGGGAGATGGGCCTGTTCGGGTTGATGATCCCGGAGGAGTTCGGTGGGCTGGGTGAGTCGCTGCTGACGTATGCGTTGGTGGTGGAGGAGATCGCCCGTGGGTGGATGAGTGTGTCGGGGGTGATCAACACGCATTTCATCGTGGCCTACATGCTGCGTCAGCATGGCACTCGGGCGCAGCAGGAGCGTTATCTGCCGCGGATGGCCACCGGGGAGGTGCGTGGGGCGTTCTCGATGTCGGAGCCGGATTTGGGCTCGGATGTGGCGGCGATCAAGACTCGTGCCAGGCGGGACGGTGATGACTATGTCATCGACGGTTCGAAGATGTGGTTGACCAACGGGGGCACGTCGAATCTGATCGCGGTGCTGGCCAGGACCGACGAGGGTGGGGAGAAGCCGCATCAGAATCTGACGGCTTTTCTGGTGGAGAAGCCGGAGGGCTATGGCGAGGTGGCGCCCGGCCTGTCGATTCCGGGCAAGATCGAGA
>NZ_SWMS01000030.1 GCF_005146945.1 Prauserella endophytica
AAAAAACGCCCCGCGCGGATTGGTTTGGCCGCCTATCGCGCGGAGCGTTTCTCGAATCGCTTGGTCTGTGATTCGACCCGTGCTACGCAGCATACCGGACTGTTGCTACCTAGCAAATACACGTGGCGCGGTGAGTCGACTCACGACCAGGCTCGTTCCGAAAGGACGAGCGGTTGAGCAACACGGCAACCGACTACCCCACAGAACAGGACAACGGAACCGCGCCCATCACCGGCGCTTTCCTGGAAGCTCCCAGCAGCATCAGTGTGCCGCTGTGGGTCAAGGCATCCGGCGTATCGCACGCGGCCACCCACCTGGCCGACGCCCTCCTGGCCGGAGCCATGACAGTGCATGGCGACCACGCCCCGACCCTGAACCGGGAATTCCTGGCCTGGTGGCTCGGCGTTAAGCGGTACGACAAGGGCCTCCAGAAGCCTCTGGACGAGCTGGCGCAGATCGGGTTCCTGGTCATCTTCGACGGCGGTGTCGACCCAAAGACCGGCCGCCGCCGCAAGCGCCGGGACCCGTTGACCGGGCAGCAGATCCCCGACACCTATGCCGTCCGGATGGACTCTCCACCCGGCTACGTCGGGCCGCGCAACCTCGCTGAGGCGGCTGCTTGGTTCGCCGACGATCGCGATGCGGCCTATCGAGCCCACCACGAAGCGGGCCGCAAGGGGGCTGTGTCGATCACTCGCACCAAGCACGGCCGGATCGAGGATTCCCAGGTCAGGCCCACACCCTCGACGAAGGGTGTGGCCACACCCCCCACGAAGGGTGTGGAGGCATTTCCCCAGGTCAGGCCCACACCCTCGACGAAGGGTGTGGCCACACCCCCCACGAAGGGTGTGGAGGCATTTCCCCAGGTCAGGCCCACACCCTCGACGAAGGGTGTGCTAGATAGAGAGAGGGAGGGAACTCCCTCTCGGGAGTTCCCTCCCTCGATCGATCGAAGGGCGACGCCGCCCGGCGATGCCGGGCCAGGCGGCGCGCCCTCCAATACCGCCATGGCCGTTGTGGCTCGCTCGCCATGGCCATCTGGGCAACGTCCGAATCGTCGCCAGCATGTCGAGCTGGCACTCCTGGTCGATTCCGCACTGCAGGACCACGGCCTGTCAGAGGCTGACGTCCAGGACTACGTGATCGCGACGCTCCAGCGCCGCGCCAAGGACGAACAGCGTCGGAAGCCGGGCCAGAAAGCTAACCCAGCCGGCTACGTCGCCAACGCACTCGCGCCGGACATGCTGCCGATTCCGACGCCCTCCGATGCCATCGAGCTACCGCAGCCCGAAGACACGGATCTGCCCCAGGGTCCGCAGCAGCATGACGACCCGCCGCCTGCGGCCGCGCCTGCTCTCCCGGCCTGTTCGGCGTGCCGGTCCCACGAAGGCGATCCGCTGCCCTGGCGAACCATCACCGTCGACGGCCGCGAACGCCCCTGCCCGGACTGCCGTCCGAAGCGCACCGTCGACGCCGACTGACCCTCACCCCTCGAATCCATAAGCCCGATCGGGCACGCCGCCCAAAGTCATCCGTTCGGGCCGGACACGGGAAGGAACTCACATTTCCATGACCATGACCCAGCCTGCCGATGCAGACCACCAGCCGATGTGCGATCTCGCCGCTGAACGGGCCGTTCTCGGCGCGATGATGACGTCCACCGTCGCGGTCGCCGACGTGATTGGCGTGATCGGTGCCGCCGCCGAACGGGCCAGCGACTTCTACCGGCCCGTGCACCAAGCCATCTACCAGCAGATTCTCGAGCTGTACGGCCTCGGTGAACCGCACGATCCGATCGCCGTGGCGGACGCGCTCGACCGCAAGGGCGACCTCACCCGTATCGGGGGCGCCCCGTACCTGCACACTCTGATGTCGGAGGCCGCGCCTGCGAGCGCGGCCTACCACGCCGGAATCGTGACCGACCGGGCAAGGCGGCGTCGCCTCCAGGAAGCGGCAACCCGCATCGCGGTCTACGCCACTGGAGCCGATGCTGGTGAAGCACTCGCGCGGGCCCAGGCCGAACTGGACAACGTCGCCGATGCTCGCGAGACCGCCGAGATCGACTCTGTTGGCAACCTGCTCCAAGCCATGTACGACGCGGTGGACGACTTCCAGACCGGTGCCAGGCAACGCGGCATCCGCACCGGCATCCTCGACCTGGACGCCCTCACCAACGGTCTGCACCCTGGCCAGCTGATCACCCTCGCCGCCCGCCCTGGCATGGGCAAGAGCGTTCTCGGGCTGAACTTCGCCCGCGCCTGCTCGGTCGAGCAGGACATGGCCAGCGTGATCTTCTCTTTGGAGATGTCCAAGACCGAGATCATGTTTCGACTCGCGGCCGCGCACGCCAAGATCCGCCTGTCCTCGCTGCGATCCACAGGTGGGCTCACCGACGACGACTGGACGCACCTGGCTCGCTCGATGGCCACGGTAAGCGAAGCTCCGCTGTACATCGACGACTCACCGTCCGCGACCGTCGCCGACATCCGCGCCAAAGCGCGGCGACTCAAGCAGCAGCTGAAGCGACAGGACCGCGACCTCCGGCTGATCGTGGTCGACTACCTCCAGCTCATGACATCCGGACAGCGAACGGAGAACCGGCAGCAGGAAGTGTCCGACTTCAGTCGCCAACTCAAGCTTCTCGCCAAGGAGCTGGAGGTGCCGGTCGTGGCCATCAGCCAGCTCAACCGCGGCCCCGAACAACGCACCGACAAGCGGCCGATGCTCTCCGACCTGCGCGAGTCAGGCTCCATCGAGCAGGACAGCGACGTGGTGATCCTCATCCACCGACCCGACGCCTACGAGCGCGACTGCCCGCGCGCTGGCGAGGCCGATCTGATCCTCGCCAAGCACCGGGATGGTCAGCAGGCCACCGTCACCGTTGCCCACCAGTTGCACTACAGCCGCTTCTGCGACCTCGCCACCGAGGAAGCGAGTTGACCATGGTAGCCGCACTCGCCCGGGTTGCCGCCCACGAGAACCGCTCCCGCTCCCTCGGCCCATCTTCGGTAACACACACCGGAGAGGGAGGCGCGGACGCTACAGGGGCACTCAGGCGGCATTGCGGGCTTTCTCCGGGCGGGACTTCGCCACCTATGGAGCAGCTGTATAACTAGTTATACAGCTGCTCCATAGGTGGCGGCCTCGACCTGGATTGGCCGGGAGCCTGGGGGCTCTGGGATGTCTGACCTGACCAGAATCCGAGGGAGGCGCCTGGGCTGCCGATCGTGGACGAGTCAGGTCTGACTGCAGGCCGTTACGCGTGGCGTGTGGGCCCCGTTGTTCGCCGCATGCGCGCTGCGAGTTGACAAGGAGGGGGGTCTACGTGGTAGGCGCGCGCGCCACGAGGGACGGGTTTTGGCGTCATTGTTCGCGGCTGAGCGGCGAATATTCGCCGCGTTTGTTCGCTCACTCGTTGTGAGCATCGAGGAGGGCCTTCGTCGAGGGATGTGCCGGATCCGGGTGGGGCCCAGGGTGATGGGTTGGGGTCCCCAACCCCCCGGGAGCGGTCGCCGCAGTGCGGCCAACTGTCCCGCTCCCCCACTCCTCCAAGGTCGACGGTGGCGGCTCTGGCTGAACTCGGAGACCCCCTCAGCGAGGTTGCCAGTGACTCCCCAATCTGGGTTGACATGGGGGCAGTTGTGTTGGTGGGCGAGCGGAGCCCTTTGGGATACCCCAAGCCCCACTCTGTTGGGGTGGCGGAGCACCCCAACAGCCCCACCCCAACTCTCGCCGACTGAGGTACCCCAACAAGCCCCAAATTCGGATGACTGGGGTGCTGGTTACTCGCACCCCACTTCGCGGCTGAACTGCACATCTGGGGTGGGTTTGGGATAGCCGCGTGGACCCGTCGAGGACCCCGAGACTCCCCCAACCCGACGCCTGGACATCGCGTTCCAGTGGGGGTTGGCTGGGGGGCTCCGGGGCCTCGCCTACGTCGGGGGCTTGTGTGGCGCGCCCGTGCGGGATCGATCGCGCCGCTACTTGACGCGGTCGATCCGCACGGGGATGCCGAAGTAGTCACCGAGTGCGAGACGAACGAGGACGGACAGCTTCAGTCGGTGCTGCTTGGCAACGCGTTCCAATGCCGGCCTGAACTTCGGGGATACCTGATACTGGATGCGTGCGCTGTTTCGGCGGTCGTTCTTCTTGCGGCCCGGCCCCCGCTCGATGACCGGAAGGCCGGGGAAGAGGCCGTCTTCATGAACGGGACCGCGAGCAGCCTTTATCAGCTCCGGCAGTCGGCCCGAACAGTTCCCGATGGCTGTGAGCACGATGGTTTCCGCGGTCTTGCCGCTGTCCTGCATCCTGTGGAACTTCGCCGCGATTGCGTCCGGAACCCAGCTCTGCTTGGTGGCCTTGCCGACCCAGAATTCCTCGTCCTCGTCGTCCTGCGTTTCGTCGACCCCGGTCTCGTCAGGTCCCCCGGGACGCTCGTCGGGGGTGGCCCCTTCGCTGCCGTCGGGTGATCTGGTGTCAGGCTGCTCCGACTCGGATGGGGTGTGGGCTGCGTCAGATCCGGGGGCTCGTTCAGAGTCCTTTGTAGCGACGGGAACGGTGCCGGAGGCCAGTTGCTCGGCCGGTGCTGTGGCGGTCTCGACTGGAGCGGGAACGGAAGTATCTTCCCCGGCTAGTTTTTCCGAGACTGATGCGGTGGTGGTCTGCTCTTGTGTAGGCGTCGGAACACCGCTACTCATGTTGCTAGTGGCGCCCTGAGTGGCAGCCGAATCGGTAGTGCCAGAGCGCCCGCTTCCCCGCTGGGCGGCCGCCAAGCGGCGCCCTCGCTCGCCGCGCTTGCCGAAGGCAGAGACATCCGGCTTGGGTGGTGCGACCGGTCCCCGGCCGTGTGCAGTGCTGGTTGTCTGGTCGCTCATACGGGCATCACCGCCTCCTGCTCCTCAAGCACGAAGATGCGCTCAACTACCTCCAAAGTCAGATCGACATAGTCCTGGCCGACCTGCTCGGCTCGCTCGGTCGGCAGCACCGTTCCTCCGCCGCCGCGACGCCTTTCCCACCATTTGACACCGTCGGTGGACTCAGCGACCTCGTGGGACAGCTGACCGCGCTCCCGGCAGGTGATGGCCACGGACTCCGCCTTACGGATCACCGTGTTGAAAACCGGGGCGTCCGCGCCAGCCTCGCTCAGCAGTGTCTGCACCTTCTTGCGGGCTTCCACCCATCGCCCGACGGGTCGCCGCTCCCCCGTCTTACGGTTGCTGTGGAACCGATGATCGAACCCGAACAGCACCACGCCCAGCAGCTCGAGGTCCGGGTTCAGGCGCCCGGCATCGGCAAACCGCTTGCTCACTCCACCTAGGCCGTTGATCGAGCCAGAGTCAGCGACCGAGACAGGTACCAGTACCCACCGTGCAGCCACCAAGGCAAGCTTCTGCGGCTCGGGGCTCACCGGCGGACAGTCGAGCACAATCCAGGCGTACCCCTCCGAATGCACTAGTTTCGCCAGCGCGACCGCCAGCCCGAGCCAGGCCGCTGCACCGCGCTTCTGCTGAATGCCGGTGAGCATCGCTGCCAGGTTCTCCAGCTCGTCGCCGCTGGGGATCATGTCGAGGCACGGCCGCACATCACGGATGATCGTCGGGTCCTGGCCATGTAGGACGGCCATGGCCAGCGACTCGCCATGATCGTTGAGAGGATCCCCGCCTGTGCCAAGGTCCTCGTGCGTGTTCCCCTGCGAGTCCATCTCCACGATCAAGACTCGACCGTGTGGCTCGCCCACCTCAGCCTTGGCTGCTTCGGCCTCGGCCAGTAGCGCAGCTTTGTGGGTGGCGAGCGATGTCTTGCCCTGGCCGCCTTTTCCTTGGAACACCGCGATAACTCGCTCCAGCAGCGGCCGGATCGTGTCGATGAACGCGTCGAGTTCCTCCTGCGATGTGCCTTCGCTGAATCTCTTGAGGTTGAGCTGACTCAGGTCGGGTAGTTGGGTAGCAACCACATCCGGCTCCCCTTCTGCCAATTCGGTGGACTATCTGCCTGCGCGTGCGGCAGGTGCGTTGTCTGACCGAGCACGCGGCCGCTCGCGCTGACGAGATTATCGCCGTGAGTGCACCAGCTCGTCAGACCATACGGCAACGCGTGTCGTGATCTTGAAGTGCAAACGTCAGATAGGACTGATACAAGTCCGACCTTAGCTACCTGTGGCTGGCCTACCTCGCCGCTTCTTGGCAGCTCTATAGGCGGGCTATAAGTACGTCTGTACGAGAGGACTTGCGTCAGTCCCAGAGCACTGCCTAACGCTGAACCGTTAGGTGCATCTATAGAGATGCCCTATACGCAGTACTACGTCTGGTTGTCAGGCAGACCAGAGGTACTGGCTGGCGATGGAACTTTCATCAGTCTTGTAAGCGGCCTGTATCCAGCACTAGGCCTAGTTGGCTCAAAAGCTTGTATCTAGCTCCGACAACAGTTCGCAGCATAGAACTGACATGTTGCCTGGCGTGCAGCCTATTTGACCGCTAGTACAGAGACTAGCCAAGAGTCTTGGCAAGAGACTAACTCAGTCCGTTGACGTGCACTGATAGCGATTCAGTCCATCGTTCACCCATGGGATCGCCGGGGCGTCAACGGGTGTGCGAGGGCAGTACAGGACGTCATCACCAGTGAAAAATAGCTACTTGTGTAGGAGTTACACCACCCGCTACAGTGTTGCGTATGAACGACCAGACGCCAGCACTCAGGGAGGTCGCTGACCTCCGCCGACAGCGCCGCCAGTTGGACCATCGCATCACCGAACTCACCCCGCGCGCGATCGACGAGGGCTACGCGGCCGGATATCGACCTGAGGAGATCGCCCACCGAATTGGGATCTCCGTTTCCCGTATTCACCAGATCCGCCGCGCACAGCGAGAAAGGTACGGAGACTGATGGGCACCACCCACCGAGGCAGTTCGACCACGAGGGCTATGCCGCGCGGGTGGCCCTGCCAGACGACACCGAGACCAGCATCACCGCGGTGAACAAGTCGAGCCAGTTCCTCGACGACCTCGGCCGCGACGAACACCGATAGACCGCCAGGTGCGGCGCGGAAGACACCTCTCACAGCGCCCGCGCCGCACCTGGTTTTCACACCCAACCGTCACCAGATGGGAGCGACCCCAGTGTCCCACTACGTCCACGCGCTGCGCCTGCTGGCCGTGCGCGCCATGCGCTCCGGACAACGCTGCATCGATCGCCACGACTACGCGGCGGCTGCCGAGTTCATCGAGCTGGCCGCCGACCTTGCTGACGCTCTCGCCGCCGAGGTCGAATCTGTCGAACCTGAGCAGGCCGACAAGCTTCGGCTGATCGGCCGGATGCGTCGCCGCTGGGCCGCAGAAGCCGACATCGCCGCCCTGGTCGCGTCGTGACTGGCCGGCGGAAACGAAGCCACCAGCGGCGTCGGCAACTCGGCCTCGGCCTGTCCGTGCCACCGCCGGTACGCCACGTCGACGAGCCGACCCGGCGGCCTGGTGAGGACCGGCCGGTCCTCACCAGGAAAGGCCGCCGCACAGTAACCGTCGAGGACCTACACACTGCGGCTTCGATACACGAAGCCGCGCACGCCGTCACCGCGATCGTCTACGGAATCGTGCCGTTCTCCGTGGAGATCGAACGACGCAACCGTCTGTTCGGCCTGCCACTGTTCCCCGGCCTGACCAGGTACAGCGATCCCAGGAAGCCGGAGGTCGTGGACTACTCAGACCGCCCGGACAAGGGGATGGTCGTCTCGTACGTAGGACCTGTCGCGGAGCTTCGTGCGTTCACCGAACTGGGTTATCGAGCATCGGCAGTGCGGGGATGCGTCAACCGCGCCAGCGAATCCGACATGCACATTGCGTCGATGTTCAGCAGGTATGCCTCGATCGACCATCGCAAGGCGCGCAAGATCGGCGAGCAGATGGTGGATAGGAACTGGTCGCGCATCGTGCGGGTAGCGAAAGCCCTCCGTGGCGCAGGTGGCTACCTCACCGGCAAACAGGTCGTCGACCTGCTGTGATCGGCCCGGGCGCAGTGCCCGCCCCGCAAGTCATCCGCGCGTGCGGGACGGGGACCGCCCGGGTCCAGCCAACCTCTTCGCGAAAGAGAGGGAACCCCTATGACCAACGAGACCATTCGGCTCACCGCCGCTGCGAACAAGGTCCACGACACGGCGGCGAGTCGCGATCTGACCTCGCACCTGAGCGATGTTGCTGGAGGTGGGCGGTGAGCAGCGACCCCATAAAGGCGTTGATGCTGCTCATCGGCGCGACGGTGATGCTGACCGGCTGCCACCCGCTCACCCTCACCAGCGCGGCAACCTCGGCGTCGGAGCCGTATGCCGTGGTGGACGTGCGTGAGCAGTTGGAGCAGCTGCCGGTCGGGCCCCGGGGCAGCCTCGCTGGCTATGACCGGGACGAGGACTTCCCGCACTGGTCGAGCCAGGGCGACGGGTGCAACACCCGGGAGGTCGTGCTCGAACGCGACGGGACAGACGTGATGACCGGTCCAGGCTGCAAGTCGACGTCGGGCACGTGGGTTTCGCCGTATGACGGGCAGACTTGGACCGATCCCTCGGACGTCGATATCGATCATGTGGTGCCGCTCGCGCAGAGCTGGGTGTCCGGGGCGCGGTCGTGGACTCAGGCCCAGCGGGAGGCGTTCGCCAACGACCTGACCCGCCCGCAGCTGCTCGCGGTCACCGACAACGTGAACCAGGAGAAGGGCCGCAAGGCGCCGGACGAGTGGAAACCGCCGCTCGTCGGCTACTGGTGTACCTACGCCTCGGATTGGGTCACCGTGAAGCATCACTACGCCCTCACCATCACCAGCGGGGAGAAATCCGCGCTGCTGCTGATGCTCGATAAGTGCCCGAAAGGCGGACGATCATGACGACGACTTCTGATCCGCTGAGCAGGCGAAACACCCGGCACGGGGGAGAGTCGCCGCAGCTGGACACCGACCCGGGCCGGGAGGCGTATGTAGACCGGGCGCACCTGGCGGCGCTGGCCGCCACTCATCCCGCGGTGTCGGCCCGCCTGACCCACGATCCGCACGGTCTGCCCGGCCTGAGCAGGGTGCTGGTCCTGCACGGGCCGACGGGGCAGGTCACCTTCCACATCGCCGATGAGGACGCCGAGTTGTTCGAGCACGTGCCGTGGGCCGCCGACGGAGACCCTAAGGCGGTGTGGGACGGCCACACCAAGGCCCAGGCGCGGTCGCGCCTGGCTGGACTCGTTCAGCTGCTGGCCTTCGAGCAGAGGGGAGTGCAGTCATGACCGTGATCGGGATCAATGGCGAACCGCTGCTCCTCGACCCCGACAAAGTCCTCCGCACGTTGCCGCTGGTGCACGGAGTCCGGGCGTTCGAGGACGACGAGTGGATGGTCGCGTTCGGTCATCACCACCCGCGCCGCGCTATCGCCGTGTTCAACGCGCTCTATCGCCGGGCGTGCCTGCGTTGGGACTCGCACCCACCGCTGCATCCCCGGTGGGGCGCGTCGCTGCCGGGAGGCTGGCCGTCGCGGCCCTGCTATCCCAGTGTCGCCGCTGAGCTGGAGTACCGGTGGTGGCGGCTGATCGACTCCTGCCCCGATGAGGAAAGGCCGGGGCATCGGGGCAGCGACGACTACGACGACCCCTGTCTTCACTGCTTGGCGTTGTCCGATCCGATCGGCTGGGTCGCCGCGCAGTGCCCCGCCACCGATCCCGGTGCTTTCCCGGTCACCATATGGCAGCCCTGACCTGGTCGGATCCTGCCCGCTCGTCAGTGGGTCATGGGACCGTCATCTCCGCCCGCACGACGGGACGGGGCAGCTCGTGACTGCCCCGTCCCTCCCCTCAACCCTAAGGACTCTCATGCCCGAGCAGTTGAACCCCACGATCGCCACCGATGAGCTGGCGGACCTGATCCGCCGGTGGACGTCCACGGGCCCGTCCCCGCTGATCCTGGCCGCCACCAACCTGCTCCTGGAGCACGAGGGCTGGTTGTGGCGGGCCGATTTCCGCAGGACCTGCATCCACTACTTCCCCGATGAGCAGATGGCCCGATTCGACTGGTTGGCCGTCCAGGACCTGCTCGCCGAGGAGCCGCGGGCCTCAACGAGCGAACTCGCGATCCTGCGCTTCGCCTGCGCTCTCGCCCTCGATGAATTCTCGTGGTCGGCGATGGGAACCAGCCATCAGGCAATGCTGCGCCGAGCGGTGGACACCGCCCTCGATTCCTGACCACAGCATCACCTCTGAACATCTAGCCCAACCCACCAACACGCGAAGGAAAGAGCTATGAGCAGCGACGATGACCTGGTCGACGTGATCGAGGAGCAGGTGCCCTACGACGGCCCGCATAGCCGAGAGTCGGTGATCGGGGCGGCGCAGGGTGTCGCGCACCTGGTCCGCTACCTGAACAACGCCACCCAACCAGGCACGGCGCGGTACACCCTGGAATGGGCGAGCACGATCGACTCCGTGCTGGGCACGATGAAGGGCGCGTTGTACGGCATGGACCAGCTGTTCGAGCAGCTGAGCGCGGCAGCAGCAGCGGCGGCCGAGGACCCGACGGTGTACGACGCGAGAGCGGCGCAGCGGGAAGACCGGCATCCGGATGGTGCGCGGGTCGCACGGGAGTTGGCGGAGACGCTGAACGGGGTGCGGCAGCACCTGGCGGTGTGGCAGGGGTTTCGCGTGGTCGGCGGAATGGCGGCCGAGCTGGAGCGGGCACACAGCCTGTCGGCCCGACTGGGCAACGAGCGCAGCGACGACTGACCACCCCCGCCGACAGCTCACGAACAGCAGCCCTCGACCACCTGGTCGGGGGCTGCTGTCGTGCGTGGCTTACTGGCTATTCCTGCAGGCTGGCGGCGGCGCGCATGTCGGGACAGCGCTCGGGCAGGCCGAGACGCAGCGCCGGATCGCTGACGGCCTTCCAGAACTGGTGGGCCGAGTCGGTGTCCTCGATCGCGGTGGTGGACCAGCGGTAGCCCCGGCCACGGCTTAGGGCTGCTGCCAGAAGCACGCGACCGAACCCGCGGCGCCGGTGCGGCGGCGGGTCCACGCGAATGTGTTCGATGATCCCGGCCTGGCACTGGGCGCACAGGGCGAGGTCGATGTCGCCGACAGCCCGCCCGTTCAGGCGGATCTCGATGCGCCCCACGCCGGCGGGGTGGTGTTCGGGTGGGATCGCGACGATCTCGACGCCCAGGCCGTCGGTCTGCTCGGCGCGCCGCTGCTGGTAGCCGGGGTCCACGATGCACCAGGTGGAGATGGCCGGGTCGTGCGCGTGGCAGGCACGGCAGGTCAGCTGCCGCAGCCGCAGGCGCGCGTTCCAGCCGACCCACACGGTGCCGCTGCCGACGGGGTGCTGGCGCGGACAGTGCGCGGGGTGGTGTTCGCGCAGCCCGCCTCGTGCGGTCAGTTCGTACCGCAGCTGGGGCAGCACCGGCACCGCCCGACCAAATTGGCCCGCACTATCGAACATACGTACGAGTATCGCAGGCGGATCCGGTAGATCCGAGCGCCGTCACTCGACCTGAGGTTGACATCACGAGGGGGCGCTGTTGTAAACAGATGTAGACGTGTTTCGTCAGCAGATAGGGTCTGGCGTGCCTGCCTCCCCTCACACGCTATGGAGACCGCGATGAGCGAGCCCACCCCCGCGACTCGATCGTTCGCCGAGAAGTTTTCGCACCTCATCGCGACGATTCACCCAGCTGATCGGGGGCCCTACACCGATCAGGAGATCGCCGAGCAACTCCATACGTCACGGCAGTATGTGTGGCAGCTGCGCAGGGGGGAGCGGGGTGAGCCCCGCCAGTCGATCGTCCATGAGATCACGAAGTTCTTCGGCGTCCCCGACACCTACTTCTCCGACGACGACGTGGCGCAGACGGTGGACGACGAGATCACGGCGCTGGTGAACCGTCGGGATGCCAGTGCCGCCGCCGACGACCCGCGCGAGGGTGTGGAGGCGCGACGGCTCGCGCAGCGGTATCTGTCCCTGGGGCCGGAGGGACGCGCGGCGGTGTCGAGTCTGATCGACAGCCTGGACGCCTACGGAAAACAGTCACGCAGTACCCGCTCTCGGCGCAAACCAGGGCCGTCTTCGTCCTGATTGTGTCAAGATCGTCGTGGGGGCCGCGGCGCCGAAAGACCAGTTCAGCTGCGTGCGGCTCCTGTTTACGGGGGGTTTGCAGAGTAGGGGGACGGTCATGGAGTTGCAGCGTTTACGAGACGAGTGTGAAGGTCTGGTCGAGGCGGTGGTGACAGAAGTCGGCCTGCCTCGCCCGTGGTCCATCAACGCCTTCCTCGACCGGCTGGAGCCCTGGCATGGCCGGGAGATCGATCTGTGTGCGGTGCGCTGGGCGGTGGGGGAGAGCACCGGGGGGTGGCAACGGCGCGGGGACCATGACGTGATCGCCTACCCGGAGAACACCACCGGGGCGCATCAGGATCACATCATCTGTCACGAGCTCGGGCACATGCTGCAGCAGCACGAGGGCCAGTGCGTCCTCTCGGTCGCCGAGGCCCGCGCCATCGCGCCCAGTCTCAGCCTCACCGCCCTCGGGCACCTGCTGCAGCGTGCCGACCAGGCGCAGGAGGAACGCGACGCCGAACGGTTCGCGACGCTGCTGCTGACTTACGCCCACGCCGACGCGTCGCGGCCGGCGACAGAGCTGGGGCGGCGAGTGGAAGCGACGTTCGGGCTGTGACGGCCGCGCTTTTGTTCTACGTCTGTGCGGCGGCGTCGTTCGCGGCGGCGCTCCTGCGGCTGAGTCGGGTCCGGACGAACCCGAACCCGCGTGGCGCGCAGGCCTACGGGCTGATTCTGGTGGCCATGGCGGTCACGTTCACCGCGATGGCCACACCGACGCAGGCCTGGATCAACCAGTCCGTGCCGGACGGCGGCAAGCTGCTGGGCAACACCTCGACCCTGGTCGCGGCCTTCGGCGTGGTGGCGCTGAGCCTGTACACCCGCTGGCCGGTCGAGCAGGCCGGACCGAAGGTGCGCCGGCGGGCTCTCTGGCTGGCCGTGACGGCGGCCGTGCTGCTGGTGACGTTCTTCTGGCCGCACCCGGTCGTGCTGACCGGGTCGTTCGACGGCCTTTACGCCCTCGATCCCAGCCTGGCCATCTACACCGTGGCCTACGCCAGCTACCTCGGTATCGCCCTGATCGACTTCGTGCGGCTGTCGCTGCAGTTCATCGGGCAAGCACCGCCGGTGCTGCGGTGGGGTTTGCGGCTGCTGGCCACCGCCGGGGCCCTGGGGGTGACCTATGCGGCGTCGAAGATCGCCATCGTCGTGCACCGCCTGGTCACCGGGTCCCGAGCCGGGACCGGCAACGAGGACGGGGTGTGCCACGCGGCGTTCTCCTCAGTCGGGTGCACGGTCGCGGTCGGCGGCCCCGGCCTGGTCGCCCTGCTGCTCATCGCCGGCGTGGTCGCGTGTGCCTACTCCGCCCGCCTGGAGAACCTCGCGCAGTGGACAGCCAGCATTCGCACGTATCGCCGGTTGGAGCCGTTGTGGCGGGCGGTGACCACGGCGGTGCCCGAGGTGCATCGCAGCGGACTCCCGGCCGATGACCTCGAGGATCCGCGCGATATTCGGGTGCGCCTGAACCGCCGCTATGTGGAGATCCGTGACGGGTTGCTGCTGCTGAGCCCGTACCGGATCCCGGCCCCGTCGCCCGGGGACGCTCACGCTGAAGCTGCGGCGATTCGCTCTGCCATCGAGGCCAAACGCGCGGGACACGAACCCGTGCACGACAGCCCAGCGGCGCCGCTGGCCCACCACGACAGCACCGTCGACCTCGACCGCGCCACCGACACCGCCTGGCTGGAACGTGTCGCCCGCGAATTCACCAACCTGCAGGGGAAAGGAGTGGTGGCGCGTGCGTAGCGCCCCCCATCTCGTGGTCGTGGATACCGACGGCGGACTGGATGACGCGCTGGCGTTGCTGTTCCTCGCCCGCCACCCGGCGGTGCGCCTGCTCGGTGTCGGCTCCGTGCACGGCAACGTGCCCGCCCCCGCGGCCGCAGCGAACGCGCTGCGGGTGCTGGAACTGGCCGGGGACGACCACACGCCCGTCGCGCTCGGCGCGGACGCTCCGCTGAAGCAGGACGTGCACTTCCGTCACCCCGACGACCCGCTCGGGCACCTGGTCGGGCCACCCACGCGACAACCGGCCGGGGAATCCGCCGCCGAGCAGCTCGTGCGGCTCACGCGAGCCCACCCCGGCGAGGTGTCCGTGCTGGCCCTCGGTCCGATGACCAACCTTGCCCACGCCCTCGACGTCGACCCTGACCTGCCGCGCCTGCTGCGCGCGGTCGTGGCCATGGGCGGAGTGTTCACCGGTCCCGGCAACATCACCGAGCACGCGGAAAGCAACGTCCACCACGATCCCGACGCGGCGGCGCGGATCTGCACGGCCGGTTTTGACCTCACCCTCGTCGGGCTGGACGTCACCCGGCAGGTCACCCCCACCACGTCCTGGCTGCGTGCGCTCGCCGCTGACCACTCCATGCCCTGGGCCGCCTATGCGCAACTCCTCGCCGACACCCCGCGCGAGCAGCGGCCACCACTGCCCCTGCACGACCCGCTCGCCGCCGCAGTACTGCTCGAACCCGCACTAGTCACCTGCCGCAGTGGCGTCGTCCACGTGGACACCACACAGGACAACACCAGGGGCCGAACTCGCCGGGATGAGGAGGCAACCGCCGGCCCCGCGGCGCGGGCTGCCGTCACTGTCGATGTCCCCGCATCCCTGCGATTGCTGTTGTCGGGCCTGCTGGCCGGGCAGTAAGCTCAGCGGGTTCGTTGGCTGAGGCTAGTGGTGGGAGCTCCGAGTTCGATTCTCGGAGGGCTACCGCTCATCCTTGCGGCCTTCGTCGTTCTCTGCGCCATCAATTACATCGCAACGACCGCTGCTAGAGGTCCGATCAACGATGTGGACACAAGGGAAGGACAGGTGGGCCCTATGGCGAAACTCAAGACAGTGACAGCAGCTGTGTTCGAGACGACGTGGGCGCTCGGTGTGTCGGTGCTGGCAGGTTCGCCACTCCTAACCTGAACCAACGAACAACAGTGCCGGGCTCGCAGAAGCCCGGCACTGTCTCGTTGTAGCGGCGCTAGCCGTCGGATTCGGCGGCGGTCGGCAGCAACTGGCGCCGCAGTGCCGCTTCCACGTCAAGCCCTCGCACGGGAACGCTGAGCTCCCCTTCGTACACGCCGTGATGTCCCCTCGCGGTGAGGCGCCAGGTGCCCCGGATCTCTCCCATACCGGGATTTTCGACGGCGAGAACGAACTCACCGCCGTGGGTCTCGTAGGTGGCTTCCGGCCGCACGGCGTCGATCCTCAGCGTGAGTGTGGTGGAGCCTTCTTTGAACGTCACGTCCATGCCTCTAGCGAGGTTCAGCGCCTTCCGCAGACTCAATCCGCTGCCGCCGGTCAGCCCCCGCCTCCACCGGGGAATCTGCGTCGAAGGCCCCCACCGTCGAGGAGGTTCGGGCAACTGTTCCGAAACGTTGAAGTCGTCAGGGGAGACGGGCTTGAGCGCCTTCACCTCGCCCTCCAGGTGAAGGGTTACCTCGACATCTTCAACGAAGACCTGACTCAGATTCTCGACGCGCACGAATGACTGCCCGCGCACGGCGGTGATGTTGTCGAGCATGCGTGGCCACGACGCCCGTGTCTCCTCAGCCCAGTCCTCGATCTCTTGCCAGTACTCGCCCGGGCTCCGGTCCTCTGCGACCCGCTCGAAGCCCACGGCGGCAGCCGCAGTGAGCTGAAGCGCGGCTGCCGCCGCAACCGACGGGTCCGTCGTCTGTGCCCGGTACGCCCTGCGCAAACGTCGCGTTGTGGCGTCGATGTAGTTCTCGAGGATGCCGCCGGAAGCGCACCAGAACGCTGAGCCTCCGACGGTCACATCGAACTTGGCAGACGGGGCCGAGTTCCGGCGGGCGATGAGGGCGCGCATCTCGTCGCCCTTCACAGGGCGAGTTTCACCGTCCGCCCGGATGTAGATGCCGCCGTCGGTGAGCCCTTCCGGGCCGTCCTTGTAGCAGGTCCACATTTTTCCCGGTACCGGCCGATCCACGACGATCGCGATCACATCTCGGTTGGCATCCACCGGTATCCGCTGATAATCCCAGCCAGGCGCCTCAGCGCTGGCGAACTTCCGGACCGTCTTCGCGAGCTCGTGCGCCTCGAACGGCGCGATTCCCGACGCCTCACCATGGCCCACACCGAGGATCATCACGGCGTGGCCCTCGAAGGCGCGAGCAGCGAGGTCAGGAGGCCGGTTGGCGGCTCCGAGGATGAACTTGGCTACCTTGGCGCGCCCGGATTCTTGGTTGAGGTCCAGCTCCGACTTCAGTTCCAGGTAGTGCCGCTCCGCCCGGTCGTCGGTAGCAGCCAATGCGGCGATGAGCGCCGCCCACTCCATCTGGCCTCGTGGTAGCCGGGACGAGTCGATCGCGCTCATGGCTGATTCCTCCTGTGTACGCGGCAGCGCCGGGGTTTGCCGTGGCGCGACTGTGTCGTCCCGGGAGATCTGTTGTACCTGACGGTGCCCTGGTCAGGTACACAAACTCCCCGGGTGACACTCGGAGCTCATGCTCCCGGGCATGCCACACGACAACATCACGCACAGCACCCACCGCAGCGCGCTGGCGCGCATCGCTGCCTTGCGGGATCACCCACTCAATAGCCGCGATAAGACTGTCTGGTGGGACGTCGCCCATCGGATGCTGGCGCAGCACGCACCGAACGGCACCTCCCCGGCGGCCTGCGCTCGGTGCGAGAAGGTCTGGCCCTGCGATCTCGCGCAGGGAGTCATCGACGATCTGGAGCAGGGCCACCTCGGTTACTGACCTCGCCGACGACCCGTCAGGGCTTCACCCTGCCTTCACTTAGTGACCGCTTAGCGACTCCCCGTACAGAAAAGTGTTGACTGATTCTGTCTACACATGTTTACAGTTAGTGCGGGTGGAGGAGCAACAGCACTGGCACTACCGGGGGGTAGGCGATGAAGGCGGCACTACGGTTCGGCGCGTTCGCCGTGATGTTGCTGCTGTTCCTGCTGGTCGCGGTGACCGGATCGCAGCAGCCACCGGCGTTGGGTGCGGGCATGATGTGCTCGCCTGGGTTGGCGGGCGACGGGACGGTCGCCGGGTACGGCCCGGAGTCGCTGCAGATCGCGGGCGCGATCGTGGCGATCGGCAAGCAGCGGCAGTTGCCGCCGCGGGCGTGGCAGGTCGCGGTGCAGGCGGGGATGGCGGAATCCGGGCTGCGGAACCTGCCGCACGGGCACGCCGATTCCCTGGGTGTGTTCCAGATGCGCCCGTCGATGGGCTGGGGCAGCCCGGAGCAGCTGCTCAACGTCGAGTACCAGGTCAACAAGTTCTACGACGTGCTGCTCGATGTCGAGGGCTGGGAACAGATGCGCCCCGGCGAGGCGGCGCAGGCGGTGGAGCGCAGCGCGTATCCCGAGCGGTATCACGGGTTTGAGCAGGCGGCGCTGCAAGTCCTGGGCGCGGTCGAGGGCGTGCAGTGCCAGGCCGCCGACCCGGTCGCGACCGGCGGTGTGTTGTCGATGGCGCTGGAGCAGGTCGGTGTCCCCTACGCCTGGGGCGGCGGCACTCTGCAAGGTCCAGGGCCGGGCACCGGGCAGGACGCGGGCGTGGTCGGCTTCGATTGCAGCTCGCTGGTGCGTTTCGCCTATCACCAGGGCACCGGCGGGCAGGTCACCTTGCCGCGCACGTCGCGTCAGCAGTACTCGGCGACCAGCGCCCGGGAGGTTCCCCCCGACCAGCTCGCGCCTGGGGACTTGTTGTTCTACGGCCCCTCTCCCGGGGGGATCCACCACGTGGCGATGTACGTGGGCGGCGAGCAGATGGTCGAGGCTCCGCAGTCGGGCATGACCGTGCGCGTCACCCGGGTCCGCCTCGGCGGCGACTTCTTCCGCGCGACGCGGGTTCTGTAGGGGGACGGCAGATGACGATGCGGCTATCCGGCTTCGACTTCGGAGTTCACCAGCCACTGCCCCGAGGGTTGCCGGGTCATTTCCAGCACGGTGCTGACCGGTTCCTCGGCGGGAAACGGCGGCTGCGTGGGGTTGATCTCGCAGGTGGTGACAGCGATGCCGTTGACCACCAGCCACTTGCTGATGTCGGTGCTCGGGGCTTCCTGCGAGGGCTGGGCCTGCAGGTCGCGCACGGTGCGCTCGCAGCGCTGCTGCTGGAACTGCGGCCAGGACGCGCCGCCACCACCACCGCGGTACTGCTTTTGCAGAGCGGTGTTCATCGTCGGGGTGACCAGTGGCGCCACCCGGGTGAGCCAGGCATCGGGGCCGGGGTCTGTGGCGTGCAGCGTGTGCTGGGCGGCGAGGAACTGGCGGGCAACGATGACCGGCTCGGGATAGTCCACGCTCTGACTGCTGCTCGTGGTCGCGGGCGCAGCGGTGTGCTGCACGGTGACGGTCGGCGGGGGCGGGGCCGCACTGTCGCCGCCGCTGGCCCGGCCGAGCCAGAACGCCCCGGCGACCACGGCCACGGCGAGCACCACCAGCGCGGTGATGGTGACGACGAGACGACGATTCATGGCTCCCCCTTCCCGCTGCGCTGCCAGCGCAGCGGTGTGTGTGCGCGATCGCTGAGCGTGGCGCTCCCCTGCGCCGTTTCTACCAGGAGTTTCTCACCGCGCCGTGGCGCGGACGCGCGAGTCGGGAAGGAGCTGGCATGAGAGAACCCATCGTCAGCGGTGTCGCCGGCGGGGTCGGCACCCGCAGCGTGGCGGTCGCGCTGGGCGTGGGCGCGTATCCACCGGGCATGCACCGGCCCTGCGACCTGCTGGTGTGCCGGGCGACGGTGTACTCGGTGGGACTGGCCGAGCGGCACATCGCCGCGGTCGCGGGCTCCCCGGTCCTGGCGGTGGTGGTGGAGGCCGAAGGGGTGCCCCGGGCGGTGCGGGCGAAGCTGAAAATGCTCGCCCCGCACACCGAAGGCATGGTCAAGGTGCCGTGGGTGCCGCGCTGGCGCGAGGTCAGCAACCCCTACGCCGAAGCGTCCCAGCTGGCGTTCCGCCCGGCCGACACCGTGCCCAAGCACCTGCGGGACTACCACGCCGCGATGGTGTCGCTCGTGCGGCTGGTGCGCCCACTGGTGGCGGTGTCGGCGCCTCCGGGACTGCGCCCGCCCCCTAATCCCCGCGCCAGCGAACCCCGCCAGGCCCCACCTCAGGTGCAGCACATCGCGCTGCCTTTCCACTCGATCACGACCGCAGGAGGTCACTGATGTCCATGCTCACTGTCGCCGCCGACTACGCCACGGCGTTCCTCGCGCAGCCGCCGAACCCGGGACCACAGCCGCCGCCGGGGTTGGAGAACTTCGGTAACTCGCTGATCTCCTGGATCAAGTGGGGCGTCCTGGTCGCGGGAATGGTCGGCATCCTCGCCTCCGCGATCATGGTCATCGTCGGCCGCCGGGGCCGCAATGAGGTGGCCGTGCAGGGATTCATGGGCGTGGGCTACGGCCTCGTCGGTCTCGCTATCGCCAGTGTCGCCGCCGTTCTGGTCGGCGCGTTCGCGCTGTAACTCACGAGAGGAGGCCACTGCCGTGGCCAGTCTGGACAACCCCACTCCGTCCCGGCGTCGGCCGGTCCTGCTGGCTGTCGCCGTCGTGGTGATCGTGGTGCTCGGGGTCGCCGCGTTCTTCTGGGGCCGCGACAGCGGCACCGTCGCCGCGCCCCCGCCTGGCGAGGCCTCGCCCCAGCCGGGGACGCTGCCGTCCTCACCGGACACCGCTGTGCCCACCACCGCGCCGCAGGACGTGCGGTGGGAGCTGTATCAGGGAGTGGCGGTGCCCATGTCGGACACGCACGGGCCTTCGTCCACCGACGGTGCGGTGGCCAGCGGCTACGCCCACACCCCGACCGGCGCGCTCATCGCGAGCGTGCAGATCGTCTACCGCCTGGCCCTGGCTCCGGCCGATCAGTGGCGCGCGGTCGCTGAGCAGCAGGTGACCGGCCCGGACAAGGCGAAGTTCCTCGCGCAACTCGCCGAGGTCGACCGCGGGCAGACCGATCCCCGGATCCAGCAGATCGCCGGGTTCCGGATCGTCAGCTACGACGCGCAGACCGCAGTGATCGAGACCGCCAGCGGCTCGGTCGGCAAGTACACCGTCGGCACCCAGGTCATGCGGTGGGAGAACGGCGACTGGCGGCTGCACATGAGCGACGCCGAGCACTCCACCGCCCGCGTGTCGCCGGACCTGTCCGGCTTCGTTCCCTGGAGTGGGGTGAAGTAGATGCCCAGCCCGTGTGACATTCCCGGCGTCAACCTGGTCTGCGACGCGGCAGGCGACGCCGCCAGCAACGTCGCGGCGTCGGCGTTCACTTCGATGGCCGAGTCCGCCGGCACCTGGGCCGGGGAAATGGTCGTGCACGCGATGACCTGGTGGGTACAGACCCCCAGCGTCGACCCCAACACCGACGCCGTGCGCACCGCGCAGCAGTGGACCCTGCCGATCGTCGGGTTCATGCTGGTCGGCTCGGTGCTGTGGCAGTGCGCCCGGCTGATCGTCAGCCGCAAGAAAGACCCGCTGCTCAACATCGGCATCGGCCTCGTGCGCTACACCGTCATCGTCACCATCGGGCTGGTGGTGCTGGCCGGGGCGATCCAGGCCGGAGACGCGCTCGCTTCGGCGATGATGAACAACGCCGCCGAGAACTTCGGCAACCGGATGAAAGGGCTGATGACCCGCGAGATCATCCAGAACCCGTTCGGGCTGCTGGTCCTCGGTCTGCTGTTGGGGCTGATCGCCCTGGTGCAGTGGATCATCGGATTCCTGCGCCAAGCCGGGATCCTGATCCTGGCGGCGATGATCCCGCTGGCCGCGTCCGGCTCACTCAACGACTCCACCAAGACGTGGTGGCCGAAGCTGGCGACGGCCTCGCTGGCGCTGGTGGCCTACAAGCCGATGGCCGCGTTCATCTACATGATCGGGTTCACGTTCATGGGTGAGGGCCAGGATCTCGCCACGGTGATGGTCGGCGTCATGGTGCTGTTCCTCGCGCTGTTCGCGCTGCCCGCGCTGCTGAAATTCTTCTCCTGGGCCGAAACCCGCGTCTCCGGCGGCGGTGGCGGTGGCGCCGCGTTCGCCGGGGCGGCGGGCGCGGTCGCGATGGCCGCCTCCGGCGGCGGTGGTGGTTCGTCCTCGGCCCCGGCGATGGCCAGCGCGATGCAGGCCACCGGTCCCGGATCGCAGGGCGGCAGTGCGGGCGCGTTCGGCGCGATCCCCGGCGCCCCCAGCGGTTCCTCCGGATCGTCCGGGGCGTCCGGGGCCGCCAGCTCCCCTGGAGGCGGACCGGGCAGCGGTCCCGCCGGCGGGGGCACTTCCACCAGTCCCAGCCACAGCTCTGCCACGGGCGGATCGACGCCCGGCGCCGCCGGGGAGTCCGGCGCCCAGGGCAGTGGCCAGCCCGGGAGCGGCGGCGCCACCACCCCGCTGTCCACTCCCTCCCCCGCTCCCAGTGGCGCCCCGGCCGCCAGCGCCACTGGGAGCCCCGGGGCCAGCCCCGCCGCCACGTCCGGTGCCTCGGGCGCGGCCGCCGGTGGGGCTGCCGCAGCGGGCCCGGCCGGCGCGGCCGTCACCGCGGGTCAGCAGGGCTATCAGGCCACCCAGGCCGCCGCGAACGAGATGACTAGCAGTCAGGACGATGAAGGGGGCCAGCGATGAGCACGCAGACCGTGACCTACGGGCACTGGCGGCGGGCGCGAGGGCTGGGGATCGGGCAGCTGAGCATGGGGCAGACGCTGACACTGTTCGGCTGCATCCTCGTGCCGCTGCTGTGGATTTATCTGTTCGGGATCGTCTCCGCACTCCCGGCAGTCGGCGTGGCCACGGTGACCACGCTGCTGCTGGTGGTGCGCGTTCGGGGCACCACCCCGGCCGACGTCATCATGCGCGCCGCCCGGTTCGGCCTGGCACGCAGCAAACGCTGGTCCGATCTTTCCGGTGGAGTCCTGACCGACCACCCACGCCGCCACGACCTGCCTGGGGTGATGGCCCCGATGGTGCCGCTGTCGGCCGACGACGGGCGCGGCGGCAAACAAGGGCTGCTGTGGCACCGCCGCTCCGGCTACCTGACGGTGGTGCTGCCGGTGAGCCCGCTGGGCATCGAGCTGGCCGATCCACGCGAGGCCGAGCAGTGGGTCGCCAACTGGGGCGGCTTCCTCGCCGATCTCGGCTACCGGCCGATGGTGCGCCACGTCGCGGTCACCGTCGACACTTATCCCTCCGGCGGCGCGACCAGCCGTGACTACATCGCCGAACGCATCCAGCCGGACTCGCCCCCGGCCGCGCAGGCGGTCATGCGGGAACTGATCCAGATGACCCCGGCCAGCATCGCCGACGTCGACACCCGCATTTCCATCACCTTCGACCCCGCGGCGGCGAACCCGAAACCGCAGAACCTCCTGGACGCGGTCGCGGAGGTGACCCGCTGGCTGCCCGGGATCGAGCAGATGCTCGGCCCGTGCGGGATCGCGCTGACCGGGCGGCTGACCGCGCAGCAGCTCGTCGCGTCACTGCGCACCGCCTACGACCCGGCTTCCCGCGCCGACGTGTCCCGCGCCAGCAGCACCCCGCAGGCCGGGGAACTGGTGCGCTGGGAAGAAGCCGGACCGGTGCGGGCGGGCGAGGAATGGGACTACTGGCGCCATGACTCGGCGGTGTCGGTGGCGTGGGCGCTGTCGGAAGCCCCGCGCCAGGCCGTCATGTCCCGGGTCCTGCTGCCGCTGGTCGCCCCCGGCCCCTACGCCCGGCGCGTCACGCTGCTCTACGAACCGTTCCCGGCCGAGGAAGCCGCCGCCCGCCTGGAAGCCGAGGTCACCAACACCGCCGTGCGCAGGCTGTGGCGGTCCAAGACCAAACGCGACGAAACCCAGCGCGACCGCGACGACGAAGCCCGCGCGATGCAGGCCACCCGCGAGGAATCCGCCGGCGCCGGGGTCGGGCGCTTCACCCTCTACGCGTCGACCTCCGTGCCCAGCGTCGACCAGCTGCCCGCCGCGATCGCCGACGTCGAACAGCGCGCGGGGCAGGCCAAGATCCGGCTGCGCCGCCTGCGTGGGGCGCATGCCGCCGGATTCGCCGCTGCCCTCGGGATGGGCATCAACCCGACCGTGCTGGCCACCAAAGCACACCGCTGATCTCGGGGAGGGCACCACACATGGTCATGCACACCGACACCACAATCGATGCGGGCACCGCACCGCAGACTCCCGCCACCGCAGGGCGCAAGGCCCGTCCACACGCGACTCACCTGGAACTGGCCACCGCTCCGGGGATCGTGTCGCCGGAGCGGGCGTGGGAGATCTACCGCCACCGCCCGCAGCCCCGCTGGTGGGGCTGGGCCACCTCTGGTGGCGGCCGCGCCGCGAACGTGGAGGAAGGGGCGCTGTATCAGGGCACCACCGCGCAGGTCTGCGGGCTGTATCCGTTCGCGTCCGGTTCCGGGGCCGCGCCGCGCGGGGTGCCGATCGGGCGGCACATGTACACCGCCGAACCGATCGGGCTCGACCCCGGTGAGTGGGTCACCTCCGGTCTGATCTCCAACACCGGCGTGTGGGTGCAGGGCCAGCCCGGCATCGGCAAGTCCACCATCGTCAAACGCCTCGCCACCGGGCTGTCCGCGTTCGGGTTCTACCTCGCCATCCCCGGGGACGTGAAAGGCGAGTACTCCGCGCTGGTGGACTCCCTCGGCGGGCGGGTGTGGCGCATTGGGCGAGGCCTGCATTCGCTCAACCCGCTCGACGGCGGCCCGCTGCGCGACGCGCTGCGCCACGCCAGCGGTGTCGAACGCGACCGGCTCGCCGAAACGCTGCGGGCCCGGCAGATCTCGCTACTGGAAGCGCTGATCGTGATCGTGCGCCGGGCGGGGATGACCGTCACCGAACGGGTCGTGCTCGGCACCGCGCTCGACGCCGCCGCCCGTCAGGCCTCCCCGGGCGAACCGACGATCCCGGATGTGCTGCGCGGGCTGGACGACCCGCCCGACGACCTGCTGTCGGTGTCGGCGTGCGACACGCCCGCCCAGTTCCGCCGCGACCAGCGCGAGCTGCGGAACTCGTTGCGGCTGCTCGTCAATGGCGCGATCCGGGGCCTGTTCGACCGGGAATCCACTGTGCACGCCGACCTGTCCACCCCGGCGATGTCGCTGGATCTGTCGGCGCTGGAAGACGACGACGATGACGTGATCGCCGCCGCGATGCTGTGCTCCTGGTCCTGGTCGGCGGCGATGATCGACGCCGCCCGCTCCAGCGGCGCGCACCGCAACGTGGTGCAAATCCAGGACGAGCTGTGGCGGGCGCTGCGCGTCGCGCCCGGACTGGTCGAGCGCTCCGACGCCCTGACCCGGATGAACCGGCACAAAGGCGTCGTGCAGATCCAGGTCACCCACTCCCTCGACGACCTCGAAGCGCTGCCCACCGAAGCCGACCGCGCCAAAGCCCGTGGCATGGCCGGGCGCAACAACATCATGATCCTCGGCGGGATGCCCGCCGGGGAGATGGACTCCCTCGGCAACATCGTCAACGTCACCAGCCGCGAATCCAGCCTCGTGTCCAGCTGGGCCGCCCCACCGACCTGGGTCGCCGGAGGCAAGCACCCTGGCCGGGGCCGCTACCTGATCAAGTCCGGGCAGCGCATCGGCCTGCCGGTGGAGATGACTCTGACCGCGAGCGAGCTGCAGCTCTACAACACCGACACCGCCTGGCAGAAGAAGAAGGAGCCACGATGATGGCCACCTCTCGCGCCGCCGGCGCGACCGATCCCGGGCCCGCCGTCCTCTTCGGCAGCATCGGCGCCGTCCTCGCGCTGGTCGGCGGGACCTGGCTGGCCGCGAAACTCGGGGTCGCGTTCGGTGACCCGCCCACCGACGTGCCCGCCAACCCGCTGACCTACGTCATCCAGCTCGTCGTCGGCAAAGCTGCCTGGCCCGGCGTGGCGGCGACCGTGTCCGCCGCGGTCCTGCTCGTGCTGCTCACCGCCCTGGCAACCCTCATCGGGGCCGGGGTGCAGCGCTGGCAGAGCCGGGACCGCAGCATCGACGGCCGCGCCCGCCACCTCGCCGGACGCAGCGAAGTGCGGGACCTGGCACCGAAAGCGGCGGCCGCCACCGCCGCGCGGCTGCGACCGGGCGGCGTCGGCGACGATCGCGCCGACCACGGCATCGACCTGGGCAGCCTCGTCAACGGCGGCAAGGACGTGCTGGCTTCCTGGGAGGACACCCTCATCCTCATCGCCGGTCCCCGCCGGATGAAATCCACCTGCTACGTCATTCCGGCCGTGGTCAACGCCCCCGGCCCGGCGGTCGCGACCAGCAACAAACGCGACGTTCACGACGCCACCCGCGAGGTCCGCGCCCACCACGGCCGCATCTGGTGTTTCGACCCGCAGCAGATCGTCGGGGTCGAACCCGACTTCTGGTTCAACCCCCTGGCCGAGGTGCGCACCATCGACCACGCCCGCGAACTCGCCTCCCATTTCGCGATGGGCGTGCGCTCGGCCAGCGCCCGCAGCGACGCCTACTTCGACCCGGAGGGCGAAAGCCTGCTGGCGCGGCTGTTCCTCGCCGCCGCCCGGGGCCGCGGCACCCTGCTCGACGCGTACCGGTGGCTGCAAAACCCTTACGACACCACCCCCGTGCTGCAGTTGCGCCACGCCGCCGACGTCGCGTCCGCCGACGCGCTGGAGGCGACCAGCCAGCTCGCCGACAAACAACGCGACGGCGTGTACGGCACGGCCCGCTCGTTCGTGCGGTGCCTGGAAAACCCCGACATCACCCGCTGGGTCACCCCACCGGCACGGCCACTGTCACAGTTCGACCCGGCCACGTTCGCGTCCTCCCGCGACACCGTCTACTCCCTGTCCGAAGAGGGCGAGGGCAGCGCCGGGCCGCTGGTCGCCGCACTGACACAGTCCATCTTCAACGCCGGACGCCGCCAGGCCACGCAATCCCCCGGCGGGCGTCTCGACCCGCCCCTGGTGTCGGTGCTCGACGAGGCCGCCAACGTCGTCCGCCTGCGGAAGTTGCCGTCCCAGTACAGCCACTTCGGGTCCCAGGGGCTGCCGGTGATGACGGTGCTGCAGTCGTGGTCGCAGGGCACCGAAGTGTGGGGCGAGGCCGGGATGAAAGCGCTCTGGGGCGCCTCCACCGTCCGCCTCTACGGCGGCGGTGCGGCCGAAGCACAGTGGCTGGAGTCGCTGTCACAGCTCATCGGCGAGTACGACCGCGACACCACCTCCTACTCCTACGACGGGCGCGGCAGCCGTTCCCGCTCCGTCGCCTCGCGCCGCGAACGGATCTACTCCCCCGCCGACCTGGCCAGCCTGCCCCGCGGCCGCGCGATCGGGCTGATCGCCGGGCACCGCCCGCTGCTGCTGCAGGCACGCCCATGGATGGACGGACCCCACGCCGAGGCGATCGAGGCCTCCCGTCAGTTGTGGGACCCCAACCTCGACACCACTGGGACCGGACCGCGATGAGCGAGGACACCCCCGCCACCCGGTTCGCCACCCTCACCGACTGGGTCACCCAATGGTTTCTGCCCACCTGGCAGCACCGCCTCGGACCCGCGCAGGTGTGGTGCACCCAGTGGTGGCAGCACGCCGAGGCGATCAGCCGGCTGGAAGCGATGTGGCGCTCCTGGGAAGCCTCCCGCCTCGACGGCGCGATGGGCCTGGCCCTGTGGTGGCGCGACATCGCCGACTACCAGATGCAGCAGCTACTCGACAGCCACGGCCCATTTGCCGCCTGCCGCAACAGCCACACCGACGACGACACGTTGTTCCTGCGCGCCGATCCCCCACCCGCCGGATGGTTCGACGCCTACACCGAACCCGCCACCACCACCGCCTGGCAGTAGAAGGGGGAAACACTGATGGAGCTTGACGACGTCGGCCGTGAGGTGACCCAGCGGGCCGCGCAGCTCGCCAGCGTCGCCCTCAACCTCGCCCAGCAACTCCACGCCCGCCGCGACGCCACCGCCCGGCAGGAGCAGCAAATCCACCAGGGCCAGCGCGACGAGATCACCCAGCGCCTGCAGGCCGACCGCGCCGCCCACGCCGGACTGTGGAACACACTGCGCCACAACCCCCGCACCCCGCTCGATGACGCCACCCTCGCCGAACAATGGGTCACCGCCGCCGCCTGGGAACCCCACGACACCCGCGCCGCCGCGGCTCGCGCGGCCCTCGAGGACCGGCTCGTGCACGCCGGTATCGACCGCGGCGAACTCGACCGGATCCGCACCGAGAAAACCTTCACCGGCGCCGCCGACACCCTCACCGCCCACCTCTCCGAACACCGCGCGAACCACACCGGCCAGGAGAAGACGACGGGGCTGATGCTCACCGAAGCCGCGCAGGAACGCACCGACGCAGCCCAGCACCGCGCCACCGCCGCCGCAGCGGACACCCGCGCCAGCACCACAGAACAGACAACGGACGGCGAGGTCGACCACGACGGCACTGCCGAGCAGGCCCACCACGAGCACACCGCCGACACCGAACGCACCCTCGCCGCCGCACACGACAGCGACGCCACCGCCACCGAGGCCAACACCGACGTGCCGGATCCTGCCGGGAACGTCTACGCCCACGGCGCGCCCAGCGCACGCCTCGCCGGAGAGTCCTACCCCGAACCCGCCGCGACCGCCGTCACCCGCACCCGCAGCCGAGCCCAGCCCCGCAAGGCCTCACCACCACGAGAACGCGACCACGGACGCGGCCGCTGACCCCCGGAAACACCGCGACCTCCCGCACCGTCCTGGCCGTTCGCTGTACTGTCCGCAGGATCTCGAAGCGGGAGGCTGGATCATGGCGAGGAAGCGCAGGAAGCAAACAGCCAGCACTCCAGTGCCGTTCTGTCGCTACCCCGAAGCGCTGGTCAACCCGTGCGACGACTGTGCCGCCGTCGCCGGTGCCGTGTGCGTGGAGAACGGCCTCCCCCTGCCGACACTGCACCAGGCCCGGCGAAACGCCACCCCGCGAAAGCCCCTGAAAACACCCCGTCTGGTGCAGGCCCGCAGCGAGCACGACCAGGCCTACCGCCGCGCCCTCGGACTCGACAGCGACGCCGCACTCCCCGGCCAGCTCGGCGCCCACAGTTCCGCTGGAGCGGCCCGGGGTGGCCGGGGATCCGCGCATAAAGGCAAAGGGAAGTACAGCTGACGGCCTGAAGAGTATGGATCCGGAGCGCACGGGTCACGGCTTGGCAGCATCTCGAATCGTGGGGCCTATACGCGACACAGGTTCCACCACGATCATTCGTCGGTGACCCTTAATCCGCTTCCTGTCCTTCGAAAGCTCGCGTCGCGGCATCAGTTGGATCGAGAGGTCGAGCGGCTGCGTCCGATCTCAGCGTGGATGTTGATCCCCAGTGTGGTGCTGGTCGCCCTCGTCACCGTGGTGGTCCTGTTTGCGCTGGGCGATGTCGCCAGGTCGGATCCATCAGCAACCGTGCGGGTGGACGTCATCCGGATCGCGCTGACTGCGGCTGCGGGGACCGGCGGTGGGCTGGCGCTGCTGCTGGCGTTCCGCCGCCAGCGCTCCACCGAGATCGCCGCAGCTCACAGCATCAGCGATGCTGCCGAACGACGGGTCACCGAGTTGTACACCAAGGCAGTCGAACAACTTGGCTCCGAGCAGGCCCCCGTACGTCTGGGCGGGCTGTACGCACTCGAACGCCTGGCGCAAGACAACCCTGACCACCGTCAAACCATCGTGAACGTTCTCTGCGCCTACATCCGCATGTCTTCCACCACGTCGCTCCACTTTCCCGCCTCCTCCGGCAGTCAGCGAAGAAATGCACCATCCCGGCGACCTAACAGGCTTGCGGGGGCGGACCGCTTGGAAACAACGGGCCACCGGATAGCCCGTTCACAAGAACGGGAAGTCCGGATGACCGCAGGGCACATCCTGTTGTCCCATCTGCAATCTCCAGACGCAGAGAACGTGCTCGGCGCTGCGCCCCCTGGAGACTTCTGGCCAGACATCGACATCAACATGGCCGGCGCCTCAGTTAGCGAGTTTAACTTTTCACAGTGCCAGGTGAGAAGCGCCGACTTCAGTAACGCGACGATTCGACAATCGAGCTTTCGGGGAATGGAATTCGACGGTTTCGCGAACTTTACAAGAGCAACATTCACCGGAGGTGTCGGCTTTGACGATGCCGTCTTCTACAGTGCCGTCTCGTTCATAGGTACGACATTCGAAGAGGACGTTCACTTCAGGCAGGCGGAATTTTACGACTTCGTTCTGTTCGAGGACGCCAGGTTCCAGTCGGACGCTAGCTTTGAGCTTGTCGACTTCGACTACGTGCGGATGGTAGGGGTCGACTTTGCGGGCACAGTCAGTTTTAGAGACGCAGAGTTCAGATCGGTCACTTTTGAAAAAGTCACGTTCCGTGGCGAGGTCGGATTCACTGACGCAGTGTTCGACGCCGCAACCTTCCGCAACGTGGCCTTCGAGGGCGCCATCGACTTCCGAGACGCGAAGTTCGAGACCGAAGCCAAACTGGACAGGGTGCACATTCGAACAGGCGGCATAGGCGGCATAGGCGGCATAGGCGCGAGTCAAACCCTACTACCTGCAACATGGGTTCGAGGGCCCTTCGATCTGCAAAACGAAGATCCCGACTATCCCTTCAGGGACTGGGACACCCTGAAGCTTGCGAAACCACGCGAGGAATCGGAGAACTCACCCTAATTCTGGGGATCGTTCACGTTGTCACCGGGCGCTGCGCGAGGTCCGGGGTGGCCAAGTCGAGGTCGGCGGCGGATCCGGCGAGGCGGCGTCCTTGTTCGAGGTGCCCCTCGGTGAGTGCGGCCCCGCCTCAACAGTCATTGATAGCTGCGCGCTGTACCATCCATACAGCGTGCTGTACTGTCGGTGCAGCACGCTGTATGGATGGTACAGCGGCGGATCACTGGAGGGCTTCTTTGTCCCGCGAGTACATCCCCATCGCGAACGGCACCTCGACCGATCATCCCTACCCGAACATTCCGTTCGTGGACGACACACACCTGCCCCTCGACGACCCAGATGCCATCGAGGCGATGGGCCGCGGCGTCGGCGACGGTCGCTGGGGCCGGAGCGACACTGGCGCCAGCATCAACGGCGAGCGCTACGGCGCTTGGGCCGCGACCACCAATGACGAGAAGAACCCGAAGTACGTGTGGTGCGTGCTCAACGACGCGGACTATGGCCGCTCCGTGCTCTTGTTCCATGCCGCCGTCGGCAGCATCCACGATGACTACTGGTTTGAGCGCCCGCGCACGTTCCTGCGCCGTCGTGGCGGCTACTGGTGGAACGGGTCGGACTGGTACCGCCCTCGGCAGGTGATCGACTGGTCCACCGAGACGTACGACGCCCGCCAGGTGCGCAAGTCCACCACGATCCTGGCGGCGGATCTACTGGACAGCACCGCCGACCCCGCTCGCGGCAAGGTGTACCAAGTACTCACCCTCGAACCGCACGCAGTGGACACCGGTCAGTGGCGACACGACCTTGCGCGCTGGGCGCGCAGCCGTGCCATCGACAGCCGTCCACTTGACCAGTGCATTGTCACGGTGGAAGCCCCCGAGTTCGACCACCTGCTGACGCTCGACGAGGTCGCCGAAACTGTCGGTATCGAGGCCTCGACGCTACGGGCCTACATCACCCGCGACGAGGCCGACGTGCCCACACCGCAGGACACCTCTGGCGGGCGGATGCGGTGGGCGAAACCGGTTATCAACGATTGGGTCGAGCGGCGCCGGCGCGATGACGTCGGACGCGTCCTGTCTCGGGGCTCTGAGGACTTGTCGCCTCACTTGCAGGCCATGTGGGATCTGATGTCCAAGAATCTCGAGAACGGGTTACGCAGATCTCCCACGCCGTTGAAGCGACGGGAGGACCCGCATCGTGTCGCGCGTGAGCTGGGGTGGACCGCCGCGCTGGTCGCGGACAAGCCCCAGCTCAGCGCGGACACGCTACGGATGACCGTCGAGTACGCGGTGTTGTACAACCTGCGTGACGGACTTCGAGAGGAGCGCTGGCCCGGCGACTACTGCGGCTTCCCCCCTCAGATCGAGCAGCTGCTGGGCTGGTTCGTCCAGCGCCACCCCGGCAGCACGCCACAACTGTTCGGCTCGATCATCCAAGTCGCCAAGCACGACTTCAACGTTGGTGAGGCAGTCACTGCGAACAGCCTCCGACGCGCCACTCGTAGCGGCCTTGCCATCGCTGGATTCGAGGAGGGCGATGTCGACGACTATCTGCACCTCGCATTGCCGCCATCCATGCAAAAGCCCCGCTCGGTGAACTGAACAACACGACTATCGGCGGGCACGTAGACCACTTACGTGCCCGCCGATGCCAGTGCGCGTGGGCATTTGCCCGGACAGTCACGCATTCCTGGGCAGCAGGACGAGGTCTTCTCCGGCGGTGATGAGGTCGGCGACGACTCCGGCGGCGGATCCGGCGAGGCGGCGTCCTTGTTCGAGGTATCCCTCGGTGACCGCGACAGAGGAGTGGCCGAGGTCGCGGCTGATCTGGCGGACCGGGATGCCGTGGGTTTCGGCGGTGATGGCGTAGAAGTGGCGGATGGCGTGCGGGTGGATGCTGTCGCGGATGCCGCGCAGCTGCGCAGCGTGCGCCCGCACAGTGCTCGACGGTGACTTCATCCGGACCAGGAAGCGGCACAGGTAGCGCAGTGCGTCGGTGACCTGCCGGGCCCGCAACCGGGCGCCGGTGACCGCCACAAACAACGGCTGCTCGACCGGTTTCGCCGACACCTGCCCCGGTCGCGCGATCTCCCGAGACGCCTCGTCGGCGTCGCGGGTGACGAGGTAGTCCTCCACGGCCTGCAGTGCCATACCGGGAAGGCGCACCCACCGGGCTTTGCGGCCCTTGCCTCGGATCCACAGCGCAGGCTCGCCCCCGGGCCCGGCTCGGTGCAGGTCCCCGCGGCGCAGGGTGCACAGTTCTTCCGCTCGGATGCCGGTGGTGGACAGCACCGCCACCATCGCCCGGTACCGCAACCGCGGGGCACCCGGATATAACTCGGCTGCCACCCGCAGCGCGCGGACCTGCGGCAGCGTCAGCGGCACGGTGGCTCTTTGCGGGTCGGGGGTGGACACCCCGAGCCGGTCTCGCTCGGCCCTCGGTAGTGCGGCGGGCACCTCGAATGTCGTACGCCCGTGGTAGCGCTGCTCGGAGTACCACGCGGACACGGCCCCGAGGCGGGTTCTCTGCGTGGTTTTCGACAGTCCGGCCTGCTCCTGCACGGTGATCCAGACCCGCAGCCGCTCCCGGTCCATATCGGTGTAGGGGTTCAGGTCGGCTCGGGCGCACCACGGGAAGAACGCCGTCGGTGGCGGCAGCTCACGGACGTTGCGGTGAGTCGGCTCCCTCCGCCACAGCGCCTGCTCGGCACGCGGGATGCCGAGCGCGGTGGCGTAGGTGGTTTTGCTGTTGTCCGAGGTGTAGGCGGTGTGCAGCCACCGAGCGGCGGCAATCACTGTTTCCCGCGCCCACTCCGGTGCCCCGTCGCTGTCGGCGGGATCGGTGAGTTCCGCCGTGGGTGGGGTGTGCGTGGGCATCGGGTCCTGGGACCTTTCCTCGGGCTGGGTGGAGTGTCGCGGCGGGCTACTGCTGCAGTTCTGCCAGATCGGGGTAGAGCTGGCGGTAGTCCTCGATGTGGCGGGTGCGTTGTTTACCGCCGTAGTAGACGAACGGCGGACGCAGCGGCGCGCTCATCGATCCGATCGCCCGGTCAGGGCGCACACCAGCCGGCCGGTGTCGGCGGACAGGGCGTGGAGGTGTCGCTGCGCGGCGGTGACGAACTCGAGGGCGGGCCCAGTGCCGATCCCCGCGCGCAGAACAGCGAAGGCCTCGGGTAGCTCCTGGACGAGCAGCCGCAGCGACTCGGCCAGCTGCCGGGCGTCGTCGTCGGGCACGACACCCGGCTCGGCGTAATCGTCATCGAGGTTGGCCAGGGATGCATCAAGCAGCGCATGCGTGGCCTGCTCAACGGCCGCCCGGTGACGGTGCAGGTGTCGCTGCGCGGCGGTGGCCGCGCCGGCGGGGGTCGGCTCCGGTGTGCTCATCGTTCACTCCTTCACTCGATGCCGGTGATGTCGTTGACGTGCAGCAAGTCGGTGGAACCTTGTGGTGTCAGCTGATCCACGGTGTGCGCGGTGAGCCGCCCGCCCTCGCGGTGGTCAATGTGGACGGTGCGCACTCTCCCGCCGCCGTCGAGTGGGTTGCCGCCCTGAAGGCAACGCACCACGCTGCCCGCGGCGATCCGGTCAATGTCGATGCCGTGTTCATTGAGTGTCATGCCCGGTCCTCTCGTCAGTGGCGGGTCGGATCACGTGTCGTTGGCGCGAGTCATCAGGGCCTCGGCTACTTTGGCCCACCGGAGCCATTGCTGACGGGTCGGCTCGTGGGTCTCGTCCTGGAGCTCGAACCGCTTCTGGACCGCCCAGTCGCCCAGTGCGCTGGTGAGGACGAAGTGGGTCTCGTCGTCCTCAGCGTCGAAGTCGATAACAAGGACACGGCGCTGCGCGGTCAGTGCCGTGAGAGCGGTGGTCAGCGCGTCGCGGGCCTCGGTGATGGTGTCCACCACGTTCACCTGCCGTAAGGAGGTCGCGCTCGTAACGAAGGCGCCGGCACCTTGGCGCGTCTCCAGCATCCCCTCGGCCACCAGCACCTGCTGGGCTGCGCGGATGGTGTTCAAGCCGCGCACGCCGTAGTGGTCCTGCAACGTGGTGATGCCGGGCAGTTGGCTGCCCACGGACCACTCCCCGGCTTGGATGCGTTCGCGTAGGTCGTCGGCGATCTCGCGGTATCGGCTCATGCCGAGAAGGCTATCACCACTGATCGTGATAAGTAGCGATAAGTTGCCCCCGCTTGGCATGGCTCCTCCTGTCTCGCGAATCACTACCTATAACACAAGATATAGGTAGTAGGCCGAGATCGCCGCCGCCATTCGGGTGGTTCGTCAAGCTATGCCTGACAAACCACCCGCGTCAGGCGTAGCTTGACGGAATGTGCACTGAAGCTGAGGGTGTGGTTCCGCCGTTCACCGACGCGTCCCGGGCGCGGATGGTGATGGCGGCCGAAGCGCACGAACTCTCCGACTTCGCGCGGTCGTTCGTGCCCATCGATCAGTACGAGCTCGGCGATAACGGCCGTGCACTCTCGGATGGCATGTGGATCGGGGACGCCGCTCGTCTAGTCGGGGCCGCGCAGCGGGTTTTCGAGGCGGTCGTGGTCTTCGAGCGCCTGGGTGGCACCAGCTGGGAACGCATCGGCGACATCCTGGGCATGTCCAAGCAGGCGGCACACGAAAAGTTCAGCCAGGCCGAGACGCGTTTTCGTGACGAGCTGCGCGCCCCCCAGAATCCGGACTACACCGGGGAAATTGGCCAGGTCCGCTATCGCCTGCACCCCGCGGCCCGCGATCCGGAGGAGCACGCGCGCGAGCTGGACGAGTGGGTTGCGCGCCGGCGCGACCCGGACGAGCCCGAGCACGCCCCCAATCCCGTCTCCGGTGGACTGGCGCGGATGGACGCGGATGCCGAGCTGGCCTCACTGTCCGACCGGCGCCACCAGCTCTGGCAGGCCCACGACGGTCTGCCTCCGGTGGGTGAGCGCCTGGCGCTGGCCGAGCGGGAGGTGCAGCTGTGGGAACAGTTTGCCGCCGAACGTCCCCGCTCCCGCACCACACAGCAGTGGCTGTCCCATGCCCGCCTCGTCCGCGACGAACTGCGCGCCCAGGCGGACCAGCAGCCCGCTGCCCCGACCGGGCCGCCCGCACTCCGGCTCGTGAAGTCCGACGACGAACCCGGCAGCGCATGAACCACGCCACGATCGCCCGGAAAGTGCGTGCGCTCACCGCTCGCGCCAGCCATCCCGGCACTCCGACTCCCGAAGCTGACGCCGCCCTCGCCAAAGCCAATGAGCTGACACTCCGCTACGGCCTGCACGACCTCGACTCGTGGCGCCCCTCGCCACGGTCGATCGAGCCTGTGGTCGTGCACTGGATGAGTGGACTCACGCCCGCCGGGACCCGGTACCGAGCCTGGTGCCGCTGCGGATTCGGAACCACTCCCCGGGCCAACCGCGACCGAGCACATCGAGCCCTGGCCGACTCGCACAGACTCGACGGCGCCGAGTGCATGCTGTGCGGAGTGATCTACGCCGACACCGACTGGATCAACTTCCGCCGTTTCCTTCAGGTACTCACAGATCCCATGACCGGCGATGAGTACGCCATGTGCATCAACCCTTCCACATGTCGCGCTCGCATCTGAGAAAGCCAGCCCCATCCGGTTTCCGACGCTGCCCGCCGCATACTTCATTCCCGAAGGGCAATCCAGGGGGCCACCGCCTGAACCGTCGCCGGGCGGAGGGGCGTGGCAAAGTTGCTCCCATTGGCCAGACAGGCCCGCGTCCGTCGCTTGATCATGGAGTTCTTTGAAATGACCAAAAACACCGGTGAACTGTCCGAGCGACGCCCTTGGGACATCACTACCGATGCTGCTGTCGCAGGCACCAGATTCGTCACGCCCGACGAATACCGGCAGGGTATCCCAGACGAGATCAGCATGAGCATGGTGAAGAGCGTCCTGGTGGAGGCACTGGCCGACGCCGCTGATCAGGACGGAGTGATCTTGAACTTCTTGACACCCGACTTCTATCGGTCGTACGTCAGCGGGGTGATGAACCGGGATACCGAAGAAGACGGCGAGGAACCGCCGCTGGTCTATGACCGCTTCACTGCAGTGACACTCACCGAGCACCTGCACGCTTTTGTCCTCGATGACGGCCTGCTTGCCCATCGCGGCAACGGTGACTCGTTTGACTACCGCCTCACGTTGCCCGGCGGTTAGCAAGCTGCCTTCGAACTCCAGCGATCGATGCTGATCATGACGTCGAAGTGTCACCACGCCACCCGCGTGGGGCCGGATGTGACGGTTCAACGTCATGATCAACGGATATTGCGGCGGGCACGCCAGGCGGCAGTGCGGCAGCGGTTCGAGCAGTAGCGCGTGGGCGCGTTTGCGGGTTCCGGCCCATACAAGGTTCCGCAGCGGCAGCGAGCGCGCTGGACGAGTTCCCAGCTGGCCCAGCGTTCTTCTCCGCTATGCGCGCGCCACCGTTCCAGGGCCGTGCGGGGGTCCGGCTGCTGTGGATATGCGTAAGGCCAGGGTCCCGGTCTGCCCCGAGTAGCACCTGGCCTTGCGACTCGCCCAGCCACCCACGGCGGCGGACTCATCCACGAGTGTAGGGCATTACTGGGCACATTTGGGCATCGTGGGTGTGATCGCCACCGAACGGGGCCATGTCAGCAGCCGGTAATTACCTCGACCTCGTAGAGACACTGCTCCAGCACCGCTCGGCACTCGGGATCGCCCTCGCGGTGCTGACGTACCGCGCCGGCCACGACGTCAGCCGCCCACAGCAGCGGCTCTTTCGGTCCCGGCCGGTGCTCGATGGCGAACTGGGTCCCTTTTGGCAGGGTGTATCGCGCTCCCTGCACGGTGCGTACGTCGCGGGTGTTGAGCCGCTCGGTTCGCCCTTCCATCAGCAGGTGCTCGACGCCGTAGCCGTGCAGCTCCACCACCAGGCGGTGCAGGCACTTCGCGCGCGCTCGTTCCTGCCGTCGAGGTGGCACCGGGCCGCCGACCGCCACCACGTGCAGCGCGTCCAGCTCCGCCAACGTCTTGACCACGGCCCGTTGTTCGGGCCGCTCCATCTGGTTCCAGTGCAGCTTCCCGCCCTGGCGCTTGCGGCCGTACAGCTCCCGCAGCACCTCCCGGGCCACCTCGTGCCCATCGGGCTCGAACACCGCAGCCGCCACCACGTAGAACCCGCCCGCCCCGTCGGCCTCGCGGAACGACTCGTCAGCGAACGCGCGACGAGTCGCCGGAACCGGGACGGTGGGTGAAGACATCCAGCAAGAGTAGACAGCGGTGGTGACAGACCGGCCGGACCCAAGCTCGTGAAATGTAGACATGGTGGGCACTGTGCGGGCCCGGTGTCACCCGGCCCGCACGCTCGCTCCGCCGCAGATGGTGCAGTGCGAGATCAGAGAGGAGAGGTGATTCAGTCTTCGGCCGGACGTGGTGGCGATGCCTTGCGCACCCGTTCCGGATGCATCGTGGTCATGGCCTTGCCCAGCCGGAGAACGGATGCGCCAAGCTTGGAGGTGACAATTCGGCAGGGTTGCCGGGCGACGGAGTAACACCGGGGGCACATCTCGTCGTTGTACTGGGGCCGCCGCTGCGAACCCTGCCGGGGAGATCGAGTCATCGGCGTGCCGATCAGCCCCTTGAATCCGCGTTTGCGCTGTGGTCGAACCACGGGATTGACCTCCGGTTCCTGCCTCACCGACGCGGCGTGTGGCGTCACCGTAGAAGCACGTGGGGCCGGAACAGCGATGCCACGCCCTGATTGATTCTCGTTGCGCGCGGCGGACTGCTACCTCCGGCTACATCCGGCCGTCGAACTCTCCGGCTTTCATGCCTGCGATCAGGGCGTCGATCTCGCGGGCGTTGAACACTAGGACCGGGCTGGCGTCGCCGAGCTTGGAGTCGCGGACCCCGGCCCATCCGGGCAGGTCGAAGTTGAACTCGACGCACCCGTTCTGTCCGCCGTTGCTGAAGCTGGATTTGCTCCACCCGGTGGAGGTGTTGCTGAGGGCGGCTCGTGCCGCGTCCGCGTTCATCGCGTGTCCTTTGTCTGTGCCTTGCTGATTAGTGCGGGTGACTTCTCTGGTTTCTCGGCCTGCACCTGCAGGCGTTCGAAAACGCGCCGGTAGTCGGTTACCTGTTCCGGGCGTTCGTAGTAGATGCCCTGCTGGCGGGTCTCGACATAGACGGTGCCGGGGTCGCCCTCGAAGTCCGGTGGATAGTCCAGGATCGTGAAGGTGCCTTCAGCACCGGCGTGAGCGCCGATCGCGTGGGGCACGATCTGGATGTCGACGTTCGGCAGCTCGGCGAGCTTGACCAGCCGGTCGAGCTGGGCCCGCATGACGTCGGGCCCGCCGACCTGGCGGCGCAGCGCGTTTTCATCGAGTACACACCAAATCTGGGGTGGATCGTCGTGGCGGGTGATGATCTCTTGCCGGGCCATCCGCAACTCGACGGCGGAGGCGACCTCGTCATCGGTCATCCGCTGCTCACCGGCCCGGTAGAGCGCTTCGGCGTACTCGCGAGTCTGGAACAACCCGGGTATCCACTGGCTGTCGTAGCTGCTGATCCGCGCCGCGGCCGATTCGAGCCCCAGGTAGAGGTTGAACCACTCGGGCACGGTGCTGGTGAAGCCGATCCACCAGTCGGTGCCGCGCTTCGCGCTCTTGACCAGCTCGCGGAAAAAGGGCACTCGTTCGGCGACACCGTAGAGGTTGAGCAGCACTTCCAGGTCTGCCGGTGCCGGGAGGTTCCGCCCGGTCTCGATGTGGTGAATGACTGTTTTCGCCTTGCCGATCCGCTTCGCCGCGTCCTCAGGCTTGTGGTCGGCCGCCTGGCGCAGGCGCTGCATCTCGATCGCGATCCAGCGTCTGATCGCGGTCGGGTTCAGCGTGACCACAGGGCTACCTCCCACTCCGGTCTCCTCGACGTACTGAGCCAGCGGTTCACCCGGATAGGCCATACCTCAAATGTAGACGTTCACAATGTGAACCTCTACATTTGAAGCCAGCTACCAACCAAACCAGTTACAACGGTAGCTCCTGGCGGTGCGGTGAGCAGGCACGGGTTTCCCCAGAGGCCGGAGCCTGACCCGACGGGAAGCGCTCCTCCCTCTCCCCCGCACCGCACCGCCAGGTCCCGGTACTGATTCCTGGCGAGCAGACCCCCGCGTCACGGCGCGAGGTGCGAACCGGGCGCACACCAGCGGCGGTCCGCCTGAGCGGCACTCCCATCCCCCACGCCGGGCGGACCGCCGCTTCCCACCGAGGGGACGCACACGATGTGGCACACATTGCTCGACCTGGCACCGGTCTTGGTGATTGCCCTCGCCCTCACCGCCATCACCACCCTGGACATCGCCCGCTCCGGTCATCGGAGCCACGGCGTGCGGGGTGATGACCATGGCTGAGCGGGTCTACACCCTGCCCGTCACCTGCGGCGTCGACGGGCAGTCGCACGAAGTCACCGACGAAGCTTTCTCGTCGGCACGCACCACCGGGCGTTGCCCCGCCCTGTGCGGGCACGAGGTGCACGTAACCCCAGCCATCACCCCGGTCGGGCAGCCGTGCCAGCGGTGTCTGGATGCGCTGCTGGCTTCGCGCGGACTGCCGCCGGAGCCGATCTACCTCGACGCTCCTGCCCAGCGGGGCGCACGGCATCGCCAACCCGGTTGGCTGCGCACGGTTTTGCGCGGGCCGTTCGCCCGGTGGGGAGCATCGACGTGAGCGAGGCGACCGTGGCACTGCAGCTGCTGCGTCACCATGGATTCGGCGGACGCAAAATCTTTGGTGAGCACGGGACCGTGGTGGTGCTGCACTACCGGCGGACCTGGAACTCGATCAGCGACGTGGTGCTCGTGTACGGCGAGTACGACGCCGAGGGGTACCGCGCCGATGACACCGTCGACGACTACGCCCCGCTCGCCCTGGCCTCACACCCCGGGCTGCACGCCGAAGTCGTCGGGACCGTGACCGAGGTCGTCGCGGTGGTGCTCGCCTGGCCAGAACCGCGGCACCACTTCCGCCCCTGACCCCCACCCGCGAAGGAGAAGGCGCCGATGAACAGCGCGCACCCCCCGGACGCCGGAAACGAACTCGCCGACGTGCAGGCCTTCGACGATCTCGTCGCCCGGATCTACGCCGACCAGCTCCCGGCCGCGACACGAGAGCTGGCCCTGGCCTTGGCCTGGGTCTGCACCCGCGACCCGGACCGGCACAAACCCGACGCCGGGCCCTCGCTGCACCGGGCCGCCACGCTGCTGGGCCGTGACGAGAACGGACGCTGGCGGCACAAACAGGCCCTCGCCGAGGACGCACCGCGCTACGAGATACCTCGCCATTTCCGCGTCCCCGGCACCTGCGTCGGACCTCGCCTGCGCCCCTACCGGGCCCGTACCGCTGCAGCAGCTCCCACGCCCCGTGAGCGCAGCGACCGTGACCTGGTGTGCGGCGCCACCGCCCGGCTCAACGTCACCGAACACGACATGCACACCGGCCAGGTGTCCGAGGTGTACTGGTTCTGCCGACGTCACGCCGAGCATGCCGACCGCGTCCGAAATCAGATCGACGACCGCGGTACCCCACCCACTGCCCTGCCGAATGTGGGCGGCTATCTGGGCCGCTACTTCAATCACGTCGGCCTGATCCACGCCTACACAAGCGTTCTCCCGACATGGACGACCCCAGCGGCCGGGCTCTGCCGCGACGACTGGCCCCACCCTGCCGACGTCACCCGCAGCCCCCGCCGTCCCCGGCTCGCGCTGGTCATCTCCGCAGGCTGATAGTGGCAAGGCGGCGACGGTGACCAGGCCGACTACGGTGGCCGAGTGACCGCCGCCGATGCTCAGACAGGGCCCTCCGACCCTTTGCGCCCTGACGACAACCCGCCCGAGTTGTGCAGCGTGGTCACAGAAGTTGACAAAATCGCACGTTCTGAGGATTCTTGGCAGTGCGGAACCCCGGTGGGGTCGCCGTATGGAAACCCATGACGCGTCCGGACGGTCGTCTCATGGGTTTCTCGCTTTCTACAGCGGGATGACCCTCTCCACGACTGGTGTCACCCGCCGCTTCCAGTCCCCGCCGGCGCCATAACACCAGGCCACCGCGTCGGAGATCCACAGCAGCGGTTCCAGGGTGGAGTCGAGGTGTTCATAGGTCAGTTCCGTCTTCGACGGCCGTGCACCCAACGCCGCTTGCAGTGTGTTCTTGTCGTGCACGTTGCGGTGCTCGCGGGTGTCGAGGACCAGGCGATGACAACCGTCGGCGAGCAGGTCTTCCACGGCGCGGCGCAGGCATCGTTGTCGTGCCAGCTCATCGGTCTTCGGGGTGCAGTCGGTGCTGTAGACCCGGGCGGCGACGTCCAGCTTGGCGATCGCGTCGGCGAGCTGACGGCGACGGGGGTCCTTCTCCTTCTTGAAGTGCAGCTCCCGCTGCCGGGGCAGCAGCAGTCCCCGCATCTGTTGACGCAGCGAGGTCAGCTGCGCCGGCGCGACCACACTCACGCACACCAGGTAGCTGCGGTCGCGCCCGGATTCGTCGATGAACGCGTGGATTGTCACGAGCGCACCTCGCGAACTGGGGCGGGGAGCTGAGGCATCAGGCAAGGGTAGACAGCGGCGCCGACACACCAGCTAGCGTCACACGCCCTTCTCTCGAGAAAACACATGCCAGGAACTGTGCGACCCCAGTGTCACCAGCCGGATTCTCTACAAACACGACGCCCCAGCGATCATAATGTCGAACGAGGATCGTCTACAGGGATCCGCTTCCTGACCTTCTGTCCCTATGGGGACCAGACCGGGATCGTGGCTCCGTTGTTGAGCATCACGACGATGAAGGCGACGATCGCCAGCAGGAACAGCACTGTCAATGCGATGCGCCACCAAGGCGGGCGCGTGGGACTTTCAGGCTGCTCGACTGCTTGGCGTGTCACCCCAGAGCGAGCCAGCAGCTCTAGTTCGGCAGCTCGCTGCTGCGGCGAGGGATGGCCGGCGTTCCTCCTCCAGAACCAGGCGACGAGGCCGCCAAAGAGGGCGAGTCCCGCGAGAACAACAGCGCCGAACACCACTAGTTCCAGCCACCTCCTGAACCCTGTTCCTCTGACGAGAAACTGGCGTTATCCAGTAGCGCGGGGATCGTCCTCAGCGATCATCTCGTTCGCCTGAATCTGGCCCAGGATCTTGGCCGCACGTTCCACACTGCGCTGCAGTTCGACGACACCTTTCTCCAGCTCTCTCCGGGAGACTCCTTCGTGATCCACGAGGTCGCTACGGAGAAGCTTTCGGCCTTGCCGCTGGAGCCGCTTGGTGGCCACCATCTCCGGGGTGGGCGGCATCTCGTCCAAACCCGGCCACCTCTCCGTGTACGGCGTCATCTCCGATTCCGGCATCTGTGGTGTGGTCTCGCGCACCGCCCGGAAAACCGGTGCCTCGTCGTCGACGAGGCCCTCCTCGCCGCGCACCCCGCGCGGGGGTGACCCCATCTGCTCCTGGCGCTCGCGCATGTCCATGCGGTGGCGCTGCCAGCTCATGGTCATGTTCAGCAGACGGTGCAACACCAGCAGCGTTCCACATGTGTAGTACAGCGGTTGCGCTGACTTGGCGGCCTCGGCCAGGACCGTCACCCACGGACTTGCCAGCGACGTGCGCTCGATGACGACGGGTTGCACCCAGGTGTTCACGCCCTCCGGGGTGTTCCTGGACGAGGAGTGCGGCACGGTGATCCGGCGCCGCCAGGGCCACGGCTCGTCCGCCGAGTGCGGGGGTGGATCGTGCAGGTCGTAGGCCAGGGCGGCAAGCCTTTCGACTGCCAGCACACCTGTCCTGAGTGTCGCGAGTGCGGGGCGATCACCGAAATCGACCTCAAGATAGAGGAGCTGGGCGGTCGTGCTCGTGCTCGTCATCTCGCCCATCTTGCCAACCGCAGCGGCGAGACATCATGACTACGCCAGCTCGCTCTCTTCGGAACAATCTCCTGTCAACGGCCGGGCACGTTCTCGTGGCCATGCCCGGTACTGGTGGACCGGCCTGGCGAGGACGGTGCCGGAAACGGAGTCGAGGGAGCCACAGCCGGGGAAGCATCTGCGGCAAGCTGCGCCGCCCGGCCGCCGCGGCGCTCGACTGTCGACGCCTGGAGTCGGTGGTGCATCGCGAGCAGGTTCGCTTCCGCGTCGGCGCTCATCCGCGCAGCGGCGGCGGCCTGGCTGGCTTCGTTGGCGCGGCGCACGGCGGCAGAGAGCCGGGCCAGCTGGACGGTGAGCTGGATGACCGCGGTCATGCCGCCCCGCTCGGCGATGGCGGCGCTGGTGATGACCCGGCATGCAGCGCGCATGGCGGTCGCACCCCGGCTGGGGACACCACGCAACTGCCCGTGTGGCATCTCGGCGACCCGGGACAACTGCGTGGCGGCGCGCTGCAGCACGATCCGCTCCGATTGTGGGGCGCGGGTGGACAACCCAGCCAGTGCTTCGGCGGTTTCGCGGGCGTAGGCCCGCCAGCTCACGGTGTCCGACAGCGGCGTGGCCAGCGCCAGCCGCTCGAAGTCGGCAACGGCCCGGTGAGCTTGTGACCAGCTGCTGGCCACCAAGGGGCGGCGGGCGTCGAGGGTGGCGTTCTTCGACCACGCACCCAGTGACGCGGCGGGATCGTGGCCGTCCCAGCGTCGTCGTATCGCGGTCAACGACAGGTCCCGCGCCAGTCGGCCACCGCCGTACCAGACCGGTTGCGCACCGGCCTCCGGTGCCAGCGCCACCGAGTAGCCCACGACTTCGCTGCGACCGCCCGGGGCGTACCGGGCCCGGACAAGCACTCCGCTGGAGCGCATCAGCCCAACCCAGTCGGCTTCCGACTCGGCGGGGCCGGCCGCAGCCCGCACGAGGCGTTCCAGCTGTTCGCGGTCGGTCTCGCCGCGTCCGGCGCGCTCGGCGCGGTAGCGCTCGCCCTGTCGCCAGCCTTCGCGGCCGCCGCCCCCGCGCTGGGTCTTCACCCGCAGTCCGAGAGTGGGGTCGTCCTCCATCTCGGCCCGCAGCTCGGCCATCTTCTTGTAGTCGCCCCAGGTACTGGCGATCGTGCCGTTCTCCTGCGCCAGGTGCACCACCAGGTGGATATGGTCGCGGGGGCCCTGCTCACTGCGGGCCAGGCCGTGATGCACCGCGATCCAGCGGCAGTCGCCGAACCCGAGTTTGTCGATCGCCTTGCGGGCGACGTAGCCCCACTGCTCATCGGACAAGCGCGGGTCGTCGGCGTGCAGGGAGATCGGCACGTGGTAGACGAACCCGTTCTTCGGTGGCTCCATCTCCCGGATCCGGGCGGGGAACTCCATCTCGTGCGCCAGGTCCATCTGCTCGCTCGGCTCACGGATCTCGATGTCGGTCACGGTCGGATCCCACGCCGCGATGATGCGTTGGTCGCTGTGCTCCTCCCGGGTGCCAGGGCCGGCCAGGTACGCCATCAGCCCCACCAGCCGGTCGCGGGTGCCGGGTTTGCGCGCGGCGTGTTTGACGATCATCGCGTCCCGTTCCGGCGCGGGTCGAGCTCGGCCACGATCCCGGCGAACGTCTCCACATAGCGGCGCACCGCAGCTGCCGCGGCGGGTACCTCGTGCGGCAGGCTGTCCTGGCTCTGCGCGATCCGGGTCAGCCGGTTCAGGTTGTCCGCTGTCCGACGCAGCAGCCGGGACACTCCCAGGATCTCCGCTGCCAGCCCTTCCCGCTGCGCCACGCTCATACCCGGCGCGGCCCGTGCGGTCATCGCCGAGGCCACCAGGAACGATGGCACGCTCAGCCCCGCCGCCGTGGCGGCCGCTTCGATGTAGAGCAGCTCCTCGTCGGTCATCTTGACCTCACGGCGATGCCTCCGGCCGCCCGGATGCCGGACCCGGCGCGTCCCCGATCCCCGTCGGCTGATCCGCATCGCTCCCCCTCCCCCGAGGGTGTCGTCCCTGCTCGGCCGCCCGCGGCCGGTCTGTTCTGGCCCAGCGCAGCGCTCGACCCACAATGAGTGTGGGTCGAACCGGCCCCGACCGGCAAGCCCTTCGTCGCGATCAGCACGGCTGATCGCATATCTTGCTCCGCCGTGGCGGCTGCACAGCGTGCGCGCAGCCTGCGAGCACACGCCCTCGACGCAGCAGCGAGTGACGCGAGCTTCCGCGTCGCGCTTGCGAACGGAGTGCGCGCCACAAGGACGTCGCGCTACCGCGCGCCGGCGCCGCTGTGGCGGCGCACGGGACCGCAGGGAACAGCGAAGGGCAGGCCTTGGGGCGGCTCGATGTCAGACGAAGTGCCGCACGGCGGAATCTGAGTGGCGGATGATGGTGCGCATGGTCGCTAACGCTGAGCCGGAGCTGACGTTGAAGATCGAGGCTGGGCACCCCGGAAATGGCTCCTTCACGATCCGTGTGAGCCCCCAGTACGTCGATGAGCTGCGGGGGCTCCTGCACGAGGCTGGTCTGCTTTCCAGCAACGTCATGGAGTTCTCCGAGGGGTCCGTCCTCGGGATCCTCGAGGTGTACATCCGCGAAGGTGCACTACCCACCACGATCGCGCTCACGAGTGCGTACCTCGCCAAGCAACTGAATCCAGTCGTCACAACGTTCCTCGATCGAAACAAGGACAAGCGTGTCCACGTCGTCGGCGGAGGCGTTGAGATCGACATCAAAGGCCACTCCCCGCGAGCCGCTGAGCGGATTCTGGAGCGGGTCGTGGAACAGCAGCAGGACTACGACGCGAAATGGAAACAGCTGCGTGGATCCGGGGACGCCACGAACTCCTGACCCCGCCGGGTGCGCTGGACACGACGGGTACACACCACCCCTCTCCTCCCGACTTGTTTACTAACTACGTCTACACATGTTTACGAAATCCGGTTACCCTCCCGGTATGGCACACGACAAGAAGTCAGCCGCGCGGGCGGCGCGTGAGCTGCTGCTGCAGGAGCGTCTGCCGGTCATCGAGTCGCTGGCCGAGGCTGCCCGCAAGCTGGAGACGCTGCAGGAACGGGAAGCTCAGGCGCGCACGGCACGGCGCAAGGGGGAAGACGAGGTTCGCGAACAGTACGAGGCTGCGGTGCGTACTGGGTGGGATCCCGCCGAACTGCGGCGGCTGGGGTTCACCGCGCCGCGTAAGCGGCGGCCGTCGGGCAGTTCTGGGTCTCGCCCCTCTCGGTCGAGCACACCGCCACCGTCCGGCAACGGTTCTGCGGTCTCCGCAGGAGTGTCGGCGTCGTCCGGCGCGGGCGAGGCGCCGTCGGCGCCTGGCGGCGAGGTGAAGGGGTAGCTGATGGATCACGACGGGACGACCGACGATGTGGGCTGGGCTGAGGTTCTGGCCGGGCATCAGCGCCAGATCGAGGACCTGATGCGCACGCTGACCGCGCAGCAGCGGCAGCTGGATTCGCTGCGCGACGAGGTACGGCAGCTACAGCAAGGCACGGAGCACGGCCAGCGCTGAGGGGGGCGTCATGGCGGGGACCGATCGGCCGCGCGCCCGCAGCGAGGAACGGCAGCGGCGGGAGCAGCACACGCTCGCGGAGTTGCGCGGGCATCTGGATCGGATGGTGCCGCAGCTGGGCACTGACACGGGATGGCAGGCGTGGGTAGAGATGTCCGGCCGCTTCCCGCAGGGGGAGTTCAGTGTCGACAACCTGATGCTGCTGATGACGCAACGACCGGACGCCACGGCGGTCGCGCCGTATCAGGGGTGGCAGGACCTGGGCAGGCAAGTCAGCAAGGGCGAGCACGGGATCGCGATCCTGGACCGTCCGCTCCCCCTGGACGGGCGCGTCGAGAACGTGCGCCCGGCGTACGTCTTCGACCGGGCACAGACCCATCCCCTTCCCGATCACCCTGGTATGTCCGGCCAGCGGGTGTCGTTGTCGCAGCAGCAGTTGCACACCGCGCTGCTCGACGTCGCCGCCCAGCCGGGGCTGCGGCCCATCGACGGGGTCCTCGCCGGCGTCGAGCAGCTCTCCACTGGTGATCTGGCGGAGCAGCTGGCACGGCAGGTCCTGGCGCCTACACAACCAGGCCAGCAGGGCACGGCGGGCCTGGACGCGCAGGCGGCGGCCGTGCGGTATCTGGTGCTGCGCGCGCACAACCTCACTCCCCCCGGCTACGACGGGCCCGCACCGTCGGCAGATCCGCGTCAGGCCTACGCCGCCGCGCGGCGGGTGCTGGCGGCCGCGCAGGTGTGCCTGCAGCCCACGCTGCACGATCCGCAGCAGCAGCGGTCGCTACGGGCGTTGCTCGAGCGTGGGCACCGTGCTCAGACCGAGGCCAGTGCGCTCGCCGAGCGTTCCGAAGTAGCGGCCGCGCTCGCCGACCGCCCCGTGGGTCCCCGGGCTCGCTCGCTCGAGCAGGTCGGCGAACGAGACCTGTTCCCGGCCACCGACCGGCTCGCGCGACTGGAACAGGTCAACGTCGCGGCGGCGGCGTTCTACCGCGACCAGCTCGCCGTGACACCGCACGCGCAGCAGTACATGCGCGACCGCGTGGGTGACGGGCGGGCGTTGCCACCGGGGTTCGTCGTCGGCTACGCCTCGCCTGGGTGGACCGCGCTGCTGGATCACCTGCGGGCTGCTGGGTTCGCCGACAAGGATCTGCTCGACGCGGGCGTGGTGCAGCAGACCGGGCGCGGCACGTTGATCGACCGGTTCCGGGACCGGGTGCTGGTGGGGCTGCGCGATGAGCAGGGTCGGCTGGCGGGGTTCATCGGGCGCACGCTCGACCCGAATCCATCGGAGTCGGTCCCGAAGTACCTCAACACCAATTCCACTGAGTTGTTCGACAAGGGCAAGGCGCTGCTGGGGCTGCACGAGCAGCGTCAGGCGCTCGCCGAGGGCTCGGTGCCGGTGGTGATGGAGGGACCGTTCGACGTGCTCGCGGTCGCGGCCGCGACCGGCAACGGTGGCCGGGTCGCGCCGGTCGCGACGTCGGGCACGGCGGTGTCGCCGGAGCAGATCGCGGCGATCGCCACGGCGTCGCGGTCGGGCACGCTGGTCTTCGCGCACGACGGGGACGCGGCGGGCCGGGCCGCGACGGTGCGGGCGGTGGAGATGACGCTGCCGCTGCAGCGGGACGTGCGGGCGGCGGTGCTGCCCGAGGGGCACGATCCGGCGTCGTGGGCCCGGGCACACCCGGGGGCGGCGCTGGCGCCATATCTGGACCAGACGCGCACCCGCCGTGGACTGGACTTGGTGGTCGACGCCCGGATCGAGGCGTTCGCCGACCATCTGCAGTTCGTGGACGGGCGGGTGGACGCGATGCGGCACGCGGTGCGCGTGCTGGACGGGCAGCCGCCGCAGGTGGTCGCCGAGCAGGCACTGCGGATCGCGCAGCGCCTCGATCTGGATCCGGTCACCGTCGCCGAGGAACTGGGTGAGGTGCCCAAAAGTGACCGGGCCGCGCAGCGAGCCGTCACCGAGCGGGCACGCCAGTTGAGTGAGAACGACCCGCGACCGGACCGCCACGGCGCTCGCCCGCATCCGGCGGCGCTGGCCCACATGGCATCTCCCACTGTGCCCGCCGGGACGGTGACTCCGGCGGCGGGATCACCACCTCGGCGGGCTGATCAGCGAGAGCTCTCGGCACGAGCGGGTGACGAACGTGGTCGCTGAGCCCGAGGGCCGCCAACCTCAGCCGGTGGTGAAGTCGGTGTCGCACAATCCGCAGTGGATGGCGCCTTTGGCCAGTTCGCTGGGGGCGAGACGGATCCGGCGAGGGCAGGCGCAGGTGGCCACGACGTTGTTGCGGCTGGGCGGCGGTGTCGGGCGCGGGTAGTCGGCGAGTGCGTCGGAGAGGACCGTGAGCTGCTCGGCGTAGCGGGCGGCGCAGGCCTCGGGAAGGGTGATCCTCGACCAGCCTCCGGGACCTCCCCCCGGCTTGGCGGGGTCGTCCTTGGCGACGTCGAGACCGACCTCGTCGGCAAGGTCGGCGAACACTCGGTTGTGGTAGTAGCCGCGGTTGCTGGTGTCGGTGAGGCCTCGGGTCTCGGCGAGCTGGTGCGCGGCCTCGTGCAGCAGCGCGGTCAACGTCTGCTCGGCCCCGTCCCGCAGCTCGTTGCGACGCGGGTACCGGTTCGTGAGCGGGTCGAGAAGCGCACCGCCGGACTCGAGGTGGGTGCGCTCGGCCAGCGGTGGGCTCGCGGGAAGCTCGCTGTGGTGCTCCCGGATGGTGCGCCACATCTGTTCCAGCGCCGCGTCGAGCCGCTGCTCGACGTCCGGTGCCTGAGGTGCGCTGGGGCGGGTCATGGGGGCTGATCCTCACTGGTCGAAGCGGACAGATGCCGGTGGGGTGGGACCGGGCTGCAAACCACGGTCCCACCCCACCGGGCGGTGTCGATCACGGCTGGCTGCGGCCCTCGGCGGCCTCCTGCTCGTACAGCGACTGCCGCGCGCTCGCGTCCGTCAGGAGCGAGTCGGCGAGGGCCTCGTCACCGAGGATGTCGGCCAGGTCGGGCTCGCCGAACTGGTCGCTGCCGATCTGCTCGACCTCGGCGCCGTACTCGCCGGTGCAGGCCCGGCGCAGGAACTCCGTGGCGCCCAGCCGGTTGCGGTCCTCGGTCAGCTTCGCGATGTCCAACATGGGTTTCTCCTCAACACTGTTCGGGGACTGGACCCGCTCCGGTGGTGTGATCTGTGGAAGGTGAGACCACCTCGGCCGGTGTTCTGTTGTACCCCAATCTTACACTCTTAAGAGTGTAAGATTCAAGGTGGGGTGCTGTGATTTTTGGTTGTACGGGATGTGAGGTGAGCCGCCCTGTTGGCCGGGCGGCTCACCTCTGCCCCGCTGGTTAGAGAACTTTCGCGACCTGCCTGCCGAGCCACTGGGGCACGTTGGCGGAGACGGCGTTTCCGGCCTGCATGGTCTGTTCACCGATGTTGCCGGTGACCTCGTAGGTGTCGTGGAAGCGCTGGGCGCGCAGCTGCTCGCGCGGGCGCATCATCCGGTAGAAGCAGTCCTCGACCTCGATCGCGGACCGCAGGACGCCGTGCTGCTCCCGGGTGGCGAGGGTCGACAGCGGGCGGTCGGTGCGGTGGGCGGTGGCGCCCTTGCGGTACGGGATGACCAGGGTGTTGGGATCCCAGGGGATCGTGGCACCGGGTGGCACCGTCAGGCCGTGGTGGTTGCCTCCGGCCGACACCGTGGTCAGGGGTGCGTCGATCCGGGTGGCGGTGCCGTGGTTGCGCAGCACGGTCACGAACGGCGGGCAGACGAGGGCGTCGTTTTCCCGTGTGGTGCGGGCGGGCATCGGGTTGTGCAGGGTCGTGGGGTCGTTGCGCCAGGTGCCCCCGGACGGCACGAGGTAACCGGGGACGGCCAAGCCATCGCCGATTTTCACCGTGCGCGTCGGCAGCGGGGCTCCGTGAGCGGGGTAGGCCCGGCCGTCGCTGTCCTTGCCGTGGGTCACGGTGACCATCGTGGGCGCGCAGAACATTTCCAGTCCGGCCGCGATGCGCTTCAGCGTGCTCGGCCGCAGCGGCCTGCGCTTGTCGCCGATGCGCTCGCCGATGTCGGACCAGTCGACCGCAGCGGCAGCGGGCAGGACGTAGGGCTCGACAATGCTGTGACGGCAGGCGCGGTTCGGGCACCGGTAGTCGTACTGCTGGCGGTACTTGCCGATCTTGCGGCGGCGGTCGTTGCGCCAGGACTGCACGGCGTTGACCTGCTCGTCGCAGTCCTGACACCAGGCCAGCGGGCGCGGGGTGACGTCGGGCAGCGGGATGCTTTCGAGGGTGAAGGTCATGTAGAGCCGGTCGCGCCACTGCGGGGCGTGCGGGTTGGTCTCGTCACCGACGTGGGCGGAGGACACCGACGTGAACTGGACGTTGTAGCCCAGGATCTTCATTCCGTTGACCCACCAGTCGAACAGTTCCCAGTCGGACGCGACGTCGGTGACGTTCTCGACCAGCACCGCCTTGTAGCGGTGGACCTCGGCGGCGCGGATGACGTCCATGAACGTCGCCCGGGTTTTCTCGAACCCGGCCTGCGCGATCGGCCCCTGCTCCAGCAGGTCCAGCTGTGCGCGGCTGCGCTTGCGGCCCCCGGCGGGGCTGATTTCGGTGCAGATCGGCGACGCCCACAAGATGTCGGTGGACGGCAGGCGGCGCATGTCGTAGTTGGACACGTCGGCGCACAGGTGCTCGGCGTCGCGGAAGTTCTTCGCGTGCGTCTCGATCGCCCGTGGCCAATGGTTCGCGGCGAGCTTGAGCTCGAACCCGGCGCCGGTCAGGCCGATACTGCTGCCACCCGCACCGCAGAAGATGTCGGTAAACGTCAGAGACATAATGGGTTTCTCCGTTCCATGTGTTCGGGGAACCCGGCCGGGGTGGGTGATCTGTGGAAGGTGAGGCCACCCCGGCCGGTGCTTTCTGTTGGCGACTACGCCAGCGCTTCGAGGAGCAGGGCGTACAGGTCTTCGGCGTTCGGCAACGGCGCCTGATCGGCCACCGCGCGGGCCCTCTCGCACCCGGCCGGGTCGCCACACTCGCATTCGCTGTTGCTCGCCCCGCCGGTCAAAACCGAGTCCAGCGGCGCCCCGTCTAGCGTCGGACGGTCGAGCACCCACCGGCCGTCGGAGAACCGCAGATACACCTGCACGGACTCCTCCAGGAAGTGCTCGTCCGACTCCCGCTTCGTGGATTTCATGTCCTTCTCCCTCCTGTCTTCCTCCCTTGCCATACCTCAATCTTAAACTCTTAAGAGTTTAATTGCAAGGCGTTTTCGCTGCTCATCGCGGTTTTCTGTGACGCGCGGCCCGCTCTCGGATTCGAGGACTGCGCACTGGCCACCGCCGTTCCTCCCGGCTGCGGGGTCCGGGGCGGCCAGCCCTGGCGCGGGGTTGGGGCCCCGCGATCGGTCACCCACTCCGGTAGTGCCCCGAACTCGGGACATCCCGCTCATGCAAGCTCGTGACGTCAACGGGTGTTAACGGGTAGCGTCAACTGCCGGGGTGATGGGAGTGGCACGACGCAGGCGTGATCGCCCGGCCGACGGCCAACTGTCGTTGGAGACACTGTGGGCGGAGGTAACAGCCGATGAACCAGTACGCAGCGATGGCCCGGAGCCATTGGCAGCGGTTCCTGCCGAGCAGGTACAGCGCGATCACCGATCCGGACAGCTTCTTCTCGACACTGGGGCAGGAAGTGGAGACCGAGATCGACCAGCTGACCGAGCAGTTGGCGGGCGAGGACCCGCCGAACGAGGACTACCTGGGCAAGGTGGGCCGGTTGAACGCGGCACGCCAGCAGGCGCGGGAGAAAGTGCTGGCCGAGCGGGTGCTGCTCCCGGCGGAACCGGGCTCGCTGATGGACGAGGACTCGACCGAGGCGAATCCGACGCCGGCGGGCGAGCGGAACACCGACTGGATCCCGATGACCGAGGATCCGACCAACCTGTGGTGGCAGGAGCAGGACAGCAGCAGCCCGTAGCGCGCGACGCGCCGGAGCTCACCCCGGACACCATCCCCGCGGCTGTCGACGACGGCGGTGGGCGGCGTCGAGCAGGTCCGGCGGTGTGGCGGCCGTCCAGTCAGGACGACCTGGCCCCGTCCGGGACGGTGTCACGGGTGCGGGCGAACCTGAAAGCGTTGACCTACCTACGTCAGCTGCAGGTCGAGCGCCGCCCCGCCACCGCCGACGAGCAGGCCGTGCTCGCGCGGTGGAGCGGATGGGGCGCGGCGGCGCAGGTGTTCGACACCCGCCGCGACGAATTCGCCTGGGCCCGCGCCGAACTGGACGAACTGCTCGGCTCTACCGAGCGGGCGGCCGCTGAACGCAACGTCCTCAACGCTCACTACACCGACCTTGGCCTGGTCCGCGAGATCTGGACGGCCGTGGAGGACCTGGGGTTCTCCGATGGGCGGGTGCTGGAGCCCGGGTGCGGCATCGGGCACTTCATCGGCACCGCACCCGAGGGTGCCGACGTGGTCGGGGTCGAGCTGGACCCGATCAGCGCAGGCATCGCCGAACGGCTCTATCCCGGCACGCAGATCCTCACCGAATCCTTCGCCGACACCCGCGCCGAAGACGCCACGTTCGATCTGGCGATCGGCAACGTCCCGTTCGGCGACGCCGCACTGACCGACCGGCGGCACAACCCGTCCGGGCACTCGATCCACAACCACTTCCTGCTCAAGTCGCTGCACCTGACCAAACCCGGTGGTGTGGTCGCGGTCCTGACGTCGCGCTACACAATGGACTCGGTCAACCCCGCGGCACGCCGGGAAATGGCGCAGCTGGCCGACCTCCTCGGCGCGGTGCGGCTGCCCTCGGGGGCGCATCAGCGCGCGGCCGGCACCCAAGCTGTGACCGACCTGCTGATCCTGCGCCGCCGCGAACCCGATCGCGACCCACAGCCGGTGGCGTGGGAACGCGCCGAGAAGGTCCGACTCGGCGAGAACGACACCGAAATCCCGATCAACACCTACTTCCGCACCCACCCGGAGATGGTGCTCGGGCGGATGAGCACCGGCGACGGGCACGGCATGTACCGGGCCGACGACCTGCACGTCGCCGCCGACCGGCCACTCGTCCCGGCGCTGCGCGACGCCCTCGGCGTGCTCACCCGCACCGCCCGCGACAGCGGGCTGGACCTCGCGCCGGTCGAGGCGGACCCGCAGCGGCGCCCGGCCGCGCTGGTGGCCGCCGCCGACCAGCGCCCCGAAGGGCACATCACCGCCGTGGACGACGGGACGTTCACCGTCGTGGTCGGCGGGCGCGAACAGCCGCACGCGGTGCCCGCCTCGCAGGCCGGCGAACTGCGGGCGCTGCTCGGGCTGCGCGACACCGTGGTCACCCTGCTGCGCACCGAGGCGGCCGACCTCAACGACACCACCGAGCTGGACGCGCTGCGCGGTGAGCTCAACACCCGCTACGACGACTACGCAGCCCGGTACGGGCCGATCAACCGGTTCTCCCTGCGCCGCACCGGCCGCACCGATCCGGAGACCGGGGAAGACAAGTACGCCCGGATCCGGCCCCAGCAGGGCGGATTCCGCCTCGACCCCTACGCCCCCACGGTGCAGGCGCTGGAACGGTTCGACAGCGCCAGCCAGACCGCGACCAAGGACGACATCTTCGCCCGCCGGGTCGTCGCGCCCCGCGCCCCGCGCCTGGGTGCGGACTCCCCCTCCGACGCGCTGGCGATCTGCCTGGACACCCACGCCGAGGTGCGCCTGGACGACGTGGCGCGGCTGCTCGGCGCCAGCACCGACGACGCCCGCGCCCAGCTGGGGACGCTGGTGTTCGACGAGCCGGGCACCGATCGGCTCGTCCCCGCCGCCGAATACCTCTCCGGCAACGTGCGCCGCAAACTCGCCGCCGCCGAGCAGGCCGCCGCCACCGATACCCGCTACGCGCCGAACATCAGCGCGCTGCGCGAAGTCATCCCGGCCGACATCCCGCCGGAAGAGATCGCCGCGCAACTGGGGTCGATCTGGATCGGCGAGGACGACGTGCAGACGTTCCTGCGCGACACGCTGCAGGACGGGTCGCTGGTCGTGCAGCACGCCGGGGCGTCGAACTGGCAGGTCAGCGGACGCAAGCTCGGTGTGGCCGCCACCGAAACCTGGGGCACCGAACGAGCCCCGGCGTCGATGCTGGCCCAGGCGCTGCTGCAGCAGCGCCCGATCACGGTGTTCGACACCATCCCCGGCGGACCCGGCGAGTCCGACCGGCGCGTGCTCAACATGGACGCCACCGTGCTCGCACAAGAGAAAGCGACCGCGCTCAACGAACGGTTCAGCGAGTGGGTGTGGGAAGACCCCGCCCGCGCCGAACGGCTGGCACGCACCTACAACGACCAGTTCAACGCGATCGTCACCCGCAGCTACGACGACGCGCAACTGTCACTGCCCGGCCTGGCGCTGACCTTCGAACCACGCTCGCATCAGGTCGCCGCGGTGGCGCGGATGATCCACGAACCCGCTGTGGGCCTGTATCACGAGGTCGGGGCAGGCAAGACCGCCGAGATGACGATGGGCTGCATGGAGCTGCGCCGTCTCGGCCTGGTCCGCAAACCCTGCGTCATCGTGCCCAACCACATGCTCGAACAGTTCGGCCGCGAGTGGGCGCAGCTGTATCCGCAGGCGAAGCTGCTGGTCGCCTCCAGCGACGATCTATCCGGACACCGGCGGCGGGAATTCGTCGCTCGCTGCGCGACCGGGGACTGGGACGCGGTGATCCTCACCCGCGGCGCGTTCGAACGCATCCCCATGTCCCCCGAGGCACAGGGGGCCTACCTCGAACGCGAGGTCGAGGTCATGCGGGCGCAGCTGGAGAAGGTCCAAAGCCGGGAGAACCCGCTCGGTGTCAAGCGGATGCAGGCCGCGCTGCTGCGCGCCGAGGAACGCGTCAAGAGCAAACTCGACGGCGACCGCGACCCCGGGCTGACATTCGAGGCCACCGGCATCGACTACCTCGTCGTCGACGAGGCCCACGGCTACAAGAACCTGCGGACCCCGTCCAACATCCCCGGCGCGGGGATCGACGGATCCAACCGGGCCTCCGACCTGGACATGAAGCTGCACTACCTGCGCGAGCGGCACGGCAACCGTGTGGGCACGTTCGCCACCGCCACCCCGATCGCGAACTCGGTGACCGAGGCCTACGTGATGCAGCGCTACCTGCGGCCCGACCTGCTCGAAGACGCCGGGATCGAAGACTTCGACTCCTGGGCGGCGACCTTCGGGCAGAGCGTCACCGCGATCGAGCTGTCTCCCGACAGCAGTTCGTTCCGGCTCAAGACACGGTTCGCGAAGTTCCGCAACGTGCCCGAGCTGCTGCGCATGTGGCACCTGTCGGCCGACATCAAAACCGCCGTCGACCTCGACCTGGCCACCCCCGACCTCGCGCAGCGCCCGGACGGGCAGCGGGAACCGGAAACGATCAGCGTCCCGGCCTCGCCCGAACTCGAGCGCTACATCGCCGACATCGCCGAGCGCGCCGACCGGGTCCGCAGCGGCGGGGTCGACCCGACCGAAGACAACATGCTCAAGATCTCCAGCGACGGCCGCGCCGCCGCCCTGGACATCCGCCTCGTCGGGGGCAGCACCCCCGACATCAGCAAAGTCCACGTGGTCGCCGACAACATCGCCGAGATCCACACCGCCCACCGCGACGACGCCTACCCCGGGCCCGAGGGCGGCGAGCATCCGGTGCGCGGGTCGCTGCAGCTGGTGTTCTGCGACCTCGGCACCCCGAAAAACGACGGCAGCTGGAGCGTCTACGGCGAGCTGCGCGACCAGCTCGCCGCCCGGGGTGTGCCCCGCGAGCAGGTGCGGTTCATGCACGAAGCCCGCACCGACCGGGAGAAAGGCGAACTGTTCGCCGCCGCCCGCGCCGGGCGCATCGCCGTGCTACTCGGCTCCACCGAACGCATGGGCGTGGGCACCAACGTCCAAGCCCGCGCGGTCGCGCTGCACCACATGGACTGCCCCTGGCGACCCGCCGACCTCGCCCAGCGCGACGGGCGCATCATCCGCCAGGGCAACCTCAACCCCAACGTGCGGATCCTGCGCTACGTCACCGAAGGGTCCTTCGACGGCTACTCCTGGCAGACCGTCGCCCGCAAGGCCGAGTTCATCTCCCAAGTCATGCGCGGGCGCCTCGACACCCGCGAGATCGAGGACATCGGCGACACCGCCCTGAACTACAACGAGGTCAAAGCCCTCGCCACCGGCAACCCGCTGCTGCTCGACCACGCCCAGGCCAAAGCCGACGTCATCCGCCTGGAACGCCTCGCGCGCGGTCACGACCGGGCCCAGCGGCGGCTCCCGGACCTCATCACCACCACCAAGGCCTCGCTGGTGCGCCTGCACACCGAACAGCAGCACGCCGACCACGCCCTGCACGCGCGACGCCCCACCCGGGGAGAAGCGTTCACCATGACCATCAACGGCACCCGCACCACCGAGCGAACCACCGCGCAACACCACCTGATCGAGCACCTGCACCGGTTCCAGCGCGACTGCTCCGGGCTCGGCACCGGGCAGAGCGCGACGCTGGAACGGTTCGCCCAGCTCGGCGGTGTCGAGTTGACCGCGGTGGCCTACCAGCCGATGGCCTCACCCGACCCTGACGTCGCCGTGCAGATCCACGGGCTTGCCAACACGGCGGTCACCCTCAAAGACAAGGACTGGACCAGCGGCGGAACCGGCGTCATCGCCCGCCTGGAAAACCGCCTCGGCGACCTCGACGCGCTCCGAGCCAAGATCAGCACCGACATCGACAGCGGCTACACCGAGATCCAGCGCAGCGAAGCGCAGATCGGAAAACCCTTCCCCCGCGCCGCTGACCTCGCCGACGCCCAGGCACGCCTCGACGTCATCGAGCACGACATGGCCGCGCAAGCCGCCGAAGACAACCGCTCCCCCGACACCGAGCAACCCGGCGCGGAAGACCCCAGCACCACTCCCGACACCGGCGGCGAGGCCAGCCCCAGCACGACACCACTGCCGAAAACCCACCCCGCGCGACTGGCCGCTATGGCCTCGCCCAGCCCAGCAGAAACCCCTGACCAGCACAAACACCAACCCTTGGCCACCATGAACCGTGTAGCGCCACGCCAACCGAACGGCGAACTCGAACGCTGAATGTGCGCCGTCATCTCCGCCGGAAACGATGAAAACCCCCGGGAAACTCTGTGAGCTTCCCGGGGGTTCTTCGTTCGTTGCTGGTTCCCAATACTCTGGCCAACAACTCGACGTTTAATCCCTTCTGATCTAGTTTCGGTGTTCTCGTCGTTCGCGTGATTAGTTTCGGTGTGTTCTGTTTGCGTCTCGTCGTTCGCGTGATTTATAACCAGCTTTATCCACTGATTTAGTTTCCGCCGTCTGCTAGTATTGAGCTGTGTTCGCAGCTGACTATCAACTCAATAGATGACGAACGATCAGCACGAGCGCCTGGCAGAGGTGGGTAAGACACGTCTCCCACCACCTGCTGCGACCTGGTTTGACCATGGTGTTGGTCCTTTCGTCGAGGGTACGCGTCGCCCCGCTTTTCCGTGGCAGCGGAAAAGCGGGGCATGACGTGGTCCACTATACAGCAGTTGCCATTGCTGCGGGCGCTCATCCACTGCGATGGAATGCCAATAAGATTCGACGGCGAGCAATTGTTATTGTCGCTCTCGCTGACCAGGGAGAACAGGTTTACGACTGTGGCGGGACCCGAACCAGCTCAGTCGGCACGTCACTGTGCAGGCCACGCCAGGACGGGTGCCGCAACCGGGTGACGAACTCGCGGTACTCGACCTCGCCGACCAGCATCGGAGCCACCCAGTGCGCGTGTCGCGCTCGGTCTCGCGGTACCTGCCCAGCGGGAAACGGGCTGTCCGGCTGTTCCAGTTCCTCGAGGAGCCGCTGCATCCGAGCGAGCTCGGCATCGCTGAATCCGGTTCCGACATGTCCGAGGTACACCAGCTGGTCGTGCTCGTCGTGCGCGCCGAGCAGCAGCGAACCGATCCGGTCCCGCCGGCGGCCCTCGCCGGGCGTCCACCCGCACACCACCACCTCGGTCGCCTGCCGGAACGGGTGTTTGATCCAGGCCGGGTCGCGGCGGCCCGGCCGGTAGCGGGAGTCCAACCGCTTGACCACCACCCCCTCCAGCCGGTGCTGGCGCGCGGCCTCCAGCACCCGGGGCCCGACCGGATCGGGGTTGCCGGGGTCGGATCGCCAGACCGGGGAGATCCGGATCCGCTCGTGTCGCACGTCCAACTCGTCCAGCTGACCGCGCCGGTCCTGGAAGGTACGGTCCATCAGCGAGACGGCGTCGAGGTAGAGCAGGTCGAACACGTAGTAGTAAACGGGCACTCGCGCGAGCAGAGCCGCGGTCGGCGTCTGGACATGCAGCCGTTCCTGCAGCAGCCCGAACCGCGGCCGACCGTCTGAATCCAGGGCGACAAGCTCACCGTCGAGCAACACCTGCCGCCCCCGCACCAAGCCAGGCAGCGCAGCGAGTTCGGGATAGCTGCGGGTCACGTCGCGCCCGGTGCGGCTGGTCACCCGCACCCGCTCCCCCGCAGCGCCAACCAGGGCCCGGGCGCCGTCCCACTTCATCTCCCAGGAAAACCCCGGCCCGTCCGGTAACGGCCCCGGGGCAGCGAGCATCGGCGCCACCACCGGAGGCAGCTCCGGCGAACTCGCCCGTGGGCCCGATGCGCGCGGCATTCGATCATCGTCGCCCCCCTGCCCGCCGCGTGCATCTGCAGCGTCTCGACCGGGTCATCCACCGGGCACGGGACTGTCCCCGATCGCCGTCGAACAGCCCCTTGAACGCAGACAGCCCCGGCCGGATACCCGGCCGGGGCTGTCTGCGGCGCTGATTGTCAGGGTGCGGTGTTCTCATCGTTTGGTAGCGGCGCGGGCCCGGCGTACGCGATCCGGTACCGGAAGGCGCCCCCGCCCTCGAGGTTGGTGTCGGAAATGTAGACGTCGGCGAGGATGTCTCCGTTCTCGACGTCCACGTAGGTCTGGTAGGTGATGTCGCCGAGGATCACCCCGTCGTCGGCACCGAACGCGATGCGTGCGACGTCAGTCGGGTCGGTGATGTCGGCGGTGTCGATGTCTTCCATGGATCTCCCCATCTCCGATAGCTGTGCTGGCTCTGCTGAAGACTGCCGCGGGCCCTGAGCGTGGGTTCAGGCGCTGGCGTAGTAACTGTGGATGTGGTCGCGGGTGTACGTGGCGAGGCGGTCGTGTTCGCCGAACCCGGATGGCAGGCAGAACCGCAGCCCACCCAGCAGCTCGTCCAGACTCACCTCGGGCTGCACCTGTCCGGCCAGCGGGTGGTGGACGCGAAGTTCGGCGAGCAGGTCAGCCAGGAACAGAACAGTTTCGTCGTGGTCGCGGTTCCAGATCTCGGCGAGAACGCGGCCGTAGCCGTCGCCGGGGTGGGCCACAGCATCGCGCGCGCGGATCAGCATGGCGAGCATGTGCGTGGCAGTGCCGACGGTGCATTCGGCCTTGAGCGATTCGTACACCTCGTGCGGGATCGTCACAGACTCCATGACCGTCAACGCTAGCGATCCCCCGGCACTCACCGGGGGAGGTTGACGCTGTCGGGTCGCCCGGGGCAGCCCCCTTCGCGCCCGGGCCGTTGAACGCAGAAGAGCCCCAGCCGTATGGCTGGGGCTCTTCTGCGTTCAGGCGTGTGGTGTCATGTCGGCCGGGACACCGCGGCGGGCGGCGCGTTCAGAGGTCGCGACGTGGGAAACGAGGATGCGCCAGCTGCTCGCGGCGACGTCGTCGCACCAGCGTCTCCCAATGGCCTCGGCAGGCGCATCGTAGACGCCGAGGGTGGCTGCGATCAGCTCGCCGACAACGGCTAGGTGCTCGTCCGGCAGGCCGTCGAACACGCTCTGCAGGTACATGCACAGCCGGTAGACGACGTCGCCAGCGCGGGCGCCGTCGCACACCTGGTTGTAGTCAATCGTGCAGTTGTTGAGCAGTGACCAGCGGGTGGCGTCGAAAGTCTCGCGGAACCGATCGGGCGCCTCGCTACCGCCGTCGGTGGCTTCCCAGGGAATCAGTTCGAGCAGGTCCAGAAGGTGGTCAAGGTCAGCGGTGCGGTACGGCACGAACTCTCCTTCGGTGAGCACGGTCTGCGGACATGAGCATGGCAAAACAGGTGGTGAGTCACTCGATGTTGCGCTGAACGAGGGCGTGGCGCGCGGATGATCCACGCCCTCGGTCAGCGGTCAGGCCGCGACCGTCGCGGCCGAGAGCGTTGAGTGCTCACCCATCCACATCGCCCCACTTCAAGGGCGGGCACTCTTTCGCCAACCTGCGGGCTTCGGCCTGATCTATGGTTTCCCAAGCGCCGCAGGCGGCGAAGCGGTTGCCGCCGCCATAGGGCAGCTTCCCGGTCAGCTCCGCGTACAGCTCGGGATACTTGTCCTTCGCCAGCGGCTCAGGGAACCCTGCCGGGCATGAATCGCCAGCGCGGACCGTTTCGGCCACCGAGGCTGGGATCTGCACCTTGTACTCATCAACAACACCGCTGCCGCAGTACGCAAGGTGCTTCTCCACAGTGCCGGAGCGAGAGAACCCGGTGCTGGTCACCACATCCCCACCGGGTGCGGTGGCGCCGCTGGCGTCGGGCGGCATCTCGCAGCCAGTGACCGCAGCCGCCACAGCAAGCGGGGCCACCAGCTGCACGCATCGGCGAACTCGCCGAGGTGAGGTGCGACGTGAAATCGAGATCATGCCCATTCCTTTCCTCCGGTCGGTCCACTCGATCCCGGTCATGCCCCTGCCCCCACGACGGGGTGCTCGGCGATGGCAACGCAGGCGGGCGCGAGGCCCATCTCGGTGCGGCAGCCGCCGGCGCAGCCCTGGCGGTGCTCGTCCACCGCGATCCGATAGGTGTCGGGGTCGTCGCCATAGCGGCGTGCGCTCGTGGCAGCTCTCTCCTGTATCTGCGGGAGTATCCAGTCGGCAGCGGTCCGGGATCCGGCGCTCACGCTGGACAGGTCGTCGCCGTTGCCGTCGGTGATGGTGAGGGTGAACATCAGGCTCTCCTCGTGGTCGGGAATGCAGAACGCCCCGCCTCCAGCGCGGTAGTGCTGGAGGCGGGGCGTGGGGTGGCCGTCCTTGTCCTTCCCCCTGATGGCGGGAGCCGTAGGGTGGAAGGGGGACGGGCCAGGTATCAGCTGGCCCGTCCCGATTTCAGTTGCCGCAGGTGGCACACACCCAGCGGCCGTTCTTGAACTGCTTGTAGCAGCCAAACGAGCACTTCGCGGCCGCCAAAACGATCCGCTGTGCCAGGAGCTGGCGCATCGTGTTCACCTCCTTTCTCCAGATCGATCCGGGGAAGACGTCTCCACGTCAGGGGATGAGGGCCTGCCAGCCGAGCAGGCCGATCGCGGCCAGGCACAGCGGCGTCACGAGGACGTTCTCGGCGGTTTTGCCGGTGCGGATCCGCAGCCACTTCGGTGGGCGGATCTCGTACCAGGTCTCCCCCGCGATCGGCACGGGGAACAGGAACGGGCACCCGGACTCGGTGATCGCGTCGCCGAGGCAGTGCACGATGCAGCCCAGCGCGACGGCGATCCCGGTGCGCCACGACAGCCCCGCCACCTCATCGAGGGCCGCGTCCAGACTCGTGCCGGTGCCCAGCCACAGCGCGACACCGGCGGTGGCGGCCAGGGCGATCCAGTCGCCGAGGCGATCGGCGGCCAGCAGCACCCCGAACACGAGCGCTCCGACGACGATCCACGGCTGGTGCGCACCGCCCCAGCCGACCCCGGCGCCGAGGGCCAGCGCGAACAGCACAGTGTGGGAGAGGTGACGGTGGGTGCCCTTGCAGTTCTCGTCCCGAGGGCCCTTGGTCGCCGCGTACAGCGCGGCCGAGGCGCGGCACAGCAGCCACGACACCACCCGGGTGAGCGGGCCGACCAGCCGTGAGGCGGTGGCCTGCGGATGGTCCAGATCAGGCAGCAGAGCGAATCCCGCGACCAGGACCGCGAACACGATCACGTCGACCGGGTCGGTGATCCCGGCGACGGGTGCGGCCGCCAGGCCGGCGGCCGCACCCGTCAGGGAGTGCGTGCGGCCCATCATGAGCGGTTCCGCCGTTTGAGGTTGCGACGCTCCCGTTCGGACAGCCCGCCCCAAACGCCGAACCGTTCATCATGGGCCAGGGCGTACTCCAGGCACTCCTTCTTGACAGGGCAGCCAAAGCAGGTGCGCTTGGCCTCGCGGGTCGAACCGCCTTTCTCCGGGAAGAACGCTTCCGGATCTGTCTGGGCGCACAGCGCGCGTTCCTGCCAGTCCTCGCCGTCGGGGTCGGCCCACTCGGCGGCAATGTCGGCGAGGAACGCGTCGACGTCAGCGCGCGCTCGGTAGTGGTGGTGGTCCCCGCGCGTCAGTGCGCGAGGCGACTGCATGGTGCGGGACACAAGTCCTCCTGGTGTGTGCTGTGGGACGTGCGAGGGTGTTCAGCTGCGCTGGTCGGTCAGGCGGACCGCGCCGCGCACGATCACGGCGTGGTCGAACGCCATGCGCTCCCCCGACAGCACCTCGTTGACGGGCACCCAGCGGGCGGCGCGGGCGTCGTCTCCGGCGGTGGGCTCGGGCAGGGTGTCGAACTGCGTCAGGTAGGCGGTGGTGACGTAACGCCCGCGCGGGTCCCGCCCCGGCTCGCTGTACACCCCGACCTGCCGCAGCTCGCCGACAGTGAGGCCGGTTTCCTCCTGCAGCTCCCGCCGGGCGGCGGCCCAGGTGGGCTCGCCGGGATCGACGTGCCCGCCCGGCAGGGCCAGCTGGCCCTCGTGTGGTGGCCAACCGCGCTCGATCAGCAGCACGTGCGGGCGACCGTGGCGGTAGCCCAGCGCCACTACGTCGGCGGTCAGGCGTGCGTGCTCGGTGCGGGCATCACCGGCGGCGGCGCGGGTGGCGACGCTGGTGTGCAGCGCGAGCAGATAGTCCGCCAAGCCCTGCACGTCACCCCGGATCGCGGGGACCGGGTCGGGCAGGTACCAGCCGTGCGCGGCCAGCTGCGCGCGGCTGGTTTCGATCTCGGCGACCGTCCGGAACAGGCGGGCGGTGTTGCGCCGCTCGGCGACGTAGGGGGCGATGTCGCGGGTGCGGCCACCGAGGGTGGGTCGCAGGTCGGCGAGGCGATCGAGCAGTTCGGAACCGCGGGCGTACAGCTCGGCGCGAGCGGCGGCATTGGCGGTGCTGTGGACCTCCTCGCTCAGCCGCTGTTCCTGCTCGGTGAGGCGATCGAACTCGGCTGTGTCGGGACGGGACTTGCGTGTCGTCTGTGCTGCTGCCATGAGGGCGTGCTCCTTCTTTCCTGTTGCTGTTACAGGTCTTTGGTGCCGCCGAGCAGGTAGCGCCCGGCGCGAATCCGGCGACCTCTGCCTTCGCAGCGGCCGCAGTTGCGCCAGTACTTCTCGCTCGGGGAGCGTTTTTTGCCGCCCTCACAGCGTTTGCAGGCGGCGTAGGGCCAGATCCGGCATACGAACAGGTAGGCCACGATCAGAGCGGCGATGAACAAGACAGCCTCGACGTTCATGTCCCCTCCAGGGAGGCAGTACACGGGACCGGTAAACGACAGTGCTGGGCGGCGAACCAGCGGGTTCCCGCACCGAAGGGAGTGGGGATTGGTCCGAGCGGACCCGGACACCCCACGAACCCGAGTCGGGGGCTCGTGGGGCACCGTCGCCACGCTCGGGCGCTGATCAGGCCTGGTACAGCCGCTCAATCCGCCCAACCAGGGCCGCGAAATCGGTGCAGTCGGGGACCTGGTGGGCGTATTCGAGGGCGATGTCCGCTTCGGCCTCGGTGCGGCTGCCCAGGCCGTCGATGTGCTCGGTGACGTCGGCGACGATCCGCTCGGCGACGTCGGGGGCCAGGTTGTACTCGGCGGCGATCTTCTGGGCGGTGTCAGACATGGGCGTACTCCTTGGGAGTTGGGCAGATGATCGGGTTTTCCGGGCGGGTGCCAGGCGTGTGTGGAAACCAGGTGCGGCGCAGGCGCTGTGAGAGGTGTCTTCCGCGCCGCACCTGGCGACAGAGAGTCAGCTCGGCGAGCTGACGCGGGCGGGTTGACCGATCCGGGTGGCGTCCACTCGCCACACCAGGGGAGCCATCAGTACGCTCAGGCTGCGTTGGGGCGACAGGCGTTGTAGGCGGATTCGGTCAGTTGCCACCGGCCGTGGCCGCCGTCGACAACCCAGCCTTTGTCGGTGAGGCTTCTGATGGCGCGGTTAATGCGGCCACGGGTCGCTGGGTTATCGATGCCGCACGCCTCGACAATCTCTCGGGTTCTGCCACGGCCGTCGCGCAGAACCTCGACCACGGCCCGATCCGTCTCGCTGAGCGAGGCCATGTCGAAGACCGGCCGCTCTGTGTGCGCGACCGGGGCCGGCACCGTGAAGATCCCTCCGGTACGGCCGCCGCTCGTGACTGCCGCAACGGTGTCGACAGTGGCGACGGGCGACGACGGGGACGACGGGTTGGAACCCATGAGCTGGGACAGCCGGGTCATCGCCGTCGTCTGGGCGTGCTGCGCAGCCGATTCCGGGGGCGCCAGCAGCCCCCGGATCGACGCCGTGTCGATCCGATGCACCGGTGGCTCCGGGTACTGCGCGATGACGTCGTCAACGAACGCAGGCGGGTTGACGTGTTCGTCTTTGCCACGTCGGGGAGCCCAGAGCGCCCGCATCGGTGCGGTGCGGGTGTCCTCCCCCGCGACGATGCCGTAGCCCGCGCGGCGAGGCAGCGTCTTCGGGTCAACCGGCAACCCAGGGATGAGCTTGCCCCCCTGGTTGCTGGTGGTGCGGAACGCAGCCAGATTCTTCGTGGCGATATTGGACCGCAGCAGTTCGCTGTTGCCGAACACCTTGAGTCCTGAGTACTGCGACGCGCAGATAAACCCGACGCCGAGTTTGCGGATCCGCTTGGCGAGGGTGCCGAAGCGATCCCCCAGCGTGACCACCGTGCCGCCCAGGTCCTCCTTGCGGTCGAACACCTGATCACATTCGTCGATGAACACCATCAACCCGGGCGGGACCACCCCACCGCAGGGGCAGCCCGGCGGGCACTCCACCGGCTTTCCGGGCACCAGCGCAGGCAGGCCGTGGGCATTGAGGTAGGTCTCCCGCGCGCTGGCGATCGACTCCAGCGCCCGCAACGCCGGAACGATCTGCGCCTCCCCCAACGCGAGGATGGAGCAGTTCTTCACCAGCGTCGGCGAGGACGCCCCACCTTGCGGGTCGAGGAACATCGTGTTCATCACCCCGGTGCCGCGGACTGAGACAGCAAGCACGTCCATCAGGCTGGACTTGCCGCCGCCGGTGCCAGCGCAGATGAACCCGGACCACACGCCGTCGTTGTCATACAGAATCCACGGGGCGTGGCCGCGTCCGTCTGCGTAGAGCCCGATGAGGGCGGTGCCTGGCTGACCGTCGGCATACAGCGGCCGTTCGAAGAACGGCGACTTCTTGACGGGGGACTTCGCCACGATCTGGATGCGCAGCTGGTTGGCCGACAGGCGGGTGCCGCCCGAGCGTCCCGGCTGGTCGAACAGCACTTCCTCCCCCGGGTCGTCCTCGCCGTCGTCGGCCGACAGGTACAACCCGGATCGAACCTGCGGAACCGCACCCAACGCGGCCTGCAACGTGTGCTTGGCAGGTCGGAGATTGACGATGCCCTCGACACCCAGGTCGGTCGTGTGCATCCCAGCGAGGGTGGAACCCTCGAGCACCCCACCAGTGCAGCCGATGTGCGTGTTCCAGCGGGCCACGTACTCGCCGGGGAGGTCAGGCTCGGCGGGCTCAATCGGCTCGTCCAGGTCCGGCCTGGGAGCGGGCGTGGGCAGCGCGTGAACCGGCGGTGGGACGTTCATCAGCAGGTCGCGCTCGTGTCGCAGTTGCCGCTTGTAACCCGCGCCGATCGCGGCACTGCTGACACCCAGTACTGCCATCTGCCACCACGACACCCCCACCAGGGAGGTCAGGGTGATCCAGGTGCTGGATGCTGCGCTGGCGAGGGTGAAGCGCAGTTTGTTCACGTCGAGCTGGCGGCGCTTGGCCAGGCGGGCCACGCCGTGCACACCAGCAGCCGCCCCTCCGACGGTGAGGCCGGTGACGGTGGCGGCGCCGCTGGACACTGTGGCGCCGAACAGTTCGCTGAGGCCCCACCCGAGGGTTCCGGTCGCGGCGGTAGCAGCTGTCCACCAGTAGGGGATGTGTCCTTTGCGGCGGACGTCGATGAGTTGCCAGCGTCGTTCCATGTCACTCAACGTCGCCTTGGGCTCTGCTTTGACCAGCGGGTTCGTTGTTGTTGTCGTCGTCTTTGGTGCGATTTCTCTGGCCACGGCAACGTTGTGTTCCGTGGCCCATCGAACACGTTGTGCGGCCATGGTCGTGTCCCTTTCGAGTTGTGCGGTTTCGAGCGAAAAGTGCCCCCGCCCCGCCATGACGCGGATGCCGGACTGGATCCGGCGAGCGGGGGCTGATCGGGTGTTACTCGGCGAGAACGGCCTCGCGGCTGCCGGTGTGCTGGGCGGCCAGGTAGGCGTCCTTCACGGTGTTGGACTGCTCCAGTGCCGCGATCGATTCGGCCACCGCGGCTTTGGCGGCCTCGAACTGTTCGGCGGCCTGGCGGAAGCCGTCAACGGCGGTGCCGGAGAACTCGTCGGCTTCCATCGACGCGACCGTGGCCTCGATGGAGGTGACGGCGTTGTCGCACGCGGTCTGCAACTCCTGGGCGTAGTTCTGGTAGGCAGCGAGACCGTGTTCTGCGGGAGCGGACATCTGTGGTGTTCCTTCCTCTATGGGGGTTGCCGTGGCCTGGGTTGATCCACGGACATCTGTGGCGCAGCTGTGGGCGCTGGGCGGGTCGAGGTAGCCGATGTTGTGGCTGGGTTCGACCAGTTCGGCGTCCATCACCTCGCTGGAATGGGCACGCTTCTGCTCGGCCATCCAGGCGTCCAGGTCGAGCACCTGGTGGCCGTCCTGGTCGATCCAGCCGGTGTAACCACCCTCGCGGGCATCGAAGAAGCGACGATCAGCGTCGGTTTCGGGCTGGCCATCCCCCCGGCGCGTTGGGGTGTCCTCCACTCCGGGGGGGACGTCCGGGATGTCGCCGCCCGTTCCGGCGGTGAGCATCGTCGGTCCTTCCCGTTCGGCGGTGGCGTATACCGGGCCGTGCTCGGGTTCCGGGTCGGTTTCCGGCTGTGGTGGCGGGGGCTGGTGCCACTGCCACCAGCGGCGGCGAGTGTCATGGTCGCCGTGGACACCGCCCGGCGGTTCCGTGCGGTCCCCGGCCTGTCCGGCGTCGTTTGCCGTGCGGCGACGTTCCCGCCATGCGGAGAAGTCGTTGACGCCCTGCCGGGCTGAGCGCTTTGCGTCCTCGCCGACGTCGCGCGCCCACTGGCGGAACCGGCTCTCCCGCTTCGGCTTCGTGCGGGGCGGCGGTTTGTCTTTCGGGCCCTGGGCGATGCGGTCAGCGATGCGGTCGGCGGCCGCACGAGCGATCTTTGACCCTGCGGTGGGTCCGTATTTTTGGCGGTACTGCTGGCGTGGGCTGGTTTTACCGCGCAGGGCGTAGGCGGTGTCCTCCACCGTGCCCCGTGCGATGAACCAGCCCACCAGCAGTGCGAACAGCAGTGGGTCCACGGGTCATCACCTGTTGATGACGGCGGTGACGGATTCACCGACGTCGGCCGTGGTCGCGGTGAGCATGCCCACCAGGTCGGCGAACAGCCCGCCCGCCGCGACGAGCAGCATGGGCGCCGCCAGGGCCAGGAACACGGTGAACGTGGACGCCTTGCCCTTGCCCTTGCCCGGCTTGAGGCCGTGCCACAGCTCCAGGCACACGATCACCGCGAGGATGAGCAGCACGACCCCGGCGCCGACGCCGAGGAGGCCGCCGATGGCGGCTCCAGCGGCCTCGCTCACCGCTCCGACTCCGGTGGCGACGAGGTTGCCGATCATGCCGCCGAGGAACAGGCCGGCGATCAGGGCGAACCAGCCCGCGATGACCTTGGACTTTTTCCGGACGAGCAGCCAGACGGCGATCGCGATACACAGGGCCGCGATACCGCCACTTCCGATTGCACCCATGTCGGTGCGCTCCTTTTCTGTGGATGTGGATGTGGGTCAGAACCAGGTGGTGATGTCCATGAAGGACGGTGTGATCCAGGAAAAGACCGGGATCGCGGCCTGGTTGAGTGCTGTGCTGACGATCAGCGACAGCACGACTGCGGGGATGAAACGGCCAGGATGCTCAGCGAGCCATCCGGCGAGCGTGGCGGCGGCTTTGACCGGGACGGTGACCGTGTAAGTCCAGCCGATCAGCCACGGCGGCGGTTCGGCCCGGCCGGGTTCGGGGATCCGGGCCTTCTCCACGACGTCGGCGATGCTGGGCTGTGTGGAGGTCACGATTTCCGGGAGGCGGTGACTCTGGCGGACCCGGTCCATCCAGGGCATGGGCGGAACGTCGCCGGGGCGTCCCACCGGGACCGGGAGATTGCTTGTTGTCGGCTCAACCGGGCACGGCGCCAGGTCCATGCCCGGCTCGGGACGGTCGATAGTGTCGGTCACGCCGCCCTCCTTCGTTTGGGTCGGGGTGTGGCGGATTCGTTGCGGGCCTGCTTGGCGGCCCGCGCGTACAGCAGGTCCGCGTGTTTCGCCAGCTCGTCGAGCAGGCGGGTGATGGCTTGCCGGTCGGTGATGTTGACGAGGTTCGCGTTGCGGCGGAGAGCGCCGCGCAGGTAGTCGCTGACCACGGAGACCTCGCTGGGCAGGTTCATTGCGGTGCCACGATCGACGGCGTACTGCTCTCGGCGAGTCTGGGCGCGGGTGACACGCAGGGGTGTCGAACGGCGTTCCTGGCCCCGACGGTGCGGGCGTCCACCTCGGTCATGTCGCTGCACGCTGGTACCTCCTGGTGTGGGACTGGGGTCGTCTGGCTCCCGCACCACCCAGCTCCTGCGCTTGAGGCTGGGTGGTGCAGGTAAAGGCGGATCAGGAACGGCCGACGTTGCCTTGCAGCTGCTTGATGTCGCGGCACCAGTTTTCGACCGTCGTGCTCGATCTCGGCAGGACATAGCCCGCCTCGGTCAGCGCTGCCTTGAGTCGGCTCGGAGTGTTGGCTCCGAGCCGGACGCCGAGATCGATGGCCACCTGCTTGGTGGCCTGCTCGCCAGGCTCGGGCACAGCGCGGGCCCGGGGCGATTTCTTGGTTGCAGGCTTGGCGGCGGCCGGGGATATGGTGGACAGCGGCGGCGGAGCTGATGCTGGGAGGTTCATCTCGGCGGTCACGCGGGCCCGGTGAGCTGCCTGCCGGGCGTTTTCCTCGTCGGCGCGGCGACGTTCGTACTCGACGTCGTCGCGGGATTCGCGTTTGCGCTGCCGGCGAGCCAGCTCGGCGTCCCAGCTTTCGCGCTTACGGAGGTAGCCGTTGGCCTCGATTAGCCCGGAGGCGATGTGCACTGCCCATCCGGCGATCGAGGCGACCCCGAACGTCAACGCCATCACGACGTTCTCGCTCCACCAGTGCGCGATCTGCATGACTGTCGCCCCGGCTGCGATGGCGCCGGACACGGCGAGCAGCATCTGCCAGCCGCGGTTGCCCTCGACCTTGTGTCGCAGTGCGGAATCTCCGGCGCCGACCATGGTGACTTCGGCGAACGCCGCGATCGCGGCGGCTCCGAGGTATCCCCACACGGTTCCGCCGAAGAAGGACGCGAAGAACATCACCTGGCCGACAGCGGCGGCGGCCACCGTCATGCCGAATCCGACCTTGGTGGCTTTCCGCAGCGGGAACGACACTTCCGAGCCGGGTGAGTTCGGGCCTCTGGGCTCGGTGAACCCATCGCGGCGCATCTGCGCCTCGATGCTCACGGGCGGTTCGGGACGGGGTGACTCGGGACGGGACGGGACAGTTTCGTGGTGTTCCGTCACCGGCTCGACTGGCTGCGGGGCGAGCAGCGGTGCGGGGTCTGGTACGGCCTCGACTGGGATCGTGGGTGGGTGTTGTAGCCGCTCGACCGGGCCGACCACATTCGCGGGCAGGCGCATCGAGCCAGGCAGGCTGTGGCCGTTCAACGACGGCTGATAGGTGGCGGTCACGACGGTTCTCCTAGGTCGAGCGGCTACAGGTACGGGCGAATGGGTTCCAACGGCCTGGGCAACGCGCCACCACATGCCCGTAGGGAACGGGACATCGGGAGGTGTGTGGTGGCGCCCTCCCCCGGTGCTGGCACCGGATCCGGGTTGGTCTACAGGGCCTGGGCGGCGGCCAGGGCGTCCCACAGCTCGTGGCTGTGGGCCTCGAGTTGCGCGAGCCGCCGGGCCGTAGCCTGCGGGTGGATGCCCGCTGCCTGGTCGCGGCGGGCTTTGCGGGCGAAGACTTCGACGGCGCCGAGCGCGGCCCACAGCTGGAGCCGGACGTCGTGACCGAAGTCGGTGCCGGACGGTGCGGTGGCGGTGGCGGTCATCGGACACCTCCGCGTAGGACACGGGCGGTGGCGGTACCGACGGCGGCGGCGAATCCGGCGGCAATCCAGGTCACGACAGCGACCGGGGACAGGACCGCGACCACCGTGGCGAGTCCGGTGATCAGCATCAGCAGAAGCGGGGCGGCGACACGAGCGTCGCCGAACTCCATTACGACCAGCTCGGCGTCCACCTCGACCGGCTCGTCCGGCTCGAGGTCGGCGAGGCCGGGCGGATTCGGCTCGTCGACCGGCCGGGCCTCGACGTCGTTGTCGATGGATGTGCTCATGCTGCTGCCCTCCACGGTGAAGGCGAATCGATTGTGATGGTGAGCTGGTGGCGCAGCGCCATCAGCTCGCGGTGGGTGTGCTCGTGCGCGGCCAGCAGAAGAGCGCCGTGCATGCGGTCGTCGAGTTCGTCGTCGCACCAGGTGTCGAGGGCGAGCAGGTCGGCCACAGTGGGCTCAAGCTCGGGCAGGTCGGCGGCCGGGGCTTCAGACGGCGGGATATTGACGTTGGCGAGCTGGATCATCGGGTTCTCTCCTTGATCGGTTGGAGTCGCGCCCAGCGCCGCGCTTGCTTTCGACCGGGCGCGGTCACCCAGCAACAGCGACGACCCACAGGCACCTGGGTGTTCAGGTCGATCAGTCCGCTGTGGGCCAGGTCGGCGAGCAGGCGTAGTTCGCTGTCGGTGGCCGGGCGGTCGTCGATACGGATCCGCGGGCCGTGGGCGGTGATTCGGTCTCGTGTGTCGTCAGAGGCAGCGGCGAGGATCGACTCCGCGGTCCATGTCGTCGTCATGCCGCTGTGCCGGTCTGGCGCCGTTTCAGGTTCCGGCGCTCGGCGTCGTTGAGGCCGCCCCAGATCCCGTCGGGCGCACCCGAGGTGAGCGCCTCGATGAGGCAGTTATTGCTGACCGGGCAGGTCTGGCAGATCGATTTGGCGTGGCTCTCGGAGGCATCGCTCGCCGGCAGCGGGTAGAACAACTCCGGGTCCTCGTTGCGGCACGCTGCCTGGTTTCGCCAGGTCACAGAGCACCACCGCCGACCGGGGTGTCGAGTATCGTGTCCATGGCACCTGCTCCTTTCGTGATCCAGTTCGTGGGCTGGTGCATCGATCCGCCCCGCTCGTGGTGGCATCCACGGGCGGGGCTTCGTCATGTCCAGGGCTCGGTGTCCCTCGGCCATCGCCACGCTGATCGCGGCCGCCGACCGCAGGGGTCGGGTCGGGTCGCGGCGGCGTAGCGGTGACCGGCGCACACCGAGCTGGTGTGTGCGGGTCGGCCCTTTCACTCCGCCCCGCGTCATCGCGGGGGTGTTCGTCACTTCGCCATTGCGCTGGGCAGCGGGCGACAGCAGGGCCGTAATTGCCTATGCACGCTCTGTAGTTAGTGGTGCCGCCCGGCCATCGCCTGCGATGTACGCCGGGGACGGGGCGGGATCGAACCGCCCATCGCACCGCCTGACAGATGTACCCCCCTATCGGCAAGGGGTATTTACATCGTCTGAGATGACGGTAGGCAACCCCGCTTCATTCGTCAACCCCCCTTGCCCACCCCGCTTGCGCAAGGGGGCTTGCCACAGTCATGCTGTTGCCCATGAATCGCTACATGCAGGACGTCGATGCGGTCGCCGCGATCGAGGACCCGATGAAGCGCGCGGCGGGTGCTCACACGCTGGTCACCGACTTCAGCGCGGCCGTCAACGAAGCCAGCCGGGTGCGACGTGAGTCATTGGAGGAACTCGTCGGCCAGTACACGCACGCTGCGATCGCCGAGCATCTGAACATCACCCGCGCCAGGGTCGGCCAACTTCTCAAGTCCGGACCGCGGCCAGAGCGGGCGATGCTCGGCTACGGCGAACTGACCGTCGCTCTCGGCGGGAAGTCCGAGGGCGACAAGGAAAAGCCGGGGCCAGTCGTGAGTACCGATGACCTGGGCGGCTACCAGCTCGTCTCCGACACGGCCCGGGAGCTGGGGTTGTCGGCACGTTACGAAGTGGTGCAGCCACCCGGAATGATTGATCTCAACCGGGACAACCTGATCGTCGCGTGCGGTCCACGGCTATCCCCGCTGATTGCGCAGGTTCTTCATGCCGACCGGCGGTTTCAGTTCGCCAAAGACCAGGACGGATGGCACCTGATCGATCGCGAGACGGACACCATCCACCGGTCACCGATGGACAGCGGCGAGAACCGCGACTACGGCTACCTCGCGAGACTGCCCCGGTTCGACGGCGGTGGCACGTTCCTCTACGCAGCTGGGGTGCACGCACCGGGCGTATCCGGCGCGCTGCACTACCTGACCAACAACCTCGCCGAGTTGTACAACCAGGTGAAACTCAAGCGGTTCTCCATGCTCGTCTCATGCGAGTTCGACCCCGACACGCGACGTATCCAAACCTCAGAAGCGCTGACCCCAGCGCACGTTCCGGAGCACGCATGATCCTGGCGTGCGCATGCGAGCCAGGCTCGCCGGAGCGCGCCAACGAAGACTGGTGTGGGAGCGCCGGCGGCGTCGCCATCGTGCTCGACGGCGCGACCGCCCCGCGCGATGACCGCTGCTCCCACAGCACCCCGTGGTACGTGAACACCCTCGGTCTCGCACTACTGGCCGCCACAGCAGACCCAGCACTCAGCCTGCCCGACGTTCTGGCCGGCGCCATTGAACAGGTGAACGGCGAGCACAGCGACTGCGGTGGAAGCCCCGCTGCGACCGTGGCCATGCTGCGGGTCGCCGACGACCGCGTGGAGCACCTGGTGCTCGCGGACACGACGCTCGTGCTCGACACCGCCGACGATGGCCTGGCCGTCGTGACGGACTCCCGCGTGGATGAGGTGACCGAATGTCTCGGCGAACCCGAAACCAGGCGGCACCGGATTGGCACAGCGGAGCACCAGGCCGCGGTCAAGGCGATGAGCGCCGCCCAGCAGGAATGGCGCAACCGTGAGGGCGGCTACTGGGTAGCGGCCGACGATCCCACAGCCGCGGCGCATGCCCTCACCGGCACACACGCTCGCGAGAACGTGCGCCGCGTGGCGCTGATGAGCGACGGCGCCGCACGCCTGGCCGACGTGTTCGGAGAGACATGGCCGAACGTCCTGGCGCTCCTGGACGAACAGGGACCGGGCAGTCTGATTCGCCGTGTCCGCGAGATCGAACACTCCGACCCTGACGGGACGCGGTGGCCACGGTTCAAAAGCTCCGACGACGCCGTGTGCCTGTACGTTCGCGACCTCTCCTGCTGAGTGAAGTCTGGTCACCTGTCCTCTGTTTCGTACTGGGCTCGAGCGGGGCTCCTCCATGTCCGGGGAGCCCCGCTCGGCGTCTGCGGGCCCGAATCACTCTGGAGTTGTCAAACATCCCAGCTAGTCGCTATCTCGCTTCGAGTTGTTGACTAACCATGATCAGGCGAAATCAGCCGGGGGTGTTCGCCAGCACCTCCTGGAGCCACGTACGCAGGTCGTCGCCCGTGATGGCGGTGGTGCTGAGCTTCGCGAAATGATCGCGGTAGGTGACGAGCTCCTGTGGGTCGCGCACGGTGAGCGCGCGGGTAACGGTTTCGACCAACGCCACGGCAGTGTCGTCGGCGTCAGGGTCGCCGAGGATTGCGTACCCGTGGTATTGGTGCACCGGTTCCTGGGCGGCGGCCACGAACGGCAGCACGCCGAGCTGGACGTTCGGCGACACCGCGAGGTCGGCCAGGTGGCCAAGTTGAGCGCACCACAGCTCGCCCGGGAGCAGCTGTCTCCGGATGGCTGACTCGCTCATCAGCAGCTCGACCTGCTTGGTGCGCATCACCTCGTGGCGGGCCATGCGAACGTCAAGCACATCGTCGATGTCCTCGCGCTCGTCCGTCACGCCCTCCCGTCCTTGGGCGAACATGACGCGGGCATAGGCACGTGTCTGGGCCAGGCCGGGGATGACGTCCCCGGAGAACACGCGGACCACGGATGCGGCGGCCTCCAGGTCGCGTAGCTCCTGTTGCTTGCGACGGCGGCCGGGGGCGAGTTCGCGGCGCCATTCGGTGAGCTGGGTGGCCAGCCGCTCGGCGACGGCCGCCAGGTGGCGACGCTGATCGGGGTCGGCGCCGAGTTCACGGCACCACGCCTCGACGTCAGCGGGCTTGGCGTAGGCGACGGCGCGCTCGATGCGGGAGACGCGGGCCTGGGACCAGCCGAGGCGGCGGGCCAGCACCGTTGTGCTGACCTGCCGGTTCATACGCAGGTCGCGAAGCACGGCGGCCAGTTCTCGCCGCTCGTCGACGTGGCTCAAGCGATCAGCCTCGGCTCGTGCCGACGCAGGTAGTCGGCCAGGGGGACGGAGTGGCGTAGCGCAACGCTGCGAACTCCCCGATATGGGCGGGAATCCGGTGCCTGCTCGGCGTGGTGGAAGTGGCCGTGCTCGTCGTAGTGCATCAGCACGGCAGTGTCGTCGAACAACCAGAAGTCAGGCAGGTCGGCCAGTTCGCGATGCCAGTCGCGGTCGGCGATGTAGATGTGTTCCCCTGCGGCGGCGTTGGCTTGGTAGCCCCACAGCTCCCACTCGGTGTACTCGGTGAGTGGATGGTCGACGATGCGCACGCGGGACCAGCGCACACCGTCCGCGGTGGTGTCACGGAGGTGCGCCATCCACGCGGACGTCTCCGGGGTGGGCAGAGTCCGGTCACCCCGCCGCCACGCGGCGAGATCATCGGCTTCCTGCGGAACGAGGTACAGCTGGGCAACTTCGAGGCGGAATCGATCGGCCGCACGTGCGGCGATGCGCGCGAGGTCGTCGGCGTCCATGGCGTCCTCCCTTTCACTCGATCCGGGCGGCTGCGATCACCTGGCGCTTGACGCGCACGGCGATCTCGTCGTCGGCGGCGGGAACGGTGCCCACCTCGACGGGGTGTCCGACGATCACGACATGGTCGGGGTCGTCGTCGCTCGCCCAGACACTGGGGCAGGTCAGCCCGTCTCGGCACATGGTGTCTACGGATAGCCGTCGCCACATGGTTTAGTGCCCTCCCGATGCTAGTCGTGGACTCAGTATGAGCAGGCGACTAGTATTCGGCAAGGGCAAGACGACACGCCCTCGACACCTCCAACAAATTCCCGGGGATTCCCCCTACTGTCTGCCTGGAACACCCGGATGAAGGAGGAAAGACGATGCAGGAAGCAGTGCAGCTGACCTCTGATGAGCTGTGCAGGAGCACCGGCACCGTCCGCAAGGCGATCACGTCCGGCGAATTCGTGGCGCTGACCTACCACCGCACGCGGTATGCGCGGATCGTGCCCGAGGACTGGGCTGCCGAAGCCGAGAAGGCGCTCCTCGAGAAGCAGGACCGCGAGCAGCGGGAGGCGGCGGCATGACGTAGGCAAGCGCTCGTCTCGGGTGCGCGGTGCCTGGCGAAACGTGGTCGTCCGCCACTCCTCCTCTTGGGACCATCGGGAGGCGACGCACACCGGAGACAGAAGCCCCCTAAACAGAAAAAACGCCCCGCGCGGATTGGTTTGGCCGCCTATCGCGCGGAGCGTTTCTCGAATCGCTTGGTCTGTGATTCGACCCGTGCTACGCAGCATACCGGACTGTTGCTACC
>NZ_SWMS01000031.1 GCF_005146945.1 Prauserella endophytica
GATCACGACCACGGCAGCACCGCCCGGCCCAGCCACACCAGCGCGTGCACGAGCACGTACAGCCCGGCGAACCCGAGCGGGATCGCGACGATCGGGCATCCCGCGCCGCCACCCGGCGTCGTCGGGGACGCGACCGACTCGACGCGCCCGGCGTCGCGGCCGTCCTGCCGCTCCGACCAGCGCGCGCTCACCGGTCGCCGCCCGATGCGTTGGCGTGCTCGTCGGCCTGGCCCTCGACGTCGGCGCGGACCTGCTCGTACACCGGAGTGGGCTCCGGCTTGAGCACGGGTTCGAACCATTCGCGGGCGGTACCCTTCTCGTCGGGCATGAGAGCTGTTCCTCTCGTGTCTGGGCGGTCCGGTGTTGCAGCACCGGGCCGCCGTCCTGTTGTGGAGCCCCCGCCCGCCACCGGGGGAAGTCAGCGGCGGGCCGGGGAGTCATGCGGCGCGAATCTTGTGGGGTTTGTGCTTGCCGCTGGGCTTCGACGGGCATCCAGCAGCGATCCACTTGTCGACCTCTTTCCGGTGCACGCGCCAAGAGCAGTTGGCGGCCGCCTGCACACCGACCAGCAGGCCCCGGCGCAACGCGAGCAGCACGGTCTCCTGGTGGCGCTGCGCGTACGCGGCGACCTGGGCGGTCGTCATCCACGGGGATTCGGCCACGTCAGGCCACAGCCTCGGCTTGGACCCGCCGGGGCCCCTTGGTCTCGTTTTCGTGGTCTTGCCGACGCGGCGGGCGGGTCGGCTCGTTCTTCGGCTGGTTCGGTGGCTCGGAAGGATCGCCCTGGGATGTGCGCTTCCCTGCGTTGATCTCGGGGTCAATCTCGTCGGCGGGCATCTTGAGCACCCGAGCGAGCCGGAAGATCAAGCGTCGCGAGGGCTTGTCAGCGCCGCACATGATGTTCTCGGCGTAGCCGGGCGAAATGTCCGCCTGCTGTGCGACCTCAGCGTTGGTGAGGTCGAGCTCATCGCGCCTGTTCCTGAGCCGGTTGGTGTCGACTGCCATGCCCAGACTCTTACAGAGATTTCCAGACTCGTCAACGATCTTCGCGGCACTAAGGTTGCACAACCTGAGAAATTCTGTAATGTTCTGGGTATGCATACGGTGTGGACGGGAACCAAACCAGGAGGTAGAGGGCGCCCACTCTGTAAATTTCTGGGTTACTCTGCCCACATGGAAACGCGACGGAAGACACTCGGCCGCCGCATCAAGGCGGCGCGACGAGCCGCCGGCCACAAGAGCGCCCGATCGTTCGCCGACGCGATCGGCGTCAGTGAGAGCAGCGTCGCGAACGCCGAGATCGGAAGTGAACGCGTCGGTGAGGGCGTCTACCTCGACATCGAGAGCGGCCTTGGATGGCCCACGGGCTGCATCAGGAGCTACCTCGAAACGGGCGAGATCGACAAGCTGCCCTCCGGTGTGGCCGTCGCGACACCGAAACGCGACGAGATGGAACCGCAGGACGATTACGAGGAAATGATCATCAATTCTTCGCTGGCTCGTCGCGAAAAACTGAAACTGCTCCGTGGATACCGCAAGGCGCTCGACGAGGAGCGGCGCGTGTTACAGCCCGACCAGCGAAACCACCCGCATGTCGCAACCCCTAGTAACAATCCTGAAACATCCTTTCCGCAGACAAGGAAACGCAGGTAGCCATGCAGGGTGTTTCCCGAATTCCACATTTCAATCACTGCTGTCGCTATGCTCGCGACAATTCTCGTCGCCATCTGGTGGCAGCGACGGCGCGACCGTCAACGAATTCACGGCACCCTCGCGGAACGATTCCCGTGGGTCCAGGCGTACGCCGAGGTCGATCAGGCCCTTCGCGACGCGGATCGGAGCGAACCAACGCCACCGAAGCGTGGAGCCAGCCGCCCCGCGGTCCTGATGTACGCCAGCACGTTGTCCGTGGTCGCGTTGACTGCCGTGGTGCTGTCGACTCGGACGGTCGACCACACCCCGCCGGCGGCCCCTCAGTCCGACGCCGAACCTCGGATCCTGCCCGAGACCGCGACCGTGTCCAACAGCACTGTCGCCGACAACGCGGGAACGCCGCCCTCGCCCACGAGTGCGCCAACTCACCCGACATCGACCGCCGAGCGGACCGCACCCGAACGCGTCGCCCAGGAGGAGCGCATCTCGCCAACGGAAGAGGCCCCCACGGAAAGCACCGAGGAACCGACGCCCAGCCCACCCGCCGACAGATCGCCGCCCACCGACCCGGCCCCGCCCGGTGGCACCGCACCCACTCCGCCGGACACATCACCGACGGGTGGCGAGAAGCCAGACGTAGACGACCCGCCCTCCGACCTGCCTGCCCAGACCAAGCGGGCCGAGGGCCGAGGCGTGATAGCCCACGCTCTGAGCGTGCTCAGGCTCTCGTGACGCACGGGAGCCGTCGTGGCCTGGGCTGAGAAGCTGGCAACTGGGTGGCGCGGCCGGTACCGCGACCAGCACGGCGTCAAGCACAAGGTGACTCAACCCGACGGCTCCCTCTTCGAACGGAAGAAAGACGCGATCGAGGCGGCGGAGGAGGAGGCGGTCAAGGCCCGTCGAACGGCGGCCGTTAAGCAGGGCGCTCTGCCCGCCTCGATCAAGTGGGGTCACTGGTGGGACACCATCGTGGTAGATCGCACGTTCGACGAGTCCGACACCGCCACGGCGGAGAAGTACATCGTGAAGAACTGGCTGCGGCCGAAGTGGGGCGACACCCCGTTGAACAAGATCCCTCACGATGACGTGCAGGAGTGGGTCGACGACAAGCAACGCGGCCTCGGCGTCCGACCAGGCATGTCGCCGCGCTACGCCCGGCGGATCTACGCGGTGTTCTCAGTGTCGATGTCGATCGCCGTCAAGAAGAAGGTCCTCGACGCATCGCCGTGCGTGGGAATCAAGCTCCCGAAGATCCCCAAGAAGCCGAAGCCATATGTCGAGACAAGCCACGCTGCACAGCTCGATCTGCGCGAGGACTACCAGGACGCCGTCGAATTCGGGCTCGAAACAGGTCTACGCCCAGGCGAGCTCTGCGGCTTGCACATTCACCGGTGCGACCTGGAAAAGGGATGGATGGACGTCGTCGAGACGTTCGTACACCGGCGACGCGTGATTCGGCCCATACCGAAGGACCAAGACGCACGCGGAGTGCCGCTCACTTCCAAAGCGATCGAGATCGTGCGCCGGCGAATGGGCGACCGTGATCGGTCAGCGGGGTGCGGTCTCCAGCACACAGACGGAGAGGCGTGCAGCAGCGCCCTGGTGTTCCTGACCGCGCGAGGCAGGGTGATGCACCCTGACGCGTTGGGCCAGGCGATGCGACGGGCCGCCGAGCGCGCCGAGATGCCGCGTGCGAACGCCAACATGTACGCCCTCCGTCGAGGGTTCGGCACACGAGCCGCGCGGGGAGGGATGGACGTGTTCATGCTCGCCGGGATCATGGGCCACGCCGATATCCGAGAGACGCAGGGCTACGTCCAGATGTCGCCACAGGTACGCGCGCAAGCGATGGCCGCCCTGGGCGAGCGTCCCCCGTTGGCAGCCGTGGGGCACGACGAGGACCGTGGGGCAGACCCGTGGGGCAAACGTGGGGCAGACCTCAACGGCGATGCACTGGAATCGACTGGCGAAGACGCCGCCAAAGATGCGGTCTGACCAGCAGATACACCGTAAACCACTGGAACCGATTGGAATCCGATGGAAATCAGAAAACCGCAGGTGAGGGCACACACGCCACGATGGCAATGTTTCGGAGGTCCGTGCGGACCTTCTCGGCGGTGACTGCGGGCACGCGTCGACTCCTGTGGGAAGAGAACGGGGGCGGCCATCGGCTCTCGAGGCCAACGATGGTCGTCTCCAGGATAGCCGGGCTACCATTGTGCCCAGCGCCACACCTCGATCAAGGATAGGCTCACCTAACCTGACTTGAGGAATCGACCGGCGTGGAGTGTGATCCGTGGGCAAGAAGCACGGGGGCGATGACGACCCCAAGGCCGTCGTCCGCAAGCTGATCAAGTCGGGCAAGGTCAAGAAGAAGTGCTGCAAGTCCAAGCCGCGCTGCAAGAAGTGTCCTGTGCTCGCGTTGAAGAAGGCCAAGGCCGACATCGCCAAGGCCGCGTGAGAACGGCGCGCTAGCGCGGGATGGCCTCGTTGAGCAGGCGTAGCTCGGGGCAGGTCCGGGTGGCCGAGAACTCCACCACCTCGTAGTGGGCCAGGTGGCTGGCCGCCAGCGGGTCCGTGGCGAGTATCGCGTCGAGCTTCAGCCGGGCCATCGGCCTTGCGATCATCACCTCACCGAGGTGCAGGTCCCTGCGGCCCGAGGCCAGCAGGTGGTTGTGGTCGTACTGCCTCGCGACCCACTCGACGTGGTCTGGCAGCACGTAGTCGATCTCCGGCAGGGGCGCGGTGTACGTGAGCAGCACGACATACATATCCTCACGGTAAGCCCGCAGCCCCTCGGTGATACCTGTTAACCGCCCGCTGACCTGCGTTTTCGATCATGCGGACCCGGTGTCGCGCAACAACTTCTCCAGCTCGGGCACCAGCACGCGGTCGGCGGGCAGCCAGTCGAGGCCGGCCACGTCCGAGGTGCCCACCCAGCGCAGCGCCCTGTGCTCGACGGCGTGCGGCCGCGCCGACGGCTCGGCGAGCGTCGCCGCGAAGATCCGCAGCACCTTCCCTCCCGGCAACGGCACGTCGGCGCCGACGCGGTCGCCCACCTCCACCGCGACGCCCAGCTCCTCGGCGCACTCCCGGCGCACGGCGGCCTCCTCCGGCTCGCCCTCCTCGACCCGGCCGCCGGGCAGCTCCCACAGCCCCGCCGCCTCCTCCGGGTACGCGCGCTGCTGGGCGAGCAGCGCACCGTCACGGACGATGGCGGCTCCGACGATCACCACGGGCTTCACGCCGGAGGACGTTAGCGTGCGTGCCTGCGCCAGCTCACCTGGAACCGGGCGCCGCCGTCCGGCGACTCCCCCACCGTCACCCGCCCGCCGCGCCTGCGCGCGGCCTCGGCCACCATCGCCAGGCCCAGCCCGCTGCCGCCGGACGTGCGCGCGCGGTCGTCGGACACCCGGTAGAACCGGTCGAACACCCGCTCGCGGTGCTCCGCCGCGATGCCGGGTCCGTCGTCGTCCACCACCACGCGCACGCGGGAGCGCGAGGCGAGCACGGACACCACGATCTGTGAGTCGGCGTAGCGGCACGCGTTGCGCAGCAGGTTGTTGAGCACGAGCTCCACCTCGGCGTGCGTGGCGAGTGCCCACGCCTGCGGCACCACGGCGCTCACCCGCACCGACGGCGAGCCATGGGGCAGCCTGGCCACGGCGTCGCGCGCCTCGGTGACCAGCTCGACGGGCTCGGCGGGCGGCACCTCGCCCGCGTCGGAACGCGCGAGCGCGAGCAGGCCGTCGAGCAGCGCGGAGAGGCGCTCGGCCTCCTCCAGGATGTCGCTGAGCGTCTCCTGCGCCAGGTCGGGATCGGGGTTGGTGACGGCCACCTCCGCCTGCACCCGGATCGACGCAACGGGTGAGCGCAGCTCGTGCGCGGCGTCGCCGGTGAAGCGACGCAGCCGCTCGCTGATCTCCTCCTGCCTCGCCAGCAGCGCGTTGAAGTCCGAAGCGAGAGCGCGCAGCTCGTCGTGCGCCTCCGGCAGTGGGAGCCTGCCGCCCGGCGGCAGGTCCTTCGCCGAGCGGCGCATCCGGCCGACGGGGCGCAGCGCCGAGCGCACCCCGAGCCACGTCGCGAGCGTCGCGACGAGCGCCCCGACCAGCGCCACGAGCAGCAGCCAGCGCGCGCCGTTCGTCTTGGCCGCCTCCGAGCCCACCATCGCCGTGCCGACCGCCACGAGCCGTTGCGAGCCATCCGGTGCCGTCACCACGGCGCCGAGCCAGCGCAGCTTGGTGGTGACCTCACCGGTGAACTCGGTGCTCACCGGCAGCCCGGCCTTCAGCGCGCTCACGTCCCCGGCGTCGAGCCGCACCGGCTCTCCCCCGTCCACCGGGGCGCCCGCGGTGTCGAGCACGCGCACGTCGATGCCCTCGGGAGCGCTGGGCACCCTGCCCCGCTCGACCGTCGTGCTCGCGGTGTCGAGCGCCGCGTGCAGCTCCGCGTCGACGGAGTTCACCAGCAGCGGGCCGAGCGCCTTGCCCGCGAGCAACGCCAGCCCGAAGAGCAACGCCAGCGTGATCGTGGTGGCCACGAGGGTGATCCGGAACCGCAGCGTCCGCCGCAGCCACCAGCGGCGTGGAGAGATCACCCCGTGGTCACTTGGTCGAGCTCCGGGTCGGACGCGACGTAGCCGTGTCCGCGCACGGTACGGACGAACGCACCGGCACCCGCGGCGTCGAGCTTGCGCCGCACGTAGCCGACATACACCTCGACGACGTTGCGGGTAGCCGCCTGCTCGTCGCCCCAGACGGCCCGCAGCAGCTCGTCCTTGGTCACCACCGTGCCCGCCCGCCCGGCGAGCACCTCCAGCAGCGCGAACTCCCTCGGGCTCAGCGCCACCGGATCGTCGTGCCAGCGCACCTCGCGCGCTGCCCGGTCCACAGTCAGCCCGCCGATCCGCAGCAGCCCGCGCACACCCTGCGCGGCGGCCCTGCGCAGCACCGCCCGCACCTGCGCGACGAGCACGACGAACGAGAACGGCTTCACCAGGTAGCCGTCGGCGCCGAGATCCAGACCGTCGGCCTGGTCGACCTCGCCGTCCTTCGCGGAGATCAGCAGCACCGGCGTGTGCACTCCCTGCGCACGCAGCGCCTGCAGCACGCGGTAGCCCGAGAGCCCGGGCAGCATGATGTCGAGCAGCAGCACGTCGAAGGCGCCGGTCTGGGCCAGCCGCAGCGCGCTCGGCCCGTCCGCCGCCGTGACGACGTCCATGCCTTCGGCGCCGAGCCCCCGCTGCAGCGCCTTGCGCACACCGGGCTCGTCGTCGACCACCAGAACTCGAGGCTTCACGCTCTCAGGATGCCGGTTTACGCGGTCCCGTGCGCGTGCTCTCAGCCGGTTCTCAGCATCTCAGGCCGGTCTCAGTGCGTGAAGCGCAGGCTCGGTGGCGGAAAAAGGGGCACACTTTACGTTGACCACAGGAGGGGCAGTGAACCCGAAGAAGCGAGCAGTGACCGTCGCCGTGGCAGGCACCGCGATCGGGGCGGCGGGGCTGGCCGTCATGGCGATGCCGGCCGGTGCGGAGGAGGCGCCGGAGCTGCCACCGGTCAGCGCGCAGGAACTGGTCAGCTCCGTGCTGCGGGCCGACATTCCCGCGCTGGCGGGCAACGTTCGGATCGAGAACGACCTCGGCCTGCCGTCGATGCCGGGACTGCCGGTGCTCGACGTCGAGTCGGCCCGGGTCTACCACGACGGTGACGAGGGCAGCCGCATCGCGCTGGAACAGGGCAGCAGCGAGCTGACGGTGGTGCAGAACGGCGGCACCGTGTGGTCCTACGACTCCGCGGAGAACTCCGCGACGAAGCTGACGGTGCCCGCCGAGACGCGGGAGCACCGGGCACACGCACAGGAAGGGTTCTCGGACCCGACGTCGGCGGCGGGACAGCTGCTGGACTACGTGCGGCAGAGCAGCACGGTCAGCGTGGACGGCACCGCATCGGTCGCCGACCGCCCCGCCTACGAGCTGGTGCTCACGCCGAAGCCGTCGGAGCGCACGCTCCTGCGGGAGGTGCGGATCGCGGTCGACTCCGAGACCCGCGTGCCGCTGCGGATGTCGGTGCTGACCAACGGCACCACCGAGCCCGCGCTGGAGATCGGCTTCACCGACATCGACTTCGGGCAGCAGCCTGCGAACCTGTTCCAGTTCACGCCCCCGCAGGGCGCGACGGTGACCGAGGAGCGGCCGCGGGCCCACGACGAGCGGATGCCGGCCGGCGCGATCGGCGAGTTCTCCGGTGAGGGCTGGGACACCGTGTACACCGGCACCGTGCCCGCCGATCTCACGGCCGCGCAGGACACCGAGGGCCGCGACGTGCAGAGCCTGCTCGACCGGCTCGGCAAGCGCGTGAGCGGTGACTTCGGCTCCGGCTACGCGATCGAGACCAAGGTGGGCACCGCGATCGTCACCGACGACGGCCGCTTCGCGGTCGGCGCCGTGCCCCAGCAGGTGCTCACGGACGCGCTGGCGCAACGGTGAGCACGTCCACCCAGGTCACCGGTGTGGACGTCGCAGAGGCGGCGTCCACACCGCCCGTGCCGTTGGCCGCGCGAACGAGGGGGCTGCGCAAGCTGTACGGCCGCACGGTCGCGGTGGACCACGTGGACCTCGACGTCCCCGAGGGCGCGGTGCTCGGCATGCTGGGCCCCAACGGCTCCGGCAAGACCACCACCATCCGCATGCTGCTCGGGCTCGTCCGGCCGACCGCGGGGCAGGTCAGCCTGCTCGGCCACCCGGTCCCCGAACAGGCCGGGCACGCGCTGCCGGACGTCGGCGCGCTCGTGGAGGGGCCCGGTTTCCACCCGTTCCTCTCCGGCCGGGAGAACCTGCTGCGCATGGCGGCGGCGGAACCGCGACTGGCCACATCGGACATCGCGGGCGCCGTGGCCGACGCGCTGGAGCGGGTCGGTCTCGCCGACGCGGCGAACCGCCGTTACCGCGGCTATTCGCTGGGCATGAAGCAGCGGCTGGGTCTTGCCGGAGCGCTGCTCGTGCCGAGGCGCATGGTGGTGCTCGACGAGCCGACCAACGGGCTCGACCCGGCGGGCACCCGTGAGGTGCGCGCGATCATCGCCGAGCTGCACGCGGCCGGGGTCACGGTGCTCGTCTCGTCGCACCTGCTGGCCGAGGTCGAGGCGACCTGCACCCACGTCGCCGTGCTGCAGGCGGGCAGCGTCGTGGCGCAGGGCGAGCTGGCCGAGCTGCTGGAGTCCGGCTCTCCCGCGCTGCTCGTGTCCACACCGGACGGCACCGCCGCGATGGAGGCGTTGCGGAGCAAGCGGATCCCGTCTCGGCTGACCCCGGGGGGCGTGCGGGTGGATCTCACCGCCACCACGCCGCCGGAGGTGGTCGCGGCCCTCGTGCACGCCGGGGTCGACGTGCACGAGGCGCGCCGGGACCGCACCGGGCTGGAGGACCTCTTCGCCCGGCTGACGCAGGAGCCACAGGGGGAGGTCAGGTCATGACCGAGGTCGCGACGGCTCCCGCCGTGCCGGTCGCCGGGCGCGCGCACGCGTCGCTCGCGCGGCTCGTGCGCGCCGAGCTGCGGTGGATCTTCCGCAGGCCGCGCACGCTCGTGGTGCTCGGTCTGCTCGCGGTGATCCCGGTGATCGTCGGGATCGCGCTGACGCTGGTCGACTCTCCCGGACCGCCGGGAGGCGGGGACGGCGGCGGGGAGTCCCTGCTCGCCACGGCGGGCGGCAACGCGCTCGTGCTGCCCATCGGCACGCTCGCGATGGCGCTGGGCCTGCTGCTGCCGCTGAGCGCGGCGATGGCCGGTGCCGACGCACTGGCAGGTGAGAGCGCGCACGGCACGCTGCGCGGCTGGCTGCTGGGACCCGTGAGCCGGGGCAGGCTGCTGCTGGTCAAGTCCATCGGCGTCGCGGTCTTCACGGTGACGGCCACGGTGGTGATGGCGTTGACCGGTGTGCTCACCGGGCTGGTGATCAACGGAACCGGCTCGCTGTTCACACTGTCGGGCACCACACTCTCGTTCCCCGCCGCCTTGCTCAAGGTCGCGATCGCCGCGGGCTGGGTCGCGCTGCAACTGTGGGCGGTGGGCGCGGTGGCGCTGGCGATCTCGGCGTGGACCGAGCACCCGATGGTGGTGCTCGCCTCCGTCCTCGGCGGCGTGATCGTGTTCTCGGTGCTCGGTCTGCTCGACGCGCTCGACTGGCTGCACCCGTTCCTGCTCAACCACTCCTGGACCGACCTCGGCGACGTGCTGCGCGACCCGATGCCGGGCGGAGCGCTGGCGGAGGGAGCCCTGCGGGCGGGGTGCTACATCGCGATCGCACTGTCGCTCGCCTACGCCCGCCTCAGCACCAAGGACGGCTGACCGGTGCGGCTGACCGCAGTGAAGGCCACCTTGCCTGCGCCCGCCCGTCTCCCTCCACCACCCAGACGGAGGTGCTCCGCGCCGCTGAGTCTGATTCAACGCAGTGAAGGTGGCCTTCACTGCGGCCGGGCTCATCTCTGCACCGCGTCGAAGCGGCGATCCGGCTCTACGACGCGGCGCCACCCGCGGGGCGCCCTACCTCGAGATGACCGCCACGCCGTCGGGGTCGAGCGCCAGCCGGACGCGTTCGCCTGCCCGCGCGGGCTCGGCCATCGGGGCCACCGCGTCCAGCGGCGCCGGTCCCATGTCCGGTCGCACCGAAAGGCGCACGTGATCGCGCCGGTGCACCCTGCTCAGCACCTCGGCGCCCACCCCGTCGGCCGCCACCCGCACGGCGTTGGGCCGCAGGCCGAGTGACACCGCGCCGTCCGGCGCCCACGGCAGGCGCACCTCGCCCAGCGCGGAGGTGACGGTGCCGTTCGCGGCCTCGCCCGGCAGCACCGTCGTCACGCCGAGGAACCGGGCGACCCGCTCGTCGACCGGGCGGCGCCAGACGTCGAGCACGTCGCCGATCTGCTGGATCCGCCCGCCGTCGAGCACGGCGAGCCGGTCGGCGAGCGTCGCCGCCTCCTCCTGGTCGTGGGTCACGAGCAGGGTCGTGATCTTGGCCTGACGCAGCACCTGGGCGAGGTCGAGGGCGAGCTGTTCGCGCAGCTCCGCGTCGAGCCCCGACAGTGGCTCGTCGAGCAACAGCAGCCTTGGCCTCGGCGCCAGCGCCCTCGCGAGCGCCACCCGCTGCGCCTCGCCACCCGAGAGCTCGGTGACCTTGCGCCGCTCGTAGCCCGTGAGCCCCACGAGCTCCAGCAACTCGCGCACCCGTTGCCGCTGCGCCGGCTTGGCGACGCCGTGCATGCGCAGGCCGAACGCGATGTTGGCCGCGACGTCGCGATGCGGGAACAGCTGCCCGTCCTGGAACACCAGTCCGAAGCCGCGCCGGTGCACGGGCACGCGCCCGAGATCGGCGCCGTCCCAGCGCACGGATCCGGTCGCCGCGGGCTCCAGGCCGGTGATCGCCCTCAGCAGCGTGGACTTGCCGGAGCCGGATGGCCCGAGCAGGGCCAGCACGTCACCGTCGGCGATCTCCAGCGCGGCGTCGCGCACGGCCGTGAACGACCCGTACGTCACCGTCAGCCCGTCGACCGTCAGCATCAGAACTCCCCTACCTGCGCCTGCGGCGCCCGCAACCGCTCGATCAACGTCGCCACGAGCACGGTCACCAGCATCAGCAACGTGCACGAGGCATAGGCCAGCTGGCTGTTCAGCTCGCCCGGCCTGCTCACGAGCGCCCCGATCGCCACCGGCAGCGTCGGGGCGTCGGGCCTGGCGAGGAAGCTCGTCGCGCCGAACTCGCCCAGCGCCACGACGTAGCCGAACGCGGCGGCCGCGGCGAGCGAGCGGGCCGCCAGCGGGAGGTCGATCTCGCGCCACACCCGGGCCGGTCTCGCTCCGAGCGTCGCCGCGGCCTGGCGCAGGCGCTCGTCCACCGATCGCAGCACCGGCAGCACCATCCGCACCACGAGCGGGATGATCACCAACGCCTGCGCGAACGGCACGAGCAGTGGCGAGGTCCGCAGGTCACCGGGCAGTTCGCCGAGGGTGATCAGGTAACCGAAGCCGACCGTCACCGCCGACACCCCGAGCGGGAGCATCAGGGCGGCGTCCATGGCCTCGCCCGTCGCGCGCGCTCCCCGCCCCGGCGAGCGCCTCAGCGCCACGAGGGTCCCGGCGGCGAGCACGCCGATCACGAGCGCGAGCACGGTCGCGTCGGACGCCGTGCGCAGCGAGTTCAGCGCGGCGTCCCAGCCGGTGACGCCGAGCGTGCCGTCCTCACCGCTGCCCGCGAGCGCGCGGTAACCGGCAAGGCTCCAGCCGTCGCGTGAGGACACCGACCGCAGCACGAGCGCGACGATCGGTGCCAGCAGCAGTGCGAGCACCCCGAACGCCGCTCCGACGACCCACCACTCGCGACCCTCCGGGCGGCGCGCCGTCTCGGCCTTCGACCGCAGCCGCACCGCGGTCTCCCTGCGCCTGCGCGCCAGCGCCCCGATGGCCAGCGCGGCGAGCACGGCGGCCAGTTGGACGAGCGATAGCGCGGCGGCGCCGGAGAGGTCGAGCAGGTTCACCGTGCGCAGGTAGATCTCGGTCTCCAGCGTGCGGTAGCGCGACCCGCCGAGCATGAGGACGACACCGAAGCTGGTGGCGCAGAAGAGGAACACCACCGCGGCCGCCGACGCGACGGCCGGAGCGAGCGCAGGCAGCGTGACCGTGCGGAACGCCCGCCACGGCGACGCGCCGAGCGCCCTCGCCGCGTCCTCGGCCCGCCGGTCGAGGTGCGCCCACAGGCCGCCGACCGTGCGCGCTACCACGGCGACGTTGAAGAACGCGTTGGCCAGCACGATCGTGGTCACTCCGCCGTCCGGCCAGAGCGCCCGGAACGCGAGCCCCACCACCACGGTCGGCAGCACGAAGGGCACGAGCACGAACGTGCGGACCAGCGCCGTCCCAGGCAGGCGCACGCGCGCCAGCAGGAAGGCGACGGGGAAGCCGAGGACGACGGCGACCACGGTCGCGGCGGCCGCCTGCGCCACGGTGAACGCGGCGAGCTGCCACGTCTGCGCCTCGACGAGTGCCTTGGCGACGCCGCCGTCGGTGAAGCCGAGCCGCAGGATCGCCACGACCGGCCACGCGAAGAAGACCACGAGGAACGCGATGGGCACCACCGCGAGCGCCGTGACGCCCGCGGCCGAGGTTCGCGGACCCGCGCGGAGTCCTGGCCTTCCTAGCCTTCCAGCAGCGCGCGCCATTGCTCGATCCACCGCTCACGGCCCGCCTGCACCTGCTCGCCGGGCAGCGACGCGGGGTCCTCCGGCAGCGGCGCGGCCTGCGCCCAGCCGGACGGCAACGCCACACCCTCCCGCGCCGGGTAGACGTACATGTTCTCGGCGACCGTGGTCTGGAACTGCTGGGAGAGCAGGAAGTCGACGACCTTGCCGGCCTTGTCGGGGTGCTTGGCGCCCGCGAGCACCCCGGCGTACTCGACCTGCCGGTAGCACGTGTCGAGCAGAGCCTTGGTGCGCGGCTTGCCGTCGTCGCCGATCTCCGCGGCCGGCGAGGACGCGTACGACACCACGATCGGCCTCGGGCCCTGGCCCGAGGAGCCGGAGAACTCCTGCGTGTACGCCTCGGTCCAGCCGCTCACCACCTGCACGCCGTTGTCCCTCAGGCGCTGCCAGTACTCCGTCCAGCCCTGTTCGCCGTAACGGGCGACGGTCGCGAGCAGGAACGCGAGCCCTGGCGACGACGTCGCGGGGTTCTCCACCACCAGCAGGTCGCGGTACCTCGGGTCGGCGAGATCGTCGAACGTCGCGGGCTCCGGCAGGCCGCGCTCGGCGAACCACCCGGTGTCGATGTTCACGCACACGTCGCCGACGTCGACCGCGGAGAGCCGGTGCTGCGAGTCCACCGAGTACCGCTGCGGGCCGCGGTCGGCCTCCGGGCTGGTGTAGGGCTCGAAGACGTTCTCCGAGAGCGCGCGTGAGGCGAACGTCGAGTCGACGCCGTAGGCGACGTCGGCGATCGGGTTGGCCTTGGTGAGCACGAGCTTGTTGGTCAGCTCACCGGCGTCGCCCTCCTTCAGCACGCGGATGCGGATGCCGGACTGCCGCTCGAATGCGTCGAGCACCTCCTGCGGGGCCGCCCACGACTCGTGCGTGACGAGCGTGACCGTGGTGGGACCCTCGGCCTCCTGGTCGTCGTTCCCACCCGTCAGGGTGCAACCCGCGGTCAGCAGCCCGGCCAGTGACAGTGCGGCCGCCGCACGAAGGAACCTCATCAACCCTCCTTGTCGTGACCGGCGTCGTCCCGGCAAGGAGTGGGGCCTCCCTGCGCCGGCATGATCCGGATCAGGTGCGAACGGTCGTGGGCTCTCGCCCACCTCTCAGCCCGGCCTTCGCCGGACTCCCGTGGCAAACGTGCAGCGTACTCGCCTCGGTACCACCATGGACGCATGGCAGACGTACTCAACGACGAACGCATCGACGAAGCGCTGGGGCACCTGCCCCAATGGCAGCGCGAGGGTGACGCCATCCGGCGCGAGGCGAAGCTCGCCTCCTTCTCACAGGCGATCCAGGTGGTGAACCGCGTCGCCGAGATCGCGGAGAACGAGAACCACCACCCGGACATCGACATCCGTTGGCGCACACTGACTTTCCGGCTCAGCACCCATTCCGAGGGCGGCATCACGGAGAAGGACATCTCCCTCGCCGCCGAGATCGACGGGGTGATCGACGAGATGTGATCTCCGCCGGGATGGCAACCTCCGGTGTGTCGTGGCGCGTTGTCCGGGTAGCCGCAAGAGGGTGGAAGGGAGTGCGCGATGAGCCGTTCGAGCAACGCTGTCAACACATCCGGAGTCTCGGGTGCCACGTCCCATCGCAGGCTCTCGATCGTCTCGGGGCTGCTGATGCTGATGGTCTTCGGCGTCGGGGCGCTGCCCGCGGCAGCGGAGACCCGGGAGCGAGCGGCCACCGCAGAGGGCAGCGACATCACGCAGGCGCTCGTGGTGGGCGGTGGGGCATTCGCACTCATCATCGCGCTGGCGGGCGCGGTGCTGTTCTACACCGCGAAAGGCCGTCGATTGTGAATTGGCCCACAGTTCACCGCCGAAGCTAACAACGGGGACGGGTCAGGCGCTTTCAGGGGTGAATCGCCCACCACCAGTCATTTTGGGGACCACATGAACCGCGCCCCCGTTCTCTCACCGGGTCAGCAGGCCGTCGTGACCGCGTTCGCGGTCACCGTCACCCTTCTGTTCGTGATCCTGCTCGCCGCGGCGGGCTGAGCCACCACACGCCGAAGCCGAGGCGCCCGGTCCGCCGGTGCCTCGGCGCTAGCGTGCTCGCGTCAAGGCGGCGAACCTGCCGCGATCTCGGGACACGGAAGGACGCCGTGGAGGCGCCGACCACGAGGTCGCGAATCGTGCTCCGGCGCGGTGTGATCGATGCCGTTAAGGCCGCGGAACACGGAGAGCGCCATCCGCGACAGGCGTTTGTCGCCACCGAAGGCCGCCGCAGTGACCGGCCCCGTTTCTCCGGAGGTCACTCAGGAACGGACGCGGTAGCGCACGTGCGCCTCGCCGGCAAAGGCGGCGGTCTCGACGCGCTCGAGGTCGACGCGCCTGTCCAGGCCGGCGAATAGCGAGATGCCCTTGCCGAGCAGAATCGGCACGACGTGCAGCTGAATCTCGTCGACCAGCCCAAGCGCCAGGCATTGCCTCGCGATGCTGCCACCCAAGAGACTCACCGACTTGTCGTCTCCGGCCGCCTGCTTGGCCAACTCGACCGCCCGCTCGATGTCGTCGACGACGAAGGTGTAGGTGACACCATCCTTCTCGACCGGTTCGTGAGCGCTGTGAGTCATGAGGTAGACCGGCACCCGCAGACTGCCTCCATACGGAACCTCTCCGTCCTCGATCGTCTGCGCCTTGTTCGCTCCCCCGACCACCGCGCCGATCTCTTTCGTGACCTTCGCGACGAGCTCCTCGTCCTCGGGCGCGATGGGGAAGCCGGACATCCAGTCGGTCCCGCCGTCGCTGTCGGCCATGAATCCATCGAGCGACACCGTCGCGTGGATGATCACCTGTGCCATTGTCCGCACCTTCCAATTGAGGTGAGCCGATCGACTCACCTCAACGAGGGTAGGCCTCGCTGAGAGGTGAGTCAATCAACTCACCTCCGTGGCACAATGGGGACATGTCGCGAGAAATCTCGGCGTACCATCGCCAGGTCGCCGCCTCCAACCGGTCGGCCATCCTCGATGCGGCCGCGGACCTGTTTCTCGAGTCGGGCTACGACCGGACCTCCCTGGCGCGTGTCGCGGAACGTGCCGGGGTGTCCAAGGCCACGCTGTTCAAGCAGTTCCCGACGAAGTCGGAGCTCTTCGAGGCCACCGTGCTCGCAGCGGGTGACACACCGGACGGGGAACTCATCGACCCTCCACCAGGAGACTTCCAGGCAGGGTTGATCACCCTGGGCATGGCGTACGCAGAACTGCTAGCCCGCCCCCGGATGGCGGACCTGATCCGGCTCGTGATCGCCGAGTCCCCGAGGTTCCCGGAGCTGCGCGAGCGCACCTTCGACTTCGGCACCCTGCCCGTCCTCGCGGCCCTGAAGCGCTACTTCAAGGCCGAGAACGCGGCAGGAAACGCCAACGTCGACGATCCGGACGTGGCAGCCCCGCAGTTCCTCGGGATGATCGCCACCGTCGTCTTCTGGCCACGCCTGGTCCATGCCAACTGGTCGCTCAGTGACGACGAAGTCCTCCGCGTCATCGACGAGGCGGCTCGAACGATGGCCGCCCGCTACGCGGCATCCGCGACCCGCTCCTGACCGTCCGCCGGAGCCGTGCGCGACGACCTCGATCGCCGACCTGGTCACAGCTGCTGTTTCCACGGATCGAGCAGATCGACACCGGTGTGCGCGAAATCCTTGAGGTTCCGCGTCGCGCAAGTAGCGTCGTGCGCCAGACAGATCGCCGCGATCTGCGCATCGGCCGTGCTGATCGGAAGGCCCGCCGCTTCGCGTGCCACGAGCACATCCGCGTACTGCTCTGCGGCAGCATCGTCGAAGGAAAGGATCGCGCGACTGTCGCGATACGGCTCCAAGGCAGTCTCGATCCGTGACCGGAACCCGACTACACGTTGAAGCGGAATTCCACCACGTCGCCGTCGGCCATGACGTAGTCCTTGCCCTCCATGCGGACCTTGCCCGCCGCACGGGCCGCCGCCATCGAGCCCGCCTCGACCAGGTCGTCGTACGACACGACCTCGGCCTTGATGAACCCGCGCTCGAAGTCGGTGTGGATCACGCCAGCCGCCTGCGGCGCCGTGGCGCCCTGCGGGATCGTCCACGCACGGGCTTCCTTCGGCCCCGCCGTCAGGTAGGTCTGCAGGCCGAGCGTGTGGAAGCCGGCCCTCGCGAGCGCGTACAGGCCGGGCTCGGCCTGGCCGACCGACTCCAGTAGCTCGCGCACGGCCTCCTCGTCGTCCAGCTCCAGCAGCTCGGCCTCGACCTTGGCGTCGAGGAAGACGGCGTCGGCGGGGGCGACCAGCTTGCTCAGCTCGTCGCGCTTGGCCTGGTCGCCGAGTACGCCCTCGTCGGCGTTGAACACGTAGAGGAACGGCTTGGTCGTGAGCAGGCTCAGCTCGCGGAGGCCCTCGGCGTCGATCTCCTTCTGCGCGGAGAAGAGCGTTCGGCCGGAGTCCAGGACCTCCTTCGCGCGCTGCGCGTTCTCGAGGGCGGGCCGGGCCTCCTTCTTCGTGCGCGCCTCCTTCTCCATCCTGGGCAACGCCTTCTCGAGCGTCTGCAGGTCGGCGAGGATCAGCTCGGTGTTGATCGTCTCGATGTCGGACAGCGGGTCGATCTTCCCGTCGACGTGCACGACATCCGGGTCGTCGAAGACCCGGATCACCTGGCAGATGGCGTTGGCCTCGCGGATGTTGGCGAGGAACTTGTTGCCGAGACCGGCGCCCTCCGACGCACCCTTCACAATGCCCGCGATGTCCACAAAGGACACCGTCGCCGGAACGGTCTTCGCCGAGGAGAACAGCTCGGCGAGCTTGTCCAGGCGCGGGTCCGGCAGGGGGACGACCCCGACGTTGGGCTCGATCGTCGCGAACGGGTAGTTCGCGGCGAGCACGTCGTTGCGCGTCAGTGCGTTGAAGAGGGTGGACTTGCCGACGTTGGGCAATCCCACGATGCCGAGGGTCAGACTCACGACAACGGAGTGTACGTGCCGTCCGGCCGGCGCCCGTCAGCCGTCGTTGTTGTCGTCGTTGTTGTCGTCGTCGTTCTCGTTGCGGTCGTCGTTGCGGTCGTCGTTGTTGTCGTCGTTGCCGCCCTGGCCGTCGTCTTCGTTGTCGTCGTTGTTGTCGTTGTTGTTGTTCTCGTTGTTGTCGTCGTTGTCGTTGTTGTCGTCCTGGCCGTCGTCGTCGCCGTTCTGGCCGCCGTTCTCCTCCTGCTGCGTACCACCGTCGTCATCCTGGGCGGGCTCGTCACACGCGGAGGCCAAGCCGATCGCCCCCACGGCGGCGACGATGGCGGCGAAAGTGCGGACTTGGCGCTTTCCAGATCGAACCGTCATGGTCCCGACATTACGGACGCCCCGCGCCGCATGCAGCGCGGTCATGTCCGATTTCCGCCAGTCGAGGCTTTGACCTGGTGGCAGGATCGCGGTCATGACGCAGCTCACCGCTCCGGTTCCAGCGAACCAGAGCCTGTGGCACGACACCGAACGGTGCTATCGCGCCGTGATGTCGCGTGACGCCCGCTTCGACGGGCAGTTCATCGTGGCCGTGCGCACGACAGGCATCTACTGCCGTCCCTCGTGCCCGGCGATGACCCCGAAGGCCCGCAACGTCGAGTTCTTCCCCACGTCGGCGGCGGCACAGTCGCGTGGCTACCGTGCCTGCCGGCGCTGCCTGCCCGACGCCGTCCCCGGGTCACCGGAGTGGAACGTCCGCGCCGACCTCGCCGCGCGCGCCATGCGCCTGATCGCCGACGGCACCGTCGAGCGCGAGGGTGTACCAGGGCTCGCACGCAGGCTCGGCTACTCGGAACGCCAGCTCGGCCGCGTGCTCACCGCCGAGCTCGGGGCAGGACCGCTCGCGCTCGCGCGGGCTCACCGCGCGCACTCGGCCCGGCTCCTCATCGAGCTGTCCGAGCTGCCGCTGACGGATGTCGCGTTCGCGGCCGGGTTCGCGAGCGTGCGCCAGTTCAACACCACGATCCGCGAGGTGTTCGCCACCACGCCCACTCAGCTGCGCGCGGCCGCGGCGGGCAAACGCGAGCAGGCGGGTCCCCGCGACGAGCCGTCGGCGGCAGGCGCCCGGCTGACCCTGCGGCTGCCGTTCCGCGAGCCGTTCGACGCCGACGGCCTGTTCGCGTTCCTCGCCGCCCGCGCGGTCCCCGGCGTCGAGGACGTCACCGACGGCTACCGCCGGACGTTGCGCCTGCCTCACGGCACCGGACTCGTCCGCCTGACCCCGGCCGAGCGATACGTCCAGTGCGACCTGCGGCTGACCGACGTCCGCGACCTCGGCAACGCCGTCGCGCGGGTCCGCAGGCTGCTCGACCTCGACGCCGACCCGGAGGCCGTGAGGCAGGTCCTCGGCGCCGACCCCGCATTGGCCCCGCTCGTCAGCGCGATCCCGGGCATGCGGGTACCGGGCGCGGTCGACGGCACGGAGCTCGTCCTACGCGCGATGCTCGGGCAGCAGGTCTCGGTCGCGGCCGCTCGCACGGCCGCCGGACGGCTCGCGAGCGAGCTGGGCGAGCCGGTAACAGCCACCGACGGCGAGCCCGGCCTGCTGTTTCCGGCCGCAGCCGCGATCGCCGAGCACGCGACCGAGGTACTACGCGGACCGCTCAGGCGCATCGAGGCCATCCGCGACGTCGCCACCGCGATCGCCTCCGGCGACCTCGACGTCCACGTCGGCCGCGAAGCCGGCGAGCTGCGTGCCGAGCTGCTGGCCGCACCCGGCATCGGCCCGTGGACGGCCGACTACGTGCTCATGCGCGTGCTCGGCCAGCCCGATGTCCTGCTCGACGGCGACCTCGCCATCCGCAAGGGCGCGGCCGCACTCGGCCTCGACGGCACGCCCGCCGCACTCACCGCACGAGCGCAGGCCTGGCGGCCCTGGCGGTCCTACGCGGGCATGTACCTCTGGCGCTCGAGCGCCCCCACCAGCACGAAAGGCAATGGACAAGCACCATGAGCACTGCCCACTGGTCCACACAGGACACCCCGATTGGCCCGTTCACGGCCGTGGTAGCGGCCGACGGAGCCGTGCTCGGTTCCGGTTGGACCGCCGACCCCGGCGAGCTCGTCGACGGGATCTCCCCTGCGCTCAGGCCCACCGAGCTGGTCCGACGGCGCGACCTCGGCCCGGTCAGCAAGGCCGTGCGCCGATACCACCAGGGTGAACTCGACGCCATCGACCTCATCCCCGTCCGGCAGCGCTCCGGAGAGTTCCTCCAGCACGCCTGGGACGTCCTCCGCACGATCCCGGCCGGAAAACCACAGACCTACAGCGACTTCGCCGCACTCGCGGGCAGACCGTCCGCGATCCGGGGTGCCGCGCTGGCCTGCGCACGCAATGCGGCGGCACTCTTCGTGCCCTGCCACCGCGTGTACCGGATCGGCGGGGCGCTCGGCGGCTTTCGCTGGGGTCTCGACGTCAAACGCTGGCTGCTCGACCACGAGGCGGCTGTCGGCTGAGGCTCACCGGCCGCGAAGCCAAGCGATATCAGGCAGCGGTCATCCCTCCCTCCAGCTCGATCGTGGATCCGGCTCGGGACTTGCGTACCCGCAACCGGGTGGGAATGCGCTGGCGCAGCTCCTCGACGTGCGACACCAGCCCGACGACCCGCCCACCCGCGCGCAGCTCGTCGAGCACGTCCATCACCACGTCCAGCGTCTGCCCGTCCAACGTGCCGAAGCCCTCGTCGACGAACAGCGTGTCGAGCAGCGCCCCGCCGGTCTCGGCGGCGACCACGTCGGCGAGGCCGAGCGCGAGCGAGAGCGAGGCGAGGAACGACTCGCCACCCGACAACGTCTTGGCGGGCCGCACCGCCCCCGAGTAGTCGTCGAGCACGTCGAGGCCGAGGCCACCTCGCGTGCCACGGGAACCGGCGGCGTCGGAGTGGACGAACGAGTAGCGCCCCTGGCTCATCGAGCGCAGGCGCACCGTCGCCGCCACGGCCACCTCCTCGAGCCGGGCCGCGAGCACGTACGACCGCAACGACATCCTGCGGGAGTTCTGCCCGCGCCCGTTCACGACATCGGTGAGCGCGTCGAGCTCCGCGAACTCCTCCTCGGCGGGAGCAAGTTCCGCGAGCGCGGCGGCGAACCGCTCCACGAGCCCGTCCACCTCCTCCGCCCGTTGCGTGGCCGCGCGCAGGGTGGCGACGGCGCCCTCGGCCCGCGCCCTCGTCTCGTCCGCTTCCAGCCTGGCCGTCTCGGTGTCCACCTCGTCGTCCGGTGACACCCCTGCCAGCTCGGGCTCGGCGAGCACTGCGCGGGCGGCCTTCTCCTCGGCCTCCGCGTCGGCAAGCGCCCGCTCCAGCTCGGCGACGCGGGCCTCGGTGCGGGCGGCGGCGAGCGCCTCCTCCACGGTGGCGAACCCGGCCTGCCGCACCGCGTCGCGGAGCGCGGTCCGCTGCTCGTCGAGCCGTTCCTTCGCGGTCGCCCTGACCGTCCGCGCCTCGGCGAGCGCGTCGAGCGCGCCCACCACGGCGACCAGGTGCTTCCTGCGCTCACCGACATCGGCGAACTTGCCGCGCGCGATGTCGAGCCTGCGCTCACGCTCCTCGACGCGTTCGGCCAGCGTCCGTCGTTGCTCCTCGGCCGCGCCCGCCGACCGTTCGGCCTCAGCGCGCTGGGCCGTCAACTCGGCATACTCGGCCTCGACCGCCCGCACGGAGGTGTCCAGCCGAGCCTTGCGGTCGGCCAGCGTGGTCAGCTCGGCAAGCTCCGTCCGCACCGTGGCGAGTGCGTCGGTGAGCTCCTCCGGCGTCCTCCCACCCAGCCGCTCGCGTACGGCGGCGAGCGTGCTCTCGGCCTGATGCCGTGCCGTGAGGGCGGCAGCGCGGTGCTGTTCGGCGGCGCGTTCGCGCTCCGCCGCGGCGGCCTCGTCCGCCTCGCCGACGGAGTCCGCCGTCGCCGTAGCCGGTTCGGGGTGCTCGGCGGACCCGCACACGGGGCAGGGCTCGCCATCACCGAGCCGTGTCGCCAGCTCGGCCGCCATCCCGGCGAGCCGCCGCTCCCGCAGGTCCAGCAGCACCGTCCTGGCCGTGTTGTAGGCGTCGGTGGCCTCCTGTTCCGCGCGGACGGCCCCCGCGGCGGCTCGCTCGAGCGCGGGAACCTCCTTCGCGTCGGCGAGGGCGTCGACCAACTCGGACTCGCGTGCCCGAACGCCGTCGAGCCGCACCTCGGCCTCGGCCGCCTGCTCACGCTGCAGCCGCAGTTCCCGGGCGCGCTCGGGCAGGCCCTGCAGCTTCTCGCCGAGCGCCGTGGCCTGCGCGGTGGCGTAGGTCGCCGTCTCCACGAGGTCCCGCAATCGCTTGCGGTCCCGCTCCTGCTGCTCGGCCTCGGCGACGAGCCCCGCCAGCGCGCCCGCCTCCTCCCGCAGCGACCCCGCCCGCTCGCGCAACACCGCCACGGGGCTGTCCGGTTCGGCGAACCCGGTGGCCACCAGCGCCTCGCGCGCGGTGGCCTCGGCGGCGCGGGCTCGCTCGAACCGCTGGTTCTGCCGGTCGGCCTCGGCCGCGGGCCCCGTGACGGTGACGGCGCGCCGCGCCGAGGCCAGCTCGGCGGCCCACCGCGCGCGTTCGTTCGCCTGCTCGTCCAGCGCGGCGATCCGCTGCCGCGCCGCCCGCACCCGGCGCACGCGCTCCGCCGCGGTCCTGCGCTCGTGGAGCTTCGCCTCGGCGCGCTCGCGCGCCGCACTCGCCAGCCGCTCCTCCTCGCGGGCTGCCGCGACGGCCTCGGCCGCGCGCCGCCTGAGCACGTTCGCCCATTCCTCGCCCGCGCCCTCGGGTGGCTCCTCGCGCGCCGCCTGCGCGAGGCGGGCGAGCCATTCGCGCACGGATTGCCTGCGCCGGTCGAGCTCCCGTCCCCGTGCCGTGCGCAGTTCGCGGAACCAACGTTCGGCGTCGGCGAAGCGCTGGGTGCCGAACAGCCGCTCCAGCAACTGTTCCCGCTCGGTGGTGTCGGCCCGCAGGAACCGTGCGAACTCCCCCTGCGGCAACAGCACGACCTGGAAGAACTGCTCGGCGTTCATCCCGAGCAGGCGCTGCACGGTGCGGGACACCTCGTCGATGCGCGTGATGCCCTCGGCGGGCTGCCCGTGCGGCGCCTCCCCGAGCCACGTCAGCGACGCCGTGGCCTGCTGGGTGGTGAAGCCGTCACCACGCCGCTTCGGACGCTGGTATTCGGGGCTGCGCACCAGCCGGAGCCGGTATCCCTGCACACTCAGCTCGAGCACCACCTCGGTACCCGTGTCGTTGTCGGCGATGTCGCAGCGCAGCCGCTTGACCTCCCCCCTGGCTCCGGGCACCGCGCCGAAGAGAGCGAAGGCGACGGCGTCGAGCAACGTGGTCTTGCCCGCGCCCGTGTCGCCGTGCAACAGGAAGAGCCCGTCCGCGCCGAGTGCGTCGAAGTCGACGACCTCACGCCGCGCGTACGGCCCGAAAGCCGTGACCTCGAGCCGATGGAGTCTCATCGGGAATCACCGTCCTGTTCGGGATCACGCTTGCCCGCGGCTTCGAGTGCCGCGGTGAGCAGTGCGTGTTCGCGCTCGCTCGGCGGGGCGCCCCGGCAGTCGTCGAGGAAGCCGCTCGCGATCTCGGAGTCCGACCGCCCGCGCACGGCCTCGGCGTAGCGGAACACGGTCGCCTGGCCGCCTTCCGGTTGCCAATCCAGGTGCACCGCATGGGGAAACCGCTCTCGCAGCCTGCGCATGGCGTCCACCGGCCGCACGCGGTCGGTGAGCGTCGCGGAGACGAAGCAGTCCACGAGCCCGGCGTACTCCGGGGCTTCGAGAAGGTCGGCGAGCAGGCCCCGCATCGTCGCGAGCCGCCTCGGCACCGGAAGGTCGCGCCGTTCGACTCCGGCGAGTCCGTCGGCGTCGAGGTCGACGAGCCACACCGATTTCCGTTGCGCCGTCTCGGAAAACGAGTACGCGAGCGGGCTTCCCGAGTAACGCAGGTGTTCCGCGAGCGTCTGCGCTCCGTGCAGGTGTCCGAGTGCGACGTAGTCGACACCGTCGAAGACGGAGCCCGGGACCTGTTCGACACCACCGACCGCGATGGTGCGTTCGGAGTCGCTGCCGACGCCGCCCGTGACGAAGGCGTGCGCCAACACGACCGATCGCGTTCCGGGCTCCCTGCCTGCCAGATCCTCGGTGATCCGGCGCATCGCCTCGGTGAGCACGCCGGTGTGCCCGCGCGCCTGCGGCACCCCGAGTGCATGGCGGGCGATTTCCGGTTCCAGATAAGGGATTCCGTAGAGCGCGACCGGTCCGTGGTCGTCTTCGAGCACCACCGGTTGGGCCAGCTCGGCCGCCGTCGTGCGCAGGTGCAGACCACCGGCCGCGGCGAAGTCGGCGAACGCACCGAGCCGCGCCGCCGAATCGTGGTTGCCGGGCGTGATGACGAGCTGCGCGCCCGCTTCCCTGATCCGCTTCATCGCACGAGTGGCCACGCGCACAGCCTCGGCGGACGGCACCGCACGGTCGTAGACGTCACCCGAGACGAGGACGACATCGACCGCCTCGCCGGCCACCAGGTCGGCGAGGTGAGTCAGGACCGTCTCCTGCTCGGCGAGCAGGTCGGCACCGTGGAAAGTCCGTCCGACGTGCCAGTCCGAGGTATGCAGCATCCGCACGCGATCAAAGCTAGGACGCCAGGCCGACAGAACGGGGTACAAACGACCGGCGTGTCACTCGAACGTGTGTTCGAGTCGGGTCGTGGCCGGTTTTGTCGGTGGCGTGCGCCATGATGCGTTCAGTCGATCACGAGCCGGGATCGGCCGACGAGAAGGAAGGGAGCGCGCCCGTGGGTTCGACGGTGCTCGCCACGGCGGCAGTGGTGGTCGCCCTGCTGCTGGCGGGAGCGGTCGTCATGTTGTGGCGGCTGTACCAGGACGGCATGCGCCGGGCCGACGCGGCCGCGCGGCAGGTCGACGTCGAACGGGCGCGAGTGGACGAACAGCAGACGGCATTGCGCCGCTACGAGGTCGCGTTCGCCTCGATCAGCGGTCGTGGCGAGCTGGGCGAGCAGGTGCTGATCGAGACCGCCCGCGCGCTCGGACTGCGCGAGGGCCTCCACTTCACCCTGCAGACCGACCTCGCGGGCGGCGGAGCCGCGAAGCCGGACATGGTCCTGCGGGTCGGTGGGGACCGGTCCGTCCCCGTCGACGCCAAGGCGAGCATGGCGTGCTGGGCGGAGGCCGTAGAGACCGACGACCCCGAGGAGCGGCTCGACGCGTTGCGGGTCCACGTCCGCAACCTGCGGTCGAGGGCGGCCGAACTCGCGGCGAAGGGCTACCAGCGGTGGGCCGACGCGATCTACGGCACGGTCATGTTCGTGCCGTCCGACGCGGCCGTGGTCGCGGCACTCGACACCGACCCGGAGCTGCTGCGGTGGATGCTCGACCGTCGCGTGTTCCTGTGCGGTCCAACCGGTTTCGCGGTGATCGCCTCCGCCGCGATGTTCGCGGCGACGGAACGGACGCTCGTCGACGACGTCGAGCGGGTGCGCTCGTCCGCGGCGTCGGCACACCGGGCGGCGGGCAACGCCGTCGACGCGGTCAACCTCTCGAGCACTCACCTGCAACGGTTCCTGTCGGCTCGGCGACGGGAGCTGGACGCGCTCGAGAGCTTCCGGGCGAGCGTAGGGCCGCTCACCGAGGCCGCAGCGAGCCCGGCTCCGGTACCCGCTATCCGGAAAGGGGACGAAATAGCGACAACCTGACGAAGTTCTCAACTGCTGGTTCATACCATTACCGGCCGTGACCGCCCTGATGTGCTTGAACTCACGCTCTCAGGTGTTGCGAGCGGCGAGGGCGCGGAGTGGTAGCGGGTTTCGGGGCTAAACGGGATACGGTGTTGCCTCGTGACCGCCATACGCGATCGCCGGAGCGATCCTGACGCCGCAGATGACGATGCGCAGATCCCGTGGGATGAGCGTGCCGTCCTCGGCGCCCGGCGCGGTCTGCCTTGGTGGGGAGCGGTGCTGCTCACCCTCGGCTTGGCAGTGGTGGGCGCCATCGTGGACCTGCAGGTCTCTGACGACCTGGGCGTGCTGTTCCAGGTGATGTTCCTGATCGGCTCGCTCGCGGCCGTCGCCGCCGTGCAGCGGCGGAACCTGTTCGGGCCGATGGTGCAGCCGCCACTGATCCTGGCCTTCACGGTCCCGGTGCTGGTGCTGACGGCGTCCGGACTGCCCTCGAGCAGCGACACGCTGGCCAAGGTGCTCGCGATCAGCACCCCGCTGATCAACGCGTTCCCGATGATGGCGATCACCACCGGGCTGACCGTGGCGCTCGGCTTCTATCGCATGTACCGCGAGCGGGATCCCGACGCGCCAGAGAAGGTGCGTGCCAAGGGCACGCGGGCGGAGGACAAGCGCGCGGGCGACCCGGGCCGCAAGCGCGGCCTGGCGAAGCGTGCGAAAGAGACAGACGACGACCATCTCGATCGTCCGGAACGAGCGGACCGGGCCGGCAAGCGGCCACCTGAGGGCCGTGGCGAACCGCCGCGGCGTGGACCGGGACAGGGCGGTCCCGCTGCCGGCGCGGCGGGTGGCCGCAGGCAGCGTCCTGAGGACGCGCCCCGACGTGGCCGGGAGAGGGCCGCCGACCGCGACGCGGGCCCGGGCGGCAAGCCGCCGCGGGACCAGACGGGGCGGCCGAGGCAGCCGCGCGTTCCTCCGGACGCCGCCGAGCGCAAACGCCGCGTCGAGGAGTGGCCGGACTCGATTCGTGGCCCCAAGCGGCCACGGCGCACACCACCGCCTTCAGACGAGCCGCCGGGCCGGGGCCGCGGTCCCCGGCGTGAGCCGGGGCGCGACGAACGGCCACCCCGCCGCAACCGTCCCTGGGACGGCGACCGGGGCTGACGCCGCACTCGCGTCTCCGACGCGAAAGCTCCGTTGGCGCTGACGACGGGAGGTTCCGTTCGCAGCGCCACCCCGGAGGATCCGCTCGCTTCCGGCGCGGAAGCTCCGCTCGCGCCGACGGTGTGGAGGCTCCGTACACACGGCCGCGCAGATCCATTCGAATGTGGCGGAAAGGCACCGTTCACACCGACGGCGCGGCCACTCCGTTCGCGACGGTGACGCCGAAACCCCGCTCGCGCCTCCGACCCGGAAGATCCATTCGCACCCGGCGGAAAAGCACCGCTCACACCGACGGCGCGGCCACTCCGTTCGCGCCGATGAACCGGTCACAGCAAGGCAGGGCCCGGCACGGCAGGGCCCGGCACGGCACGGCCGGGCCCAGAGCGGCAGGGCCCGGCACGGCCCAACACGGCAGCCACGCACGGCCAGCCCAACCCAACACGGCCCAACACGGCAGGCACGGCACAGCAAGGCCAGCCCAACATGGCCCAACACGGCACGGCACGGCACGGCACGGCACGGCACGGGCAAGCCTGGACCACGGCCGGGGCTCGGACCATGGACCGTCGCCGACGCGGAGGCTCCGATCGCCCCGGACCACGGAGCCAACGGTCCGGCACCAACGCGAAGGTCCCCTCCGCCGCGGCGAAGGGGACCTTCGGAACAAGCACGGCCGAGCCGCCTCGGCGGTCCGGCGAAGGGGTCAGCGCACGCTGCTGCGCGCGGTCTCCGAGCCGGACCGGAGCTCCCTCGGCAGCGCGAAGGAGATCTTCTCGTTCGCCGTGGTGACCTCCTGCACATCGGCCCAGCCGCGCTCGGCGAGCCACTCCAGGAGCTCCATCACGAGCACGTCCGGCACCGAGGCGCCGCTGGTGACACCGACAGTCTCGACGCCGTCCAGCCAGGCCTCGTCCACCTCGTGCGCGTAGTCGACCAGGTGCGAGTCGCGGGCGCCCGCCTGGAGCGCCACCTCCACGAGCCGCTGCGAGTTCGACGAGTTGGCAGAGCCGACCACGAGCACCAGATCGCATTCGGCGGCCATGGCCTTGACGGCCACCTGGCGATTCGAGGTCGCGTAGCAGATGTCGTCGCTGGGCGGGTCCGAGATCTCGGGGAAACGCTCGCGCAGCTGGTCGACGCGCTCCATGGTCTCGTCGACGCTCAGCGTGGTCTGGGAGAGCCACACGACCTTGGACGGGTCGCGCACCTGGACCTTCTCGACGTCTTCCTCGGTGTCGACGAGCTGCACGCGGTCCGGCGCCTCACCGGAGGTGCCCTCGACCTCCTCGTGCCCGGCGTGGCCGATCAGCATGATGTCGTAGTCGTCGCGCGCGAACCGGTTGACCTCCTTGTGGACCTTGGTCACGAGAGGGCAGGTCGCGTCGATCGTGCGCAGGTTCCGCTCCTCCGCCTCGGCCCGCACCGCCGGGGAGATGCCGTGCGCGGAGAAGACCACGAGGCCGCCCTCGGGCACCTCGGACGTCTCGTCGACGAACACGACCCCGCGCTCACGCAGAGTGTCCACGACGTGACGGTTGTGCACGATCTCCTTCCGGACGTACACCGGCGGGCCGTGCATCTCGAGCGCCTTCTCGACGGTGATCACGGCACGGTCGACACCGGCGCAGTACCCGCGCGGCTTCGCCAGCAGAACGCGCTTACCACCGGAGACGGACGCGTCGTCGGCAGACGGCACCGATACGCTGGTAGCAGGCTCTGTTCCGGGACTCGCTGCACTCATGCCACCCAGGGTACGGGTGCGACAGGCCCGGCAAGCCGGGAGACGCTTTCCTGGGATGCGCGACACGCGTTAACCCATTCGGCTGGGCAGGATGAACCATGTGCGGCAGGCTTAGGGACATGAAGCAACTCCCGTTCCCCGTCCGGGTGGCCGCGGGGCTCGCGGTCACGACCGCCGAGCGGGTTCGCGACCTTCCCAAGCAGCTCACGGAGCTTCCGGTGACGGTCGCCAGCCAGGTGCTGCAGGCCTCGATGCGCGTGCAGCAGCACGTCACCGAGCTGGCGATCAAGGGGGACGACGCGCTGTCCTCGCTGCGTCCCGCCGAGGAGGCGCCGAGCTGGGCGACGTTCGACGAGGACCTGGAGGAACCGCCGAGCACTCCCGCGCCCAACGGGCACCGCCCCGCCACGGCGTTCGACGACCCGTGGGGCGCCGAGGAGCGCGCGCTCGCCGAGGAGCACACCGAGGGCGAGTTCGACAGCCCGGGAGCGCCCAGCGCGGGACCGGCGGGCGTCACCGACTACGACTCGCTCACGCTGCCGCAGCTCAGAGCGCGCCTGCGCCGGTACACGCTGACCCAGCTGGAGGAGCTGCTCGCCTACGAGCGCGACCACGCCAACCGGCCCTCGTTCACCGGCATGCTGACCCGCCGCATCGGCAACGTGCGGGCCGAGCAGGCCGAAGGCGACTCCGAGGACACGACCGAACGGTGAGCAGCGGCACCGAACCCGTCACCCGGCCGTCCGGCCAGGCCTCCACCGCGGAGAGCCCCTGGCCGGTCCGCACGGTCGCCCGCAAGATCGCGGACTGGATCCACCGCCTCGGCACGGTCTGGGTCGAGGGCCAGGTCACCCAGATCTCCGCGCGGCCGGGCACGTCGACGGCATTCCTGACGCTGCGCGACCCGGCCGCCGACGTCTCGATGTCGGTGACCTGCCCGATGCGCCTGCTGCGCTCCATCGATCCGCCGCTGCGCGACGGCGCGAGCGTGGTCGTGCACGCCAAGCCGACGTTCTTCCTGGGCAGGGGAACGCTGAGCCTGCGGGCCAACGAGATCCGCGCGGTCGGCATCGGCGAGCTGCTCGCGCGCATCGAGCGGCTGCGCAAGCTGCTCGGCGCGGAGGGGCTCTTCGCGCCCGAGCGCAAGCGCAGGCTGCCGTTCCTGCCCAAGGGGGTAGGCCTCATCACCGGCCGGGCGTCGGCCGCCGAGCACGACGTGCTGGTGAACGCGCAGGCCCGCTGGCCCGCCGTCAAGTTCCACGTCGTCAACACCGCCGTCCAGGGCGTGAACGCGGTGCCGCAGATCGTCCGCGCACTTTCCACTTTGGACGCCAATCCCGAGGTGGACGTGATCGTGATCGCTCGCGGCGGCGGCAGCGTTGAAGACCTGCTGCCGTTCTCGGACGAGACGCTGTGCCGGGCCGTCGCCGCGGCGGGCACGCCGGTGGTCAGCGCGATCGGGCACGAGCCCGACTCTCCGCTGCTCGACCACGTCGCCGACCTGCGCTGCTCGACGCCGACCGACGCCGCCAAGCGCGTGGTGCCGGACGTGCGCGAGGAGACCGCCAGGGTGCACCAGCTGCGCGACCGGGGCCGCAGGGCGCTCCACGGCTGGGTCGACACGCAATGCCGTCTGCTCGACCAGCTCCGCAGCCGCCCCTCGCTGGCCGATCCGCTCGGACCGATCGAGCGCAGGGCCGACGAGGTCGAGCTGAACGTCGAGCGCGGAAGGCGAGCGATCTTGACCACACTCGCGCACGAGCAGAGCGCGCTGACCTCAGCTCGCGCGCGGCTCACCGCGCTCGGGCCTTCGGCGACGCTCGAACGCGGGTACGCGGTCGTGCAGTTCTCGGACGAGGAAGGCAACCTCAGGGTGCTCCGATCGGTCTCTCAGATTGCCGAAGGAGCCGCACTGCGCGTGCGCGTTGCCGACGGCGCGATCCGAGCGACCGCCCTCGCACCCGAGGAGTGAGGATGCAGCACTGCACGTTCCTCCCGCTGACGACCGATGCCGCCGCCCGCCTCTGCCGGAGCACGACCGGTGAGCGGCACGGCAGGGCGAGGGTCGTCCGGCACCGGGCCGCCGAGGTCGAGACCGCCGCGGCGCACTGCTGGACCGCGCTGCTCGCAGGCTGCGACACGGCGGGCAGGTGGGAGCTGGGGCCGCGGCTGCGCAGGCTCTCGGAGGCCACGTCCCTCTACACGGGCACCCGCTGGTGGTTCGCCGACGGGTCGGTGCACCGCAGGCGCGTCGCGGGCGCCCAGTCCTCCATCGAGGACGCGATCGCGGACGGTGACGGCGGGGAGTTCGCCAGGGCCTTCGTCGGCTACGACCACGCCATGGCCAGCGCGGTAGTGTGCGCTGCGAGCACCACCCGCCAACGATCGAGAGCGTGAGACAACAGCGTGAGCGAACCAGACGGCACGGCCGAACTCGGCTACGAGCAGGCCCGCGACCAGCTCATCGAGGTGGTGCGCGGCCTCGAGGCCGGTGGCCTCTCCCTTGAGGAGTCGCTCGCGCTCTGGGAGAAGGGCGAGCGGCTGGCGCGGCTGTGCGAGAAACACCTCGAGGGCGCCCGTGAGCGGATCGAGGCTGCCCTGGCTACCGTGGAGGACGCGCCGGACACCGAGACCACCGAGGATGCCGAAGGCTCCGCCGGCCGCGACTCGGAGTGACGTCCGCGACAACTGTGAGCGTCCGATTCGGCACGCCGCCTGGTTAAGGTGAGGCGGGCCGTATGCAGGTGACGCCAGCGTCGACAACGCCATCCGGGAGGCAGCAGATGACCGCCGACAACACGTCCTCGAGCTCGACGAGACGCGTAGAGGCTCCGGACCGCAACCTCGCGATGGAACTCGTCCGGGTCACCGAGGCCGCGGCGATGGCCGCCGGCCGCTGGGTCGGCAAGGGCGACAAGAACGGCGGTGACGGCGCGGCGGTCGACGCGATGCGCCAGCTCATCGGCACGGTCTCGATGCGCGGTGTCGTCGTGATCGGCGAGGGCGAGAAGGACGAGGCGCCCATGCTGTACAACGGCGAGGAGGTCGGCAACGGCGACGGGCCCGACTGCGACGTCGCCGTGGACCCCATCGACGGCACGACGCTGATGTCCAAGGGCATGCCCAACGCGCTCGCGGTGCTCGCGGTCGCCGAGCGCGGCGCGATGTTCGACCCTTCCGCGGTGTTCTACATGGAGAAGCTCGCCGTGGGCCCCGAGGCCGCAGGCGCGGTGGACCTCTCGGCGCCGATCGCGGAGAACATCCGGCGTGTGGCGAAGGCCAAGCACAGCGGGGTTTCCGACGTCACGGTGTGCATCCTCGACCGGCCGCGCCACGAGGGGATCGTCAAGGAGGTCCGCGAGGCGGGCGCCCGCATCCGGTTCATCAGCGACGGCGACGTCGCCGGCGCGATCGCGGCGGCGCGGCCCACCACAGGTGTGGACATGCTGCTCGGCATCGGCGGCACGCCGGAGGGCATCATCGCGGCGTGCGCCATGAAGTGCCTCGGCGGTGAGCTGCAGGGCAGGCTGTGGCCGAAGGACGACGCCGAGCGGGAGAGGGCCGTCGCGGCCGGCCACGACCTCGACCGCGTGCTCGGCACCGACGACCTCGTGCGCGGCGACAACGTGTTCTTCTGCGCCACCGGCGTCACCGACGGCGACCTGCTGCGCGGCGTGCACTACCGCTCAGGCGGCGCGACGACGCAGTCGATCGTGATGCGCTCCAAGTCGGGCACCGTGCGGTTGATCGACGGCTACCACCGGCTGACCAAGCTGCGTTCGTACTCGTCGGTCGACTTCGACGGCAGCGGCGCCGACGACGTCGTCCCGCCGATTCCCTGATGCGGGTGGTCCGGCGCCGACTCGCGGCTGTGCTCGCGGCCGCCGTCGTCCTGTTGTGCTCGTGGCCCGCTCCGGCGTCGGCGGTGCAGCCACTGCTCGTCGGAGGGGTCGACGCCGACCAGAACTACCCGTTCATGACCGCGCTGGAGCTGCCCTCCGGTGAGCACCTGTGCGGTGCCTCCCTGGTCCGGCCCGGCTGGCTGGTCACCGCGGCGCACTGCGTGCAGGGCAGGACGCTCGACGGATTCACGGCCAGGGTCGGCAGCAACGACCGCACCCAGGGCGGCGAGGTCGCCAAGCCGGCCGAGATCGTGGTGCATCCCGACTACGACCCGGCCGGTCCGGGCGGTGACATCGCGCTCGTGCGGCTGGCCACGCCGGTCAAGGCGGTGCCGGTCGAGCTGGGCACGCAGGCCGGGGCGGGCACTCCCACCCGTCTGCTCGGCTGGGGCCAGACGTGCCCTGAGCAGAACTGCGGACCGAACCCGGCGATGCTGAAGCAGCTGGACACCACGATCGTGGATGGCAAGGGCTGCACGGGCTTCGACGCGGCGGTGGAGCTGTGCACCGGCAACCCCGGCGGCACGAAGGGCGCGTGCTACGGCGACTCGGGCGGGCCGCAGCTCGTGCGGGTCGAGGAGCGCTGGCAGCTGGTCGGCGTTTCCAGCCGCCCAGGCAACGACGACGCGAAGTGCGCCACCGGCCCTTCGATCTACACGTCGGCGGTGGCCTACACGCAGTGGATCAACGAGCGGACCGCGCCACCACCGCCTCAGGAGCCGGAACCGGCACCGTGAGGCTCACTCCGCGTTGCTGGAGTGGCCGGGGAACAGGTGCGCATCGGGGTTGAGGGTCACGGCGATGTTGTTGATCGCCGTCGCGGCCTCACCGAAGCCGGTGGCGATGAGCTTGACCTTGCCGGGATAGGCGGCCACGTCGCCTGCGGCGAAGACGCGGTCCCGCGCGGTGGCCATCGTGGAGTCCACCGCGATGGCGCGGTGATCGATCTTCAGGCCCCAGTTCTCGATGGGCCCGAGGTCGGCGGTGAAGCCGAGCGCGGCCACGACGGTCTGGGCGGGCAGCACGACGCGCTCGCCGCCCTTGAGCTCCAGTTCCACCTCGGCCAGCTCACCGTCGCGGTCGCGCAGTGCGGTCACTTCGGCGTCGGTGATGATGCGGGCACCGCCTTCACGGGCCTGGCGCACGATCGACTCCGCGGCGCGGAACCTCGCCCGCCGGTGCACGAGCGCGACGCTGTTGGCGATGGGCTGCAGAGCGAGCACCCAGTCGAACGCCGAGTCACCGCCGCCGACCACGACCACGTCCTGCCCGGCGTGCGCGTCTAGCGCGGGCACGAAGTGCACGAGGCCCCTGCCGAGCCACCCGTCGCCCGCCGGCAGTGGGCGTGGGGTGAACTCGCCGATGCCCGCGGTGATCAGCACGGCGCCGGCACGCACGACCTCGCCGCCGTCGAGCGTCATCTCCAGGCCCGAGTCCGTGGTGGTCAGCGCCTCCGCCTTACGCCCGAGCAGGTAGGTGGGATTCCACTGCCCCGCCTGCTCCACGAGCCCCTTGATGAGGTCCCGCCCGCGCACGGCGGGGAACCCGCCGACGTCGTAGATCAGCTTTTCCGGGTACATCGCGGTGACCTGTCCGCCCGCTTCCGGCAGCGAGTCGACGATCGCCGTCGACAGGCCGCGGAAACCCGCGTAGTAGGCCGCGAACAAGCCGGTCGGCCCCGCCCCGACGATCAGCACGTCGACGCTGGACTCCATGGGCGAGCCCATTGGCTCACCGCCCTTCCGCCAGTGGTGGGTGGCAGTCTCGTAACCGATCTTAGTGCGCGAGGACACCGGGCGGTCGGGTTTGCGCTAGGCCAGACTGGCGCTATGGCTGAACAGCGATACCGGATCGAGCACGACACGATGGGCGAGGTCAAGGTGCCCGCCGACGCCCTGTACCGCGCGCAGACGCAGCGCGCCGTCGAGAACTTCCCGATCTCCGGCCGTGGCCTCGAGCGTGCCCAGATCCGCGCGCTCGGCCTGCTCAAGGCCGCCGCCGCGCGCGTCAACGCCCGGCTCGGCGTGCTGGACGGCGACGTGGCCGCCGCCATCGCGAAGGCAGCCGACGAGGTCGCCGAGGGCGCCCACGACGAGCACTTCCCGATCGACGTGTTCCAGACCGGTTCCGGCACGTCGTCGAACATGAACGCCAACGAGGTGATCGCGACGCTCGCCTCGCGCTCCCTTGGCCGTGACGTGCACCCGAACGATCACGTCAACGCGTCGCAGTCGTCCAACGACACGTTCCCGACCACCATCCACGTCGCGGCCACGGAGGCCGTGCTGACCGACGTGGTGCCCGCGCTGGACCACCTGGCGACCGTGATCGAGCAGCGGGCAGCCGAATGGCAGGACGTCGTGAAGTCGGGCCGCACGCACCTGATGGACGCGGTGCCGATCACGCTGGGCCAGGAGGCGGGCGCGTGGGCCGCGCAGGTCCGGTTCGGCATCGAGCGGCTGCGCAGCGGCCTGCCGAGGCTCGGCGAGCTGCCGATCGGCGGCACGGCGGTGGGCTCGGGGCTCAACGCGCCGGACGGCTTCGGCTCGGCCGTGGCCGGGGAGCTGGCGAAGGTCACCGGGCTGCCGCTGACGGAGGCGCGCGACCACTTCGAGGCGCAGGCGGCACAGGACGGCGTCGTGGAGACGTCGGGGCACCTGCGCACGGTCGCGGTGTCGCTGAACAAGATCGCCAACGACCTGCGCTGGCTGGGCTCGGGCCCGCGCACCGGCCTCGCGGAGCTGGCCCTTCCGGACCTGCAGCCGGGCAGCTCGATCATGCCGGGCAAGGTCAACCCGGTGATTCCGGAGGCCACGCTTCAGGTGGTGGCGCAGGTGATCGGCAACGACGCGGCCGTCGCGTTCGCGGGCGCGCAGGGCAACTTCCAGCTCAACGTCAACCTGCCGGTGATCGCGCGCAACGTGCTGGAGTCGGCGCGGCTGCTCGCCGCGGTGTCGCGGCTGCTGGCGGACAAGGTCTTCGCTGGGCTGACCGTCAACACCGAGCGCACGCGGGCCTACGCCGAGGGCTCCCCGTCGATCGTCACGCCGCTGAACAAGTATCTCGGATACGAGGAGGCGGCGGCCGTGGCGAAGCAGGCGCTCAAGGAGCTGAAGACGATCAGGGAGGTCGTGCTGGAGCGCGGTCACGTCAGGGACGGCAAGCTCACCGAGGAGCAGCTCGACGAGGCGCTCGACGTGCTGCGGATGGCGCGCGGCGGCAGGTAGGGGGCCACCAGCGGGTGGGGCCTCCGTTCGCCTGCGTGCAATGGCGCATCCCCTGCGCTGCGAGCTGATCGACCTGCTCACGGTGGAGCGCTCGGCGACGGCCACGCGGTGTGCCCGGGTGCCCGGCGAGAGCGTGGCGAGCTGCTGCTAACACCTGAACATGCTGGCCAAGTACGGCTTCGTCGAGGAGGCCTCGGGGGAACTCGGGAAAGCCGTGGCGCGCCACCAGCGCGAAGCGGGACTTCCGGCTGTCCGAACTGGACAAGGAAGGTGTGCTCGCAGGCGAGGCAGCGGCCGATGCCTTCCTCGAACACGAGATGACCGTGCTGCGGAGCCGAATTCGGGCGCACGACCTCGAGCCCGAGAACTGGCGGAGCGCGACCGGGATCGTCACTTCGAACACGTTCCTCACCGCCGACGAGGCGGCGCGGGTGCGCGACGAGATCATGGCCATCGTCGAACGCTACCGGCATCGGCTCACGGACCCGGAACGGCGGCCGTAGGGCTCGCGCGAGGTCCGGCTGTTCACGGCGCTCACCGCGGCACCGGAGAAACGAGCGGGGAGAAACCGATGACCCACCCGATTTCCTCGACGCGCTCGTCCACCAGAGACGCGCGAGCCTGCGACGCTCGGCAAGCAGGCGCAGGCATCGAAGGCGTACCCCTCGCGAGCGGCTCGGCTGGCTGCTCGTCGACTGGGGCCTTCGCCTCGCGGACGCGCGGCCCACAACGCCGGCCGCGTCGGCATCCGCGGGCCGGTGAGCCCGGCCGGCTACCGGCGCCTGCGGAGTGCCGAATCGGCGAGCGAGGGCGGCAGGTAATCGGCGTCGAGCGGGTTGAGGTCGGTGCCCGGCGGCACGATCTCGTCGATCCGGTCGAGCACGTCGTCCTCCAGCACCAGATCGACACCGGCCAGCAGGTCGGTAAGCTGCTCGTGGGTGCGCGGACCGATGATCGCCGACGTCACCGCCGGATGCGCCCGCACGAACGCCAGCGCCAGGTGCGTCAGGGACCTGCCGAGCTCGGCGGCGAGCTTGCGCAGCTCGGCCACCACCTCCAGCTTCCGGGCGTTCGCCGGTAACGCCGGGTCGAACTTGTGCCGCTGCACCGTGCGCCTGCCCGTGGTGAGGTCGACGTCGGCGGCCTTCTCGTACCGGCCGGAGAGCCAGCCGCCCGCGAGCGGGCTCCACGTCAGCACGCCGAGGCCGTAGCGCGCGGCGGTAGGCAGGACCGCGGTCTCGATCGAGCGGTTGAAGATCGAGTACGGCGGCTGTTCGGTCCTCGGCCGCACGTGGCCCCTGCGCTCGGCGACCCACTGGGCCTCCACGATGCGCTCGGCGGCGAACACCGAGGAGCCGATCACGCGGACCTTGCCCGCGCGCACGAGGTCCGACAGCACGGACAGGCTCTCCTCGAGGTCGGTCGTGTGGTCGAAGCGGTGGAGCTGGTAGACGTCGAGGTAGTCAGTGTCGAGCCTGCGCAGGCTGTCCTCGACGGCCCTGGTGATCCAGCGCCGGGAGTTGCCGCCGTTGTTGGCGTCGGGGCCCATCGGGAAGTGCACCTTCGAGGCGAGCACCACGTCGTCGCGGCGGCCCTTCAGCGCCTTGCCGACGATCACCTCGCTCTCGCCGTCGGAGTACATGTCGGCGGTGTCGACGAAGTTGATGCCCGCGTCCAGCGCGGTGTGCACGATCCGCACGGCCTCGTCGTGGTCGGTCGTGCCCCACGCGCCGAGCATCATCGCGCCGAAGCAGTACTCGCTGACGGAGATGCCGGTACCACCGAGAATTCGCCTTCGCATGTCTGTTCTCCCTGTCGTGATCGGTACTCCCACGTTCACGACCCCGGAGTGCGGCTGCCAGGACCCGCGTGACCCTAGGTCCGGCAGTACCAGGTTGCGGGCGCCGGGATACTCGAATCATGACCGAGGCAGCGGACCTGGGCTCGTTCCTCAAGGCCCGGCGCGCGGCGCTGGACCCCCGCGACCGGGGCCTGCCGGAGGGCGCCACGCGGCGGCGGGTCGCGGGGCTGCGCCGGGAGGAACTCGCCCAGCTCGCGGGCATGAGCGTGGACTACTACACCCGGCTGGAGCAGGGCCGCGCCCGCAACGTGTCGGACGCCGTGCTCGACGCGCTCGCCCGCGCGCTGCGGCTCACCGCCGACGAGACGACCTACCTCCGCAACCTCGCCAGGTCCCAACGACGCCGTCCGGTGCGCAGGCCGCAGCGGGTCCGTCCGGAGATCCTCCAGCTCATGGACGCGATGCGGGGCGTGCCCGCGATGGTGTTCGGCAGGCGCTGCGACGTGCTCGCGTGGAACGCGCTCGGCGGCGCGATCGCGTTCGACTTCGCGAGTGTGCCGCCGCAGGAGCGCAACGTCGCGCGCCTGTTCTTCCTGGAGGAGGCGACCGCGCGTGGCCTGCACCCGGAGTGGGAGCAGCTGGCCGAGGAGGTCGTCGGCAACCTCCGCGCGGCCGCCGGGCACGATCCCGACGACCCGGAGCTGGCGAGGCTCGTCGGCGAGCTGTCGGCGCACAGCGCCGTGTTCCGCGGGCTGTGGAACTCGCATTCGGTGCAGGAGAAGGCGAACGGCGTGAAGCGCATCCGCAACCCGGTGGCAGGCGATCTCGTGCTGCGGTACGAGACGCTGCTGCTGCCAGACGACCCGACGCAGGCGCTGATCACCTACACCGCCGAGCCCGGCTCGGAGTCCGAACGTAACCTGCGGCTGCTCGCGAGCTGGGTGGCCGAGCGGCCCGCTCAGGCGGCCCTGCGCGCGGCGGGGGGCTGATACTCCTCCCGCGAGCCTTCGGACCGCTCGGCGCGTTCGGTGTCCGGCCCGGTCCCGGCGAACCACCGGCGGCGTTCGTCCCCTCGGCCGCCCGGCCACGGGCTGCCGCGCTCGGCGGCGCCGAGCAGCACGGTGAGCAGCGCACCGGCCAGCAGGGGCAGGTGGGTGCCGAGCCGGTGCCAGGTGACGTGGCCCTGCACGACGTCGACCACGGACAGCAGCACCAGCGCCGCCGACAAGGTGAGCAGCAGCGGCCATTGGCTGCGGGCCCGGCCCGGCCGCGCCGCGACCCACAGCAGCGCCACACCGACGGCAAGGTTGAACGCGGCCGTCTCGTTCAGCAGGTGCCCGGTGCCGTGTGCGGGGTCCGAGATGAGGAACTGGCCGGCCACCACGCCCAGCTGGCACAGCGCCGTGACGGCGAGGGCCCAGCGGAGGCCGGTGCGCCACTGCGCCCGGCGGGAGGGACGGAAGCCAGCGAGCGCACGCTCGGTGACGTCCGGTACGTCGACTGCGGGCGCGAGCCTGGCAAACCGCGTCACCTCGGCGGCGCGCTCGCGCCACGCCGCGCAGTCCGGGCACCCGCTGACGTGTTGGTCCAGTTCAGCGGGCTCGACGCCGGGCTCCTCCCCGTCGAGGGTCGCGGAGATCGCCTCGCGCGCGGTCACACAGTCCATACCCTGCAGGTTGCCATCCGGACCCGGAAAGTTCCCGGCAACCTGCCCCTGCTCTAGGGTCGATCGCCGTGGACGACGAGATCACGCAGTACGCGGTGCGGGCCGCCGACGGCGACCGGCGCGCCGCGGAACGGTTCGTCGCCACGACCAAGGGCCCGCTCCACCGGCTGCTGACGTACCTCTCCGATCCCGGTTCCGCCGAGGACCTGGTGCAGGAGACGTACCTGAGGGCGTTCGGCTCGCTGCGTGGCTACGAGGGCCGTTCGCCCGCGCGCACGTGGCTCTTCGCGATCGCCCGCAACGTCGCGGCCGACCACCTGCGGGCCCGCAAGCGCAGGCCGCCGACCAGCGCGACGGCGGTCCCCGAATCGGCGGCGACCGCCCCCGACCACGGCAGGCTCGTGGCGCTGCACGCGCTGGTCGCGGGGCTCGACGCCGAGCGGCGGGAGGCGTTCGTGCTCACGCAGCTGCTCGGCCTGAGCTACGCGGAGGCCGCGGAGGTGTGCGGATGCGCCGTCGGCACCATCCGCTCGCGAGTGTTCCGGGCGCGCGACGAACTCACCCGCGCCGTCGGCGGGGAAGAGGACCAGGCCGTCAGCTCGACTCGATGAGCTGTTTGGCCACTTCCTTCGCGTTGCCGACCGCACCGGGCACCACCCCGAGCGTCGAGGTCACGTTGGCGCCCTCGATGAGCACGAGCAGGGATGTGGCGAGCTTGCGCGGGTTGCGCACGCCCGCCTCCCTCGCGAGGGTGCGCAGGTACTCCAGCAGCCACTGCTTCTGCTCGCGGATCACGTCCCGGCCGGGGTGCGCTGCGTCGGGCAGCTCCGCGTGCGCGTTGACGAACGCGCAGCCGCGCGGGTTCTCCTCGGCGATCCATTGCTCCAGCGCGTCGAACACGAGCAGCAGGCGCCGCGCCGGGGCGATGCGTCCGCGCTGCTCGACGACGCGGATCACGTGCTCGCGCCAGCGCTCGTCGCGGCGCCGCAGGTAGTGCGCGATGAGCGCGTCCTTGGACCCGAAGCGGTCGTAGAGCGTCTTCTTCGTGACCCCGGCCTCGCTGGCGATCGCCTCGACGCCGACAGCGTGAATGCCGTTGTCGTAGAACAGTTTCCCGGCCACCTCGAGCACGCGCTCGGCGGCCGGCGTCAACGTCGTCTCCTCACTCACCCCTTGACAGTATACCGATCGGTTTAGTACGTCTAGTAAACATACCGGTCGGTTGACTGCAACGGAGGTCCGATGAGTGCACTGCTCGCGGTCGGCTTCGTGCTCATGTGGAGCTCCGGCTTCGTGGGCGCCGTGCTCGGCACCGCCTCGGCGGGTTCGGAGACCCTGCTCGCGTGGCGGTTCCTCATCGTCGTGCTCGTGCTCGGCGCGTGGTGGGCGCTGACCCGGCGCAGGCGGTTGCCCGCTCGCGAGGTGGCGGTGCACGCGCTGGTGGGGTTGTTGTCGCAGGGCGTGTACCTCTCCGGGGTGGTGTGGTCGGCCGAGCTGGGCGTGCCGGCGGGGATCGCCGCGCTGATCGCCGCACTGCAGCCGATCGCCGCCGCCGCGCTGGCGGGGCCGCTGCTCGGCGAGCGCACGTCCGCGTCCCAGTGGCTCGGCCTCGTGCTCGGCCTCGGCGGTGTGGCGCTGGTGGTCGCGGGCGACCTCGCCCGACCGGGCGCCGCTCCGGCACTGGCCTACGCGCTGCCGTTCCTGGCGATGGCCGGGCTGGTGGCGGCCACGTTCACCGAGCGGAGGCTGCCGTCCGAGCTGCCGCTGGGCGACTCGCTGCTGATCCAGTCCGGGGCCAGCGCCGTGGTGTTCACCGCGGTCGCCGCGCTGACCGGCGGGCTCACCCCGCCCACGGACGGCTCGTTCTGGTTCGCGGTCGCCTGGGTGGTGGTGCTCTCGACGTTCGGCGGCTACGGCTTCTACTGGCTCAACGTCCGGCGCGGCTCGGTGACAAGGGCCTCCACGCTGCTGTACCTCACGCCCCCGACCACGATGGTGCTGGCGTTCGTGATGTTCGGCGAGCAGGTCACCGCGGGCGGCCTGCTGGGGCTCGGGGTCTGCGTCGTCGCGGTGCTGCTGGTGCTCCGTTCGCCCCGCTCACCACGCTCACCACGCGAAATGTCGGCCCCTGGGGAGATGATGGCGGCATGCTCCTCCACGACGTCGTCAGCGCCTCCGCGGACCTGACGGCCACGCGCTCGCGCAAGGCCAAGACCGCTGTGCTCGCCAGGCTGCTCACCGCCGCGCGGCCGGAAGAGCTGGCGGCCGCGGTCGCGTTCCTCACCGGGCAGCCGACACAGGGCCGGATCGGCGCGGGCTGGCGCACGCTCGCCGAGCTGCGCACCGAGCCCGCCGCCGAGCCGGGGCTCACGGTCGCCGAGGTCGACTCCGCGCTGGGCGAGGTGGCGGACACCAGCGGCAGCGGCTCGGCGAAACGCCGCGCACAGGTACTCGGCGACCTGCTCGCCCGCGCCACCAAGGCCGAACAGGACTTCCTGTTCCGGCTGCTGACCGGCGAGCTGCGGCAGGGCGCGCTGGAGGGCGTGATGGTCGACGCGATCGCAGAGGCCGCCGGTGTGGCAGGCGAGACGGTACGCCGCGCGTTCATGCTTTCCGGCAGGCTGCCGGCCACGGCCGTGGCCGCGATGACGGGCGGCACCGAGGCGCTGCTGGCGTTCCGGCTCGAGCTGGGCAGGCCGATCCGGCCGATGCTCGCCTCCCCCGCCGAGTCGCTCGGCGAGGCGCTGGCCGAACTCGGCTCGGCCGTCGTGGAGTACAAGATGGACGGTGCGCGGATCCAGGTGCACCGCGACGGCGACGAGGTGCACGTCTACACCAGGACTCTGCGGGAGATCACCGCGCACGTCGGCGAGCTGGCCGAGCTGGTGCGCGCGCTGCCGTGCGAGTCGGTGGTGCTCGACGGCGAGACGCTCGCGCTGGCCGACGACGGCAGGCCACGCCCCTTCCAGGAGACGATGTCGCGCTTCGGCAGCACCCGAGAGGAACAGGTGCGTGCGCTGCTGCTGCGGCCGTACTTCTTCGACTGCCTGCACCTCGACGGCACCGACCTGCTCGACGCGCCGTTGCGCGAGCGCAACACGGCGCTGCGCCGGGTCGCCGGCGAGCACATGATCCCCGGCGAAAGCGAGCCCGCCGACGCCGACGCGCTGCTGGCGGCCTCGCTCGCCGACGGGCACGAGGGCGTGGTGGTCAAGGACCTCGACTCGCCGTACGCGGCGGGCAGGCGCGGCAGGGCGTGGCTGAAGGTCAAGCCCGTACACACGCTCGACCTGGTGGTGCTCGCCGCAGAGTGGGGCCACGGCAGGCGCACCGGCTACCTGTCCAACCTGCACCTCGGTGCCCGCGACCCCGACGGCGGGCCGCCGATCATGGTCGGCAAGACGTTCAAGGGCCTCACCGACCAGCTGCTCACCTGGCAGACCGAGCACCTGCCCGAGCTGGAGACCCACCGCGACGACTGGACGGTGTACGTGCGTCCCGAGCTGGTGGTGGAGATCGAGCTGGACGGCGTGCAGACCAGCACGCGGTACGCGGGCGGCGTGGCGCTGCGGTTCGCACGCGTGCTGCGCTACCGGCCGGACAAGGAGGCGGGTGACGCGGACACCATCGACGCCGTGCGTGCCATGCTGCCCGGCGGTTAGGGTTCCCGCATGGCAGCGACTGTGCAGAACGTGGTCACGTCCGGCGTCTTCGAGCTGGACGGCGGCAGCTGGGACGTCGAAAACAACGTGTGGATCGTGGGTGACGACGCCGAGGTGATCGTGATCGACGCGGCCCACGACGCCGCCCGCATCGCGGAGGCCGTCGGCGAACGCGCCGTGCGGGCCATCGTGAGCACGCACGCGCACAACGACCACGTCAACGCCGCTCCCGAGCTGGCCCGGCTCACCGGCGCACCGATCCTCCTCCACCCGGACGACCGCGTGCTGTGGGACCTCACGCACCCCGACCGGGCACCCGACGGCGAGCTGGCGGACGGGCAGAAGCTCACCATCGCGGGCACCGAGCTGCGCGTGCTGCACACACCGGGGCACGCGCCCGGCGCGGTGTGTCTCTACGCGCCCGACCTCGGCGCGGTCTTCACGGGCGACACGCTCTTCCACGGCGGACCCGGCGCGACCGGCCGGTCCTACTCGGACTACCCGACCATCGTCGGCTCCATCACCGAACGCCTGTTCCCGCTGCCCGAGGAGACGGTGGTGCACACCGGCCACGGTGAGCACACCACGATCGGCGCCGAGAAGCAGGGCGCTACCGGTTGGGAGAAGCCCTGACACCCATGGGGTTGTCGATCACGTAGCGCCAGTGGCCGTCCGCACCACGGCGCGCGACGTCGGTGGCGGTGCCCTCCAGGTGCACGCCGTCGCCGTCGATGGACCAGTCGACGATCAGTAGCGCGATGTCGCCCGCGACCTCGACGCGACGCGGCCGCACGACCATCGGCAACCCGAGCGCGAGCAGCTCGGCGTTGGCCTTGTGCACCTCCGCGCCGGTGACACTCACGCCGTCGGGCCGCACGAAGACCGCGCCGTCCTCGTAGACGATCTCGGGCGTTCCCGCGTTGAACGCCGCGGCGAACACGAACGGGTGCTCGGCCGCGTCGGTTGTCAGGTGGACACTGGGCTCGTGCTCGATGCTCATGTCACCAGCCAAGCGGGCCCGCCCGAGGGTCACCAAACGGTAAGCCGCGCGTTCGATCCGGAGCTGGTGCCCGACGCGAGGGGCGCCACCGACCGGCCGGAGCCGGACTGCCCGGTGGAGATCGCGCTGGCCGCGATCTCCGGCCGCTGGACGACGCTCGTGCTGCGCGAGCTGATGGGCGGGCCGCGTTCGTTCGGCGAGCTGCGCGAGGCGTTGCCCACGCTGTCGGCGAAGGTCCTCACCGAGCGGCTCGGCGGGCTGACGGACCGGGGGCTCGCGGTGCGGGAGGTGCGCCCCGGCTTCCCTTCACGGACCACCTACCGGCTGACCGCCGCGGGCCTGCGGCTGCGGCCGCTGCTTGCGGAGCTGTACCGCACCGGGGCCGCGTTGTCCGGATTCAACCCGTAAGCTGAGATCTCGTGCAGTTCCTGGATGGCCAGCGGCCCCCTCACGACCTGACCTATGACGACGTCTTCCTGCTGCCGAACCGCTCGGCGGTGGAGTCGCGCTTCGACGTCGACCTCTCCACCGTGGACGGCACCGGCACGTCCATCCCGATCGTCGTCGCCAACATGACCGCGGTGGCGGGCAGGCGCATGGCGGAGACCGTCGCCAGGCGGGGCGGGCTCGTCGTGCTGCCGCAGGACGTCGACCCGGTGGCGGTGGCCGACATCACCACGTGGGTCAAGGACCGCGACCCGGTCTGGGACACCCCGCTCGTGCTCACCCCGGGTGACGCCGTCGCCGACGCGCTCAACCTCGTCGGCAAGCGCGCGCACGGCGCCGTCGTGGTGGTGGACGCGAACGGCAAGCCCGTCGGCATCGTCGACGAGGCCGCCTGCACGGGCGTGGACCGGTTCGCCCGGCTCGGCGAGGTGGTGGACACGGCGGCGCTCACGGTCGCGATCGCCACACCGCCCCGCGAGGTCTTCGACCGGCTCCACGAGCACGGCGGCAGGCTCGCGCTCGGCGTCGACGACGAGGGCAGGCTCGCCGGCGTGCTGACCCAGGTCGGCGCGCTGCGGGCGGGCATCTACCGCCCGGCCACCGACGCCGAAGGGCGCCTGCGTGTCGGCGCGGCGATCGGCGTGAACGGTGACGTCGCCGCCAAGGCCGAGGCCGTGCTCGGCGCGGGCGTCGACGTGCTGGTGGTCGACACCGCGCACGGGCACCAGGAGAAGATGCTGGCCGCGCTCAAGGCGGTCCGCTCGGTGTCGCCGACGGTGCCCGTCGTGGCAGGCAACGTGGTGACCGCCGAGGGCACGCGCGACCTCATCGAGGCGGGCGCCGATGTGGTGAAGGTGGGCGTCGGACCCGGCGCGATGTGCACGACGCGGATGATGACCGGCGTCGGCCGCCCCCAGCTGTCGGCCGTGCTCGACTGTGCCGCCGCGGCCCGTGAGCTGGGCAAGCACGTGTGGGCCGATGGTGGCGTGCGGCACCCGAGGGACGTGGCGCTAGCGCTGGCCGCGGGCGCGTCGGCCGCGATGGTGGGCTCCTGGTTCGCTGGCACGCACGAGTCGCCCGGCGACCTGCGCTACGACGAGCACGGCAGGCCGTACAAGGAGTCCTTCGGCATGGCCTCCAAGCGCGCCGTGGGCGCCCGCACGCGTGCGGACAACAGCTACGAGCGGGCCCGCAAGGCCCTGTACGAGGAGGGCATCTCCTCCTCACGGATGGCGCTCGACCCCGCCCGGCCCGGCGTGGAGGACCTGCTCGACTCGATCACGGCGGGCGTCCGCTCCGCGTGCACGTACGCAGGCGCCCGCACGCTGGAGGAGTTCCACGAGCGCGCCGTGCTCGGCGTGCAGTCGGCCGCCGGGTTCGCCGAGGGCCGCCCCCTGCCCGCAGGCTGGTGACGGCCCCCGGCCGAGGAGTTCCCGCGTCAGCCGTGGTGCTCCAGCATCTCTGTGACCAGCGCGGCGATCGGCGAGCGCTCCGAACGCGTGAGGGTCACGTGCGCGAACAGCGGGTGCCCCTTGAGCTTCTCGATCACCGCCGACACGCCGTCGTGCCTGCCGACGCGCAGGTTGTCGCGCTGCGCGACGTCGTGGGTGAGCACCACCCGCGACGCCGTGCCGAGGCGCGAGAGCACCGTGAGCAGCACGTTGCGCTCGAGTGACTGGGCCTCGTCGACGATCACGAACGCGTCGTGCAGCGAGCGGCCCCGGATGTGCGTGAGCGGCAGGACCTCGAGCATTCCCCGGTCGAAGACCTCGTCGAGCACGTGCTGGCTGACCAGCGCGCCGAGCGTGTCGAACACGGCCTGCGCCCAGGGCTGCATCTTCTCGCTCTCGGAGCCGGGCAGGTAACCGAGGTCCTGCCCGCCCACCGCGTACACCGGGCGGAACACCACCACCTTGCGGTGCTGGCCGCGTTCGAGCACCGACTCCAGCCCCGCGCACAGGGCGAGCGCCGACTTGCCGGTGCCCGCCCTTCCCCCGAGCGAGACGATCCCGACGTCCGGGTCGAGCAGGAGGTCCAGCGCGATGCGCTGCTCGGCGGAGCGCCCGTGCAGGCCGAAGGCCTCGCGGTCACCGCGCACGAGCCGCGCCTGCTTCTCGGGCGTGACCCTGGCCAGTGCGCTCGTGGTGCCGGCGAGCAGCCGCAGCCCGGTGTGGCAGGGCAGCTCGGCGGCCTCGGGCACGCCGTAGTCGGAGAGGTCGACGACATTGCCGGAGAAGAGCGCGTCGATCGCCTCCTGCGGTACGTCCAGGTCGGCCATGCCGGTCCAGCCGGAGGGAGTCACCTCCTGCGCGCGGTACTCGTCGGCGTCGAGGCCGACCGCACCCGCCTTGACCCGCAACGGAATGTCCTTGGTGACCAGAGTCACGGACGACAGCTCGGTGGCGAGGTTCAGCGCGCACGCGAGGATGCGGTGGTCGTTGGAGTCGGTGCGGAACCCGGGCGGGAGCACCGTCGGGTCCGAGTGGTTGAGCTCGACGTGCACGGTCCCGCCCTCGTCACCGATCGGCACGGGGGCGTCGAGGCGGCCGTGGGTGCGCCGGAGGTCATCGAGCAGGCGAAGTGCCTCCCTGGCGAACCAGCCCAGCTCGGGGTGGTGTCGCTTCGCTTCCAACTCGCTGATCACGACGAGCGGCAAGACCACCGAGTGCTCGGCGAACCTTGTCATCGCCCAGGGGTCGGACAGCAGCACCGAAGTGTCGAGAACGTAGGTGCATCGCTGTGAGGAACCGGATTGACCGGAGGATCCCTCAGTGCCGGAGGCACTGGTCGATGAGCGGCCGGAGGCCTTTCGGGGCAAACGCTGCGCAGTCACGACGGCATCTCCCTCGTGGGCGTTGACACCACGCCCGCACTCGCTGGGCCGGGCACTGCCCTGGTAGGTCGCTCTCCTGACGCCGGAACGTCAGGTGCGGCCACGAGGGCCCGGTGCCGGCCCCCTCGTGCGTTTCGAGAACGGCTTCGCCGTTCGCTCCACAACTCCCACGACCAGGGCCTCCCGCGACGGTCCACATCGGTTCGTGACCCGTCACTTCGGAAGCTACCTGCGCGCGCCGTTTCGTGCAGGCAGCCAGGTAGGTGATTCGCCGATTGGTCATCTCACCGTTGGTGCTGGGTCACCGGAGCGGCTCATCACATCACGGTAAGTAGTTGATCACCCTGCGCGGTCACGCCCATTCGAATTACCTTCACCGGAAAAGGGCGCTTATCAGCTCACAGCTTCCACACCGAAGGCCCATTAGCAACACGAATCCCCTTCCAGGGGGAACCGTGAAAAATAAACTACACAATGGTGTAAGTGGACCAACGGAACTAGGCCATTTGCAGTAACTTCAGCTGCGGGACAAGCCGGGTGTGTGCGGCGAGTCCCAGTTCTGAAGTCGAACTAGGAGTGTGTGCGAAGTGCTGAAGAAGGCTGGTTTCGTGACCGCTGCAACAGCGGCGTTGCTGATGGTCGGCGGTACCGCGTTCGCTGCGCCTGCAGAGACCTCGGCCCCCAGGTCGGCAAGCGAAGACATCACGTTCGATGACGCCTACTACCAGTTCATCGACGGTGGCGCCGCGCTCGGCTACGGCGCTGCCTCCCTGGTCGCGGGCGCCTACACCGGCATCGCTCGCACCCCGTGGCTGATCCTCAGCCACGACGGTGACTGAGCACCGGCAAGCGCCATGACGGTGGCCCGCGGAGTTGCTCCGCGGGCCACCGTCGTGTCCGGGGTCAGGCGCCGTAGCGGCGGTGCCGGACGGCGTAGTCGCGCAGGGCGCGGAGGAAGTCGACACGCCGGAAAGCGGGCCAGTACGCCTCCGTGAACCAGAACTCGGAATGCGCCGACTGCCACAGCAGGAAACCGGATAGCCGCTGTTCGCCCGATGTGCGAATAATCAGGTCCGGGTCCGGCTGGCCCGAAGTGTACAAATGCTCGGAGATATGGTCGACGTCCAGAATCTTCGCGAGCTCGTGAATGGTCGTCCCCTCGTCCGCGTGTTGTTTCAGCAACTTGCGGACCGCATCCGCGATCTCCTGCCTGCCGCCGTATCCCACGGCGACGTTGACCACCATGCCGTTGCGGCCGTCGGTGCGCTGCGCGGCGGCGGTGAGCCGGGCGGCGATGTCCGTCGGCAGCATGTCGAGCGCGCCGACGATCGAGAGCCGCCACGGGTTGCCCGGTTTGGCCAGTTCGTCCACGACGTCACGAATGATCTCCAGCAGCGCCGCGACCTCCTCGTTGGAGCGCGTGCGCACGTTGTCCGTTGAGAGCAGCCAGAGCGTGACGACCTCGACATCGGCCTCTCGGCACCAGGTGAGGAAGTCGGCGATCTTCTTGGCCCCCATGCGGTGACCGCCGTTGACGTCGGTGAAACCGGCCTCCCTGGCCCAGCGCCGGTTGCCGTCGAGGATGACCCCGATGTGGCGCGGGTGCCGGCCGCCTGCCTGCTGGATGAGGCGCCACGAGTAGACGCTGTAGACGACCTTGGATACGAACGACCGAAGACTCACGTCACGGCAGCGTACGCCTGGCGACAAAGTGACATTCGCGCCGTCCACCGACCGAGCGACGGGCGGTTCTCGGCGGCTTGCCCGGCCGCGTCGGCGCGGGCGGACGGGACCGCCACGGGCGCGGGCTGGACTTGCTCACGAGTGATCTCCTCGGTTCGGCTCAATCGTTGCCAACGTATTGGCCGGGCGTGCGCGAGTGCCCGTGGATGTCCGCAACGACACAGCGGAGTGCGTGCGAACCTACGGAACCGTAACCTAGAAGACGTGAGCCTCGCGACAGACAGCCGCCCGGACCCGACCGCCGCGATGAACCGTCCTCGCCTCCGTGGACACATTCATTTCTGGAGCTTCTTCGGCGCGCTCGTGGCGGGCGCGACCCTGGTCGCGCTGGCCGCCTCGACCGTGTCGGGACTCGCCGCGGCGGCGACCTCCGTGTACGGCGCGACGGTGCTTGGCGTGTTCGGGGTCAGTGCCCTGTACCACCGGCGCATCTGGAGCCCGCGCGCGTACGCGTGGATGAAGCGCGCGGACCACTCCATGATCTTCCTGTTCATCGCGGGCACGTACACGCCGTTCACGCTGCTGGCGATGACGCAGCCGACGGGATACATCGTGCTGAGCATCGTGTGGGGCGGCGCGATCGCGGGCGTGGCGCTCAAGATGCTGTGGCCGGGGGCGCCGCGCTGGCTGGGCGTGCCGATCTACATCGCGCTGGGCTGGGTGGCGGTGTTCGTGCTGCCGGAGCTGGCGAGCACGGGCGGTGTCGCGGCGCTGGTGCTGCTGCTGGTGGGCGGCTTCCTCTACACGCTCGGCTCGATCTTCTACGCGACGCGCTGGCCGAACTACTGGCCGAACACCTTCGGCTACCACGAGTTCTTCCACGCGTGCACGGTGCTGGCGGCGATCTCGCACTACATCGCGATCTGGCTGGTCATGTACGCCTAGTGCCCTCCGCCGGAAGTCTGTTGCTTGAGTCGGTAGATCCAGGTTTCCGCTGGCAAGGCGCCGGTTCGTCCTCGTACTGGGCCGTACTTGGGCGGACCGGCAACGCAGCCAGCGGGAAGCTGGGCCGCCGAATGATGTGACGAACCCCCGGCGGGGGCACCAGCGTCGCTGTCACGCCCGAGGGCCGCGATGCGGTCCCGTGTCGTTACTACCTCACTCGCTGATGATCGGCGCCGACAGGAACTGCTCCGGGATCGCGAACGCGTCGACGAGGGTGCGCGCGTGCGGGCGCAGCTCGCGGCACAGGTCGTTCACCGCTGCCACCACGGCCTTCCCCCTCGGGCTGGTGAGCCTGCCGTGTTCCAGGAACCACGCGCGATCGGCTTCGATGTTGGCGAGCACATAGAGGTCGCACACGCGGCTCAGCAGGTCCTTCGTCTCGCCGTCCTCGCAGCGGTCCACGGCCGCGACGAACGCCTCCAGCACCATGCGGTCCACGTGCACACGGCCCGCGCGCAGCACGTGGTCCTGCGCGGCGTTGAAGACCTCGAACGCGTTCTCCTCGGTCGCCTGCCGCAGGCGCCGGGCGACGCCGTCGAGCACATGGGCCTCGCGGTCCTCGAACAGCTTCAGCTGCCACGCGCGGTCGAACAGCACGTCGTCATCGTCGCGGCCAGGGCTTGCGTCGATGATGCGCTCCACCACCTTGCGCGCAGCGGTCCGCTCGATCACCGCGCCGACGAACTGCTCGGCCACGAACCGCGCGGTCGCGAGCGGGCTCAGGTCCTGGAACTGGTCCTTGTAGCTGGTGAGCAGGCCCTTCGCCACGAGCTGGAGCAGCACGGTGTTGTCGCCCTCGAAGGTGGTGAACACGTCGGTGTCCGCCTTCAACGCGGGCAGGATGTTCTCCGCGAGGTAGCCGGCGCCGCCGCACGCCTCCCGCGCGGCCTGGATCGTGCTCGTCGCGTGCCACGTCGACACAGCCTTGAGGCCGGCCGCTCGCGATTCCAGCTCGCGCTGCCGGATCTCGTCGGGCTCGCCGCCGCTCTGCAGCTCGTGCAGCGACGCGACCAGCTCCTCCTGCGCGAAGTGCAGCGCGTACGTCGTCGCGAGCGCGGGCAGGAGTTTGCGCTGGTGAGCCAGGTAGTCCAGCACCACGACCTCGTCGGTCTCTCCGGGGCGGCGGAACTGCCTGCGCTTCTCCCCGTACCGGACGGCGATCGTCAGCGCGCGCTTGGTGGCGCTGCCCGCGCTACCGGCGACGCTGATCCGGCCGCGCACCAGTGTGCCCAGCATCGTGAAGAACCGGCGGCCGTCGCTCTCGATCGGGCTGGAGTACGTGCCGTCCTCCGCGACGTCGCCGTAGCGGTTGAGCAGCGACGTCCTCGGGATGCGCACGCGGTCGAACCACAGGCGCCCGTTGTCGACGCCGTTCAGCCCGGCCTTGGGGCCGCAGTCCTCGATGCGCACGCCCGGCATCGGGTTGCCGTCCTCGTCGCGGATGGGCACCAGGAACGCGTGCACGCCCCGGCTCTCGCCCTTGGTCACGAGCTGGGCGAAGACCACGGCCATCCGGCCGTCGCGCGCGGCGTTTCCGATGTAGTCCTTGCGTGCCCCGGCATCGGGCGTCTCCACCACGAACTCGCGCGCGTCCGGGTCGTAGGTCGCCGTGGTGCGCAGGTGCTGCACGTCGGAGCCGTGGCCCGACTCCGTCATCGCGAAGCACCCCGGCAGGTCGAGGTCCATGATCGGACGCAGCAGGCGCTCGTGGTGCTCGCGCGTGCCGAGCAGCTCGACGGCGCCGCCGAACAGCCCCCACTGCACGCCCGCCTTCACCATCAGCGACAGGTCGCCGAGGCCGAGCATCTCGAACGACACCACCGAGCCGCCGATGTCGCCGCTGCCGCCGTACTCCTCGGGGAAGCCGAGCCTCGGCCTGCCGGTCTTCGCCAGCTCCTGCAGCTGCTCCAGCACCTGCGCGCGGTGCTCCTCGACGCCGAGGCCGATCGGCTCCCGGAACTTCGCGTCGGCGACCTGCGCCCTGATGTCCCGCCGGATGTCGCCCCAGCGCCCGTCCAGCACGTCCGTCAGCGAGTTCATGCCAGAAGCCTGCCGGAACCGCGACGACGTCGCAGGACGAGGTTCAGGCCAGGTCCGGACCCTTCGCCCTCAGGTCGTCCACTGTGGACATCGCCTCGCGCAGCTCGGTGAGCCACTGCTCGGCGTGCTGACCGACCAGTTTCACCGCCCACGCAAGGGCTTCCGAGCGCGACCGCGCGACACCCGCCGCCACGAGCGTGTCGAGCACTTGGCGCTCCGGTTGGCGAAGCCGGGTCATCACCGGCACCGAGAGTGTGGTGAACAGCTCTTTCGTGCCACCGATCCGTGCGCCCCAGGCGACCTTGCGCCGGTAGCGGTGCTCGGCCTGCCGGGCGATCTCGATGCGTGCTTCCCTGGTGTCCTCGCGGAACCGGCTGATCCGGCCGGACTCCGCCGCCGAGCGCGCGGCGTCATCGGCGTAGTCGCCGGTGAGCTGCGGCAGTTCGCCGACGATGAGGATCTCCTCACGGTCGATGGTGATCTCGGGTTCGCCGACGAACCAGTCGTCGGGCAGCCGGCCGCTGAGCCAGGCGGGTGCGTCGTCCACGTCGGGGACGTCGGCCTGCTGCCAGCCACCTCGGCCACGCCATCCGTGTCGCATGGCTGCCTCCAATGCGTTGATTACTTGATTACACCACTACAGACGCTACGCCGAATGGGGCGTAGTGGAAGGGGTGTTCGCTGCGAGCAGAGGGCGACTGCGGCCGTTCGGAGCAACCTCGTACGACGTTCGGCTGTTACCGCGTCACAGTTTCGTGGCACGAGACTGTCATCCCGTCACAGAGATGGACCTACACGGCTACGGATCGTTGACCCCCTTTCGGCGACGTTCCTATCGTGTCCGCGATCAACGCGGATCTCGGAAGGACTTCCCATGGCGCATCAACGGCGATCGCGCCGGCCCGGCGAGCAGAGCCCCGCCCTCGAACGGCGCCGGTTTCTCGGCTACCTGCTGGCGGCTCCGACGCTGGCGGTCGCGGCCCGGCTCGGCGGAGACCTCGCGGCTCCGGCTCCCGCCTCGGCCGCGATCCCCAGCCTCCCCGGACCGGCGGACATCATCGACCTCGGCGACGCGCTGACCCTCGCGGCGGCGCCCACCTCGGGGCTCATCGCGATCCAGCTCAACCGCGATGGCAGCGTGTCGTTCGCCGTGCCGAGGGCCGAGGTCGGCCAGGGCATCACCACCACCATCGCGATGCTCATCGCCGAGGAGCTGGACCTCCCGCTGAGCAAGGTCGGCGTGAACCTCGCCGACGCCCGCCCCGAGCTGGTGTTCAACCAGCTCACCGGCGGCTCCAACTCGGTCCGCTCGCTGTTCCACCCGGTGCGCACCGCCGCGGCGGTCGCCCGCGCCCGGCTGCTCGTGACGGCCGCCGAGCAGTGGAAGGTCGACCCGGCCACGCTCACTATGAGCGAGGGCGTGATCCGGTCGCGCTCCGGCCACACCGCGTCCTACGGCTCCCTCGCTGAGGCCGCGGCCAGCCCTCGCACCGAAGAGGTCTCGGCCACGCTGAAGGACCCGTCCGAGTTCACCCTCATCGGCAGGCCGACCACCCGCATCGACGCGCTGGACGCGGTCACCGGGCGCAAGCAGTTCACGTTGGACCTGCAGGTGCCGAACGCGCTGCCCACCATGATCTGCCGCCCGCCGACGATCAACGGCACGGTCCGGTCGGTGGCCAACCTCGCCGAGGTGACGGCGATGCCGGGCGTCACCGACGTCGTCACCGTGTCCTCCGGTGTCGCCGTGCGCGCGGCCACGTTCGGGCAGTGCATCGACGCCGTGCGCGCGCTGCGAGTCGACTGGGGACCAGGCACAGTGGACGGTGAGACGGACGCCAGCGTGGAGGAGAAGCTGCGCGCCGCGACGCTTCCGCTGGCCGTTCCGCCCGTGCTGACGCAGTCGATCGACGCCGAGTTCGTCTTCGCCTTCGCCAGCAACAGCGCGCTCGAGACCAACTGCGCCATCGCCGACGTACGACCGGACGGCGCGGAGATCTGGTCCGGCCTCAAGTCACCGATCGTGGCGCAGGAGCAGATCGCGGCGATGCTGGGCCTGCCGATCCCCGCGGTGAAGGTGCACGTGGTCACCGGCGGCGGTTCCTTCGGCCGCAAGTTGTTCTCCGACGCCGCGCTGGAGGCCGCCGAGGTCTCGAAGGCGATGGGCAAGCCGGTGAAACTGATGTGGCACCGCGCCGACGACTCCCGCCACGGCCGCACGCACCCGATGTCGATCTCGCGGATCAGGGCCAACTACGCCCTGGGCAACGTGGTCAGCTACGAGCAGCGGCACACCAGCGTCACCACCGACTTCGGCCACGGCCTCGGCGAGATCCTCACCGCGGTGGCCGCGAAGCTGCCGGTGGGCGACGTCGGGTTCTCGCAGACGGTGTTCCTGCTGTCCCAGTCGATGCCGTACAACTTCGGCGCCACCACACAGCTGCTCAACGAGGTGCCGCTCAAGTTCCACACCGCCAGCATGCGCAACGTCTACTCGCCCAACGTGGTGTGCGCACGCGAGCTCGTGATCGACCAGCTCGCCGCGAAGATGGGACAGGACCCGCTGACGTTCCGGCGCGGCTTCCTCAAGGAGGACCGGTTCCGCGCCGTGCTCGACAAGGCCGCCGAGGTCGGCGAGTGGGGCCGCGAGCTGCCCGACGGCATGGCGCAGGGCATCGCGTTCCACTGGGAGTACAAGAGCGCCAGCGCGGTGCTCATGGAGATCGACTGCCGCCCGGAGACGGTCAACCGCAAGATCCGCGACGCGGTGGCGGGGCCGCGTGTCACCAGGGCCGTCGCCGTGGTGGACGCGGGCCTGCCGATCAACCCCAGGGGACTCGAGGCCCAGACCATCGGCTGCGTCAACGACGGCATCGCGCTCGCGCTCACCTCCAGCCTGCACATCGACAACGGCCTGCCGCTGGAGGCGAGCTGGGACAACTACTTCTACACCCGGCAGTGGAACACCCCGCCGGAGCTGGAGGTCGTCGTCATGCCCGCCACGACCGGGGAGCCCGGCGGCGCGGGCGAGCTGGCCGTCGCCAGCTCCTTCGCCGCGGCGGCGTGCGCCTACGGCCGGGCGGTTGGCCAGATGCCGACCCGGTTCCCGATCAACCACGGCACCCTGAGCTTCGAGCCGAAGCCGAAGGTGCCGCCGGTGCCCGAATCGCCGGTCGACGGCCTGGCCTACACGTTCTGAGGAGCCTTCGTTGTCCCAACACACTTTCACGGTCAACGGCAAGCAGGTGACCGTCGACACCGACGACAAGGTGCGGCTGCTGTGGGTGCTGCGCGACCTGCTCGGCATCACCGGCCCGAAGTACGGCTGCGGCATCAATGTCTGCAAGGCGTGCACATCGCACATCAACGGCAAGGCGTTCAACCCCTGCTCGGTGCCGGTCTCCGCGATCGGCCCCGACGACGAGATCACGACCATCGAGGGGATCGCCGACCCGGCCACCGGTGCGCTGCACCCGATGCAGGAGGCGTGGCTGGAGCAGGACGTCGCACAGTGCGGCTACTGCCAGCCGGGGCAGATCATGGCTGCCATCGCGAAGGTGAAGCAGGCCCGCTCGGAGGGCCGTGAGATCAGCGACGCCGACTTCGACGAGATCCGCAACATCTGCCGCTGCGGCACCTACTCCCGGATCCGCGACGCGGTCCGGACCGCCGCCGCCAAGATGTGACGCACCTGCGGCGGGAAGGCCCCGTGACCCCCGCGGTTGCGGGGCTTGTCCGCCAGGTCAGGCGGTGGGGGAACCGTTCGTGTTAGATGTCTGCTCGCGAGCCCTCGACGGGGAGGACGGACATCTCATGCGATACACGGGCGCCGAACCCGCGGTGGTCGAGATGGCCAGGCTGGCGTTGCCGCGCCTGCCGGAGATGACCACGGCCACCTTCGAACAGATCATCGCGGACATGCCGGTCTACCGCGAGGAACGGTTCGTCTCGCACCAGGAGCTGCGGGCCTCGTGCCGGGACAACCTCCAGTTCCTGCTCCGCTCCCTCGCCGAGCCCGGCACCCCCGACCTTTCCAAGGCCCGCGCGACCGGCCGCGAGCGGGCCCTGCTCGGCGCCCCGTTGCCGGAGCTGCTGAAGGCGTTCCGGATCGGCTTCACCGAGGTGTGGCAGCGGTTCGTCGAGCTGACCACACCGTCCCAGGACGTCGCCGCGCTCGTCTCCGCGACCACGGCGATCTGGAACCTCATGGACGACTACATCGAGGAGCTCACCACCACGTACCGCGAGACGATGGCCGAGATCAGCCGGACCAGGCAGAACCGCAGGCTCGCACTCGTGGAGGCCCTGTTCACCGGGGGCACGGCGACCGAGAGCACGCTGTGGGAGATCGCGAGGATGCTCGACCTCCCGCTCGACGGCACGTTCGTGGTGATCGCGGCGGAGACCCCCGGACTCGGCCGGGAGTCTCTGCCGTTGATCGAGATCCGCCTGCGCAGGAACAACCACGCCTCGGCGTGGCGGCTGACGCCGGACCTGCAGATCGGCGTCGTGTCACTGCGCGACCCCGAACCGGTGCTGGCGCTGCTGCGGGAGGACCCGCGCGGCCGGGTCGGCGTCAGCCCGGTGTTCACGGGCCTCGGCGAGACGGCGCGCGCGCTGCATCTGGCGCGCGTGGCGCTGTCCAGCCTGGAGCCGGGCACGAAGGGCGTCGCGCAGTTCACCGAGTCGCCGCTGGCCGGGTTGGTGGCGAGCGACCCGCACGCGTCGGCCCAGCTGGCGAGCCAGGTGCTGCGGCCGATCCTGGAGCTGCCGGACTCCGAAAGCGAGGCGCTGCTGCTGACGCTGCGCGCGTGGTTCGACGGCGGCGGCTCCACGAAGCTCACCGCCGAGCGCATGTTCTGCCACCCCAACACGGTCCGCCACCGGCTCAAGCGGATCACCGACGTGCTCGACCGCTCGCTGTCCGACCCGGCCGACATCGCCGAGCTCGGCACGGCACTGCGGGCGCTGGCGATGTTCGGCGAGGGCACCCGCCGCGCGGTCAGTGGCTGACGCGTGGCGCGGGGCAGGCCACGGCGAACGATGCCGCCCGCAGTGAAGGCCACCATGCCTGCGTTGAACGCAGTGAAGGTGGCCTTCACTGCGGTTGGGGGCCGCTAGGAGGCGAGCACCACCGCCAGGTCGTCGGTGGTGGTCACCGGGCGCTCGCACACGTAGCCGCGGCAGACGTACGCGGCAGGCTCGCCGTCGACGAGCGGCCGGTCGCTCAGCAGCGGAACGCCCTCGGCCTCGGGCTGCCCGGCCAGCACCACGGCGCCGCCGTGCACCTGCCGCGCGGCCTCAACGAGCAACTCGGCCCGCGCCACCGCGTCCTGCCCCACCACCGCGACCTGCAACGGGCCTGCGACCAGTGCCTCGGCCACACTCAGCCAGTTGCCCGCGAACCGGGGCGCCTGCTCCACGAGCGCTCCCGCCCTGCGCAATGCCTGCTCACAGGCCTCGCGGTAGGTGCTCGCCCGCTCCGGACCGGCGAGCGCCGAGGCCGCGAGCAGCGCCGCGGCGAGCGCGGACGCACCCGAAGGGCTCGCGTTGTCGGTCGGATCCGACGGCCGGTGCACCAGCGCCTCCGCGTCGTCGGCCGTGTCGTGGAAGGCGCCCGGGGTGTCCGAGGCGAACCGGGCGAGCGCGATGTCGAGCAGCGTGGTCGCCTCGACCAGCCACAACGACTCGCCGGTGGCCTGGTGCAGCGCGAGCAGCCCCTCGGCGAGACACGCGTAGTCCTCCAGCACACCGGCCGCGTCGCCGACCACGCCGTCGCGCGAACTGCGCCGCAGCCTGCCGTCCACGAGGTGCTTGTCGAGCAGCAGGCTCGCCGCACCCACGGCAGCCTCGACCCAGTCTGGCCGTTCCAGCGCGACGCCGGCCTCGGCGAGCGCGGTGATGGCGAGCCCGTTCCACGCGGCCACCACCTTGTCGTCCCTGGCGGGCTGCGGACGCCGCGCGCGGGCCTCCAGCAGCGCCGACCGCACCCGCACCCACCGGGCGGGGTCGTCCGGATCGCTGGGCAGCTGCAGGGTCGAGGCGCCCTTCTCGAACGTGCCGTCCGCGGTCACCCGGAACAGCTCCGCCGCCCACCGCCCGTCCTCCGGACCGAGCACCTCGGTGAGCTGCTCCGGCGTCCAGACATAGGTGAGGCCCTCGACGCCCGCGGTGTCGGCGTCCAGCGAGGCCGCGAAACCGCCCTCTGGGGTGCGCAGGTCCCGCAGCAGGAAGTCCGCCGTCTCCCCGGCGACGCGCAGCGCGAACGCCGACCCGGTGCGTCGCGCGAGGTGCGCGTAGCAGCGCAGCAGCAACGCGTTGTCGTACAGCATCTTCTCGAAGTGGGGCACCACCCAGGCCTCGTCCACCGAATACCGGGCGAAGCCGCCCGCCAGCTGGTCGAAGAGCCCGCCGCGCGCCATGCCCTCGGCCGTCAGCTCCACAATGGACAACGCCTCGGGCGCCCCGGTGCGCTCGTAGTGGCGCAGCAGGAACTCCAGCACCATCGACGGCGGGAACTTCGGCGCCCCGCCGAACCCGCCGTGACCGGGATCGGTGTCGTGCCGCAGCTTCGACACCGCCGAGGAGAGCGTCTGCTCGGTCACCGCGTGCTCACGCAGCGGCGAGGTCTGCTGGGCGATGTGGTCGACGATCTGGCCGGCACCCTTTCGCAGCTCGTCGGGGCGGTCGTGCCACGCCTGCGTCACGGCGGCGAGGAGCTGCTTGAACGACGGCATGCCGTGCCCGGGCACGGGCGGGTAGTAGGTCCCGCAGTGGAACGGTTTGCCGTCGGGGGTGAGGAAGCAGGTCATGGGCCAGCCGCCGTGGCCGGTCATCGCCTGCGTCGCGGTCATGTAGACGGCATCGAGGTCCGGCCGCTCCTCACGGTCGACCTTGATGTTGACGAAGTTGGCGTTCATGAGCGCCGCGGTGTCGTCGTCCTCGAACGACTCGTGTGCCATGACGTGGCACCAGTGGCACGCGGCGTAGCCGATGGAGAGGAGGATCGGCACATCCCGCCGCTCGGCCTCCTCGAGCGCCTCGGCACACCACGGCCACCAGTCCACCGGGTTGTCGGCGTGCTGGAGCAGATATGGGCTCGTCGCGGCGGCCAGTCGGTTCGACATGCCTCCAGGGTGGCATGCCTTCCCTACGTGCGCTCGCCCCTCGGCGCCGCCTCGGCCCGGTCGTCCTTCTCCTGCTCGGCGGTCCCGCTGTCGGCGGGCTCCTCGCCCGCGTCCACGGCCTGCTGTGCGGGCTCGTCGAAGCTGGCGGGCACCCGCTTGAGGTGCTTGGTCATCGACCGCACCAGGAAGACCACGGCGATGAGGAACAGCAGCAGGAGCAGCAGGCCGACCGGCGAGGACTTGCCGAAGTCCTCCCCCTGGCCGCCATTGTCCCCGCTGCCCGGCTGCTGCGCGAGCGCGGCGGCGCCCGTCAGCACGGGCACCGTCGCGAATGCCGGAAGCATCATGTGGTCACCTTCTCTCGCACCCCCGCGAACAGATCGTCCTCCGGCAACGTGGTGTCCACAAGCGAGCGCACGAGCTCGTACTCCTCCGTCGGCCACACCCGGCGCTGCATCTCCAGCGGAACCGCGAACCAGCGGCTGTTCGGGTCGATCTGCGTGGCGTGCGCCTTGAGCGCCTCGTCCCGCACCTCGAAGTAGTCGTCGCACACCACGCGCGTGGTGACCCGCTCCATGACGTCGGCCTTGTCCGGGTCCCAGCGGCCGAGCCACTCCTCGTACGGCGAGTCGAGCCCCGCCTCGAGCAGGGCCTCGTGGAACGCGGTCATCTTCGCGCGCGAGAAGCCGTGCGAGTAGTAGAGCTTCAGCGGCTGCCACGGCTCGCCAGTGCCGGGGAACCGCGCGGGGTCGGGCGCGGCGTCGTAGGCGGCGACGGAGACCTCGTGGCACCGGATGTGATCCGGGTGCGGGTACCCGCCGTTCTCGTCGTAGGTGATGACGACGTGCGGCCGGAACTCGCGGATGACCCGTACGAGCGCCTCGGTGGGCTCCTCGAGCGGGACCGTGCCGAACGAGCCCTCCGGCAGCGGCGGCAGAGGCTCCCCCTCCGGCAGCCCGGAGTCGACGAAACCCAGCCAGTGGTGCTTGACGCCGAGGATCTTGGCCGCGCGGGCCATCTCCTCCCGGCGCAACTCGGTCATGTTGGCGTGCACCTCTGGCCGGTCCATCGCGGGGTTCAGCACGCTGCCCGCCTCGCCACCGGTGCAGGTGACGACCATGACCTCGTGTCCCTCGGCGACGTAGCGCGCCATCGTGGCGGCGCCCTTGCTGGACTCGTCGTCCGGATGCGCGTGCACCGCCATCAGGCGGAGCCGCCCCTCCGCCTCGGTCACCGTGCGTCCGTCAGTTACCGACATGACCGGCTAGGCCCCTCTCGCACCTGCGTTGCTCGTTGACTTGCGGACCCCCATGGCCCACCTGGGTCGGACTCCGCGGATACTCATAACGCGGAGCACGTCGTCCATCTTCCTCGCGCCTGCGACAAGACCGATCGGGAGGCCTGGTTTTGAGCACCGGACAGGCCACTTCGGCGACCGGGCCGGGCCGTCCCTCCCTCCCCGAGGGCCGCTACGGCTCCGCCCGCCCGTCGGGCCGGGCGCCCCGCAGCTGGCAGAAGTGGCTGTTCGGCGTGTTCGTGCTGCTCTTCGGCGGCGGCGCGGCGTACATCGGGTACAACAACATCGGCAGCGCGCCGATCGAGGCCCAACGGGTGGGGTTCGCGGAGCGGCCCGGCAACGCCATGGAGATCACGATCGACGTGGCCAGGGACGACAGCCAGCGACCGGGGGTGTGCATCGTACGCGTGCGCGACATCTCGGGCGCGGAGAGCGGGCGGAAAGAGATTTACGTCCCACCCGGTGAAGAGCGCCTCTCCACCGTCGTCCGCAGCGTCACCAGGCCCGTGACGGCTGATGTGTACGGGTGCTCGTACAGCGTTCCTGTATACTTGTCAACCCCTGAGCGGCCAACGGGGTGAATGACGCGCTGAATGTCCGCTTAGCGGAGAACTGAGCGGCATTCAGGGCGCCGAACGTGTTACCCTGGTCTACCGGCACGGCCCCCTGCGGGCCGTGTTTTTCCTTTATCTCAGCCACGCAAGCGTGGCGGCCGGCTTGTATACCCAAGCTCGGCAGGCCCTAGGAGGAGATGGTGACCGTGAGCGACAGCAAGGTGACCTGGCTGACCCAGGATGCCTACGACAGGCTCAAGAGCGAACTCGATGAGCTGATCGAGAATCGTCCGGTCATCGCCGCGAAGATCAACGACAGCCGCGAGGAAGGCGACCTCAAGGAGAACGGGGGCTACCACGCCGCCCGTGAGGAGCAGGGTCAGCAGGAAGCCCGCATCCGGCACCTCCAGGAGCTGCTGCGAACGGCCAAGGTCGGCGAGGCGCCCGCCAACAGTGGCGTCGCCGAGCCCGGCATGGTGCTCACCGTCCGCTACGCGGGCGACGACGACGAGGAGCAGTTCCTGCTCGCCACCCGCGAGGAGGGCGGCGAGGGCGCGCTGGAGATCTACTCGCCCGACTCCCCGCTGGGCAAGGCGCTGCTCGGCGCCAAGGAAGGTGAGTCGAGGGAGTACAGCCTCCCCAACGGCAACACCCAGAAGGTCACCCTCGTGAAGGCAGTGCCCTACGGCGGCTGACGCGGACGGTTGCGCGCTCCACCGATTCGGGTGTGAGCGCGCACACCACGCTCTAGTGTGGGCGGAATGACCGCCGACCTTCCCATCTGCGCCACGTGCGCCATGCAGTACGCCGCAGCGAGACCCGACTGCCCCGTCTGCGAAGACGAACGTCAATACGTGCCCTCCTCCGGACAACGCTGGACGAGCCTGGCCGAGCTGCGCGAGGGCGACCACTCCGTGCTCGTGCGCGAGCAGGCCCCCGGCGTGCTCGGCATCGGCGCCCGGCCCGGCGCCGGCATCGGGCAGCGTGCGCTGCTCGTGCCCGCGAAGTCCGGCAACCTCCTGTGGGACTGCTTCGCCTACCTCGACGACGAGGTGGTGCGCCGGGTGAACGAGCTGGGCGGCATCACCGGCGTCGCGATCAGCCACCCGCACTACTACACGACCATGGTCGAGTGGGCCGAGACGTTCGACGTGCCGGTGTACCTGCACGAGAAGGACCGCGAGTGGATCGGCAGGCCGAGCGACCGGATCCAGCTGTGGAGCGGGCAGACCCGCCGGCTCGCCGACGACCTCACGCTCGTGAACCTCGGCGTGCACTTCGCGGGCGGGACCGTGCTGCACTGGCGCGACGGCGCGGAGGGCAGGGGCGCGCTGTTCAGCGGCGACATCGTGCAGGTGGTGCCCAACCGGAGCCTGGTCGCGTTCATGTACAGCTACCCGAACCACATCCCGGAGCGGCCGAGCGTCGTGCGGCACGCGGCGGAGCTGCTGGAACGCTTCGACTTCGACGACATCTACGGCGCGTGGTGGGACGCGGTGATCATCGGTGGCGCCAAGAAGGTCGTGCGGCACTCCGTCGAGCGGTACCTGGAGCAGGTCAGCGACTAGCCGAGTAGGCGCCCATGCGCACGGCACGCCGCGCCACCCTCCGAGCTGAACGTCCCCCAAGGCCACCTTTGTTGCGTTGAACGCAACAAAGGTGGCCTTGGGGGCACGTGGGGATCAGCGGTTGGCGGTGCGCTCCAGCAGGGGCCGCACGCGCTGCGGCACGGGCGTCGACAGCGCGATCGACGTCGACGTCCTCCGCACGCCCGGCACCCCGACCACCTCGTCGATCACGCGCTGCAGGTCGTCGTTCGAGCGGGCGACCATGCGCACGAACAGGTCACCCTGACCGGTCGTGGCGTGCACCTCGCACACCTCGTCGATCGCGGCCAGCGCGGAGGCCACCTCGGTTCGGCGGCCCTGTGCGATTTCCAGCACCGCGAACGCCGTGAGCCCGTAGCCCATCGCGGCCAGGTCGAGCTCGGGCGGGAAGCCGGTCAGCACGCCGTCGGCGGTGAGCTTGTCGAGCCGTGCCTGCACCGTGCCCCTCGCGACGCCGAGCCTGCGCGCGCATTCGAGCACGCCGAGCCTTGGCACGTCGGTGAGCAGCAACAGCAGCCGGGCGTCGAGCGCGTCGAGAGCCACCGCACAACCTCCTACACAAATTGCTCGATCTGATCAGCATTATCCCCTTGGCACTGTACAGATTGACCAGCAAAAACACAGACTGTTGCTCAGGGTGCATGGTCGCGCTCATCCTTCGGGCATGACGACGAACCCAGCTCTCGACGACGTCAGCTACGACCAGCTCCGCCAGCTCGTCGGCCTGGTCGACCACGACGCCTCCTCGGACCCGTTCCCGGTGAAGGCGATGGACGCGGTGGTGTTCATCGCGGGCAACGCCACGCAGACGGCGTGGTTCTACCAGGTCGCCTTCGGCATGCAGCTCGTCGCGTACTCGGGGCCGGAGACCGGCGAGCCCGACCGCAAGTCGTTCGTGCTCAAGTCAGGCTCCGCGCGGTTCGTGATCAACGGCGGCGTGCGGCCCGGCTCGCCGTTGCTCGACCACCACCGCAGGCACGGCGACGGCGTCATCGACCTCGCCCTCGAGGTGTCCGATGTGGACAAGTGCGTCGAGCACGCGCGCTCGCAGGGCGCGACGATCCTCGAGGAACCGCACGACGTCTCCGACGAACACGGCACCGTGCGAATGGCCGCGATCGCCACCTACGGCGAGACACGCCACTCCCTCATCGACCGCTCGCGCTACTCCGGGCCCTACCTCCCCGGCTACGTCGCGAAGCAGAGCACGGTGACCCGGCCGGAGGGGGCGCCGAAGCGGCTCTTCCAGGCCATCGACCACTGCGTCGGCAACGTCGAGCTCGGCAAGATGGACTACTGGGTCGACTGGTACCACCGGGTGATGGGCTTCGTGAACATGGCGGAGTTCGTCGGTGACGACATCGCGACCGAGTACTCCGCGCTCATGAGCAAGGTGGTTTCGAACGGAAACCACCGCGTCAAGTTCCCGCTCAACGAGCCGGCGGTCGCGAAGAAGAAGTCGCAGATCGACGAATATCTGGAGTTCTACGAGGGCGCGGGCTGCCAGCACATCGCGCTCGCGACGAACGACATCATCGCGACGGTGACGGCCATGCGCGCGGCGGGCGTGGAGTTCCTGGAAACCCCGGACTCCTACTACGACGACCCCGAGCTGCGCGCGCGGATCGGGGAGGTGCGCGTGCCGATCGAGACGCTCAAGGAGCACCGGATCCTCGTGGACCGCGACGAGGACGGCTACCTGCTGCAGATCTTCACCAAGCCGATCGGGGACCGCCCGACGGTGTTCTACGAGCTGATCGAGCGGCACGGTTCGCTGGGCTTCGGCAAGGGCAACTTCAAGGCCCTGTTCGAGGCGATCGAGCGGGAACAAGAGCGCCGCGGCAACCTCTGAGCGTCCGTCCCCCAAGGCCACCTTTGGTGCGTTGAACGCACCAAAGGTGGCCTTGGGGGCAGTCAGGGCATCACGGTGTAGCCGGCTCGCTGGAGTTCTTGGGTCACCTCTTCGCAGTGGACGGGACCCCGGGTCTCCAGCTTCAGCGCGATCTCCACCTCGCCGATCGCGAGCCTGCCCGCGATGCGCGAGTGCTCGATGTCGATGACGTTCGCGCCCAGCTCGCTCACCCTGGTCAGCACCCCGGCCAGGGAGCCGGGGCGGTCCGGAACGCACAGGCGCAGGTACAGGTAGCGGCCGGCCGCGGTCATGCCGTGCTGGATGATCTGCAGCAGCAGCAACGGATCCACGTTGCCGCCGGACAGCACGGCCACGACCGGCGGCTCGAACGCTCCCGGGTGCTCCAGCAGCGCCGCCACCGCGGCGGCGCCGGCCGGCTCCACCACGAGCTTCCTGCGTTCCAGGCAGTTCAGCACCGCCCGCGAGAGCCCCTCCTCGCTCACCGTCACCACGTCGTCCACGAGCTCCGAGACGTGCGCGAACGTCAGGGGACCCGGCCTGCCGACCGCGATCCCGTCGGCCATCGTCTGCATGTTGGCGAGCCGCACCGGCTCACCGGCGGCGAGCGACGGCGGGAACGCGGCCGCCGCTTCCGCCTGCACGCCGACCAGCCGCGCTCCCGGCCGCAGCGCCTTCACCGCGCTCGCGACGCCGCCGACGAGTCCGCCACCCCCGGTGGAGACGAGCACGGTCGCCACCTCGGGCAGCTGCTCGACGATCTCCAGCCCCACGGTTCCCTGGCCCGCGATGATGTCGGGGTGGTCGAAGGGGTGGATGAACACCGCGCCCGTCCGCTCGCCGAACGCGACCGCCTCGGCCAGCGCCTCCTCCAGCACAGCGCCGTGCAGATGCACCTCGGCGCCGTACGCCTTCGTGGCGGCCAGTTTCGGCAACGGCGCCCGCTCCGGCATGAACACCGTCGCCTTGATGCCCAGCAACGACGCCGCGAGGGCGACGCCCTGCGCGTGGTTGCCCGCACTCGCCGCGACCACGCCCCGCGCCCGTTCCTCGTCGCTCAACGCGTGCAACCTCGTGTAGGCGCCCCGGATCTTGAAGGAACCGGTGCGCTGCAGGTTCTCGCACTTGAGAGAAACCGGGCCGCCGTGGGCCTTCTCGAGATCGCGAGCGTGCTCCATCGGCGTGCGCCGCACCACACCCTCGAGGAGCTGCGCCGCCCGCCGGATCCGTTCCACGCTCACCAGTCGCATGAGCAGGGAGGATACGGCCTCGGCCACAGTCAGTGCCGTTCGTGCATGGTGTGCATCACGATTGGGTATCCTGGTCTTCGCGCAGCGACCTCGAGAGCAGGAGACAGCATGGCCAGTGGGACGACGCCGAGGGGCTCACGCTCCGGTTTCGTGCCGTTGCTCGCAGGCCTCACGTCGGCGCTCGCACTCACGGGAGCCGCTGTCTACACGGTCGGGCAGGCGAACTGCGGGGACCCCGGTCGCTACATCCGCCACGACAACCACATCGAGCTCGTCGGTGGCTGCGTCGATGGTGGTGAGCTGCCCACCACCGGCGGGGCGAAGTCGTCCACCGCCGACGGTGCGCAGCAACTCAACAACTTCCGCCCCTAGCCCAGGGCTTGCTCGAGGTCCGCGACGAGGTCGCGGGCGTCCTCGATCCCCACCGAGAGCCGCACCAGTTCCGCGGGCACCTGCAGCAGTGATCCCGCCACGCTCGCGTGTGTCATCCGGCCCGGGTGCTCGATGAGCGACTCGACGCCACCGAGTGACTCGGCGAGGATGAACAGCCTCGTACGCGCCGCCGCGTCCAGCGCGGCCTGCTCGCCGTCGGCGTGATCGAACGAGACCATGCCACCGAAGCGCCGCATCTGCTTCGCCGCGACGTCGTGACCGGGGTGCTCGGTGAGGCCCGGGTAGTACACGCGGCTGACCTTGGGGTGCCGGACGAGCGCCTCGACCACGCGCTCGGCGTTGTCGCAGTGCCGCTCCATGCGCACGGCCAGCGTCTTGAGGCCACGCAGCGTCAGCCACGCGTCGAACGCGCCCGGCACCGCCCCGGACGCGTTGCGGAGGAAGAACAGCTGCTCGCGCAGCTCGTCCGAGTTGGTCACCACGGCGCCACCGACGACATCGGAGTGCCCGCCGAGGTACTTCGTCGTTGAGTGCACCACGATGTCGGCGCCCAGTTCGATGGGTGTCTGCAGGTACGGCGTCGCGAACGTGTTGTCGACGACCAGCCGCGCGCCGCCAACGTGGGCGATCTGTGCGAGCGCGGGGATGTCGGAGACGCCGAGCAGCGGGTTGGTGGGCGACTCGCACCAGATGAGCTTGGTCTCCGGCCGCAGCGCGGCGCGGACCTCGTCGAGGTCGGAAAGGTGCGCGACGCTGTAGGTGACACCCCATTGCGTGAGGACCTTGTCGATGAGCCGGAACGTGCCGCCGTACACATCGTTGCCGAGCACGAGGTGGTCGCCGGGGCGCAGCGTCGCGCGCAACACGGCGTCGCTGGCGGCCATGCCGGAGCCGAAGGCGAGGGTGTGCCGCGCGCCCTCCAGCGCCGCGAGCGCCTCCTCCAGCGCGGTCCGCGTCGGGTTGGCGGTGCGCGAGTACTCGTAGTCGCCCTCGCGGGTGCCGCCCACGCCGTCCTGCGCGTAGGTGGAGGTCTGGTAGATCGGCACGATCACCGAACCCGTGCGGGGGTCCGGCTCTTGGCCTGCGTGAATGGCGCGGGTCTCGAAGCCGAGTCCGGCGGGGTCGTGAACCATGCCCTCAGCCTACGACCGCGTCACCAGGCCCGCCGCTGGCGTACCCACCTGCGGGTGGGGGCGATGACCGCCAGCACGAGAGTCGCGATCGCGGGCAGGCACACGACCAGCACCCGTGCGGAGCTGTAGCCCACGCTCCTGCTGTCAAGCTCGCCGTTCAACGAAAGGCGCGCGGCGAACCCGGCGAGCACCATGAACGCGAAGTACACGACGGCGAAGCCCGCGCCGGTGGCGACGAGCACCTGTCCGGCGACCCTGCGCTGCAGCAGCAGGATCGCGCCGGGCAGCAGGAGCCCCGCGACCACCAGGTTGGCGGCCAGGCTGGTGAGCGCGAACGGAGACCGGGCCACCACGTCGATGCGGCTGAACAGCGCGAGGACGCCAAGCAGGTGCACGGCGGCGCCGACCAGGGCGAGCACGGAGGCGGCGACGGCCGTGCCGCGGTGTGCGGGCGGCTGCGGCGGATCGCCGTACGGCTCGTTCGGGTACGGCCCCGGATACTGCGGCAGGCTCTGCTGGCTCATCGCGACCAAGGTCGCACAAAGGAGATGCCCCCGGCCAGAGACCGGGGGCATCAACCTCAGTTCAGTTCGTCACCACTGCTGCGGCGGCTGGCCGGGCTGGCCGTAACCACCGGGCTGCCCGGGGGGCGGGCCCTGCGGGGGCTGGCCGAAGCCACCCGGCTGCTGCGGGGGCTGCCCGTAGCCGCCGGGCTGCTGACCCGGCTGCGGGAAGCCACCGCTGGACGGGTTCGGACCGCCGGGCTGGCCGAAGCCACCGGGCGGGCCCTGCTGCGGGAAGCCGCCGGGCTGGCTCGGCGGGCCGAACCCACCGGGCTGGCCGAAGCCACCGGGACCGCCGAAGCCGCCGGGGCCACCGGGACCGCCGAAGCCGCCAGGACCGCCCGGACCGCCACCGAGGCCCACGTACTGCGCCGTCTGCGGCAGCACCGCGACAACGCCGACGGCCAGGATGAGGATGCCCATGATCAGGGTGAAGATGATCCGCGTCGGCGGGTCGCCGCCCTCGGTCATCAGGAGAATGGAGAAGAGCAGCGCCAGGAAACCGCCCGCGATCGCCAGGTACGGAATGAGCTTCCTCAGGCTCGCGCCGACCCGGTCGGCGAGCGCGTGGAGCACGCCCGCGGCGAGCGCCACGACGCCACCGACCAGCATCATGATCAGGTAGAACGTGATGTGGCCCGGCACCTCGGCGGCCGCGCTCTCGATCTGCGCGTTGACGGCGTCAGCGCCACCGGCCTGCTCGATGTACTGCCGGCACTGGTCCTCGCTCTGGCCGCTCTGCTCGACGCACATCGACACCAGGTCGTCCTCGGAGCCACCGCCGCCGCTGAGGTCGGAGAGCAGCGTGATCGCCAGGATCGCCGTGACGATACCGAGGACGGCGACCAGGCCGCCCGCGATCCACGCGTACATCTTGTTGCCGCCACCGCCGCCACCGGTGGGAGCGCCGAACGGCACGGCACCGGGCGGAGGGGCTCCGAAAGGTCCGGGCGGCGGGGGCCCGCCGAAACCGCCCTGGCCCTGAGCGGGGTCGAACCCGCCGGGCTGGCCGAAGCCCTGCTGCGGCTGCTGGCCGAAGCCACCCGGCTGCTGCGGCTGCTGGCCGAAGCCGCCGGGCTGCTGCCCGAAGCCCTGCTGCGGGTTCACCGCGGCGGGGTTGTCGGCCGCGCTCGGCGGGGGCGCGTACGGGATGGCGGGAGGGGGCTGCGAGCCGGGCGGCACCAGCTGGGTCGACTCGGCACCGGGGCCTTCGCCCTGCTGCTGGACCGGCTGGACGACCTGAGTCGGCTCCGGGCCTTCACCGAACTGCTGATCTCCCTGGGCCGGCTGCTGGGGCTGCTGCTGCCCCGGCTGCACGACCTGAGTCGGCTCCGAGGAACCGAACGGGCTGTCTTGTTGTGGGTTAGGGCCACTTGGAGGGCCCTGCGGCGGCTGCTGCCCGCCGCCCCAGGGCTGGTTCGGTGGCTGCGGAGCACTCATGTGGGTCTTGAACCCCCTTGACACGGACCTTGCTTGATGTTTTTCGCTCGCGCACACGCTATCGGATGCGCCCCCGGACCGCTCGTAACGCCCCAGATCCGGCGCACGATGAGACTTGTCCGACTTCTTAATGCCCGGAAAGGAACGCGAGCAGGTCCTGACGCGTCACCACACCGGCCGGCTTGCCACCTTCGAGGACGAGCGCACCATCCGCCGAGGTCAGCGCCTTCATGGCGGAGCTGACCTGCTCCCCCGCGCCGATCGTCGGCAGCGGAGGCGACATGTGCGCCTCGAGCCGGTCGGCGAGTGCCGCCTTGCCGGTGAACAGCGCGTCGAGCAGGTCCCGCTCGTTGACGGCGCCCACCACCTCGGCCGCCATCACCGGCGGCTCCGCGCTCACCACGGGCATCTGGCTGACGCCGAACTCACGCAGGATCGACACCGCCTCGGCCACCGTCTCGTTCGGGTGCGTGTGCACCAGGTCGGGCAGGCTGCCGCTCTTGCGGCGCAGCACGTCGCCGACCGTCGCGCCGGAGGAGTCGGGCGGCAGCAGGCCGTAGGACGACATCCACGCGTCGTTGAAGACCTTGCCCAGGTAGCCCCGGCCGCCATCGGGCAGCAGCACCACGATCACGGCGTCCTTCGCGTCGGGACCGAGGCGCTTCGCGAGCCGGAGCGCCGCGGCCACCGCCATGCCGCACGAGCCGCCGACGAGCAGGCCCTCCTCGCTGGCCAGGCGTCGCGTGGTGTGGAACGAGTCCGCGTCGGAGATCGCGATGATCTCGTCGGCGATGTCGCGGTCGTAGGTCGTCGGCCAGAAGTCCTCGCCGACACCCTCGACCAGGTACGGCCTGCCGGTGCCGCCCGAGTACACCGAGCCCTCGGGGTCGGCGCCCACGATCTGCACCTTGCCCTGGGAGACCTCCTTGAGGTACCGCCCGGTTCCCGAGATGGTGCCGCCCGTGCCGACGCCGGCGACGAAATGCGTGATCTTCCCGTCGGTCTGCCGCCAGATCTCCGGCCCGGTCGAGAGGTAGTGGCTCTCCGGGTTCTGCGGGTTGGCGTACTGGTTGGGCTTCCAGGCGCCCTCGATCTCGGTGACGAGCCGGTCGGACACGCTGTAGTAGGACTCCGGGTGCTCCGGCGGCACGGCCGTCGGGCACACCACCACCTCCGCCCCGTAGGCCTTGAGGACGTTGCGCTTGTCCTCGCTGACCTTGTCGGGGCAGACGAACACGCACTTGTAGCCCTTGCGCTGGGCGACCATCGCCAGGCCGACACCGGTGTTGCCGGAGGTGGGCTCGACGATCGTGCCGCCGGGCCGCAGCTCTCCCGAGGCCTCGGCCGCTTCGACCATGCGCAGCGCGATGCGGTCCTTCACGCTGCCGCCGGGGTTGAGGTACTCGACCTTGGCCAGCACGAGCGGGCTCAGGCCCTCGGTCAGGGTGCCCAGCTTGACCAGCGGGGTGTCGCCAACGAGGTCGATGACGTGTTCGGCGTATTCCATGTCATCAGCGTAAACAGTGCGCGAAGTCCCGACACCGGCGCGGGCGAGGCGCATTGTCCGAATAGGACCGCTGTGCTTAGCTCCTCAAGGTCATACGTTCGAGTGAACTCGCGAGGAGCGACACCGTGAGATCCCTACGGAAACACCGCGTGCGGGCGGCGGTCACCGCCGCGCTCGCAGGCGCACTGCTCGTCACCACGGGCGCGCCGGCCTCGGCCGAGCGCCCCGACCGGCTCCCGGTCTTCACGCTCAGCGTGCTCTTCACCAACGACATGGAGTCCGCGCTGCTCGGCGTCGCGGGCGACGGCACCGACGAGGGCCCGATCCTCGATGGCGGGGCGAACCCGTACGGCAGCCCCTCGCGCGTGGCGACGCTTATCTAACCGCTCGGGTTGAGCGTCCACGATGTACACGATGGGGTTGGTGCGCCTCCCTGGCGTTCGTT
>NZ_SWMS01000032.1 GCF_005146945.1 Prauserella endophytica
CCCAACACCGGATGAAACAGCCGACCGCAGCCTGACTTTGATCTTGAGGTTGACACAAGGGGTGTCATGAGCCGAGCTCCTTCGGGTCGAGGTCCGGTCGCAGCCCGCGCCAGGCGGGTGCCCGCAGCCTGCCGTCCTCCGTCCAGTCCTTGAACACGACCTCGCCGACCAACGTCGGCCGCACCCAGCGGGCGCCCTTCGCGCGTTCCCTCGGAATCTCGCCTGCGAACGGGGAGGACTTGCGTTCGAGCCTGCGCAGGCGCTTCAGCAGGTCGCGCAGCATGTCGTCGGTGAACCCGGTGCCGACCTGCCCGATGTAGCGCAGCCCGCCGTCCTCGGGCAGCCCGAGCATGAGGGAGCCGAACGTGTCCGAGCGCTTGCCCTCGCCGGGCCGCCAGCCGCCGATCACCGCGTCGAGCGCGCGCAGGTCGGTGATCTTGAGCCAGTCGGTGCTGCGCTGGCCCGGCGCGTAGGGCGAGTCGGTGCGCTTGGCGATCACGCCCTCGAGGCGCTGCTCGTCGGCTGCCTCCACCACGGCGGCGCCCTCGCCCGCGAAGCTCGGCGACAGCTGCCAGTGCGGCCCGCCCAGCTCCAGCTCCTCCAGCAGCTGCCTGCGCTGCGCGTACGGCAGCCGCACGCACGAACGGCCCTCCAGGTGCATCAGGTCGAACACGAGGTAGGTCACCGGCTGCTGCTTCGAAAGGTGCCGCGCCCGCTGTTCGTTCGCGTGCATGCGGGACTGCAGTGCCTTGAAGCTCGGCCGCCCGTCGCGCAGCGCCACGATCTCGCCGTCCAGCCACACCTGCGTGCTGCCGAGCTGCTCGCCGAGCCCGCGCAGCTCCGGGTAGGTGGCGGTGATGTCACCGCCGCGCCGGGAGAACAGGGTCGCCCTGCCGCCCTCGACGCGGGCGAGCGCGCGCACGCCGTCCCATTTGAACTCGTACGCCCAGTCGTCGTCCTCCTCGGCCGGCGGCAGGGTGCCGGCGGTGGCGAGCATCGGCGCCAGCAGCTCCGGCAGCGGTTCCCAGTCCGGGTCCTGCGGCGGATCCTTGCGGATCACCTGCCAGTCCTCTCCACTGCGGAAGAAGACGTACTTGCCCTCGACGCGGCCGCCGTGCAGGACGATCGACACCTCGCGGTCGGACCACTTCAGCGTCTCGTACCGGCCGCTGTCCCAGATGAACATCTCCCCGCCGCCGTACTCGCCCTTCGGGATCTCCCCGGAGAACGTGGCGTACTCGAGGGGATGGTCCTCGGTGTGCACGGCCAGCCGAAGTGTGCCCTGCTCCGTGGGCAGCCCCTTCGGGACGGCCCACGAGACCAGCACGCCGTCGCGTTCGAGCCGGACGTCCCAGTGCAGGCGGCTGGCGTGGTGCTCGTGGATGACGAACGTGTCGTCGTCACCACGAGGCACCACGTCGCCTTCCGGCAGTGGTTCCGGCGTGTGCCCGGCACGCCGTTTCCGCCGGTACTCGTCGAGTTTCGACCCCATGGCAAGGGTCTACCCGATCCGGGCGCTCAGGTCACCCGCTCACCGACTCGACGAGCACGGCGCCGCTGCCGATCCGCAGGTCGTCCGGGGTGCGAACGGTGACGAGACCGCGCAGGACCCGGCCGTCGGCGGGCTGCCCGGTGGCCGTGACCGTGCCGGGAACCGTCCACGTGGCGCCGGTCGGCCTCGGCGCGTCGGTGTCGGTCACCGCGATCGTGCCGAACGCCGGGTTCGCGAACAGGTCGAGGTAGTCGTACTCCGTGGAGCCCGAGGGCACCGCGTAGCCGTCGACCTCGACGCGCCACGTCCCCGCCGCCGGGTTGCGGATGGTCACCGACTCCTCGGAGTCGCCGTCGGCGCTGTAGTTCGCCAGCGCGCACGTCCCGCTCGTGCAGTTGTAGACGTACAGGTCGAGGTCGGCGCCGCCGTCGGAGGTGTTGCCGATCGTCGCGGTCAGCGCCGTCGACCCCGGTGTCACCTCGATGTCGTAGCTCTGCAGCTCGCCCTCGGCGACCGACGGCCTGGCCACGCGGGCGCTGTCGAGCGGGCCGCCGGTGAGCCGCCCGGTGAACTGGCCGAGCGTGCTCGTGACGGTGTACTCCCGGTCGATGGGCGTGCCGAGCCGTGCCTGGGCGATGACGTCGGGGTCCGGGCTGATCGTCGTGCCCTGCGCCGCGATGGTCAGCGCCCACGGCACCTCGGCCGCGTCGGAGGTCCGCCGCGCTTCGACCACGATCTCCCACACGCCCGGCACGGGGTCGGTCACCGCGCGGCTCGTCGGCGAGCCCGTCGGGCAGCCCGCACCGGCGTCGGGGTTGTAGCAGTTCGTCGACGACGTCGGGTCCACCGGGACGCCGGTCGGGTCGTAGCGCACGAACCGCACCTGGCCGGTTCCCGGCTCGGGGCCGCCCGCCGCCATCTCGATCTGCAGGTTGCTCGTGCCCTCCGGAACCCGGACGAACACGCTCCTCGCCTGGTTGCGCTGGATCGTGCCGGACGCCTCCACGACGTAGCCGTCGGCCGCAGTGAGGTCGTAGGGCGTGAACACGGTGTTCATGGTCTGCACGTCGATGCCCGTGGTGCGCACGTCGTCCAGCCGCAGCAGCGCGGAATGCGTGCCCGCGGTGCGGGGGTTCACCCGGACGTCGAACGTGACGGGCCGATCGAGCGGCAGCCGCACCGAGCGGGCGGAGGAGAACGTGCCGTCGTTCCCGACCCAGCTCACGCGGTAGTTCACGGGGGTCGACGGCCCCGTCGTGCGCTTGAGTGTGTAGGTCCGCGTGTACGCCTTGCCGATCGTCACGCCCTCGCGGTCGTGGATGCCCACACCGGTGTTGGGAGTCTGCAGCTGTCCGGAGAGGACGGTGCTGACCGGCACCGACGTGGTCACCTCGTGGACGCCGGGGCCGCGGAGTGCCGTGAGGGCCCGCAGCGTGTCGATCAACCCCGCGCCCTGCGCGTTGGCGTCGATGCCGTCGACGAACCGCGAGGTGGACGTCAGCGCGGAGCGAAGTGCGGTCACCGGAGGGCGCTTGCCGCCGTGCAGTGCCTTGTAGGCGCTCACGAGCAGCGCGGCCGCGCCGGTCGCCTGCGGCGCCGCCATCGACGTGCCGTTGAACATGCCGTACCCGGCGGGCAGCTCGTAGGTGCCCGGCACCGGCTCCGGCGGCTGCCAGCGCGGGATCGACGAGACCGCCGCGCCGGGCGCGACGAGGTCGGGCTTGAACCCGCCGTCCTCGCGAGGACCGCGTGAGGAGAACGGGTGCAGCGACTCGGCGACCGGCGAGGAGGAGCCGTAGTTCGACAGCCACGTGTCGTCGGTGATGTAGGAGCCCACGCTCAACGCGTCGGTCGCCACGGACGGGTCGCCGACGGAGTTCGCCCCGGCGCCGCTGTTGCCCGCCGAGATGAACAGCTGCACGTTGTAGGTCTCGATCACGCGGTTGTACAGCTCGGCCCGCGCGTTGTTGCCGTCGTTGAGCGCAGGCAGGCCGCCGATCGAGATGTTCACGACGTCGGCGCCGTTCTCCGCCGCGTAGACCACGCCGTCGATGAGCCCGCTGGACGTGCACGACGGAGTGGAGAGGCACACCTTCACCGACATCAGCTTCGCGCCGGGCGCGGCGCCGTCCATGTTGCCGCCGAAGAGGTCGTTGCCAGCCGCGATGCCGGCGACGTGGGAGCCGTGCGCAGCAGCGGCGACGCCGACGTTGACGTAGCCGGCCTTGTCGGTCTGCACCACGAACGCCACGCGCTCGACGACGCCCGTGGCCGGATCGTCCGCGCCGAAGTAGCCGACGTCCTGGCGCACCTTGTAGTCGATCATCGACTTCTCGTCGGTGAAGTCGCCGTCGCCGTCGAGGTCGACGCGGACCTCCTTGGACGCGGTGTCCTGCAGGACGCCGTAGCTGTCGGAGCGGTCGCCGTCGCGGTTGATGTCCCCGCCGATCTCGCTCGCGGCGGTGCCAAGATCGCCCGCGACCTCGGAGAACACACCGAAGCTGAAGGCGCCCTCGGGGGCGGTCCACTGCCTGCCGTTCGCGGTGAACGTGCCGGAGTAGGTCTCGCTCGACATCGGCACCCACGTTCCGTCGCCCGATGTGGGGGAATTGGCCGTGTACCAGTCGACGATCTTGCGCTGGCCCGTGCTGGTCCGCGCGAGCGCCGGGTGGTCGAGGTCGACCCCGGAGTCCAGCACGGCGACGGTGGTGCCCCGCCCGTCCCAGAACGGGAAGGTCCTGCCGAACTGCGCGGCCTTGGTGTCGCCGGTGGGCAGATAGGGATTCACCCTCGGCGTGTTCTCGTCCGGCGCCGGCTGCGGCGACGGGTCGGTCGCGCCGACGGGAGCGGGCTCGTCGCGTGCGATGAGCCCGTCGATGTCGACCGCGTCCACCGACTTGAGCTTCGGAGCGACCTCCGCCTGCCCGATGGGCACGGTGACCTTGAGGTAGTCGAGTTGCTCGTTCGCCGAGCGGACCACACCGCCGATCGACTCCAGCTCACCCGCCGCGGCGTCGGCGCGCCCTCGCTGCGCCGCGACCAGCAGGGTGACCTGCGACCGCCCGGCGTCCTTCGCCTGTTCGAGGAGGGTCAGATCCTCCTGGTCGAGGATCTCCTCGTCACCGGGTGGCGGCGGTGCCGGTGGTTGTGCCAGCGCCTGCGGGGCGCTGAACCCCAACGTGCTCACGGCGACGATCAGTCCCATGATGCCGGCCCGCTTCAACGAACGTCTTCCGCTCAACTGCCTCGACCTCCCGCCAGCGCGATGCTCCGAGCATCTGCGTGAGGCTCACAAACGTTTCACATCCAGGTGAACCTGACCGAAAATCCCAACTTTCGTAGGGTCGGCCGCCAAGGGCGTGTCCGCGGGACACGAGAGGGGTTCGTTCGAAAGGATGTTCGACGGCCAGACCGCCCCCGCGTCCCCTGGAGGATCGCCCGCCCATGATGGGTCGTACCCACGCGCTCACCGGCTGGTGCGCCGGACTCGCCGTCGCCCCCTTCGCCGGGGTCACCACGCTCGCGCAGGCGCTGGTGTTCGCGGCGACGACGGCCGGTTTCGCGCTCCTGCCGGATCTCGACCATCCCGGAGCGCGGGCTTCGAAGCTGCTGGGCCCGCTCACCGGCGGGCTGTCGTGGTTGCTGCGCAAGGCATCGGCCTGGCTCTACGCGGTCACCAAGGGGCCGCGCGACGAGCGGGGCAAGGGCACCCACCGGCACCTGTCGCACACGTTGCTGTTCGCCGTGGCGCTCGGCTTCGCCACGTCGGCGGGCACCGAGGCCGGTGGCCCGTGGGCGGTCGCGGGCGTGGTCCTGTTCGGGCTGCTGCTGGCGGAGGACGCACTCGGCGACTGGCTGCTGCCCGTTTCGGGCGGCGCGGTGGTTTGGTGGGTCTACGAGAACAACCCCAACGCGCTCGCCGAGCTCGACGCCGTCACCGGGCTCCTCGGCGTCGCGGTGGCGCTGGGCTGTTTCACGCACTGCCTCGGCGACGCGCTCACCGAGTCCGGTTGTCCGTTCCTCTTCCCGCTCCCGATCGCGGGCGAGACGTGGTATGAGCTGCGCCCGCCGAGCTGGCTGCGGTTCCGCACCGGCAAGGGCTTCGAGAACGGCTTCGTCTTCCCCGCGTTCGCGGTGCTCGCGGTGCTGCTGATCCCCGGCGTGTGGACGGCGATGGTGGGGTTCGTGCAGGACATCCTGGGTGGCACCGCCGTGGAGGCCGACAGTTAGGCAGCCACGCCAGCATGCTGCCCCGCGACCAGCAGCGGCCGACGGCCTGGGTGCGCAAGGCCGGCTGGCCGAACAACGCCAGGCCGATGATGCTGTGGCCCGAGGCGCGGCGATCAGCGAGTGTCGGTACCGCCGGCGCGGCCCCCACCCCTTCCGCCGGCACCCACGCCCCGGATCTCCAGACTGGGCGAGACTTTCGGGCACATCGGCTTCGCCTCGCCTGGTCGCAACCTGGTAGGACCTAGGCGTTCGCCTGGCGGAGCCGTTCGGCGGCCTGTGCGCGGACGGCCTCACCGGACACTGGTGGGTCTCCGTGCAGCGCCTCCCAGCGGGCGTTGTGCACGGCGGCCCAGAGGCTGGCCGCCCAGGCGATCTCCCACTCCTCGGCGGTGAACCGGCGTCCCCGTAGGTCCAGGTACGCCGCCAGGAACGCGGCGGAGCTCTCGACCGGCGCCAGCGTGGGAGGTGAGGCGCTCGCGAACGCGCCGCACGCCGCGCCCACCAGTGCCGCCTCCGGCTGCCACGCCAGGCTGTCCCAGTCGTGCACGGCCCACACCTCGCCGTCGTGCCAGCGGAGGTTCTGCGCCTCGAAGTCGGCGTGCCCCAGCACGCACGGCAGGTCGGCGGCCAGCAGTCGCCTTCGCACCCTGGCGGCCGTGTCGACGACGTACGCGGGCACGGCGCTCTGGTCCCGTTCGTCGAGGAACCCGATCGCAGGCCACAAGCCGGGATCGGGGTGGTCCCATCGAGCCCAGCGCGGATTCGGCAACGGCGGCGCGACGGTCACGTCGGCCAGCTCGGCCATCAGCCGCGCGAACACCGCGGCGTAGCGTACGGCGACGTCCGGCGAGTCCCCGCGCAGCAGCTCACCGCCTGGCCGCAACTCCTCGGCGTGCACGGCGAGCCCATCGACGGCGACAGCGGGTGTGAGCGGCCGGGCGCACGGAAAGCCCCGCTCCGCCAACCGGGCCTGCGCGGCGACACACGACGATGCCCGGCCGTCGTCCTCGCGCGCCTTCAGCACCACCTCGCGCCCATCGGACAGCCGCAGCCCGAACACGGCCGAGATGCTCCGCTGCTCGAACAACACGCCGGCCGGCTCGTGGCCCAGCCGGTCCACGCACCAGGCCGGCAGCCAGTCCGGCAGCTCCTCCGACGGCACGGTGACGACTGTGCCAGGTTCGCCGGGCCCCGGGAAGCCGCCGGTCACGGGGCCCCGCTCCCGGCCACTAGAACGGCGTTCGCGCTGGTCTCCACCACCGGCCACCGATGACCGCCGCTCTACCTGTGCCCGGCCGTTCCAAGGCGCGAGCGTTGTGCGCAGTACGAGCACCGCCGCGCCGAGAAGAAAGGCACAGCGAAGTCATGGCACCTCCTCCGGGACTCGCACCAGTGGCCGACCACCCCGCCTCCACCGCACTCAGGGACGAGGGTGACAACGACGACCTGAAAGACACCATGGCGGAGTACGCCGCATGGATCGACTATCTGACCGACTACCGAGAGCACGACGCACCCCGGCGCATCCGGTTCATCAACGGTGAACACCTCGAGGACGGAAGAACCGAGGTCGATCTCAACAAGCCCACCGACCAACCGTTGATCAGGGAGGGCGAGCACTACGGTCATCGGTTCGGTCATCGACGGGGCCGACCATTCCACCGTTTTCGAGGCGGCCCTTGCCCTCGCCAGGTGCAGTCCCGCCGCGCTCGGGACGGCGTACAACGGGTTCGCGACCGGCTACCTCTGCGTCGGGGGCACCGGAGACACGGGAGAGCGGACGGGTGAGGCGACCGGGGCCGAGTACCCGATGTTGCTCCCGCTGAACTCGGACTTCGCGCCAGATGCGCAAGGGCTGGATCGAGGACGGCAACGCCAGAGCCCACGACTGGGAACAGCGGTGGATCAGGTTCGCCGTCGGCAACGAGAACGCCTTCCTCGCCGTCGCCGAAGCGTTCGCGCTGTACCAAGCGGTGTACCTGGAAGCCCGGCGCGCGCTGGACCAGGCGGTGAAGGGCCTGATCGAACGCTTCGAGGCCAAGATCACCACCTCGCCGGCCGAGGCGCCGGCCGCCGGTCCGAACTGGTTCGCCGCTCTGCTCGCCGGAGCCGGGGTCGTCGGCGTCACGATCGTGACCGGAGGGTCGACGTTGCCGTGGCTGGTGTCCGCCGGCGCGATCGGGGCCGCCACCGCCGCCCTCCAGGAACAGGCCGGGAAGTCGCCGGCCAAGTACGAAGCCGTGGACCCCGGCCGCTGGAGCCACCTCCTCAACGGATTCCGCGAGGAGGTGACCCGGCAGCTGAACCAGTTCGCCGGTGAGATCGACAGCGTTCGCGACAACCTGGACACGCGGATCGCCGAGATCCGCAACGGACACTCGATGGATCCGCCAGCGCTCGACGAGTCGATCAAGGACATCCCGCCTCACGGGCGCAACATCGTCCCCGGCCAGCTCAAGGGCGGGGTGAGCCGCTGGCTGGATCCGAAGGTCGATTCCCTTGCCGCGAACAGTCGGGAGTACCGAGCGGGCGTCGACACGATCGCCGCTGCCGACTGGGGTTCGTCCTCGGGCTTTCCGGCCATTCCCCTCGCTGGTCAGAACTTCGGGAGCAGGGCTGTGTCCCTCGGGCAGGAAGCCGTCGACAAGCACGACACGATGGTCGACTCTCTCCGGCAGTACGGTGAGGCCCTCCGGTACGTCGCCGACACCGCCCAGGCGGCCGAGGACAACGCGGTCGGGATCATGAACAACCTCCTCGCGACCGTCGAGGGCCTGTAGGAGAAGCTGGCCTGGTGTGGACCAGGACTGTCACGACGGACTCGAAGGTCTCACCGACGGCGTTCGCTCGGCGTGTACACGTGCTCGGGGTGCGGGTGGCTGAGGAAGTCGTGGTGCGAGATCTCCCAGCCGTACGCGCCCGCGTAGTGGAACTCCAGCACGTCGCCCGCCCGCACCCCGTCCACCACCACGTCCCGGGCGAGCACGTCCTTCGGCGTGCACAGCTCGCCGACCACCGTCACCGGCTCGCCGTGCACGCCCGGCCTCGGCAGGGCAGCGGGCCACGCCTCGACGGAGCGCACGCTGAAGGGGTGGCTGTGCTGCCACGAAGCGGGCAGCCGGAAGTGATGAGTGCCGCCGCGCACGAGTACATAGTGGACACCGTGGTTGCTCTTGACGTCCAGCACCTCGGTCAGGTAGCTGCCGCAGGCGGCGACCAGGAACCGCCCGCATTCGAAGTCGATCTCCCTCCAGTGCCCGGGAAACGTCCCGGCGAGCCGGGCGAGCCCTTCGGTGAACCGGTCCCAGTCGAACTGCGCCGTCAGGTCCGCGTAGTTCACACCGATCCCGCCGCCGACGTTGACGACCTCGCAGCGAACCCCGAACGCCTCCTCCCAGCTCGTGATCTTGCGCCGGTAGAGGTCGAGCATCGCGAGATGCGCCTCGGGCGAGAGGTTGTTGGACAGCGAGTGCAGATGGAAGCCCGCGAACGCGACGCCGGGCAGCTCGACGGCCGCCCGCACCGCTTCGGGAAGTCGCGCCTCGTCGATGCCGAACTGGGTGGGACGGCCCGCCATCGCGAGGGTGGCGCTCGGGAACGGGCAGGCGAGGTTCACCCGTAGCAGCACCGCAGCGGTCCGGCCTAGCCGCGTGGCGACCTCGGAGATCCGGTGCAGTTCAAGCACGCTCTCCACGTGCAGCCGCGCGACCCCGGCCGTGAGCGCCTGCTCGATCTCGGCCGGCGTCTTCGCTGGACCTCCGAAGAGCACCTCGCCGTCGGACGCCACGGCCCTCGCCTTGGCCAGCTCACCACCGGAGGCAACCTCGAACCCGGCCACGAGTGGCGCGAGCGTGCGTAGGACCGGCTCCGCGCTGTTGGCCTTCATCGCGTAGAACATGCGGCAGCGTTCCGGCAGCGCGGCGACCACCTTGCCGGCGTGCTCGGCGAGTGCGCCCAGGTCGTAGACGTACCGGCACACCGGCTCCGGCGCGGTCATGAGCGCGCCAGCGGGTTGGGGACGCGGTGCAGCCGCAGTTCCGTGTCCGGCAGCAGGCGGCGAGTCGTGAGCCTCTCGACGGCGACCTCCGGCTTGAACACGTCGAACAGCGGGTCGCCGAATCGCTCGTGGTGCTCGCGCACCACCTCGCCGACGATGGCCCAGAAGTCGCGTTCGGACAGTCCGTGGGCGTCGGCGAGGAAGATCGCCAGCTCGCCGATGTTGACGAAGAGGAACGCGTCGAGCATGAAGTCGGCGACGAGCTCGGGGTCGCCCGTCTCGATGAAGGAGTTGCGGTTTCGGTGGTACGACGGCGTTCCCCGCAGCTCCGGGCACAGCGACGGCTCGGCCAGGTGCTCGCGCGAGAAGCGGATTCCGTCGTGGAAGTCGCGCAGCGCGACGCGCGTCGGCAGGCCGTCGCGGTGGAGCAGCACCATGTTCTGCGCGTGCGACTCCAGTGCGATGCCGTGGCGGCAGAGCAGGTGCACGAGCGGCACCACGGCCACCTCGGCGAGCCTGCGCACCCAGGCCCGCACGCCATGCTCGCGCACCCACGGGTCGAGGAAAGGCGTCCCGTCCCGCTCGCGGGCGGTGAGCGCGGTGAAGGGCGCTGCCCGCTCGCCGGGGTCGAGGAACGGGTGCAGGCTCTCGCGCCAGATACAGGCAAGCGTGCCGTAGCCGTCCTCGCGAAGGAACTCCGCGGCGGGCTCGGGGTTCACGGCCGTTCCCATGACCTCTGCGAGCAGCACGGTGCGCAGCTCGCCGTCCAGGAAGGGATCCGATGCGACGACGCTTCGCAGCCAGTCGGAGACCAGCGGAGCGTTGTGCACGGTATGGGGCGCGAGCACCCGGCTGGTGGAGGTGTTCAGCAGCGACATCGCGAGCTTGAGGTAAGGCCGGTTCGGCTGGTCCACACAGGACAGCGTGCGGATCGACTGCTGCGGCAGGAACTCGTGCGGATCCTCCCCGAGCACCACCAGCTCGCCCGATCGCAGTTGCCCGGAGAACGCGCTCGCGACGTGTTCACGCCACTGCCACGGGTGCACGGGCACGAGCGTGTACTCCGGCCAGGGTGTCGTGACGGCCTCGCCGAGCTGACCGCGCAGGAAGGTGTGCTCTTCGACCGTCGCCGACGTGGTCACCTCGGTGATGTCCCGCCGCGCCGCGAGCCACAGTGGACGGATCGGGTGAGCGAACTCGGGGCCGTAGGCCAGGTTGTCGGCGACGTCGAAGCCGATGCGGGACTTGTATGCGGGGTGGTAGCGATGCCCGTCGGTGACGCCGCCCTCCAGCGCGTCGAAGCCGGACCCTGCGAGCACGCCCCGGCGGCAGTACTGCGCGAGTGCGTCGTTGAACAGCGTGTGCTCCAGCTCCCGTGCGAACCGGGCGAGGCACTCGGGATCGGCGTCGAGGCGATCGGAGATCTCGCCGAGGAACCGGGTCACCGACTCCGGTTCCCGTCCGTCGCGAAGGATCTCGTCCACCGTCACGCGGTCGAACGTGAACCGCCGCCTCGCACTGAAGGTGTAGGTCACGCCGCCCGCGCCCGCGATCGTGATGTCGTCGCTGGTGCGCACGGCGCCCTCGTAGAGCAGCGACTCCAGCAGCTGTCGCAGCAGCCTGCGCCGCACCGTCCGCGTCGTCGGCGCGGTGAGCGCGCGCTGGACGAGTTCGTGGGTCATGGCAGCTCCCGCAGCGGGTTGGGGACGTCGACGTAGTGGGGCCGCTCACCACGACCGGTGAAGCGGCTGAACAGGTTGGCCTTGGCGGGCAGCGTGGGGCAGGCGAGCAGATCCCCGGCCTCCGGCCTGCCCGTCAGGTGCTCACGCGCGACCCGCCACAGGCGGTCCTCCCCGGCGCCGGTGTGCAGGCCGAGCACGTGCACGACGTGCCCGAGCTGGTTGGTCACCGCGTGGTAGCGCAGCCGCAGCCACGCCTCGTCCTCGTCGTAGAGCACCGGGCTGTCGGGCGCGACCAGCTCGTGCCGGGCCCGCGTGCGGCTCGCCGACACGCCCTCCAGGTCGCGCACCCAGAACCCCGTCGGCCGGCCGTCTTGCGTGCACAGCAGGGAGTTCTGCACGTGTGCCTCGAAGCTCACGCCGTCGGAGGCGAACGCCGACAGCAGCGGCAGCAGCGAAACGTCGAGGTAGCGGCGAAGCCACTCCTCCGCAGGCCCTTCGATTCGCGGCGGATCCTCGAGCCACCCGGCGAGCACCCTCGGCGCTTGCCCGTTGCGGGCGAACGGATTCCGCCGGAACAGCACGGCGAGGTCGGCCGCCAGCCCGTCGCTCACCACGCGCGGGTCGAGGGTGCGGTAGCCGCTCTCCAGCACCACGCCGAACCCGTCCAGTGCGGGCAGGCGCGCGGCGAGCAGGCTAGCGTCGGCCGCCCTGCGCAGGTGTTCGAGCGGGTTGTTGCGGACGAAGTTGGTGATGCGGACGTGCAGCGGGAGCTTCCACGAAACCGGGAACTCCGGGTCGCACACGGTTCGCACGGACGACGTCGGGTAGACCGGCCTGCCGAGCGGGCCCAGCGGCACCAGCGCGCCCTGCTCGATCAGCGCGGTCACCTCGGGCAGCCCTCGCAGGTATCCGGCCTGCCACGGATGCACCGGCAGTGCCTCGTACCCCGGCGGGACCTGTGCGGCGACCTCGTCGGGCACCCAGCCGCCCGGCGCCACCCGCACGTCCACCACCACCTCGCTCGCCACGGCGAGGTAGTAGGGCACGAACTCCGCGCCCAGCTCCGGTGAGTAGCGCCCGAGGTCGGCATCGGTGAACCCCTCGGCGCTCTTCGGCGTTGGGTGGAACGGGTGACCGAGCAGAACGTTCTGTTCAGCGTGGCGGGTCAGCGCGTGCGCGCCGGTGCCCGGCTGCCGCCTGCCATGGCCGAGGTAGCGGGCCGTGCGGCTGACGCTGTTGCCGATCTGCGCGGCCAGCTCGGCGGCACCGGCGCACCCCGTGGTGGCCTCCAGCTCGGCGAGCAGCGCCGCGACGAACTCGGCGTGGCCCGGCGTGGTGTGCTCGGCGTAGCGGTGGTGGCCGCACGGAGAGCGGTGCCGTACCTCGGCGCGCAGCGTCCGGCCCGTCGCGGGCAGCCGCACCAGCAGCTCGCCGGGTGCGACATCGTGGACGCCGGTCTCCCGCAGGTAGGCGTTGAGCAGCCGGGTTCGGGCGGCGTGCTCGGCGGCTACGACAGCAGCGGGTTCGGGACTCGTCCCGTGCTCGCCGGCATGCTCACTCCCGCCGAGGAGCCCTGGCGCAGCAGCGGGCCGAGCACCTGCCTGCTCGGCCATGTCGGCGAGCGCAGGAGCAGCCGCTCCACCTCTGGGGGCGGGCTCGTGCGGCCGAGGCTGGTGGTCAGTGCCGTGCGGAGCTGTTTCCACAGGAGCTTCTCCGTGATGCCGTAGTGCCGGGACAGTGCGTCGGCGATGCCGTAGAGGTTGACCTGCAGGCCCAGCGTCTGCAAGTAGCCGACGAGCGCCTCCGGTTCTCCGAGCACGAGCGACTGCCGCGCACCCGGCTTGACGCGGTAGCGCGGCTGCTCCACCCCCGCGGCCCGCATCCACTGTGGATGGACCCGCAACGTGTCGTGGTCGCGGAGCACGAACCGGGCCGGCAGCCCGCCGGCCAGTGTCACGGCGACGTTCTGGCCGTGCAGCTCGGGCAGGACGCCGTAGCGGAGGAAGCCGAGCGCCATCGCGCAGAACGCCTCCGCGAGCGCCGTGAAGAACGGCACCGGATCGCACTGCCAGCCGCTCGCGTGGAGTGCGGGTGCGGCGAACGCGCCCATGGGCACGGCGTCCAGGACGTCGGCGGGGTAGGTGCGCACCTGCGCGGCGAGGTGGCCCGGCCGGTCGGCGAACTCGTCGTCACCGGCCCAGCCGCACCAGGTGCGCTCGTCACACACGGTCACCAGCGCCGCGAGGTCCGGATCGCGGGCCAGAATCGCGCGCATGGTGCGTTCCCCGCGCTCGCCGTTGTCGAGGTAGCGCGGTGGCAGCAGCCGGGTCGCGCCGAGCGTGGCGATGCCAAGCGGCAGCTTCACGTGGCGCGCCTGCCCGGGTGCGACGAGCGTGCGCAGCGACGACGTCGGCCGGAACTCGCCGAGCCCGCGCGCGAACGGACGGACGTCGCCGCTGGCCAGCTCGGCGGCGAACTCCCTCGGCAGCACGTGTTCGAACTGCCATGGGTGCACCGGCAGGAGGTGGAACCCCTCGGGTGGTTCCGGCGCGGCCTCGCCGAGGAGCAGGCCTGCGAGTTCCCTTGCGCCGGAGCCGAAACGGAGGTGGCCGGTGCGCACGGCGACCCAGTCGAGCGGGAGCGGGTCGGTGCGGGTGGTGCCGTAGCGGGCGAGGTCGGCGGCCGACCAGCCGGCGGCGGCGCGCGCGGTGGGGTGGAACGGGCGGTTGCGGCTCGCTGCGAACCGTTCCCCGGCGAGCATCCCGAGCGTGCCGCCGATGGCGCTGTGGTGAGGCGTGGCCGTCACCTCGCCGTGTTCGACGGCCGTGCGCAGGTCGCGGGCGACCTGCTCGGCGAAGGGCTCGCCGCCGGCGACGACGCGGATCAGCTCGTCGGGCGTGACCCCGGTGGAGCCGTGCAGCACCGGCCCTCCAGCGAAGCGCACCCGCTGCAACGCGCCGCCGTCTCGCACCCGGAAGCTCACGTCGCCGACGCGGTACCACTCGCCATCGAGGACCCCCTCCCCAAACCCGCAAACCCCTTCCCGAACGAGCGCGTCCACCAGATCCCCCATGACCTCGCCGCTGCAGTGAAGGCCACCTTCACTGCGTTGAACGCAGGCATGGTGGCCTTCACTGCAGTCGGGGTCGCTCAGTAGAGGGTCAGGCATGTGCCGACGTTCCGGGACTCGGCGCGGCGGTAGACCTCGGCCGCGCATGCGATGTCCTCCACCGCCATCCCCATCGGGTTCAGCAGGATGATCTCGTCGTCCGTTTCCCGCCCCGGCCGGGTGCCGCACAGGATCTCACCCAGCTCGGCGTGCAGCTGCTCGCGCGAGAACGAGCCCTCCAGCACCAGCTGGTTGATGATCTTCTTCTCCCGGTTGCTCTGCTCCCAGTCGTCCACGACGACCTTGTCCGCGCCAAGGAAGACGTCCTTGTGCACGTCCATGATGGACACGTTCGCGAGGAACGTGCCCGGCTTGAGCCACGAGAACGCGATGTACGGCTGGTCGGTGACGGTGCACGGCACCACGACGTCGCCCGCGCGCACCGCGTTCTCCGCGCTCGCCGCCACCCGCACCGTCGCGCGGTCGCCGACACGCTCCGCCAGCGCCCGCGCGGCGTCCTCGCGCACGTCGTAGGCGTGAATCGTGGTGAGGGAGGGGAACTGCTGCAGCAGCGCGGTCACCTGCGTCGTGCCGATGAGGCCGCAGCCGATCAGCGACATGTCCGTGAAGTCCGGCCGCGCAAGGTGCCGCGCCGCCAGGCATGTCACCGCCGCCGTGCGCCAGGCGCTGACGAGCCCGCCCTCCATGATCGCCACCGGGTAGTTGGTTTCCGGGTCGTTGAGCACGATCACCGCGCTCGCGCGCTCGAGCCCCGACTCCGGGTTGTCGTGCTTGCTGCCGACCCACTTGATGCCCGACATTCCGGCCTCGCCCGAGGAGCCGACGTGTGCGGGCATCGCGATGATCCGGTCGGCGATGTGGCCCCTGCCGACGCGCAGGTACGGCTTGAGCGGCTGCACGGTCAGGCCCCGCGCGTGTGCGACGAGCGCCGAACGCAGCGCGTCGACGTAGAGATCGGAGTGGTCGCCACCGACGGCGGCGACGTCGCCGCGCGTGAGGTAACGGATGCGGGGCTCGGACATGTGGATGCTCCTCAGGCGTTGTCGCGGCGGGATTCGGCTGCGGCGAGCCATTCGTCGTCGTAGACGAGGTCGAGATAACGGTCGCCTCGGTCGGGGAAGATCGCCACCACCCGGCACGGCCTCGGCAGCGACGGCAGCGTGCGGCGGATCGCGGCGACGACGGAGCCCGTGGAGCCGCCCGCGAAGATGCCCTCCGTGGCGAGCAGTTCGCGACAGCCGTGTGCGGCGTCCACGTCGTCGACGTGCACGACCTGGTCGATCTCCTGGGGGCTGCACAGCTCGGGCACGCGGCTGGAGCCGATGCCGGGGATCTCGCGGCTGCCCGGAGCGCCGCCGAAGATCACCGAGCCGACGGCGTCGACGGCCACCACCCGCAGGGCGGGGAAGCGCTCGCGCAGCCTGCGCGAGCAGCCGAGGATGCTGCCGGTGGTGCTCACCGCGGCGAAGAGGTAGTCGGGCGGGCGCACCAGCTGCTCGGTCAGCTCGGCCCCGGTGCCGTGGTAGAACGCCTGCCAGTTGCGGTCGTTGGCGTACTGGTTCACCCACACGGCGCCGGGGGTGCGCGCGAGCAGCTCCCGAACCCGGCGGAGGCGGCTCTGCAGGTAACCGCCCGCGTCGTCCACCTCGGACACCAGTTCGACCTCGGCGCCCAGCCGGTGCAGTAGCGCGAGGTTGGCCGTGGTGGTCTTGGGATCGACGACGCAGGTGAACCGCAGGCCGTGCACCCTGGCGGCCACTGCGAGGGCGATCCCGAAGTTGCCGGAGCTGCTCTCGATGAGCCTGGCGCCCGGCCGGATCGAGCCGTCCCGCAGCCCGCTCTCCACGATGTAGCGCGCCGACCGGTCCTTCATGCTCCCGCTGGGGTTCAGCAGCTCCAGCTTGGCGACCACCTCGGCGTCCCGCTCGGGGAAGAGGCGGCGCAGGGCGACGACGGGAGTGTTGCCGACACAGTCGAAGACGGATTCGCCGACGGACTCGGCCACGGACGAAGCGGCGGTCACTGGACTCCTCGGCTCGGCAGGTCGCACCCCTATAAGGTAAGTCTTACCTTACCAGAGCCGTAACTGTCGATGAGGGCGTCGACACCCGCCGTCACCGGACAGGCTGGTGCCCCGGGGGCGCGGGGTCCCCGGGGCACCAGGTCCGGGCCAACCGGCCGTCAGCCGTCCGTCGAGGCCGCTACGTCCTCGTCGTCGTCGTCATCATCATCGGTCACGAGCCAGTCCTCGTCGTACACGTCGGAGGGCTCGGCCTGCTCGTCGTCGGTGGCCGCCCACGTGCTGCTCGACGCCGCACCGTCCTCGCTCGCCGCGGCGCTCTCGGTGTAGTAGGCCGCCTCACCATCGCCGTCCGTACCGGCGTAGGTCAGGTCGGAGGCCGCACCGGCGGGCCCGGCGTACTGGCTCTCGGTGACGTACGAGACGCCCTGCTCCTGGCTGCCCGCGTTCGCCGCCACCTGCTCGGTCGCGACGCCGTCGGGGCCGACAACGGCCGTCTCCGAGCCGTATTCGTCGGCGGAGGCCAGGCCGGCCGACCCGAACGCGAGGGGCAACGCCAGCGCAGTGGCGACCATGGTCCGTCGAACTGTGCGCATGAGATGATCCTTTCTCTGTGTTCGCACAGGGATGGGACCTGGTCTTCATCGCTTTGCCTGGCACCGAAGGCCAGGTCCCGTTTTCCTTACGCGAGACTCATCGGGAGCCTCGGCTGTGTTGCTACCCGGCGTTTTCGCTCGCTAACCCCCAGTTCCCGGCCGGGTCCACTGTGTTGGTGACCTCTGCTCAGGCCCGCAGGCGGATCCCTTCGAAGGCGATTCTCGCCACGGCCTCGGAGATGTCCGTTCTCGCGCGAGCCGGGCGATACCACTCGATCAGTGAGTTCACGAGACCGAAGAGCAGGCGCGCGGTGACCGCGGGATCGACGTCGGGCCGGAGGTCGCCCTCGCGCTCAGCCTCGGCAACCAGCTCGGCGACGATCCGGTCGAACTCGCGCCTTCGCGCCAGCGCGGCGCGCTCGACCCTCGTGTTGCCGCGCACCCGCAGCAGAAGCGTCACGAACGGCAGCTGCTCCACGAGCAGTCCGACGCTGCCGCGCACCAGGTACTCCAGGCGCTCGACGGCGCGGCCCTCGACCGAGGCCGCCTCGTCGGCGACCGCGAACAGCCCGTCGAGCGCCCGGTTCACGGCGAGCCGCAGCAGCTCCTCCTTGCCAGGCACGTGGTGGTAGATCGCCGACTTGGTGATGCCGAGCCCGCGGGCGAGGTCCTCCATGCTGGTGCGGTCGTAACCGCGTTCGTTGAACAGCGCGACCGCGCACCGCAGCACCGACTCGAGGTCGTGACCGGGCCGTCCCCTGCGGGCCATCGGGGTGACCGGTCAGGTCTCGCGCCGGTCGATCACCCGGCGCATCTTGCCGACGGAGCGCTCCAGGGTGCCGGGATCCACCACGGCGACGTCGACGCTCACGCCCACGCCGTCCTTGACGAGCGCCACGATCTCGTCGGCCGCCGCCTTCCTGCGCTCTGCTGGCGCGTCGGGTTCCGCCTCGACGTGCACCGTCATGTGGTCGAGGCGGTCGCGTTTGGACAGCACGAGTTGGAAGTGCGGCGAGAGCCCCTCGACGCGCAGCACGACCTCCTCGATCTGGGTCGGGAACACGTTGACCCCGCGCAGGATGATCATGTCGTCGGAGCGGCCGGTCACCTTTTCCATCCGCCGGTGCGCCGGCCGTGCGGTGCCGGGCAGCAGCCGGGTGAGGTCACGCGTGCGGTACCGGATGATCGGCAGCGCCTCCTTGGTGAGCGAGGTGAACGTCAGCTCGCCCAGCTCGCCGTCGGGCAGCACGGTGCCCTCGATGGGGTCGACGATCTCCGGCAGGAAGTGGTCCTCCCAGATGTGCAGCCCGTCCTTGGTCTCCACGCACTCCTGCGCTACCCCGGGGCCCATCACCTCGGACAGTCCGTAGATGTCCACGGCGTCGATGTCCATGCGGCTCTCGAGCTCGGCCCGCATCCGCTCGGTCCACGGCTCGGCGCCGAGGATGCCCACCCGCAGCGACGTCGAGGCCGGGTCGATGCCCTGCTGTTCGAACTCGTCGAGCAGCGTGAGCAGGTATGACGGCGTCACCATGATCACGCGGGGCTCGAAGTCGGTGATGATCCGCACCTGCCGCGCGGTCATGCCGCCCGACGCGGGCACCACCGTGCAGCCCAGCTTCTCGGCGCCGTAGTGGGCGCCGAGTCCGCCGGTGAACAGGCCGTAGCCGTAGGCCACGTGGACGGTGTCGCCCGGTCGTCCGCCCGCCGCGCGGATCGAGCGCGCCATGAGCGTCGCCCAGTTGTCGATGTCGGTCTCGGTGTAGCCGACCACGGTGGGCTGACCGGTGGTGCCGCTGGAGGCGTGGATGCGGCGGACCTGCGACTTCGGCACCGCGAACAGGCCGAACGGGTAGTTGTCGCGCAGGTCGGCCTTGGTGGTGAAGGGGAACTTCGCGAGATCGGCCTGCTCCCGGCAGTCGTCGGGATGCACACCGGCCTCGTCGAACCGGCGGCGGTAGAAGGGCACGTTGTCGTAGGCGTGCCGCAGTGTCCACTGCAGACGCTTCAGCTGGAGGGCGCGGAGCTCGTCGACGCTGAGCCGTTCGGCGGTGTCCTGTGTCATGTGACTTCCCTGTCGATGACCCTGCTGCGGCCACGGAACTCGGCGATGACGGTGCGGCCCTCCGGCCCCTCGCGATGCACGGTGACGTCGTAGATGCCGTTGCGCCCGAACCGCGTGCGCTCCTGCGCGGTCGCGACGAGGTGGTCGCCGAGCCGGGCGGAGGCGACGAACGAGATCTCGGCGCCCGCCGCGACGGTCACGGGGCCGTGACTGTTGCAAGCGCACGCGAACGTGGTGTCGGCGAGCAGGAAGACGTAGCCGCCGTGGGCGATGTCGTGGCCGTTCACCATCGTCGGCGTGATCCGCATCGTCGCGACGGCGTGCCCGCCACCGGCCTCCCGCAGCTCGATGCCGAGCGTCTTCGACGCCTCGTCAACGGCGAACATGTCGAAAGCAGCGTTGCCCTGCACCAGCCACACCCTTGCCAACTGACCGAATGGACGGTTAATACTGGGTTTGCCGAGCAGTCGGTGTCAAGGGAGAGCCGATGAGTGTGCCCGACGTCTTCGATCCGACCGTCTTCGCGCGTGGCCTGCCGCACGAGCGGTTCCGCGTACTGCGGGACACCGCACCGGTGAGCTGGCAGGAGGAGCCCGAGGTGCTCGGCTGGCCCGAAGGCCCGGGCTACTGGGCGGTGACGCGGCACGCCGATGTCCGGCACGTGCTGCGCACGCCCGAGGTGTTCTCGTCGTGGCTCGGTGCCACGCAGATCCGCGACCCGGAGCCCGACGACCTGGCCTTCATCCGCCGCATGATCCTCAACATGGACCCGCCGGAGCACCAGCGCCTGCGCCGGATCGTCTCCGGCGTGTTCACCCGGCGCAGGCTGGAGCGCTCGGCCGAGCGGATCACCGAGCGGGCCCGCGCTCTGCTCGACGCCGTCGCCCCGCGCGGACGCTGCGACCTGCCTGTCGACGTCACCGACGACTTCCCGCTGGCCAACCTCGCCGACCTCCTCGGCGTGCCGGCTGAGGACCGGGGACTGCTGCTGCGCTGGACCAACCGCGTGATCGGCTACCAGGACCCCGAGCACGCCGAGATCGTCCGGGGTCCTGACGGCAAGCCGGTGAACCCGCGTTCGCCCGCGCAGCTGCGGGACATGTTCGGCTACGCCCTCTGGCTGGCCGAAGCCAAACGGGAGCAACCCGGCGACGACCTGATGAGCGCGCTCGTGCGGGCGTCGGTCGACGGCCGGGCGCTCGACGACGCCGAGCTGCAGATGTTCTTCTTCCTCGTGGTGATCGCGGGCAACGACACCGTGCGCAGCGCATTGCCCGGCGGGGTGCTCGCGCTGGCGAACCACCCGGAGCAGTACGCGCGGCTGCGGGCGGACCCGGCGCTGCTTCCCAGCGCGGTCGAGGAGATCCTGCGCTGGCACCCGCCCGTGCTGAGCTTCCGGCGCACGGCCACGCGCGACGTCGAACTGGGCGGCGCGCACATCCGGGCGGGCGACAAGGTGGTGGTGTACCACTGCTCGGCGCACTTCGACGAGCGCGTCTTCGCCCGCCCCGGCACGTTCGACATCACGCGCGAGCCCAACGACCACCTGGCGTTCGGAGACGGCCCGCACCTCTGCCTCGGCGCGCATTTCGGGCGGTTGCAGCTGAGGATCTTCTTCCGGGAGTTCCTCTCGCGGCTGCCCGTTGTGGAGCTCGACGGCGAGCCGAGGAGGCTCACGTCGAACTTCATCAACGGCATCACGCACCTGCCGCTGCGCTGGCGTCCCGTTGTCCCTGGCCACGACGGCGCCTAGGGTCGGAGGATGAGCGCTCCGGCGAGGCCGAGGTCCCGAACGACCTTCCACCCGCTCACGGTCGCCGACGTCACGCGGCTCTGTGACGACGCGGTGGCGGTCACCTTCGACGTCCCGCCGGAACTGGCGCGGGAGTACGATTTCCTGCCCGGCCAGTCACTGACGCTCCGGCGCACGGTCGACGGCCGCGAGGAGCGCCGGTCGTACTCGATCTGCGCGCCCGCGGGCGACCGGCCGAGAGTGGGTGTGCGAGAGGTGCCCGACGGCCTGTTCTCGACGTGGCTCGTGCGCGACGTCCGGCCCGGCGACGTGATCGAGGTGGGCACTCCCACCGGGAACTTCACGCCGGACCTCGCGGTGCCCGCCCACCACGTGCTCGTCGCAGCGGGCTCAGGGATCACGCCGGTGCTGTCGATCGTGGCGTCCGTGCTGCGCAACCCCGCCACGACGGTGACCCTCTTCTACGGCAACCGGCGCACCGACACCGTGATGTTCGCCGACGAGCTGGCCGATCTGAAGGACCGCTACCCGGCGCGGTTCGAGCTCGTGCACGTGCTCTCGCGGGAGCCACGCGAGGTGGAGCTGTTCAGCGGACGGCTCGACGCGGAGAAGCTCACCGACCTGCTGCGCCTCGTGCCGGAGCCGGACCGGGTCGGCCACTGGTGGCTGTGCGGACCGTTCGGCATGGTCACCGACGCGCAGGACGTGCTCGAACGGCACGGCGTCGGCTCGTCGCGCGTGCATAAGGAGCTGTTCTTCGTCGAGGACGTGCCACCCGATCCGGTGCGCCACGCCGAGCCCGCGCTCGTCGGCGAGACGAGCGAGGTGACCGTGAAGCTCGACGGCCGCATCACCACGGCGCTGGTGCCGAAGTCCACGGCGGTCCTCGACGGCGTGCAGCGCGTACGGCCCGACCTGCCCTTCGCGTGCAAGGGCGGCGTGTGCGGCACGTGCCGCGCGAAGGTGCTCGAGGGCGAGGTCCACATGCGCCGCAACTTCGCGCTGGAGGGCGACGAGGTGGCGGAGGGCTTCGTGCTCACCTGCCAGTCGCGCCCGGTCACCGACACGGTGAGCGTCGACTACGACGCCTAGGGCAAAATCGTTCGGGTGAAGCTGACGGGGCGGGGGGCGCGTGGTCTCGTCGGCGCCGGTCTCGTGGGATGCCTGGTGTGGTCGGTGCTCGTCGAGGCGGCGATGCCGTCGTGGTTCGATCTCGACGATTCCTGTCCCGGCGCCACGGGCGTCGAGCGGAACTACTTCCCGCCGAGCGCGACGTGCTTCTACGAGGGCGACCGCGAGGTCGGCTACCTCCCGCTGTTCGAGACCGTCGTCCTGACCGTCGTCATCGTGCTGCTTGCGGCCCTGACCGTGTCCGGGCTGGTGCTGCTCTGGCGGCAGGCCCCCTCGGACGTGGGCGGCCCGCGACCGGACCGGCCGGTGCTGCACGTGCTGTGCGCGGCGGTGTTGGGTGTCGTGGCCGTCGCTGTGGCCAGGACCGTGGTGATCATCGCGCTGCTGCTGGGCGGTCCACCGGGTGGCATCACAGCCTTCGTCGCGGTCGCGCTCGGGGCAATCGGCGCGGCGAGCGCGCTGGACCGGGCCTTCGGGCCGAGCGGGGGAGCGAGCGGCCGGCGCGCGACGGCCCTGGTGGTGATCAGCAGCGGCGCGATGTTCGCCCTCGTTCTGGCCGCCAGGGATGCGTACGTACAGGAGAACACTTTGCTCGGGCCCGGCTGGGCGATCGCGGCGGCCGGAGGCGTATCTGCGGCCGTGGCGGGAGCCCAGTGGCTCAGCCGCTGGCCGCGCGGAGGAAGGCCTCGCGGGTCTCCGAGCTGACGTGCCGGGGCCACAGCGCGTGCAGCGGGACGTGGGAGGGCGGCTCGAGGACGAGCACGCGCACCCGGCCGCCGGCCGCGAGGCCCGGAGGCGCGGTGACGAACGCGACGTGGTCGGTGCCGATCACGGCGGTCTCCGGCGGGGTGCCCTGGATCGGGTTGCGTTCCAAGCGCGGCTCGAAGCCGCCCTGGCGGCAGAGGTGCAGTAGCAGCTCGGTGTAGCCGGACCGGCCGGGGTGCCCCCACACCATGATCGGCTCGTCGGCGAGGTCACCGAGCCGCACCGAGTCGTGATCGGCGAGGCGATGGCCGGCGGCGACGGCGACCTGCAGCCGCTGGCTCCCCAGAGTGCTGCGGGTCAGCCCGCGGATGGGCGTCATGGCCCGGCACAGCCCGAGGTCGAGGTCGCCTGCCAGCAACTGCTCGGTCAGCTCTCCGGGATAGCGCTGGTTCACCTGCGTGGCCAGTTCGGGCTGGGTGGCGTGGACCCGGCGGATCAGCGCGGTGACCTCGTCGCCGGTGACCGCCGGGGTGTGCCCGATGCGCAACGTCTCCGCCTCACCCCGGCCGATGCGGCGAGCGCGCCGCACGGCGGAGCGAGCGATGCCGTGCAGCACGCGAGCGTCGGCGATCAGCGCCTCCCCTGCGGGCAGGACGGTGACGGTGTTGCCGCTGCGGTCGAGCAGGTCCACGCCCACCTCGCGTTCCAGTGCGCGGATGGAGCTGGACAGTGCCTGCTGGGACAGGTGAAGGCGCCGCGCGGCGCGCGTGAACGTGCCCTCCTCGGCCACCGCGATGAGGTGTTCGAGCTTGTGCAGGTCCAGTCCCATGCGTGCCCCCCGTCCGACGCTCAGCGGGTGGTGTAGCCCCCGTTCGGGAACAACGTCTGTCCCGTGAACCACCATCCCTCGGTGGCGAGGAACGTGACGATCGGGGCGATGTCCTCGATGCGGGTGAGCTGGTTGCCCAGCGCCTGCGACTTGTGGAACTCGACCCGTTCCGGTGTTTCCTGAGGGTAGAAGAACGGGGTGTCCATCGGGCCGGGGGCGACGGTGTTCACCGAGATGCCCCGGTCGGCGAACTCCTTGGCCGCGGCGCGGGTGAAGTGCTCCAGCGGAGCCTTCCCGCCGGCGTAGGTGGAGTAGCCGTCGGTGAAAGCCGCCAGCAGCGACGTGCCCAGGCTGATGATCTTGCCGTTGTCGTTGAGCCGCCGTCCGGCTTCCTGGATGAAGAAGTACGCCGCCTTCGCGTTGATGCCGAACATCCGGTCGTACTCGTCTTCGGTGGTCTCCAGGATCGGCTTGCGCAGCACCATCCCGGTGGTGTTCACCGCGACGTCGACTCCGCCGAACGTGTCCACGGCGGTGTCGAACAGCCCGCGCACGTCGGCGACCCGGGTCAGGTCCCCCTGCACGGCGATCGCGTCGGCCCCGGCGTCCTTGACCGCGGTGACGGTCTTCTCGGCGTCCCCAGCCGACGCGTCGCTGTGGTAGTGGACCACCACGTTCGCGCCTGCCTCGGCGAAGTTGGTGGACAGCAACCCACCCAGGTTCTTCGCGCCGCCGCCGATGACGACGACCTTGTTCCGCAACGTCCGCTCAGTCATGCTTCGCGCTCCCTTCGTTCCTCGTGATCGCGGCACCGACGCTAGGTCGCCACCGCGCGCGGTGGGAAACACGAAGATCGGGTAGCCCCACAAGCGTTGCCGGTAGCCCCTGGAGGAACGCCTAGAAACCGCTGGTGCAGGTGGGTGTGAACCGCACCGGCAGCGCGGTGAGCCCGCGCATCCACACCGACTGCCGCCACACCAGCGCCTCCGGGGCCACCGCGAGGTCGACGTCCGGCAACCGGTCGAGCAGCACCTCGATCGCGGACTCGACGATGGTCGCCGCGATCTCCTGAGCCGGGTACGGGCAGCCGTGCTCGCCGTGGCTGAACGACATGTGGGCCTGGTTGTCGGCGGAGCCACGGCCGGGCTCCGGGTGCACCAGCGGGTCGGTGTTGGCCGCGGCAAGGCCGAGCACCACCAGGTCGCCCGTGTGGATCCGCCTGCCGGCGAGGTGGGTCTCCCTGGTGGCGAAGCGGCCGATGAAGTTCTGGGTCGGCGTCTCCTCCCACAGCACCTCGTTCAGGGCCTGCCGCACGCTGCGGCGTCCGCCGGCGAGGGTCGCGGCGAAGCGGTCGTCGGTGAACATGAGCCGCAGCGCGTTGCCCATCCAGTCCGCCGTCGTCAGCTGTGCCGCGCCCATCGTGAGGAAGAGGTCGGTGGCGATCTGCTCGTCGGTCAGCTCCACCACCGGGTGCGAGAGTATTCGCGAGGGCAGGTCCTCGCCCGGGCGCACGCGCTTGTCCCGCACCAGCCGCAGCATCCGCGCGACGATGCGCTCGTGGGCGCGGACGGCCTCGTCACCCTCGTCGGCCGAGGCCGCGACGTCGCGAACCAGTTCGGGTGCCTCGGCGTCGGGAAGGCCGAACAGCTTGGCGAGCACCAGCAGCGGGATCTGGTGGGTGTACTGCGCGATCAGGTCCGCCTCGCCCCTGGGGGCGAACATGTCGATCAGCCGGTCGGCGATCTGCTCCACCTGCGTGCTCAGCTCCACCTGGTCGACGGCGGTGAGCGCCTCGTGCAGGGCGGGGGAGAGCCTGCGGTGTTCCTCGGCGTCGCTCAGGATCGAGCTGGGCTGGTACTCCACGTACGGCCGCAACGACCAGTCCGGAGACACGCGGCTCCAGCCGTGCCAGTGCCGCGACGTGCGGGCGAACAGCTCGGGGTTGTTCGTGACGTGCAGCAGCTCCCGGTAGCCGAGCACGAGCCACGCGGGCACGCCGCCCTCCAGCAGCACCGGCGCGACGGGGCCGTACTGCTCGCGCATCTCGCGGTAGAGCCGGGCCGGCTCGTTCTGGAACCGAGGGCCGTAGAGGGCGGGCAGCGTCGCGAGTGCCGGCGGCACGGAAGGTGGCGTCACGGGGGCGGAGCCTAGCGCTGCAGTGCGAGCAAGATCACGCGAGCCGGTCGGCGTGCTCGCGGGTCACCTCGGCCAGCCGCCGCGCGATGCCGGTGAACTGCCGCAACGCCGTCGGCGGCAGTCCGTCGAGCGCCGCCGTCGCGTCGTCGGAGACCGGGTGCCACACCGACTCCCGCAGCTCACCGTGTTCGGCGGTGGTCTCGATGACCTGCGCGCGCCGGTCGTCGCTGCTCGGCCTCCTGCGCGCGTAGCCTGCCCGCGCCAGCCGGTCGACCACCTTCGTGACGGCGGCGGGGCTGAGGTGGGCGAGCCGGGCGAGCCGCCGCGCGTTCATCGGCCCTTCGCGTTCGAGGATCTCCAGACAGTGCAGGTCGTTGCGGTTGATGCCGTACCGCGCCGCGACGGCGTCGAGGAGCAGCTCGGTGGCCGAGTGCAGCTCCCTGGCCGCCCGGATCGCCTCGGCCGGGCCGGGTCCGTTCATCCACCCCCCAAGTAGTTCACGACGTGTACATTCAATATTGTTGACTATATCTGCGGGGGCGCACATGGTTGCCACACCGGCCAGAACGGGCTGGGCCACCGCCGCGGCGGTGCTCTACGGGCTGTGGGGCGTGCTGCACGTCGGTCTCGGGGTCACGATGGTGGCCGGCGGGTTGTCCGCAGGGCTGCCGGATGAGGAGACGGCAGCCGAGAGCCTGATGTTCTTTCTCTGCGCCATCGTGTTCGGAGCGCAGGCCGTGGTGGTCGCGGTGACGCTGAACCGGGTCAACGACCGCGTCGGCCACTGGCTGAACCTGACGGTGCTCGGTGCGGTCGACCTCGCGTTCCTCGTTGTGCTCGTCCTGCCAGGCCACGTGGACCTGGCGGGTGGCCTTTCAGGGCCGCTGCTCTGGTTGCTCGCCGCGATCTGCTCGACGCTCGCGATGCGCGCGGGGACCCCTAGGGGCAACGGCCGGGTCTTCCCCTGATGCGGCCGGAAACCGGTTCTGCCATGGTCTGAGCATGCCGATCGGACTGTTCCCGCGCGCGCGGGACGCGGGCCTCGCACTCGGGATCACGGCGATCGTCGTCGGCGGCACGCTCGTGCACGTGGCGGCCGACGACTCCCCGGGCAGGCTCACCCTCTGGTCGTGGGCACTGCTGCTCGTCGCCTGCGCCGCGCTCGTCGTGCGCCGCCGGTACCCGGTGGCGGTGGCCGTGACGACGCTGGTGGCCTCGGGGCTCTACTACCCGTTCGTCGGCCCCGACGGGCCGATCGTGGTCACGTTCGTCGTCGCCCTCTACACGCTCGCGGCGTGCGGGCGCGTGCTCGTGGCGGCGGGGCTCGGCCTCGTCGCGCTCGCCGCCACCGCGTACGGGGAGTACCTCAGCCCGGTGCAGCACGTCGGCAACGCCGGGCTCGCCATGCTCACCGGCTGGCTCGTCGCGAGCATCGCGCTCGGCCGGGCCCGCCGGACCCACCTCGCCTACCTGCGGGAGGCCGAGGAGCGGGCCGCCACCGAGGAGCGGTTGCGCATCGCGCGGGAGCTGCACGACGTGCTGGGCCACAACCTCTCGCTCATCAACGTGCAGGCGGGCGCCGCACTGCACCGCCCCGACGCCGAGACCTCGCGCGCCGCGCTCGAGGTGATCAAGCGGTCGAGCAAGGACACCCTGCGCGAGCTGCGCTCGACGCTCGGCGTGCTGCGCGGGGCCTCCGCCCCTGCGCCTGGACTGGCCACTTTGGACGAGCTGGCCGAGCAGGCGAGGGCCACCGGGCTGACCGTGGTCACCGAGGTGGACGGCGAACGCAAGCCGTTGCCGCCCGAACTGGACCTCACCGCCTACCGCCTCGTGCAGGAGGCGCTCACCAACGTGCGCAGGCACTCGGGCGCGAGCACGGCGACCGTCCGGATCAGCTACACCTCGCGGGACCTGCGCGTCGAGGTCACCGACGACGGCAGGGGCGGCCGCGCCCAACCCGGCCACGGGATGCGGGGCATGAACGAGCGCGTGCGTGCGCTCGGCGGCGACCTCACCGCGGGCGGCCAGGCAGGCGGCGGATTCCGGGTGAGCGCACGGCTTCCGCAGGGAGCGGGCGTATGATCCGCGTTCTGCTCGCCGACGACCAGACGCTCGTGCGTGCGGGCTTCAGGTCCATCCTGGACGGTGAGGACGACATCTCCGTCGTCGCCGAGGCCGCCGACGGGGAGCACGCGGTGCGGCTCGCCCGCGAGCACCGGCCGGACGTCGTGCTCATGGACGTCCAGATGCCGGGCACCGACGGCCTGGAGGCCACGCGCCGCATCGCCGGGGACGAACGGCTCGCCGGGGTCAAGGTCGTCATCCTCACCACCTACGACGTCGACGAGTACGTCTACGGCGCGCTGCGGGCCGGTGCGAGCGGGTTCCTCGTCAAGGACACCGAACCCGTCGAGCTGCTGCAGGCCGTGCGCGTGGTCGCGCGAGGGGACGCGCTGCTGGCGCCCTCGGTGACCCGCAGGCTCATCGCGGAGTTCGCCGGGCGCGTCTCGCGGCCGGAGCCGAGCCCGAGGCTGAACTCGCTGACCGAGCGCGAGCGCGAGGTCATGGCGCTGGTCGCCGCGGGACTGTCCAACGACGAGATAGCCGACCGCCTCGTGCTCTCGCCCGCGACCGCCAAGACCCACGTCAGCCGCATCATGACCAAGCTGGCCGTCCGCGACCGCGCGCAGCTCGTGGTGCTCGCCTACGAGTCGGCCATGATCACTCCCGGTTGGCTGAATCAACCCAGGTAGTACGGGATCTCCCGCAGGGGACGACCTGTGTGGTACGCCGGTTCGGCACCCGTGCCGGACGCGCCGGGGCATACCGTCGGCGGACGCTGCCTCGCATGAACACACCAACGTCAGCACCGAGCCGGCTCACCCGGCTCGCCGCCTGGGCACAGCGGCGGCACTGGCTCGCACTGGGCCTCTGGCTCGTGGTGCTCGCCGCGATCACCGTCACCTCCCAGGTGGTCGGCGCGGACTACCACGACGACCACTCGCTGCCCGGAACCGAATCGCAGCAGGTGATCGAGACCTTCGAGGAGCACGCGCCCGCGCAGCGGGGGGAGACCGTGCAGGTCGTGCTCGCCCACGACCAGGGCGTCGCCGCCCAGCGCGACCGCGTCGACGCGCTGCTCGCCGAGGTCTCCCGGATGCCCCACGTCGCGGGCGTGCAGAGCCCGTTCACCACGCCCGGGGCCGTATCGCCCGACGGCACCGTCGCCTACGCCACCGTCGCGCTCGACCCGGACACCCCTGCCGAGGACGTCCGCTCGCTCATCGAAACCGGGCAAACCGCGGCCGGTGACGGGCTGCGGGTCGCCCTCGGCGGCGACCCGGTGAGGGAGGCCGAGGAGGGAGGAGGCGGCGCCGCCGAGGGCGCCGGGATCCTCGCCGCACTGGTGATCCTGGTCTTCATGTTCGGCTCGCTGCTCGCCGCCGCCGTTCCCATCGTCACCGCGGTGCTCGCGGTCGGCAGCACCATCGGCGCGATCGCGCTCGTCTCGTGGGTCGTCGACATGCCGTCCTACGCGCCACCGCTGATGATGCTCGTCGGCATCGGGGTCGGCATCGACTACGCGTTGCTGATCTTCTCGCGCTACCGGAGTGAGCTGCTGTCGGGCCGGGACCGTGAGCATGCCGCGCGCGTCGCGCTCGACACGGCGGGCCGCTCGGTGCTCTTCGCGGGTTGCACGGTGATCATCGCGCTGCTCGGCCTGCTCGCGCTGGGGCTCGGCTCGCTTCGCGGGGTCGCCTTCGCCGTCGCGCTGACCGTGCTGGTCACGATGGCCGCGTCCGTCACGCTGCTGCCCGCGCTGCTCACCGTGTTCGGGCGGCGCATCGAGCGCAGGATCAGGTCCCGCGCGAGCCGCCGTGTCCACGGGCAGCGGTGGCGGGCGCTCGCCGGTGCGGTGCAGCGGCGGCCCGTGGTGTCGCTGGTGGTGCCGGTCGCCCTGCTCGGTGCGCTGTCGCTGCCCGCGCTGGACATGCGGCTCGGCTTCGCCGACGCGGGCACGGAGGCGGAGGGATCCACGACCCGCGAGGCGTACGACCTGCTCGCCGAGGGCTTCGGCCCCGGCGTCAACGGGCCGCTGATCGTCGTGTCCGAAGGGGACAGTGGATCGTTACGTCAGGCGGTCGAATCCACGCCGGGCGTCGCGAGCGCGACACCGCCGCAGTCGCTGTCCGGCGGCGTGTCCACGATGCTCGTGTTCCCCGACAGCGCACCCCAGGACGCGGCGACGCATGAGCTCGTCGAGCGGCTGCGCACCGACGTCCTGCCTGACGTCGCCGAGCGGACCGGCGCGTCCTACCTCGTCGGCGGGTCGGTGGCGGCGGCCGACGACTTCGCCGGCGAGGTGAGCGAACGGCTGCCGCTGTTCATTCTCGTGGTGGTGGGCCTGTCGGCCCTGCTGCTCGCGGCGGTGTTCCGATCGCTGCTGATCCCGCTCAAGGCGGCCGTGCTGAACCTGCTCAGCATCGGCGCGAGCCTCGGCGTCGTCACGCTCGTGTTCGGACAGGGGCTGTTCGGCGTGCAGGAGGGCCCCATCGAGGCGTTCGTGCCGGTGATGATCTTCGCGATCGTGTTCGGGCTTTCGATGGACTACGAGGTGTTCCTCGTCGCCCGCATGCACGAGGAGTGGCGGCGCACGCGCGACGCGGCACACGCCGTGCGAGAGGGGCTCGCCGGCACCGGCGGGGTCATCACCGCGGCGGCGGCGATCATGATCGTGGTGTTCGGCGCGTTCGTGCTCAGCCCGGACCGGATGCTCCAGCAGTTCGGGCTCGGCCTGGCCGTGGCGGTGCTGCTCGATGCGTTCGTGATCCGCTGCCTGATCGTGCCCGCAGTGATGCGCCTGTTCGGCGAGCGGGCCTGGTGGTTGCCGAGGCGGCTCGACCGGGCGTTGCCCAACGTCCGGCTGGAGCACGACGAGCGGGTGGGCGTCAGCTCGTGAGCACCTCGTGCAGGCACAGCACGTTGCCCTCGGTGTCGTGGAACCACGCGGCGCGCTCGTCGCCCATGGTCGCGATGTGGTCCACGGTCCTGAGGTCGTCGCTGTCGAAGTCGTCGAACCTGACGCCGTGACGCTCGAGCTCCTTGATCTCGGCGGGCAGGTCGGTGACCTCGAAGCTGAGTGCGGTGTGCTCGCTCTGCGTGCCCTCGGGCATGGGCCGCAGGGCGAGCACGTCGCCGGCCCCGGCGGCGAAGTAGACCGAGCCGTCGGGGCCCGTGCCGGTGCGCTTCAGTCCCAGCGACTCGGCGTAGAACCGGCCCGCGCGCTCGACGTCGGTCACCGGCAGCAGTGTCGTGACGGGCGATGTGGTGAGCATGATGACCTCCTCGCCGCCATGCTCCGCCGCCGTTTCCGCTGGTGACAACGGCTGTTCCCGGTGCGGTTTTTCAGTCGGCGCCGTTGACCTCGCGCAGCGTTCGCATGGCTTCGGCGAGTGACTCGGACGCCTGCGGGCCGAGCGGTTCGAGGACGGTCCTGCGCAGGATGTCGGCGCACGCCTTGCGTGCCTGTTCGGCGACATCGAGCCCGTGTTCGGTGAGGCACGCGTAGGTGACGCGGCGATCGTCCGCACTGGGTACCCGGCAGATGAGGTCGGCGGCGGCGAGACGGTCGGCGACCTTGGTGAACCCGCCGCTGGAGAGCGCCGCCTCCTTGGCGAGCCGGGTCATCGGCATGCGGTGATCGGGGGAACGGACGAGTCTGAGGATGATGTCGAACGAGGCCGGGGCGAGGCCGAACCGCTCGGCGATCTCGCCCATCAGCCGGTCCTGGGTGGCCAGGTATCCCTCGATGACCAGGCCCCACCAGGTCACGATCTCGTCGTCGTCGGGTTCGGTCGGCACGCCCCGAGTGTACCGCAGTTGTCTTCCGGAAATATATCTTGCGCGCGAGATGTTATGGGGTTAGCTTTGAAGCACCCGCTCCCAAGGAGGGACGCCATGTCGTTCAAGACCAGCGGCCTGCACCACGTCACCGCGATCGGCGGAGACCCGCAGCGCAACGCCGACTTCTACCTGCGCACGCTGGGGTTGCGGCTGGTGAAGACCACCGTCAACTTCGACGACCCGGGTACCTACCACCTCTACTACGGCGACGAGTCCGGCAAACCGGGCACGCTGCTCACGTTCTTCCCCTGGCGCGACGCGCCCAGCGGCCGGATCGGCACCGGTCAGGCCACCACCACGTCGTTCTCGGTGCCCGAGCACTCGCTCGGCTGGTGGAAGCAGCACCTCGAGGTCTCCGGCGTGACGACGAGCGAGGTCACCAGTCGCGACGAGGAGGAGGTGCTCACCTTCCGCGACCCCGACGGCCTTCAGCTCGCGCTCGTCGCCCACCAGCAGGGCGACCCCCGCGACCCGTGGGACACGGCGCTGGTGCCTGGTGAGCACGCCATCCGCGGCCTGCACTCCGTGACCATGTCGGTGTCGCGCGAGGACGCCACGGCGGGCACGCTCACCGAGGACCTCGGGCTGACGTTCTCCGAGCAGGACAGCAACCGCTTCCGGTTCACCGCGGGCGACGGCGGCCCGGGCGCGATGGTGGACGTGCTGGTGACGCCCGACGCGCCGAAGGGCCTGGTCGCCGCGGGCACCGTGCACCACGTCGCGTGGCGGGCCCCGGACGAGGAGACCCAGGTCGGCTGGCGGGAGGCCCTGGTCGACTGCGGGGTGGGCGTCACGTCCATCCTCGACCGCCAGTACTTCCGGTCGATCTACTTCCGTGAGCCGGGCGGCACGCTGCTGGAGATCGCCACCGACCAGCCGGGCTTCTCGATCGACGAGCCGCTGCTGGAGCTGGGCCGTGCGCTCAAGCTGCCGCCGTGGCTGGAGCCCAACCGCGAGCAGATCGAGGCGACGTTGCCGAAGCTCGACCTGCCCAGCGAGAACAACCCGGTGCGGGTATGACCGCGCTGTCGCTCGACCACAGGTTCGTGGAGGGCGAGGACGACGCGCCGGTGCTCCTGCTGCTGCACGGCACGGGCAGCAACCCGGACGACATCCTCGCCCTCGGCAAGGAGCTGAGCCCGTCGTCGCCGATGCTCGCACCGGCGGGCCCGGTGTCCGAGCACGGCGCGGCGCGCTGGTTCCGCAGGCTCGCGGAAGGTGTCTTCGACACCGAGGACGTGCTGTTCCGGGCCGAGCAGCTCGCCGAGTTCGTGCTCGCGGCGCGGCGGGAGTACGGGCTCGGGGACCGCAGGTTGGTGGCGGCCGGGTTCTCCAACGGCGCCAACATCGCGGCGGCGGTGACGCTGCTGCGGCCGGACGTGCTGACCGAGGCGGCGTTGTTCGCCGCGATGCTCCCGGTGCCCGATCCGCCTTCCCGTCCCCTGAGCGGAACCCGCGTTTTCCTCTCCAACGGCAGGCAGGACCCGATGGCCCCGCTGGCGTCGAGTGAGCGGCTCGTGGCGCTGCTGCGGGAACGTTCCGCGGAGGTCACCGAGAACTGGCATCACGGCGGCCACCAGATCACCCTGGCCGGCCTCGAAGCCGCGAGGACCTGGCTGACCCCCTGAGCCAGGTCCTCGCCCCTGCAGTAGTGAAGGCCACCATGCCTGCGCCCGACCGTCTCCCACCACCACCCAAACGGAGACGCTGCGCGCCGCAGTGTTGATTCCCACGCAGTGATGGTGGCCTTCACTGCATTTGGGTTAACCCACCCGAGCATGATCCATTCGCGGTTCGCATTCCGGGCGAATGTCCGAATTGGTGCGGCTCAACGGACTAAGCGGCAATGCGCGATTCGGGGCCGCTGCTTTTTCGCGAACTATGCTGTTTACGCTTTCGGAGGCTCGGGGGAAGGTGCACGATGAACTTCGGTGACATGGTCGACTGCCCGCGCTGCCACGGCTCGGGGCTCGGACCCAACCGAAAGGACCCTTGTGGCAACTGCGGAGGACTCGGGCAGGTCCCGAAGTAGCGCGGGCGAGGACTGCCCGCTCTGCCACGACACCGGCACCTTGTCCTGGCAGCAGCCGCAGCCGACCTCCGGCGTGCTCCGCACGATCGAGATGCCCTGCCCCCACGGGTGTGGCGAGCACTGGAAACACCCAGAGGCCGAACGCGACCGCGTGGTCGAACAGCCGGACACCACCCCCGACCGGGTCCGGGGCAACGCGGACGAGGCCAACAGCATCGGCGCCGAGTTCATCAAGGGTGCGCTGCGGAACTGGGGTTTCCTCGACGGCGAGCAGGACCGTCCGAAGTAGTACGGGCAAGTAACATCCCCTGCGTGGACTCGGAAGACTTGGTGCAACGTGCCGGCAGGATCGCGGGCTGGGCCGCGCGCACGGGCTACTCGCTCGGCAGGCGGCTGCCCGGCGCCGACAGCGCCGAACGGAGCCTGCGGACGCTCGAGCAGAAGGCCCTCGGGGAGCTGCGCCGACGCCTCGAAGGCGCTGGCGACCCCTACCTCGCCACGCTCAACCAGGCGCCGTCGACCGGCAGAAACCTCACCAACGGCCAGGTGAAGGGCCGCGCGGTCACCGTCGTGACGCCCGACGAGCCGCTGCGCGTCGCCATGGCCGAGCTGCTGAACCGGTCCACCGGCCTCGACCGCGACCGCTCCCGCGACTACCTCTACGCGGTCATCCTCCGCCAGCTGACGCCCGACGAGGCCCGCATCCTGGCCGCGCTCGCCGACGGTTCGCCGTTCCCGCTGGTGGACGTCGCCGAGCGCACCGGCCTCGGCGGCGCGGGACGGGTCGTGCTCCGCAACGCCTCGACCGTCGGCAAGGCGGCCGGGGTGACCCTGCTCGACCACGTGCCCGCCTACGTCACCCGGCTCGTCGGCCTCGGCCTGGCCGACATCGACGAGGAGGCGCCCGCGCTGAGCACGCAGTACGAGATCCTGCTGACCGACGACACGGTGCGGGCGGCCGAGCAGCTGGTCAAGCGGCCGCGGTTCGTCCGGCGCACCGTGCGGATCTCGCCGCTCGGGGTGAGCTTCTGGCAGGCCTGCGCGCCGAAGTGAGTGCGGGTGCGATCCGGTGGCCGTCATGTGATCATGGTCACCCACATCGGTGAGGATGTTGGTGGTGCGTGATGGACGAGTACCTGCGGGGAATCGCCGACGACTTCCTGCGGTACTGGCCCGTGTACTGCTCCATCCCGGTGGTCGCCGCGCTCATCGGCTACGTGACCAAGCTCGTCGCGATCCGCATGATGTTCCAGCCGCTGAACTTCACCGGGCTGCGGCTGCGTGGCAAGCCGTTCCTCGGCTGGCAGGGCATCGTCCCAAAGCGCGCAGCTCGAATGGCGAGCATCGCGTGCGACACGATGACCCAGCAGCTGGTCACGCCGCGCGAGGTCGTGGAGCGGCTCGACCCCGAGCGCATCGCGAAGGAGATCGAGCGGCCGCTGCTCGCCGCCACCGAGGAGATCGTCACCGACATCGCGGCCGAGTACCAGCCGGGGCTCTGGGACGCGCTGCCCGAACGCGTGCGCAAGCTCGTGGTCAGGCGGGTGCAGGCCGAGGCGCCGAAGATGGTCGCCTCGGTCATGGAGGCGATCAAGAACGACGTCGACTCCGTGTTCGACCTCAAGGACATGGTCGTGACGAGCCTTGTAAAGGACAAGGCGCTGCTCAACCGCATCTTCCAGGAGGCGGGGCACAAGGAGTTCCGGTTCATCGCGCGTTCCGGACTGCTCTTCGGCGGCCTGATCGGCATCGTGCAGATGGTCGTGTGGCTCGTGTTCCGGATCCCGCTCATCATGCCGCTGTTCGGCCTGTTCATCGGCTGGTTCACCGACTGGCTCGCCCTCAAGATGATCTTCCGGCCGAAGGAGCCGACCCGCTACCTCGGGCTGTTCGAATGGCAGGGCCTGTTCATCAAACGGCGCGCCGAGGTCTCCGAGGCCTACGCCGCGCTCATCGCCAGGGAGATCATCACCCCGCACAACGTGATCGAGGCCGTGCTGCGCGGCCCGTTCTCGGACAAGGTGGTCACGTTGATCCAGCGGCAGGTCGACGCGGAGCTGGCGAAGCAGGCGAGCTTCGCGAAGCCGCTCGTGGTCATGGCCATCGGCAGCAGGCGCTATCAGGAGATGAAGGAGCGGATCGCCGATCAGGTGATGGCTCGGCTGCCGGAGACGCTGCACTACATCGAGGACTACGCCGAGGACGCCATGGACATCCGCAACACGCTGGTGACCAAGATGAAGCAGCTCGACGCCGACGAGTTCGAGGGCCTGCTGCGGCCGGCGTTCCAGCAGGACGAGTGGATCCTCATCCTCACCGGAGCGCTGCTGGGCGCGGCGTGCGGTGAGCTGCAGGTGCAGCTCGTGCTGCAGCTGACGACGTAGTCAGACCCCGCAAAGCCAGTCGAGCACCACGGCCGCCGTCCACGATTGGTTGGTGCTGCCGAGCGGCTTGCCGGTGAACGGCTCGTAGTACTCGCCGAACGAGCCGTCGGAGACCAGGTGCACGCCCTGTGCCCGGAACTCGCTCGCGTGGCGAGGCCAGTTGCGCTGCTCGAAAGCCCAGCCGAAGAGCCACGTGACCACCGGCCACTGCGGACCGCGCCAGTAGCGCTTCGCGTCGAAGTCCGGCGACGACGGCGAAACCGACGGCGGCACAGCGGCCAGCAGGTCGGGGTGCCCCGACCACGCGGGGCTGTCCAGCGTGGACATCAGGCGAGACTCGACGTCGGCGGGCAGGCCGCCGCACAGCAGCGGCGAGAACCCGGCGATGGTCTCGGCCGAGAGCCAGCGCCCACTGCGGATGTCGCGGTCCCGTGCCATGCCGGTCTCGGGGTGCGCGCTCAGCGCCACGGCGGCCCGGGCCCGCGCCGCCCACATCCGCAGCTCGGCGATCTCTTCCGCGTTCTGGTCCAATTCCTCGCCGAGGCCGGCGAGTGTGTCACATGCCAGCGCGAACACGGCCGTGACGAACACGTCGCCGACGAGGAAGCCAGAGGTCTCCACGACCCGGTCGGGGTGGTAGTCGGCGCGCCGCATCTGCTCGATCAGCCACAGGTAGCGGTCGTACTCGTCGTCGCTCGGCCGCTCGCCGGGGTCGTCCACCTGCAGCAGGTCGAGCCGCATGTAGGGCGGCAGGTCGGGGCCGGGCAGCACCGCGGCGTACGGCTCGTCCCAGCGCGGTGAGTTGTCCATTCCAGACTCCCAGCCGTGCACGATCGCGACGAGCCCGCTGGCGTCCGGCATCCGGTGCCGCACGATCCAGCGGTGCCAGCGGTAGAGCGAGGACCACGCCCGCTCGGCGAACGCCTCGGCCTCCTCGGCGTCGTCCTGCGAGGTCTTCCGCGCGATCTCGACGATGCGCCGCACGGCGATCGCATGTACAGGAGGCTGGCAGATCCCGGAGGTACGCACGCCGTGCGGGCGCTGCGGCGCCGCGTCGGTGCCCCAGCGGTCGGGTCCGGGGAAGTAGTCGGTGTCCTGGGTGAACACGATGTGCGGGATCATCCCGTCGCGCCATTGCGCCGCCAGCAGCGTGTCCAGCTCGGCGACCGCGCGGCGCACGTCGAGGTAGGCCAGGCCCATCGAGATGAACGCCGCGTCCCAGCTCCACATGTGCGGGTACAGCTTGGGGGAGGCGGTGACCAGGCTGCCGGTGTCGTTGTCGCGCAGCACGAGCGCGGCCCTCGCGGCCAGGCTCGCGGGGTGGAAGTGGACGGCGCGGTGGCCCGCGGCGGTGATCACCGGACCTCCAGGAGCAGACTCGTTTCGGGGTCGTACCAGCGGCACGCTTCGGGCGGGATGCGCAGGCTCAGGCTCCCGCCGGGCTCGGCGCGGAACGTCGGCGGCGCCTGCACCTTCACCGGCTGGCCGCAGATCTCCGTGGTCAGCAACGCCGAGGAGCCGAGCGGTTCCAGCACCTGCAGCTCGCCCTGCAACGCGCCGTCGCCGCCCGCGACCTCGATGGCCTCCGGTCGCACGCCGAGCTTCAGGGTCCGGCCGGCGAAGGTCGACAGCGCGTGCGGCACGGCGAGCGACTGCCCGCCGAGATCGAGCTTGGAGCCGTCCCGTTCGACCGTGCCGGTCAGGAAGTTCATCGGCGGGCTGCCGAGGAAGCCGCCGACGAACTCGTTCGCGGGGTCGTCGTAGACCGCGGTCGGCGCGTCGCACTGGGCGATCCTGCCCTCGCGCATCACCGCGACGCGGTCGCCCAGCGACAGCGCCTCGACCTGGTCGTGGGTGACGTAGAGCGTGGTGGTGCCGAGCTCGCCGACGAGCTTCTTCAGCTCGGCGCGGAAGGACAGCCGCAGCAGCGCGTCCAGGTTGGACAGCGGCTCGTCCATGAGCAGCACGTCCGCGTCCATCACGATCGCACGGGCAACCGCGACGCGCTGCCGCTGTCCCCCGGAGAGCTTGGCGGGGTAGCGGTCGAGGTAGGGGCTCAGCTGCAGCAGATCGGCGGCCCACTCGACCTTGCGGCGCACCTCGGCGGCGGGTGTGCCACGCACGCGCAGCCCGAAGCCGATGTTCTCGGCGACGTTCTTGTTGGGGAACACGGCGTAGGACTGGAACACCATCGAGAGGTTGCGCCGCCTCGGCTCCAGGTAGGTGACGTCCTGGTCGCCGATGACGATCTGGCCCGAGTCCGGCAGCTCCAGCCCGGCGACCATCCGCAGCAGAGTCGTCTTGCCGCAGCCGGAAGGGCCCAGCAGCACCATGAACTCACCGTCGGCGACCTCCAGCGAGACCTCGTCGGTCGCGCGCACCGTCGCCCCCGCGTAGGTCTTGACCAGGTCCCGCAGGACGACCTCAGCCATGGTCGGTCTCCCTCATCGCAGCGTCGTTCCCCACATGTTCACGAGATAGCGCCGCATCACGGCGATGAACACCAGTGCGGGCAGGATCAGGGCGAAGCCGCCCGCGAAGCGGTAGGCGGTCGAGGCCTCATCGAGTGCGGTGAGCACCTGCGCGGGCAGGGTGCGGTGGCTGAGCGTCACCACGGTCGCGCCGAGGATCTCGTTCCAGGACAGGACGAACGTGAAGATCGACGAGGCCGCGAGACCCGGGAGCGCGAGCGGCACCACGACCTTGCGGGCGGCCTGCCAGCGCGTGCACCCGAAGACCTGCGCGGCCTCCTCGAGGTCGGTCGGCACCGCCACGAAGATGCTCGCCGTGATCAGGACGGTGGTCGGCAGCGCGAGCGTGGTGTGGACCAGCGTCACGGCGAACACCGTGTCGTAGACGTCGAGCCGCAGGAACATCGTCGCGAGCGGCACCGAGAGCACCACGATCGGCAGCGCCCGCACCAGAAGGATGAACACCTGGTAGGAGTTCTTGCCCCGGAAGGCGTGGCGGGCGAGCGCGTAACCCGCCGGTGCGCCGACCACGAGCGACCAGAACACCGTGTAGACGCCGACGAGCACGGAGTTGCCCAGCGCCGGAATGGTGCCGGTCGCCTCGAAGAACGCCAGGAGCGTCTCGAAGGAGTACTCGCTGGGCAGGAACGGCTTCGGGAACTCGGCGAGCGCATCCCGGGAGGAAATCGCCGAAAGCCCGATCAGCACGATCGGCAACGCCATGAACAACGTCACCGCGATGCAGGCGGCCTGCACCCACGCCGCCTGCCTGCGCCGCCGCTTCAATGGTGCCGTGTCGACAGGCGGCAGGGTCCGCCCGGCGGCCTCGGCCGGGCGCGTCTCCGTGCTCATCGCGCCCCCTCCGGCTGGCGGACCGTGCGCAGGTACAGCACCGCGGTGCCCAGCGAGATCACCAGCACCACGAGTGCGACCGCGCTCGCGACCGCGGGGTTCTGCAACACCACGTACCACTCGTAGGTCTCGCCGACGAGCAGCGGGAAGTCGCGTCCGGTGAGTGCCTGCGCGACGGCGAAGGCCTGCAACGCGAGGATCGTGCGCAGGATCAGGGCCACCTGAAGGCTCGGGCCGAGCAGTGGCAGGGTGACGTGCCGCAGCCGCTGCCAGAAAGTCGCGCCGAAGACCTGCGCGGCCTCGTCGTACTCGCGCGGGATCATCTGCACGCCTGCGACCACGATCACGAACACCAGCGACGTGGCCCGCCACAGTTCCGCGATCACGACGGTGAGCAGCATCGTGGCGGTGTTCTCGTAGTTCAGCCACTGCACGCCGTTCTCGGACAGCCCGAGCGAGACCAGCAGCGAGTTCAGGTAGCCCCGGTTGTCGAAGATGGACAACCACACGAGACCCGCGGCCAGCTCCGAGATCGCCAGCGGAACGCACCACAGGTAGAAGTGCCCGCTCGCGAACCGTGGCCGCGCCTGCATCAGCAGCGCCATGCCGACGGCGAGCACCACCTGAACGGGCACCACGATGACGATGAGCAGCAGCGTGTTACGCAGCGCGCGCAGGAAGTACGGGTCACCGAAGAGGCGTTCCCAGTGCGCGAGGGTGAAGCCGTCGGCGCCGGTGAACGCCGAGAGAACGCCCTGCACGAGCGGCCAGCCGAACAGCGCCACCATGAGCACGATCGACGGCAGCAGCAGCAACCACGGCGAGCGCAGGCGCACCTACATCACCTCGCAGCGCTCGGCGGCGGGGTCGGGGGCCCAGCACGGCACCTTCAGGTCGTCGAGGATGCCCTGCAGCACCCGTGCCTGGCCGTCCAAGGTGGACCGGATGTCGGCGCGGTCGAGCACGATGGACCGAAAGGTGTCCTGGAAGACCTTGCTCACCTCGCCCTCTCTGGTGCCGAGCCCGACCGGGGGCAGGGACAGGATGCTGTCGGCGGCCTCTTGCTGTCGCTTCACGGCCTCGGCCTCCAGCTTGATCGCGGGAGGCAGGTCCTCCGGGATCTCGGCCGCCACGGCGGGGAAGAAGCTGTTGGAGCGCAGCAGCTCCACCTGTGTGTGCGGTTTGCTCAGCTCGTCGATCGTGCGCCGGGCCAGGTCGGGGTCGGTGCTGTCCTTCGGGATGGCGAGCCCGGCGACCACGGCCATGTAGCCGAGCCCGTGCGGACCCCGCGGTGAGGGCAGCATTCGCCAGTTCCGCGGGTCTCGCTCCGGCGCGTCGACCAGGCGGACCACGTGGTCCCACGCCATGCGTACCTCGCCGGTCTCCAGCGGCTCCTGCATGAAGTCGTACGTTGTGCTCGCCGGGCCGCAGTTGGCCCACAGCTCGCGCAGGTACTCCCACGCCTTGGCGGCCTCGCGCGAGCGGAACGTCGTGATCTGGCCGCCGGTGAACGACGGGAGGAGGTAGCCCTGCGTGAACCGGTGGAGCAGCCCTTTCGGGCCCGCGGGCAGGCCGAGCATGGGCCGGTTGCCGTTGGCGCGCCGCGCGGCGATGGCCCAGTCGAGGAAGTCGTCGTACGTCAGCGCGTTCGCGTCGGCGCCCGCAGGCAGATGCTGGAGCGCGTCGGCGTGCGCGGCGAGCACGTAGCTCGCGTTGGCCCACGGGATGTACCAGGTTCGGCCGGTGCCCGCCTTGGCGAGTTCGAGGTACTCAGCGGGCCAGCCCCGGTCGCCGAGTCCGGCGAGCAAGTCGGTGACGTCTTCCAGGTAGCCGTCCGCGAGCGGGGCCAGGTCGCCGTGCAGTCCGCCGAGCAGACCGATCTGCGTTGAGCCTGCGTCGATCTGGCTGCGGACCTGACCGGCGAACGGCCCGTCCTCGATGGTCACGTAGCTGACTCCCGCGACCGTCTCGCCGAGCAGCGAGCGGAACGCCTCGGCTTCGTCGACCGGCCGGAACTGTGTCGACAGGAAGATCATGCCGCCGTTGCCGGTGGTCGCGAATCCGGTGCAGGCGGAGGCGGACAGAGCGAGCGCGCCGAGACCCGCGGCGCGCAGGAAGGCACGGCGGTCGAGGCCGGTCCCCGGCATGTATGCCCTCCCGCGACGTTACGAACTTTTGTCAGGTTGGTTAACGTAAGTTCTCTGAGGGATATTGTCAACGTGCTCGTGACCAAGTCGACGCAGACGAGTCCCACCTCGCCGGGACGCGTTCTCGGCGTCCTGCGCGCAGAGGGACCGCTGACCCGCCAGGAACTCCAGGAACGGGTCGGCCTGTCGCGGGTGACGATGGTCGAGCGGCTCGACGTGCTGCGCCGCCTCGGTCTCGTCCGCGCGTCCGGGCACCGCGAATCCAGCGGCGGCAGACGTGCCGAGGTGCTCGAGGTCAACGACACCGGCCGCACCGCGCTCGTCGCCGACCTCGGCCAGAGCCACGCGACCCTCGCCGTGACAGACCTGCGCGGCACCGTCTTCGCCCGCGACGACCATCGCCTGCCCGTGCGCCACAGTCCGCAGGAGGTGGTGCCGGTGCTGCTCGACGCCGGCCGCGACCTCCTGAACCGGACGGACAGGGCCGACACCCTGTGCGCCATGGCGCTCTCCGTGCCGGGCCAGATCGACCACGAGCGTGGCGTCACCGTGGCGCCGCCCACCATGCCCGACTGGAACGGCAAGCCCCTGCGCGAACCGTTCGCCGAAGCGTTCGGCGTGCCGGTGCTGCTCGAGAACGACGCCAACGCGCTCGCCCTCGGCGACTACTACGCCATGGGCCGACCGGACTCCGCGCTGATCGGTGTGAAGGTCGGCACCGGGATCGGCGCGGGCGTGGTGATCTCCGGCCGCATCCACCGCGGTGAAAGCGGCTCCGCCGGCGAGATCGGCCACATGCGCATCGAGGGCAGTGAGCAGCGGTGCAGCTGCGGCCGCCGAGGGTGTGTCGCCGCCAGCGCGAGTGGCCAGGCCCTGACCCGCGACCTCCGCTCCACCGGTGTCCGCACCCTGGCCGACGTTGTCCGCAGGGTTGGCGAGGGTCGTGGCGACGCCGTCCGCGCCGCCGCGGAGGCCGGCCGCCTCGTTGGCACGGTGGTGGCCACGATGGTCACCATCGTCAACCCGCGCTATGTGCGCGTGGGTGGCGCGATCGGAGTGTTGCCGCCGTTTCTCGAGGCCCTACGGCGCACGGTTGAGGCCAACGCCCATGCGAGTGCGTTGCGCAACCTCGACATCGAACCGTCCCAGCTCGGCGAGAACGGCGCCTTCGTCGGCCTCGCCGGTCTCGTGGCCGACGAGATGTTGTCCCCCGCGACGGTCGACGCGATGGTGGCAAACCTGCCGCCGGCTCAGCCGGAGCGCACGTAGTCGAGCAACCTCCTCGTCAACTCGTGCGGCCGGGCCAGCGCGGGCAAATGGCCGCCGTCCATTTCGTCGGGCACGATCCCCAGTCGCTCCCGGACGACGCGGCGCTGGAAGTCAGCGGGGAACAGCCGGTCGTCGCGGCACAGCAGGAACCTGGTCGGCACGTCCGGCCACGCGGCCAGCGGCCACGGCTTCTCGAACGGCGTGTCGGACGGGTTCCGCTCGCCCCGTTCGAACGCCTCCGCGGTGACGTCGGCGGGTACGTCATGGAAGAACAGCTCGCGAGGATCGAAGTCCACGGTCCTGCCGTCGCGCTCGGCCTGCTCTCGCTGCGCACGTTCCTGACCGGTGGCGGCCCACCATTCGCCAGGCGACTCGCCCGGCTTCGGCGTCATCGCCGCGACCAGGACGAGCAGGCTGACCGGCACGCGCTCGCACACCATCGGGGCGACGAAACCCGACATCGACTGCGCCACGAGCACGACGTCCTTCCGGTCGCCGATCGCCTCCACCACCACGTCGGCGTACTCCGCCAACCCGGAGGCGTCGTCCGTCCACGGCAGGTCGGGGGTCAGGACATCGAAGCCCTCCGCGCGCAGCCGCGGGGCCACCAGGTGCCAGTACCACGAGTCAGTGCCCGCGCCGGGCAGCAGCACGAACGTCGCACTCACGACACACCTCCCAGCACGCCGGGAACGCGGGTCTGGAAGTCCAGGACCCCGACCCAGGTCGGCAAGACGGCGATCCTGGCCATGCGCGTGCCCGGCCGGTCGACCTCGGCCAGCGTCGCCGCCGCCTGCTCCTCACCGTAGTAGCGCCGGTGTGCCAGGGCGTACTCCTCGACGACACCGTCCACATCGGTCACCTCGGCTCTGCCCCTGATCAGCAGAATCTCCGGGGGAACCGTCGCCGTGTCGATGGTGATCGCCACGTCCGGCCGTTCTCGCAGGGCCGCGATCTTGTGTGCGCCCGCGAACGTGGACATCACCACCTCGGCACCGTTCCAGTGGAACAGCATCGGCAGCACCCGGGGTGTGCCGTCTCTCGCCGTATAGCCGAGCCGGGCGAGCTCCGTCGAATGCAGTAACCGCTGGGCGACCGCGCTCTCCAGCAGGGCAACGTCGCCCTGGGGCAGGGTCTCGATCTCGGTGGTTCGCGGTGTGGTCATGACGCCTCCTCTGACTTGTGGTCCTAAATTAGCACTAGCCAGTCCTGATTGTGAAGTGTAAGTTCGGAGGCATGTCAGGCAAGCGCACTTACGACGACCCGTGCGGCCTCGCCCGCGCTTTGAACCTGGTCGGGGAACGCTGGGCCATGCTCGTGGTCCGGGAGCTGCTGAACGGCCCGAAGCGGTTCACCGATCTGCGTGAAGGGCTGCCGCACGCCAGCCAGAACGTGCTCTCGACCCGGCTGCGGGAGCTCGAGGAGTCCGGGATAGTGCGCCGGCGCAGGCTGGGGCCGCCGGCGAGTGCGTGGGCCTATGAACTGACCGAGCGCGGGCAGGGGCTCGAGCCCGCCCTGCTCGCGCTGGCCAGGTGGGGTAGTCGCACGCCGATGACGTCGGACGCCGAACTGAGTCCGGATGCGCTCGTGCTCGCGTTGAGGACGACGTTCGACGTGCAGGCCGCGGCGGGGCTGCGGTTGGGGGTGGAGCTACGGGTCAGCGGCGACGTGTTCCACGCCGAGGTCGCCGAGGGGGATCTCACCATGGGGCGCGGGTCGGCCGAGGAGCCCGACGCCGTCATCGAGACCGGTGCCGCGACGCTGCGCTCGGTGGTGTTCGGGGGCCGGGAACTCACCGAGGCGCAGCGTCACGGAGAGGCCAAGGTCGAGGGCGACGACGAGACCGCTCGGCGTTTCGTCGAGCTGTTTCCCCGGCCGGCGGTGCGTTAGGCGCTCACGAAGCGAGAGGAGGTTCAGGAACGAGCGGGGATCTGCTGCACAGCCCAGGAGTTGCCGTCCGGGTCGGAGAAGAACACGAACCGGCCCCACGGGAAGTCCTGCACGTCGCTGACGTCGACACCCCGGCCAGCGAGCTCGGCGCGTGCCGCCTCGATGTCGGAGACCACCACCTGCAAACCCTCGGCGGAACCCGGCCGCATCTTCGAGAGCCCCTTGCCGATGGCGATCGAACAGGCGGAGCCGGGCGGGGTGAGCTGCACGAAGCGAATGTCGTCGTTCACGGTGTGATCGTGATCGGCGTTGAAGCCGACCTTCTCCACATAGAAAGCCTTCGCCTTGTCCACATCAGACACCGGAACACTGACGAGTTCGAGCTTGAAGTCCATGGTCACCACTCCTTGTCGTTGTCGGTGCGACCACGCTATGCGTGATTCCGGCCAGTTTCTGGCCGCAAGCAGCTCGTCTGGCATGGATTCGTCGACGGCCTCGATCGCGACGTCGGGGCCGCCGCTCGCTCGCGATCCGCCGAGCTCCTCGGCGCAGACACACACGCCGGTCGCCACGTCCGGCCGCACCAGGGGTGCGCCGGCGCAGCGCAGACCCGGCTGCCGGTCGCGCGTGTGGGCGAGCGGCCTCGGGCCTGGTCCTCGGACGCCGGCGGAGAAGAGCAACGCGCGGGACGAACAGGGGGTCGTAGGCGGGGTCGAGCGCAGGGGTCGTCTGCCACGCCCGCCTGCCGTGAGAGGCCTCGCCGACCGTCGTTGATCTCGACCGAATCCGGTGTGGGAGCGCTGAACCCGCACTCGGCGTCGGCGAGCTCGACGGGGTCCTGCATCGCCACCGAGCGGTAGTCGACGTACATCGGATCGTGGCAGTGCGGCGCAGCCTTCGGTGGGACTGCGGACCGCGAGCCCGTCGGTGTCGGTTTCGGGCCGCTTGGCGCGTGGGGCGAGCGGGTCGAACGGGGCCGCTCGACGCGGGTGCCCTCGGTGGTGATGGTCGGCGTGGTGGCCCACGGCCGCGTCGCGACCGCCGCGCTGAGCGGCGTCCCGTCCTGGCTCGATCCGGAGACCGTCGGGTCGCGCACCACGCGCGGACCTCGCGCTCCGCCCCGTTCGGCCGCCGCGAGCACCCGGTGAACCGCAGGGTCCGCCGGCGCCACGGCGACGAGCGGGCGAGGGCGGTGAACCGCAAGCGGGGACCGAGCGGGGCACGTCCTGAAGTGTGCGGCAGCCCGCGTCCCGATCAAACACAATTGAGCCATGGGAAGTGTGGAGCTACTGAAGGACGCGTTCGGCCGCATCCGGGAGGAGGTGCACGCCGCTGTCGACGGATTGACAGGGGAGCAGCTGGCCCACCGCGTCGACAAGGACGCGAACTCGATCGCGTGGCTCGTGTGGCACCTGACGCGGGTCCAGGACGATCACGTCGCCGACGTGGCCGGCCTCGACCAGGTCTGGACCGCGAAGGGCTGGGCCGACCGGTTCGGTCTGCCGTTCCCGGCAGGTGACATCGGCTATGGGCACTCGAGCGCCGACGTCGCGAAGGTGCGGGTCGGCTCGCCGCAACTGCTCGTGGACTACCACGACGCCGTGTGCGAGCAGACGATCGGCTACGTGGAGGGGCTCTCTGACGATGACCTGGAGGTCGTCGTCGACGAGAACTGGGACCCTCCGGTGACGCTGGGCGTCCGGCTCGTCAGTGTCATCGGCGACGACCTGCAGCACGTCGGGCAGGCCGCGTTCGTGCGCGGCATCGTGCTCCGCTGAGCGGCGGCGTTCCTAGCCGCTGAGCGCGTGCCCGGTGGTGGCGTCGACGTGGCCGGGCAGCTCGTCGTGGCGGTCGCCGACGGAGAGGGTGCCGGTCGGCTCGAACAACAGCAGTGAGGCGCCGTCCTTCGAGAACGGTTTGTGCTCGGTGCCGCGGGGCACGACGAACACCGCGCCCTTGGGGAGCACGACGGATCGCTCGCCGGACTGCTCGCGCAGGGCGATCGTCAGCTCGCCGTCGAGGACGAGGAAGAACTCGTCGGTGTCGTCGTGTGCGTGCCACACGTGCTCGCCCGCGACCTTGGCGACACGGACGTCGTAGTCGTTCACCTGTGTCACGATGCGCGGGCTCCAGAGCTGGTCGAACGTGGACAGCGCGGCGGTCAGTTCGATCGGTTCGGTCATGGCTCCATCCTCGTCAGCGGAGCCCGACACGTGGGTGCTAGGAATCGCATATGTCGCTTGATTCCTCGCACGCGCCGCACCGCGTTGTGGCGATCGTCGACGACGGCTCGAATCCGTTCGAGCTGGGCGTGGCGACGGAGCTGTTCGGGCTGCGCAGGCCCGAGCTCGGCCGGGACTGGTACGAGTTCGTGCTCTGCTCGGCGCGGCCGGCCGTTCGCATGCACCTGGGCATGTTCACGCTGTCCGAGGTCGCCGGGCTCGACGCGGTGGAGTCCGCGGACACGGTTCTCGTGCCGAACCGGCCTGATCCCGAGGTGGAGCCCGCGCCCGCCGTGCTCGACGCCGTGCGCGCCGCGGCCGACCGGGGTGCCCGGTTGCTGAGCTTCTGCACCGGCGCGTTCACGCTCGCCGCGGCGGGTCTGCTCGACGGGCGCAGGGCCACCACGCACTGGCGGTGGGCGGAGGTCTTCGCCGCCCGGTTCCCGTCGGTGCGGCTGGAACGGGACGTGCTCTTCGTCGACGACGGTGACGTGCTCACGGCGGCGGGCAGCGCCGCCGCGCTCGACCTCGGGCTGCACGTGGTCCGGCGCGACCACGGTGCCGAGATCGCGAACGCAGTGAGCAGGCGGCTGGTGTTCGGCGCGCACCGGGACGGCGGTCAACAGCAGTTCATCGAACGGCCGGTGCCCGAGGTACCGGACGCGTCGCTCGCACCGGTGCTCGCCTGGGCTCAGGCGCGGCTGGACCAGCCACTGACGGTCGCCGACCTCGCCGCTCGGGCAGCGATGAGCCAGGCCACGCTGCACCGCCGGTTCCGCGCCGAACTCGGCACGACGCCGCTCGGCTGGCTCACGGCCGAACGCGTGGACCTTGCGTGCAGGCTCATCGAGCGTGGTGAGCAGCGACTCGACGTCGTGGCCTCCCGCAGCGGGCTGGGCAGCGTGGCCAACCTGAGGGCGCGGCTGCGCAGGCGAACCGGGCTGAGCCCGACGGAGTACCGCAAGCGGTTCGCGAGCTAGCCTGCGCCCTTGGCCGCGGCCTTGGCCGCCTTCTTGAAGTCGCGGACCTCCGCGAGGGTCTCGGCGCTGGTGACGTCGGCGATCGACCGGCGCGAGCCCTCCTCGCCGTAGGCGCCCGCCGCCTCGCGCCAGCCCTCCGGCGTCACGCCCAGCTGCTTGCCGAGGAGCGCAACGAAGATCCTGGCCTTCTGGTCGCCGTAGCCCGGCAGTGCCTTGACCCGCCGCAGCAGTTCCTTGCCGTCCGGCTTGCCGGACTTCCAGATCCTGTCCGTTTTGCCGTCGTAGTGCTCGAGGACGTGATTCGCCAGAGCGTGGACTCGCCGAGCCATCGATCCGCCGTAGCGGTGGATGGCAGGCGGCTGCACGCACAGCTCGACGAACTCCTCGACAGGGGTATCGGCGATCTTGGTGATGCTGAAGCCGTCCATGCGGTCCGCGATCTTCTTCGGCCCCATGAACGCGTGCTCCATCGGGAACTGCTGATCGAGGAGCAGACCGGTGAGCAGCGCGAAGGGGTCGCTGCTGAGCAGCTTGTCGGCCTCGGCGTCGCCGGTGAGGCGCAGCTTCTTGGGCATGGCTCCATCGTCGCACGTGGCGTGGACGCGGACCTATGCGCGCGGGCACCCGGCCCGGAGAGGAGGCGGCTCGACACGGCGAACCCGTGCCGCGCACACCGGCACGGCACTGGCGCTCGAAAGGTCGCCGCGAGCGTTCGCCGGTCCTCCAAGGCTCAGCGCCGGCGAGGGTCGGCGGCAGCGGCCAGATGTCCGCCCATGGCGGGACGGATCACCACGGTGTCCAGGTCGTGCGGACAGGCGTGACGGGGCACCGGGCCGGGGTGCGACGTGGGGCCACGCCGCACCCCACCGGTCACGGGACGATGTAGGAGTGGGTGTCGAGCACCCGGTGGCGCGGCGAGTAGAGGGTCACCGTGTCGCCGCCGGTGTTGTTCAGGAACCCGGCGGTCAGCCCGTTGTAGACGGCGTCCGGGCGGTTCGTGCCCGGACCGGGGTAGACCCGCAGCAGGCTGCCGGGCTGGATCGTAAAGCCGTCGCCGATGCGCAACAGGTTGCTCGCCGCGTCGCGCACGTAGTGCCCGCTCACGTCGATCGGCCTGGCCGTGGTGTTGCGCAGGGTGACGTGCTCGCCGGTCTCCGGCTGGACGTCGTCGCCGCTCGGGTTCGGGAAGACGTGGTCGACGACGACGGCGCCCTGTCCCGGGAACGCGTCCTTGCCCGCGCGCACGCGCAGCGCCGTCTCCGGGTGGTTGGTGACCACCCAGTCGTACCGCTGGTGCAGGGCCATCTCGATCTGCGCGGGACTGTCCACCGGGTCGCTGAACACCTTGAGCCCGCGCGCGTGCGCCCGGTCGATGTCGGCCGCGGTCGTCACGCGCGGGTGGGCGAACACTCCCACCGTCCAGCCGGCGAGCGCGTCGAGCATGGCGTCGTCGAGCATCTTGCCGCCGGTCAGCACCGCCAGCTGCACCTTGGGCGCGACCGCGTGGAACTCCCGCAGAGCGGTCTCGTCGCGGGAGTGGACCTTCACGCGGTAGGCGCCGGAGCGCAGGATCGCGCCGTCGGCGAGCCCGGCCGCCCGCAGTTCCTCGGCGAGCTTCGCACCGACACCGGGGCTGTTCTGCGGCGCTTTGAGCTCCAGCGTCAGCCCTGCGCGGCCGCGGTTGAGCTCCAGCAGCTCGCGCACGGTCGGCACGCGCTGGCCCGCGAAACGGGGGTCGAACCACGAACCCGCGTCGAGCCGCTTGATCTCGGCGAGGGTGAAGTCGCCGACCAGGCCCTGCGCTCGCTCGGGGAACACGGTCTCGACGTCGGTGGTGCGGGCCAGCGTGTCGTCGTGCACCAGCACGAGCTCGCCGTCGGCCGTGAGCTGCACGTCGCCTTCGAGCACGTCGGCGCCTTCCGCCAGCGCGCGCTGGTAGGAGGCGAGCGTCTCCTCGGGCGCGAGGCCGGGTGAGCCGCGGTGGGCGGCGACGACCGCCTGGCGGTGCTTGCCCGGACTCGCAGCCGAGGTGGTGTCGGCGTCAACGGGTCCGAGCGTCGTGATCGTGGTGACGGCGGCGGTGGCGAGCACCGCGGCGGCGAGCGGCACGCCGAGGCTGCGCAGGCGTCGGTTCACGGCAAACCTTTCGATGGGGATCGGAACCGGTTGATCTTCGAACCGGTCGTTTGCGAATCCCCGACTTCGAGCCGAACCTGGCCGGAACACAGGGTGACGCAGAGTCGCGCTCGGCTGACCCCTCGCGTGCGACGGCGTGTGCCACTACCGTGCTAGACGTGAGCCGCTGAGAGCTCAGCGGCCGGACGTGCTGCGCTTATAGCACAACTGACGCCATGATCGGTACATTTCTGTCGGCATTGTCACATGTGTTTCTGTGTCGTTGCAGGTAGGCGGAGGGTCCGCATCGATCTGGGGCTGAGCGGCGTAACGCACTCTGTTACGTTGCTTGAATATGTCCGGAAAGCACTCAATCCGTGCCAACGGCGATAATCAATCGGCGGGCCACGTGGTGATCGAAAAGCCATCCCGAGCTGATGGTGCCGCCCTGTGGCGAATAGCGCGTGATTCGCAAAAACTTGACCTCAACTCGTCGTACACGTACCTGTTGTGGTGTCGCGATTTCGCTGAGACTTCTGTTGTCGCCAAGGTCGATGGAAATACTGTGGGGTTTGTCATCGGCTATCGCAGGCCCGACGCGCCCGACACCGCGTTAGTGTGGCAAGTCGCGGTCGACGACGCCCAGCGTGGCCGCGGCCTGGCAGGAAAGCTGCTCGACGCGCTGTTCAACCGCCTCGTCGCCGACGGAGTGCGCTACCTGGACACCACGATCACGCCGGACAACGAAGCGTCGATCCGGCTGTTCGGTTCCTTCGCCAAGCGATGGAACGCCCCTCTCGAGCGGTCCGAGCTGTTCGCGGCGAGTGATTTTCCCGATGAGCACGAGCCGGAGGACCTGTTCCGCATCGGTCCGCTCGTGCGAGCCCACGATGAGACTGGGCGCTAGAAAGCGAAAACCCAACAATTGTTTTCGCCCGATAAAGCAGGAGACGAAGCAAGGTGAGCATCTTCGAAACGCTCGAATCCGAGGTGCGCAGCTACAGCCGTGGCTGGCCGACCGTGTTCGATCGAGCGCAAGGCAGTTGGCTCTACGCGGAGGACGGCAAAGCGTACCTTGACTTCTTCGCCGGAGCCGGTGCGCTCAACTACGGGCACAACAACCCGGTGCTGAAGAAAGCACTGATCGACTACATTTCGCGCGACGGCGTGACCCACGCGCTCGACATGTTCACCGTTGCCAAGCGCGACTTCCTGGAGACCCTCAACGAGGTGATCCTCCAGCCGCGCTCGATGGACTACAAGGTCATCTTCCCCGGCCCCGGGGGCGCCAACGCGGTCGAGGCCGCGCTCAAGCTCGCGCGCAAGATCACCGGCAAGGAATCGGTCATCAACTTCACCAACGCCTTCCACGGGATGACCCTGGGCGCGCTGTCGGTGACCGGTAACTCGATGAAGCGCGGCGGCGCGGGCATCCCGCTGGTTCACGCCACGCCGATGCCGTACGACCAGTACTTCGACGGCGCCTACCCCGACTTTCTCTACTTCGAGCGCCTGCTCGAGGACTCCGGCAGCGGTCTGAACGAGCCCGCCGCCGTGATCGTAGAGACGGTGCAGGGCGAGGGCGGCATCAACGCCGCGCGGCTCGAGTGGCTGCAGGGCCTCTCCGAGCTCTGCAAGCGGCACAACATCCTGCTGATCCTCGACGACGTGCAGATGGGGTGCGGTCGCACCGGCCCGTTCTTCAGCTTCGAGGAGGCAGGCATCGAGCCGGACATGGTCTGCCTCTCGAAGTCGATCGGCGGATACGGCCTTCCGCTCGCGATCACGCTCATCCGGCCCGACCTCGACGTGTGGTCGCCTGGTGAGCACAACGGCACCTTCCGCGGCATCAACCCGGCGTTCGTCACCGCCACCGAGGCCCTGCGCACCTACTGGCGCGACGACGAGCTGGAGAAGTCCACCAAGGCCAAGGGCGAGCGGGTCGGCGCCGTGTTCACCGAGCTGGTGGAGAATCACCCCGAGGCGAACCTGGTCGCGAAGGGCCGCGGCCTCGCCAGGGGCCTCGAGTTCCCGACCGGCGAGGTGGCGGGCAAGGTCTGCGCGGCGGCCTTCGACCGCGGCCTGCTCATGGAGACGTCCGGTCCCGACGGCGAGGTCGTCAAGCTGCTGCCCGCGCTGACCACCACCGACGCCGAGATCGAGCAGGGCCTGGAGATCATCACGGACTCCGTGAAGTCCGTGCTGTCGCGCTGAGTCAGTTTTCGTACAGGAGAAAGGGAGTACGTTTTGATCGTCCGCACACTCGACGAGGTCACCGACACCGACGCCGACATCAAGACGCCGAACTGGCGGAGCAAGCGCATCCTGCTCGCCAAGGACAAGGCGGGCTTCTCGGTGCACGAGACCACGTTGTACGCGGGTACCGTCAACGACTTCTGGTACGCCAACCACATCGAGGCCGTTTTCGTCGTCGAGGGCGAGGGCGAGATCACGAACAAGGCGACCGGCGAGACCCATCAGCTCAAGCCCGGTTCGCTTTACCTGCTGAACGACCACGACAAGCACCAGGTCCGGCCGAAGACCGAGATGCGCACCGTCTGCGTGTTCAACCCGCCGGTCACCGGGCGCGAGGTCCACGACGAGAACGGCGTGTACCCGCTCGTGGTCGAGGAAGACTGACTGACTGCCGAGACGTCGCGATAGGCGTGCCGGGGTCGAGCGGCCCCGGCACGCCGCATCGCGAACCCCGAGGGGGCACAGAAAACAAACAAAAGAGTGGCACTCGTAGGAGGCGAGTATTTTGACTCTCGCAGAGAGCCGGATTGAGGACAGTTATCCAACCCGTGTGGTCGGTGAGGCGCAGCTGCTCGAACGGGCTGATCCCACAGTGTGGGGCGCCGAGGGAGACGGGCCGTTCGACGCGGCCGGACTCGCCTCACACGAGGCGAAGGGCTACACGATCATCGAGGGCCTGTTGTCGCCCGCCGAGGTGCAGGGTTACTGGCAGGAACTCGTACGGCTCTCGTCGGACTCCCAGCTCAAGGCCGACGAGCGCGTGATCACCGAGAAGAAGTCCGGCGAGGTCCGGTCGATCTTCGAGGTGCACAAGATCAGCGAGCTGATCAGCGAACTGGTGCGCGACCCGCGCATCCTGGACCGGGCAAGGCAGATCCTGGGCTCGGAGGTCTACATCCACCAGAGCCGCGTGAACTACATGCCGGGGTTCAAGGGCTCGGGCTTCTACTGGCACTCCGACTTCGAGACGTGGCACGCCGAGGACGGGATGCCGAAGCCGCGCGCGGTGAGTTGCTCGATCGCGCTCACCGACAACTACCCCTTCAACGGTGGCCTGATGGTGATGCCCGGCTCGCAGCGCACGTTCGTGCAGTGCGTCGGCGCCACGCCGGACGACCACTACAAGGCGTCGCTGAAGGAGCAGGAGATCGGCGTCCCGAGCGAGGATGACATCACCAAGCTCGCCGCCGAGTACGGGATCGACCAGTTCACGGGTCCCGCGGGCTCCGCGCTGTTCTTCGACTCGAACATCATGCACGGCTCGGGCAACAACATCACCCCGTATCCGCGCTCGAACATCTTCCTGGTGTTCAACAGCGTCGAGAACGCGCTGAAGGAGCCGTTCGCGGCCAGCAAGCCCCGGCCGACCTTCATCGGCAGCAGGGACTTCACCCCCGTCACTCGCTGACCCGTGGCCTCCGGGTAAGCGATTGGTAACAAGGCGTGCCGGGGTGGTTGTAGCCGCCTCGGCGCGGCCTGTTACCGTGTCGCACACCTCGTCGCGTTACCGATGAGGTGATCGTGGCCCCAGTGGCGCGGGTGGCTCCTTGCTCGGGGTGAGTCCGCACCGTCGGTCACGAAGCGAGTACGAGTGAGTACGGCCCCGCGCCACCAGATCGGGACTGGTGGCACGGGGCCGTATTCATGTCCGCCCGAGACCGAGACGCTCGCGATCTCTCCGCTGGTGCTCGCCCACCGGTACCACACCGACCGCGTCTTCACGCTCGACCAGCGCGACTACCGGGCGATGACCCCGTTGCCGCCCCGGTTCCGCTCGTTCCGCATCCTGCCCGCGGATGGCAGGGGACGAGCCGCCTCAGTCGAAGAGGCTCGTCTCCGAGTGGATCTCCAGCAGTTCGTACACCGGGCGGCCCCGCCGTCCATCGATCGTCGTCGTCCTGACCACGCGCAGCCGCGCCGTGACCGGGCGGTCGAGGTTGAGCTTGATCTCGTCGAGCAGGTCCGGCGCGACGGCGCCCTGGATCGTGCTGCCGGTGTCGCGCTCGAGGTAGAAGATGCGCCGCCGGGTCCGCACGCCGTCGAGCCTGCCGGTCACCGTCTCGTAGCCGACGTCCTCGCGAGACTCGCGCAGGCTGCTCTGCAGCACGCGCGCCTGCTCGGTGGTCATGCTGCGCATCAGTTCGTCGCCGCTCGTCGGGGTCAGCGACAGCCCTAGGCTCGACGTCTTCATCACCGCGTTGACGATGTCGCTCACGGCGTTGCGCACGGTGTCGCGCTGCAGCAGCACCGCATCGAGCGCGCCGTCGTCGGAGCCGTTGGCAGGCAGGAAGTCGCACAGTTCCTTGACCGCCCGCTCCGACAGCGTCTCGATGCCGTCGTTGATGAGCGCGTCGGGCGCGGCCGTCTCAGGGAAACCGAAGAACATCGCGTTGCCCGCCTGCCCGCGCTGGATCAGCGGCGCCTTCTCGCGGTCGGCGGGCTGCACGTAGGTGATCTCCTGCTGCGGGTTGCGCACGATGTGGCCGATCTTGGCCGTCGCGTCCTGCAGCGCCTTGCTGATGTCGGAGAAGGTGTACGCGTCGAGCTGGGAGGACCCGAGCAGCGACACCCGCAGTAGCGGCGAGCGGCACGTGCGCTCGAACTTGGCATGCGCGGCCATCGCCGACGCCCTCGCCAGGTCGTCGAGCCAGGTGCCGCCGGGAATGTTCTCGGCGACGCCACGGAAGACGCTCACCAGGTCACCTCCGCGAAGCCCTTGACGATGCCGTCGGCCGGGCCGCGGGACCACGTCTGTTCCCACGCCTCCTCGTCCCCGGGATGGCAGAGGAACCCGTCGAGCAGACCGCCGACCGGTTGCACCTGCTCCAGGTACATCGCGGGCTGCTCCGCGATCACGCCGCGCAGCGTGAGCTGCCCGTACAGCGCCGCGCGGGCGGGGCCGCCGAGCCGCTTGAGGCTGCCCCAGTCGTCGGGGATCAGCACCACGTCGACGTCCTGCGGCAGCTGCTCGCTGCGCACGGTGATGGTGCCGCTGATCCAGGCTCGCCCGGACGGGATCAGCCGCGTCACGACGCCGAGGTAGCCACTGAGTGCGCTGAAGAGGACCTCGCGCTCGTTGCGGTGCGGGGCGTCCCACACGAACCGCTCGTAGAGGTCGGAGAGATCGGCGGGGTGACGGCCGGGTGGCAACACGTTGTCCGAGGTCCAGTGCGGGAGCGGCATCAACGTTCCTTACCTCGTCCTCGAACGCACCCGGAGACCCACACCCGCCTGGCAGGGGGTGACCGGGTGCAGCGAATTTATCAGCAGCGGGTGAGCGGCGGGTCAGCCGCCTCGCCGGGACTCCTGGTCCTCGCTCGCCGCCGCGTCCTGCTCGTCGGGCCATTCGTTGCGGACGTGCCAGGCCCGCCGGGGCGGGAGCGTGCCCTCCTGATGGCTGTGGTCAGGCGAGGGTTCCGGAAGCAGCGCGCCGGTGGCAGGCAGATGCCGGGTCTCCTCGGCCTCGGCCGGTGGGGGCGCCGCGGGAGGCGGGACGGGACGCTCGGGCGGGCGTTGTCGCGCAGGGCGCCGGAACAGCAGGGCGGTGAGCCCGGCGCCGAGCGCGAACGAGATCAGCAGCCAGAGCCAGATCTGCCCGAACAACCACAGCATCGCTCTCCCCCTTCTCACCGCACCGTGATCTCCACCCGCCGGTCGGCGCCGGTGTCGCCGCTCGGGCTGAGCGGACGTGTGTCGCCGTAGCCGATGGCGGTGACCCTCGTGTTGGCGATGCCCGACGCGATCAGCCGCTGGGCCACCGCGTCGGCCCGCTCCTGCGAGAGCGCCCGCGCGCCGGCCGGGTCCCCGCCCGGCAGGCGGGCGACGTGCCCGCCGACCTCGAAGCGAATGTCCGTGGGCGTGGTGCCGAGCAGTTCGAGCACCGCGGTCATCGCGCTCTCGCCCTCAGGGGTGAGCACGGCGGTGTCCGGCTGGAACGAGATCGGCTGCGTGGCCAGCAGGCCGTCCAGCTCGGCTTGCAGCCGCTGCCGGGCATCCTCGGGTACCCCGGGTTCGCGTCGCGGGGTGGACTCCGCCGCATCGGCGGCGCGAACCCCCTCCACGCCTGCCACGACGCCCACCGCCCACTCGGCCTCGCGGGCGGACAGTCCGGAAACGGTCGCGTCCCTGCCCTCGAAGCTGACGGACGCGCCGGGCAGCCCGGCGTCGGCGAGTGCGGACCGTGACCGGGCAAGCAGATCCGACTCGATCCCATCGGCTTCGAATCGAGTTGCGAGGAAGGCGAGCGCGCCCGTCACCAGCAGCGCGAGCGGAACCAGCCACGGCCGGCCTCCACCACCGGACATGAACCGACTGTAAACGCGCGCTCGCGGAAGCGCGAAACGTGCCGGCTCGCCGCGGCCGCAGTGAAGGCCACCATCACTGCGTTCAACGCAGGCATGGTGGCCTTCACTGCAGTTCGGTGGCCGGCCGCCGCCTAGTTCTCAGCGGGTTCGATCAGGGTCGTGCCGGCGGGGCGCTCGGCGAGCGGGGTCAGGCGCGGGCGCTTTGGAGTGATGCCGTCGCCCATCGACTCGCCGCGCAGGTGCCTGCGGATCCACGGCAGTAGGTGCACCCTCGTCCACTCGAGGTCCGAGCGGCGCAGCATGAGCCAGTTCGGGTGCCCGTCGGTCTCCGGCCACGGCTCACGCCAGTCGCTTGCGGTCGGCACCCCGAGCACCTCGGCGGTCCGCAGGGCGATCCGCCGGTGGCCCTCTGGCGTGAAGTGCAGGCGGTCGTCGCTCCACGCGCGGACGTCGTGCAGCGCGTCCATCGCCCACAGGTCGACGACCTTCGCGCCGTGCCGCTCCGCGATGGCCCACAGGTGTGCGTTGTAGATGGCGACCTTGCCCCGCAGGATGCTCATCACCGACATGCGTTTGGTGTCGGGGCCGGTGAAGATCACGACCTCGATCCCGGCCGCGCGCAGCGCCGCGATGCCCTCCTCGAAGGCCGACGCGACCGCGTCGACGTCGGCGCCGGGCACGATGATGTCGTTGCCGCCTGCGCAGACCGTGACCAGGTCGGGACGGGTCTCGAGCGCGATCGGCAACTGCTCACTCATGATCTCGGCGAGCAGTTTCCCCCTGATCGCGAGATTGGCGTAGGCGAACTCGGAGCGTCCGTCGGCGAGGATCTCGGCCAGGCGGTCGGCCCAGCCTCGGAAGCTGCCGTCCGGCAAGGGGTCGTTGAGCCCCTCGGTGAAACTGTCTCCGATCGCGACGTAGCTGTTGTACCCGGTCACGAGGTCTCCCTCCGACAACGCCCTGTGAACCCCTTCTCGTGTCGATCAACAACCGGACGCCCGCCCGCAGTCCCACCTACGGTGTCCGGATCTTTGATCGGACGTCATAGTGTCTTCCTTCGTCGGCCACCTACGCACGCGTATTACAAGATCGTGCTCAGGCGTGTGGCGAATGTAACCTGCGAAGGGTGACCTAACTTCGCGAATGAGGCAGGCTGGACACGTGACTGACACCCCGACCGAACCCGCCCCCTCCCGCGAGTCGCTCGCGAGTCTGCTGGGCGGGCGCAAGGGTGCGATCGACGCGAGCCTGCCGCCCGTCGCGTTCGTGGTCGGCTGGCTCGCCACCGGCTCCTCCATCGGCTGGGGCGCGCTGACCGCGATCGCGGTGAGTGTCGCGGTGGGCGCGTTCCGCCTGGTGCGCGGGGACAAGGCCCGCGCGGTGGTGGTGAGCCTCGCCGCCGTGGTCGCCGCCGCCCTCATCGCGCTGCACACCGGGCGGGCCCAGGACTTCTTCCTCATCCAGCTGCTGTCCAATGTGGCCAGCGCGCTGCTGTGGGCGGCGAGCATCGTGGTGCGGTGGCCGTTGCTCGGCGTCGTCGTGGGCTTCGCGCTCGGGCAGAAGACCAGGTGGCGCAAGGATCCGGCACTGCTGAGGGCCTATTCCCGGGCGAGCTGGATCTGGGTGTTCCTGCAGTACACGTTGCGAGTGCTCGTGTACGGCTCGCTGTGGTGGGCGGGCGAGGTGGTGGCACTGGGCGTCGCGCGCACGGTGCTGTCGTGGCCGCTGGTGGCCCTGACGGTGGCGGTGAGCGGCTGGGTGCTGTACCGGACGCTCCCGGAGAGCCATCCCGGGCTGCGGCATCCCCAGACGCAGTGAGCGAGGGCCCCCGGCGAGGGGGAGGTCCGGGGGCCCCGTTGCCTACGGTACCCGTTTCGGACGCGGTGCGTGCTCGCCGAACGCGTCCACCGCCGCGAGCCACGCCGCGCCGAGCACGCCGTCGGTGTCACTGCGCACGTCGAGCCCGCTGAGCCCTTCGCGCACGGCGGCTCCCACCGGGCCGTTCTCGCCGAGGACGCTGCCGACGAGCACCACCGGGGTGCGCTCGCCCGGCTCCCTCGCGGCGAGGGCGAGCTCGACGAGGCAGGCGGCGGCCCTTCCGACGATCGCGTCGGCAACCGGATCGGTCCCGGCGGCCTCGCTCACCAGCGGCGCGAAGCGCGCCAGGCGCACCGGCGGCTCGGCGTTGGCCGCGGTGATGAGCCGGTGGTGTGCCTTCGGCTGGTCCTCCTCGACGCCGGTCTCGGCGAGCACGGCCCGCACGAGCGGCCCGGCCTCACCGCCCCTGGTCAGCACGTCCAGCGCGGCCCGCACGGCCTCCCTGCCGATCCAGTACCCGGAGCCCTCGTCGCCGAGCAGCCAGCCGTAACCGCCTGCCACCGACACCATGCGCCGCTTGCGGATGCGGCCCGCGATGGAGCCCGTTCCGGCGACCAGCACGGTGCCGTCCGCGTCCTCGGTCGCCGACGCGAACGCGGCCTCCGCGTCGGACACCACGCGCGGGGTCACGCCGAAACCGGCACCACGCCACGCCCGGTCGAAGACCTCGGCGACGGCGGGATCGGTCAGCTTGCTCGCGCCGGCCATGCCGATCACGAACGCGCTCGGCTCCGAAGGCCCGAGGCCGGTGAGCGCGGCCGTCACGGCCCCCGCGATGGCGGCGGCGGCCTGCTCGGGAGGGTGCGAGTTCGGGTTGGCGCCTCCCGCCCTGCCGGTGCCGAGCACCGTGCCGTCGGCGCCGACCGCCAGCGCGCGGGTGGCAGTGCCGCCCGCGTCAACGCCCACCACGTACCTCACCGGGTCTTCGTCACCTTCCGCAGTCCGCGCGGGTTGTCCGGGTCGCCGCCTCGCGCGAGCGAGAGGCCCAGCGCAAGCCGTTGCACCGGCAGGACCTCCAGCACGGGAGCCACCTCCTCCACCGTCTCAGGGACGTCCACGTGCAGCGCACCCGGCATGTCGGAGGCCGCCGACCCCACGGTCAGCACGTCGGCGCCCCGCTCGGCGACGGCGCCGAGCACGTCACCCATCGCGGCGCCGCCCCGGCCCCTGCTGGTCACCGCGAGCACCGCGGTCTCCTCGTCGACGGCGGCCACCGGGCCGTGCAGCAGGTCGGCGCCGCTGTAGGCGCGGGTGGCCAGGTAGCTCGTCTCGGCGAGTTTGAGCGACGCCTCCAGCGCCGTGGCGTAGGAGTAGCCGCGCGCCGCGGCGATGACCCGATCGGCGAACCGGTACCGGTCGACGGCGCGGCCGACACCGGCCTGCGACTCCTCCAGCGTCCGCCTCGCCAGCTCGCCGATGTCACGGACGTCCTCGCCGGTGCCGCCGCGCACGGCGTCGATGAACAGGTACAACGCGAGCAGCGTCGCCGTGTAGGTCTTGGTGGCGGCCACCGCGTGCTCCTCGCCCGCGCGGATGTCGACGCCCAGTTCGGCGGCCGAGAACAGCCGCGACGACGGCGTGTTGCTCACGGCCACGGTCAGCGCGCCCTGCTTGCGCGCCGACTCGGTGACCTCCAGCAGGTCGGGGGAGCCGCCGCTCTGGCTCACCGAGATCAGCAGCACGTCGCGCAGGTCGGGCCGGGCGCCGTAGAGGGTGGTCGCCGACGGCGACACGAGCCCGGCCGGCAGCCCGAGAAGTACCTCGATGAGGTACTTCGCGTACAACGCCGCGTGGTCGCTCGAACCACGGGCCGCGAGCAACGCGAACCTCGGCGGCGTGGCGGCGATCGCGCGGGCGGTCTCGGCGATGTCGGCCCGGTGCTCGACGAGCCCGGCGAGAATGTCGGGTTGCTCATCGATCTCGGCCGTCATATTCCGGCCGGGTTTGCCCTCTATCACGATGGTCCTCTCGTCACCCGTCGAGGTCTAGACCAATAGTAGACGGGTCCATCGGCGGGCGCGCAGGGTAGTTTTGCAAGTGAGGTGTGAGGCAGTGAGGCGTTCCGGTAAGGAGTCGGTCATGTTGGAGACGGTTTCCGGGGGTTCGTCGGGTTCGGTATCCGGCACACGTGGCCAGCGCGAGCCGAAGTACTGGGCGCTCAAACAGCATCTGCTCGATCTGCTCGAGGCGCTACCCGCGGGTTCACCCATTCCCACCGAGCGGGCGCTCGCCGGTGACTTCAGCGTGTCGAGGACGACGGTCCGTCAGGCGCTCGCCGACCTGACAGCCGAGGGCAGGCTGCACCGCGTCCAGGGTAAGGGGACGTTCGCCGCGGAGCCGAAGGTGGCGCAGCGGCTCCAGCTGTCGTCCTACACCGAGGACATGCGGGCGCAGGGCCGCGAGCCGTCGTCCAAGCTGTTGGAGATCGACGAGATCGTCGCGGAGGGTGAGCTGCCGAAGCTGCTCGGTATCCGCACCGGCGCGAAGGTGCTGAAGCTCAAGCGGCTCCGGCTCGCCGACGGGGAGCCGATGGCGCTGGAGACCACCCACCTACCGCTCGCCCGGTTCCGTGGCCTGCGCAAACAGATCGCCGAGGGTGGGTCCCTCTACGCTGCGTTGCGAGAGCGCTACGGAGTGGTGCTCGACCGCGCGGAGGAGACGATCGAGACCTCGCTCGCCGGGCCCCAGGAGGCCGAGCTGCTCGGCGCCGATGTCGGAATGCCGGTGCTGCTGCTCTCCCGGCACTCCTTTGCGGGCGACAAACCGGTGGAGTTCGTGCGTTCGATTTATCGGGGTGACCGCTACAAGTTCGTCACCACGCTCAGCAGGCCCTGAGTTCTGATCGATTTCCCGGCGAGCGGGTTGACCGGACCCGCCGCCGGGTACGCGTAGGCCTTGGCGGTTTTCGGGACGGCGCGGTGATCTTCGTGGTCTCACGTGAATTCAGTGTGAGATCAAGAAAGTCCATTGTGGATCGCCGTGTCCGTGCTCACTCTTGGCAACGCCGGGATCGTTTCCGGCGATAAATACGTTGAGGGTTCTGGAGACGGCGAGTCCGCGCGAGCGATCGGAATCATGACTAGGGAGAAGCAGAAAGAAGAGCAAGAGGAAACGGAGAAGTCCGGCCTCAAGCCCGCACAGGTGATCGCGGCCGCACTGGCCGCGATCACGGCGGCGTTCCTGGGGTCGTCGCTGGGTGTGTACGGGACCGTGCTGGGCGCCGGTGTGGTCAGCATCGTGACCACTGTGGGCAGTGAGGTCTACCTGCGGTCGCTGAAGACCACGAAGGAAGCCACCAAAAAGGCCAAGGCGATGGCCGCCGCGATCACCGACGCGCGCGGCTGGCAGACCAAGGTGCAGCAACGGACGGCGGTGGCCGACCAGCCCACCGTGCCCACCACCCGGATGCCGGTGCCCGGTGACGAGCGAACGAGATATCTGCCCAAGCCGGACGAGACCAAGACGGTGTTCCTCCCCAAACCGGGCGAGGGGGGCGACGAGCCCCCGGCCGAGGAACGGCGGGCGTGGTGGAAGCGCCGCTGGCCGCTGCTGGTCGGCACGAGCGTCGCGGCGTTCGTGATCGGGATGTTCGTGGTGACCGGCTTCGAGCTGGCGACCGGAAGCTCACTGTCCGGCAACGGGCGCAGCACGGTGAACGAACTGGTCGGCAACACCTCCGGCCAGACCGAGCACCGGGAGCAGCAGCCGGGTCAGCAGCCCAGCACCGAGCAGCAGGAGCCGACGGGCTCCACGGAGACCACCGGGGAGAACACGCCCACGCAGGAGAGCACCCCCGGCCCGACCGAGGAGCAGCAGCCCCCGCCGGCTGAGCCATCGCCGAGCAGCAGCTCCTCCGAGCCCACCCCGACGGAGGAGCAGTTGCCCCTGCCCGGCGACCAGGGCGGGCAGGGCGGCGGCGGGCTCGAGCTCACGCCCGAAGCGGTGCCGTGAGTCCCTTCCGCAGCTCGGCGGCCGCGTCACGGGGATCGTCGGCCTCGGTGATGGCCCTGACCACGACGGCCCGGTCGGCTCCCGCGGCCAGCACCTCGGGCACCCTGCCGAGGTCGATGCCGCCGATGGCGAACCACGGACGGTCCGTGTCGATGCCGCCCGACACGGACCGCACCAGGTCGAGCCCGGGAGCCTCACGGCCGGGTTTCGTCGGGGTCGGCCAGCACGGCCCGACGCAGAAGTAGTCCACGCCGGGTTCCGCCGCTGCCGCACGCGCCTGCTCCGCCGAGTGGGTCGAGCGGCCGATCACCGGCTCGTCGCCGAGCACGCGGCGCGCGACCGTCACCGGCAGGTCGTCCTGCCCGAGGTGCAGCACGTCGGCGCCCGCCGCGAGCGCGACGTCCGCCCTGTCGTTCACCGAGAGCAGCGCGCCGTACTCCGCACACGCCTGCGCGAGCACCTCCAGCGCGGCCAGCTCCTGGCGCGCCTCCAGCGGCGCGCCGCCGGTCTTGTCACGCAGCTGGATGATGTCGACACCACCCGCGAGCGCCGCGCGGGCGAACTCGCCGAGGTCGCCGCGCGTGAGACGGGCGTCGGTGCACAGGTAGAGGCGGGCGTCCGCGAGGCGCTGGCGGATCTGATCACCATTGAGGCCGGGCATGGCGTCACCGTAGTACGGCCCTGTACGGTGGGGGACGTCCGCACGGGAGCCCGAGGCACGGGCTGAGAGGGAGCCGCCGCTCCGACCGTGGAACCTGATCCGGATCATGCCGGCGCAGGGAGCGTGATTCCAATGACCAGCAACCCCAACCTCGCGATCGTCGGCGCCGGTGTGATCGGCCTGGCCATCGCATGGCGTGCCGCTGCCTCCGGACACCGCGTGACGGTGTTCGACCCCGATCCCGCCCGTGGCGCCTCGTGGGTCGCAGGCGGGATGCTCGCGCCGGTCACCGAGGCCTGGCCCGGTGAGGAGGCCGTGCTCGAGCTGGGGGAGGAATCGCTACGGCGGTGGCCGGCCTTCGCCCGCGAACTGGCCGCCGAGGGTTTCGACCCCGGGCTCTCGTACTCGGGCACGATCGTCGCCGCGTTCGACCACGCCGACGCCGAACAGCTGCGGGTCCTCGGCGAGTACCTGCGAGAACTGGGCCGGGAGGCGACCTATGTGACGAGCCGCGAGCTGCGCCGCACCGAGGGCGGGCTGTCCGGTGCGGTCCGCGGCGGGCTCGTGGTGCCAGGCGACCTCGCCGTCGACAACCGCAGGCTCCTCGACGCGCTGCTCGGCGCGGCGCGGCGGCACGGTGCGAGGTTCGTCGCCGAGGCGGCCGAGGAGGTCACCGGGGACTCGGTGCGCACCGCCTCCGGAGAGCGTGGCTTCGACGCCGTCGTGCTCGCGGCCGGTGCGTGGAGCGGCAGGCTCGCCCCCGAGCTGACCGGTCACGTCCGCCCCTTGAAGGGCGAGATCCTGCGCCTGCGGGCCCGCCGGACCACCCTGCCGCCGCCGGCGCGCACCGTCCGCGCGTTCGTCGAGGGCAGGCCCGTCTACCTCGTCCCGCGCGCCGACGGCGAGCTGGTGCTCGGCGCCACGCAGTACGAGGCCGGGTTCGATCCGGCCCCCACCGCCCGCGGCGTGCGCGAGCTGCTGGAGGGCGCCGAACGGATCTTCCCCGCCGTCGCCGAGTACGAACTCACCGAGACGAAGGCCGGACTGCGCGCCGCAAGCGCCGACAACCTGCCCTACCTGGGCGAACTCGGCTCCGGGGTGCTCGCGGCGACCGGCCATCACCGCAACGGGCTGCTGCTCGCGCCCGTCACCGCCGACGCGGTGCTCGCCCTGCTCGCGGACGCGCCCCTGCCTCCGGGAGCCGCGGCGGCACACCCAAACCGGATTCGCAGCGAGGAACGAGTCTGATGCACATCCACATCCACATCAACGGCGAGGAACGGGAGTTCCCCGACGGCAGCACGGTGGCCGACCTGCTGACCGCGCTGGGCACGCCGCGCCAGGGCGTCGCGGTGGCGCTCGACGGCGAGGTCGTGCGCAGGGCGAACTGGGCCGAGGTCGTCGTGCCGGACGGCGCCCGGCTGGAGATCCTCACAGCCGTGCAAGGAGGGTAGAGATGATCGACGAAGGCGATCACCTGGTGATCGGTGACCACAAGCTCACGTCGCGGCTCATCATCGGCACCGGCGGGGCGGCCAACCTCAGCGTCCTGGAGCGTGCGCTCGTGGCCTCGGGCACGGAGCTGACCACGGTCGCGATGCGCAGGGCCGACGCCGAGGGCGGCTCCGGTGTGCTGGAGCTGCTGCGGCGGCTCGGCATCACGCTGCTGCCCAACACCGCGGGCTGCCGCAGCGCGGCGGAGGCGGTGCTGACGGCTCAGCTCGCGCGCGAGGCGCTGGAGACCGATCTCGTCAAGCTCGAGGTGCACGCCGACGACCGCACGCTGCTGCCCGACCCCGTCGAGACACTGGACGCCGCCGAGCGGCTGGTGGCCGACGGCTTCACGGTGTTCGTCTACACCAACGACGATCCCGTGCTGGCCCTGCGCCTGGAGGAGGCGGGCTGCGCGGCGGTGATGCCGCTGGGCGCGCCGATCGGCACGGGGCTCGGCATCCGCAACCCGCACAACATCGAGCTGATCGTGGCCCGCGCGAGCGTGCCGATCATCCTCGACGCCGGGATCGGCACGGCCTCCGACGCGACGCTCGCGATGGAGCTGGGCTGCGACGCCGTGCTGCTGTCCACCGCCGTCACCCGGGCGCAGGACCCCGAACGGATGGCCTGCGCCATGCGCTCGGCCGTCTCCGCGGGCAGGCTGGCCCGTGCGGCAGGCCGCATTCCGCAGCGGTTCTGGGCACACGCGTCGAGTCCGCCACGCTGACGGGTTCACGCGCGCCCGCACCTGCCACAACGTATGGTGAACCGCAATTTCCGGCGCGCGCGTACCCGAAGGAGCGTTAGGTGACCACGTCGTCGCAAGACGTCCCCGGCAGGTTGTTCCTCGCCATCGGCAGGCTCTCGCGCTCACTGCGGCAGGCGGGCTCGCCGGGGCCCGGTCACGGTGCCATCTCGGCGCTGGCGACGCTCAGCGCGTACGGCCAGCTGCGTTTGGGCGACCTCGCGGCGAAGGAGGGCGTGGCCGCGGCGACGATGTCTCGCATCGTCGCCGCGCTCGTCGAGTCCGGCTACGTGCGCAGGGAGTCGGACCCGGTCGACCGGCGCGCGTGGCTGGCCACGGTGACCGAGGAGGGCGAGCGGGCGCTCTCCGGGGTGCGCTCCACCCGCATCCACGAGCTGAGCGCGCGTATCGACCGGCTCTCCCAGGAACACCGCGAGGCACTCGCCGCCGCGCTGCCCGCCCTAGAGGCCCTCCTAACGGAAGAGGACTGACCCGTTCGCCCCCTGCAGTGAAGGCCACCTTCACTGCGTTCAATCTGGATCCGCTGTTGATCTTGTTT
>NZ_SWMS01000033.1 GCF_005146945.1 Prauserella endophytica
GCCCCATCACCACATCGACCACCACAACGATGATCTACCACACGACGACCAACTGCCGTTGCAGTACTAGCTCGTGGCGCGCGGGCCTTGCTTCGGGTCGGTGTCGTCCGCTGCCCGAGGTCGGGAGCTACGCGATAGGTACGGTCGTGGCCGCGGGCTTGCTCGTGGCTTCGCCGGCCGTACGGGAATGCGGGGTAGCCGCAGTGTCGGCAGGTCGCGCTCCTGGCCTGATTGGCGCCGGTCGCGGTCGTACACGGGCCAGGCCGGAGCAGGTTGTTCGTGCTCGGCCGCGACGCGGGCGGTGATGGCCGCTACCGAGTCCGGGCGCCTGTTCCAGTGGCGCCGCCGCCGGCGAGCGAGAGCCCGCAGACCGAGCACGGCACCGGCCAGCATCAGAACGGCCACGAGGCTGACCAGGAGAGCTGGGCTCATCGCCAGGTCCGCTGGTGTGGGTCATGAGACGCCCGCCCGATCGGCGGGGGCACGGATGCGGCCGACAGCGGCCAGCGTGTAAGGCGCCCGAGGGCGGCGGGTGTCGTCCGGTGCGGGCAAGCGCCCCGGCGTGGTGATGCCCAGGTTCAGCAAATCGAGGTCGGTGAACTGCCGGGTGAAGTCGGCCTCGCTACGAGGCCGTGGGTGCGGACGGACGCTCATGCCGGCGCTCCCGCCAGCTCGGCCAAGCGGTCGGCGGCGTCGGCGAGGTCGCGCACGACGGCGACCCGCGGATCGCGGCGAACATCCTCGGGCACCTCGACGTCGCGGGTGTTGACCAGCACGGCCGCGCGGCACCCGGCGGCGAGCGGTCCCCGGACGTCTTCGGGCACCCGGTCACCGAGGTGCACGATGTCACCGACCGGAACCTGGTACTCGGCGGCGATAGCAGTCCAGCAACGCGGCTGGGGTTTCCGTGCCTGCAGCTGGTAGCTGGTGTAGATCCCGGCGAGATACTGCCCGCACTGATCGTGCAGGTCACCCATCCTGGCGGGGCCCGCGACGCAGGAGACGTTCGACAACGCCACCACCGGCGCCAGGGCCGCCAGCCGCTCGAGAGCGGTCTTGGTGCCGGGGTAGGCGGTGAAACCGCCGGTCGGCCAGATCAACGGCCACTCGGAGGCGCTGATCAGCAGCCGCTCCCGCACCAGCTCGGCGACCTCCTCGGTGAGCTCGGGAACGACGTGGAGGATGTTGCGGTCGATCTCGGCGGCGTTGTCCGGGGCCAGGGCGATCTCCCGCAGCACGTCCGCCGTACCGGGCCGGTCGAACGAGCCGAGGGTGTCGCCCACGTCGGTGACGATCAGCACGCGGCACCTCGCACTCGGCGGCGCGCGGGCACGGCCAGGCGGGCCATCACCGCCGCCGCGAGGACACCCAGAAGTTTGTGGAGCCCTTGATCGAGGTCGGAGAGCGCCGTGCCCGGCCCCGAGGTATCCGGTTCGGCATCCGGTTTGCGCAGCACGGTGCCGTACGCGATGAAGGAGTCCTTGTGGTTGACCCGTTCCGCCAACCACAACAGGACACGACGACGATCGATGACCCAGTGCGTCCCGAAATTGATCACCGCACCGGCCAACCGGGCACGCCACGGCAGGCGCAGACCGAGAAGACGCACCACGACCTCGGTGACGACCAGCTGCCCCGCCGCGTAGGTGAGCACATGCCCCGTGGCCGCCCGGCGCCCGACAACAGAGGCTGGCACCGGAACCTCGTCCTCACGCACGATCTCGTCCGCGGGCGTGCCATCGCTCGGGTACACCAGCTCGTCGCCCTGTAACCCTTTGAGGACGGCATCTTTCGGTCGTTGAAGCCAACGATCTGCCCAGAGATGCAAGCCGTGGAACGTACTGGTGAGCGCACCGAACAGCGCGACCCGCTCCACGACACGGCCGGAGAAAGTCGCCGTGGTCATCCGATGTGCCCCTGCGCACCGGCTGCTTCGTCATCGGAGCGCTGGTAGAACAGCTCGAGATACACGTCCGCGTCCGCGGCGTCGGAGTCACGATCGACGCGGCGGGGCTGGTCGAGATCAACGCCCCACACCTGAATCCCTGCCTGCACCGGATCGGACAGCCACCGGGCTGCACCGGCGAACACCTCCGCGCAGTCGCGGCCCCTGAACGTCGTGCAGTCCACGGCGCCGCGTGCTGGCTGTCGGTGTGACATACGAACCGAACCTTCCTTCTTCGAGATGCCTTCGGATGAAATGCGACCGGCGAGCGTCAGTTCTGCTCAACCGGCACCGGGGAGCGAGGAGGCGACGGAGTCGCCGCTGACGCTGTCAGCGGGCTGCTCGGCCATGACCGGTGTTCCGGTGGCCAGCAAGAACTGGCGCGCCGCAGCGACCACCGAATGACGGGCAGGCATGGTGTAGCCGCCGGCGCTGGCACCGAAGCGCAGCCACGGCCCGAGCCGCGCCAGATACGCCAGCCACAACCGCTCAGAGATCGCGGGAATATCGGCCTGCAACGCACGAGCGGCATGCCAGGAGTTCAGCAGCGGCTCCGGCCAGCTCGCCGCCTCACCTGGTCGCGACGCCACCACCTGAGCCGCTCGCGAGCACTGCGTCAACATCGCGGTGAACACCTCCGGCGGCGGAAGCTGCCCCTTGACCAACCCGAGATCGGCCACCCACGGCACCACCGGGACCGGCTCGCGGACCGAGGCGGCGACCGACGCCAACCGCAGCGCGGTTGGCAGCAGTGCGGACGCTTCGCCACGGTCCACCGGATCGCGGTTCATCAACCGCGCGAACGCCTCCGGATGCGGAATGCGGGGCAAGGTCTGCCCGACATCCAAGCCGGCCTCGCGAACGGCTGCCAACAGCCCCAAGCCGTGCCCGTGCTCCCAACCCATGCGCATCAAACCCCAGGACGGCGACAGCACATCGGGCACAGCGTCGCCGGATAGCACCAGCGTTCGGGCCTGCGGATCCACCAGCGTGAAACCGAGCGCTGGCGCGCACAGAGGCCGCAGCACGTGGATGGCCAGCAGACGATGCCACCACGGCGCGGCCAATGGGCTGCACACCGCTCCCGGCCGCTTCTGCTCGCGCAGCCTGCGCAACGCCGACGCGAGACGCGACTCCGCGGCCGGTGCCTCAAGATCCGCAGGCACGATCGGATCGGCCAGCACCACCTCCTCGGCACCGACTTGAGCTGCGTGTCGCAAGCCCCGCGCCACGGCGGCACCCCACCCAGCACCCGGCAGCGTCAGTTCAACACGCGAACCCCACAACCGGGCGTTCTGGAACGCCACGCGCGTCCGCTGGTCAGTCGCGGCACTGGTGTCCACCAGCACGGTGCAGACCGGTCGGGAAAGCCCGGTCGCCAACACCGCCTGCTCGATGTGCTCGGCCACAAGCGCCACCGTGTCGCCACGTGTGCACGCGGGGAGCACGACCACCAGCGGTGATGGTTCCTCGTTTGCCGTGAAGGATGGGACGGCGCGACCATCGGCGGGAGGGGGAGTCGTCGTGTCGCCGGATGGTCGTGCCGCCCCGCGCCCCACCTCGTTAGCCGACCCCGGGGGACGGGTCTGGCCAGGGCGAGATGAGGACGTCGTTGGTCGGGCTGGAACCGTCACGACATCTCTCTTTGCGCTGCGCGACGGATTCGGGGATGTGTGACCACCCCTCCGCTGCCAGCCTCGACCGCGAGGTAGCCGAAACGCGCAGCGGTTCCTCCCCTGCTTGCGCAGAAGGCGATTAAGCGGTGTGAAAAAACGGGAACAGAGTGGCGGAAGCGGTCGACGTCGCCATTCTCGCGTGACGATCGGGCACACCGCACTCTCTCGCCTGCAACCCCTAGCCGAACAGTCACTCTTCCCCCTGGAGTAGGTCGTCCCCGCCCGAACGCAGAAGGCTATGCGCAGGATGCCGCCCTGAAGTACCACCGAAGTGCCACAAGGTCGATCACGCACCTCTTCCTGCTAGCTTCCATCGGGCTCGGCATCTGTAGCAGCGGGCCGGGTTTACTCGCTTGGCGTGCTCCCTTGACTAATCGCACGGGTAACGAGATTGCAAGCTTTGCGCTTGGCGGGCGGAAGTGGAAGCAGAAATCTGTAGGCCGCTTGTAGGCCGCGGCATTTCCAGGACCCGGCAACCCTGCGGACGGATCCAGCTGAGCTATAGAAAGAGTAGACTTCGCGCAGCCGGCGACGGAACCTGCACCTTTGATGGCAGTCCACTAAAGGCCGCTTCGTGCGGCTTCAGACGGAAGACTCTGCTCGCCGAAGCTCACCATTCGAGCGGTGCGCGATCGTAGAAGAGGCCGCCAGATGGGCCGCCTTCAGGAAGCGTGGCAAGCCAGACCGGGGTGTCGGCTCCTTGTTGGACTGAACGCGGCGCATTCGGTCCTCCGAGGTCCGTTCTGACCCAGCCCGGCGATGCAGCGTTGACGAGAATTCCCGTCCCACTCAAGCGGGCGGCGAACACGCGGGTCAAGGCGTTCATGGCAGCTTTACTGACCCGGTATGCAGGTTCAGTCGCCCGGTTCAAATGATGCAACGACCCGAGGGTGCTGGAGATATTTACGATGCGACCATAATTATTTGCGGTCATCGCTGGTGCCACCGACTCGCACAGTCGCCAGGCTCCCAGTACGTTCACCTCCATCACGTTCTTGAATGCTTCGACGTCGAGCCGCAGTGCGTCGTGATCCCCGTCAGATATTCCTGCATTGTTCACAAGAATGTCAATTCTTCCGAACGTGCGGAGAACGCCTTGGACGGCATCGCGTACGGAATCTGGCTGGGTGACATCGAGGGTTATCTCGCGATAGAGGCCCGAGGTGACGGAATTTTCTTCCGTTGTGGATGATTCGGTGGCGTGGTTGCGTACGCCCGCGCACACCGATATTCCGCGAGCGGAAAGCTGACGGGCGATTTCCCGTCCGATACCCCTGCTGGCTCCGGTGACAATGGCGACCCGATCTTGAGGAGGGGGCATATCAGCAAGCGATCCGTTGGAACTGTCGATCGAGTTTGTTAATCCGTGGGTCGCCTTTATAGCGATCGAGGGTGGCTCTGCCGACGCGTATTGTCTCGATTGATCGGACTGACTGGGTTTGGGCTGCGAGATCGATCGCGGTGGTGAAATCGCGGCACGCCATGTCAAGTTCGTTGGCATCGGCGTACGCCTGCCCGCTGCGGGCGTGATAGATCGTTCGGTCGCGAACGTAGTCGCTGCTCATCGTGCTCAGTGCGGAGTCAATCAGGGGCCTCGCGCGTGCGGGCTCGGACAAACTCACCCAGCAGGCGCCAGCCTGGGCGTCCAGCTCGGCGTGGTCGAAGTAGTAGATCCAGTCCGGGGCGTTGTCGGGGGAAATATCGGCCGCGTCGAGATACCGCTCGGCGAGGTTGAGCTGGTGACCGCAGCCCCTTTCGTCTCTGGCGATGGCGTACGCCCGCGCCTTCCGGCTGGCAATCATGGCTCTCAGGCGGGCGTTACCGCTGCGGCCGAGGAAGTCTGATGCCGTGTCCAGGAGGGAGAGTGCGTCGTTCGGGCGCCCGTCGAGCATCACTTGGAAGCTCATGCAGGCGAGAACGTGTGCGCCGGCTTCGGGAGCGTTCGCCTCGACTGAGGCCCGCAGCGCAGTGACGTAGTGCTCCTGCGCCGCGGCGTGTTGTGCCACGTCGAAGTGGAGCCAGCCGCACAGGCGGGCCGCTTCGGTGATGTGGGCGAAAAGGGTCCTGCCGGTTGTTTCGTCGTAAGTGGCGGTGTCCGCGAGGGTCGAGAGCCAGCGAAGCTCGGCGCGGGCCAGGTGTCGAAGATCTGTGCCGCCGAAGACATCGTCCAGGTGGCGGAGCTCGGCGAGGCGGCTTCCCAGGCGGTCGAGGACCGCACGGCTGAGGTATTCCCCTCGCGTCTCAGGCGCCACGAGCGTCGCTGCTTCGGCTGTCGCCATATTTGAGGCCCACTCGGTGGCGACTCCGAGCAGGCTGGCGCCCGAGAGAGTCAGAAAGCCGCGACGATCCACTCGATCTCCTGTCACCCAGCGAAGTACCTTCATGGTCCCGGCGATCGACCATGGCGGCTCGACCAGTTGCCCGTGTGTGTTGGTTGCGCACCACACCCAGGATGGCCATCCGCGCTCTGTGACAAGAGTGTGCGGGACGCCGAGCACCGTGGCCAGCACGTGCTGCGATTCGTCGCTGGGCGTCTTCTTGCCCGACTTCCACTTCCATATGAGCTGCCGGTCTGCTCCCGATCGCAGCCCTTGGCGCGCGAGTTCTCCGCGGTAGGACGAGGCCAGCTTGTCCAGCGTCATACCGCGTTCGCGCAAGACGACGGTAAGGGGGTGAAGATGGTCATCTTCTGCGGTGGTCATCGCGTCCTCCTGCCGGTTCCAGTGCGAGTCACGGGCGACGGCACGGTTCGATCGCCTGGTCGGGTTCGAGTCCTACAAGCGGCCTACAGCTGGGGTCTTTTGCGATTGCGTCTCGCCGTGTGTGCTGGTTGGTGGTTGGTTATCCGATCTTGGGCGGAACGGTGGTGATGCGAATGGTGTGATCGCGGTGGACCACCTCGTGAGCGGCTACGCCGCTGATTGGAGTGTGAACTGGCCAGCTGCGGCACCTTGAGTGAACGCGGTCCACTCGACCACGGTGTAGGTGAGCGCGGTGCCGTCAGCGGCGTGCAGGCGCACGCCACCATCGGTCTGGCGTTCGATGCGCAGAGCGTGGTTGCTTCCAGCGGGTGCCGTGCCGGTGACCTCGGCGAGGAAATCGGGCCACGCGGCTATGTCGACGGTGAGCACGGGGCCCTCGCCTCGGTCTTTCGTGTCGCGAACCAGCACGGCGGAAGTTTCGAAGAGAACTTCGACGCAGCCACCTTGCGAGGGGCTGAAGCTGGACTTGAACCAGCCCGTGCGCGGGCGGGCGGGGTTACGCGGATCTGTGGTCACGCTGCGGCCTCCATTTCGTGGCGGATCTGCTGAATCAAGGTGAGCGAGTCGGCGTCGTTGAGCGCAACCGCGTTGGAGACGTCCTCCGAGCCGAAGACGTCTTCGAAGCTGGCCTTGAACTCGCGGACGACCTGCACTCGGTCGATGAGGTTGCCGGTGATCGCGGTTTCCTGCCAAATGAGGTCGGGCAGCAGCGCGTTGTCGAAGCTCAACAGGCTCAGCGGCCCGCCGGTCAGTGCGTGCGCTCCGGCTGCATAGTTCACAACTCGCACCCTGACGGTGCTGTTGGGCCGGGTGATCACCTCGGTGAGGTGGTCGAGCTGGCGGCACATGACGGCAGGCCCCCCGACCTGCTGGCGCAGAGCACCTTCGGCGAGCACGATGTCCATCTTCAGTCCCTCGTCGAGCAGGGCCTGGCGAGCCAGCCTCGTTTCCAGTCGGGGGCCGACGTCGACGGCCTTGATGTAGGGGCTGCCCGCGCGGATCGTCGCGCGAGCGTACTCGTTGGTCTGCAGCAGTCCCGCGACGTAGATCGGTGCCCATTCGCGCACCAGGCTGGCGCCAGCTTCCAGGCCGAGGAAGCGGAGGAACTCCTCGCTGTACAGCTCGGTGTAGTCGTGCCACCAGTTCCGCTGCTCGGCTTCGACACGGAGGGTTTCGAGTATCTCCCGCTCGGCGTCGTCGAGTTCGTAGGTCTCGACGAGCTGGGCCAGGTTGTTCGCGGTGACGCGGCGCTTGCCGGCCTCGATGGCGGAGAAGTTGCTGGGCGCGATCCCGACCCGCTTGGCGACCGCGGCGGCCGTGAGGCCCAGAGCGCCGCGAGCCCGACGCAGTCGCACACCCAGCTCCCACGCTCGCAGCGTGCTGGAGGCGTGTTGCTTCGCCAAGGTCCGGTCCTTCCTACTGCTGGATCACTCGCGGGACATACTCCACGAGATTACTCGCCCCCATCGATAAGAACACCCGTCTGGGCTATATAGGTCAGATAATTATCTGGCTAATCTACGGACCATCGTGTTCATTCCTGGAAGTGGGGATGCATTCTCGAAGGCCGACAGCCCGATGAGGCGCGGCGGTACGCCACGAGCTGCCGCTGTCGCGGAAGGTGGGTGACAAGCATGAGGCGTAACCGACACAGGCTCATGACCCTGCTGACCAGAGCAGGGTGGAAGCCCCTTCGAAACGCAGGGATGGTGCCGTGCCGTGATCGCGACGGCCGTCGATCCCACGTCGAGGTTTCGATTGCGAAGCACGGACCCCAGATCACGATCGACAGGTGCGGCGTCGTGGTGGTGTTCGATCCACTGGCTGCGGGCCAGCTACGTGCAGCGTTGCGGGACGCCATCGAGTTGTACGCGCGGCTGGATGAATCCGGGCGAGAGGGAATCCCCGTGCCTCGGAGCCATCCGGGAGCAGCGCCCACGCCGCACCGAGAGGCACCAGGAGGGCGGCACGCTGCGCAAGCCGCTGGGCGGGTGTCGGTCGTTCTTCGCGACGACGAAGGCGAGCCCAGCGGCCGTCACGCCCTCCAGTCGACGCCGATGGCCATGTCGGAGGCAGCGTGATGGCCGGACCTTGTGAAACAGCGGTTCGACAACCCCTCCAAGGGGTGTGGCATAGCGCAGGGGGCCGTGCCACGACCGAGGACGCTGCCATCGACGTGCTCGACATACCCGAGAAACTGGCCCGGCCTGTGGTAGCTGAGCTGGCGTCGGGTTGCCTTCGGGGGCCTGTCTTGCGGCACGGTCCCGAGCGGTGGGCGGTGCTGACCACGCCCCGCCAGCGGGCCGGTTTCACTCTGCCGGAGTCCCTGGTCCGCGCCAAGGTCCGGCTGCTGCCGGACGGCGCGCAGCTCACGCCGAATCCGAGACCTGGCCGAGGCGTGAGGACGCTAGACGACTGGGTCGTGCATCCCGGTCCGGACCAGCTTCTGCCGCCCTGCAGCATGGTCGTCGCGTTACTGGAGCGCGTTGTGCAGGCAAGGACCTCATCGTGAGCCGGCACGCCCTCGACGAAGCTCGTGCGCCTGAGCCGCTGCCCCTCCCGCTCACGACGTCCGAGCCGATTGCCGGACAACCAGGAGATGTCGATTCCGAGCGTGCTGTGTTGTACGAGCAGGTGCTCGAAGGGCTCCGCCAGTGGGACACCGACGCACCGCGCCGCACGATGACGGACTTCCATGACTGGTTCACCCCCACGATGCCAGTCGGCGAACCAGCGCCCGCGGACGAGGCACCTGGACCGCAGAAGGGTGATGTTCGATGTTGAGCACGCATCCGTATCCGGCGGGCGCGTTGACGGAGATGCGCTGCGCCGCGACCGAGTACGCCGCGCACGGCTGGCCGATCTGCCGTGGTGTTCCGGCACCGCCCGCCCGGACGGGCACCCTCGAGGACCAGTCAGTGCACGCGGTCACCGATCTGATGTGCCGAGGCGGGCCCGTGTCCGAGGACGAGGCGTTCGAGGCGTGGACCCATCGGCCGTGGCCCATTCTCCTGCGTCCCGGCGCGATCGGGGTGATCGACCTCGGGCCTGCTGGCAGCGGGGCCGAAGCGGCGCTCCGGAGCGCCGGATGTCTCGGCCCGATCGTGGTCGGGCCGGGCTCGCGCTGCTACTTGATCGTCGACCACGCCACCGATGTCGGGGTTCGAGCGGGTGATCCGCCGCGCTCGGTGCGGGAGGGATGCGTGCTGCTGCCGCCGAGCCAGGTGCCGAGGCAGATCTCGCGCTGGCGGATCACGCCGGAGGAGACCGGCTGGTCCGTGCCCGACTACACCAGCGCGCGGGCAGCGCTGAACGGCCAGACACGAAGGGACTGATGGGCATGTCCGTTTCCTGCGTGGCGCCCCCGGCATCGGCCGGGGATACAGCGGCGCGGCGATGCGAGTACTACTGGGCCGCCTGCGGGCTGCCCGCTCAGCTGATTGACGGCAACCGGATCGTTCTGCGCCTGGGCGGGTTGCTCGGCGCGGTCACGATGCCCGCCGAGCTGGGCCGGAAGGTCGCGCCCAGCATGCGGGTGCGGGCGATGCCTGCCCCGGCGCTGGTCCACCCCGGCAGCGGGCGGTGGACGTTCTTGAGCGGCCCGGGCAGCGTGACGCTCGAGCACTTGGCCGCGTTGGTGCCGTTGGGCGTCAGCGTTGTCGGCGACAACGCCCTGGTGGTCCTGCCGTCGCCGGAGACCGAGGCGCTGGACCTATGGCACTGGGTCGATTGGCCTACCCAGGCTGATCTGCCCGCGCAAGCCGCGCTGCTGGCCACCACCCGCGCGCTGGCCATCTCGGTGCCGACCGTTCGATCGGAGATGCCATGACGCCCGCAACCTCGTTCGATATCGCCGAACCTGCAACCGGGTTACGCAGCCGCGCGGATGGCGCCGGGGTCGACGTCGCGGGCTGGTGGGCGCTGCGCCGGGCCGCGCGCGGAGCGCTGCGTCGCCATGACGGCGAGCTGTTCACCGACGGGGGCCGGGCGGTGCCTGGGTGGATCGCGCAGGCATGCGCCGGACTGCTCGCGTCCGGCCATCTCGCCGCCGACGCTGATCAGCCGCTCATGCTGACCGCGTCCGGATCGGCGGCACTGGCAGGAGGGCAGCCGTGACCAGGGCGAGTGTTAACCCGGAGCTGGCCGCGCTGCGCGGCGAGCTGATCGATCGTGCCGCCGCCGATCAGCGCGCCCGCGCCGAGCTTGACCCGGTGGCTCCCACGCCGGAGCAGTGGGAGACCGTTCACCGCGTCGATGAGGACAACGTGCGCTGGTTCGCACCGATCGTGGCGGTACACGGCTGGCCCGGCCGCCGGAGCGTCGGTGTCGACGGCGCGCACGCCGCCTGGGTGCTGGCCCAGCACGCGCCCGCGCCGTACCGGGCTTGCTGGCTGCCGAAGCTGCGCGCCGCGGTCGCCAATCGCGACGCCGCACCCCGCGCCCTGGCATTTCTGTCCGATCGGGTCGCGACCGACCAGCAGCGTCCGCAGCGCTTTGGCACCCAGTGGCTGCGGTTCGGAACCGAGGCGGCCGGCCGTCTCTACCCGCTGCACCGTCCGGCCGAGGTCAACCTCGCGCGTGCGGACATCGGGCTCGACCCGTTGCCGGACTCCGTGGTCGAGGCGGCGTACTCCAGCTTCGCCGAGATCACAGCCGCGACCCGAGGAGGTTCACGATGACCAACCTGCAGTGGGGCGTCAGCCCATACCACCCCGGGCGCGCGCACACCGCCCTGCCCGACACCGACGTCTCCGTGTGCACCCGGCACCTGCACGAAGGCCAGCTCGTGCTCGAATCCCTGGGGCCGCGCCGTCCGGCGAACCTGCGGATCTGCCCGGAGTGCGCTGTCGAGACCGTGGCGCTGCTGTACCCGCTTCCGACGCCGCACCGACGTACCCCCGTCGCGCAAGCGTCATAACACCCAGTGACGACAGGTAGGTTTACTCAGTTGCCGTGAGTAGTGTTGCGTGTCTCAATTCGTCCGAATGGTGTAATCGGCTACCCGGTAGTTGCATTGGTCAGGAAGTTGCGGGTATCCAGGAAAGATCGGGTGATCTTCCACCTTCGGGGAGAGGTCTTGCGACGCAGGGCCGGATGAGCTGGGAAATCTCCCGATGGCTGTGACTGGTGGCTGTTGCACGGCTTGAGGGTGTGACGGTGGCGAGGCGCCCCAGCGTGGGCGTTGGGTGATGACTGCCTGTCATCGACGGGTTGGTCACTCCGCGTGTCGGCGCGGGACAAACGAATCTCGGCTGTCGTGGTCGTCGCTCCATCGGTGAAGCGGACGTTCGATCCGGTCCCCACAGCCTGCGGTCCCGTCCACGGTCGGGAGCGGGACGCTTCTACTCCGCTACGGCGGCGGGTCGGGCGTCGTCGATTGAGGGGGAGATAGGACATTGAGGTCTATCAACAGTTTTGCGGAGGCGGTGCATCGGCTGCGCCGTCGGCGGGGGATGACGATCGGGGACATCGCGGCGCGGACCAACTACAGCGCGAGTTACCTGTCGAAGATGCTGCACGGTGCGCGGCCTCTCGCACCCGCGCTGGTCAGCGAGGTGGACCGCGCGCTGCGCGCCGAGGGTGAGCTGGAGAAGCTCGCGCGCGAACAGGACGATGCTCGTCGTCCGCTCGCCCGCCCGATGCAGCTGCCGCCGGCTGCCGCGGACTTCGTCGGCCGCGAGTCCTACCTGCACCAGCTCGACGCCGCGCTGATCACCCAAACTCGGCCGGGAGCCGCCGTCACCGCTGTCATCGAGGGCGGATTCTGGGTCGGCAAGACGTCGCTGGCGCTGCACTGGGCCGCGCGGGTCCAGCAGCGTTTCAGCGGCGGCTGCCTGTTCGCCGACATGCGCGGTCTGGCGCCGGGCAGCGCCGTGGATCCCGGCGGAGTCCTGGACGGCTTCCTGCATGCCCTCGGCGCCGGTATCGACGCGCTGCGAGGCACCATCGAGGAACGAGCCGCGCGGTACCGCTCGCTGTTGGCGCAGCGGCCCGCCGTGGTCGTGCTGGACAACATCGCCAGCTACGACCAGGTGCGTCACCTGCTGCCCGGCGCGGGCAGCGTGGTGGTGCTGACCAGCCGCGAGCACCAACCCTCCCTGTTGCTGCACAGCGGCGGCCTGCACATCGACCTGTCCCCGTTGTCGACGGAGGAGGCCCTGACGTTGCTGCGCGCGCGGGTGGGCGAAGCCCGCGTCGGCGCGGAACCCGAGGCGGCCGAGGCGATCGTGCGCCGGTGCGGGCGGCTGCCGATGGCGGTGCTGGTGGCCGCCGAACGCATCCAGCAGCACCCGCACGACTCGCTGCAGGACCTGGCCGACCAGCTCGCCAACGAGAAGCGGCGCCTGGACGTGTTCACCTCGTCGGACCCCACGGTGAACATCCACGGCGTTATCGACCTGTCCTACCTCGCCCTCGCACCTCGAGAGCGACGGGTGTTCCGGCTGGCCGGCATCATCCCGGCCTCGTTCATCAGCGCCGAGGCGGTCGCCGCCCAGTCCGGCCTCAGCCCCGACGCCGTTCGCGAAACGCTGGACGTACTGCGCCACGCGCACCTGATCGAGGCAGCACCGGCTGGAGCCGTGCGCATGCGAATGAACCACCTCCTGCGCGCCTACGCCTACCAGCGTGCTGTGGTCGAAGAACCCCTCAGCGAACTGGAACGGGCCCACGACCGGCTCCTGCGCTGGTACGTGGCCACCGCGTGGAAGGCCAGCAACGCGCTGGCCCCGAACTGGGCAGGCTCCGGGCTCACTCTCGATGTCGAACTCGACACCGACGTCGGCGTCGCCGCGCCATTCCCTGCCGGCGACTACCACGGCGCGCTGGCCTGGTGCGAGACCGAAGCCCCCACGGCGATCGAACTTGCCCGCCATGCCCGCTCCCGCGGAGCGGGAGACGCCGCGTGGATGCTGCCCGCGCTCTTTCTGCCCTACTTCTACCTGACCAAAAACTGGAGTGCCTGGCTCACCGCCAGCACCGAGGGACTCGCCGCCGCGCAGTCCCTGAAGAGCGCGCCCGGCATCGCTCGAAGCACCCAGAGCCTGGGCTGGGTCTTGCATGAACTCGGACGCACTGAGGAAGGCATCGAACACCTGCTGCGCGCGATCGAGCTGCAAACCGAGTTGGGCGACGATCGCGCCCGCGCCTGGAGCGAGTTCGGCCTGGCCGCCGCCTACACCGCCCTCGACCGCCACGACGACGCCAAAGCCGCCTACGAACTGGCCGAGACGCTGTTCGCGCGCGTTGGACTCGACCTCGGCGTCGCCGTCGTCCGCGCCATGCTCTCCGGAACACATCAGAACCTGGGCAACACCGACGACGCCCGCGCGCTCGCGGAGAACGCGCTCGCCCGAGCCCTCGCGATCGCGCCGAAGCAGCCCGTCGCCAGCCTGGCCCATCACCAGCTCGGCCTGGTGCTGCTCCAGCAGCACCACGTTCGCGCCGCATTGACCCACTTCGACGCCGCCTTGGCCGTGCGCCGAATCGGCCGCGAACGCTGGGGCGAAGCGGAAACGCTTGTCGCCCGAGCCGAGGCGCTGGCCAAGCTCGGCGACGCCGACGGTGCGCGCGCCTCCTACCGCGCGGCGGGCGCGATTCTCGAATCACTGCAAGACCCACGCGCCCTCGATATCCAGGCCCAGATCGCCACGATCAACGTCTGCCTTGGCGTCCGCGACGAGCCCTGCGCCTAAGCCCAAAACCCGAGGGGCAACGCTCCTTCGTCTCCACGGCAGTGCGCTCCGGTGTGACACACCCGGAGCCCACTGTCGCAATTCACGCGTGCGCCGCTACGCTAATCCACACGTACGTTCGGAATAACAGTACGTGTCGATGTGGGCACCCTGTGCCGCAACCCTTCCAAACCAGATGATAATGGTTTTCATCTGGACAAAACGAGCACAAAACGAGCACAAGAAGAGCACAAGATTGTGCTCGAGATAATCGTGCTCGACGAGCCCTCGGTGCTCCACTGTGGAGTCATGCGAGCCGAGCCACCTCCCGGAACCACCGATCCAGTCGGGGGATCGATGGCGCCCCGCGCGGCTTCGCTGGCCGGGGTGACGCTCCTCCCCCCAGGTGTCACCCCGGCCCCCGGTGTCATGTCCGCGCGCCTCATCGCGGGGAAAACGGCGACAATCCGCAACCGCCACTTCCACAGTAGCGCTGTATCTGGCTTTCTGAATGGGAATCTGCGCCAAGTGGCATTCCGGCACGCGTTGCGTCGTCCGGAAAACCAGTGGCATCTCTCAATTTCGGCGTCCGTCTCGCGGGCCAGTTCAACGCTGGCCAGGACAGCAGGCCCGCTCTGCGGGCCATCGCCTGTAGACGGTCAGCAGCAACCGACTCCGGGAGCCGAGCCGCGCCCGGACCGGGCGGTGCCGGGGCTCGCCAGGAACCCAGCCTCCGCGTTCCCCGCACCGCCACGTCAGCCCTCACGTCCCCACCGTCTCGGACGGAGCACGCCGATGGTGCACTTCCTCCTCCTTTGCTCCCACACGCGCTGCCTGGACGAGATCGGCGACGACGAGATCGCCGAACTCGTCGAGAACCCGCAATCCATTCCCCGCTACGTCTGGTGCGACCACTGCGTCACGTGGCAACCGGTCGCCGAACTCGTCACCGCTTCACCTGCGGCCAACAACGCCACCGACCCGGACGAACCGGCCTACACGGAACTCGTCACCAACGTGGGCCCGGCTGAGGGGAACGCACACGCGGCCGTTCCCGGCCCACGCCTCGAACGGACCGCGGGAACGGCCGACGCCGAACCCACACCCGGTGTGGAGGGCGCGGACTCACCCGCGCCCTCCACGCCACGTACCACCGGACGCCACCGCAGATCCTCCCGATCGGAGCAGTACGCGCGATGACTCCACGCCTCTACCGCACGCAATCCGTCACGCCGGGCCGTGCGCTATCCGCCGACGAGAACCACGAGCAGCGCGCCCGCCAGAAGGCACGGGCCGAACGGCACCACCGTGGCGCCATTGTCGTCACGTCGGCGGGTACCGGGCACGGCGACCACAGCCAGGGCCAGCATCGAGGCCGCCAGCAGCGCTCCGGCGACCTGGGGCCACCCGCTCCATCCGGTCACCAGGCCGACCACGCCAGCGGCGCTGACGTCCCCGGCACCGACGCCCCCGCCCGATGCCACGGCCAGGACCAGGAACAAAACGCCCGCCGCGGCCAGTGCGGCGAGCGCCCGAATACCCGGTGCCGGGTCGTGGCGTGCCCAGCACAGCACCGCGAACCCGACCAGGGCGCCCGCCAGCTGCGGCCAGATCAACGCCCGGGGAAGCCGGTGCTCACACCAGTCGATGACCGCCAAGGGGACCGCCAGCACGGCCACGAACCCATAGACGGCGAGTTCGCCACCGACTCCGACGCGCCAGCCCAGCAACCCCAGGACAGCAGCGGTGAGCACGGCACCAAGCCACCACGACCCGGCCAGCGCCCGCTCGCCTCGCAGGAAACGGCGAGTGAGCGCGCTGGCCGCCGCGCCGAGCACCAGCCCCGCCGCAGCGGAACCAGCGGTCCACCACCAGCTGCTGGTCATCACCACCACGATCCCTCCGGCCCTCGCGCGATCGCCCTGTACGCCATCCTGCCCGCCCGCTCCTGGCCCCTGCCCGCGCTCAACCCAACGGGTGAACTTCACTCCGGGTGGCCTGCCCCGAGCACTGACGCCACGAAAGTCGGTCTTGGGACGAGCCCACCACCGGGGTGTATCACGGTGTGGCCTGCCCACGCTGACCAGCGACCGTCGACGAACTGGGGGACCGTGATGATCCACCGCAGCACCCGCCTCGCCTTGGCCGCCCTCGCCGCCGCGAGCGGACTCGGCCTGAGCGTGAGCGCCTGCAGCTCAGATAACGACGCGGCGCCGGCTTCCTCGGCACCTGCCCCGCCGCCCGCCCCCAGCACCACGGCCGCCTCGCCTGCCGACATCGCCAAGGAGAAGGCCACCACCGCCTACCTGGGCATGTGGGAGGACGTCGCCGCCGTGGCGGCCACGTCGGATTGGCAGTCGCCCCGACTTGCCGGCCACGCCACCGGTGACGCGTTGTCCGTGCTGTCACGCCAGATGTACGCCGATCACTACAACGGCCTGATCACCAAGGGAAAGCCCGTCAACACCCCGGTCGTGCAGTCCGTCGAGCCGCAGGACGTACCAAAAACCGTCATGATCCGCGACTGCTCGGACGCCACGAATTGGTTGAAGTACCGCGCGGACAACGGACAACCCGCGGACAACGAGCCCGGCGGCAAGCACCTGATCAACGCCGAGGTGAAACTGGCCGTCGACGGCTCTTGGCGGGTGACCCGGTTCGCTGTGGAAGGAACTGGATCATGTTGACCGCGAGACGACTGGGCACTCTGACCATCGTGACCTCCGCCGCGATGCTCGCGAGCCTCACACCCGCCCTGGCCGGCGACTGGTACGGCGACGTCGACTGCGGCCAGAACTCCTACGCGGGATGCGAGCTCGGCGCGGGTCAACGCGGTGGCGGCAAGCCTGCACCGCGTCCGGGGCCACGCCCCGGCGAGCCGAAATCGCAAGCCGGTAGCCCGGACACCCCAGCCCCTCCGCCCGGCGACCGGATTGTCGGCGGCGACAACAACAAGGCCAATTGCTCATACGTGCGCAGCGACTATCAGCCACCGGCGAACGGAGTGCAGACGGTCAGCTATCAACCCCGCCGCTCGGAGTCCAGTGGTGTGCAGTTCGTGTCGCTGTCCGGTTCGCGACCCGAAGGCATGGTCTTGGCACAACCTCCAGAGCAGGGCGGCGGGTGGTATGTCTACCAATGTTCCGGACAGGGCACGCGCGACGCGCTCTACCGGGCACCGGTGTGGATTCCCGACGATCAGGCACCAGGTGCCGCGCCGCTGCCCTCGCCGGAGGAACTGGCCGAGCAGGCCCGGTCCCAGCTTCGGCTGCCGAACCCGGCGATCGCATCCAGCCCGGCCGGCACACAGCTGGTGCGGCTGCCGACCTGGCTGTGGCTGGACCGCGCGATGTGGAAACCGCAATCGGCGACGGCATCCGTACCAGCGATATCGGTTACCGCGACCGCGACGCCGACCTCGGTGTCCTGGGCGATGGGCGATGGCAGCACCGTGACCTGTACCGGACCCGGAACTCCCTTCCCCGCTCACGGTGATCCGCAGGCGGCGTCGCCCGATTGCGGCCACACCTACCAACGATCATCGGCTGGTGCCCCGGGCGAGCGGTTCCCGGGCACGGCAACGGTGTCGTGGCGGATCACCTGGTCCGGCGGCGGAGCCTCGGGCACCTTCCCCGACATGAGCACCAGCGCCGCGGCGTCCTTCCGGGTCGCCGAAAGCCAAGCCCTCGGCACCGGATAGACCGGAATGCCTTCTTCCAACTGAATCCGTCGTTTCGTTTCTTTCCCTTTCCTGACCGCGTATTCGCGGCGTCATTTCGCGCCGGATGAATACGTGGTGCGGGCGATCTATGCCTGGAGGACTTCTCGTGACCAGCACCGACACCCCCGCACGCGGCCACAACGCGACCGGTGAACCCCGGCCGGTGCCGTGGCTGGACCGTTCCGGTTCTCCCTCGAGGTCGGCTCCGCACCGCGGGCGACGGCGCCGGTTGCCGCACCTGGTGGCGGGCGTGCTGCTGGTCGTGCTGTGCGTCGGGGGCGCGGTGTGGTGGACCACGAGCACCCAGGATCGAGTACCGATGCTGGCGCTGGCGAAGCCAGTCGCGCTCGGACACGTGCTGACGCCGGCGGACCTGCGCAGCATCGACGTCTCCGCCGCACCCGGCGTCGCTTTAATTCCGGCGGATCAGGCGGCCAGCGTGGTGGGGCGGCCGATGGCGACCAGCCTCGGCCCGGGAGCGCTGCTGACCCCGGACGCGGTGGGCGGTGCCGCGATCCCGGCGGCGGGCCGGGCTGTGGTCGCGGTCGGCGTGAAGCCCGGGCAGTTCCCCCCGGAACTCGCCGCCGGAACCCCGGTGACCGTCGTCGTCACCGTCGCCACCGCGACGGGAACCTCGACCACCGCGCAAGGCCAAGGCCCGGGTACGTCCTGGCGGGCCACGGTCGTCGGCGTGGCCCCCGCGGGCACGGACCAGACGACCGTGGTGTCCCTGGACCTCGATACCGGGAGCGCGGCGCAGCTGGCGCAAGTCCCGGCCGGGCAGCTCGCCCTGGTGATGCAACCCGCGGGCGGTGGCCGCTGATGCTCATCGCGTTGTGTTCGGTGAAGGGCTCCCCGGGAGTAACCACCCTGGCCGTGGCCCTGGCCGTGAAGTGGCCGCAGACCGAGAGCACCCGCCGTCTGGTCGCCGAGGTCGACCCGTCCGGGGGCGATCTGGCGATGCGCTTCGGCCTGCCCGCGAGCCCGGGGCTGGTCAGCCTCGCCGCCGCCGCGCGCCGCACCCGCGACCCCGCCGTGGCGTGGGAACACACCCAGACCCTGCCCAGCGGCGCCAGCGTGCTGGTAGCCCCACCCGGCGGCGCGCACGCCCGCGCCGCGCTGTCCACCCTGGCCACTGCCCCGGACGGGCCGCTGCTGCCCGCCGTCGCCCAGGAACCGGGCGTGGTGGTGCTGGCCGATTGCGGGCGAGTCGACCCGGGTTCCCCGGCCGAGGCAATCGCGCGCCGCGCCGACGCCCTTGTCCTGGTGACCGGCACCCAGGGAGACGACCTCGCCCACACCGCGGTGCGCTTGGGCGAGCTGGCCCGCTGGACGCCGCGGCCGGGCCTCCTGCTTGCCGGAGACGGCTACCCGACAGCCGATGTCGAACGTGAGCTTGGCATCCCGGCGATCGGCCGCATCCCGCACGACCCGGCCGCTGCCGCCACCTTGACCGGGCACCGGCCACCACCAGCCCGTCGGCGACGCACCGGCGGCGGCCTCGCCCACCATGCCGCGACCCTCGCCCGCACCCTGGCCGGGCCCACTGCCCCGGCCGCTTCGCGGTCGGCGACCACACCGGCCGGAGTGCCGGGCGTGCCCGCACAGCAGGTGCGCCAGCCCGGCGGCACGGTCAGCACCCCGCCCGGACAGGGACCCCACCCGCCGCGCCTCATGCCCACGCCGCCGCAGGTCAGCGATCCGCATCGCAATGGCCACCAGCCCAGCACCGCAGGGAAGGAGCCACCCGCATGACCCGCACCGACTACCCTCCAGCGCCCCCTGCCGCGCCCGGCGGCCCGGACGACGCCGAGCACAGGCTGCGCGCTCGGCTCCGGCAGGCGCTGACCACGGACCTGCCCGGCCGGGTCGAAGCCGCCGCCCGCACCAACGACGGGCCGTTGCCCCTGGCCCGTCGCCGGGAGGTCGGCCGCGAGGCCCTCGACACCGCGATCGCGACGCACAGCGAGGCCGAACTCCTCGCCGGACGCGCCCTGGTGGACTCCGCAGCCGAACAGCGGGTCGTCGAACAGGTCCTCGACGAGGTGTTCGGGCTCGGCGGGCTGCAACCGCTGCTGGCCGACCCGTCGGTGGAGACGATCGCGGTCAACCGCTACGACCGGGTCTTCGTCCAGTACAACGACGGCCGTCGCGCCCAGGTCGCTCCCGTGGCGGCGTCCAACGAGGAACTCACCGACCTGATCCGCACGCTCGCGGCGCGCGCCTCATCCGAGGAGCGCCGGTTCGACCGCGGCAGTCCCGCGCTGAACCTCCAGCTGCCCGGCGGCGAACGGCTCTTCGCGGTGCTCGGCCTGACCGCGGGCGGGGTGACGGCGTGCACGATCCGCCGGCACGGCTACCTCACCGCCACCCTTGCCCAGCTGCGCCGCCGCGGCACCCTCGACGTCGGGCTGGAACGGTTCCTGCGTGCGCTGGTCCGGGCACGCAAGAACGTGCTGATCACCGGCGGTACCGGGGCTGGGAAAACCACGCTGCTGCGGGGCCTGGCCTCGGAGATGGATCCCCTGGAACGCGTCGTCACCGTGGAGGACGCGTTCGAGCTCGGCCTCGGGCTGGACCCGGAGCTGCACGCCGACGTCACCGCCCTGCAGGCCCGCGAACCCAACGTCGAGGGCGAGGGCGCGATCGACCAGGCCGAACTGGTCCGGTGGGGGCTGCGCATGTCCCCGGACCGTGTGATTGTCGGCGAGATCCGCGGGGCGGAGGTCATTCCGATGTGCAACGCGATGTCGCAGGGCAACGACGGCTCCATGGCCACCCTCCACGCGTCCAGCTCGAAGATCGCGTTCACCCGGCTCGCCTCCTACGCCGCCCAGGGCCCGGAACGGCTGCCGCTGGAAGCCACCGCGCTGCTGGTCGCGAGCGCGGTGCATTTCGTCGTGCACCTCGACCGCGCCGCCGACCGAACGACGCGGGTGATCGCCTCGATCCGTGAGGTCGTCGACGCCGAGGCCGGTTCGGTGATCTCCAACGAGGTCTACCGCCGCGGCCCGGATCGCCGAGCCGTGCCGGTGGCCGGGGCCCTGCGCGCGGACACCCTCGATGACCTCGTCGCGGCCGGGTTCGACCCGGACCTGCTGAGCCGCCCAGAGGGGTGGTGGACACCATGAGCATCGACACCGGCACCGTTCTCGCCGCCGTGTTCGGCCTGGGTGCCGCCGCGGGTGTGCTCCTGATCGTGGCCGCCTGGCGCCGACCTGCGGTGACGGCACCGTCCTCGCGTCCTCGCGCGCTGGTTCGCGCCGCCCGCGGCCAGGCAGGCGACCGACGTGCGCTGCTGCGCCTGACCGTGGCCGTCGGCGCCGGCGTGCTGACCGGTGCCGTCACCGGCTGGGTGGTCGGCGCGGCGCTGGCCGCCGCCGCGGTGTCGTTCCTGCCCCGCTTGGTCGGCCCGGATCGTGCCCATCAGCGGCGGGTCGCGCGGATCGAGGCGATCGCGTCGTGGACGGAGATGCTGCGCGACGTTCTGTCCGCAGCGGCGGGGCTCGAGCAAGCCATCCTCGCCACCGCCCCGCTCGCGCCCGTGGCGATCCGCGGCGAGGTCGCCACCCTCGCGGCGAGGCTGGAAAGCGGGCAGCGCCTGGCGCCGGCGCTGCGAGCGCTGGCGCGCGAGCTGGACGATCCGACCGCGGACCTCGTCCTCGCCGCTCTCGTGCTCGCTGCCGAGCACCAGGCCCGCCAGCTTGGCGACCTGCTCGGCTCCCTGGCCACCACCGCCCGCGGGCAAGCCGCGATGCGGATGCGGGTGGAAACCGGGCGGGCCCGGACCCGGACCTCGGTGCGGGTCATCGTCGCCACCACACTCGCGTTCGCCGCCGCGGTCGTCGTGTTCAACCGTGCCTACCTCGACGTCTACAACACCGCCACCGGCCAGATCGTCCTGCTGCTCATCGGGGGCCTGTTCGCCGCCGGGTTCGCCTGGCTGGCCCGGATCGCCACCAGCGGAAGGCAAACCCGGGTGCTGGCCCTTGACGCCCCGGCCGCGACCGGCGCGCGAGACGGCGACACCGCCACGGTCAGCGGAGGTGAGCACTCATGATCCCCGCTCTCGTGTTCGGCGCCGGTGCCGGTGCCGGGTTGTGGCTGCTGCTGACCTGGGCCCTGCCGCCGACCCCGGCGCTGGGCGACCGCCTCGCCCAGGTCCGCTCGCGACCACCGGTCACGCCGATCACCCTCGCGGAGGACGCCGCTTGGGTGCGCAGCTGGGGCCGGGTGTTCGTGCCGGGCCTGCGCAGGCTCGGGCTGCCCGGCACGAAGCTCGAGGCCGATCTGCGCGTCACCGGCCGCGGAGTCGATACCCACCTGGCGTCCAAAGCGCTGCTCGCGGTAGCCGGGCTAGTGGCGCCGTGGCTGCTGCAAGCACTGCTGGCCCTGGGCGGGCTCTCGCTCGGTATGGAGGTGTCGCTGCTAGCCGGGCTCGTGCTCGCCGCACTCGGCTTCGTAACCCCGGACCTCGACGTCCGCGCCAAAGCCGCCCGGCTGCGGCGAGAATTCCGCGACGCACTCTCCGCCTTTCTGGACCTGGTGTGGATCACCCTCGCCGGAGGCGCCGGGGTCGAGGCCGCCCTCGGCGACGCCGCGGCCGTCGGAGCGGGCCCGGCCTTCGACAAGATCCGCCGCGCCCTGCACGCCGCGCAGCTGACCCGCACCACACCCTGGAACACCCTGCGTCAGCTCGGCGAGGAACTCGACATCACCGAACTGTCCGAACTTTCGGCGTCGATTTCCCTGGCCGGTACCGAAGGCGCCCGTGTGCGCGCCTCGCTGGCAGCGAAAGCCCAGGCTCTGCGGACCCATCAGGTCACCGACGCCGAGTCCGACGCCCAGGCCGCCACTGAACGCATGGCGTTGCCGGTCACGTTGCTGTTCCTCGGCTTCCTGGGATTCATCGCCTACCCCGCGGTGATTCAGGTCCTCAATGGACTTTAGTCCGCTCATCGTCGCTGCTCGCTACCGAGAAAGGCATTGCACCACAAGGGAAAGAAGGCATCACCATGTTGCACTACGTCCGTACGCTCTGGGAGCTGACGCGTACACGAATCACTCTGTTGCGCGCGGACCCGGAGCGCGGGGAGATCACCACCACCGTCATCGTCACCGCCCTGATGGCCATCGCCGCGATCGCCATCATCGCGATCATCGTGGCGAAACTGACCCAGAAGGCGAACTCGATCAACCTCGGGTTCGGCGGCTGACGATGCTGACCGGAGCCGTCCGCAACAACAGCACCCGCGCCCGCGCGGTGGCCGGGCGAGTCCGGCGCGCGCTGCGCGGCGACCGGGGCGAGGTCACCGTCGAGCTGGTCATCGCGACCCCGCTGTTGCTGCTGGCGTTGCTGGCGATCATTCAGTTCGCGCTGTGGTCACACGCCACCCACGTCGCGCAGGCCGCAGCCTCGCAGGCTCTGGCCGCGGCCCGGACCCAGGACGGCACCACCAGTTCCGGGCACGCCGCCGGGCAGCGCCTGCTCGACGACCTCGCCGCCGGCCCCCTACGCGAGCCCCAGCTCGCGGTCTCCCGCGGTGCGGCCTCGGTGTCGGTGAGTATCCGTGGCGAGGCCGCCGCGGTTTTGCCCGGTGTGCACCTGCACGTGCACGCCGAAGCCTCCGGCGAGATCGAGCGTTTCGTGCCCGACACCGCGCCCTAATTCCCGTGCCGCAGCAGCGATTCCGGCGACTGGTCGAAAGGAAACCTTGATGACGCACTCTAATCCGCCTGACACGGCGATGCCCGTGCGTGCGGCGACGTTCCCGGACGGGCCGGATTCGATGCTGCTCAACCCTGACATCGAGGAGTCTCAGTGGCGTGGCGAGCGTGTCCGCGCGGGACTGCGTCCGCGGATTGTCCTCACCGGACTGGCCGGGGCCGCCCTGGCGGCGCTCGCGGCGGCGTCCGGCGGCGGGTTCGCCGCGGTGTTCGCGCTGAGTGCCGGAATTCTCGCGGTGTGCGCGAGCGTGGTCGCCGGCTGGTACAGCGCCGCTCGCATGCTCACCGACCACCGCCACGCTCCGGGCAGGTTCTGCCGGCTGGATCGCGTGCGGGGCGAGTTCTTCTTCCGCAGCCGCGATTTCGCCGACCTCGGCACCGCCAGCTACGCGGTGCGGACCCTGATCGCCGGGGTTGACGAGCTGCACCGCAGTCCGGCCCGGGCGTGGATCGACCCGGGCGTGCCGCGTGAGGTGCATCGGGTGGTGTGGCAGGCGGTGTGCTGCCTGGACCGCACCCGCGCCGCCCGCGGCCTGGCCGGCGAACTCGCCACCGATCCCGACTCCACGGTCGGCGAGCTGGCCGCCGCGGCACGCGAGGCGGTCACCGTGATCGACGACGCCCTGGACGAGATCGTGCGGCACGTGCACGGCTGCCTCGTGCTGACCCGGGCATGGGAGGCGAAACTGCGGCACGACGAACTCGCGACCCGCACCGACCACGTCCTCGCCACCGTGCCCGGCCGCGCCGAACTCCTGCGGCTAACCGAGGCCGCGGAAGCGTTGCCGCAGACCGTGTTCGCCTACATCACCGCCGCCCGCGACATCACCGGCGCGGGAGCGTTCCCGTGGGAACAGCCGGCCTCGTCGTGGTCTCGGCTTCTCTGCATCCTGCCCCGCGGGCTCCGCCGCGGCACCGCATCCGGGAGGGCGCTGGCACGGCGAGTCCGGTCAGGAGAGGGGCTGTCGTGACCAGGCGCGCGCCGGAGGCGACCCGGGTCTGGTTGCGGCGGTGGTGGGCCGCCGAGCGCGGCTCGGTGACCGCCGAGGCCGTGCTGGTGACACCGCTGCTGGTGATGCTGCTGGTCTTCCTGGCCGTGGTGGTGCATCGCGGCGTCGACGCCCGTCTGCGGCTCGACGACGCCGCGCACCAGGCCGCCCGCGCCGCCACCCTGCAACGCAGCGCCACGGCCGCTACCGCCGCGGCCCGCGACACCGCCAGCGCGGCCCTGGCCCAGGCTGGGCTGGTCTGCCAGGGCGTCACCACCACGATGTCCGGCTCGCTCGTTCCCGCCGGGGTGGTGACCGTGCAGGTGCGCTGCACCGTCGACTTCGGCCAAGCGCTGCTGCTCGGCGTCCCCGGCGGGAAAACCCTGGAATCGACCGCCAGCGAGGTCGTCGACACCTACCGGTCCTGGCACCAGCCGGAGGCTGGCTGATGGTCAATTCAGCGCGTGAGCACGTCCCCGGCCATGCACGCACGGAGCTGGCTTCCGGTCAACGTCCGACGCTCGAGCAACTCGGCGGCGACACGGCCGATCTCGGGCCAGTACCGGTCGATCAGATCCTGCGCGATGCCCGCCCACAGGTCGGGTCGCCGGGCGGCGAGGCCGTAGGCGCGGCGGGCCTGCGCGATCACGGCCATGTCGTCGTGACCGCCATGCAGATAGGCGTCGAGGCGGACGTCGTCGACGGGCACGTCCTCGCGGAGTCGTTCGGCTGCTCTGGTCGTGTCGAGGACGTAGCGGGCCTGGGCGAGCGGTCCGGCGTGGGCGACAACCGCCAGTGCGGACAGATCGACCCGGCGGGGCCGGACCGCGGTGAATCCCGCGCGTCCGGCGGTGCGGGGGCGCAGCGTGACGTAGCGCAGCGACCGGCCCTGCAGCAGGTAGACGACCGCGTGCCCGGCCTCGTGCCAGGCGGTCATCGAGTCCTCCGCCGATCGCGATTGCTGCGTTTCAGACCCGGTCACGCGACCCATTCTGGTCATTCCGTCCGGTCGTCGCGCACCGGCGTTGCCCGGTGGTGGCGGGCCGAGGACGGCCGGGTGACCGCATTCGTGCTCACCATCCTGATCGGCCTGCTCGCCCTGACCGGCCTCAGCCTGGACGGCGGCCTCGCCCTGGCGAGCAAGGTCCGCGCGGGCGGCCAGGCCGAATCCGCCGCCCGCGCTGGCGCCCAAGCCCTCGACCTCGCCGCCTATCGCGCCAATGGTGCTGTTCGGCTCGATCCTGCGCGGGCACGCGAGTTGGCGCAGCGCTACCTCGCCAGCGTGGGCGCCACCGGCACGGTCGAGGTCGCCGGGGACACGGTGACCGTCGAGGTCACCGCCCCGTACCGAACCCAGCTGCTGTCGCTCGTCGGCATCGACGACATCCGCACCCATGGGCGCGGCGCCGCCCACCCGCAGCGCGGGGTCACCGGCATCGAGCCCTGACCACGCGCGCTGCACCGTTTCACGGAAGGAGAACACCGGCATGGTCACCACGGAAGAAGAGATCGCCCGCCGACTTCAGGAACGAGACTCCGCACGCAGCGCGCGCCGCGCCCAGGCGGCCACCACCGTGGGCGAGCTGGCCCGCCGGCACACCGAGCTGGCTGGGCAGCTCGTCGACCTTGAACGCGAGCTCGGCGAGGTCCTGACCGCGGCCGGCGATGTCATCGACGTGTCCGAGCTGGCCCAGGTCACCGACGTCCCCGTCGCCGACCTCACCCGCTGGCGAGACCAGGCTGCCAAACCCGCTCGCGGCGGCAAGCGCAAACGCCCGAGCGCGAAGAAAAACAACGCCCCCGGCAAGGGCACCCCAGCGGCCACCGAGCCGCGTGCCGGACGCCCCGCAGCACCGGTCACGCCCGAACCTGAGCCGGTCGATACCAGCGGGGTAGCCGTCGGCGCGGCGAGCAGCTGATGATCGGCCGCACGCCGATCGCGCGCACCGCGCGGCTGCTGAGCCGAGCGCTGCGTGGACTGCTCGCGGCCCTCCTGCTCGCCGCGCTCATCGCCGGTCTTCCCGCGGGGCTGATCCTCGGAGTGGGCTGGCCGTTGCCGGACCACCTGCCAAGCCAGGACGAGATCGGCTCCGTGCTGATGGCGCCGATGTCGAGCAGCTTCCTGCTCGACACGCTCGCCTGCCTGGCGTGGCTGCTGTGGCTGGTCTTCGTCATCGACGTCGCCGCCTGCGCGGCCGAGGTCGCCCGAGGCGCCCGGTGGCCGCAACTGCGACGGCATACCGGCCCCGTGCGGCGCGTCGCGGCCGTGCTCGTCGGCGCCCTGCTGATCGCGGGACTGGGCCGCACCGCCACCGCCGCACCAGCTGCACCCGCCGACACCGCCCGGCCCGTCGGCCACGCCCCCGTGGTCGCGACCGCCCCCGCCGCGACCACACCGGTCACCAACGAGCCGCCGTCCCCGCTCCCTGCCGAGCCCGGAACCGAGCGGGTCCGGCCACCGGAAGGCGGGGTGCACGACTCGCTGTGGCGGGTCGCGCAGCGCTGCCTCGGCGACGGGGACCGCTGGCCGGAGATCTGGGCGCTCAACCAGGGCAGCAGCCAGCCTGGCGGGCGTGTGCTGACCAACCCGAACCTGATCCACCCCGGCGACACCCTCCGCCTCCCCAACACCAGCCCACCACCTGTGCCGCCCGCTCCACCACAACCGCCGGATCCCGAGTCCACGCACCCGGCGCCCGCCACCGAACCAGCACCTGCGGCGCCGAGCACGACCACACCACCACCGCCCTCGGGCCCCGCCCCATCCGCCGCGCACCCCACCCCCGACACGGCAGCGGATCAACCCGCCGGGGGCGCGGTGACCTGGGGCAATGGCGAGGTGTTCGTCGGCGTGGGCCTGGCCGCCGCGGTCAGTGCACTGCTGCTGCTCGCGCGGCGGCGACGGCAGGCGCGCTACCGGCCCGGCAGCGGCCGGCGTGACGACGACTTGCCGGTCGCGCCCGTCGTCTACCAGTTGCGCCTGGCCCACCTGCGCACCCAGCACCACGACGAAGACCTCGAGCTGGACACCGAGACCCACGACCCCGCCGCGCACGAGCACCGTCGTCGTGAACCCGCCGGGGCCGCCCCGGCACCGCGATCGAGCACCGGCGCGAATGAGCACGCCGAGGCCGGGAACGAGGGCCAGGTGCGGGTGCTCACCCCCCGCATCCGCCGAGTCATCACCGCCGCCACGCCCACCGACGCCGGACCCGCGGCACCGCCGTCCCTGGTCGACATCGCGCTCGCTGCGCCAGCCCCCGACCGCGAGACCGCCACGGCCGCCGCGGGCGACGGCAGCCAGATCGCCCTCGACCTAGCCCGCGTGCACGGCCTCGGCCTGGTCGGCCCCGGCAGCTACGCCGCGGCCCGGGCCCTGCTGCTCACCATCCTCACCACCACGCCCGCAGACACGTCGGTGCCGACGGTGTTCGTACCCGCCGCTGACCTGGTTCGTCTGCTCGGCGTGCCGGTGCCGACCACCAGCGTGCCGGACACGGTCACCGTCGTGGCCGATCTGGACAGCGCCCTGGCCGATCTCGCCGCCCCAGCGGCCCGGCCCGCCGTCCTGATCACGACCCCGCCCCGCGAACCGGACCGCCAGGCGCGGCTGCAGCACCTGCTCGACAACAACGCCCAGTACGGGCTCGCCGCGCTGCTGCTGGGCCAATGGCGTCCCGGAGTGACCGCGTACGTCACCGCCGGCGGGGTCATCTCCGCAACCGATCCCGGCCTCGGCGAACCGCTGCGCGGCACGCGTGCCTTCACACTGCCCGAGACCGCGACCCGCGACCTACTGGACCTCCTGCGCACCGCGCAGCCTGACGACGGCGCCGAGAACGTGAACGGAGAAGACGACCGTCACCACATCGCCCCCACGCCTCGGCAGAGGACGGCGCCACCACAAGCGGCAGCATCGCCCCCGCACGAGAACCCCGGAGGAGGCCCGGACCACCTGGAAATCACCGCCGGGCCACCCGCACCGGAACCGGCCCCGTCCGAGGACGGTGATCCCCCAGGCCCAGCGTGTCCGCTGCCGACGACAGAATCGGGGACGCCCGCCCCGCTGGTGCTGACGGTGTTCGGCGCCCCTGCTCTGCACTGGCGACCTGATACCGCACGACCCGGGACCGAGCCGCAGGACCTGTCCGGCGAGCTGAGCAGCCGACCGGTCGAGCTGCTGGTCTTTCTCGCCGTGCATCCCGGCGGGGTGTCGCGGGACGGGATCGTCGATGCCCTGTGGCCCGACGAACCGCCCCGCAACCCCGCCAGCGTGCTGCGCACCATCCTGTCCCGCATCCGCCGCAGCCTCGACACCGCCACCCGCGGCGCCATCAGCGACCCGGTTCTGGCCGAGCACGGCCAGTACCGGCTCGATCCGGCCGTGGTGGAGGTGGACTACTGGGGCTTCGCCGACGCGGTGACCCGGCGCCGCACCGCGACCACGCCCGAGCGGCGCGCCGACGCCTACGAGGCGATCGTGGCGCGCTACGGCGGACCGCTGGCCGACGGCCTGGACGCCGAGTGGCTCGTCGCAGCCCGGGAAGCGACCCGCCGCGACGCCCTCGACGCCGTAGCTGCGCTCGCTCGCGCCCGGGTCGAAGCCGATCCGGACTACACCCTCGATCTGCTGGAGACCGCGCGGGCGTTCGACCCGCACAACGAACTGCTCTACCGCGACATCATGCGCCTGCAGCACACCCTCGGCCGGCACGACGCCATTTCCCGCACCCTCACCCTCTTGCGGACCCGCCTGGGCGAAGTCGACGCCAAGCCCACCGCGGACACCGTCGACCTCGCCCAGCGATTGCGCGCCCGCGGCACCGGGATACCGGTCGACGAGTTCTCCCGACCCACGGCGCCATGAATGAGCGCACCGAACGTTCTCGACAACACCTCGCCCGAACAGAAATCGAGGTGCGACTCGCGTGCGATCGAGGCAATTGCGCGGAACAGCGAAATACCTCGATTTCGCGCCACGGCACCGGTCGCGCCGATGCTAACGTCGATCGCGGCAGCACAAACACCGAGGCCAAAGAAAAAGAATCCCGTGGACGCGACTTTGTATTCCACGACAACGCCCGCACTGTCACTCGTCAAGCGTTGTGCGCGGCTGTCGCCTACCGCGAATACGGCCCAGCGCCACCTGCGCAACCACGATGCCCCGTGTGACGCCAGCGCCTCGGGCGCCGAGCCCCACGTCCTCACCCGGATACCCACTGCCACACTCGCAGACCGAAGTGGTGCGGAGAGTGATCGCCAACCGTGGGGCCACCGACCCGGCCTATCAGCCTCGTCCTCCGGTATCCGACTAAGGCGGATCCCCCCGTGTCAGGCGTTCTCGCAGCTCACACCCCCTACAGGGGGATCCACCGGTGTCCCAGACTCGCTTGACACCAAGCAGGTAAGCACATCAGGCCCGGCGGCGGTGTCACGCGCCCCCGTCATCGTTTCCCCTGTGCTCACCACTGCACTTCGCTCACCTCATCCACTTCTCACTTCCCATTTTCATTTCTTAAAAAGAACTGCTTTTGCCCGCGGCCTTATTCATGGCCGACGCACTCATTTCAAACTGGCTGGAAATGACCTGACCTGCGCAAACATTGCCGAGAAATGCGTGCCGTTCACGTCGAAAGATGGCCAAAATTCCCCGAAATTGACCCCGGAAAACTATTGCGTGGCGCCCGGGATCGAGTTACGTTTGTTGTGTCACCGGGAAAGCCGGAAACCACAACAAACCACCGCCCCGGACGCGAACCATTACCCGGGAAGTCGGAAAAATCAGAAACCCACGAATGGGGACCGCTATGTGCATTATCGAATGCGATGACGTGAACGTGAACGATGACGGCACCGTTTCCATTTGGTGTTACTGCGGGTGGGGTGAAACGCACCCCACGGCGGACGCCGCCGACGCCGCCGGACGCGCCCACATCGAAGCATTCGACGAAAGCGAACGGCTTTACGACGAAAACCCCGCCGCATGGGCCGAACGCTACGCGTAACCGTCCCACGCCGCCAACCACCGAACCACCACCACGGAAGGAACCCACGCCATGCCCAACAACACCAACGACCCGCGAACCGTGTACGTGGTCGACCCCACCGCCGACCCCGGGCTACTGCCGGAAATCGTGGTGCGGCAGTTCGTGGAAAAAGGGTGCACCGTCACGGGGTTGGTAATCGACCCCGCCGACGCGCAACAAATGTTGTACGGCACGGTAACCCGCCCGGACGGCACGTTCGCCGGAAGCTACTACCCCGCCGACCCTGTGCGCGGTGAACGCTGGCGAGTCGTGACCCCCGACGGGAAGCACTACCACGCCCCGAGCGAATACAACGCGGTCGACGCCCTGCTCAACGGAATCGGCGCCTAAACCCACGCAACCACCGCGCCCGCCGACCCACCACACGAAAGGACCCGACACCATGACCACGCCAGCCACGACTCCGGCCACGGGCAGCGCGCCCGCCGCCCCGGGCGCGGCAACCCGACTGCGCAACGGCGAACTTCGCCGCATGGTGGCCGAACAACTCGCCCACGACCCCGCCGCCGCACTCACCCCCGGCGCCATCGCGACCAAACTCGGCGGGAAGTCTTCCGGCGCGGTCGGGAACGCGCTGGCGACGCTGGAATCGCGCGGGGAAGCCGAAAAGGTCGGAACCAACCCGGTCACCTACCGCGCGACCGACAAAACCGCCGACGCCGCGAAAACCGCTACGGTCACCCCGCGCACCACCAGCCCCGCCCCCGCACCGTCGGCACCCGCGACGCCACCCGCCCCGCCCGCGCTGGTGACCGGACCGGTACGCCGCCCGAACGGGCAGATGTACCACCCGCGCAAGCTGTCCGGGCTGTCCGATGTGACCGCGCTACGGCGGCTGCGGGAGGCGAACGTGTCCGCGCTCATGTACGGCCCGCCCGGTACCGGGAAGACGTCGGTGGTGGAGGCCGCGTTCGATGATCTCATCACGATCCAGGGCGACAGCGACACCGTGACCGATGACTTCGTAGGGTCCTACACCCAAACCCCGGACGGACGCTACGAGTTTGCCTACGGCCCGCTGGTGACCGCGATGCGTGAGGGGCGCGCGTTGTTCATCGATGACGCCACGCTCATACCGCCGACCGTGCTCGCGGTGGTGTACCCCGCGATGGACGGACGCCGCCAAATTCTGATCAAGACCCACAAAAACGAGGTGGTGGACGCCGCGCCCGGGTTCTACGTCGTGGCCGGACACAACCCCGGGGTTCACGGCGCGGTGTTGACCGACGCGCTCTCGTCGCGGTTTTCCGCGCAGATTCACGTGTCCACCGACTACGACCTCGCCACCCAGCTCAAGATCGAACCGAAAGCGGTGCGTGTAGCGCGGAATTTGGCCCAACGGCAGGAAAAGGGCGAGATCGGATGGGCGCCGCAACTGCGGGAACTGATCGCGTTCAACCGGATCGCCGACGTGCTCGGCACCACCGCCGCCGCCGGAAACCTGGTCGGCATCGCACCCGAAGAGGACCGGGCCGTGGTCGCCGAGGCGGTGCGCAACGTGTTCGGCGCGAACGTCGCCCCGCTGTCCCTCGGGCCGCAGTTCTAGCCACGCGACCCCCGCGACTGTCCGGAAAGGACGCACATCATGACCACCCACGTAGCCGCACCCGCCGCCGCGCCCACCGCCATGTTTCCCGCCGCCCCCGGGTGGCTGACCCTGTCCGCCGCGTTCGGCGACGAGGTGCCCGCGATCGCCGACCGTGACGACCTCGTGGTGACCGTCGCCCCCGGGGCGGGACACGGCGCCCCCGCCTGTTTCTTCCCCGACTTCGCCACCATCGAAGTCGACGGGTCCCACATGGACAAAGGGGTCGACCCCGCCACCGTCGAACCACACCGGGTCGGGGACCGCAAACGCTACCGCACCGCATGGGGACTGCTGACCCACGAATGCGGACACGCCAAGCATTCCGTGTGGCGCGCCCCGGACGACGCGCCCCCGGGCGCGGTCGCGGCGGCGGACTTGCTGGAAGAAACCCGCATGGAAGCCGCGCAAGTGCGCCGCCGCCCGGGCGACCGGTACTGGCTGCGTGCCAGCGCCACCAACCTCATCCTCGCCGACACCCAGGCGAACGACCCCGCCGCCGCACCACAAATGACCCCGCACGACGCCGCCCGCAGTGCCGCACTGTTGCTGGCGCGCGTGGACGGGGGCATCCTCAACCGCCGCGAAGTCGCCCGGGTCGAGCGCGTGGTGCGCGACGTTCTCGGCACCGACACCCTCGCGAAACTCCGCAGAATCTGGCGCGCCGCACACCGCACCGCCGACGACAACGCCACCCGCATGATCGAACTCGGGCGCCAATGGTGCGAAGCCATCGGCACCGACCCGAACGAGCCACCCGACACCCCCGACCCCAACGCCACCAACAACGCGAACGGGACCGGGAACGGGACACCCTCGCCGTTGGCGAACGCGATCACCAGCGCCGCCGCCGCGATCGGTAGCGCGGTCGCCACCGAACCCGCGCCCACCGACCCCATCACCCAGGCCATGGACGCGCGTGCCGCCGACGACAAGGCGCGCCAGCAGGCACAGAAGACCGCGAAGGAGGTCTTCGGCGGTGCGGGTACCGGGTACGACCCGACCGCCCGCCACATCCGGGGCACCCGTGCGCCGAGTGCGACCGAACAAACCGCCGCGCGGCACCTCGCCCGCGCGTTGACCACCGCCGGACACCGGGACCGCACCGCCACCAAAACCCGCTCGACCGTGCCCCCGGGACGATTGCGGATGCGCGGCGCGATGACCGCCGACGCCCAACGCGCGGCGGGCGCGATCCCCACCGCCGAACCGTTCACCCGCACCACCCGAAGCACCGTGCCCGCCCCGCCCTTGCGGCTCGGGATCATCTGCGACGTCACCGACTCCATGAGCGCCTTCACCGCCCCCGTGGCCTCGGCGGCATGGATCCTCGCCCACGCCGCCCGCCACACCGCCGTACCCGCCACTACCGCCACCGTGGTCTTCGGCGCGGGCACAGTCACGCCAATTACCCGCCCCGACGCCATACCCGCCAAGGTGACCGAATTCGGCACCCGCCTCGGCGGGCACGTCATCGACACCGCGATCGGCGCCCTCGACGGTGCCCTCGACCTGTCCCGCCCGAGCGCCGCGCGGCTGCTGGTGATCATCTCCGACGGCAACTTCGAGGACGAAACCCGGAAACCGGGCCAGAAGATGCTCGACCGGTTGCGGGACAGCGGTTGCGCGGTGTTGTGGCTGGCGCCCGACAAGTTGGGCACCGACCCGATGAACGGCGCCACCGTGCACACCCTCACCGACCCCACCACCACCGCCCGCGCCATCGGGCAGGCCGCCACCGCCGCCCTGCGCGCTACCCGCTGAAACCCAACGGCCCAGGGGGCGGGCACCCCGCCCCCCGGGCGAACAGGAGGAACCGTTCGCCATGACCACGACACCCGCCGCCCCGCCCGCCTCATTGACCAACCGCGCGATCGCCACCGCCCGCCGCTACCGCGACACCGCCCCGCGCGAATTCGCCGACCGTCACGCCTTCTGGCTGCAATGGGACCGCCGCGCGATCACCGCCGCCCACATCGCCGCTGCCCTCGACATCGGCACCGACACGGTGATCGTGCGCGACGACCCCGACCGCCACCACGGCATCGGGACCAACACCACCCCGGGCGACCTCATCGAGGTGACCAGCGAGGGCCACTGCTGGTACTTCATTCCGGACCTGACCGGGTTCGACCCGCTATGGGGCTGGCTACTGCTGGGCTCATGCCCGCGCTGCGAGGCAACCGGTGTTCCGGTCGCGCGAATCTCCAGCCTCGCCGACCTCGGCGCGTACCTCGACCCCGAGACCGAGCACCACGGCACCGACGCCGCCCCCGTGGAATTCCACGGCGACCCCGGCCACCACCCGCACTGCCCCCACGCGACGGACAACTAGGCCCTTCGCGTTTCCGCAGAACAGAAAGGAAACCTCCGTCATGACAACGACGACGACACCCGAGACAACCCACGCCACCACACCGAGCGTGCCGCCGCGCATGACGAAACACGACCGGGTGGCACTCGATGCGATCCACATCGCTGCCGCGCTACCGGGCAGGTGGACCCTTGGCCGTGGCCGCAATCGCTACGAGGTCGCGGACCTGCTGTGCCTGGACACCGGGACCCGAATCGGTGTGCTCCCGTGGGAACGGCGCGCGTGGGGTTATGACCTGGTACCGGGGGAGGTCCCGCGATGGCTCCGGGACGTGTTCGTGTGGCCGCGCGAACACGACCCCGACGCTCATCCCGGGTTCGCCGTCGGTACCCCGGCTGCCGAGGTCGCCGCCTACATCCACGACACCCTCCTCCCGCGCTACCACCGGGCCCTCGCGCAAGCCGAAACCGCCAAACGGGAGCGCGACGCAACCCGCGCACGCGAGCGGGCCGCCCGCGACCAGATCGCCGAACAGCTGCAACGCGGGTTCCCGCCGGAGCCCGACCACGACCCGCGCTGGCCCGAACGCGTACAGATCTACTACCTCGGGTTCGACGACCTCATGCGCATTCAGCTGACCATGCCGGTCGACGACGCGATCGCCCGCGCACCCGCCCTCGCCCGCGCCCTCGACGTACCGGTCGACGACGACACGACAACACCGTCCCAGCCCGGCGACAACCCCGACGAGGAGCGCAACCGATGACAACCACTGACACTCTTGCCGGACGCTCCGCCGAGGCACTCGGCCGAGCCCGTCGCCAGGACCCCGGCTTCGACAGCCGCCCGTGCGATGTTCAGCGCGCCATCACCCGCCGACGCTTGGTCCGGGACGTGACCGACGTGTTCGCCGTCGCGTGCGAGGCGGTGACGGTCACCGATGACCCGGACCGGGAACACGGTGGCTGGCGCTGGTATCGCGTGACCATCGCCGACGATGGCACCGAGTACCGGTTCACCTCCTTCGCTGGCACGGTGGACGACCTGCGCGCCCTCGCGCCGTGCCCGGAGTGCGCCGGCGAGGTCGCCGCGGGCGAGGCCACCGACCTCGCCACCCTCGGCCGCTTCCTCGACGCACGGACCAACGGTCACCCGGTGCCCGCGCCGCTGGGATTCGGATCCGACGTCGGGCACCAGCCCGCCTGCCCGCTCCGCGAGGACTCCTGACTGCGTCCAGTTCGCACAACCCGCGAGGAAAGGAACGCCGACATGGCCACACGAACGGACTTCTACATCGGCTCGGGCCCGACGGCCCAGTGGGTCGGCAGCCTGCTCTTCGCCTGCCATCCCGACAACCTCCTTAAACACGAACACGGCCGCGCCGCCCTGACCGCAAGCCTGCCGTCCACCTACTGCGAGGCCGTGGACGAGCTTCTGCTGATGTGGCCCGTCGGCGGTTTCGGTGCCGCACACGCGCCGCGCCACGGGTGGCCGTGGGACTGGGAAACCAGCCATGTCAACGACTGGATCATCACCTACCTCTCCGGCCCGGACAGCGGCGTGCACATGACAGCGGGCGGCGGCGACCGCTGGCACCGTCTCGACCCCGCCGAGCCCCGCCCGCCGTTGCGGTGCGGACCGCCGGATTTCGCGACGTGGCTGCGCGACCCCAGTGCGGCGCCAGCGGTCCCGCTCCCGGTGTACCGCGCGCCCGGCGCGCCCTCCATCGACTACTCGCGCGTGCTGTGGCGGCAGCCATGACCCGACCGAACGATCAGGACAGGAAGAAGCGGCTCCTGTGGACCGTGCTGGCCGTGATGCTGCCGGGACCGTGGACACCGGTGATCGTGCTGGCCTACATCCTCGGCCGCGCCGCCGAGCGCGATCAGAGCACCACGCACGACGACGAAGTACCGCCATACCCGCCGCCTGATCCCTACGCCTGCGTCCCGGCACCACACGGCCGGAATCCCTACGCACCACCACGATAAGGAGGCAACGGACCATGTCGAGCTACACCGACTTCTACCTAGGACGTGGCGAGAACGCCGACTGGATCGGCTCCCTGCGCGGGGAGTGCTACCCCGACAACTTTCTCGCCGTCCCGCCCGCACGGCTGGCCTTGACCGCGACCACTGAGGACACCTTCCGTGCGGCGGTCGCCGATGTCCTCCTCGTGTGGGAGGACGAACGCCTCGGTCAGGGGTACCGGCCCGAACTCGGCTGGCCATGGCCGTGGTACAGCAGCCACAACAGCAGCTGGATCATCACCTTCGATCCCGAGGACGTGGCGGTGTTCGTCACCGTGGGCGGCGGGGTCCGCTGGCACCGGATCGACCCACACGACCCGGGCTTCCCCGAAGGCGACGACCCGCTCGGACCGCCCGACATCAACGCGTGGCTGCGCGATCCGGCCGCACCACCCTCGGTGCCGATGCCGCTCATGCGCGAGAAACCCGCCACCGTCGGCGGTGAGGCCCCATGAGCCGCTCGACGACGCACGATTTCTACCTCGGGCGCGGCCCGGACGCCGAGTGGCTCGGGTCGGTCCACCTCACCAGCAGCGCTCACGACGGCCTCGACGAGATCGAGCGGGCCCGGTCGCAGGGCGGGTTCCGGACCCTCGTCGACTTCTTCCTGCACGCCGCCGAGGTCGACGAAGCTGGGGAGGTCACCCACGCGGGACGCGAGTGGCCGTGGCCTTGGCCCACCAGCCACGGCACCGATTACGTCCACGCCTTCGACGAGGGCGTGGTGTGGACCGCGCTGCGCGGAAACCGCTGGTCGGTACGCGCGGGCGAATACGTCCCGCCCGGACCGGGCGACAATCCGCTGGTGTTCCCGCACGGGCGGGCGACCTGCGGTTACACCGGAATCTATGCCGCCGACACCACCGCCCGCCGCTACGGCCCGCTACTCGGCGCGACCCACCGCCACGACCTGCCCCAGCTCGGCCTGCGGATCCTGACCGACCTCACCGAGCCAGCCGGACCCGGTACCCCCAGCGACCTCGGCGAACTCCGGGCCCAGCTGCCACCACACCTGCGCTACGCGGTCACCGCCGACGAGGCGGCCGTCGAGCTGGAGTTCGAGGTGCTCGGCTATCGCGACGGCGACCCCGCCGCCGAGACGACCGCGCACGCCCTCTCGGCGCTGCCCGCCCTCTACGGATGGACCGACCCCAGTGGTGGGCCGCCCCGCTTCGGCGTGCGCGTGCTCATCGCCGACGACGAACGCCACACCACGCACCCGGTACTGGCCGACCCCCACACCCGCGCCGTGCTCACCACCTACTGACCCCCCAACTTTCCAACCCACCACGGGAAAGAAGAGGACACCATGTCGCCGAACACCGCACGCGCCGACCAGCCCGCCGCAGACGAAGCAGCGGCGGCGGAGCCGCGCAGCGCCGCCTCTCATTACGCCGCCGCCGAGGCCCTGTTCACCCGCGCCCGCGCGATCTACCCGACGCTGAGCAGCCGCGCCGTCGATCAGAACGAGTACCGACGCTGCCTCGACTGGGCGCGTATGCACCTGCGCCTCGCCGAGACCATCACCGCCGGAGCCGGACTAGTGCTCGCGCACCGCCAGCTGCTCGCAGGCGACGTGCGGCTGCACAACACCTACATCAGCTACGAAACCCACGAGTGGACCGAGCTGCTCAAAGACCGCCACGACACGACCGGGAGGCCAGCATGACCACACACCCCAACGACGCCGACGCCACGCCCTTGGAGGAGTCCTGCCCGGACTGCCACGTCAGCATCGGCCAGTACCACGTCGAGGGCTGCGACGTGGCCCGCTGCCTGGCCACCGGGCTGCAGCGCCTCGGCCACGCCGAGTCCTGCCGCTGCCCCCGGGACGCCTGGACCGGACAGTGGCCCGGAGAAGCCGAGTGCCTGGAACTCGGCTGGATGCTCGGCCCCGGCCTGCCCGACCTCAACCGCCTCATGACCACGGCCACTTGGGACCCCGCCGCGCACCGCTGGACCCTCCCAGACCAACAGAACACCACCGACCTGCCCACGACTGTCAAAGGAGAGCCGCGATGACCATGCCCAGCACCGCCCCGGACTCGTCCGCGGGCACCGACCTCGCCGCCGGCGAGTACTGGATCGAATTCGTCCCCGCCGCCCACGGCGAGCCGCACCAGCTCAGCTTTCCCGCCGTCGTCGAACCCGCCCGTCACCACGGGCTGTGGGTGCGGCCCCGGCTGCGCCGGGAGGTCGCCGAAGCGGTGTGCGACTGGCTCAACGTGGTCTACCCGGTCGACCCGGACTGGTACCCGCTGGCCCGCTTCGAAGGCGACCTGCTGGTGGTCTTCACCGGTCAGGCCGCGCACCAGCGCCACGAGATCGCCCTCGGCGAGGACGGCCGCTACCCGCTCGGGGAGCTGGGCCGCTGGTTCCTGTCCGGCCCGAGCCGCACCCGTGACCGCTTCTACCGGCAGCTCGACGTGCTGCGCGACGTCGAGCGGCACTACCCGCGTCCCGGCGAAACCGTCGTGACCTGTGATCCCGACAATCTGCCCGTGAGCGGGTTTCCCGCCCGAATCGAGAGCCGGGCCGCAGCGCCGTGGGTCCCGGTGCTGCGGCCCGAGGTCGCCGAGGCCGTGGCGGTGTGGTGCACGACGAACCATGACAAGGACCCCGACGAGTACCCGTTGGTGTACTTCGACGGCGACACCCTGGTCCACGTCCACCAGCATCTGCGCGCCCTCGACGGCTACCTGCCCTGGCGCATCGACCCCGATGCGGACGGGAACTACCGGATCGACGGCGACGAGTGGACCTTCCAGGCAGTCTCGGAGAAATCCGAGGGCGAGGTGTACCCGGTCGCGACAGCGCCGCAGCGCGGGCGGCGAGCCCAGTCGGGGCGTCCGGCGTGACCGCGCCCCGGCTGGTCGACGAGCGGGTCGCCACCAACGGCGAGCACCACCTGCTCGAACGCATCCACCACCACGGGCCCGACACGCTGCGGGTCCGGGTCGTCCGGGATCTGCACTCGGCGGCCCGCTCCCGCGCGGTCGCCGAACGTCTCGACCCCGGTCACGGCTGGGCTGTGCTGGCCGAGCTACCCGCCCGCAAGTGGTACGACGCCACCTCGGGCTGCACCCTGGCCACCACGGCGCGCGTCCTGGGCAGCGTCGCGGGCACCGTGCTGGACACCGGGCTACGCGATCATCCACCGGGCGTCGTGTTCGGCGAGCGCTACGACGACACCGCCGCGCTCGAGCTACCGCAGCTGGCGGTCTGGCTGACCGCCGAGGTCACCAGCCTCCTGCGGGCCCACCCGGACCCGGTGTGGCGAGCCGTGCGGTGCGCGACCATCGCCCGGCCCACGTCGCGGGAAATCCAGCTGAACCTCTACGGCCGCAGCGAGCCCGCCGAGCGCTGGGAACCCGACATCGACGACCAGCGGGTACTCGACGACATCGGGCGGCTGGCCGATGACCACAACTGGAACCGTGGCCACGAGCACCGCTTCATCCTGGTCATGCACGTCGTCACCGACCACTCCGCCCCGGCGCTGCTCGCCCGGGGCGCAGGGCCGGGCACGATCACGACCGAGTCCTGAGACCCTGGCTCACGTTCATCCCGCGCCGAGGAGGACCGTACCCATCATGCCGACCGCCGGATCACCCTCGCGCTCCGCGGCGCCCACCCTGTTCGACCTCGCGGCCTGCTCGCTCACCCACGCCGACGCATTCGCCTTGTCGCAGGACCAGCAGGCCGTCCTCGGACACGTCCACCGGCTCCTCACCGACAAAGTCGGCGGCCAGAAGGCCGCGGTGGTGGTCGCCGGCACCGCGGGCTCGGGCAAGAGCGCCCTCGCGCTGACCCTGCTCGGCGAGGCGGTGCGCGCCGGTTACCGGGCCCGGCACGCCACCGGCTCGCAGGCGTTCACCACCGCGCTGCGCAAGACCGCCGGACACGGCTCCCGCGCCCGCCAGCAGCTCTTCCAGTACTTCGGCACCGCCGCCGACATCGAGCGGGGCGAGCTGGACTTGCTGGTGTGCGACGACGCCCACCAGCTGCGCGCCACCTCGAACACCCGCTACACCCCTGCCTCCCGCCGTAGCGACCGCACCCAAACCGAGCAGCTGCTCGACGCCGCGCGCGTCGTGGTCTTCCTGCTCGACGAGGACCAGGCGGTCCGCCCCGGCCAGATCGGCACCCGCGCCTACATCGAGACGACCGCGCGCGCCTGCGGCGCCACCGTGCACACGGCCCAGCTGGCGAGTCAGCACCGCCACCGCAGTACGCGCTACGCCAGCTGGGTCCGTCGCCTGCTCGGCCTCGACGACGCGCCGCTCCCTCCCGCTTCGTGGAACGCGGACGAGGGACCAGGTGAACGGTTCGAGCTGCGGGTGGCCGACAGTCCCGACGAGCTGGAGCAGCTGCTGGACACGAAGACCGAGCGGGGGGCGAGCGCGCGGATGACGGCCGGGTTGTGCTGGCCGTGGAGCGAGGCGAGACCGGGAAGTCCGCTGGTCGACGACATCGTCATCGGCGACTGGAATCGACCCTGGAGTGTGAAAGGCAACCGCGCGGTCAACGGGCTGCCGCCCTCGCCGTTGTGGGCGCTCGAGCCCGCGGGCGCCGGCCAGGTCGGCTGCGTCTACAGCGCGCAAGGCTTCGAGTACGACTACGGCGGCGTCATCCTTGGCCCGGACCTGCTCTGGCGGGGTGACCGGTGGATCACCGACCCGGCCGCCACCCGCGACGACGCTCTCGACCGCGCACCAGCGGCCGACCTCGACCTGTGGGTGCGCCGCACCTACAGCGTGCTGCTCACCCGGGCACGGGCGGGCACCGTGCTCTATTCCACCGACGCAGAAACCCGCGCCCTGCTGCACGGCATCATCGACGCGTAGCCGAACGCCCCCGCCATCCGTCCCCGGCACAGGCTCACGGGGACTCGGCTCATCGATGCAGTGGGCCAGGAACGGAAACCGGAACGCCATCGTGCCCCGGGCCGTCAGTGACGGCCCGGGGCACGATGGCGTGTTGGGGAGGTGTGGGGTGGCCCCGCCCGTGCGGGGTGGTGCGGTGGATCATCGCCGCCAACGCCGCTCCACCGTTGGCGTGGGCGATCCACGCGCTACCAGGAGCGACCAAGCACGGGGTCGCGAAAATCCGCGCGCAGGACCGGGTACTCCCAGAATATGGGGCGGTGGGTCCCTGCGCGCGGATGAGCCAGGCAGGTGTCAGGCTTCCAGTGCGGGCTCGTCGGCGTCCTCGGCCGTCGCCGGGACGTCGGTCTTGTCCGGGTTGATTTGAAACCGCTTCGGCGCCTCGCAGGTTTTGATCGCGTACCCGTCGGCGACGAGCTTCTCCAGGGCGTTGTTGACCGCGCCGCCCGATCGGCTCAGGTCCTTGCCGATCTTGGCGGGCCCAAAGCTCTCGCCCGGGTGGTTGGTCAGGTACTCCTCGACCAGCGCCCGCAGCCCGCCCTTGGGCAGTCGGTCCTTGTCCGTGCTAGCGGAGACGGCGCCTGTTGACGGTTCTGCCGAGGGCGGCTCGCTCTCGGTCCCGCTGTCCACCGGACCCGCTGGTGCGGCGTCGGGCAGCGGGGTAGTGCCGTCGTTATCGGCGTCGCCATCCGAAGACGGAGCGGCCTTGTCGTCGCTGGTGTCCGTGGCGGGTGCGTCGGATTCGGAGTGGTCGTCGACTTCCGATCCGATGGTGGCCTCCTGCGCCGCTGTGATGTCCTCGGTGGTCGAGCCGTCGATGTCGGTGTCGGCCTCTTCCGTTGCCCCCGGGTCCTCGGTCGTGGCGTCGGCGATGTCGCTGGCGTGATCAGTCGGCTCGACGCTGGGCGTCCCGGTCACGTCCGGCTGCGCGTCCTCGGTGTCGGGTGCGGGGGCGTCCTGGTCCGGCGTGGCGAGGGCCCAGGTGTCGGGATTGCGCGGCCCGTCTCCTGCGGTCCGGATCGCGGTGCCCTCGCGGTCCCAGCGGGCCAGGATCTTCGCGGCGGTCGAGCGGCCGACTCCGGCGGCCATCGCCAGTTTGGCGGTGGTGGCGGAGGGATTGTCGGTCAGTGCCTTCCGCACCTTGTCCTCTGTAGTCGGTGCGTTCTGCTGGCCGGGAGCGTCGGCCACGGCGTGCAGATGGCGGTCGCCGTCGGTTGCGGCGGTGGTGGTGCGGGTGCTGCGGTTCTTGCGGGACATGACGAACTCCGTGTGTTGGTAGTACGGAAGGGGAAGGTCATGCCCCGGCCGGGGCGTTCGCCCGCCGGTGCGCATCCGGTTGTTCGGGCTACACGTCTATGGACGCTTCGTCATCGCCTCCATGTCAAGCGATTCGTCAAACAAGACATGTGTCTCGTGTGGACACACCCGCCACATCCGGGGTTGACGATGCGGCTAGTTCAGCGAAAACGTATATGTGGCTTGACATCCGGGCACACATGGAGCGTCCATGGACCCCGTCATAGTGCGAAGCCCCACACCTGTGTTTCGAGAAGGACGTGTCTCCCATGGACGACGACTTCGCTAGCCCCCGCGGCGCCGCCGACGAACTTCCCTCTCCTGCCACTGGCGAGATTCTGGTGGCGATGCCGTACAAACCCGCCTTCCCCGGCATCATTCCCGACGATGAAGCTCCGCCCGGAATCATCGAAATCCCCGACAAATTCCCCGACTTGCACGGGAAGAACTACGACGGCGACGTCGGCCTCCTCTGCCGCCGATCGGTGGCCCAGTGGATCGGCGTATACCTGGAATCGTTCTACGGCGACGCCCAGATCCGATTCGAGTGGCGCGCCGACGACACCTTGGAAATCTACGACGACCCCTGGGGACTGTCCCCGGAGGGCGAACCCCGCGTCATCCACCCCGACGCCGACGGACGCTACGAGATTCGCGACGTGTGGTACCCCATTGCCGGGTCGCTGGCCACTGAACTGGGTCAACGTCACGGTGCCGCTCTGGCCATCCTCGCGAGCGACCAGCCGCCCCGCCCGGCCCCAGAAATGCTGGCGTACCTCTCCGACCACCCCGGCGCGCCAAAAAGTATGCGCAGCAGCATCGAACGCGCCCTCAGCGTCCTCCGCACACCTCGGTAACACCCGAATCCTGCTAAACCTCGCCGCGCACAGCGCGTCACCGCGTTAATCACTGGCCACTTCTGGCATTTCCCTATTTTCGAAGGTGTCTTGTCATGCCCATTTCAGTGACCGCACGAGACGTACCCGAGATCCGCGCCCGCATGACGGCGTGGACACGAGATCCCGGACCCGATGGGGCGGCGAACTGGTTGCAGTTCTTCCTCGGCCCGCAACCGGACCACGCCACCGAATCGCGGGTGTTCGACCGCGCCGACGACGTGGCCGCCACCATCGCGGGCACGCTGGCCGCGCAGCTCCCGGTCGCCGAACTGTTCTACGTCTCCAGCGACATGACCGAACTCGCCCGCCACGCCGCCACCACCTTGACCGACTACCGGTTGCACCCCGAGGACCTGCCCGCCCCGGTCGGCATGATGGTCTACGCCGAGCCGCCTGTGGCCAACCCGGTCGATCACCACGACGGCGTGAGCATCGTGTCCTGGGGGCCGGGACGCGGCGGCCTGTGGGTCCACCGCTGGCAACGCCCCTCCAGCGACGTCGCCCGCCTCGGGCGGGTCCTGGCGGCGCTGCCCCGTGACGAGGCGATCCGGCGTGGCGAACGTGCCGCGACGCGACCGGAGCCGCATCCTGACGCCCCGCCGACGACCGAGGAGGGGTTCGACTTTCTCGCCTCCGGGCTGTTGCCCAACCTGCGCCGCGCCCCGGCTCCGCCGTCGTTCACCCCGCCGCACGGTTACGACTGGTCCGGGCTCACCCCGATGGAATACACCGACATGGAGGGCTGGCCCGGTGATATCACGACCGGTCTCGACGGCGACGACCTGCGCATGGCCGAGGCGAGCTTGAACCTGGAACGCACCATCCTGGCCACGTGGCTGTTGATGGGGCAGACCATCGTCCGGTCCGAAGACCTCACCGCGCCGCGCGCGGCCCGTCGGCGCATGTCCCGCGAGGCCCCGGATGTCGACCCGGGTGTGCGCTACATCGATCTGCGTCGCGCCCGCACGGAACCGTCGGACCGCAGCGACACCACGACATCGACGCGCGAGTACCGGCATCGCTGGGTCGTTCGAGGCCATTGGCGCAATCAGTGGTACGCCAGCCGGAACGACCACCGTCCTATTTGGATCGAGCCGCACCTCGCGGGACCGGAGGACGCGCCACTGCTCGGTGGTGACCGGGTGAACGTGCTGCGCCGATAACGACCGACAAGATAAGGAAACAAGCTCGACATGACACGAGAGTCGTTTATTGCCTTGACCGTTTCGCTGCCGGGCGGTGTTGTTGCGCACGGTGTCTTCGGCACCCGCGCGGATGCGCGATTGTGCGCGGATTGGTGCGGTATCACCGATCCGGATGTCGAAGCGACCCGCGCCGTGGCCCTGTTTTCTCCCGATTCGGAACCGGTGCTGACACACGACACGACCCGTGGCGAGGTGTTCGTGCTGCCCGACGAGGTCATGTCGGTCCTGGAGAACCACACGGCGGAGGCCACCGTGCGCGACGAGTGCGTCATCGCGTTGGTCGTGGTGCCGACCGAGCCGCGCGCCGCTTTCGCCGTGGGACCGTTCGACCGCGACCAGGCGCGCCGCTGGCTGACCGATGCGTCGACGCCACGCAAGGGCCGTCCGGCCGAGTGCCGCCTGCTGCCGGTGCGTGCCAGCGCCCTCGGCACCGTCGCCGCGACCGCCGCCACCACCGATAGACCGGTTCCGGCCGTGGTCCTGCTGGACACCTCGAACGGCCCGGTCTGTTACGGGCCCTTCGACAGCACGCTGGACGCCGCCTTGTTCTGGCACGACATTACCCGGACCCTGCAACTGACCAATGTGCACGGCACCTCCGTGTGCGAGCTCCTCACACCCGGCCCGGGCTCGGCCTCAACGGCCCCATCCGGGACAACTCCGGACGATGACCGAGTGCGAGGCTGGGTGGTGCGCCTCGCCCCCAGCGGGCGCGACCGGGACGCCGACCCACGTCTCGTCGGCCTGTTCACCGACGAACCCAGCGCACGCGAATGGCAACCGGATTCCACGGAGTCAACGTCAGCCACTGCAATCCTCCCGGTCTATCGACCGTGATCCACCCGCACAACGCAGGGCGTGTCCACCCGCATGTTCGTTGTTGTCTCGCGTAATGTGACATGAATCCTCGATCGATCAGGGCGAAGGCCGAGTAGCGCCCGCGTAATCGTCTCCGGGATAGCGGTAATTGTCGATTTGCACGGGTTGGCCAAAGGTCGGGGCGTTCAGCATTTTTCCGTTGCCGATATAGAGACCCACGTGCCGGATCTTCGAGGCTGGACCGTAGTAGACGAGATCCCCCGGCAGGAGCGGCTGCCCCTCGGGTACACGTTTCCCGGCGCGGAATTGGGCGTCCGCTGTGCGGGGCAGTGAAATCCCTGCCGCCTCGTAGGCGGCCTTGGTCAATCCCGAGCAGTCGAATCCGCTGTCGCCATTCTGCGGGCCATTACCGCCCCACACGTAGGGCAGCCCTCTCTGCCCGCACGCATAATTGATCGCGGTCATCGCGGCGGGCGTGGCGGCCTGGATGTTGTTGCAGTCCCCGGTTCCGGCCATCGCGGGCGCCGGTTGGCAACGTACCCCGGACACGGCGGCAACGATCGCGCGCGCCTTGTCCTCGTGCTGGGCGTAGGCGTTCGGAAATCCTGAACCCTGGACCGTTTGCGCGGCGTCGTTGACACTCATCGTCTGCCAGTTCGGCGTGGCCATGAGATGTTCGAAGAACTTCGTTGCCGCGTAAGTCGGGGTGGTGACCTGTTGCGGGGTGCCCCAGCCCATCGAGGGCCGCTGCTGGAACAGCCCGAGCGAGTCACGGTCGCCGTAGTGCAAGTTGCGCAGCTGGGACTCCTGCATCGCGGCGGCGATCGCGACCACCCAGCCCGGCTCGGGCACGCCCATCTGCTTGCCGACCGCGACGATCGTGGCCGCGTTGCCCATCTGCTCGGCGGTCAGGCCGGGCACCGTGCCGGTCGGCGTCCCATCGGGCGTGCAGATCAACGAGCCCGCCGCAGTACTGCTGCTGCCGAACAGCGAGCTGACGATGCCGGCGACCCCGGCGCCGATGAGCAGCGGAATGGCGAGGACCACGGCGGCGACACCGACTGCGAGTTTGCTTTCCATGGTTGGATCGCTCCTTTGCGTTGATGGCGCCGGAGCCGGACGGGGGCGGGAAACCCGGACCGCGGCGGAGAAAGAGGGCCGGGCGTCAGTGCTCGCCGCGAGCGACGCGGTTCGGCGTGGCCGGCGGCGGGATCGGACTTGGCGGGGGCAGCCGGTACGGCGAGGCCGCTACGGCGTCGCCGGTCTGGCCCTCGCTGTCCTCGGCGGAGGTGGCGGGGTCGGCCGGCGGTGCCAGGCCGGGCCAGGCGTCGGCGAGGTCGGCGAGGCTGTACCGCGGTCGGCCGCGGTCGGCGCGTGCCGAGGTCAGCGGCAGCCATATCGCCTCGCCCGGGCTCGGGTGCGGCGCGGCGGGGTCGAGCAGGTCGGCCGCCGCGGTGGCCACCGGCACCGCGCGAGGGTCGTCGAGGTCGGCGTGCACCCGGGCCAGCGCGGTGCGGGCCCCGGCTTCGCGGCGGGTGGTGGGCAGCCACACCAGCACCGGCGTGGCGATCCCGGTGGACTCGGCCAGGCGCGCGTAGCCGGCCAGCTTGCGCCCGACCTTGGTCAAGGACTCGGTACCGGTGTCGAACTCGAGGAACCACTCCACCTCTCGCGCGGTGGCACCGGTGCCCGTGCGCCAGCGGCCGTAGCCATCGGGGATGACCAAGTCGCCGAAATGCCGGGCGCAGCGGGATTCCGACCACCACGCCACCACCGCCTCGGCGTGGCGGGTGTAGCGGGCGCGGGCAATGAGCGAGGTGAAGAAGTCGTTCACGCCGACGGTGTGCGCGAGGCGCTGGTTGTGGGCGATGGCCATGGCGCGGTCGTGCCGGTAGCCGAGTTCTTTGACTTCCAGGCCGTGCTCGGCGGCGAGCACGGCGGCCCCGGCGGGGCCGAGGACGTAGTGCATCGGGGCGGAGCCGAGTTGCTGGAACGGCTGGAAGCGGCTGATCGCGCGCCAGAGGTAGAGATCGCGGAGACGCTGGCGTGCCGAACGGCCGGAGGGGAACGCCGCGTCCTGGATCTGGGCGGTGGTGAGGACGCGGTGCTCGTGGAGCAGGGCCAGCAGCCACTTGTCGCGGGTGGTGAGGCGGGAGGCGAGCATGGCCTGGTGTTCAACCGAGCTGGCGGCGCGGGCGGTGTGGCGGCCGGGCAGATGGCCGCGCAGGTTGTGCTGGCGGGTGGTCGTGGTGATCACGTGCGCTCCTCGGTCGAGTTTGTCAACAGGGGTGTGGACAAGTGCTGTGGACAGGCCGGACTCAGCCCCGGTCGGGACCGGTGGCGGTGGCTGTTTCCTTGTGGTGCGGCGGAATGCCCGCGTCGCGTGGGGTTAGGGGCGGGTGCGGCGTGGGTCGGTTTTGGGCGGTCGGGTCGGCGGAACCCGCCGACCGGTCGATGCGGGTCGTGCTGTGGCGGTGGCTGGGGTGCCGGAGCGAGTTGTCGTGCCGCCGCCGCCGGTCGCGGCGCTGTGCGCGCGGCGCCGGGCCCGAAGCACAGAGCGGATTTCCCGCGCCCGCCCGGGGATCGGATCGGGCAGCGGGGTGGTGGTCATGGTGAAGGGCTCGGTTTCCTCGCCGCGCACGACCAGCCGGGTCGCGGTGTGGTAGACGCCGAGGTGGGACAGGTCGTGATCAGACAGCCGCGGTGCGGTGTGGCGGGCGAGTTCGCGGGCGTCCTCGGGGCTGGCGGAGAAGAAGATCTTGCTCCGGGCGTTGGTGGAGATGCCTTCCTTCAGCTCGCGCGACAGCTGCCCGAGGTGCTGGTGCGCCAGCGTCATCGACACGCGGAACCCGCGGGCCTCGGCGAGCATGTCCTCCATCGCGTAGGGCAAATTGAGGAAGTTGTGGCACTCGTCGATGATCATCGAGGCGTCGGGCCGCAAGCGTTGCGGAACACGAGCACGGGCGGTGGTGGCCTGCCAGGTTCTGGCCACGACCAGCGACCCGACCAGCCGCGTGGTCTCCTCACCCAAGGACCCTTTGGGGATGCGGACCAGGCAGATCCCGCCTTCGTCGAGTACCTGTGACATGTCTACGGTGGATCGGCCTCCGGCGATCGCCTCTTTGACGAAGGGCCGAAGTAAGAAGGCGCGCAGCTTGTTCATCAGCGGTGAGATGACCTGGGAGCGGCTGGAGTCGGTGAGCTCGTCGTACCACTCCCAGAACCCGGTCAGCACCGGGTCGCTCAACCCGGCGGTGATGCGGGATCGGAACGCCTCGCTGGACAGCAGCTTCGGCAAATCGGCCAGCGTGGGCACGCCTTCCTGCGCCCGGAGAGTGAGGCAGGCGGCGCGCATGAGGTCGTCGGTACGCGGCCCCCAGAACGCCGAATACACCCGCCGGAACACCGAGACGAGGTTGTCCACTTCGCGGTCGGTTTCCCCGCCCTCCAGGGGATTGAGGATGGGTGGGCGGTGCAAGGAGTCGGCGTCGAAGAGCACCACCCGATCCGCCGCGCTGCGGGGGAGCCGGTTGAGGACGTCGGTGACCAGATCGCCTTTCGGGTCGATCAGGACCACACCGCGATGGTGCTCGGCGTCGTCGAGGATCATGTTGCCCAGCAAGGTCGACTTGCCGGAGCCGGTGGCGCCGAGCACGTGCAGGTGATGGCGCGCGTCGGCGACCCGCAGGCCGACGGGTCGGGCGTGCCCGGTATCGGACTGCCCCAGCGGTTTGACCTCTGGCCCCGGCGTGGCGACCCCGGGCGGCGGGGCGACCGCTTTGGCGCCCGCGCGTTCGACGCCGGGGATCTCGGCGTCGGTGGGCAGATGCGCGATCGCCGCCAGCTCCGGCACCGACAGCAGATCACCGCGGTCGAGGTGTCGCTCGGCGAGCGCGCGGGCGGGCTGGCGCAGGCGGGTGCGGGTGTAGTGGTTGTGCTCGGTGTAGGCGGCGAACGCGGCGGCCAGCGCATGCGCCCGCCCGCGCGCGGTGTCGCGGGCCTGGCGCACCAGCTCGTCGTCGGCCTCAGCAGGGAGATCGCTCGCGACCGTGTAGCGCACGACGGTCTCGTATTGGCTACCGCGCTGTTTGCTCACGATCGCCTTGTTCTGCGCGGAATATTCCAGTGACAGCTGGGGGTCCTGGCTGATCCGCCGCGAGTCCGACGTCCTCCCCGAGCGGGTGGCGTTCGTGCCCGGTGTGATCGCGTCGAGAATCCGGCCACCGAGGCGACCCGAGGAACCCTGGTGTACCCGGCGGGCGGCGCGGCGGGCTTTCGCGACGCGGCGACCGGTGACGGGGCGGGCGAGGATCTGCACGCAGGCGCGCTCGTCACGGCCGAGACCGACCGGCGCGCCGAGCAGCCCGCGGATCGGATCGGCATCAAAGGCCGTGCGGATGGGCAGGGCTTCGGAGCGGGCGAGGCGCAGTTGCCCGCCGACGGTGATCCGCCGCCGCCCGGTCTCCAGCGCGGGGAAGGGAGAGACGGCGGGGCTGGTGCGGGTGTGGGACCCGGGCCAGGCGGCCTCGATAGCTCGTTCCACCAGCGACGGTGGGATGACGCCGGGGACCCAGAACTGCACGGTGACGCCGTGCTCGCCGAACACGTACTCCATCGCCAGATGCGGCTGGCCCGCCCACAGCCGCAGCCACGCGGGGCGTAGGAGTCCGACGAGGTTGGACCAGACCGCGGCTCCGCCGGCGGGATCGACGGTGGGCGGGGCGAGCACGGTGATCCGGCGAGCATCGACCTGCAACGCGGCGTGGCGACGAGTGCGCCACCAGCGGCGCGCCACGATCGAACCCGCCACCATCACGGCCAAGGCCGGGACGACGACCGGTCCCCACACCAGCGCCCAGTCGCCCACGGCGGTGAGCAGAGCGGCGGTGGTGCCGCCGGGGTCGCGCAGGTAGTCACCCACCCAGTTCTGCATCACCGGCGACGCTGCGGCGCGCGAAGCCATAACGAAACTCCCTTCCGGGAAACGTGTTGCGAGGCAAGAAAAGTCGAGAACGGAGCCGGGGCCGGTCACGCGGAATCGAGGTCGACCTGCCCCGCGTCGCCGAACCCGTCACCGTCGAAGTCCGCGTCGGCGCCCAGGGCGGCGGTGTCGGCGGGCCCGAGGTCGACGTAGGCGTCGGCGAGGCCGCTGTCGGTGGCGTCGGGGTCCGCGTCGGCGAACCGGGCGAGTTCGGCGGGGTCGGTGGTGACCAGGAAGTTCTCCGTGGGCGAGGCCAGCGACTGAAACGCCACCCGCTGCGTTCCCGAGGACAGCAGGCCCTGACCGCGGTCGGCCGACAAGAGGAACTGCCTCTCGCCGACGGAGAGGTCGAAAGTCTCGGCGATCTCGTCGATGGCCTGCGGCGCCTGGCGCAACAACACCTGGGTGGCCGCGTTGGACACGATGGCTTTGCCGAGGTCGCTGCTGAGCACGTCGGCGGTGTCCTGGGTCGCGACTGTGAGGCCACACCAGTGTTTGCGGGCGGCTTTGGCCATGCGGAAGAGGAACTTCGCGCCTTCGGGTTGCTGCATGAGCAGCCACGCCTCGTCGACCACCACCAGCCGGGGCCGCCGGTAGGCCGGGTTCGACACGCGACGCCAGACCGCGTCGAGCACTAGCAAGGTGCCGATCGCACGCAACTCGTCGGGCAGGTCCCGCAGGGAGAACACCACGAGATGCCCGTCCGGCGTCGCGCTGGTGGGCCCATCGAAGAGATCGGCGAACGACCCGTCAACGAACGGATGCAATCGCGCCGCAAGATCGGCGGCTACCGCGTCACCACCGTCACCGGAAGCAGCGAGGGTGTCCCGCAGATCCCGCAGCAACGGCGCCGGGCGCGTCCAGGTCCGGGAGTCGTCGGTGATCCCGGCACGGTGATAGGTGGCGGTGATCGCGGTGTCGAGCACCGCACGCTCGGCGGCGGTCACCTCCACGCCGAACAACACCGACAGCACGGTGTGCAGGAACAAGCTGCGCCGCTTGAGCGCGTCCTGTGGTGCGGTGCGGCGTCCGCGTGCGTCGGTGTGCACGGGCAGGTCGAACGGGTTGAGCCGGACCCCGTTCGCGCCGAGGTGCACGTAGGTGCCGCCGACCTGGGACGCCAGGCGGGCGTACTCGTCCTCGGGATCGACCACGAACGCCTGCACCCCGTCGCCGGCCCAGCCGCTCTCGTCGTCGCCGAGGGAACGGTACAGGCTGCGCAGGGTCTCCAACTTGACGAAGTACGACTTGCCCGAGCCACTACGGCCGAGGACAACGGAGTTGTAGTTGTCGCAGGCGAACCGATCCCAGTGCACGAGCCCGGACGAGCCGACGTTGTAGCCGTAGAGGACCCCGGACGGGGCCGAGGTGGTCGGGTCGGTCGGCGGCAGATCCGGCGAGGTGAACGGATACGCCGCGCTGACCGCCGCGGTGTCGAAGGTCCTCTTCAACCCCAGCGGGTCCAGCCCGAGCGGCAGGGTGGTCACCCATCCCTGCAACGCCCGATACGTCGCGGGTTTGGCATCGAGCAGCAGCGACGCGCACAACGACCGCAATGCCGAGACTTCCTCGGCGAGGGACTTCTCGTCGGGGGCGTGCACGGTCAGGTACAGCCCGAATTTGAAGAGTTTCCCGTCGCCGCGGGCGATGCGCCGCGAGAGGTCGGCGGCGTCGTCAGCGGCGGCGTCGAGGTCTGGGTCGTCGAGCCGGTCATGCCGCGCGTTGTGGCGGCGGGACGATTCGAGTTTGGCGCGTTGCTTGCGCAGTCCGCTGGCGGCGGTGGCGGGATCGACCGGCTGGACATGGACCGAGACGTCCAAGCGCGCGGGGTAGGTCAGCAGCGGGGCGAGCCAGCCGGGGTAGACCTCCTGCGGGTACCCCGTGACTCCGAAGCTCGCGACGAACTCGTTGCCGACCTCCAGGTGCCGGGCCGACACCGACAACGCGTCCGGGGTGAACGCCCCCGCCGACCCGGACCGGGCCGCTGTGGCGTGGTTCCTGGTGCGTGCCATCAGGGTCTACCTGCTTTCGATCTCGTCGTCGTAGTCCCAGTCCTCGTCCTCGGCCAGCCACGGCCCCACCGCCGGCGAGAGGCCGGAGCGTGACGGCCCGGGACGTGTGGGCTCGGGTTCAGCAGCTGCCGAGCGGGAGGCGCGCGCCGCCGGAGTGCGGCGCGCGGATTGCGGTGCGGCGGCGGGCGTGCGCGCCGGGCGGACCGGACGCGATGCGGTCGCGAAGTCGGGTTCGTCGGCGCCGTAGAGGTCGGTGAAGGTGGTGGTGGCGGTGACGACCTCGTCGGCCCCGGCCAGATCGGCGGACGGCGGCAGGAACGTGTCGGGGTTGCACGCCGCCGCCAGCACGCCGGTCGCGGCGGCGGCATCGAGCGGGGTGGCCACGATCCCGGCGGGCGTCAGCAGTTCGATGGCCTCACCGAGGCGGCGCACCAGCCGCTGCTCGGCCGCCTGCCGCACCCCGTCGTCCACCGTCTTCTCGCCGTCGCGGCGGCGGCGCCACGGCAGCACGCTTGACGCTGCGGCGGGGGCCGGGCCGGTGCGCAACGGTTCGCGCAACACGAGCAGCACCTGGCGGCGCAGCAGATCCGCGTGCGCAGTGAGCTCGGCGAGATAGTCCGCGTGGTCTCGCGCCGCGGCCTCCAGCGCCGGGTGGGGGAGCCCGCCGGCACGGGCCCGCAGTTCGGCGATCTGCGGTGCGAGGTCGAGGCGTTCGGCGCGCACGAGGATCTGCACCGGCGCGGTCAAGCTGTGCAGGTAGCGCGCGAAGGACGCGACGAGTGCTTCCTGTTCCCCGGGCGTGCGCAGGGAGAAGTTCACCGTCGAGCAGACGGCGATGACCGCGAGCCCGTCGGTGCCGAGGTCGACGACCCCGGCCTGCGCGCCGGTGTCAGCCACACCGCTGGCGGGCAGTTCCAGGGGGGCCGGGGACACCGGCTCGGCTCCAGCTGCTGGTTGCCGTCCCCGGCGACCTCGCGTGCGGGTGTCGGGTTGCTGGGCGGTCAGCCAGGCAGGGGCCGCGCGCACGCCTTCGGGCGCGGCGACCCGGTGTCGCGGGGCCAGGTGCTGGCGCACGGCGGCGAGGGCGAGCTTGTCCAGCGGGAGCCCGTCACGCTGCCCGAGGGCCAGCACAGTGACCGTGATCCCGACCGGCACAGCGACAATCAGGAACACCGGCAGCGGCACCACGGTGCGGGTGAGCGAGTACAGGCCGTAGAGCAGGAGCCCGGCGACGCCGAGGATCGCGAGCTGCCGGGCCGTCAGCGGCCCCAGCACGCGGTCCGGGCGGTCGACGTCGGCGGGTACACGCACGGGAGAAGTCATGGCGATGCGACCTCATTTCTTCTTCGGGCCCCGGCGACCGGGCAGGTCCAAGGGCAGGGGCAGTTGCGTTCCGGCTCGCCGCTTCGGCGACGGCGCCGAGGCGCGCACGCCGCTGGCCGGTGGCGGCGGCTGGGGTTTGGGCTGGCGTCGGACGCCGAGCGGCAGCGGGTACTGGCCCGAGGCGAGTGGCCGGTTGCCGGTGTAGGCGTCCCGGGTCGGGCGGCGCGGGGCGCGGGCCGTGCGGTTGATCTGGCCGGACGGGGTGATCAGCCCGGGGCCGGTCTGCCGTGGTGGGCTGGCCGGTGCGGGGTTGGCGAGGTCGTCGGCCAGCGTCCGCCGAGGCGTGCGCGGTGGCGTGGGACGCAGATGGAGGGGCAGCATCCCGGCGCCTGGTGCGACCAGCGCGCGGGGCAGGTGCGCGGGCGGACGGGCGTTGCGGTTGATACGCCCATCCGAGGTGAGCAGGCCGGGCTGCGGGACCGGCGGCGGCATCCCGGTACGTCGCTCGGCGAGGTCGTCGGCCAGTGACCGGCGCCCGACCCGATCCGGCTCGCGCCGCGTGGTGATCGGCAACCCGAGCTGATCGCGCGGCAGCGCGCCGGGCAGATCGTCCGGCGGCAGCGCTCGCGGGTTCGCCGACACGGTCTGCTCGTCCCCGGACCCGCTGGTGGTGAACAGCGACATCTGCCCGGGCCCAGGCCGGCGATCCGTGCTAGCTCCGGTACCCGGCAGCTCGCCGAGCCGCGGTGACCGGCGCGGCGCGGGCCGGGTCCGGCGTACCCGCAACGGCAGCATGAACTGGCCCGAGCGCGTGGACGGCGGATCCGCCGGAGCACCACCGCCGCCACCCCGCACACGGGGGCCTCCGCCCCCCTTGCCGCCTTTCCCGCCGAACAGGGAACTGGCGCCGCCGAGCAGGCCCATGGTCTTGTAGGCGATCGCGCCGCGCACCAGCGAGCCGAGCATCGAGCGGCGTCCGCTGCTCATCGGGCGCAGGCACCAGAACGGGATCTTGATCAGGACCCACATCAGGGCGAGGCACAGCAGCAGGTTGATCAGCCCGTTGAGGTTCGGGCCGAACACGGTGAACCCGCCGGGGGCGAAGAAGATCCGCAGCGCCGCGACCATGGCCAGTGACTGGCCGATCTGGATGGCCAGCACCCCGCCGAAGGCTTTCCACCACGCCTGGGCGATGCCCTCGGTGTGGGGCAGGGCATGCCACATCAGCGCGATCGGGGCGGCGGCAATCAACAGGATCGTCACCATCACTCGCACGATGAAGGTGACCAGCAGGATGATGATCATCACCGCGAGGGCGAAACCGATGAAGATCAGCCACAGCCCGCCACCGTTGAGGGCACCCAGGACCATGTCGGTCAGCGCCTTGCCCGCGGCTTCCGGGCTGACCCCGGAGCTCATCACTGCTTGGGCGAGCGCGTTGGCGATCTGGATCGCCTTCGTCGCGAGGAACAGCGACAGCGTTCCGGCGAGAAACCCGATGACGACTCGCGGCCCGATCTCCTTGATGGTGTACCGGGTCTGCAGGGTCTCGTAGCCCATGAGGATCATCCCGGCGACCAGGACGATGATCACGTAGACCGCGAGCAGGATGTGCCACGACTCGGTCCACAGCTGCCCGACACTCGGCAGCGCGCTTGGCTCCGGCGTGGTGAGCAACGTTTTGCCCAGCAACTCCAGCAGCGGGTTCAGCGCGTCGGTGACCACGCCGCGGAAGAAGCTGTCGATGCCTTCGGTGACGCAGGCGATCGGGTCGGTGATGCCGCACTCGTCGGCCTTGTCCCCGTTCCCCGCGCCGGGCGCCGGGGTCTGGCCCGGCGTGTTCGGGTCGATCGGGGTCGGCTGCGGAATGCAGTTCGGCCCTTCACACGTCGGGGGGGCCGAGGTGGTCGGCGGCGGGGTGCCGCCGAGCCCTCCGCACTCGGGCATCAAGGCACCCGGGAAGCACGACACCGGCGGCTGCGATGGCGGCGGAACCAGCGGAGTGCTCGGCAGCCCCGAGGGCTTCGGCGCCTGGGTGCCGGTGGGGAACATGCACGAGGGATCGGCCGAGCCCGGACCGCAGCTCGGCTGCGGAACCGGGGGCAGGGGCAGTACCGGCGGTTGCGCGGGCGCCAGCGGTGCTGCCGCTGCCACGGGCGTGGGTGCGGACCCGGGTGCAGCCGATGCGGTCAGCGCGATTCCGGCGAGGGCCGCCAGCAGCGGCACCAGCACCACGAGAACGCGGGCCCACCGGCGCTGGGGCATCCACCGTGCCCAACCGCCGTATCGACGACGACGCCTCGCGGGGCCCGTCGGTGGACCGACCATGAGCCGCTCGTTGCGGCCAGTCCCGGTGCTCGCGCTCGCATTGTCACAGCCCGAATCGGTGGCCCGGGCAGGACGCACGATCGGCGTCGTCGTGTGGCGCCGGGCTGGGCGGGCGGAGGGGGTGTGGCGCTGTGCGGTCATGGCTCACACCCCGCCCACGATGCCCTTGAGGATTTCGACTACGAGCGGGGCGAGCGCGGCGAGACCGAAGCCGATGCATCCGGCTTTGAAGGCGCCTTTGGCCTTCTCGATTTCGCCGGGGTCACCGGAGGCCAGCAGGTAGCGCAGCCCGGCGATGCTGAACAGCACGATGGCGATCCCGGCGAGGATCCCCATGATCCAGTTGCGGATGTTGTTGAGGACCTGGTCGACGGTCTGGGCGAGCGCGACGACCTGGACGGTTTCCGCTCGCGCGGCCGAGGACGTCAGCAACACCCCGGCAGCGACCAGCCACCCGATGAGCAGGACGACCCGGCGGCGGTGCGCACCTCGCCGTGGCCGCGCTGGCGCGGGCACGGGGGTCGTGTCGGCCGAGCCCGCGCAGCGGCTCACGCCGTGGTGTGCGGCTGTGGTCGCGGACCGGGGACGCGTCGGACGCGGGCTCGGCGCGGGAGCCGGGGGTCCGGGACGGCGCGACGCGGCGCGGCGCTGGGATGTCGGCTGTGGACGGTGACGATGGCGAAGTGGTGTCAGTCGCATGAGCGGGCCTCCTGAGTGAGCGCCGAGCGGCGGGCGGGGCCGGGCGAAGGGCGGCGGCGCGGGCGTGCGGGCAGTCGGGTCCCGCGTGCGCTAACTCCGGATTTCGGGCCGTTTGGAGACACCGGGCGCACGAATTTCTTCGCCAGTTCCGGACTCACCCGCGTCACGCTGCGTAGCCGCAGCCGGTGGGTTCGGGAGAGCCGCACGGCCGGGTGCCGAGCCCCGCTGGTGTGCCCGCGACCGCCGGTGCCGGAGGCCGGTGCGGAGGCGTCGTCGGCGGAGTCGTCGACTGGTTCGGTGAGGTAGCGAGCCAGGCGCTGCTCGGCGCGATGGCGGACTTTCTGCGTCGTCTTGTACGGCTCGCCGCGGGCGTGCGCGGCCTCGGTCAGCGACAGTTCCCCGAAGCGGGTGGCCGAGATCAGCGCGGCTTCATCGGTGGTGATGACACCCGCGCGGACGGCGGTCACGAGCACGAGGTCGGGGTGTCCGCCAGGCCGGTGTGGTGGCGTGGAGCGGAAGCCGATGTCCTCGATCGGCGGCGCGGCGTCGAGGGCTTCGCGCAGCGCGGTGTAGCCGGCGCGGTAGGCCGCCCACCGCAGCCGCACGAGGATCGCGGGGCGGTCCAGATCGACCTCGGCGAGCCCGTCGAGGAACCCGGTCAGGACGGCGGCGTGGATGTCGTGCTTGTCGCCGCGGAACCGGTTGGTCAGCTGCGCGGCGACCGGCAGCAGCACCGGCATCGCCAAGCCGACGCACGCCATCGTCCAGGTGCCGCCCTGCGCGCGTGCCCGGGTGATCAGATAGGTCCACGCCGCGTCGCGGGTGGCCTGGGTGCAGCCCTCGGTCAGCAGCAGTGCCCCGAGCTCGTCCAACGGCACCGGGCGGGAGGGAAGCCCGAGGATCGAGGCGCCGTCCACGCACACGGGATGCGGGCCGGTCACCAGCCATCCGAAGGTCGCGATGGCGGCGTCGAATACCCCGTCGTCCCGTGCGTATTCATCGTTGCGACGGAGGGAGAAAACACCCGACTCGGGATCGGTTTCCGGTAGCGACAAATCCATGGCGGCAACTCCTGATAAGAGCGGAATCAGTGCGGCCACCAGAGAGCCAGTCGAGGCGCCTCAAAACCGCCTCAAAAGCGCCTCCAAACCGCTTCAAAACCGCTTCAAAACCGCCTCAAAAGCGCCTCAAAGGGCGCCTCAAGCGCAGCGGCGGGCACGTCGCGCGCGGTGGGCCACCATGCCCCCGTGGGCATGTTCGTAGCGCTTGAGGCGCCCCCTATCGACGCTCTGAGCTGCTACGACACGCGCCAGGCGCGGCGTCACCGAACGTGGCGCCTCAAGGACCTTCCGTTATCGCCGGGGCGCGGGGGCGCACGCGCCACGTCGCCGCGAGAAATTTCCCGCCATCCCGACTGAAGCTCCGCCAAAAGCGAGTGCGGGCATTGCCGAGGTAGCGGATGTGTGTTTAGGGGTTCGCCATCCTGAATCTCGGAAGTTTTTGAAATTTTTCCGCGAGCGGGTGTCTCCAAACGGCCTTTTTTCCGGAGTTAGCCGGTGACCGCATCCACCGCCGGGCACACCGGCGGCACTCGCTTTCCTGGAGGCTTCTCATGACCCAGCGCGCGCAGTCCCCGGACGGCCGCCCCGGTCGCCGGACAGACTCGACCCGCCCGCCGCGCACCCGGCGCGGCGGCGACCGCGCTCCCTACCCCGGAGCCCGCACTCGCACCACCACCGCAGGCGCCCGTGGCACCCGTGCGACCTCGCGTCCCGAGGGAGCACCGGCCCCGTCGCGCCGGCATCCGAAGCCCTCGTCGACGGCGCCGACTCCGGCGACGGTGTGGACGTGCGGGCCCGAGCCGATCGACGCCCACGCGGCGTGGCCGGTACCGATCGTGGAGTTCACCATCGCGGCGTTCACCGACCCGGGCGCGCACGTCGCTCTGGTCGACCTGCACGTCGCGCCGTCTGCGGTCACGCCCCCGGGCGTCGAGGGCGCCACGGCGGCCGGTGACGCGTCGGTGGTGGCGGCGCGGGAGGCGGTGCGAGCACTCGATCGCACCGTCGACACGTACACCGCCGACACCCGTGCCGATGGCTCCGTCACGTCGTCACGCCCCTTCTGGGCCGACCTCGTCACCGACTCTGCCGACCCGTCCGCGGCGCTGGCCGGAACAGCGCCGCTCCCGGCGCGCACCGGTGGCCTCGACAGCGCGGGCGCGCTCGAATCGGAGCGCGGCGCGCAGGCGGATCTGGTGCTCGTGTCCCTGCCCGCCCGTGCCGCCGAGATGGTGTCGCTGGACCGGCTCGCTCTGCTTGCGGCGAACCGCCTGCGCCAGGGCGGCATCTTTGCGGTGTACACGCACAGTGACTGGACGCGGGGTCGGCTGATCGACCCGACCGGTGCGATCGTGGCCGCCGCGCAGCACGCCGATCTGCTCTACCTGCAGCACATCGTCGCCCTGCACACCCCCGTCGAGAAGGGGCGTCTGCGTGCCGCGCCGAGCGCGGCGGTGGCCGCCGAATACGACCGCACCCGGCACCGTGCGACGGTGCGCGGACTGCCCGCCCCGCATCTGCGCGCGCATGGCGATGTCCTCGCGTTCGCGCAACCGGCGAGCCCCGTGAGTTCATGCGAAGTGAGGGGTTTTCAGGACGAACCCACGGGTGGGTTGACCGGATCTT
>NZ_SWMS01000034.1 GCF_005146945.1 Prauserella endophytica
TCTGGATCGCGTCGGGCAATCCGATCTTGGTCCATCCGCGGCTTACACAGTTGTCATGACACGGCCGCTCCAGCGTGCCGGTCAGCATGTTCTCGGCGGCGTTGGTAGTGGCCGGTTACAGAACCACCACTACCAACGCGTCAATCGCCGAACGTCGCACGACTACCAGACCACGGAACTACGCCTGCGTCGCCCGACGGTAGGAGCCGAGGCGGAGACGGTCTTTGCCGAGCTTCCAGCACCATGCCGACCGAACAAGAAACCGCGGCTGGAGTCTCCTCAAGGGCCCGAGAACGCGAATCTCGACATCAGCATCGCGCCCGAGCACACGCAAGGCTGAGAGAAAACGGCCGAAACTGCGAACCAGAACTTTGCCGAGCTGATTTTGTTCATGTTGGACAGAGCGGTGGATGCCACAGAGAACGATACGGCGTCGGCCGAATGACCGAGGCCGGACATTGCACCGCCAGGTCACCGGGTGCATGTTGACCACGTAACCGACGTCGGCCGGCTCTCGGCGGCAAGGATCTCCGTCGTTCTGGCGCGTCGTACGCGAGCGCGCCGACCGCAGCGAGTTCAAGATCGGAAACACGACTCCAGGACTAGCATGCGTCCGCGATCTGTAGACGTTCGTTGGTCGTCCTTGAGCGGTGACCCCGTCCTCGGGCGCGCTTTGGCGCCGAAGTGCGACGGCTCGGAGCCCGACTTCGTGGGTGACGATGCCGGGCCCCGCCGCCGCGCCGGGTCGGTTGATCAGTCGGCGGCCAGCGCAGTTTCGGTCTTCCCCGTCTTCGACTCCTTCGCCGGGACCTGGTCCGGCAGGCCCGAGGCATAGGTCTCTCGTAGCGCGAACGTGCACACCAGCGAGAGCACGGCGGTGCCGATCATGTACCAGGCCACCGCCGAGTAGCCGCCGGTGCGGTCAAGCAACCAGGTGGCGATGATCGGCGCGAGCGCGCTGCTGGCCAGTGTGCCAATCGTGTACCCGAAGGAGATGCCCGAGTACCGGATCTTCGTCTCGAACGCCTCCGCGAAGAACGCGGCGAGCGGGCCGAACGCGGCGGAGAAACCGGTGCAGATCGCCAGGTATCCGATCCCGGCCGCGAGGAACGAACCGGTGTCGAGCAACCAGAACCACGGGAAGGCCAGCGCACCCATGGCCACCGTGCCTCCGGCGAAGACCGGCCGCCGGCCGATCCGGTCGGACAATGCGCCGAACAGCGGCAGCGTGATGAAGGTCAGCAGCATCGCCAGGAAAACCAGCATCAACATCGAGTTACGGCTGAACCCGAGCTGCTGGGCGCCGTAGCTGAGCCCGAAGACGGTGGTGAGGTAGAATGTCACGCCGATCGACAGGTACGCACCACCGGTCAACAGCACCTGCTTCGGATACTTGCGTAGCACCACCGCAATCGGCAGCTTGACCACGCTCTCGTCTTCTTTCAGCCGCTCGAAGTTGGGGCTCTCACCCAGCTTCAACCGCACGACGAGTCCGAAGAGGACGAACACGCCACCGATCAGGAACGGGACCCGCCAGCCCCAGGACAGGAAGGCTTCCGGCGACATGGCCCCGAAGGCGAGGAACACCGCGTTGCCGAGCATCAGACCCGCCGGCACACCCATCTGCACCCAGCTGCCGTAGTAGCCACGGCGGCGGGCCGGCGCGTGCTCGACGGCCATCAGCACCGCGCCACCGTACTCGCCGCCGAGCGAGAGACCCTGGATGAATCGCAGGGTGACCAGGATGATCGGCGCGGCGATCCCGATCGTCTGGTAGCTGGGCAGCACGCCGACCGCGAACGTGGTCGCCCCCATGATGCTCAGGGTCAGCACGAGCATCGACTTGCGGCCGATCTTGTCCCCGAAGTGCCCGAACAGCACCCCGCCGATCGGCCGAGCGACGAACGCCGCGGAGAACGTCACGAAGGACAGCAACGTACCGATCAACGAGTCGAACTGAGGGAAGAACAGCTTGTTGAAGACGAGTCCGGCGGCGGTGCCGTAGATGAAGAAGTCATACCATTCCACGGTGGTGCCGACGGCGCTGGCGAATCCTACTTTTCCGCTGCGCGAGATCCTGGACATCAGTGTTCCTTGGTTTCGGAGGGGCGGTTTATTCCGTTGCGGTATTACAGAAAAGCGTCTTCGTGATCCGTGGCACGCGGTACCTCCACCTGGAGAGGTCGGTTTTCGTAGTCGTTCGAACACAATTCGCGCAACCCAAAGCCAGCGATGGCACGGTCATTATCACCGCTGGTTTTCCGGTGTGTCCTAATAAGCTTCCGGGAAGGTCGTGCGCCCCACTGGCGGCTCGGCGTGCACCGGACGGGGGTGAATCCAGAGGCCGGTTTCGCGGTACCAGACCCGGGCCACGTCCGCGTCCGGCTGACTGCCGGTGGCGAGCACCCGGCGCAAGGCAGAGTGCCGCAGGCTCCGCACCTCCGGCCCGGCGAGTTCCGCGTACCACGGGCCCGGCGCGGACACCGTGGTCACCGGGAACCGGTCCAGCAGCGTGCGGTCCTGATCAACCCCATTTTCGCCGACCAGGATCGCCGCGCCCGCCGACCACGGTTCGACCAGGCCGAACACGAAGCCGGCGACGGTCTCCCGCGGGATGCCGTTCCAGTGCAGATCGTCCGGCCGCCGGTCCAGCCAGCCCAGGCCGGGTTCGGCCCATTCCCGCAACAGCTCGGCGTGGCCGTGCGCGGAAACCGGCGCGGTGCCGGTGAGCAGCACCGGATCCCGCGGCACCACCGGTTCGTGCTCCGGGTCCTCCAGGTGCATCGCCGCCTGGTAGTTCACCGTCTCAGCGCGAGGCAGGCCGCCGACGCAGAGCACGTGCCGCACGGAGGGGCAGGCCCGCCGGACGGCCAGGGCCGCCTCGAGATGCGCCTCGTCGACCACGAGAATTCCGGCGGTGGCCGCGGTCGCGTGGGCCGTCAAGCCCGCTGCTCCCGCGCCGTGGGGCACCGGTGCGAACGGCACACCGGCGCGCAACGCCCCGGCTGCCACCTCCCACCACTCGGGCACGAACGGCAGCAGCACCACAACCGACTCGCCCGCCGCGACCTCGAGACTTGCCAGCAAATTCGCGAATCGTTTCGCCCGGTCGGCGAAATGGCCGAAGGTCAGCAGGCGGTGGCGACCGTCGCGGCGCGCCCAGATCATCGCCGGTCGCCCCACACAGTCCGCCCAGGTGTCCAAGAATTCATTTGTCCAGTTCGATCTCGCGCATTCTTCACCGAATGGACGGGTACTCATCACGGCACACACCTCCTGCCTTTTCAGGCAGCACGGCCACCGCGGGAAATTCCCGCAGTCTTCTGATCAACTTTATTCAGAGCAACCGGAGCTCATGCGCCTTGGCGATGGCCTCCACTCTGTTTCGCGCATTCAGTTTCTGCATCGCCGTCTGCAGGTAGGTCTTCACGGTGTTTCGCGCGAGGGTGAGCTGATCGGCGATCTCCGGGTTGCTATGCCCCATCGCGGCGAACCGCAACACCTCGTATTCCCTCTTGGTGAGGCCGACCCGGAACAGCAGTTCGGGCGTCGCCGAGGCATGTCGGCCGGTCAATCGAGGATCGACCACCCGGACCCCGCGTGCCACCCGCCGGACCGCGGTGGAGAAGTCACCACCGGTGATGTCCTTGACCAGGCAGCCGTCCGCGCCCGCCTCGATCAGCACGTCGATCGCGCCGTGGTCGGCGAAGGCGGTGAACAGCAGGATCTTCGCACCCGGCGCCACCCGGCGTAGCCGGGTGACCAGCTCTGGCGCCGGCATGTCCGGCAGCCGGAGGTCGAGCAGGATCACCTCGGCCGGCACCAGCTGCGCGGTCTCGATCGCCTCGTGCCCGGTGCTCGCGCTACCGACCACGCTGATCAACGGATCCTCGGCCGCGAGCAGTTCGACGCCCCCGCGGATCACCGGGTGGTCGTCGACCACGAGCACCCGGACTTCGGTTTGGTCATTCATCGTCGGCACCTTCGACCAGGCAGGGCACCCAGGCCCGCACCGTGGTGCCGCCGTCCTCGTTGCCGATGATCGACACGCCGCCACCCACCCGTTCCATCCGGCGCACCGACAGCGGCAGGCCGAGGTGGCCGGCCTTGACCGCGTCGCCGTTCGTCCAGCCGTGCCCGTCGTCGGCGACCGCCACGGTGAGCTGGCCGTCCGCGACGACCACACTCACCACCACGGTCGACGCGTGCGCGTGCTTCTCCACGTTGACCAGCGCCTCCCGCACGACGCTGGTGAGCGCCTCGACGCGGCCGGGCGCGAGTTCTGGGATCTCGGCGAGCGCGACGAACCTGGCCGGGATCCCGGTCCGCTCCTCGAACGCCTCGCAGTCCTCCTGGATCGCCACCGCGAGCTGACGCTCCGGGGGCTGCTCGTTGAGCTGGGCCAGCGAGCTGCGCAGCATCGCGGTCACCGACTCGACCTGGCGCTCGACCTCGTCGATGCGGCCGCGGATCCGGTCGAGGTCCTGCATCGAACGCAGGCTGCGCAGTTCCGCGCCGATCCGGAACAGCACCGGGCTGACCGAGTCGTGCAGTTCGGCCGCCATCCGGCGACGATCGGCGTCCAGCGCGACCCCCGTCTGCATCTTCGCCCGGTGCGAGCTAATGAGGGAGACCGAGGCGGCCGCCGCAGCCTCCTCGAGTTGCGCGATCACCTGGTCCCCGAACGACGCCTGGCTGCGGATGCCCACGTAAACGGCGCCGAGCACTTCCCGGTCGTAGATCATCGGGACGGCGAGCATCGCCCGCAGACCCTCCTGAGCGACCAGCTCGTCGAACTCGTGCGTGATGGCGTCCGACGACCGGTAGTCTCGCACCCACACCGGCCTGCGCTGGGCGATGCTCTTGCCGCCCAGCCCGAGGCCTTCGGGCACGACGAGCCGGTGCAGTGCCGTGCTCGTCGTGCCCTGCCAGCTCCGGTGCACCATCCGGTTCCCCGCTTCCACGCGGCCGACCAGTGACATGTCGAACGCACCGAGCTCCCGGATGCGGCGGGCCACCGAATTCATCGCGACCGATTCGTCCAGCAGCACCAGCAGCTCGGAGTGCCGCAGCGCGAGCTGGTCGAGCACGGTGTCCGCATCGGTTTCCGAAGCACCCGCCATAGCAGTCTCTCCTCGTTGAGATTTGCCCGATTTTAGCCCGAGTGGGGCCTACAGCGCCGTAGCTTCGATCACTCCCCGTAGCACCAGCAGGCTCTCCATGAGGAAATAGTCGCCCCACACCAGCTCGTTGTCGGTGGCCAAGTCGCGCCGGTAGTCGAAGCAGCCACCGGTGAGGATCCCGGCAGGCCGGGTGTCGCCCTCCCCCACCGGGGTGAGGAAACGTGTGACGAGGGCGTCCACCATCGCCAGCGCCCGCTCGCGGTAGTGCGTGCGGTCCGGCGCCAGCACGGACAGCTTCAGCAACGAGGCGGCGGCGATCGCGGTCGCCGAGGTGTCCCGCGGGGCCTTGGCGTCGAAGTCCCACGGCGCGATGTGGTCTTCCGGCAGGTGTTCCAGCCACCAGTCCGCCACTGTGAGCGCGGTGTCCAGGAAGTCCGGCGACACCCACCGGGCGGCCTGGCCGAAGCCCAGCATGGCCCAGGCCTGGGCACGGGCCCAGGTGCTGTCGTCGTCGAGCCCCTTGTGCGTGTACCGGCGGACGAGTGCGCCGCTGCCCTCGTCGAATGCCGCCGACTGGCAGACCGACCCGTCCGTGCGCACGCAGTACTCGATGTGCCGCTCGGCGTGCCGCCGGGCGATCTCGGTCAGCTCCGGCTGATGCAGTTCGGCCGCGGCCCAGGCAAGCAACGGCACCGTGCCGGGCACCGCGTCGATGTTCGCCGCGCCCTGGCCCACCGCGTCGGCCTCCTCGGCTTCAACGCCCAGCGGGATCACCCCGGCGTCGTGGTTGAAGCTCGCCGCGAGTCCCCGCGCCCCGGCCAGAGCGGATTCGCGGGCCGGTGCGCTCTTCCCGGTCAGGTACGCCACCCCGGCGCCGTAGAAGAACAGGAACCCGCGGAACGCGGTTTCCGAGCTCGCCCGCACGGTGAGCCGGCGGGCGATGTCGCCGGCCAGCTCGGCGTAGCGCGACTCACCCGTGGTGGCCGCGCCGAGCGCGAGCAGACCGCCCCAGAACCCGCCCGTCCAGTTGCCGTCCGGAGAGAGGGTCCACTCCCCCGTGTTCTGGTCGGCGAAGTGCGGGAAGCCCTGGGTCGCCGCCCGTTCGGTGATCTCGGCCCGGGACAGCATCCGGGCCACGGCGTCGTCGAAGCGCCGCATGGTCTCTGGGCTCATCTCGGTCATGACACCGCCCCGCTCACCAGGACCGGCTTGAGGGTGGCGCCCGAGCGCATGTCGACCAGAGCCTCGTTCACCTCGCCCAGCTTGTACCGGGTGACCAGTTTGGACAGATCGAAGCGCTGCACCAGCTCCGGCACGGATAGCACGTAGTCGAGGTGGTTCTTCGGCGAGAAGGCCCAGCTCCCCAGCACCTGAAGCTGCTTCCGAGTGATCAGGTGCGGGTTGAGCGGGGTCGGACCGTGATCGGTGTACTGCCCGACGACCAGGTACTTCCCGCCCTTGCGGGTCAGGTCGATGCCCTCGGCCACCGCGGCCGGGACACCGGTCGCCTCGATCACGATGTCCGCGCCGCGGCCGTCCGGGGTCTCGGCGAGCACCTCCGCCAGCCGGCTCTCCGCCTTGGTCGAGGTGAAGATGTCGACGTGCACGTCGCCGATGCCGACCTGGCGTGCCACCTCGAGCCGGTTGGCCGGTCCGCCGACGACGATCACCTTCGCCGCGCCCGCCATCGTCGCGTACATCGCGGCGGCCAGGCCGACCGGGCCACTGCCCTGGACGATCACGACGTCGCCCTCCCGGGGCTTGCCGATGCCCAGCACCGCGTGCACCACCGTCGGACCGGCGCAGCCGAGCGCGATGACCTGTTCCGGGGTGACGCCTTCGGGCAGCCGCACGATGGTCGAGCCGGGCTGGAGGTAAATCTGCTCGGACCAACCGCCGGACAGGTGTGGCCACTGGGCGCAACTCTGGTTGATGCCGTAGACCTTGCGGGTCTCGCAGAGCGAGGGCTCTTCCTCCTGTGCGCAGTAGAAGCAAGTGCCGCACGGGATGTTCGACGCCCAGGAGACCAAGTCACCCTCACGCAGCGGCGCCCCGGTGGCGTCGGTGTCCACCCCCTCCCCGAGCCGCCGGACCCGACCGACGGCCTCGTGCCCGAGGACCACCGGCAGCGGGATCGGCAGCTTGCCGTGCTGCAGGTGCATGTCCGTGCCGCAGATCCCGGCGTGGCTGACGTCGACGACGACCGCGCCCGCTTCCGGTTTCACCTCCGGAAAGGATGTGATTTCCAGGTCCGCGCCGAACTCCTTGAGCACGACCGCGTTTCGCTCGCTCACTCGCTTGTCTCCCTGTTCCGGCCGCCCGGCGGCCATGTCGGTGGACGTCACCGGAGGGCCCCGCTCTGCCGCAGGCCGTCGATCTCGGCTTCGGTGAAGCCGAACTCGCGCAGCACCGGCTCGGTGTGCTGACCCACGTCGGCGACGCCTCTGGTGATCGTGGCCGGGGTGCGGGAGAGCCGCACCGGGTTGCCCAGGATCCGCGTGGAGATCCGGCCTCCGACCTCGACCCGGGTGATCGTCCCGTTCTCCAGCACCTGCGGGTGACGCAGCGCCTCTTCGAGGGTGAGCAGCGGAGCGGAAAGCAGGTCCGCTGAGTCGAATCGCTCGATCGCCTGCTCGGTGGTGAGCCCGCGGACGACGTCCCGCAGCACCTCGTTGGCCTGTTCCTTGTTGCGGGCCTGCAGGTCGGCGGTGGCGAACTCGGGCCGGCGGCTCAGGTCTTCCACCTCGAGCGCCTTGCACAGCAGGTGCAGCGCGTTCTCCCGGAACAGGCCCAGCACAGTGACCATGCCGTCCTTGGTCTCGAAGACCCCGCTGTACCAGTCGGTCACCCAGTTCGTGTCCCGCCCGTACATGAGCATGGAGGCGCTCTCCAAGGTCTGCAGGGCGAGCGCGGTGTCGAGTAGGTTCACACTCACCTTCTGCCCGCGCCCGGAGCGTTCCCGTTCCAGCAGCGCGGCAAGGATTCCCTGCGCCAGCGCCATGCCCGAAGCGTAGTCGACCACCGGCACCGGCATGATGTGCGCGGCCAGGTGCGGGTCTCCGACCGTGCGGGCCATCCCGCTCAGCGACTGCGCCAGCATGTCCTGACCGGCCTTGTGCGCGTACGGACCCGTCTCGCCGAAGCCCGAGGCGGAGGCGTAGACCAGCTTCGGGTACCGCTCGGAAAGCTCCTCGTAGGTCAGCCCGAGCCGCCGGACGGCCGCAGGCCGGTAGCTGTGCACGAGCACGTCGGCCTGCTCGAGCAACCGGTGCAGCGCCGCCATGCCCTCGCGGGTCTTCAGGTTCAGCCCCACGCTGCGCTTGTTCCGGTTGACCGCCACGAAGTAGGAGCACGGCTCGCCCGCCTCGACCGCTTCCCGGTCCAGCGAACGCATCATGTCGCCGTTGACACCGCGCTCCACCTTGATCACTTCGGCGCCGAAGTCGCCGAGCACCTGGGCCGCGAGCGGGCCCTGCATGATCTCGCCCAGGTCCAGGACACGGATCCCGGTGAGCGCCTGTGCCTGGGTCATGAGCGCACCTGCTTCGCGTAGACGTCCTTGGCTATGACCAGGCGCTGGATCTGGTTGGTGCCCTCGTAGATCTGGGTGATCTTGACATCGCGCATCATCCGCTCCACCGGGTATTCACGGGTAAAGCCGTAGCCGCCGTGCAGCTGCAGCGCGTCGGTGGCCACCGACATCGCGTTGTCGCTGCACAGCAGCTTCGCCATGGAGACACGGGACCGGGCGCGCGGGTCACCCGCGCTGATCAGCGCGACCGCGTCGTAGAGCAGCGCGCGGGCGGACTCGATCTTCACCGCCATGTCGGCGACCATCCCGCGCAGCATCTGGAAGCGGGACAGCGACTGGCCGAACTGCTCACGCTCGGCGGTGTAGGACACCGCCTGGTCGAATGCCCCCTGCGCGATGCCCAGCGCCTGCGCAGCGATCAGCGCGCGGCTGACGTTGAGCTCACCGTTGATGTAGCTGTAGCCCCGCTTCGGGTCGTTGACCACGCGACGAGCCGGAATCCGGGCATCCTCGAGGATGACGTCGGCGGTCGGGCTGCCGCGCATGCCCATCTTCTTCTCGTGCGGGCCGAAGGACACTCCGGGGTCGTCGCGGTGCACCATGAACACCCCGAAGTCCCGCTCGCCGCTGCGTGCGAGCACTGCGTACCAGTCCGCCCACGGCGCGTTGCTGATAAACCGCTTCTGTCCATTGAGGATCCAGTCGCCCCCGTCCTGCTTGGCGGCGGTCTTGATTCCGGAGAGGTCGGAACCGACCGTCGGCTCAGTCATGCACCAGGCCGCGCCCGCCTCGCCCGACGCCACCCCGGGCACTACCTCCTCGAGCAGCTCGTCGGAGCCGTGACTGACCACAGTGGACGTTCCCGCCCAGTTGACCAGCAGCACCAGTGCGGAGCTGCCGCAGACCGCAGCGACCTCTTCCACCGCGATCACCTGGGACAGCAGGTCACCACCGGAGCCGCCGAGCTTCTCGCCGTAGGGTAAGCCGGGCAGGTCGGCCTCCCGCAGCGCCTGCCATGCCTCCTCGGGGAAGCGTTCCTTGTCGTCCACGTCCGCGGCGTGCGGCGCAATCCGGTCAGCGGCCAGTTTCCGCACGCTGTCACGGAAATCTTGGTATTCGGTGTCCATACTCTCTTACTCCTCGAAAGTGTTGCCGGCAAGTGCGCCCTCGTCAGACCGGCGGCCAGCGCAGCCCCTTCACGGCACCGTCGCCGGCCGAGCCGACCGCCTTCCGGGCGTGCTCGGGAGGGATTCCGAAGCGCCCCAGTACCCGCTCAGTGGCGTCCTCGGTGTCCCTCTCACCCGGCCTCGCCGCGGTGCGGGAGTACACCGGCACCGCGGGCACAGAGTCGGCGCGAAAGCCTTGGTAACGTTGCGAAATCTGGTCGAACCCGGCGAGTTCGTGCGGCTCCAGCACCGGGGTCACGCAGGCATCGATCTCAGCGAAGAACTCAGTCCACTCGGCCATCGTGCGGGTCCGGAACGACGCGTCGAGCCGTTCGGAGATCATGTCCCAGTTCGCCGGGTCGAGGTGGTTAGGCACCTCGCCCAGGTCCAGTGCCTGCCAAAGGTTGGTGAAGAACGCGTTCTCCAGCGCGCCGACCGCCACGTACCTGCCGTCGGAGCAGGCGTAGCAGCGGTAGGCCGGCATCGACCCGGCAAGCACGCCTTCCCCGCGCCGGGGCAGCGATCCCCCGCCCCAGTCCACGAAGTTCATACCCATCATGGACAGCACGCCGTCGACCATCGCCGCGTCGAGGTACTGGCCACGCCCGGAGCGTTCCCGCTCGTAGAGGGCGCCCACGATGCCGAAGGCCGCGAGCAGCCCGCCTCCGGCGAAGTCGGCGACCAGGTTCAGCGGCGGCGCCGGCGGGCCGTCCGCCGGGCCGAACGTGCCTAGCGCCCCTCCGATCGCCAAGTAGTTGATGTCGTGGCCGGCTCGGCTGGCCAGCGGGCCGGTCTGCCCGTAGCCGGTGACGCTGCAGTAGATCAGCCGCGGATTGATCTCGCCGAGTTCGGCGTAACCCGCGCCGATCCGGTCAGCGACCCCGGGCCGGAAGCCTTCCATGAACACGTCCGACTCGGCGACCAGTCGGTGCAGCGCCGCGCGCCCCTCGTCCGTCTTGAGGTCGAGGGTGACGAATTCCTTCCCACGGGAGAGCGCTGGGACCGGCAGGCCGGAGCGGCCGCCGCCGATCGCGATCACCTCGGCGCCGAGATCGGCCAGCAGCATGCTGCCGTAGGGTCCGGGCGCGAGCCGGGTCATATCCAGCACCCGGATCCCGGCGAGCGGTCCCGTCCGGCCGGTCATTGAGCACCGCCCACCGAGACGCGCGGCCGCTGCACGGAAAAAGCTTGGGAGCAAAGCAAAACTGTCCTCCTCATCGAGGTCGCGGTGATCCGCGTCCATCTATGCTCGCCCGGCCCCGAGAAATGCCGGTACCTCCAACTGGAGGTACCCGTTTTCGGCAGGTCATTGCGATCGTTGCTTTCCTGCCCGGCGGGGATCTCCTGCTGGAGAAACGGATTTCGCGAGCACATCGAGGGAAGAGGGAACGAGCATGCCCGGCACTGCGGAAGCGGACACCACCCCGGATGAGTACGAGGCGGTTCTCACCGCCGCAGCGGCGGCAGCGCCTGAGCTCGCCGCCATGGCGCCCACCGACCGGGCGGCGATGCTGCGCGCGGTCGCCACCGCGTTGCGCACGCACAGTGACGAACTGGTTCCGCTCGCCGACGAGGACAGCTCTCTGGGCACCGCCCGGCTCGCCGGCGAGGTTGACCGGACCGCCGTACAGCTGGAGATGTTCGCCGACGCCGTCGAAGAGGGTTCCTGGCTGGAGGCGATCATCGATCCGGCCGACCAGGACGCCCAGCCCGCGCCTCGTCCCGACCTGCGGCGGATGCTGGTCCCGCTCGGCCCGGTCGCGGTGTTCGGCGCGAGCAACTTCCCGTTCGCGTTCGGCCTCTGCGGCGGGGACACCGCGTCCGCACTGGCCGCCGGCTGCCCGGTGGTGGCCAAGGCGCACCCGGCGCAGCCGCGGTTGTCCGGCCCCTACGCGCACGTCGTGTCGGACGCGCTGCATTCCACGGGTGCCCCGGAGGGCACCTTCGCCGTGGTGCACGGCATGGACGTCGGTCGTGACCTGGTCACCGACCCACGGATCACCGCGGTCGGTTTCACCGGGTCGACCACGGGCGGCCGGGCATTGGCCGACCTGGCCGCAGCGCGGCCGACGCCGATCCCGTTCTACGGCGAGCTGGGCAGCCTCAACCCGGTATTCGTCACACCGGCGGCGGCGCGGACCCGGGGCAAGGAGATCGCCCGGGAGTTCCTCGGCTCCGTATTCCTGGGTGCGGGCCAGTTCTGTACCAAGCCCGGCGTGCTGTTGATTCCCGAGGAAAGCGACCTGGAGGATGTGCTCGCCGCCGAGGCGGCCACCGCACCGATGCGGCTGCTGCACGCCGGGCTCGGCGTCGCCTTCCGCAGGCTATCCGCGGACCTGGCCGGATTCCCGGGCGTGAGGACGATCACCGCACCCACGCCTGAGGACGGCCCCGCCGATCCGCTCGCGGTGCGGCCGGTGCTGGTCGGGACCACAATGGCCACGCTCGCCGAGCACGCCGACAGTCTGCTCACCGAGTGCTTCGGGCCCTTCGGGCTGGTCGTCAGCTACGCCGACCCCGCCGAGCTGGTGCCGACGGCGCAGCTCTTCGAGGGCACGCTGACCGCCACCGTTCAGGGCGAGGATGCCAGTGACCCGCACGCGGCGGCCCTGCTGGCCGAGCTGGGCGGGGCCACCGGACGGCTGATCTGGAACGGCTGGCCGACCGGCGTCGCGGTCAGCTGGGCGCAGCACCACGGCGGCCCCTACCCCGCCACCACCACGATGCACACCTCGGTCGGCGTCACCGCGCTCCGCCGCTTTCTCCGCCCGATCGCCTACCAGTCGGTGCCGGATCCTCTGTTGCCCCCGGCCTTGCGCGACCGGAACGAGCTCGGCATCCCGCGCCGCGTCGACGGTGCGCTGACGACGGCGGACGTGACCCGCTGACGGCCACGGAGGCGCCGGCCCGTCAGTCGCTGTAGCGGCAGGATGCGCAGCTTGCCGCGCGGGTCGGCATTCTCCCGTTCGGATTTCACACAGGACTCCAGCCGCTCGCGCAATGCCTCGGCGGGGATGCGGGTCTGCTGCAGGATCAGGTTGCTCATGATGATCTTCGTGCTCGGTGGGATCAGCCTTCCCGAGTGAGCTCAGCCCTGGAGTGCTCCCGTTTTGTGGACGCGGGTTCAAGCTGCGATCCGGCGATCTTCACGGTCGGCGACTGCGCTCGCTACCCGTTTCGCGCGACTCAGCCGCATCGCGGGCCGGGGCGGGGACGTCCGTTCTCGACATGTCATCGTCCACATCGGCCATTGCGGGCGGCGCGGCTGGCGCATCGTGTTCCCTTCTCGGACGCCGGCCGGTCAGGCGGGCTGGATCTTGCTCGGCCGGTACCCGAGTGCGGTGCTGGCGTCTTGCCCGGCCGCGACGACCAGGGGCGCGAGCCTGTCGACATCGTCCTCGGTCACCCGCTGTGTCGGCGCTCCGATTCCGAGGACCGCCGCCAAATCGCCGGCGTGGTCGAACACCGGCGCACTGATCGAGCCGACGCCTTCGTGTCGCTCCTCGAAGGACGCCGCGTAGCCCTTGGCCCTGGCGAGCTCGACCTGCGCGTCCAACACGTCGATGTCGATCGGCGTGTGTGCCGTGTACCTCGGCAGCCCTTCCCTGACCACGTCCGCACGCGCGGCGGGGTCGTAGGCCAGGAAAACCTTGCCCGGGGCGCCGGCGTGCAGCGGCATCACCATGCCGACTTTGAACAAGCGCATCACAATGTGACGTGTTTCTGCCACGGCGATCACCGTTCTGAACGCGCCGTCGCGCACGTAAAGGCACGCGGTCTCGCCAGTCTCGTCGCACAACCGCTGCAGGGCCGGCCTTGTTCGCTGCACGACGTCGAGTCCGAATGTTCCGGGCGCCGCGAGCTGCACCAGTGTCAGCCCGATCCGGTAGCGATCCCCGGAGCGGTCCAGGAAGCCCTCCCGCACGAGATTGTGCACCAAGCGCTGGCACGTGCTCTGATTCAACCCGCTGAGCTGCATGATCTCGCGCAGGGTCGGTTCAGGGGCCGATACGGAGAAGCAGTCGAGGATCCGCTTGATCTTCTCGAGCACCAGCAGCGGCGGAGTACCTGGGCCTCGCTCGGTCACCACTGCGCGCCCCTCTCAGGAAGTCTGGAACCCGGCGCGCTCGCGCCGTTGCCTTGACATGGACTATAGCAACTTACATTATGAGTCCATAACTCACGATGTAATGAGCGTGAGAGGCTGGAGCCACCTGGCCCGCAACAGACGAGGAGAACCGTGACCGCTCACCACTGCGCCTGCGACAGCGACTCCCTGGCGAAGCTGCCCGGGGTCTCCCGGATCGGGCTGATCGTGCCGAGCTCGAACACCACGATGGAGACCGAACTCCCCGAGCTATTCCGCCGCCAGGGAGCCGCGACGGGACACGTCTACACCTTCCACTCCGCGCGCGCCGGCATGCGGACGGTCAACAAGGAAGAGCTGGCGGCCATGGTCGGAAAGGCCGCCGACTGCGCGACCGCGGTCTCCGACGCCCAACCGGACGTCATCGCCTACGCCTGCCTGGTGGCAGTCATGGCCCAGGGACCGGGGGCACACCGGGAGTCGGAGCAGATCATCGCCGACGCGGCCAGGAACAACGGCAATCCCGCGCCGGTCGTCAGCAGCGCCGGCGCGCTGGTCCGCTCGCTGACCGAGATCGGCGCGAAGAAGGCCGTCATGGTCACCCCGTACATGCGTCCGCTCACTGCGACGGTGCGCCAGTACATCGAGAGCGAGGGCATCGAGATCCTCGACGACATCAGCCTCGAAGTCGAGGACAACGTGGCGGTCGGCCGACTAGACCCCGGGAAACTGCCCGACATCGCCGGCGACCTGCGGCGTGAAGGCGCGGACGCGGTGATCTTGTCGGCCTGCGTGCAGATGCCGTCACTCGCCGCCGTCCAGCGTGCCGAGGACGAGCTCGAACTGCCGGTGATCACCGCAGCGACGGCCACGACCTACGAAATCCTGAATACGCTGGGTCACCAACCGGCCATCCCAGGTGCCGGGAGCCTGCTCGCCCGCCCGAACTCCGCTCTCTGAACTCGTCCGTTCTGAAAGGACAACGATGTCCCTTGTGACTGTTTCCTTCCTGATCTTGGTGGCTGCGTTCCTCGTGGGTGCCGTCACCAACATCAACGCCGGTCTCATCGCCATCGTCGCGACCTTCGGGGTCGGGCTGCTGCTGACCGACCTCGACACCGACACCGTCATGGGCTTTTTCCCCGCCGATCTGTTCTTCATCCTGGTCGGCGCCACCCTGCTGTTCTCGATAGTCCGTGTCACGGGGACGATCGACATGCTCGCCGCGTGGGCTGAACGGCTCACGGCCGGGCGGCGCTTTCTCGTGCCGGTCATCATGTTCGCGCTGACCGCGCTGCTGGCAACCGCCGGAGCGTTCACGCCCGCGGCGGTCGCGATCGTCGCGCCGGTCGCTCTCGCCCTCGGGCAGCGCTTCGGAATCAGCACCCTCGCGATGGGCCTGGTCATCGTCCAAGGTGCCAACGCGGGGGCCTTCTCACCGGTCAACCCCTTCGGCGTGGTGGCGAACGAGATGCTCGACGCAGCCGGTGCCGCGGACGGCACCCTACGGCTCTACCTCTACTGCTTCGTCTTCAACGCGCTCCTCGCCGTGGGCGGCTACGCCGCCGTCCAGGCGTGGACCGTCCGGCGACGTGCGAAGCACGAAGTTCCGGACGCTGACCAACCGGTCGTCGACGACCCCGAACTCGCTGGCGGCGGTGGCACCGCAGTCGCGACCCGGGCCGAGCGCGTGACGGACGCCAAGGTCACCCCCTTGAGGTTGACGGTCCTTGGTGGCGTCGCAGCGCTGCTGCTGCTGACGTTGGTGCTCAACCTCGACGTCGGGGTCTCCGCACTGGTGATCTCGCTGGCCCTCATCGCGTTGCGGCCCAGCATCCAGAAGCCGGCCATCGAGGGACTTCCGTGGTCGGCAGTGCTGCTCGTCACGGGCATTGTCATGTACGTCGGCCTGCTGAAGGAGATCGGCGCGATCGACGCGCTGGGCAACGCCATCGAGGGGGCGGGTGCCAGCTCGCTGGCGACCCTGGCCACCAGCTACGTCGTCGGTGTCCTGTCCGCTTTCGCTTCGACGACGGGCACTCTCGGAGCGATCAGCCCGGTCGTGGCGCCGCTGGCGGCGGACCCGGTGCTGGGACCAGTCAGCGTCATCACCACGATCGCGATCGCCTCGTCCGTGGTGGACGTCAGTCCTATGTCGACAAGCGGCGCCCTGCTGCTCGCAAGTGCGGAGCCCAAGAACGAGAAGCCGTTCTTCCGCATGCTTCTGATCTGGGCCGTCGCGATGATCGCCATCATCCCCGGTATCGCATGGCTGGTCTTCGTCCAACTCGGCATCGGCTGATCGCCTGCTGTCGATGCCAGCGCGGTCGCCTCGACCGGCACAGTGGGAAACCGCCACGACATTGGCGTCCTGATCAGGTATCGGCTCAGACTTTGTCCTCGCCGGTGAGATCCTCCGCCTTCAGCGAGGGGTTCCCCATGGTCTCGCTCGTCGAGAAGGCGGCGATCAGCCCGATCACGGCGGCGACCATGGGGTACGTGGCCGGGGTCCAGGGTGGTGCCGGTGGCGGAGATCAGAACCGTCATCGGGCGGGCACGGTGCCGGCGAACAGGGCGGCACGGCGCTGCCTGGATCGGGTCGGCGACGAACTCCTCGTGCAGGCGGCCGTTTCTGATCTCGGTGCGGGCTTTCGCGATGGCGTCCGCTCTGTTGCGGTCGAGTGCGCCGACCTCCGTGTTGGCGGCCGCTGTGGCCTGCTTGACCGCCGCCAGTGCCACGAGCAGGTGGGGCCGGTCGACCAGGGTCGTCCGCGTGATGGGAAAGTCGACGAGGACCCCGGCAGTTCGGCGGCGAACGGGTCTCCACTGGCGAACGCGAGGGACGCGAGGGTGCCCAGCCCGCTGTCGCCCTGGCTGCCGAGCAGAACTCGACCGCCGTGCGCGCGCACCACCGCGGCGATGTCGGTGGACTGCGTGATCCCGGTTCGCGCCACCTTGATGCTGATCCAGCACGCCGTCCCGTCCTCCAAAGAGCGGGTCACGTCCGCCAGCGTGGGAACCGTTTCGTCCGCCAGCACGGGGACCGGCGCACGAGAAGCGACCCGGCTGCGACCGCGCCGGTCATCCGCGCGTGTGGGCTCCTCCGCCCAGGCAATGCCGTACTCGGCCACCATCGGCAGCACGGCTGCGAGCGCCTCCTCCGCCCGGTACGCGCAGTTGGCATCCACGTACAGCAACGCCTCGTCGCCGAGTGCGGCGCGGACGGCCCCAACCAGCCGCACATCGGCCGCCGGTTCATAACCCACCTTGATCTTGAACGCGGTGATCCCGTACTTCTCCCGCATCCGCACCGCCTCGTCCGCCACGGCCTCGGGCGCGCCGTGGCCCAGCATGTGGGTCACCCGGAGCGGACACCGGGTGCCGCCGAGCAGGCGGAACAGGGGCTGCTCCAACAGCCGCGCTCGAAGATCGTGCAGCGCGAGGTCAAGTGACGCCTTCGCCGTGTTGTTGGCCGGAATCCGGTCGATCGAGGGCGCGAGGGCGCGCACAGCGAACGGATCCGTGCCCACGAGCACGGGCGCGAACCACTCGCGCACCGCGTGCACGATCGAGGCGAGCGACTCGCCATAGAACATCGGCCGGGCGGGCGCCTCGGCCACACCACACACGCCACTGTCATCACGGACCCGGATCAGCACGTGCTCGGCGGCGTGAATGTCGCCCGCCGCCATCCGTAGCGGTTGGTGGTAGGGCAGTCGAAACGGGATCGCGTCGACAGCGACAACGGTCATGGGTGCGGTCCTAACTGGATGAGGGCAGGGCAACATGGCCCGCGCGCAGGCGCGTGCCGGAAGGAGAACTTCGGGTCTACTCGGGAGCGGCGCGAGAATGATCCGTGAACCGTTCTCGCAGGAACTGGAGGAAGCCGTCGAGCACCGGCGAGCGATGATCCGGATGCCATGCGGCGGCGAGATCGATCGTGGGAGCGGGATCGGCGAGCGGCCGGTACACGACGCCGCTCATGCTGAGCCCGGTCGTGGGCTCGGGCACGAGCGCGACACCGACCTCCGCGGCGACGAGACACATCAGCGTGTACGTCTCCGTGGCCTCCTGCACGACCTTCGGGGTGAACCCGGCATCACTGCAGGCAGACAGGAACCGCTCGATGACCCCGGAGGTGAACCGGCCCGGGTACATGACGAAGTCCTCGTCGGCAAGTTCAGCGATGTCGATGGTGCCCCGGCCCGCCAGCGGATGCGCGGCCGGCAACGCCGCGACGAAAGGGTCCGACCGCAGCGTCATCGTGGCCAGTTCCGACTCGCGAATCGGAGGCCGCAGGAAACCAATGTCCAACGAGTCATTGAGCAGGCCGGCGACCTGGTACTGACTGATCATCTCGCCGGCGAGCTCGAGGGCCACCAGCGGATGGCGGCGCCGGTAGTCGCGGGCGACGAGCGGCAGCAGTTTGTACGTCGCCGAGCCCGTGAACCCGATGGCCAGGCGACCGGTCAGGCCCTCGTGGGCATGCCGCGCCATCCGCCTGCCCCGTTCGACATCCTCGATGATGCGCCGCGCCTCGGGCAAGAACGCAAGCCCGGCCGGCGTCAGCTCGACATGCCGCGTGGACCGGTCGAACAACCGCACGCCGAGATCCCGCTCCAACTGCTGGATCTGCTGACTCAACGGCGAGCTCGCCATGCTCAACCGCGCCGCGGCACGCGTGAAGCTGAGCTCCTCCGCTACAGCGATGAACGCCGTGACAAACCTCAGCTCCACGTCCTCACCTCCACTGCCCGGCTCCATCAGTGGGGACCACCGTAAGCAGGTCGATTGCGCATGTGAAGAACGTATCGGGTCTCGATTATCCTGAAATGCGTCCTAATACGGCTACCGTCGACGCCCATAGCCTTCCGGCGCGGTTGGCAGACTCGGGTACCTCCTTCACCAGGAAGTACGCGGACGACAGTCCGATGGCCTCGGCACCGATGACGACAACGTCCATACCGGCCACTCAGCCCAGATCGATCCGGGTCCCGGCGGCGACAACCTCGGCCCGCTCCAGTAGGAGCCAAGCGACCGCCGCATCCTGCACCCCGACCCCCACGCTGTTGTAGAAGACGACATCAGTGTCGGCGGAGCGCGCGGATGCCTTGCCGAGCACGACGTCGCCGAGATTGATGAGCTCGTCCTCACGCAGCACACCGGTCCCCAGTGCGTGAACGATCGGCCCAGCCTGCCGCACCGCGGTCTCCGCGTGGTCGACTACGACGCTCGTCGCGCGCCGCAGCAGGTCGTCGCCCACCTCGCGACGGTCGGGCGCGAATGATCCCACGCCCAGGACGGTCGCCCCCGGCGCCAGCCATTCGGCGCGCAGCACGGGCTCGCGGCTCGTGGTGCAAGTGACCACGATGTCCGCACCGGAGACCGCAGCCTCCGCCGTCGCCACAGGGGTGACCGTGCTGCTCAGCTCGCCGGACAGCGCCCCCGCGGCGCACTCCCGATTCTCCTGGTTCGGGGACCACAGCAGCACGTCGGAAAGACCGAGGTGGCCGGTCAGCGCGCGGATGTGCGCGCGGCCCTGGGTACCGGAACCCAGCACGGCGGCCCGGGTCGCTCCCGGGCGCGCGAGCTCCTGCGCGGCCAGTGTGGTGGCCGCCGCGGTCCGCGCCGTCGTGATGCCCTCTCCGTCAACAAGGGCTCGCGGCCGGCCGGTGGCGGGGTCGAGGACCAGCACGGTTGCGGAGACACTGGGCAGCCCGCGGGCCCGGTTGCCGGGGTTGACGCTGCCGAACTTGGCCACCGCCCCGGCCTCCGGCGACAGCCGCGAGGCGTAACAGAAGGCCACCGATTTCTCCGCGCCAGGCAGCAGCAGACGTGGCGCCAGGTCAGCTGTCCCCCCGGCCAGTGCCGCAAAGGCGGTGCGCTGGCTACGCACCACGGCGTCGAGGTCGAGCAGTCTCTCGACGTCCGCACGGGTGAGGACCAGAAGTCGGTTGTCGGCCGTCATGAACTCGTAGAGTGCACCACTCCGGGCCGCTCCGCACTGGGCTGGATGCCCAACGTGCTGTCGTCGATTGGGCCTCCAGCACACGTCGTGCGCGGGGGCGGGACATAGCGTCCCGGGATCCAGCGCTTCCCGTGAGGAGGATCGGATGCGCCTGCTGACTGTCGACGACATCGACGAGCTGACCCTGGGGGCCACGCTGCTGGGCACCGGCGGTGGCGGAGATCCCTACATCGCGCGGCTCATGGCCCGCCAGGCGATCGAGGACCACGGCCCCGTGACCGTGGTCGACGCGGCCGAGCTCCCACCCGACGGCCGCGTGCTGACCGTCGCGGTGATCGGCGCGCCGACCGTGATCCTGGAGAAGGTGCCGGCCGGAGCCGAGTTCGTCGGCGCCGTCACGGCGCTGTCCAGTTTCATCGGCGAGAAGCCGGTGGCGATCATGCCGATCGAGGTCGGTGGCATGAACACGCTCATCCCGCTCGCGGTTGCCGCCGAGCTGGGCCTGCCGATCGTCGACGCCGATTCGATGCGCCGCGCCTTCCCACAGCTGGAGATGACCGTCTTCACCCTGGCAGGTGTGCCCGCCGGGCCGATGAGCATGGCGGATGAGAAGGGCAACGTCGTCGTCTTCTCCACGACGACCAACCAGGTCTCGGAGAAACTTGCCCGCGGTACGGCGATCATGCTCGGGCTGGCTAACGCGATCTCCTGCTACCCGCTGACCGCGGGCCAGATCATCGAGCACGGCATTCGCGGATCGATGACCTACTGCACCGAACTGGGCAAACGCCTGGCGGCCGTGCAGCGCGGTGAGGCCGGTGCCTACGACGAGTTCCTGTCCTTCGCCCAGGCGAGAAAATACTTCTCCGGCAAGATCGTCGATCTCGACCGGCACACCACCGACGGGTTCGCCAAGGGCACCGTGATGATCGAGCATTTCGATGACCCCGGCCGGACGATGCGGGTGGAGATCCAGAACGAGTTCCTGATCGCGTTCGACGGCGACCGCCCGGTGATCACCTCACCCGACCTGGTTTGCCTGCTGGACCACGAGAACGCCCAGCCGATCACCACCGAGATGCTCGCCTACGGCCAGCGCGTCGACGTGATCGGCCTGCCCTGTGCGCCCGAGTGGCACCGCGAAGGGTTCCTGGACATCGTGGGACCCCAGGCCTTCGGTTACGACGTCGACTACGTGCCCCTGGGAGGTGGCCAGCCGTGAGCACTCTGCGCATCGGAATCGACGTCGGCGGGACCAACACCGACGCCGTCGTGGTCGACGGGCCCGGTACGGTGGTCGCGTCGACGAAGGCCGCGACGACACCGGATCCCTTCGACGGGATCACCTCGGCCCTGGAGCAGGTGATCGCCGGCGTCGACGTCCGCAGGATCACCAGGGCCATGCTGGGCACGACCCATCCCGCCAACGCCATCATCCAGCGCCGTGAACTCGGCCGGGTCGGTGTGATCCGGCTGGCCGCGCCGTCGTCGCTGGCGGTGCGGCCGGGTGCCGCCTGGCCGAAGGAACTGCACGAGACCGTGATCGGCCCGTCCGCGATCGTCGGTGGCGGATTCGAGTACGACGGCACGGAGATCGCGCCGCTGGACGTCGAGGCCGTCGCGAAGTTCGCGGCGCAGTGTGCGGGGCAAGTTTCGGCTATCGCCGTATCCAGCCCGTTCGCCCCCGCCAGCAACGAGCACGAACTGCGGGCGGCTGAGCTTCTCGCGGCCGAGCTCGGCCCGGACTTCCCGGTCTCGCTGAGCCACCAGGTCGGCTCCCTCGGGCTGCTGGAGCGGGAGAACGCCACGATCCTCAACGCCGCCCTCCTCGGGGTTGCCCGCCGGGTCGTCAACGGGTTCCACTCCGCCCTGACCGGACACGGCATCGAGGTGGACTCCTATCTGACCCAGAACGACGGAACGCTGATGACGGCGAACGAGGCCGTGCGCTTCCCGATTCTGACCGTGGGCTCCGGGCCGACGAACTCGATGCGCGGCGCGTGTGCGCTGGCCGGGCTGTCCGACGCACTGGTGATCGACGTGGGCGGAACGTCGGCGGACGTGGGCATCCTGGTGGACGGATTCCCTCGGGAATCCTCCGCGGCCGTCGAGGTGGGCGGCGTGCGCACGAACTTCCGGATGCCAGACCTGATCTCGATCGGTCTGGGCGGCGGAACCACGGTGCAGGGCAGCGGTCCCGACGTCCAAGTCGGCCCAGCCTCGGTCGGCTACCGCGTGGTCTCCGATGCGCTCGTCCGTGGCGGTTCCACGCTGACCCTGTCCGACATCTCGGTGCGGGCGGGACGGCTGCACGGGTTCGGTGATCCCGCCCTGGTATCCGGTACGGACGAGGCCACTGTGGACGCCGCGCTGGCGTGGACCGACCAGCAGATCCAGATCATGTCGGAGCGGATGAAAGCCAGCCGTGCCGCGATGCCGCTGATCGCGGTCGGTGGAGGGTCACATCTGGTGCCGGATACCGTTCCAGGGGTGTCGGAGGTGATCCGGCCCGCCAACCATGCCGTGGCCAACGCTTTCGGGGCTGCCATCGCCGAGGCTTCGGGTGCGGTCGACCGGGTGTACCGGTACGAGCCACGCGGCCGTGAGTCCTGTGTGGAGGACGCCGTGCGGTTGGCGACCGAGGCCGCGGTCCGCGCCGGCGCCCACGCCAAGCGGGTGCGGATCACCTCGGTAGTGGAGGTCCCGCTGTCCTACCTGCCGGGCAAGGCCTGCCGCGTGCAGGTCAAGGCCGCCGGTCCGTTGGGGGCGTGAGATGACCGATCCGGAGCGGGTCTACCTCGCCTACAACGACGCCGAGAACAACCACGACGCCGAGACCGCCGCGGCGCTGCTCGCCCCGCACCTCACCGTCGAGGTCAATGGCCGGCCGGCGCTGTCCTCACCCGACGACGACCGCGCGGCCAACGCCGAACTGCTGCGCCGGTACCCCGACTATCGCCGCGAGGTCGTCGACGTCATGGTCAGCGGTGACCGCGGGACGATCCGGTGGCGGATGTGCGGCACGCCGGTGGATCCGGATGTGGAGCCCCTTGACGTCCAGGGTTGTTCGGTCGTAACGGTGCGGGAAGGACGCATCGCGCAGGCGTTCCTCTACTACAACGGTGCTGCACTGAACTCGGTGCTGGGAGCGGTTTCATGATCCCGATGGCGGACTGCCACGACGATCTGCTCATGGCGGTGCGGCACCTGCGGGAACGTGGGCACAGGGACCCGTTCGGTGACTTCTGGTTGCCGCAGTTGCGCGAGGGTGGCGTCGTCCTGCAGGTCCTGCCGGTGTACACCGAGGAGCAGTTCGTGGGCGAGGGCGCGCTGCGCCGCGCGCTGCTGCTGCTCGAGGAAGCCCGGCAGCTAGCCGAGGTGCACAGCGCGGAAGTGTCCATTGTGGAGACGTCCGAAGAGTTGTCCCGCACGCTCGAACAAGGGCGTATCGCGCTGCTGCTGGCGATCGAAGGTGCCGAGCCGGTCGGCAACGACCTGGCGATGCTCGATGTCTTCTGGCGGGCCGGGGTGCGGATGGCGTCGCTGACGTGGAACCGCCGGACCATGCTGGCCGACGGGGTCGGCGAACAGGACACGGGAGGCAGGCTGACCGCACTCGGGGTGGATGCGGTGGCCGAGATGGAGCGGCTCGGTGTGGTGCTGGACGTGAGCCACCTGTCGATGGCGGGATTCTGGCACGTCGCCGAGGTCGCGCGGCGACCCTTCGTCGCGTCGCACTCCTCGTGCCGCGCGCTGCAGGCCCACCCGCGCAACCTTACCGATGACCAGATTCGCGCGATCGCCGCGTCGGGCGGGTTCGTCGGGATCAACGCGTTCGGGCCGTTCCTGTACGACCAGCCGGAGCTCCGGCACTACGTCGACCATGCCGCACACGCTGTCGAGCTCGTCGGAGCCGGACACGTCGCGCTGGGCCCGGATTTCATGGACGACGTCGCCAGGACCGTCGACCCGATCCTGCAAGGTGCGCTGGTGGATGTCGCCGCGCTGCCGGTGGTCAAGGACCTGCGGCGGCCGGCGGATCTCGCTAAGCTCGGGCCGTTGCTGATGGACCGGTTGGGGAAGCGCGACGCCCTTGCCGTGGCCGCCGGCACGCTGATCGACTTTCTCGGCCGGGCGCTGCCCCGGTAGGTGGACGCGGAGGGCGCGATCGGCCGATGACTCCGCCGTCCTGGCTGTGCGGGGACATCAGCCGTCAGCCTGGCCTTTCTCCGGGATCAGCTTCAGCAGGCCATACCCGCCATCAGCAACATCAGCGCGGCGAGCACCATCCAGCCCGCGCTGCCACCGGTCGAGGCCAGCGTCCCGGCCGAGTTCGTGCGGCCGCCGCTGTGGCTCCTTTTCCGTACATGATCTTCACCTGCCGTCGTCGATCGGGCGGTTGACGTGATGTCATTGGGCGTAGCGGCGGAACAACTGTCCCGCCGGTCCGGCGAGATAGACGCCGAGACGGGAGAAGTCGTAGAAGTCTCGGGCAGGAACAGCAACGTGAGCAGGATTCCCGCCACCCGGCAGCGCGGACGGTCACGATCCTGTCGATGTCAAACAGGATTGTTCCCACGCCGATCCAGAACGGGCGGAACTCCAGCTGTCGTCCCACACCAGCATTGACAGGACCAGCAGCAGGCAATACCCCACGTCGATCAGGAAGCCGAAGACCCCCCACAGCTGCTGCAACAGGTACGGAACCGTGATCCTGCTCAGTCCGTAGGACCACAGGTGGTCCAGCCCCCCGTTGCCGGCGCACGCGCTGCCGCCACAGGTCACGCCACATCGGCATCAGCTCGGTGGTGGTCGCACACGCCGACGGTGAGACACATCGGTATCCCAGCGTCAGGCAGGCGAGCGTGCTCGCCATGTCCTCAGTCAACGCGCCGCGGTGGTAGACATCGCCACCTCGGCCCGGGAGCGGACCGCCTCGCGTCCCGGAAACCTGGCGCAGCACGGAACCCGGAACATCGTCGAGGCCCCGGTCAGCACCCACACGCCACTTTTGCGACGACAGATTCCCGCGCGTAGCGGACGTACTCGTTGCGCTGGAGCTGATAGATCAGCCCCTGGGCCCCTTCGCCGTGGAAGCTGCCGCCCACCGCGCCGACCCTGGCGTTCTCCTCCCATGTGGTCGAGCGAGCGTCTCCGTATCCGGTGGCTCGGCGGTGCGCTGAGCACACGCCGCTCCGCATCTGGTGTTCGCGCTGCACATCAATGCGGCACACCGGGGTCCTACCGTGCCGCCCACGTCTGTTGCTGAGAGGAGCTCGCTGATGGGCCCATACCGCGTCTCCATGGACATCGGAGGGACGTTCACCGATGTCGTCGCCTACGACGAGAGTGGCGGCGTCTTCCATGCCGGCAAGTCCTCCACCACGCCGGAGGACCTGACCGAAGGCGTGCTGAACGCGCTCGGATCGATCGTGCGGTCGCCAAGTGACATCTCGTTCATGGTGCACGGCACCACCCAGGGACTGAACGCCCTGCTGGAACGTCGCGGGGTCAAGGTCCTGCTGCTGGCCACGGCCGGTGCCAGCGACACCTACCACATCGCACGCGGCCCCCGGACCCGGCTCTACGACCTGCACTTCCGCAAGCCCGAACCGCTGCTCCCGCTGCGGGACATCGTGCCGGTGGGCGGCCGCTTCAGCGCGGAGGGGGTCGAGCTGGAACCGCTGGAGGAGGCCGCTGTCCGGGCAGCAGCCAAGCGCTTCGCGAACGAGGGATTCGGCGCGATCGCGGTCGGGTACCTGTTCAGCTACAAGAATCCGGCACACGAGCTGCGCACCAGGGAGATCCTCGTCGAGGAACTCGGTGCGGACATCACCATCTCGCTGTCGCACGAGGCCGCCAAGGAATGGCGGGAGTACGAACGCACCTCCTCGGCCGTGATCGAGGCCTACACCGGCCCCGTGGTGCGTCGCTATCTCAGTCGGCTCGAGCAGAGCCTGGACGAACAGGGACTCACCGTCCCACTGCACGTCATGCAGTCCTCCGGCGGAATCCTGACGGCCGAGTCGGCGCAGAAACGCCCACTTCAGACACTGCTGTCCGGGCCGGTGGGCGGGACGATGGGCGGTGCGGCACTGGCCAAGGCGCTTGGCACGCCCAACCTGATCTGTGTCGACATGGGCGGCACCTCGTTCGATGTGTCCCTTGTGGTGGACGGTGAGCCGGTGGTCTCGCCCGAGGCCTCTTTGGAAGGCCTGCCGATGCTGATGAGCGTCGTCGACATCCACACGATCGGCGCGGGTGGCGGGTCGATCGCCTGGATCGAGGCGGAAGGCCTGCGGGTCGGGCCGCAGTCGGCGGGTGCCGATCCCGGCCCCGCCTGCTACGGCAGGGGTGGTGAGCAACCCACCGTGACTGATGCCAACCTCGCGCTCGGCCGGGTCGATGCGGACTGGTTCGCGGGCGGACACCTTAGCCTGGATCTCGAACCTGCCAAGACCGCGCTCGCCGCCCTCGGCCACAAGCTGGGCCTGGACGTCATCCAGACCGCGGAGGGCATCTGCGACGTCGCCAACGCCAAGATGGCGCAGGCGATCCGCACCATCACGGTGTCGCGGGGCATCGAGCCGCGCGAGTTCACCCTGGTCGCCTTCGGTGGCGCGGGGCCGATGCACGCGGTGTTCCTCGCCGAGGAGCTGGGGATCTCCGAGGTCGTCGTGCCGCGCTTCCCCGGTGCCTTCTCCGCGTGGGGCATGCTGCAGACCGAGATCCGCAAGGACTTCTCCGAACCGTACTTCTTCGTCGACGAGGACCTCGACCGTGCCGACATGGCCGCCCAGTTCACGGCCATGGACCGGACCGCGATGGAGTCGCTGGCCGGGGAGGGCGTGCCCGAGCACAGCCGGCGCACCGCCCACGCCGTCGACATCCGCTACGTCGAGCAGGAGTACACGCTGACGGTGCCGGTGCTGGAGGTGGACGAACCGCTACGCGAGGACTTCCTCGAGGTGATCTCCAAGCGTTTCGCCGAGCAGCACGAGTCCCGTTACGGGCACGCGAACCTCGGCGCTCCCGTCGAATTCGTCACACTGCGCACCATCGCCCTCGGCGATCTGGGTCAGGCGGAGACCGAGCGCATCGCGGCGACGGCAGGCGAGGACTTCCCGCGCGAGATCAGGACGGTGGTCTTCGACCGCACCGAGCGGGACACCCTGCTCGTGCGGCGGGACGACCTCCTGCCCGGCCACACCTTCGACGGCCCGGCGATCGTGCTCGAAGGCACCGCAACCACCGTGGTGCCACCCGGCCACCAGGTCACCGCTGACGACATCGGTTCCCTCGTCATCCGGAGCAAGGAGCAGTGATGAGCAACCAGAAACCCATCGACCCGGTTGTCGTCGAGATCATCCGCAACGCCCTGAAGTCCTCCGCCGACGACATGAACGCGATTCTCATCAGGTCCGCGTACACGCCGCTCATCTACGAATGCGGTGACTGCGTCGTCGCGCTGCTGGACGACCAGCACCAGGTGCTCGGTCAGTCCGCGGGTTTGCCGATCTTCCTGGGCAACCTGGAGACCTGCACCAAGGCGACCGAGGAGCGGTTCGGGCGTGAGGTGTGGCAGCCCGGCGATGTGTGGATCCTCAACGACAGCTATCTCGGCGGCACCCACCTCAACGACGTCACGATCTTCGGACCGGTGTTCGTCGACGGCGAGCTGGTCGGGTTCACCGCCTCGCGCGCGCACTGGATCGACGTCGGTTCCAAGGACCCAGGTGGTTCGATGGACTCGACCTCGATCTTCCAGGAGGGGCTGCGCCTCGGCCCGCAGAAGCTCGTCGAGGGCGGCCGCGAGGTGCATCAGGTGATCGACACGATCTCCACCAACGTGCGCTTCCCGTACCCGACGATGGGCGACATGCGGGGCATGATCGCGTGCATCACGATGGGGCAGCAGCGACTGGAGGAGATCGTCCGCCGGTGGGGACTGGAGACGCTGCGTGCGGCCCGGGACGAGATCTTCGCCCAGACCGAGCGGCTGGAGCGGGAGGTCATCCGTGGCATCCCGGACGGCATCTACACCGCGGAGGGCTTCCTGGACAACGACGGCGTCGACCTGGACACCCCGATCCCGGTCAAGCTGAAGATCACGGTGTCCGGTGAGGACATCGAGTTCGATGTCACCGAGTCCGCGGACCAGACGGTCGGCCCAGTCAACTGCGGCACCTCGCAGACGGTGTCCGCATGCCGGGTCGGTTACAAGCTCCTGGTCAGCCCGGACGTGCCCGGCAACGGTGGCTCGTTCCGTCCGATGACGGTGCAGGTCCGTGAGGGTTCGGTGTTCGGCGCGCAGGCACCCGCCGCCTGCCAGTGGTACTTCTCCCACCTCGGCCTGCTCATCGACCTGGTGGCCAAGGCTCTCGCGCCTGCGCTGCCGGACAAGGTCGCGGGCGCGAGCCACGGCGACTCGATGATCGTGCTGGTCGCCGGGCGGGACCCGCGGACCGAACGCGACTACGTCAGTCTCGAGGCCACCCTGGGTGGCTGGGGCGCGTGGGAGGGCTCCGACGGCGAGAGCGCGCTCATCAACAATGTGAATGGGTCACTGAAGGACATCCCGACCGAGGTGTTCGAGACCCGGTTCCCGTTCCGGATCACCGAGTACGGGTTCCGGCCCAACTCCGGTGGGGCGGGGAAGTGGCGCGGCGGCAACGGTGTGATCCGCGAATACGAAGCGCTGGAGGACTGCACGGTCTCGCTCTGGTTCGAGCGCTCGATCACGCCGGCCTGGGGACTGTTCGGCGGGGCGGGCGCCACCCCGCCCGAGGTGATCGTCAACCCCGGGCGGCCGGACGAGCGCCGGCTGCTCAAGTGCAACGGCCTTCGGCTGCGCAATGGTGATGTGTTCCGCTGCCACACCGGTGGTGGCGGGGGATTCGGTGACCCGGGCGAGCGCGACCCCGAGGCGGTGCGCATCGATGTACTCGACGGGCAAGTCTCCGCCGCGGCGGCGCGGGAGGTCTATTCCGTGGGCTGACGGCCGTGCGCGTCACGCAGTGCCGTCCGGCGATCCGCCGGGCGGCACCGTGGCGCGGTCGCCCAGCAATGCGAAACACGCCACGTGGATGGCGAGCCGGCGATCCGGATCGTCGAATGCGATGCCCCTGGCGCGGATGCGGTCGAGGCGGCCGGAGACGGTGTTGCGGTGCACCCCGAGGCGGGCCGCCGCCTGGGTGGTCGAGCCGCCACAGTCCAGTACCGCACACAGCGTCCGGACCAGCACATCGCCGTCGGCGGAGGTCAGCAGGGCTGCCAGGGCGGTTTCCGCGGCCGTGGTCAGCTCCTCGTGCTGCAGACTGGCCAGCACCACGCGCGGACCCAATGCGCCGAAGGATTCGACCGCGCCGGGACCCGACCGGATCGCCACCGAGGACGCGAGCGCGGCCTCGTGCAGGGAACGTCGCAGCCCGTCTATCCCGCGCCCGGGTTCGCCGAGGCCCGCGCTCAACGGCAGCGCGCATCGGATCCTGGGCAGCCGCCTGCGCAACCGGCTCAGTACCCGGCCGGTCGTCAGCTCGGGGCCGCTCCACCAGCTCACCCATCCCTCGCCGTGGGGGACCAGCTGATGGTCCGCGAACGCCTCGTGCCATCCGGCCAGTACCCCGGCCGCCGCGATATCCGGGTCGAGCGAGGGCGCGCCCGCCGCGGGGCGTAGGAGGACGGCGACGTTCATCTCGTCGAACCGCCAGCCGAGCTCCCGGGCCGCCTGTTCGGTGTCGGCGTCCGGCCGGTCGCTCAGCAGCGCTTCCAGCAGCAGCCGTTCCTGTGCCCCGCGGCGCGCCAGCGCGAGTTTCGGCTTTGCCGCACTCGCAGACAGCGGAGCACGGGCAAGCCGCAGGATCGTCGTGACCGTCTCCGCCCCGGACGGAGACGGCGCAGACAATCGTGCGACGAGATGCGCCCACGGCTTGCCGTCGACGGCAGGCACCGGGATACGCACCTGGCCGCCGACGGCGGCGACCTTGCCCGCCAGCACCTGCCCGTCCTCGGCGACGAGCGCCACCGACGTGCCCGGAAGCTCGGTGTTGATCACGCCGACGATGCCCCGCAGGCTCGACTGCTCGCTGATGGACGAGGCGCACCGCGCGGCTAGCTGTGCGCGGGCGGCGCCGGGGCTCGCCACCGCGGCGGCCAGCTCGAGGGCATGCTGCGCGGGATCCCCTTCGACGACGAACAGGGGCACGTGCAGCCGTTCGGCGAGGGCGATCGTGGACCGGTTGACGGTGCTGCCGGCCGGCGCGATCACACAGGCCGCGCCGCGCTCCCACGCCGCGCGCAGCGCGGATTCCAGGGCCCAGCCACCTTGCGCCGCGGGACTGTGCAGGACGAGCGCTGTGTTCGGCCGGCAGCTACGGGTCTGGTCCAGATCGGACACCAGGACCACGTACCGCACCTGGGCGTCCAGGTTGGCGTCGGCGAGCATTATGGCCTTCGCCAGCGGGCCATGGTGCACGAGCTCGGCGACCGTAAGGACCTCCGGCAGTCGGGAGCCGCTCATCGGCGCGGTTCCTCGGAAGGGAGCCGGACCGGGAAACCCCGGGATGAGTCAGGACGTATTCTCCCCGTCAGCATGGAGACCCGGACAAATACCATCAAATGCGTCATTCGCCTACGCCTTTCCCGCCTGGCGAAGACAGTAACGAGCCATCAGACGGGTCCTGCCGACCGGGACCCACACCGATCCGGTCACCAGGGATAGTCACCGCGGGCAGGAACCGCGAAACGGAACCCTGACCGTCGGTGTGTCGACGACTCGCACGGTTCCGGTCGCTAAGAGCTCGCAGCCGCGAGGGGCGATCTCCGGGAATGATCCCCACCGGGGTCACTGCCGGGCGGGGCGGAATACACGCTGACTCTGTGCCTGGCGGAGAGCCTGGTCGTGTGCGGTGAGCTGGCAATGGCGTCTTTGTAAGGCGCGAGAATTTGCTGAGGTGACTACTGACGGCGACCGGTCGCCGTGCGGACTCGCGAGCGCCGCGTGACGCCGTCCTGGCGTCCCCCGGGTTCAAGGGTTCTCCTGGATGTTCGGTGTGAGTTTCGCGGTCGCGACGGAGCTCGTCGGCCCTCGCGGTGCGCCGACACGACGAACGCGATCGCCGTTCAGCACGGGACTTCCATGCCCGCAAGTGGCTGACGCCGTGGCTGGGCCCAAGGAGATCCAGCACGCGTTTCAGGACGCACCGCGTCACGGCACTCGTGTCGACGGCACGCAGGCTCATGACGAGCCTGATGTCCGGGCTTCCGTCCATCGTCATCGCGACCCGGAAACGGGTGGTCGCCTCCGCCGGGACGTCGTGTCCAGGAGTTATCGTCCCGGCGCGCGTGGTCGTGCCGTCCTTCGCGGCCAGGCAAGCCTTGCGGAGTCGAGTGACCTGCCGGGCCCGCGCATGCGGGTCGGTGGTGGGTTCCAGTTCGGTCGCCAGGTTCTCGATCAGTCGCTGCGCCAGTGGGAGTCTGTTCGCGTTGTCGCTCACGTGGCGGGGCCTCTCCTGTCTTCGTCCGTGCGTCCTCTCCGGGACAGCCCGGGAGGGGTGCAGCTCCCTACTGTCGACGACGAGGGTCCCGTCAGTTCGGACACACGCGGGCGCTTTTCTTGGAAGCACATGGGTTCTACATACCCTGACGCCCCATTCCGGAGAGGGGGAAACCGAAGGAGCGCGGGCCGACCAGGGCAAGACCCTGCGGGGTGTGCCACACATCGGCCGCGGGCACGACAACGACCTGCACTTCGCTGCCCACCGTCACCGACTCCACGTCGATGACATGACCGTCGTGCGGGTCCAGCAGGCAGATGATGTCCGGAACGGCCGCCGCCACCGCACCGTCGACCAGGGCGAGCAGCAGCTCGTTCTGCGCCTCCAACCTGATCAACCGCACCGGTTCCGCGTGTGAGCGCACGACGATGCTCGACGGGTACGCCGGATGACCGGTGTCCGCTGGCCGGGTGCGGTGTTCGAGCTCGACGACTCGACCTGTGCCGAGTACGCGGCTGCCGGCCTGGGCCTTGAGCCGTATGGCCAAATCGTCGGTGTCCGTAGCATCGAGCAGAGCCCGGCCGACCGCGATCGCCCGGCTGATCGAACCGACGATCCCGGCCGAGGGCAGCCGTGCCGTGGTGGTCGGGTACATCGCGGTCAGCATCCATCCGCCGGAGACGTTGACCGCCGCCCGCAGCAACCTCTCCGCACGCTCCGGTGTGGCGTCGAGGATCAGGGTGTCGCCGGTCGCGCCGACCGCGGCGAGTGGGGTGAGCGACACCCCGGCGAGCGCGAAGGAGGTCTGGTGGATCAGCGGGAACACGCGGCCCATCCCGTCACAGTCCACCAGAGGCAGGCCGAGCGACGCGGCCGCGGCGACGGGGGTGAGCGCGTTGGCAGTGGCCGCGTCGAGGGCGGCGACGGCGCCGAGTTTCGTGCCCAACCTGGCCTCCAGCGCCCGGACCACCTGTAGCGGCTCGTCGCCCACCATGGGCAGCTCGGCCAGCGCGGTGACGGATCCGACCAGACCGATGGCGGCGCAGGCGGTATCCGGGGCGAGCTCGTCCGGCTGTACGAGCGGGACCGGGCCGTGCTCGGTGAGCAGCGCGGAAAGCCAGTGCAGCACTCCGTCGACATCCGTCCGCCCGGCGCCGGACGCGAGCAGGTGCGCACCCGCGGCCAGTGTGGGCAGGTCCTCGGCTGTCACCGCGTTCACGGACGTGCTCCCGCCGCAGCACGAACGCGGAGACGGTAGGTCCCCGCGCGCACGTACGCAAGGGCGGTCGCGCTGGACTCGACGATCCGCTCGGAGCCCGGCGGGGCGTCGCTCGTCGCGACCATCCCGCAGGCGCGATCCTCGGTGGCACGTTGCTGCTGGCGCAGCTCGTCGGTCGAGCCGGCGTGCACGACGAGGTCGACCCACGACGTCGGTTCGCAGGAGGCCGCACCGACGGTGGCCAGGTCGAGGTCGCCGTTGCCGATGACCACCGGGGAGACGTCGGGTGAGCCGCGCAGCGACCGCTCGGGGCCGGCCCGGAACGACTCGGTGCCGGTGGTGGTGAGAACCGGTTGCGGTGCGGCCAGCCGCACACCGAGTGCGCCCTGGAGATCGGCCGCGACGTGCGGGAGCCCGTCGCGGACCTCGCCGATCGTGCAAGTCGTGCCGTCCTCGACGACGATCGTCGCGTTGTCGCGACCGTTCAGCACGGCGGCGCCGAGCAGGGTCATCGCCCACTTCGCTTCGAGCCCGAGCACGGGCAGTGCCCGCAGGCGTTCCGCCGAGACGCGTCCGCCGTCGCCGGTGGCGAACCAGCACGGCACGTCGCCGAGCGGCCGCGTAGCGCGCTGACAACGATCGACCAGCCGTCCGGCGGCGGAGAGCAGTGCCGCGTTCAGCACCGCTGCCGTCTCCCGCACCAGCAGGCCCATGCCACCGACCTCATGCGAGAGGCTCACCCGCAGGTCCGGGACGGCGTCGAGGACGGCTTTCGCCACCGCGCTCTCGTGACCGGGCGCTCCCACGGCGCCGGTCGCGACCACCGCGATCGCTTCCAGGCCGAGCCGGCGTGCCTCGCGCGCGGCCTCGACCGCACTCGGCACATCCAGCGGTGCTAGCGGGGTGCCGAATAGGTCGTGCCCCCCAGAAACGGTCGTCCTGTGGGGTACGAACGAGCGCAGCGTGGACGACGGGTGGTCGGCCAGCGCGGCGTGCCGGGGGACCCGCGGCAGCACGCGCAGAACGGACACCGGGGTAACGCCCAGGTCGGTGCGTGGCCGGCGTACCGCCTCGACGAGCACATCGCTGATTTCCAGAGTCACCGAGCGCACCCCGTGTGGCGCCAGGTTGCCGAGTTCGTGCAGAACCGTGCCCAGCGCGCGGGCACCCACGGCCGTCGACTGCCCAAGGACATGTCCGGCGTCGGCGAGGACTCCCCGGACCGCGCGGCCGCTCAGGCGTGCACCTATACGCATGCCACCTCCTGTCCAAGCATGCCACGTGGTCCGGCCCGTGCCGGTCAGCGCGGCATGGCGACCACCCGGGAGGGCGCCACGACCCGGAGGAGCCGCTGGAGTTCCACGGCCGTGGGACCTTCGTAACCGATCAGTTTGCTGTGGCTCCAGCCGAAGCGCGCGCTCAGGTCGGCGAGGAACTCCGCGTACTTCAGCGGCGCGACCGTCGCGTCGATCACCGGGACGCCCACTTTCTCTTGGACCTGACGGTAGAAACCGAACTCGATGGTGCACCCCAGCACCACGATGTCCGCGCCGTCCTCGGCGACCGCCGCGGTCGCCTCCTCGAGGATGCGCCGCTCGGTGAGCTCGTGGTCGACCTGGAAATCGTTGACCCCCATGCCGAGCACCCGAAAGGAGGCGAGCCGGTCGGCCATGCCGTACTTGTGCACGTTCTCCGTCATCTCCGGGACCCACTTGCGCCGGCCGACGAGCACGGAGAACTTCTCCCCAAGGGTCGAGGCGATCGCCAGGCACGCCTCGGCCGGAGCGGTGACGACCATGCGGGTGGCGACCTCTCGGGCGGCCCGCAGGAACGGATCGTAGAAGCAGCCGATGACCAGGGCGTCGTAGCCGGACTCCTCGGCCCAGCGCACGGTGCCCAGCAGGTCGGGCGCGACCAGCGCCTCGTAGCAGCTGTACTCCAGGTGGCTCGGCCCCTCGCCGCCGAACGACACCACGTCCACCGACGTGCCCGGCTGGACGGCATCCCGAAACGACTGGGCGAGTGCCTCGTCGTGCGCGTCGGTGCACAGCGGGTTCACCCACAGAATCCTGGTCATTGCAATTCCTTTCCTTCGGTTTCCGGCAGGACCAGTCCAAGCACGGCCGTGGCGACGAGGAACAGGTCGATGAAGATCACCGTGGTGGAGAAGCCACTGGCGTGGGCGAGCAGGAGGCCGACCAGGCTCGGAGCGACCGTGTTCGCAACGCGCTGGCCGAAGATGCCGAGGCTATAGCCCACACCGCGCACCGGGGACGGATACAGCTCGCCGATCCAGGTGTCCCAGACGCCCCAGGCGCCGAGGCTGAAGAAGGACAGCCCGAAAATTCCGGCGTAGAGCTCGGTCAGCGTGCTCGCGTTCGCGAAGTAGACCCCGCCCGCCGCCGCGGCCAGGACGTAACCGATGAACACCTTCTTGCGCCCGAACCGGCCGGTGAGCCACGAGGCGCTGAGGTAGCCGGGGATCATGAATACCGCGCTGATCGCCACGAAGCCCAGGCTCGACGACGCGGACAGCCCGCGTTCCTGCAGCAGTGTGGGCAGCCATGTCTGCAGGCCCCAGTACCCCCACGAGAACAGGAAGTTCACCGCGATCTGGATGATCGTGATGCGGCCGAGCGACCCCTTGAGCAACCCGAGGATGGAGCCCGCTTTCAGCCCGGGCACGGTGAGTGGCCGGTCGCGGTCCAGGTCCGTGGCACCGAGGCGGGCCAGCACGTCGTATGCCTCGTCCGAGCGGCCTTGCTGGGCGAGCCAGTACGGAGATTCCGGAACCCAGCGGCGGATCACCAGCGCCCACAGGCTCGCCGCGGCGCTGACGGCGACCACGGCGCGCCAGCCGTGATCACCGAACAGCGCGGCGACCGCGACGGCCGCCAGCACGCCGATCGGCCAGCCCGCCGCGAGGAAGACCGCCGCACGGCCACGGTTACGAACCGGAAGGAGCTCTTCGAAGTAGGGGAAGGTGATCGCGAAGACGCCCGCGAAGACGAAGCCGGACAGCAACCGCGTGGCCATCAGGACCTGGTAGTTGGGTGCGACGGTGCTGAGCAGGGTGAGCACGCCGTAGCCGGCAAAGCTCCACATGCACGTTCGCTGCCGCCCGATCCGATCGGCGACGGGACCCCACACGAGCGCGCCGGGGATCATGCCGAGGAACAGGGCCGAGATCACCAGGCCCAGCTGGGCGGTGGTGATGCCCAGACTGTGCTGCAGGTCCGCGGCGATGTAGGTGAGACTGAGCATCTCCCAGGACTCGATGGCGAACGCCACGAAGAGCGCGGCGCCTGCTTTGACGTGCGCCGCGGTGAGCGGCATCCGGGCGAAAACCGTGCCCACCGGTATCGTAGCGGCGGGGCCGGAATGGACCTGATCATCGGTGCTCATCGAACACCTCCGGTGAGGGCGACTGGGGCGGATGAGTGCGGGACTGTAGGTGCCGCGCGAGTGGCCTCGATGTGCTCGGTGAACACCTCGGACCTTCGCGAGTGTGCTGTGCGCCACCTCGCACCGTCCGCCGGTGAACCGCGGTCCGCGGATCGCCGAACCGATTGCGCGTGCCGCTCCGCGTTACCTATCGGGTAGGGGCTGTCCGAGGGCAACGGCCTCGAGGGCGATCCACTGTGCCTCGGTAATGGCCGTATAGCCAGTGATCGGGCCCACCGGCGCGGTGGAAACCCACGGCCGTGCGGATTGTTCCGGTCGCACGGACTGCCGCGCCCCCGGCTCTCCGGACGGTGTGCGTGGCCAGGTCGCGCGCGACGTCGAGGGCAACCCTGTCGTGACGGTGAACCTGGCCAGGCAGGTCGCGCAGGCACCGCGCAACACGGCGCGGGGGTCTCTGGCGGCGCCCGGCGAGCTCCGCCGACGTCGTCCGGCTCCGAGTCGTTGCCGGACGGGCGGCCTCACCCGGTCTCGCCGAAGCCAGCGGAGACGCCGGTCGGCGTCTCGGAGATCCCCTCCACCGCGACCAGAGCACCACGCACAGGAATGCGACCGCGGCGAACACCAGTGATTGTGTGACAGGATCTCGCGCTCCGGCGGCGAGCCCACCGACCACCGACAGTTCGAAGGCGACAGCCGACAGCGCACGAGTGCACCACGGGATGCCGGGGCCGGGTTGGCAGCAACCGGACCGCGAGGCTGTAGAGGGCGCAAGCCAGCAACGTGGCTGCCAAGACGTCACTGGGTCGGTGGTGGTAAGGGGCATGGACTGCGGCGGCCAAGACAGCGAGCCACAGCATGCCCGCGGCGACGACGTACGGGCGGATGCGTGGAGACGCGACGAGGACGGCGCCGAGGGCGAGTCCGGCACGGGCGGACATACCCGCTCGGAAAGCTCGCCTCCATGAGCGCGACCGGCGCGTTCGCCAGGCCAAGGCGAGGGAGGATCTTGCGGAGTAGCTCGGTGCCACCCAAAGCCCATGACGACACCGGCAGCCGCGCAGCCTCGCCACCAGCACCTGCGCGCCAGGACGCAGCCACGATCGCGACCACACCCACGATCAGGGTCGGCTCAGCCGCATCCCCCAGTGGGGGCAGGGTAGGACCGTGCGCACCGCAGTTCCCGACCAGTCGTAGATCCACTCGTCTTCAGCACCGTTGGTGCCGGCCAGCAGTGCGTTCTCCGCTCGTTGTCCGAACGGGGCGCAGACGGCGATGAGGTAGACCGCTAGGTCCGAGCAGATACAACAGCGCTGACGTTCGCCGCCATGTCACACGTGAAGACTCTCGCTCGAATGTGGCTTCCGGGAACGAGCCAGGGGTGTCCGGAGGTGTGGATCGGTTCGCGGATCGTGCTGCGTCCTTGCTTCTTCCCTTCTGTTCCGCGGACACCAGTTCTGGGACGTGTCCCCGGCTAACGCAGGGCCGATGAGTTGGCACAGCGCGCGCCGAGCGACGACGGAGATCGCCGCGACCGTAGCCTGGTCGGACTCGGTATGCGTGGTGACCACCGTCGGCCCGGCCCGGTACAGGCCTTCCGCCGTCCTGGCGGCCCATAGAGCCGGACTGCCGCAGCACCCGTCAACGAAGGCACAGATCTCGACGTCCTGTCGGCGTTGAACGACTACGACCATCCGCAGCGGCGTGCCGTCGAGTCGGTCAAGCCTGGGCAGACACTCGTGATGGACCGCCAGGGCGTCGGGCGGGCCACCGCCGCCGGGGACATTCTGATCACCCGGTTGCCGCGCCTGGGTGCCGCGGCGATCATCACCGACGGCTCGTTCCGCGATTCACCGAGCCTGCGCGACCTGGAATTTTGCAACTTCCCGGCGAACGTCTCGGCCATGACGAACCTAGCCCTGCACAACGCCGTGGACGTGCAGGTGCCCATCGGCTGAGCCGGCGTCCTGGTCTTTCCCGGCGACGTACTCGTCGGTGACGAGGAAGGAATCATCTGCGTTCCCCGGGACATCGCCGAATCGGGCGAAGGACGCCGTCGAGCAAACCCGGCTCGGGGAATTCGTGCTCGCCAGGATCGACGACGGCGCACCACTGCACGGAACCTATCCACGCGACGAGAAAACTCTGGCGGAATACCCGTGCTGGCGCGAACAAGGCCAGTCGTGATGCTCGTCAGCCCTCGGCGTCCGCGACTTCCGGCGGGCGGGTGCGCCCGGCCATGAACAGGGCGAACGCACCGCCCAGGGTGGCGATGGCGGCACCGGCCAGCAGCGGGCCGTAGGAACCGAGCATGGTCACCACGAGACCGGCCGCGAACGGGCCCGCCGCCCGGGCGATGACGACGAAAACCGACAGCAACCCGTTGACCCGGCCGTAGTTCAGCACGCCGTAGTACTCGGCGACCATCGTGCCCCGCAATAACTCCGACAGTCCGAACCCGATCCCGAACAGAACCACGAACAGCGCGATCGACACGGTCGACCGGGTGCCGCTGCCGGCCGTGGTTAACGGGAGGAACAGCGCCACGCCCTGCGTCGCGAAGACCAGGCAGCTGGCGCGGTCGACCGGCATCCGGGCCCCCACCGCGGTCATCGCCAGCCTGCCGAGCACCTGCAGCAGCCCGATCGCCGCGGAGGCCAGGGTCGCCATCGCGAGCGAATATCCCCGGCCGAGGAGGTAGGCCACGAGGCTGATGATCACCGCGAACTTGGCCGCGTTGACCAGGAACAGTGACATCGCGATCCACCGGAACGATGGCGTGTGGAACACGATCGAGCGCAGGCTGACCGGCGAGGTCACGGCGTCCTGCCGGGTGCGCGCCGTTGCCGCGGCGGCACCGTCCGGCACCAGCCCCAGGTCCGAGGGCCACCGACGCAGCAGCAGCGCGTGTATCGGCAGGCCGACCAGCGCCACCGTGCAGGCCAGCACTAGCAGGGCGTCGCGCCAGCCGACGGTATCGACCAGCACGCCAGTCAGCGGGACGAACACCGTGCTGGACAGCCCGCCCACGACAGTGATGATCATGACGGCGCGGGGGCGATGCACCCGGAACCACGACGTCGTCACCGCGAAGGCCGGCTCGTACAACGTCATCGCCATCGCCACGCCTGCGGCCACGAACAGCCCGAAGAAGCCGGGCAGCGTCTCCACAAAGGACCATCCGACGAGCACCCCGATGCTCAGCAGGCTGCCGGTGGTCATCACGCTGCGCGCCCCGCGCGCGTCGATCCACCTGCCGACCGGCACCGCGACCAGCGCGGACACCAGCAGCCCCGCGGCATAAGCCGTGTTCATCTGCGACAACGACCAACCCAGCTCGAGCTTCATCGGCCCCACCAACACCGAGAAGCCGTAGATCAGCACGCCCCACGACACCAGCTCCGAGACGCTGAGGCCACCGACCATGAGCCAGCCGTAATAAACCCGACCACGCACTCGTTTGTCTCCGAAGATCGCTAGCCGGCTTGGCCCAGGCACCGCCGTGCGATCTCCCGGCCGATGGGAAACGCCGCGGTTGCGGCCGGCGACGGCGCGTTGAGCACGTGCACGAACCGCTCGTCCTCGGCGAAGGCGAAGTCGTCAACCAACGTGCCGTCGTCCCGGATCGCCTGCGCGCGGACGCCGGCCGGTGCCGCGACCAGGTCCGCGGAGCGCACCTCGGGCACCAGTCGGCGTACCGCGCTCACGAACAGCGGCTTGATCATCGACCGCAGCACCTCGCCCCCGCCCTCGCGCCAGTAGCGCCGGGCGAGCACCCGCAGGCCGCGGTTGGTGGCCACGTCTCGCACGCCCGCCCAGTCGACCGAGGTCTTGCTATACCCCTCCCTGGCGAACGCGAGCACCGCGTTGGGTCCGATATGGACGCCACCGTTGATCATCCGGGTCAGGTGTACGCCCAAGAACGGGAAGGCGGGATCCGGCACCGGGTACACCAGGCCGCGCACCAGGTGCTCCCGATCGTGCCTCAGTTCGAAGTACTCCCCGCGAAACGGCACGATCCGTACCCCGTCGCGATGCCCGCCGATCCGCGCCAGCCGATCGCTGTGCAGGCCGGCGCAGTTGGCCACCCGCCGCACGACCACCTCACCCCGATCGGTTTCCACCACGACCTCGCGCGCACCGCCGGAGAACCCGGTCACCCGTGTCGAGCTCATCATGCGCACCCCTCGTTCGCGCAAGATGTCCGCGAGCTTTTTCGCCACCGCGGCGAAATCACAGGTTCCGGTGGCGGGCACGTGCAGACCGGCCAGGCCACGAACGTGCGGCTCGTGTTCCCGGATCTGCTCAGGCGTGAGCGGTGCACGGACAGCCCGTGGTGGATCACGCCGCTGTTGTGGCCGGTCTGGTGCTCGGCCCAGCCGTCCTCCTTCTCCAGCACGACAACCGAGCGGGACGGGTCGGCGTCGGTGATGGCTAGCGCGGTGGTCAGCCCCAGGATCCCACCGCCGACCACGGCGATGTCATGCGTCGGTTCGGTCATGACGCCCGCTCACACCCTAAACTCGAGCAGGGTCGGCCGTTGCCCGGCCAGGAACCGGTCGAGTTGTACGTCCAGCTCCTCGAGCGAGTCCACCACCTCGCCAACGCAGCCGAAGGACCGCGCGTACTGCGCGAAATCCGGATTGACTAGCGAGGTGCCCACAACGCGACCGGGGTACTTCTTCTCCTGGTGCGCGCGGATCGTGCCGTACATCGAGTTGTTGATCACGACCACGAGCACCGGGAGCCCATACCGCACGGCGGTGGCCAGTTCGTTGCCGGACATGAGGAAGCACCCGTCACCGGCGAACGCCACCGACGTCCGCTCCGGGAACGCGACCTTCGCCGCGATGGCAGCCGGGAGCCCATAGCCCATCGATCCGCTCGTCGGCGCGACCTGCGCCGGGAAGCTGCCGAAGGCAGAGTTCCGGTGCACGGAGACGGCGTAGTTCCCGGCGCCGCTGGCGATCAACGCGTCCGCGGGTAGCTTGGCCCGGACCGCGCGGACGAACTCCGCCAGGCGCGAGGCGTCGCCCTGGTTCTCGATCGCAACCCAGTCGCGGTACCGAGCCCGGGCGTCCGCGGCCCAGTCGGCCCACCGGGGCGCCACCGGCGCCTCCGCGGTGCCCAGCTGTTCGCAGAACGCTTGGAGATCAGCGTGGATGGCCAGTTCAGGCTGGTAGACCCGGCCCAGCTCTTCCTCGCCGACATGGACGTGCACCAGTCGCTGGCGCGGGCGCGGCGACTTCAGCAGACGGTATCCGGCGGTGGTGATGGCATCCAGCCGGCAGCCGATCGCGAGCACGACGTCGGCGGAGGTAACCTGCTCGGCCAGGCCGGGGTTCACCTGCACTCCCAGATCACCGACGTAGCAGTCGGAGGCGTTGTCGAAGGCGTCCTGCCGCCGGAACGCGTTGGCCACCGGCAGCCGCCACGCTTCGGCGAATTTCTTGAGCGCGTCCGCGACCCCCTGACTCCAGCCGGGCCCGCCGACGATCGCGATCGGACGCTCGGCCTCGGCGAGCATCGCCGCTACAGCGGCGATCTGCTCGCCGGACGGGCGCGGGCGGGCTACCGTGGTGGCCACCACTTTCTCAGCCTCGGCCTGTCCGAACAGCATGTCCTCGGGCAGCCCGATGACCACCGGACCCGGGCGACCACCGGTGGCCACCCGGAAGGCGCGGCTGATCAGTTCCGGCAGGCGTTCGGTGTCCCGGATGGACACCACCCACTTCGCCAGGTCGCCGAAGGTCTGTTCCAGGTTCACCTCTTGGAAGGTGTCGCGATGCCGGGCCCGGTTCGGCGGCTCGCCGACGAACAGGATCATCGGGCTGGAGTCCTGGGCTGCGTTGTGCACGCCGACGCTGGCATGGGTGACCCCCGGCCCACGGGTGACCAGGCAGATCCCCGGCCGCCCGGTGAGCTTGCCGGTCGCCTCGGCCATCGTCGCGGCACCCGCCTCGTGCCGGCAGGTGACGAAGGTGAACGGTGGCGTGGAGTCGTACATGGCGTCCAGCACGGGCAGGTAGCTCTCCCCGGGGACGCCGAACGCCGTGGTGACCCCGTGCGCAAGCAACTGGTCGACGACGAGCTGACCGCCGCTTCTTGCGGTAGGCATGTGAAACCCTCCCAAGGGTATGAAAAGGAAACCGACCGTGTGCCGCCGTCCGCGGGCAGGAGCCAGCCACCGAAGCGACACGCGGGCAGACTCACGAATGAATAGGCGATCTGTCCTAGCTGGCTACTGGCCGCCAGTTTCTTGTACTGGCTACTTGCCGGAACTCTCTTTCTCGGCAACGCGATCCGCGAACTTCAACAGCACCTGGATGTGGCCGCGCAGCAGCTTGCGCACCGTGGCGGCGTCCTTGCGACGGACCGCCGCGAGGATTTCCTTGTGCTGCGCGCCCTCGTCGATCGGGTCGGCGTTGTCGTCCCAGCTGGCGAGCGCGATCAACGCGATCTGATCCTGCAGCTGATCGAGGAAGGAGATGATGAGGTCGTTGTCGTGCTGTGAATAGAGCACGCGGTGGAACTCACGGTTCTCCGCGGCCACCGTGACCCAGTCCTTCTCCTTGGCGGCCGCCGCACTGCGCTCCAGCGCCGCCTTTGCCTTCGCCAGTGCTTCCTTGTCGAAGTTCGCGAGCGAACCGGCGACGATATCCGGTTCCAGCATCATCCGGGCCTGCTGGACCGACCGGATCATGTGCGAAGTCACCTTGCGCACGGTCATACCGTGGTAGGTATTGGACTCGACGAGGCCGCGCCGGGACAGGATGATCAATGCTTCCCGAACGGGCGTCTTGGACGTGCCGAGCACCAGCGCGAGTTCGCGTTCCACGAGCTGCTGGCCACTACTCAACTGACCGGTGAGAATCCACTCCCGCAATGCCGCCTCGACCAAGTCGGTGCGTGACACGGTCTTACCCAGAGTCGGGTTCTTCAGCTGCCGCAGATCGGGCATGAACTCATCACCACTACGCTGATTGCACCATTCGACTGGTTTGAATTGTTGTTCCACATCATATGTGTCCTCCGGTCATCATACCGATCGCCAAACCGACCAGAGTCGGTGTCCTCTGCAGGCGAGGAGCACGCCCGTGTCACCACTCAGCGCATCCCCGCTTTGGAGGGCCTCCCTAGCCAGGGCCGCTGAAGGCGGTCGAGCTATTCCACCCCCACCGGCAGCGCGGCCGCGGTGGAAAAGGTCGTCTCGAGCTGTCCCGCCGGGCCCCGCAGCCGGGTCTCCAGCTGGCCGCGCCAGCGGGAGTCGTCCCGGTCCGGGTAGTCGACGCGACAGTGATCGCCCCGGCTCTCCCGCCGGGCCAGCGCGCCTCCCACGATGGCCGAGGCGAGCAGGACCCGGCGCCCGGCGTAGCTTGGGCCGTCCCCCGCGCTGGCCAGCCGCGCGGACAGCTCGCCCAGCCGTTCCGCAGCCGCGGCCAGCTCGTCCTCGGTGCGCAGTATGCCGCACGCCGAGCTCAGCGCGGACCTGGCCGTGCCGAGCAGCTTCTGGTGCTCCGGCGTGCTTCCGGCAGGCAGCAACTCCGGTCGCGGGCCCTGCCGAGGCCCGCCGATCCCCCGCCGGTCGGCAGCGAGCTTCGCGGCGGTGTCGCCAGCGATCGCGCCCATCCCCACCACCTCGGCACCACCCGCACCGGCGAGCCGATGCGCACCGTGGATTCCACCGGCGACCTCGCCCACCGCGAGCAGCCCGGGGACGCTGGTACTGGCGTCGGAATTGATCCGCACACCTCCGTTCATGTAGTGCTGCGCCGGAAATACGGGAAGAACAGCGTTTTCCGGGCTCAAATCGAATGCGTTGAGCGCCTGGGTCAGGCCGGTGTATTGCGCGAGCGTCTCCGGTGCCATATCGCGCAAGTCGAAAATCAACGCGCCGTCCACGCCCCGCCCGGCGTTGACCTCTTCCACGATTGTCCGGCAGATTATGTCTTTACTCGGGGGGTTCGTCTCGGAAATCACCGGTCGCCCGTTGCTGTTGCGCAGCCGGGCGCCCTGATGCAGCACCGTGGTCGGCAGATCGTAACTCTTCTTGTGCGCCGAACTGAGCGTGACGAACGGTTCGTAGGAGATGAACTCCATCCCGACAAGCTCGGCACCGGCTTCCAGTGCCATGGCGTACCCGGTGCCCTGACTGCCGGGCGGGTTCGTGGTGCGCTCGAACAGCGCGCCCGCGCCACCGGTCGCCAGCACGATCACCGATGCCCGCACATCAAGCCAGTCACCGGTCCGGCCACGATGGACCAGGCCACCGCACACCCCTTCGATTCCGGCGTCGAGCGCGACCAGCGTCGCGCCAGTGAGCAGGATGGCCGGAGCCGGACCGGGTTCGGCAAGCTGATCCAGGAGCACCCGGCAGATCTCGTGCCCGATCATGCCCTCGGAGTAGACCGCCCAGTCCGCCGAACTCCCGGCGCCGCGGCGGCGCGCGAGCTTGCCGTCGACGCGGTGGAACCCCACGCCCAGGTTCACCAGCTCCGTGACCACCGCGCCGACGCGCCCGGTCAGCGCCCGCACCACCGCAGGATCGGACAGTGCCCCGCCCCCGATGAAGATGTCCTCAAACAGCCGCTCCGGGGTGTCCCCAGGGCTCGCTCCCAGCGCGGCGTTCAGGCTGCTGATCCGCGCCGACGCGCCGCCCGAACCCAGCGCGACAGCGACCCGGGCTCCCGCCCGCCGCGCCCGATAGGCCGCCATCAAACCGCCCAGCCCGCCGCCCGCGACCAGCACGTCGATGTCCAGGATCTCGATCTCACCCATGCTGCTCCCTCCGCAGGCTCAGGCGACGTCGCGGCGGGAGGCCAGGTTGCGGAACACGATGCCTTTCTGCACCTCGTCGGTGCCGTCCACGATGCGCAGGATCCGGGCGTCCCGGTACATCCGCTCGACCGGGTTCTCCTGGGACCAACCCATGCCCCCGAAAATCTGCACCGCCAGGTCGGCGACCTTGCTCAGCGCCTGGGTCGCGACGAGCTTGGCCACCGCGACCTCCTTGGCTAGCTCACCAGCCAGCGCGAGGTCGTCCATTCCGCTTGCGCGTGCCTCGTCACACAGCTCGCACACCCGGAACGTGGTCGCCCGCGCGGAGAACCGCAGCGCCTCCATCTCCGCCAACATCCACTGGATGCCCTGCTTGCGGCTCAGCGTGTCGCCGAACACCACGCGGTTCTGGGCGTATTCATGGGAAAGTGTGATGAGCCGGTCCATCATCCCGCACGAGAACGCGGCCATGTTGAGCCGCCGTTGCGCAATGCCGGCCATGGCGAGGCGCATCCCGTCGCCCCGTTCGCAGAGCACCTGTTCGTTCGGCACGAAGCAGTTGTCGAAGATCAACTCGTGCTCATGCACCCCGCGCCAGCCCATCATATCCTGCTTGCCGCCCACGGTGAACCCGGGCGTGCCGCGATCGACCAGGAACGCGGTCATCTCCGGCTTGCGCTGACCTTCCTTGCGGTCGGTCACCGCGAACAGAATGGCGAAGTCGGCGTCTCCACCATGAGTGATGAAGTGCTTGACACCGTTGATCACATAGCCGCCGTCGACCTGCATTGCGGTGGTCTTCATCGAGGCGACGTCCGACCCGGCACCCGGTTCGGTCACCGCGAAGCAGTACTGCGCCTGGCCGCCGATGAGCGGGTCGAGATATTTCTTCCGCTGGTCCGGCGTGCAGGTGACCAGGATCGGGTGCGGGCGGCCGAGCAGGTAGGTGAACGGCCAAGAGGTGTGCCCGAACTCCTCCCACAGCGAGCTGAGCTCACTGAGGGTGAGGTCAGGCCCGCCGAAGGCCGACGGCATGTTCGCAGTCCACAGTCCCAGGTCCACCGAAGCCACGGACAGCTCCTTCCAGACCTCGGCGGGCAGCCGGTCCTCGGTGTCCATCGTGTGCTCGAGGGGCTGTAGCCGATCCCGCACGAAGCTTCGGGTCACTGTTCGGAACTCGCGCAGCTCCTCGGTTGACAGCGGCATCGCTCGCGCTCCTCCTCAAAAGACGACGAAGTGCCCGGCCCCGAAAGGCTTGCTGAGCACGCATACTCCGCGCGATCGATGAACCTGAAGAAGCCGGCTTACGAATCGGCGGTTGGACTCGTCGGCAGACTAGCATGCCGACATCTCATGTATGCTACGCTAATATCTCATATTCCGGGTGTCAAACCCCTTTCCCGAGGTTCCTCCGCCCCCTTCCCGCGCCGGTAGCCGAACCTCGAGATCCTGGAGGTTCCCATGTCGGCCGTCGTCAGCCTGGACCCCCGCACCGGAGCAGTCCGGCAGCTTCTCGGCGAAGAAGCCAGTCCCAATGACGTGTCCGCCACCGCCGGTGCCGCGGCGGCGGCGGCACCGGAGTTGCAGCGGCTCGGCCGGACCGGGCGCGCATCGATGCTGCGACTCATGGCGGAGGGTCTGGAGGCGGACGCAGCCGGCATCGTCGAGGTCGCCGACGCGGAGACGGCGCTGGGCGCGCCCCGGCTGCGCGGCGAACTCGGCCGTACCACCTACCAGCTCCGGTTGTTCGCCGACGCCCTCGACGAGGGTTCCTATGTGGAGGCGACGATCGAACATCCCAGGGAGACCGCGCTGGGCCCGCAACCGGACCTGCGCCGCATGCTCGTCCCGCTGGGGCCGGTCGCCGTCTTCGGGTCGAGCAACTTCCCGCTCGCCTTCTCGGTGGGCGGCGGCGACACCGCGTCCGCGCTCGCCGCCGGCTGCCCGGTAGTGGTCAAGGCGCACCCGTCCCACCCGGCCACCTCCGAGCGCACGTACGCGGTACTGGCGAAAGCCGCGTCCGCGGCGGGTGCCCCGGACGGGGCCATCGGGCTCGTGCACGGCCACCATGCGGGCGCGATTCTGGTGCAGCGCGGTGAGATCACCGCGGTCGCCTTCACCGGTTCGCAGCGGGGCGGGCGTGCCCTGCTCGACCTGGTCAACGCCCGACCCGATCCCATCCCCTTCTACGGCGAGCTGGGCAGCGTGAACCCGCTGGTGGTCTCGCCCGGCGCGGCGCGCACCCGGGCAGCAGGCATCGGGACAGGGCTCGCGCAAGCGCTCACCCAGGGCGCCGGACAGTTCTGCACCAAACCGGGGTTGGCCTTCGTGCCGGACGGCGAGGACGGTGACCGCCTGTGCGCCGAACTGGCGCACCGCCTCAGCGAACTCGCCGAGCCGCTGGTGGTCGCCAATCAGGGCATCCGCGACGCCTATTTCGACCAGGTCGCCGCGCTGTCCCGCCACCACGACGTGGCTTGCCTGGTCGACGCGGTCCGGCCCGGCGGAGCCGGGTTCGCGGTGGCACCGCACGTGCTGAGCGTGGGCACCACGCAGCTGGACCAGAGCCTCCTGGAAGAGGTCTTTGGACCGTACGGGCTGATCGTGCGGTACGGCACCGAGGACGACCTGCTCGCCGCGCTGCGCCTGCTCGAGCCCGCGCTGGCCGGAGCCGTGCACAGTGAAGCGGACGAGGTCGAGTTCACCCGCGCCGCGTTCACCGCGCTGGCCGAGCGTGCCGGCCGCATCCTGTGGAACTCCTACCCGCCCGGGATGGCGGTGACCTGGGCGACCCAGCACGGCGCCGGCTGGCCCGCGGCGACCGCACCGCACACCTCCGTCGGGGTAACCGCGGTCCGGCGGTTCCTGCGTCCGGTCTGCTGGCAGGACGTGCCGCCCGAGCTGCTGCCCGAGGAGCTGCGGGAGGACAACGTCGCGGGCATTCCCCGGCGCGTCGACGGCAAGCTGAGCGTCGGCTACTGAGCGCGAAAAAGGACTTCGCCCGCATCCTCGGTTCCTCACGCTGGCGGAGCGAGAGCAGATCGCTGACTGCGTCGGGCGGGCGAGTCGCTGCGGGCGCTCAGGCGGGCACTGGGGCGGCCGGCACGCACGATCAAGCGCAAGATCGATGCCCGTTCCGTCGGTGGTGTCTATCGGCCGCGCCGGGCGCAGCTTGCGTGGCCGCAGAGCCCCCCGCGGCGCGAGGAGTTCAAGCTCGCCCGGGACGGTCCCTTGCGGGACTACGTCGCTCAGGCTGCCCAGCGGTGGTCGCCCGAGCAGATCTGTCACGCTCTGGCAACGAGTTCCCCGAGGGCGGCGGCATGCAGGTGACTGCGCAGAAGATCTACCAAGTTATCTATGTCCAGGCTTGTGGCGGGCTGCGGCCCGAGGTCGCTCCCGCGCTGTGCACCCCCTGGGCATCGACCTGTCCATCCACAGCGCCGCGGACCTCGAGCACGGGACCCAGCAACTGAACGGCCGACCACGCAGAACGCTCGGCTGGAAACTCCAGCCGAGCGTCTGCGTGATCTACTGACAACCACGTAGGGCCATCAGGTGTTGCGACGACCGCGAGAATCCGCCCTCGCACGGCGAGGCCCTTCTCCGTGTCTGGCGAGCCGTCCGCCGGTCATGACGTAGGAGGCTTGGTCAGGTAGACCCCTCGGCCGCTGGCGATCAGCACGCCGTCCGCGTTGATCACCGTCGCCTCGGCGACGGAGATCTGACGGCCGAAATTGACCACCTCGCCTCGGACGGTCAGGTCGCCCGGAGCCGCCGCGCGGTGGTAGTCGACCCGCAGGTCGATGGTGGGCACGCCCCGCCCGGTCCGGGAGTACAGCGCCCAGTCCGCCGCCACGTCGACCAGCGCCGCCAGGATCCCGCCGTGCGTGGGCTCGCCTTTCGGGCGGACTACCCACTCGGGTCGCCACCGCGCGGAGATCTCGATACTGCCCGGCCCGACGGCCTCCGCCCGTAGCCCCAGCCATCGGTGGAAGGCGCTGCGGTCGAACATCTCCTGCACCGCAGCCGTACTCAGTTCATGGGTTTCCACACTCACCCCGGTCTCCTCTCTACGAGAACGTCCGTATCAGCTCGCTGACCATCAGCACGACGAACAGCACGGCACTGAGCGCGAGCACGATATTGACCAGCGAGAACGGCGACTCACCCGGTCGCCGGACCCCGTATTTCTTGGCGTTGAGCAGGTACAGCAGGGCAATCGTGAGGAATGGCATGAAGAACGCGCCGAGCGTGACCCAAGCCAGTACCAGGAATACCGGCGAGCCGAGCAACATGACGGGAATGGACGGGAAGGTCAGCAGGAGCAGATAGACGCGGTAGGACTTGGTCTTCTGCAGGGGCGCCTTGTCGCCTTCGCCGCCAGCGTCGACTTCCTTGCCCTTGTTCACCACGTTGCGGACGAGGTCGGCGAACAGGTACGAAACCCCGCTCCACACGCCGAGGACTGAGCTGAACGCGATGGCCCAGAAGCCGACGAGGAAGAACCAGTACGCCGCGTGCCCATAGCTGTCACGCAGCGGTTCGGCCAGGGCGAGCAGCCCTCCTGCTGAGTCGACGGACCGGCCGAAGCCGTAGAGGAACGTGGCACCGATGACGAGCACCGAGATGGCGAAGATCGCCGTGGCGATGTAGCCGATCGCCGAGTCCAGGCGCATCATCGGCAGGAACTCCCGCCCGCGCCAGCCCTTGTCCCGCACCCAGTATCCGTACGCGGTCAGCGTCAGCGTGCCGCCCACACCGCCGATGATGCTGATGACGTAGAACAGCGAGCCGTCCGGGATGCGCGGGACGATGCCAACGGCGATCGAGCCGAAGTCCGGCCGCACCAGCAGCGCCGCCCCCACCATGCCCACGAACATCAGGCCGACGCACACCTTCATGATCTGTTCGATCACCCGGTACCGACCGACGAGCACGATGATGAAGGCGGCGACCCCGTGAATGATCGCCCAAGTGTTCGCGTCGAACACTGGGAACATCGCGGTCGCGGAGAGCCCGACTACCGCCGGGCCGGCGGCCCCGAACATCAGCCCCCAGATCACCGCGTAGACCGCCACCAGCACGATGGCGACCACGCTGATCGCGCGGAATCCCTGCACGATGGTCTTGCCGGTGGCCAAATTCCATCGGCCGATGGCGATCGTGACGTAGTACTTGATGATCACGGCCACGAGGAAGGCCCACACCAGGCCGTGCTGGGTCTTCTCTCCTGCCACGATCGCAGTGACCATGTCGCCGACCCCGACGCAGGTCGCCGCGAGCACCAGGCCTGGCCCGACCTGCCGCAACGAGGGCCGGACCGGGTTGGACACGGCCTCCGCCGGCCCGGTTCTACCGGTCAGTGGCGCTGGCGGATCAATGTCCGACTTTTCCACCATTACGTGCAAACCTCCTGTGCGGTGGGCATTTCGGGGGGCCGCGGCCGCCCAGGACGGCGACAGCGGAAGGAACCGGGACAGCCTTGAGCCGTACACCGAAGACGCCGGTCGCGCCGCTCGAATCGATCGGGTGCCGGAATGTGCCGGACCCCGGAAAAGACGGGAGAAGAAACGTCCAAACTCGCCGTGAAAATCAGCTCACCCGGCGAGTGCGAACGGGGGGTCGCGGATCAGTCCGTCCTGCCGGACGGCGCGGAACCTGCAGTCCCGATGATCGGCGTGGTACCAGGAACCCCATGTCTGACCGCACATGCATAGTGCCTCCTTAGCGCAACGCTGCTGACCTAGGAAGAGGCCGGCCCCGGCGATGCCGCCGAGTTCAGATACCACTAGCCGGCTACGGCTCGCCATTCCACCTGGACGGCCGATCGTGCGGCCGTCGGCCACGGGTAGCCGGCGCTTTCTCGATATCCGCACCGACACGGCCGCTCGTATGGCGGATATCAAGATATGGATATACCAGATGACGTGTCAAGGGCCACTTTGACAGAGCGCAAACCTCCTGCTTTGGACAGCATGGTGGTGACATATTGCATCTTGAGATATCATGTGCCAGCATATCGATGCTCGAGCTGGAACGTCCGCGGTCGGCCAGACCGCGACTCAGCCGCCATCCACGACCGCGTCCCGGTGGACCGATCAAAACCGGCACGGCCCCGCGAGCAGCTCGCACCCGCGACAACTAGTTGGTCCATCGCAGGTCTCATCTTCCAGGAACGGGTGAGAAAACAATGAACAACGCTCCGCCCCGGCCACTCGACGGAGTTCTCGTCATCGATCTGACCAGGGTCCTGTCCGGCCCGTTCTGCACGATGCTGCTGGGTGACCACGGTGCCGAGGTCATCAAGATCGAGCAGCCGGAGGTGGGTGATGACTCCCGACACCAAGGCAACCCGAGGATGGGCGAGCAGAACACCGCGTTCCTCGCGGTGAACCGCAACAAGAAGAGCGCCACGGTCAACCTGCGCACACCCGAGGGCGTGGAGCTGATCAAGAAGCTGGTCCGCAGCGCGGATGTCGTGGTCGAAAACTTCCGCCCCGGCAAGGCGAGCCAACTCGGCATCGGGTACGAAGATCTGAAGGAGATCAACCCCCGGCTGATCTACTGCTCCATCTCCGGCTGGGGACCGGACGGCCCGTGGGCGCAGCGCGCGGGCTACGCGACGACCGCCGAAGCACTGTGCGGGTTGATGAGCCTGACCGGCGAGGCCGACCGCGTCCCGGTGAAGATCGGCGTGTCCATTCTGGACAACCTCGCCGGGCTCTACGCCAAGGACGCCATCACCAGCGCCTTGCTACTGCGCGAGCGCACCGGCAAGGGGCAGAAGATCGACACCTCTCTGCTGGAGGCGGGGGTTTCGTTCACCAGCCTGAGCGCGATGGCCTACCTGTGCGCGGGGGTCGTGCCCGGGCGCTGGGGTAGCGAGCACCAGTGGAACGTGCCGTGGAAGGCCTTCCAGACCCTCGACGGTCACGTGATGCTAGCCACTGCCAACAACCGGCAATGGGAGAACACCTGTCGGGCCCTGGGCTGCCCTGAGCTGATCGACGATTCCCGTTTCGTTACCTCGACCGCACGGGTGGAGAACCGGCGCGAGCTCTACGAGATCCTGGACAAGGTCTTCGCCGGCTGGACCACGGACGAAGCGCTCGCGGCGCTGGAACGGGAAGGTGCCTCCGCCGCGCCGGTGAACACGTTGGACCGGGCATTCTCCCACCCCCAGCTCGTAGCGCGGGACATGGTCATCGAGGTCGAACACGAGACCCTGGGCAAGATCCCCCAGCTCGGGCACGCCCAGAAATTCAGCGACAGCCCGTTGCAGGTCACCGCGCCGCCGCCGGTGCTGGGGGCGCACACCGACGACGTGCTAAGCGAGCTGGCCGGGTACGGCGCCGAGGAGATCTCCACGTTGCGTGCGCAGGGCGTCATCTGACCCGGCTCCGCAGGCGACCAACCCGACACCGACGATGGGAAATTCAATTGGCTGAGCACGGCACACGACCAGACCTCTCGTCCGGACCGCTGACCGGGATCACGGTGCTCGACCTGACCACCGCGTCCCCCGGCCTGTACACGTCCATGATCCTCGCGGACATGGGCGCCGAGGTGATCAAGATTTCTGCGCCCGGCAAGGCCCGGGCCAAGGCGACCTCCGGACCGGCCACCGAGTACCGGGCGGTCTCCCCGGGACACCTGGACCGCAACAAAAAGAGCATCCGGCTCAATCTCAAGAAGCCCGCGGGCAAGGAGGTTTTTCTTCGGCTCGTCGAGAAGGCTGACGTGGTGATCGAGGGTTTCCGCCCCGGCGTAACCAAGCGTCTCGGCATCGGCTTCGAAACCCTGCGCGCGAAGAATCCGGGACTGATCTACGCGGCGATGAGTGGCTACGGCCAGGACGGCCCGTCCGCACTCCGGCCCGGCCACGACCTCAACTACCTGGCGGAGTCGGGGATCCTGTCCCTGCTCGGTCCGCGCGGCTCCACGCCGAGCGTGCCGCTGAACCTGGTGGCCGATCTGGGCGCCGCGGCCGCGCACACGGTCGCGGGGATCCTGCTGGCGCTGTTCGCCCGGGAACGCGGGCACGGCGGTCAGCTCGTCGACGTATCCTATGTGGACTCCTCGATAGCGTTGCTGTCCGCCACCCCCACGGCACGTGCGCATTTCGACGGGAATCCATGGGTGGAGCGCGGTGGCGACGCGATGTCCGGTGCGTTCGCCTACTACGGCTTGTACGCCACCGCCGACGACGAGCTGCTGAGCGTCGGCTGCCTGGAACCGTGGTTCTGGACCCGGTTCTGCGAGGCAATCGAACGGCCCGAGCTAGCCGAGTTCGCCTTCACGCCCGACCACTACTCACGGGGCCCCAACGACGACGAGCTCCGGATTCGCGACGAGGTGGCGAAGATCCTGGCCGGGCGCACCGCCAGGGAGTGGCTGAACCACCTTGCCAAATACGACCTGCCAGTGTCGCCGGTCCGCGGCCTCGACGAGGTGGCCCGGGATCCGCAGACGCGGCATCGCGGCATGTTCGCCTTGACCGGCGACACCCCGGTGGAGCGCCGGCTGGGTATCCCGATCGTGCTCTCCGAAACGCCGGGCACGATCCGGTCCGCTCCCCCAGTCGTCGACGGGGATGCCGAGGCAATCCTGCGCGGGCTGGGCTACTCCGAGGAAGAGGCACGGTCTCTGCGCGGGGAAATCGGCCTGGGCTGACTCCGGCGGACGCTGAGGACGGGCGTCTCGCGAACCGGGTGGGAGCCTCCATCTTCGCCCACCCGCGGTACGGAACGCCCGTCCTCGTCTTGGGAGTGGCTACGCCTCCGCGCCGATCACGCCGCCGGGCTGGGGGGTGGGACGAGATCTTGGCGGCCGCCTCGCACACCTGTCGGCCGATCTCGACCTGCTCGGTGGCGGAGACCTTGGTGCGGGAGCGTCAGATCATCGGCTCTGTCGCTGATCTTATGATGTCATCCTAGTTACTAGGGAGAATGCATTTGCGGAGAAGGTCGAGTCCAGCACGACCGTACACTGCCTCTTGATCATTTTGAATTGCGGTTGACGCGGCCTCCGGTGGGGCACTTGCTGTAGGGCCGGGTGAGGCCGGCGAGGCGTCGGTATCTTGTCCAGCCCGCGGGTGAAGGAGTGCAGGTAGGGCAGATCAAAGCTGCGGACGGCCCTGGTCCATTCGCGTAACCCGGTGGCGTTGCCCGGGCTGGGTGCGGGTAGGCCTGCGACACCGCGGACCGCATCGGCCAGATCGCTCATCTCGGGGCAGGCCGACGCCCGACATGCGGAGTGTGTCACACCCGGTATCTGCTCGGCAAAGGCCACGGCCGCGCACTTCGTATTGGCACAATGGGAACGCCGCACCTCCAGAACAACCACCACGCTCGTCGCAGCCATTCGAGCATCCGTCAACGTCCTGCGGTAACGACCGCGCACCCGCCCAGAAGACTTCCACATTGACGACAACGAGCACGATGACCGCGGACCTGCGCGGAGACGACGATTTCGCCAGCCTTGCGCTCAACATATTCTACGATCAACCCATTGAGGTGAGGAAAAAATGACTCTGACAGTACACAATGCACAGGCGTCATAGTTCTATTATCCCGATCGGAGACCAGGTATACGCTCCTCAAAATCAGCGGCAGAGCCAGATTGTCAACTCCGGTCGAATCCGGACCCGGCTGTTCCGGGTGAACCGTGACCCACCCTGGTTTGGTTGTTTAGTCGTTGGTCTTCGTGGCCGGTGGTACGCGGCCGAGGTCTCGGTCTTTGAGGCGGTAGCTGTCTCCCGTCATCGAGATCACCTCGGCGTGGTGGACCAGGCGGTCGATCATGGCCGCGGTTATCTAACCGCTCGGGTTGAGCGTCCACGATGTACACGATGGGGTTGGTGCGCCTCCCTGGCGTT
>NZ_SWMS01000035.1 GCF_005146945.1 Prauserella endophytica
CCCAACACCGGATGAAACAGCCGACCGCAGCCTGACTTTGATCTTGAGGTTGACACAAGGGGTGTCATGAGATCACCTCGGTCAGCCTGAACTTCTGGACCTTCCCGGTCGCCGTCTTCGGGAGCGCCTCGGCGTCGATGATCACGACCTCCTTGGGCACCTTGAATCGTGCGAGTGACGCTTTGCAGGCCGCGATGATGTCCTCGGCGTTCAGCGTGTGCCCTGGTGAGGGAACGACGTAGGCCCAACCCACCTCGCCCCACCGGTCGTCGGGCACCCCCACGACGTAGCACTGCGCGACGCCTTCGATCCGTCCGATGAACGTCTCTACCTCGACCGGCAGCACGAGCTCACCGCCGCTCTTGTAGACGTCCTTGCTGCGGCCGGTGAGCCGGAAGTAGCCCCGCTCGTCGACGTAGCCCAGGTCTCCGGATCGGAGCCAGCCGTCCTCGGAGACCGGTATCACGGCTGTGCCGTCCCAGAACCCCATGGTCACCACCGGACCACGCCAGGTGAGCTCGCCCGACTGGCCGGGTCCCAGCTCTTCGCCGGATTCCTGGTCGACCACCCGGAACTCGCACACGCCCCCTGACGCGCTGCCGAGCCCCGCGGGGCCCCCGAACTTCATCCGGCCGACCACCTCGGTCAGCTGCCCAATGGGGTCCTCGGGCAGCGTCACGACGATGGCTCCGCACAGCTCGGTCATGCCATACCCGGTGACCATCTCGCTCAGCCCGAGCCGCTCCGCCGCAGCCGTCCAGACCCATTCCGGGGATGGCGCCGCGGCGGAGAACATCGCTCGCAGCGAGTCGAGGTCGTAGGTCGCGATGTCGGGTTCTTCGAGGATCGCGATCGTCATCGTCGGCACGCAGAGGATGTCGTTCGCGCGGTGACGCTCCACGCCCCGCAGGTAGTCGGTCGCCGAGAAGCGGAGGCGCGGCATGACGGCCCCGCCGACCCATGTCGTGGCGAGCAGACCTTCGGCGTAGCCGAACACGTGGTAGAGCGGAAGCGAGAACAGGACGCGCCACCCATCGTCGAACCCGCGCGAGAGTGCCGATGCGAAGGAGTTCCGGAGGAGGCTGTCATGGCTGAGGACAACCGCCTTCGGGACTCCAGTGGTGCCCGAGGTGTAGAGGATGTCCGAGGGCCCAAAGGGGTCGACGGCGACCGACTCGTCCATCGGGTCGCTCGCGGCGACCTCGTCGAACAGCCGCGACCCCTCCACGTGGTCGTCTTCGCACGGCAGCACGACCACCTCTCGCAACGACGTGAGCTTGTTCCGCGCTCCCGTTCGCCAGCCGGGTTCGATGGCCTCGAGCGTCTGGAGGTAGTCGATGCCGTCGTGGCTGGACATGGTGATCAGCACAGAGCAGCCAGAGTGTCCGAGTACGTAGGCGAGCTCGTCGGAGCGGAGCTGGAAGTTGAATCCAACCGCCACGGCGCCCAGCCGCGAGAGCGCGTACTTGAGCGCCGGAAGTTCCGGGTAGTTCGCCAGGAGGATGCCGACACGGTCGCCAGGCCGGACCCCCAGACGCCGCAACCCCTCCGCGTAACGGCGCGAGAGTTCCGCGACGTCCGCATAGGTGAGCTCGAGCTCGTCGGTGACGATGTACGGGCGCTCGCCGTAGTCGGGCAGCAGTGCGTCGAGGTGCTCGTGCAGTGCTCGGGGCTGCCAGTGCGGGTACCGCGACTCGATTGCCGCCCGGCGGGCCGTGAGCCCGGGGTGGGAGCCGGGCAGTGCCTGCGTCATCTTTTTAATCTATCATAAAATAAGCCGGTATCAAGACGCTCGTCCATCGAAGAGTTCCCGGAGCCTCCCCGCCGGCAGCTGCAGAAACAAGGCCGGGCACTCGCCGGTGGCACCTCGCGATCGGCGATTTTCGCGAGCCCCCTCGTGTCCGGCGACCTCCATGGTCAGAGCGACACCAGCTGCGCCCGCAAGCCGGTTGGCGCGGGTCATCCGCTGATCCAGCACGAGTGCCGGGAAGCCGCCGTGCGCGTGACCGGGGTTCCCTTCGAATCTTGCCGAACCCGAGCCATCCGAGTTCCTCGTCTCACGGGCGCCGTTGCGAAGATGGGCCATCGAGCCCCGAGCCCCGAGCCCCGAGCCCCGAGCCCAAAACTAGATTAAATTAGACTACTCTGTGAGCCATGAATGCAGCGGTCATCGGCCAGCTGGCGAACAACTCGCGGAGCGTGCGAACCGTCATCACCGGCCTGCGCGACCATGGGCTTGGCAACGTGCTTGCCGAGCCCGCGGGCGCGTCCGCGGCCACGGACCGGTACGCGAAGAAGGACATGCTGTCGGTCGCGCCCAAGGCAGCCGTCGAGGCCATCACGCGCGGCATCGCCTCAGAGGAGGGCCGGTTCGGCGTGGGGGTGGTCGACAGTGGACTGTGGCACCAGCGCTTGGGGACCGCCGAGGACATCCCCCACGCCACACGGTTCTCCCCCTCCCCGCGAGCGGATTGGATCAGCGGCCAGCTGATCAATGTCGACGGCGGGTACGCCCTGTGACCCCACCGCGGGTGCGACCCGACCGGCGGACCACGTCCTATCCTCGGAGCGTGGCAGACTCCCCACGCAAACGCACCGACACCACCGACGGGTCCAAGGGCCAGCAGACACGCGAGCGGCTGCTGGAGGCAGCCGCAGCAATCCTCACGGAGAAGGGCTACTCCGGCACCCGGCTGGGGGATATCGCCAAGCGCGCCGAGCTCCAGGCCCCGGCGATCTACTACTACTACGATTCGCGCGAGGCTCTCATCGAGGACGTCGTGCGGCGCGGACAGCAGTCCGCGCAGGCGCACGTGGAGAACGCACTGGCCCAACTGCCGGACGGCACGCCGTTCCTCGAGCGCATCCGGTGCGCCGTTGAGGAGCACCTTCGCGTGGTGCTGAACCTGTCTGACTTCACGACTGCGGCGATCCGCAACATGGGTCAGCTACCCGAGGCCATGCGCAAGCAGATCCGTTCCGATCACAAGAGCTACGGCGAGCTCTGGCAGAGACTCTTCGAGGAAGCGCAGTCCAACGGCGAGATCCGGGGCGATGTCGACGTCACCGCCGCCCGTCTGCTGATCATCGGGGCACTCAACTGGTCTCCGGAGTGGTGGAGCACGCGCGTTGCCGATATCGACGATGTGGTGGCTGCGGCGATCGCCCTGACCGACGGACTGATCGCTCGACCCTAGCTCCCGCATCGGCAGCCGGGTCGGTTCCTGATGCGCCCGCGGATGAAGGTAGCCGCAGGCGTCCTTCACCCGCAGGCGGGAATCGCGGTGACTCAGGCGGTTCCGACAGAGGCGGTCTGAGTGAGGCGGTAGTCGTCCAGGTTGACCGAGCGCGTCATCTTCCAGTAGTCCATGACCCGCCACGGGGAGTTCGTGACGACGCGCCCACGGGAGTTGCGGTACCACGTGTTCAGCCCGTCGACATTCCAGATCATCTTCGCGTGGGCGGCGTCGACCTGGGCGTTGTAGGCGTCGCACACCTCCTGCTTCACCTCGATCCGCTCGAGCCCGAGCTGTGCCACGTGCCCGATCAGCTGTCCGAGGTAGTGCGCCTGGCACTCCGCGATCGTGATGTAGCTGCCCCCGTGCCCCAGGTTGGCGTTCGGGCCGTACATGACCAGCAGGTTCGGAAAGCTCGGCACCGTCATACCGAGGTAGGCCCTCGCATCCTCGTGAGCCCAGGCATCGCGGAGTGAGCCCACGGGTCCCTCGACGTCGATCTCGACGAGAAAGTCCCGCGCCTTGAAGCCGGTCGCGAGGATCACGACGTCGACGGTGTGCTCATCACCGTTCCGGTCCACCACTCCGCACTGGGTGAATCGTTCGACGCCAGAGGTCACGAGCTCCACGTCAGCGCGACGCAGGGTCCGGAACCAGCCGTTGTCGAGCAGCATCCGCTTGCCGAACGGCGGGTAGTCGGGCAGGGCCTTCTCGATCAGGTCGGGCCGCCCCTCGAGCTCACGTTGCAGGTAGTCGGTGAAGTACCGGCGATGGCCGTCGTTGATCGCGTTGATGGAACGCCCCTGCCCGTCCCATTCGGGGTCGACCTGCAACGACTCGTGCACCCGGTCGTTGTGGATCCACGCGAGCCGTGCTCGGAACCAGGGCTGATAGAAGGGCACCTCGCGCATCAGCCAGTGGATGCGATGATCCATGGCCCGGAAGTAGTCGGCGTTCGGTGCCACCCACTGCTTCGAGCGCTGGAAGATCGTCAACGAGTGGACGTCCTCCACGATGGCCGGCACGATCTGCATGGCGCTGGCCCCGCTGCCGACGACGGCGACACGCTTGCCGGCGAGGTCGACTGACTCGGGCCAGCGGGCCGAGTGGAACACCTCGCCGCAGAACTCCTCGACACCTGGGAAGTCCGGCACCGACGGCACGTTGAGCTGACCGACCGCCGAGACGACGAGATCGAACTCTTCCTCACCTTCGACCCCGCCGGTCCGGAACCCCACCGTCCACGTACCGCGCTCCTGTGACCACTTCAATCGTTGGACCTCATGCCCGAACCGGATGAGGTGTCGCAGGTCGAAGGCCGTCGCGAAGTCCTTCATGTACGTCAGCACCTCGTCGCGCTTACCGAAGTAGGTCGACCACTCGCGCTGAAAGAAGGAGAAGGAGTAGAGGTAGCTCGGGGTGTCGACGCCGCAGCCGGGATAGCGATTGTCGAACCAGCTGCCCCCGACCTCGGGATTGCGCTCGAAGACGACGCACTCGATCCCGCGGTCGCGGAGCTGGCGCGCCATGAGCATCCCGGAGACGCCGGCGCCGACGATGCCGACGCGAACCTCACGCGAAGGCCCCTGCGCGTCGATCCGCGTGTGCACCTGGCCTGCGCCACCGAGTCCGGCCTGCTCGCCGATCATCTCGGCGAACTCCACGGGCACCGGTTCACCCATGCATGCCTCGGTCATCGCGTGCAGCCGCTCGAGGTCAGGGCGGGCTATGGCCACCGCCGCTCCGTCAGCCCAGGCGCCGATAACGTCGACGGCAGCCGAGCGGATTTCCCGCTGGACCTGCTCGGAGAAGCCGCCCGAGTCGAGGTCGTCCATGCCCGGACTGCGCCGTGGACGGTAGGGCTCGCGGAGCCACTTCTCGTCCCCGGTCAAGTGGTGCAGCACCATCAGCACCGTCGGCAGATTGGCCACAACCAGGGCATCTGCAAGGCGTTCACGGTCCATGACACCCTCCTCTCGCGCTTAATCTATATTAGATTATACGCTGCGCAATGTGAGTGCACGCACACGGACTTACACAAGCTCGTCTGGCTGCTGACCGGCGTCGTCGCGGCGTGTGCTCGGTGTGGCGTTCGCCTTGGTCGAGTCCCGGGCAGCCGTTCCGATCATCAATCCGGGGTTGCTGGTCGGGCCCGCATCGGCCGGAACGAACATCGCGACCGTTGTCATCAGCATCGGCATCGCCGCCGTCACCTTGGTCCCGCAGTCCGCGCAAGCCGCCCCAGGCTGGCTACGGGTTGGGCTGCACCCCCGCGCTGCTGGTGGTCCCGACCGCAGCGCTGATGGTGGTCGCCACACCACTCACAACGCGACTCCCGCGCCGCCTCCAACCGCAGCACGTTCCATTTGGTGGAGCTGGGGGGAGCTGATTACAACCCGAAAGACAAGGTCACAGCCCTCGAAACCTTTCGGAAGAAACTCCCCCAGCTCGATACACCCGCCCCAGAACCCGCCCGACGGCAACCATCGAAGCGGGCACGCCAACTCACCGGCAACCAGGCCCAGGCGTCGACGAACCCCTTGCGTTCGAAGACCCGTGCCGCTGCATCGACGAGTTCCTGCACGCTGGTGGCGCGTTGCCGTGCCATTCCGCCTCTCCTTCCGGCCGGGCTTTCCTCCGGAGTCGAATGGGACGGTCACCGACTCACGCCGACTCGGTGACCGTCCCATTCGGGCCCGCCGGGGAAGACGCGACGCGGTCACCTGACGTGCGGCCGATAGGGCTTCTTCCCGCGCTCCCCGGCGTAGACGTCGTAGACGACGTACGACTTCGGATTGCCGAGGAAGAGGGTGTGGTTGGTGACCAGCACCCGGTCGTCGAGGAACGCGACACTCGCCGGGTCGTCCATGGGCACGTCGAGCAGGAAGTTCGCCAGGAGGTTCGGCGGGTTCCGCTTGAGCTCCTTGCCTTCCGGCGACACGACGACGACCGCCCTGGACAGTGCGAGCGCGGCGTAGATGTTGCCCGACTCCGCGATCGCGAAGCCGTCGATGCCGTCTCCGGGCTTGCTTTCCCAGAAGGTGTTCAGCTCGCCCGCACTACCGTCCGGCTCGATCTCCAGCGTGAGGAGGCGGCTGGTGTCCGGGCGCGGCGGGAAGCCGTGCAGCGGCCCGGTCAGCGACTGCGCGAACATGATCGTGTCCTCGTCGAGGAACTCGATGCCGTTGGGCCCGAAGACGCTTTCGATCCGCGGATCGCTGAACCACACCTCGGCCTCACCACCGCCCGGTGGCACTCGCCAGATCAGCGCCTGCGCCACATCGGTGATGTACATGCTGCCGTCCTTGCCGAACGTCACGCCGTCGCCGATGGCGCACTGCGTGACGAGCACCAGGCCGGGAGCATCCACACAGAGGCGCTTGACCTGGTGGAAGGTCGCGTACGTCCACTGTTCGCCCGTCTTCGGGTCCAGGGCGATCACTCGCCGCGGATACCGGTCCAGGGCGTAGATGATGCCGTCGCCGTCCTGGGTGCGCCCGACGATGCCGGCTCCACGGGTGGGGTCCTGCCCCTCGATGGGGTATTCCCTCAGCAGCTCGCCCTCACTGCTGTAGGCGAAGATCTTGGATGGCCCCTTCCGCGGCTCCAGAACCCACTGCTGGGTTCCGACGTAGACGGTCCGTCGTCGGCGACCGTGATGCCTTCGGGGTGCCCTGGCTGCGGTACTTCGGCGAAGACGTCGATGTCCAGCCATTCCCGCTCGGCCTCCGCGTGTGCCGCCGCGGACGCCCCTGTCATGGCGAGAGCCATGGCCGCCGCGACCGTCACCAGCCGCCGGACCCTCCCACCCTTGCGATGCGCATGCCACTTCATTGTGCCGTGCGCCTTCCCGCCCCACTGGTCAAGTGATTGCCGGCCGTGCGGTCAGGTGCTGCCGGGTCGCCAGCCACGGTGTCCACACGGCACAGACATCGGCGCGGCAGTCGTCGGAGGCCCGCGGCCGGTCAGTCGACGAGCTCGGCCAGCTCCGAGCCGCTCAGGCCCCAGGCGAGGAGGGCGGCCCGGGTGCCGGATCCCGGTTCGGGCGCGGGGCCTGGCGCGTCGGGCACCGTCCGGCTGAATCGGGGTGCGGGAGCGGGCTGCACGTCACCCGCGACACGGAGAAAGGTGCCACGCGCGATGTTGTGCGGATGTTCCGGCGCCTCGCCGAGCCGGTAGACCGCCGTCGCGCAGGCGTCCGCCGGCTCGAGGATCGCCGCCCACTCGTCCCGGCTTCGACGCCGGAAGACGCCGGCGAAACGTTGGGTGAGTTCGGGCCAGCGCGCTCGGTCCCATTGGGGGAAGTCGACGGGGTCGAGACCGAGCAACCGCAGCAACTCCGCGTAGAAGCGGGGCTCCGCAGCACCCACAGCCACATGACCACCGTCCGATGTGGTGTAGACGTTGTAGAAGTGCGCACCGCTGTCGAAGAAGTTGGTACCAGGCTCGTCGCCAGCCATTCCTGCGTTCCGCAGGGCGTGGAACACCGTGGTGAGCAAGGCCGTTCCGTCCACCATCGCAGCGTCCACGACCTGACCGCGGCCCGAATGGCGCGCCTCCAGGACAGCGCACACCACACCGAAGGCGAGCAACATACCGCCACCACCGAAGTCACCGAGCAGACTCAGCGGGAACAGCGGCTTCTCACCCTTGCGCGCGATCGAGCCCAAGGCTCCCGCCACGGATATGTAGTTGATGTCGTGCCCGGGCCGGTCGGCAAGCGGGCCCGTCTGGCCGTACCCGGTCGCTCTGCCGTAGACGAGCCGCGGATTCCGTTGCAGCAAGGTGTCCGGTCCGAGCCCGTGCCGTTCCAGCACGCCCGGCCGGAAGCCCTCGATCAGGGCGTCGGCCGATTCGACCAGTCGGCACACGAGCGCACGGCCGCGCTCGGTGCCGAGGTCGCACTCGACGGAAGGGCGCCCGCGATGCAAGTGGTTCCACGACCCCGCGCCCAGGCTGTCACCGTCGCGCCGTTCCAGCCGGACAACCTGCGCACCCAGGTCCGCCAGCAACATGCCGGCAAACGGAGTCGGCCCCATGGCAGCCAGTTCGACGACCCGGACTCCGGTCAGCGGTCCCGGCATGTTCAGCACCCCCAAATCGGTCGGCCCTCGACCGGACCCGAGGCGAAATCAAGACTGGCCAGGAAGTTTTTTATCGTGGCATGCCCGCTGCCGCCGGTCAACGAGGACCCGCGCCGCCGGAACAGCCCGGCAGCCCCCCCCCGGCGCCGACGGCGAGCGGAGTCAGCTCTCGTCGTCGGGGCGGATATAGCCGGACAGCAGGCCGTAAACCTGCTGGTAAAGCTGCTCGGCACCCATCCGCCCGGAGGGCCGGTACCACCGTGTGACCGACAGCAGCATCCCGTTGACCAGGTTAACCACGGTGCCGACGTCCAAATCGGACCGCACGACACCAGCCTTCGCGCAGTCGCTGAGCAGACCCTCCGCCGCGTGGTTCACGTCGCGAGCCCACGACCGGAAGTTGCGCAAGGCCTGTGTGGACAGCTGATGCTGGTCGGCGGTCAGTACCAGATAGTAAGTCTGGTACTTGATCGCGTTCTCGATGTGCATGCGCAGGTAGGCCTCCAGCTTCTCCCGCGCCGAGAGATCACTGGACACGATCCGGTCTATACCGTCCCGCAAGGGATAGATGAGCTGTTCCACGATCGTTTCGAGCAGCCAGCGCTTGGAGTTCACGTACTGGTACACGGTCGGCTTGCTCACCCCGGCCTCGGCGGCGATATCGCTGATCGTCGCCTCGACGAAGCCCTTGCGCTCGAAAACCCGTGCGGCCGCATCAACAAGCTGCTGCACGCTGGTCGCACGCTGGCGTGCCATGCTTTCCCCTCACCCCGTACCGGCTCGACGGCTCCCCGGGCCAAGTCTAACCGGTTAAGGTTAACTGACCCGGGCGGGCGGCCGGGTCGCCGCGTCAGCTTGATGCATGCGGCGCTGAGGTAGGAATTCTGCACGATGCCGCGCACGAGGTGGGCGAATTCCTCGGGCCTGCCGAGCCTGCGAGGGTTCCTCCACGGTGGCCACCAGGCCCTCTCGAACGGGCTCAGGCAACCCCGCGGCCATCGACGTGTCGAACAACCCGGGCGCGATGGTGTTCACCCGCACTCCCTTGCCGGCCAGATCGCGCGCGACCGGCAGCGTCATGCCGACGACCCCCGCCTTGCTGGCACTGTAGGCCGCCTGCCCGGTCTGCCCGTCGAACACCGCACCCGACGCGGTGTTCACCACGACGCCCCGCTCGCCGCCTTCCGGACCGTTGCGCAGCATCGCGGCCACCGCCACCCGCATGACGTTAAAACGTGCCGCACAGGTTGACGTTCACCACGTGCTGGAACGCCTCGAGGTCGGCGGGTTCGCCGCGATAGACGAGCTTGCCCAGGAGTCGCACCGGCCGCGCGCCGAGCCGCCGCGCCGTCTCAAGTGTGGTCACCACCGTGGCTGCCGCGCCGTCGCTCATCGGCGCACACATCGGCACTGTCAGGGGACCGCTAACGGGCCGCGCGGCCAGCACCTCGGCCACCGTCGTCATGCGGCCGTACTGTGCTTTCGGGTTGGCGGCGCCATGCTCGGCGTTCTTGACGGTCACGCGGGCGAAGTCCTCCGGCGTCGCATCAGTACGGTCCATGTACCACCGGGCGAACCTGGCGTAGCTGTCCATGAAGACCGAGCCGGTTCCCGCACTGCCGAGTTCCGTGGCAGTTTCCTCGAGCCGCTCCTGGTCGATGGCTGTACCCAGCGCGCCCAGCGACTTGGCCTTGTCTGCGGTCGTCAACTTCTCGGCGCCGACCGCGATCGCGATCTCCACCTGACCCGACGCGACGGAAAGCCACGCCTGATCGAGTGCGGTCGAACCCGACGCGCAGGCGTTCTCCACATTGATCAACGGGATCCCGGACAGACCGGCGTCCCGCACGGCGTGCTGCCCGCGCGAGGATTCCTGGCCCTGCTGTAGTACACGACGCGCGCCACTCGGCCGTCTTCTCGATGCGCGCGTCCTCGAGCGCCTCGGCCACCGCCTCGGCAACGAGCGAGCCCGTGGAGCGCTCCCGCCATTTCCCGAACGGCGTCATGCCGACTCCGGCAACCACAACCTCGCGCATGTCCACCTCACCGTATGGTAACTTTACCAGACAGTATTGTTTCATACCGCTCAACAGTCAACCGGCGTCGCGGATCCGGGCGACCGGCTTCCCGTCAACCGAGCCGACGACTCACCGAATGACTCGGCACGCTGATCCAACATCAGGCGCATGCCGACCGACTGCGGCAACCCAATGCTTGACAGCCATTCGCGGACACTGCTAGGCAGTTAACTTAACTGGTAAGTATGTTTTGGAGGACGGTTTGGCATCATCACGGCTGTCCGGCAAGGTCGCGATCGTGACCGGAGCGGCTCACGGCATCGGCGCCGCCATCGCGCGAAGCTTCGTCGCCGAAGGTGCACACGTGGCCCTCGCGGACATCGCGGATGCCGCGCTCGGCACGCTCGCCGGCGAACTGGGCCCTCAGGCCGCTCCGGTCCACTGTGATGTCTCGTCCGGCGACGACGTGCTGGCCACGGTGAAGTTCACCGTCGAGACCTTCGGCGGGCTGGATGTCGTCGTGAACAACGCGGCCACCGGATCATCGTCGATGCTCGTCGACATGCGCCAGAAGGAATGGGAGCGGGCCTTCGCGATCGGCGTCGGCGGCGTGTTCCACACCATTCGCCACGCGACTCCGGTCATGCGCGAACGCGGTGGCGGAGCATTCGTCAACATCTCGTCGGCGGCGGGTCGGCGCGCGGCGCGTGGAATGGCCGCGTACTCGGCGGCGAAAGCGAGTGTCGAGGCGCTGACTCGCTGCGCCGCCCTGGAGCTGCGAGAGGACGGAATCCGGGTCAACGCCATCGTTCCGGGCATGATCCGGACCGGTGCCGCCCAGGGCAACTCTGAGTTCCTCGGCCAGGCCGTCGGGATGGAGCTGGCCGAGTACGTGGCCAAACACCAGGGCCGCTGGGGAGAACCCGCGGAGGTCGCCGCCGTGGCGGTGCACCTGGCCTCGGCCGAGGCCGCATTCACGACCGGACATATGTACGTACTGGACAACGGTGCGACCACCCAGCTGTGAGGGTGGCGGAAAGCTGACGAAGGTGGCGGTGATGACCGAAGTTGTCGACAGGCAGGATCTCGTGCATTCCCTGCGCGATTTCTTCAAGCGCGAATGCGGGACCAGGGAGCAGCGGCGGGCGCTGAGTTCGGACGGATCGGTCACGCACAACCAGGAGCTGTACGCCAAGCTTGCCGACCTGGGCTGGCTCGGCTGCGCGATTCCCACGGAGTACGGCGGCGGGGGCGGCAGTGCCACTGATGCCTGTCACGTCGTGGAGGAGGCGGCCTACAGCTTGGCTCCGCTGTTCGGCCTCGCAGTCTCCCTGGTCAGTTCCACGGTGGTGGAACGCTTCGGCACCGAGGAGCAGAAGCGCGACATCCTGGGCGGGGTGTGCCGCGGGGAGGTGCTCGCGACGGCGATCAGTGAGCCGGGCGCGGGTTCCGATCCCGGCTCGATGATCTGCCGTGCGGAACGCCGCGGCGACACCTACGTCATCAACGGGCAGAAGACCTGGATCTCGTGCGCGCACATCGCCTCACGGATCCAGGTGCTGTGCCGGACCGACTCCAGCGGCGCGAAGCACGACGGGATCACCATGATCGACGTCCCCGCCGATGCGGAAGGACTCGAGGTGCGACCCATCCGCACGATGGGCGGTGACGAGGTGAACGACGTCTTCTTCACCGATGTCACGGTGGGGGCCGACCGGGTTATCGGTGAGCCAGGCAGGGCATGGCACCAGATCATGCGCACGCTCAACACCGACCGGTTGATGTGCGGTGCGGTGTTCCTCGGACGGGCTCGCCGGACCTTCGACGACGCGCTGGAATACGTGAGCACCCGCGAGCAGTTCGGCCGCCCGATCGGCAGCTTCCAGGCCATTCGCCACCGTATCGCCGACCTCGCCACCGAACTCGAATGCTGCCGTCTCCTGGTCTACTCCTCGGCGGCCAAGCTCGACGCCGATCCCGGCCGGTGCGTTCCCCGGGAAGCCTCGATGGTCAAGTTGAAGGTCACCGAAACGGCCAAGCGAATGGCCGTCGAGGGAATGCAGCTCTTCGGCGGCGCCGGCTACACGCTCGAACACGACATGGAACGGCATCTGCGCGAGTCGATCGTCTCGACCGTGTACGCCGGGACGAGCGAGATCCAGCGGGACATCATCGGAAGGTCGTACGGACTATGAGCTGCGCCGACGACGATTCCCCCCGCGTCCGGTACGAGCGTCCCGCCGACGGTGTCGCTCGTGTGGTCCTGGCCCGGCCGGACAAGCTGAACGCCCAGGACCGGCGGATGCTCCACGAACTGGACGACGCCTACCAGCGCGCGGTGCGGGAAGCCAGAGTGATCATCCTGGCAGCCGACGGCGAGGACTTCTCGTCCGGTCACGACTTGAACATCGAGCGCGCCTTCGCCATGGACGGCGTCCAGCCACGCACGCTCACCGGTGGCTTCGACGCCGCCGGCGCCGAAGGCTGGTACGCGGTGGAGGAGGAGATGTTCCTCGGGCTATGCCTCCGCTGGCGGGACATACCGCGTCCGGTGATCGCTCAGGTGCACGGGCGCGTCATCGGTGGCGGACTCGAGCTGATCTGGCCCTGTGACCTCATCGTCGCCGCCGACGACACGGTCTTCCTGGACCCGACGAGCGCCTTCGGCGCGGCCGCGGCCGAGTACTTCGTCCATCCCTGGGAACTGGGCCATCGTCGCGCGAAGGAGATGCTGTTCACCGGCGAGCCGATCAACGCGCAGGAGGCGCGGGCACTCGGCATGGTCAACCGCGTCGTACCGAGGGACGAGCTGGCGGCGACCACACTGGAGCTCGCTCAACGTATCGCGGCACGTCCGACGTTCGGCATCAGACTGGCGAAGCGTGCCGTCAACCGTGCGCTCGATCTCCAGGGCATGCGCGCGGCCGTGGAATCGACCTTCGACACCCATCACCTCGCGCACTCGCACAACAGAGAGCGTCACGGAACGCTCATCGATCCGGCGGGACCCGAGATCATCCGGGCCGAGGCGCGGGAACTGCGGACGTCTCCCGGCGAACCTGCCGACGGATCGGCGACGTAGCAGCTTCGCCCGCGGAATCCGGGCCCCGGTGTCGTCTCCGGCCGGCCCGCGCAGCACGACAATGGAGGTTTCTCATCATGACCAGTAGCTCGTCCGTCGTCGGTTACCGGACCGAGGGCAGTACGGCGTGGCTGACGCTCAACCGCCCGGAAGCGCGCAACGCGTTGTCCTTCGAGGTGCTCGACGGGATCTCGGCATCGCTCGCCCGAGCCGCGGAGGACTCCTCGGTACGGGCGGTCGTAATGGCGGCCAGCGGCAGCGTCTTCTGTGCCGGTGCGGATCTGAAGATGGTGCTGGGTTCACTGCACGACGAAGGACCGGGCAGGTTCCTGCGCCGAGCAGCCGAGGTGTTCGAGGAGGTCGCCCGCCATCCGCATCCGGTCATCGCCGCCGTGCAAGGGCATGTCGTCGCGGGCGGCCTGGAACTCGTCCTCGCCTGTGACCTGGTGGTGGCCGCCGAGTCGGCGACGTTCAGCGACGGGCACACCCGGTATGGACTGTTCCCCGCCGCGGGCGGGGCGACACGGCTGCCCCGGCGCATCGGCGCCAACCGAGCCAAACAGCTCCTGTTCACCGCGGAATCGTGGAGCTCGGAACGCATGCGCGAAGCCGGATTGGTCAACGAGGTCGTCGCGGACGACGCGCTCGCCGACCATACCCGCGAACTGGCGGACACCATCGGCCGGCGCAGCCCGCTGGGCTTGGCCGGCATCAAACGGGTGGTGGACGAGAGCATCGACAAGCCACTGGGCGACGCGCTCGCCGCGGAGCTCGCGGCCTGCGAGGAGTATTCCGCGAGCGCGGATTTCAAGGAAGGCCTGCGCGCCTTCACCGAACGACGTGAACCCACGTTCCTCGGCGAGTAAGGCCGCTCCCGAGCAAACCGGAAAGCGCCGCCGGCTTCCCGGACGCGGAGGCGTGCGGGAAGCCGAAAATATGTACTTGATGGTCAAGTACAGCCGGTCGCACTACGACTATTGCGGGGCCGGCACGCGTCGAGTAGCCCACGAGTCCCACTGGCAACCCCAGGCGAACCCGTGTCAATTCGACAAACCCGCCCCCGTGACTCGAAGGCTGCCCTTTCGGCGCGCCCGGCGTCCGGCTCAGGGCTCGAACCATTGCCCGCGGCACGGACTTGCCGCAAATCGATGACGGCTGCTATTGAATACTTACTGGTTGGTTCAGTTCTAGTCCGGCGAACCTCATCGGCAAGGCAACATCGAGGATTCTCGAAGAGGAGACAGATCATGAGCAGGTCATTCGACACCGTCGTCGACGGCGGGCGCTATTTCGAGGGCACCCGCTGGCACGAGGGCCGCTGGTACGCATCCGACGCCCTGGCCGGCATCGTCTGTGCCTTCGAACCATCCGGGGAACGCGAAGACCTGATGCGCGTGGACGCGCTGTGCTCCGGCCTCGGCTGGCTGCCGGACGGATCGCTGCTCGTCGTGTCGATGAAGGACCGTTGCCTGCTGCGCAGGTCGCCCGACGGCGCGGTGAGCACCCATGCGGACCTGTCCGACGTCGCGCCCTACTGGATCAACGACATGTGGGTCGACACCGAGGGCCGTGCCTGGATCGGGACCATCGGCTTCGCGATCGACCAGGGGCAGGACCCCCGGCCCGGCGAGCTGTTCCGGGTCGATCCGGACGGCACCGTGGCCGTCGCGGCCCGCGACCTCTGGTGTCCAAACGGGATCGTCCTCACCGACGGCGGTAGCACACTCGTCGTGGCGGAGTCGTTCGCCGCACGGCTCACGGCGTTCACCATCAACAGCGACGGCTCACTGAGCAACCGCCGCACCCTGGCGCAGTTCGGCGAGCCGCCCGCTCCCGGCAGCGCGCAGGAGATGCTGGCCGCCATGAAGGTGACCCCGGACGGCCTTACCGTCGACGCCGAGGACCACATCTGGGCCGCCGACGCGGCGCAGCGGCGCGTGGTGCGCGTGTCCCCCACCGGGCAGATCGTCGACGAAATCGCTCACCCGAAGGGCACCAACACCTACACCTGCGCCATCGGTGGTCCGGACGGCCACCAGCTGCTCATCGCCGCCTCGGAAGGGATCTTCGAAGCGCTCGCGGGCGTGGAAGGCACCGCTGAGCTGATCACGACGCGGGTGGACGTACCCGCACCGAAGGCATGACCGGATCGAACACACCGACGTAGAAGGGCAAACACATGGATCCGGTGGAAGTCCTGCGCCGCAACGCCGAGCGCAACGGCGAGAAGGTCGTCTTGCTCTGCGGCGGACGTCAGCAAACCCACGGCGAACTGTACGAGCGGTCCTGTCGGCTGGCCAACGCGTTGCGCGCCGCCGGGATCGAACAAGGCGAGCGGGTCGCCCTGCTGGCCGACAACTGCTTCGAGGCACTGGAACTCGTCGGGGGGCTGACGCTCGGCGGCTATGTGCGCTGCCCGCTCTACGCCCACGACAGCGCGCAGCGGCATCGCTATCTCCTGGACCTGACCGAGTCCGCGGCCTTGATCGTCCAGGACAAGCACTATCCGGCGATCGCCCCGGTCCTCGGCGAGTGCGCGAAGCTGCGGCTGGTGATCGTCGTCGGTGAGCCGCCCGACGACGACGTTCGCCAGTACGAGGCGATGCTCGTCGAGGCTTCGTCCAGCCCGCCCCCGGTCACCGTGCGGCCCGACGATCCCTTCCAGATCCGGTTCTCCGCGGGCACCACCGGACTCCCCAAGGGAATCCTGCATACGGTGCGGGGCTGGATGGCCGTCGGCGAGGAGATGTTCACCTCCGTCCGTCCCGGACTGTCGAATACGGACCGGTATCTCGCGGCGGGACCGCTGACCCACGCGGCAAGCATGCCGATCTGGCCGTTGCTCGATGCGGGCGGCTCGATCGTGGCCATGACGGCGTTCGACCCGGCCGAGTTCCTCAAGCTGGTGGAAACCGAACACGTGACCATGACGGTGCTGGTGGCGACCATGGTGCAGATGGTCACCCAGCACCAGGACGCAACGGTGCGGGACCTGTCCAGCCTGCGCGTGGTGTTCTACGGCGCGTCGCCGATCCCGGAGTCCATCCTCGTCGGCGCGATCGGCGTCTGGGGCAACATCATGCATCAGCAGTTCGGCCAGAGCGAAGTGGCGCCGGTCGCCGAGTTGCTCCCGGAACACCACGTCGTGGACGGCACGCCGGAACAGCGTCGCCGCCTGCGGTCGGCCGGGAAACCGACCGTCAACGCGCGCATCCGGATCGTGGACGACAACGACAACGAGCTGCCTCCGGGCGAGGTGGGCGAGATCGTGGCGGTCGGGCCGAACCGCATGGCGGAGATCTGGCGCGATCCCGAGGCCACAGCGGCGCGCATCACCAGCGACGGCTGGGTGCGCACCCGGGACATGGGCTATTTCGACGAGGACGGCTTCCTGTACCTCGCCGACCGCAAGGAAGACCTGATCATTTCGGGCGGGTTCAACATCTGGCCTGCCGAGCTCGAGAACGCGCTGACCGAGCACCCGGGTGTGTCCGAGGCGGTCGTGGTCGGCGTCCCGCACCCGAAGTGGGTGGAGACGCCCCGGGCCGAGATCGTGCTGGACAAGCACTACGACGGTGACGTCACCGAGGAGGAGCTGATCGAGTGGACAAGGGAGCGACTCGGCTCGGTCAAGAAGATCACCGGTGTCCGGTTCGTCGATGAACTGCCGAAGACACCGATCGGCAAGGTGCTGCGGCGTGTGGTGCGGGACCGCTACCGCCAGGCGTGACCACGGCAGGCCGGGCGGGTGCGGCGGGTATCGCGCGCGGCCCGGCCTGCCGACGTGGCCGGCGCGCGCAAGCCGACCTCTCACTGCCCGGCGGACTGCGCGCGGGCCTCGCGGCGCTTGAACCGCTGGATCTTGCCGCTCGGCGTCTTGGGCAGATCGGCCACGATGTGCACGCGGCGCGGGCAGGCATGCGCGGCGAACTCGCGCTTGACGAGCTGCACCGCTCCCATCCCGGCGTCGACGGCCGCTCGCCACCGACCTGGATCACGTGCCGGCCGGCCGCCCCGGTTTGCGGTGAACAGCGGGACGTGCACGGCGCCGAGCCGCCAGATGCCCAGCAGGACGGCGGGCAGGTCGGCCGACTTGCCCATCAGCACGCCCACGGCGTCACCGCGGCCGATGCCCTTGTCCGCCAGCACGGCGGCGACCCGCCGGGACCGCGCCGCCAGCCTCACTCAGCGCCTCGATACTGCGTCCGCGGACCTCACCGAGGCCGCGCGCCTGACCGATGTGAGCCTGAAGCTACTCGAAAGACCCGAAGAGCTGTACGGGGCGATACAACGAACAGCAGCGGCGGCTTCTCAACCAAGCAATCTTCCACAAGATCTACATCGAAGACGAAGCGATCACTGACCACAACCTCAGCGAGCCGTTCGCGCAACTCCATGCCATTCACCGGACGCGACGCACGGGAAGAACGCACACCCAAGCACCGCCTCAGGCGCCCCTATACAGCAAAAAGGCCACCCACTATGCGGGTGGCCATCCCTCGCCTTCTGGCGTCACGGTACTACTCCGGCACCTGAACTCAGGGCCCATGTTCTAGTAGTACCTCCAAGGTGGAGCATACGTCATCAGCGCGATCAGGCGCGAGATCGCGAACCTGCGGGCCGAGCGCGCCACGAATCTGTCCGAACGCGACTGGCAGCGCGCACACGGCCCGCACCTGACGAGGATGTTGGCCACGGTCCGATTCCCGGCGCTGGCCAAGGCCGTGTACGACGGCACGGATGTGGACGCCGAGGAGTCCTTCGCCATCGGACTGGACTGGGTCCTCGATGCCGTGGCCGCCAAACTTCCCCGGCCTTGGCCGCTGCGGCTAATTGAGGTCGACGACGCGCAACGGCGTGCCGCCGTCGATGTAGAGCCGGCCGTCCGGGTCAGAATTGCTGCACGTTTCGCTCGCTCCGCTCGCCAGAGCCATCGTGCGTCCCGGCCGGAACACTCCCGGCCGCGGAACAGTCGACTACTGAACAGCCCGCCTACGCGGTCTCCGGTTTCGTGGCTTTCCGCATGCCTCGCCGGGACGAGGACGGCTACTACTCGGCTACCACGAACACACCTTGCACGCGGGCGATTCGCTGTCGTTCGACTCGATGACACCGCACCCGGATCTCCAACATCGGCGACACCGAGGCCAGGGCGGTGTGGGTGACGATCGGCCGCGGCCCCTACCTCTACGACACCGCACCCCGCTGACCGATCGACGGCACTGCCCACGGGTGACGCGCTACCCGAGTGCCGTGGCGAGCGCGCCGAGGTCGTCCACCACGAAGTCGTAGCGGCCGTCCGGCACCTGCTCGACCGGGCTGCCGGGCCCGAATTCCCATGGCCGCCGGATGTAGGCCGTGGCCATGCCGACCGCCGCCGCCGCATCCAGGTCGTAGGCATGGGAGGCGACCATCATCGCCTCCGCCGGTTCCACCCCCAGCAAGGCGAGGGCGCCCTCGTACGTCGCCGAGTCAGGTTTGTAGGCGCCGAAAAGCTGCGCCGACAGGACGGTGTCCCACTGGAACCCCGCGTGCCGGGCGACGTTCACCACGGCGGCGTGGTCGGCATTGGACAGCGCGACGACAACATGCCGCTCGCGCAGCCGGCGAAGTCCCGCGGGCGCGTCCGGCCAGGGCCGCAGGCGTTCCCAGCCCATCGTCAGCGCGTCGATCTCCGCCGGTGTCACCTCGATCCGCGTGGGAAGGTCGTTCAGGAGCGCGACCAGCGCGTCCCGGTAGACGGCCCGGACCGACCGCCACCGTCCCTGCGCCACCAACGCGGCCAGCTCGTCGCGGTAGTGGCCACGCCAGCGATCCACCAGCTCTTCCCAGGTGGACAAATCGAGACGATCACCGAGGATCCGCGCTCCGTGCTCGATGAGCGTCGAGCGGAAGTCGGTCAGGGTGCCTTGGACGTCGAAGAACAAGGCTCGCCACTGCGTCGGGCGTTCAGTTGTCACGGTACTCACCACATCCTCGGGACGACGACGAACACACTCCAGGCCACCACGGGTGCCAGCACCACCAGGCCCATCCCCCAGCGCATCAGGGATCGGAAGACCTCCTCCTTCGCCGCCTCGCCCGCGTTGGCCACCGACAGCGCGCCCATGGTGGAGTACGGCGAACAGTCCACGACGGACGTGGCGATGGCGGCCGCGATCACGAGGCCGGTCGTGCTGACCTGACCGGCGACCAGGAACGGGGTGGCGATCGGAATGACCGCGCCCAGGAACGCGGTGGTCGAGGCAAAGGCCGACACCACGGCACCGATCAGGCAGATCAAGAACGCGGCCAGCAGCGGAGCGTTGACGTTCGCGATCTTGGCCCCGAGCCAGTCGATGGCGCCCATCTTCTGGAGTAGGGCGATGTAGGTGACGATGCCGCAGATGAGCAGCACCGTTCCCCACGCGATGTCACCGGCCGCCGCTTTGCCGTCCGCCGGGTAGATCAGGCTCAGCACCACGGCGACGGTGATCGCCGTGAACCCGACGTCCAGGTCGGCGACGAGCGTGGCCAGCACGAGGGTGAGGATTCCCGCGAGCGTCAGGACCAGGCGTACGGTGCCCTTCGGCTTCGCCGGTGCCGCGGTCTTCACCGGCGCGGGCACGGTCAAGGTCGCCGTCGGCGCGGGCCTGCCTCCGGCCGGCGGCGCACCACCGGCGGGCCCGCCGGCGGCCGCGTCGGTGCCGGTCGTGCCCTTCCGGACGATCGAGAGGCCGCCGAGCCACAGGAAGGCGGCCACAGCGACGAGCAGGCAGGCGGCGAAGGTGCCGCCGAACAACGCGAGCGAGGACACCTGCAGTCCGGCGGCCTGGACCAGCCCGTTGACGATGATCCCGTATATGCCGATCGGGGAGAATCCGCCTGCCGTCGCGCCCTGGATGACCAGCACGCTCATCATTGCCTCGCTGATCCGGTACTGGCGCGCGAAGCTGAGTGCGATGGGCACGATCACGGCGACGGCGGCGGGGGTGGCCGAACCGATCGCGGTAAGGGCGCACGGAACGAGGAACATGATCCACGGAATGATCGCGATGCGGCCGTTCACCAGGCGCACCGCCGCGTCCACCAACCAGCCGATCGTGCCGTTGTGGGTGGCGATCGCGAACAGATAGGTCACCCCGACCAGCACCACCAGCATGGACGCCGGGAAACCGCCGGCGATGCCGTCGGCGTCCACGCCGTAGAGCGTCAGGCCAACCAGGAAGGCCGCACCCAGCGCGAGGGCGCCCATGCTGATGGGCCGGATCGTCCCCGCGAGGAAGACGAGGGCCAGTATCACGAGCCCGATCAGGTGCTCCATGTCAAGCCAGGTCAACACGGTGTCCTCCATCAACTCTGATGTGCGATGTGCCGTCCCACGTGCTCCAGCAGCCGACCGGCGAGCACGGGGTCCGACCGGGTGTCCTGATCGGACAGATCGGTGAGCGCGTACACGGCGCGGAAGCCGGACGCGGCGAGATCGGTATCGGTGAGGTCACGGGCTCCCACGACCGCGACCACCGGCACCGGCGCCGACCGGCGCGAGATCGCGGTAGGCAGTTTTCCGGCGAACGTCTGGGTGTCGAGGCGGCCTTCGCCAGTGACCACCAGCGAGGCGCCGATCACCTGCTCGTCGAAGCGCAGGAGGTCCAGGAAGAAATCTGCGCCCGGCACCGGATCGGCACCGATCAGCAGGGCGGCGAACCCGAGACCCCCGGCGCTGCCCGCGCCCGGCGTTGCCGCCGCCCGCCGGGCATCGAGACCCGCGCGGTCTAGGACGGTCACGAGGTTCTCCAGCCCGGCGTCGAGCAACCGGACCTCGCGCTCGGTCGCGCCTTTCTGCGGACCGTAGACGGCGGCGGCACCCTGGGCCCCGGTGAGCACGTGGGTGACATCGGTCGCGGCCAGCAGGTCGAGGTGGGACAGGTCGGCGGATGCGGACAGGTCGACGTGGGCGATGTCGCCCACCGTGCCGCCGCACGGGTCGATCCGGCGGCCCCGGTCGTCGGTGAACACAGCGCCGAGCGCGGCCAGCATTCCGGCTCCCCCGTCGGTGCTCGCGCTGCCGCCGAGGGCGAGCACGATCCGCTGCACGCCCCAGCCGAGGGTAGCCAGAATCGCCTGCCCGACCGCGTACGTGGACGACTCCAAGGGGGCGCTGACGCCCGGCGGCAGAGTCCGCATGCCGCATGTGGCGGCGACCTCGATGACCGCGGTCCGCCCGTCGAAGGCCACCGGCGCGGCGTGGTCCGGGCCGTCGTGGCCACGGACGGCGACCCGCCGTAGCCGGAACCCGGCCGACAGGGCCGCGTCGACGCTGCCGTCGCCGCCGTCGGCCAGCGGCAGCACGCGCGGCCGCATGCCCCCGGCGGCGAGCCCATCGGCGAGATGACGGCCGACGTCGGCGGCGGTGAGGCAGCCCTTGTACTTGTCCGGGGCGACGAGCACGGCAGGCGCCCGGCGAGTGGAGCGGCGCATCACCGGCCGGCCGGGACGACGCTGCCGAGGGCATCGAGGACGGCCTTGGCCACCTGGTCCGTGGTGGCGGTGCCACCGAGGTCGGGGGTCAGGACACCGGCTGCCGTCGTCTGCTCGATGGCGCGGGTGATCTGCCGGGCCTCGGTCGACCGGCCGAGGTGGTCCAGCATCAGCGCGCCGCTGGCAATGGCCCCGATCGGATTGCAGATGCCGCGGCCGGCGATGTCCGGCGCCGAACCGTGAACCGGCTCGAACATGCTCGGAAACCGGCGCTCGGGATTGAGGTTCGCACTCGGCGCCAGGCCGAGGCTGCCGGCCAGGGCCGATCCCAGATCCGACAGGATATCGGCGTTCAGATTCGACGCGACGACCACGGAAAGGTCCTCGGGCCGCAGCACGAACCGGGCGCTCATCGCGTCGACCAGAACCGACTCACTGTCCACATCCGGGTATTCCTGGGCGACCCGCTGGAAAACCTCGTCCCAGAGCACCATTCCGTACTGCTGTGCGTTCGATTTCGTCACGCTGGCGACCCGCTTCACCGGTCGCGTGCGGGCGAAATCGAAGGCGAAGCGGATGATTCGCTCGCAGCCGTGCTCGGTGAACAGCGCGGTCTGCACGGCGACCTCGTTGCCGGGTCCCCGGCCGGACAGATTCCGGCCACCGAGCCCGGCGTACTCGCCCTCACTGTTCTCCCGCACCACGACCCAGTCCAGCGCATGCTCGTCGGCCTTCCGTAGCGGGGAGCGGACACCGGGCAGGAAGGTGACCGGCCGCACGTTCGCCCATTGGTCGAAGTTCTGGGTGATGTTCAGGCGCAGTCCCCACAGGCTGACGTGGTCGGGCACGCCGGGCCAGCCGACGGCACCAAAGTAGATCGCGTCGAAGTCGCGCAGAATCTCCAACCCGTCGGCCGGCATCATCAATCCGGTCCGGCCGAAGTACGCCGAGCCCCAGTCGAATTCGGTCCATTCGAAGGAAAACGCACCGGACTGGGCTGCGACGTGGTCGAGAACCTGCCGTCCGGCGGCCAGCACCTCACCGCCGACACCATCGCCGGGAATGGCCGCGATCCGGAATTTCTTCGTCGGCAAGGACATGGGATCTCCGTGGGGTAGTCGAAGTCACGAACGGATTTGACTCATCACACGTCAACCCTGTTCTATAGTCAACGACTAATTTCCGATCCGGTAAATAGGCTGAGCCTATGAAGGGTTGCGCGTATGGACGTCCGTCAGCTGCGGTGTTTCCTGGCCGTGGTCGACGCCGGGAGCATCAGCGCGGCCGCCGACGCGCTGCACCTGGCCCAGCCGTCGCTGTCGCAGACGATCGCCACGTTCGAACGGAGCCTCGGCACGCCGCTGTTCCATCGGATCGGGCGGCGGCTGGTGCTGACCGATGCCGGCCGCCGCCTGATCGGGCCGGCCCGGCAGGTGCTCCGCGATGTCGAGGAGGCCCGGCTCAGCGTCCGGGATCTCACCGACGGCCGCGCCGGACGGCTCGACCTGATCACGATGCCGTCCCCGGGCATCGAACCGCTCGCGTCCCTTCTCCGGGCCGTGCACCGGCGATTCCCGGCCATCACCTACAACGTCGCCCCGGCGTTCACCCCGGACGAGGTGCTCGCCGCGGTGCGCGGTGGCGAGAGCGAAATCGGGTTGCTCGGCGCGCCCGCGCCGATCTCGGCCACCGACCTCGCCGTCCAGGCCCTGAGCGAACAGCATTTCGTCCTCGTCACCATGTCCGACCCGCGCACCGCGGGCCCCGGCGACGTCGATCTGGCCGAACTGGCCGGGGCCCGGCTGATCGCACCCCGGGACGCGTCCTTGATGCGGTCGCTCATCGACGAGGTCGTCGACCGGGCCGGTGCCCGGATCGTGGCCGAGGTCGCGCACCGATCGTCGGTGCTGCCCCTGGTCCTGGCCGGACTGGGCGACACGATTCTCCCGTCGGCCTGGGTGCCCGCGGTCCGGCAGGCAGGCGCCACCGCCCGCCCGATCTTTCCCGACCGCCGCCTCCATGTCGCGGCCGTGAGCAGAAAGAGCCACCGGACACCCGCCGCCGAACTGGCAATGCGCACCGCGGCCGCCCTGGCCGCCCGATCACCGGGCGAGGCGGGCACCGCGTAGTTCGGCGGCGGGCACCGATCAGCGCGTGCCCGGCCGGGGACGGTAGGCGGTCGCGGTGATTTCGAGACGGAGACCGAACGGCAGCGCGGCGACCGCGACGGTGGTGCGGGTCGGCAGCCTGCGGTCGCCGAAGTATCGCCGGTAGGCGGCATCCATCGCCGCCCAGTCGCCGATGTCGGCCAGGTAGCACGTCACGGCGACGAGATCGTCGAGCGTGGCGTCGGCCGCGGCGAGCACGCGTTCCAGATTGCCCAGCGCGGTGACCGTCTCCGCCTCGATACCGCCCGGGACGATGGCGAAGTCCTGATCGAACCCGCCCTGCCCGGAGACGTATAGGAAGTCGCCCGCGACGACGAGCGGTGTGTAGGCGCCTTTCGCGGTGCCGAGGTCAATGTCGGTGCGCATGGTGGACTCCCATTCCGTGGTCGTGGCCGGCGCCGGCCGGCCGGGTGCTGGGTTCGTGGTGGTCGAGCACGCGGTCGAGGAAAGCCCGCAGGTTGTCGTACAGCACCGCGTCGCATTCCGCGGCGGTCCAGCCACGGGCCCGCATCCGGGCCGCGAGATGGGGAAAGTCCGCGGGGCCCTCGAACTCTTCGACCGCCGCATCGAACGTCATCCCGTCCGGCATGATCACGTCCGGTGGGACGTGCAGCGCGCCGGACCGGACGATCTGTCGGGAGAAGTCCGACCCGATCGCCAGGTGTTCCACGCCGACAACCTCGCGGGCGTGATCGAGGTGGTCGACCGCCTTGTCCAGGGTCGCCGCGCCACCGTCGACGCCGAGGGTCACCGGATGCGGCATGATGCCGATCAGCCCGCCCGCGTCGGCCACCGCGGTGAGCTGCGTGTCTCCGAGGTTGCGCGGGCTGTCGTACACCGCACGGCACGCGGCGTGGCTGACCAGCACGTGCCCGTCCACGGCCCGCCCCAGCACCTGGTCGACGGTGCGCGGGCTGGCATGGGCCAGGTCGATGGCGATGTGCCGGTCGACCAGCGCGTCGACCAGGGTCCGGCCGAGTCCGCTCAGCCCGCCGTCGCTCTCGCCCTCTCCCAGCCCGTCGGCGAACGGGTTGCGGCGGTTCCAGGTCAGCCCGACCATCCGCACGCCGAGCGCGACGAACGGTTCCAGCAACGCCGGTGTGTAACCGAACGGCTCGGTTCCCTCCATGCTCAGCAGCAAGGCGATCCGGCCGCTGCGTTCGGCCTCGGCAAGGTCACCGGCGCCGCGCGCCCAGACCAGGTCGTCCGGGTTCTCCCGCAGGGCGCGGTGGAATCCGCCGCACTGGGTGAGCGCCACCCGCAGCCCGCCTTCGGGCAGCTGCTCGAGCCCGGCACTGATCGGGCAGACCGTCAACGCCACGTTGCCCCGGCGCAGCTGGCCGAGCCAGTACCTGCCGAACGGGTTCTCCACGTGCGCCCGATAGGCGACCTCGTAGAGCAGATCGTTGTGCGCGTCGGCGAACCGGGTCATCGGGCATCAGCGGCGCGCAGCGCCGTCGTGCTCTCCTCGTCGACGAACCAGGCCTCGGCGTCACGCCGCACCCGCACCCCGTACGTGGTCTCCGCATCCTCGGCGCTGAGCAGTTCGCCGCGGACGTCGCGCAGCACGTCCGTGGGATCCCGCTCGAACGGGTCACCCAGCCCGCCGCCGCCGGACGTGGTGGCGGTGAACGCATCCCCGGCCCGCAATCGGTGAGCGCTGTTGTGCCGGGTCACGACGATCTCGCGGTCGGTGCCAGGGTGCACTACCACGCGTGCCGGCTTTCCTGGCCGCCCGCCGTGCGCACCACGGCCCATCACGTCCACGGTGTTCTCGACCATCACGTTGAGGTTCAGGCCTTCTTCGAGGATGCGATAGTCGCGGCGCACCCCCGCGCCGCCCCGGTACCGCCCGGCACCCGCGACGTGCGGGGCGTACTCGAACCGCTCGATCCGCACCGGGTACCGCGTCTCGACGATCTCCACCGGGGTGGTCGGCACGTCGCCGTTGCCCATGACGTTCAGCACGGCCCCGTCCCCGTGGGGCCGGCCGCCCGTGCCGCAGTCGACCGGGTCGCTGAAGATGAACGGCGTGCCGTCCCGGGGGTCCGAACGCGACAGAACGATGCCGGTGAGCTGCGACCCGCCCGCCGGGCACCAGTCCGGCACCGCCTTCGCCAGCGCCTGCACGCACAACTCGACGACGGTGACCACCGAGTACCCGTAGGAGTCGCAGGGCGCGGGCCGCTGCGCGGTCAGCGCCGTGCCCGGGGTGATGTCGAAGTCGAGGGCGCGGAAATGGCCCGCGTTCGTCGGATCGGTCGGCATGGTCAAGGCCTTGAGCGCGATCCGCACCGAGCTCGCGGCGACGATGGGGTTGAGGTTGATCGGACCGGTCCGGCTCGGGCTGGTGCCGTCGAACGACGCGGTCATCCGGTCGCCGTCCACCCGCAGGGTCACGGCCAGCCGGACCGGGTCGTTCTCCACAACGCCGTCGGAGTCCAGCGACATGGCCGCCCCGTAGCTGCCGTCCGGGATCTCCGCGATCTTGCGGCGCACCGCCGCGTCGGTGCGCTCGATGACGAACGCCATCGATGCGGCGGCCACGTCGGCACCGTACTTCGCGCACAGCGCCTGGACGCGCAGCACGCCCTGACGGGTCGAGGCGAGCTTGGCCTCCAGGTCCCCCATGACCAGGCCGGGGAACCGGACGTTGGCGGCGATCAGCTTGAACAGCTCGGTGTTGCGTTCGCCGCGCGACACCAGCTTCAGGTGGTTGAAACAGACGCCTTCCTGGTAGATGCTCGTCGAGTCGCGGCACCATCCACCGGGTTCCTTGCCGCCGATGTCGGCCCAGTGGGCGGTGGCCGAGGAGAACGCGACGAGCCGTCCGGCGTGGAAGATGGGGCGGTAGATGGTGGTGTCGGAAATGTGGGTTCCGCTGAGATAGGGATCGTTGACGATCAGCACGTCGTCCTCGTGGAACGCCTCGAGGCCGAGTTCGGCGACACCGGTGCGGATCGTGTCCCCGAGGCAGCCGATGAAGGCCGCGACCCCGGGTGCCTCACCCCACATCTCGCCACCCGGGGAGACGATGCCGAGTCCGAAGTCCTGCGATTCAAACAGCAGCGGGTTGTACGCGGTCAGGCGCAGGGTGCGCGCCATCTCCAGCGCCGCCGACGTCATCCCGTTGCGGACGATCTCAGCGGTCACGACATCGATCTTGTCCGGCCCGTTCACGGCTGCTCCTCCGATCGCGTGATGATCATGTTGCCGAGCTCGTCGACCTCCAGCAGCCATCCGGGCGGCACGACGGTAGTGGTGGTCCATTCCTCGACGACGGCCGGCCCCGGCACGCTCTGCCCGACGGCGAGCGCGTCCCGTTCGTAGATCGCGGTGTCGACCGGACCTTGTCCGAAGTAGACCTTGCGGATCTCTCGCGGTTGCGCCGTCACCTCGTTGGTCCACAGTGGCCAGTCCGGTGCGGTCACCGGACCCACCAACCGCGCCCGGCAGTGCACGAGTTCGAGATCCGCGTCCATCGCGCCGTGTCCGTAGAGCTGCCGGTGGGCATGCACGAACCCCTCGCGGACGCGCGACAGCAGGCCCGCACCCGAGTCCAGCCAGCCCGGCTCGACCGGCACCGGGATGGTGGCGTCCTGACCCGCGTAGCGCACGTCGAGCTGATAGGTGGTGATCAGCGAATCACCGGTGAAGCCGTACTGGGCCACCTGGTCGGCGGCCTGGCCGGCGAGCGAGGTGAGGATCGTGACGATCTCCGCGCGCCGAGACTCCTCCAGCGCCATCACCCGCGTCAGCACCGCGTCCTCGCGGTAGTCGGAGCTGAGGATGCCCCAGGCCGAGAAGTTCGCCGGCGCCCGGGGAATGACGACCTTGCCGACCTCGCAGTGTCCGGCGACCGCCGCGGCGAACAGGCCACCACCCCCGCCGTAGGAGTACATCACGAAGTCACGCGGGTCCAGTCCGCGTTCGACGGTGACGGCGCGGATGGCGTAGGTCATGCTCGTCTCCGCGATGGCGAGCGTTCCCGCCGCGGCCTCCTCCACCGACAGGCCGAGCGGCTCGGCGATCCTGGACCGCATCGCCGCGGCGGCGGCGTCCAGCGAGAGCTGCATGCGGGATCCGAGGAAGCGCTGCGGGTCGAGCCTGCCGAGCAGCAGGTGGGCGTCGGTGACGGTGGGTTCGGCGCCGCCCAGCCCGAAGGCGGCCGGTCCCGGATGCGCCCCGGCGCTGCGCGGCCCCACCTGCAGCACACCGCGGTGGTCGATCCACGCGATGGAGCCGCCACCGGCGCCGATCGACACGATGTCGATGGTCGGGCCGAGGATCGGCCGACCGGCGACCGCGGTTTCGGACCGCTCGAGGATCTGCCCGCCCTCGATCAGCGCGACGTCGTAGCTGGTGCCCCCGACGTCCGCGCAGATCACGTCGGGGTGCCCGAGCCGCGCGGCCAGCGCCGCCGCGCCGATCACCCCACCGGCGGGACCGGACTCCAGGGTCCTGATCGGCTTGCGCGCGGCGGCGTGCTCGGCGATCACGCCGCCGTTGGACTGCATGAGCGCGACCGGCCGGTCGTAGCCGTGCGCGCGGAGATTCCGGACGAGGTCACCGATGTAGCGCTGGAATCCCGGTTGGACATACGTGTTGAGCACCGTCGTGGAGGTGCGCTCGTACTCCCGCCACTCGGTGATCAGCTCGCTCGACGCGGTGACCGCGATGCCCGGGTGCGCCGCGCGCACCAGCTCGGCCGCGCGCTGCTCGTGCGCCTGGTTGGCGTAGGAATGGAGAAAGCCGATCGCGATCGCCTCCGCGCCGCGCCGCACGAGCAGGTCGGCGGCGGCCAGCACACCGGCTTCGTCCAGCGGCTCCACCACGGTGCCGTCCCCGGCCACCCGCTCGCGAACCTCGGCGCGCATCTCCCGGGGCACCAGCGACCGCACCGGCTCGTAGAACAGGTTGTAGATCTCCGGGCGTCCGCCCCGCGCCAGCGCGAGAACGTCGCGGAAGCCGTCGGTGGTGATCAGGCCGACGGCGACCCCGCGCTCCTGCAGGATGGTGTTGATCGCGACCGTGGTGCCGTGGAAGATCCGCTCGATCTCGCCGATGTCGACGGGCAGCCGCCCGAGACCCGCGAGGAACTCCTCCACCAGCTTGGCGGAGGTCGACGGTTGCTTCTCGATCACGAGCTCGCCGCTGGCCTCGTCCAGCATCACGAAATCGATGAACGTGCCGCCGACGTCGACGGCCACGCGGGTTCGGGGTGTCTTGCCGGATGCGGGCATCGCGACTCCCTTCGTCTGAGGTTTCGCCAAGTATGGGAAGCCGGGAACGGCCCGTCTTCGGCTCGCACGCACGGTATTCCCGGCGCTTTCGTGCACATCGCACAGCTGCGCGCGGTGCGTCTCGGGCATGATGGAGCGATGACGACGATCGGTGAGCTGCTGCGGGATCCCGCCCTCGCGGGGTTGGTGACGCGGCTTGCTCCCGGCGGCGACCTCGCGGGTCCCCGCGTCAGCGGGGTGCTGGTCGCCGAGAGCGTCACCGAGATCGCCCGCGCCGAACCCGGCGCGGTGGTGGTGCTGACCGCGCGGGCGTCGGCGGACCTGTCCGGTTACCGGCTCGACGTGGCGCTGCGCGTGGCCGTCGAGCACGGCGTCGCCGCGCTCGTGCTGCCGGCCGAGCCGCCGCCGGTGATCGAGCCCTCGGCACAGGCGATAGCGCGGTCCGGGCCGGTCGCGGTGCTGCACGCCGACGCCCGCACCCCGCTCGCCGAGCTGGTGGTGGCGGTGGACCGCACGCTCACCGCCGGTGCCGCCGCCGCATTGGAACGGGCGCACCGTGGCCTGACCCGGCTGTCGGCGTTGCTGGCGGACGGCGCGCCGGTCGGCCGGCTGCTCGCGGCGGCCGAGGCGGTGGTGGGCCCAGTCGCGTTCCGGTCCCCGCGCCCGGGCGAGCCGACGGCTCCGGTGCTGGTCGACGGCCGGGAGGAGGGAAGGCTGGCCGCCGACGGTGACGGTGACCGGGCCGACGTGATGGCCACGGAGCTGGTGCTCGCGTTGTGCGCCGCGGCCGTCGGCGAGACCATCCGGCGCACCCGGCGCGCCGAGGAGGCGCCCGAACAGCGTCGTGCCGACCTGCTGACCGAACTGCTGTCCGCGGAGCGGCACCACGCCGAACGGCTGCTCGACCGCGCCCGCGCCGTCGGCATCGACATCGACGGCTGGCACACGGCCCTGCTGCTGCAGACCGACGACCCGGACGACCACGACCTGGACGAGGGTGCCCGCTTCGACCGCGCCGTGGAGGTCCGGCGCGTCGCGTTGGAGGTCGCCCGCGACGCCGGGGGTACCTGGCAGCGCGCCCGCAGCGGCGCGGCGCAGCTCGTCGTGCGGATCGACCCCACCGATCCCGGGCTGGACGCGGTCACCGCCGCCACCGCGGTCGCGCGGGACATCGTGGCGCGTGCGACCGAATTGGGCGTCGCCGCGCGCGCCGGGGTGGGCAGTGCCCATCCCGGCCCGGACGGGCTGCGCCGTTCGGTCGCCGAGGCACGCGGCGCGCTGGCCGCGCGCGACGCCCCGGTCGTGTCGTTCGATTCGCTGGGCACCAACCGGTTCCTGGCCGAATGGTCGGCCTCGGCCAGCGGCAGCGAGATCACCCGCGGCCTGCTGGCGCCGTTGGACGCGCTGGGTCCGCAGCGGCGCGCGACGGCGGTGCGCACCCTGGCGGCCTACCTCGACCACCACGGGTCGCTGCTGCACGCGGCCGAGGCCCTGCACCTGCATCGCAACTCGCTGGCGTACCGCCTCAAACGGATCCTGGCGATGCTGAACGTCGACCTCGACGACCCGGACCAGTGGATGATGCTCCAGCTGGCCTGCCGGGTCCGGATGCTTCAGGACGGCCGGGCCCGCAGCTGAGGCGGCCCCTCGACGCGGGCCCGGGCGTGGACCGGGCTGTCCGGCAGGTACGGCAACGGCAGTTCGGTCAGCTCGGCGACGTAGATCGCGCCCAGATCGGCGCCGTGCCGTACCGCGAGCTCGACGGCCCGCTCGACGAGCAGGTCGCGCCGCCGATCCGCCGGCATGCTCCGCGGCAGGATCGTCTCGGCCGTCGCACCGACCGGGGCGAGCGCCGCGCCGACCGCGGCGGCGAACCGGGCCTGCCGGGGCCGCAGCACCTCGGCGACGCCGGGCAGCTCGCCGGCGGCGCCCACCAGGACCACCTGCTCGGGTGCGCCGCCGTCGCGCATCCGCTCGATCGTCCTGGACAGGTGCGACCGGGAACCGGCCCGGACGGCATCGGCGCCGCGGGCGGTGCGCCGCACCGTGGCGAGGTGCGGCAGGCCGACGGTGGTCGGCACGCCGGCGAGCATCCGGCGCCCGGGCGCCACCCGCGGCCGGCCCGCGTGCGCCACCCCGATCGTCACCTCCGTGTGTTCCGCCCGGCACACGAGCGCGTCGTCCAGGCCGGCCAGCACGGCACCGCCGCGCAGCCACGCCGCCTCCGGTCCGGCGTAGGTCAGCACCGGAAACCGGGCGGCGTGCTCGGCCAGCATGAGCGTCCCGTCGTTGCGCACCACGTAACACGGGGCGGTCAGGCCGTGCTCGGCGAGCGCGGCGACCAGCGCGTCCGTCACCGCGCGCCCCACCCCGGTCAGCGCGGCGTTCAGGATCGCGGCGTTCTCCCGTTCCAGCAGTCCCAGGACCCCGAAGTCGTGGCTCAGCACGACCGGGCGGCCGGGGAGTTCGGTCTCGGCGATCCGCTCGGCGGCACGTTCGTCGTCGGGTGAGACCCCGGCGAACGTGCCGGTGACCGCGACCGCCGACGCCGACGGGCCGAGGCGAGCCAGTGCGGCACGCAGCCCCGCGCGGTCCAGCGGTACCGGCGCGCTGCCGTCGACCCCGCAGCCGCCGGACACCACCACCTCGCCCGCGGACACCGCGGTCCGCAGTGCCGACGGCCATCCATTCAACGGCGGCACCGCCGATCGCGGTGTGGCCGCCAGCCGCACGGCCAGCACGGGGTTCAGGTCATGCAGCCGGTGGAGGGCCGCGGCGGACCAGCCGCAGGCGACCACGACGGCCCGCGCGGCGGCGGTCTCGGCCGGGTGGCGGTCCAGCAGCTGCGTCAAGGCCGCATCGACGTCCGCCACCGCCGAGCCCGTCGAGGCGAACTCGACGGCCGCGATCGGATGCCCGTCCGGGCGGACCACCGCTGCCTCGGTCCGCCGATGCCCGGCGACGACGGCCAGCCGCACCGCCTCGGTCGTCACGCCACGCCGTCCGGCAGGTCGAGCCCGAACGCGGCGGGCCCCGCCAGGGCGAGCCCCTCCGGTGTCCGCCACGCCGCGGGGCCGTCCCCGGCGACGACCGTCACGAACCGGTCCTCGCGCAGCTCGTCGATCAGCAGCGGCCGCCGGGTTTCCGCGTCGAACAGCACGATCGTGTCCGGTGTCGCGGCCACCACGCGGCCGCCGTCGAGCGCGAGCAGGAACTCGTCCTGGAACTCCACGCGCAGTAATCGGTGCCCGTCCGTGTCCTCGACGAGCAGGGACCCGCCCTTTCCCCGGTCGGGCGTGTCGTGCCGCAAGTGGCGAATACGGCCGCGGGCGAGCACGCGACCACCGGGGAGCGCGGCCTCGACCGCGCCGCGGCGGGTGAGCACGGCACGGCCGATCGCCAGCGCCCGGGACACCGTTCCCCGGATGGCCGCCCGCCTGCCGACGGACGCGTCCATCAGCTCGAACGCGAACGCGCCGAGACCACCGACCCCGGCCAGCACCCCGAACGCGGTGGTCACGAACCGATCCCGGGTGGCGGCCCGGATGGTGATGCGCTGTCCCTCGCCGTCGACCACGAACGCGGGTGTCGGCGGCACTCCCGACAGGCCCATCACGGTCGCCATGTTCGGCATCGGGCGTCCGGTGCCGTCGGCGTCGACCAGCGGCAGCCCGACGGTGGCCGCCCAGGCGAGCGGGACCAGCCCGTTGGCGCCGGCGAGCTGGAACGGCATCAACGCGTCGACCCGCCGTCCGTGCGCCGCCTGCACCGCCGCGAGCAGCTCGGCCGGTTCGTCCCCGGTGGGCAAACGTTCCTCGAAGATCAACGGGGAACCGAGCATGCCGCAGGGCATCACGAACGCGTCGGGGGCGAGGTCGTCGAAATCCACCACGCGCACCGGGCCGAAACGCGCCACGGCGTCCCGCGCCAGTCGTTCGGCCAGCGTCACACCGCCGCCCCCGCCGCAGCCGAGCACCGCGCAGCCACGCGCGAACGCGGCCACCTCCCGGAGGCCGATGCGGCCGGGCACCTTGCTCGGATTCACCGCACGAGTATCCCGCCACTCCGGGCCGATCGGCGAGATCGGCGCTGTCCCGTCCCGTCAGAGGTCGGCGAGGACCGCCGTGGGCCGCTCGATGGCGTCGGCGACGAAACGCAGGAACCCGGCCGCCGTGCCGCCGTCGCAGACCCGGTGATCGAACACCAGCGACAGCTGCGTGATCCGCCGCGGCCGGATCTTTTCGCCGACCACCCAGGGGCTTTCAGGATCCGGCCCATGCCGAGGATCGCGACCTCCGGATGGTTGATGATCGCCGCACTGCCGTCGACGCCGAAGGACCCGTAGTTGTTGGACCCCGTCGAAGATCCGGATCTCGCCCGCCTCGGTGTCCACTGTGGAGTTCAGCACGGGTGGCGGGGCAGCCCGGCGGCCGCGTCGCGCCGGAGCGCGGTGGCGCCGGGCGGGCGACCCCGGCGCCACCGCCTGCCGGTGCCGGGTGCCGCGGTGCCGTATCCGACGAGCACGTTGCCGGACCCCGCCCGCTCCTCCGTGACGTACGCCGACGCGGCGGAGTCGGCGCGCTCGGTGCGCTCCCCGGTGTCCACTGTGATCAGTGCCGCGCCGACGGCGACGTCCGAGCCATCGGCCGCGTGCAACTCGGCGACCACACCGGCATGGGGTGAGGGCACCTCGACCATCGTCTTGGCGGTCTCCACCTCGGCCACCGGAGCGTCGACGCCGATCCGGTCGCCGGTGGCGACGAGGCAGCGGACCAGCTTGGCCTCGGTGAGCCCTCGCCGAGGCCGGGCAGGGTGAACGTGCGGCGGCTCGTGACTCGTCCCACTGAAGGTCGTCGACCGCGTCGAGGACGCGCTCCGGCGAGGGCAGGTGGTGGTGCTCGAGTTTCGGCGGCCGATGCGGGATGTCGAACCCGGTGACCCGCCGCACCGGCGCCGCCAGATAGTGGAAGCACTGCTCGCCTATCCGGGCGGCGATCTCCGCAGCGGCTGAGGCGAACCCGGCCGCCTCCGCCACCACCACCGCGCGGCCGGTGCGGCGCACCTCGGCCATCACGGTGTCGGCGTCGAACGGCACGATGGACCGCAGGTCCACGACACCCAGGTCCGGTCCCTCGGCCGCGGCCACCTCGGCGGCGAGGGCCACCGGCACGCCGGGACCGTAGGTAACCAGCGTGGCGTCCCGGCCGGGCCTGCGGACGACGGCGCGGCCGATCGGCGGTACGGGCGCGTCCGGGTCGACCTCGTCCGGCGTGAAGTAGTACTTCTTCGGCTCCAGGAAGATCACCGGGTCGGCAGTGTCGATCGCGGCCTATGTCCTGATCTTGGTCTTGGGTCTGCGCAAGGGCGAGGTCTTGGGGTTGACCTGGGAGGATGTGACCACTGACGCGGGCGAACTTGTGGTTGGCCGTCAGCTTCAACGTGTACAGCGGGAGTTGCTGCACCGCGAGACCAAGACTGAGGCGTCCGAGGATACGTTGCCCCTGGTGGATGTCTGTATCGCTGCTCTACAGGCGCGGCAGAAGCAACAGGAGTCGGATGCCCATCAGGCTGGGGAAGCATGGCAAGGCGACGGCCTGGTGTTTACGACGAAGTTCGGCACACCCTTCGAACCTCCGCAACTTCAACCGTTCCTGGGACGCTCGTATCGCTAAAACCGGGGTCCGGAAGATCACGGTTCACGACGGTCGCCGGACGTGCGCCACGCTGCTGGTCGATCTCGACATCCACCCGCGCCAGGTCATGCGCATCCTGCGGCAGGCCCAGTGATGGAGATCTAAGCGCAAGCTTCCTCTGGGCGGACCCGGGACGCACTGAAGCGGCTGGGAGACAGTTTGCATGACTAAGGATGCCTACTGCTGTACTTTGCTGCTGTACTCAAGCAAAAGGCCCCTCCCAGCATCCCGGGAAAGGGCCTTTGACCTGCGTGGAGGTTAGGGGACCTTACTCGAACATAAAAGACCAGGTCAGAGCCCTGGAAGAGCTCCGTGAGAAGCTTCCCAGCCTCGATACGCCCGAGCCGCCGTCGATCGAGCGCGATCGGCCCCGGCGTGCCCGACAACTCGGTGCCGATCAAGTCGTGGAGTTGATCGCGGGCTATCAGTCCGGCGCGACAGTGTACGAACTCGGTGACCGGTTCGGCATCGAACGACGAACGGTCAGCAACATCCTCCACCGGCACGGCGTACCGATGCGCCGCCGCGGACTGTCCCCCGACCAGGTCGACCACGCCATCCACCTCTACAACCTCGGCTGGTCCCTGGCACGAGTCGGCGAACACCTGGGCGTCAACCACACCACCGTGCTGAACAAGCTGCGTGAACGCGGCATCCCCACGAGAGACAGCCATGGACGTCCGCGCGTCGAAGCAGGTGATCTTCGATGACCCGGCCCGCAGCTATGTCAGTTCGATCAGGTTCGGACGCGGCCACCGTCGTGAAGGCCGTCACCGTGATCATGGGCGTCGTCGTCGGTCTCACCTTCCTCTTCGGCTTCGGCAACGTCCTCAACCTCGCCCTCCGGCTCGGAGTCCCAGTCTGGGTCGCGCCGCTCGTCGCACCCGCGGTCGATCTGTCGATCCTTGGTCTGCTGCTGGGTACCCGGCATCTGGCACTCGCTGGCGCGTCGGCGGAGGTACTGCGGCCGGCTCGTCGACTCCTGATCTTCGCGAGCGTGGTCACGTTGGCGTTGAACGTGGCCGACCCAGTAGTGGCAGGTGAGTACGGAAAAGCAGCCTTCGACGCCGTCGGGCCGCTCCTCTTGATCGGCTGGGCTGAAGTAGGCCCGAGCTTCCTACAGGCAATCGGTGAATGCAGTGCTTCGACGGCCACACGCGGTGCGGTTGCTGAAGAGCAGCCGGAGGTACTCGTGCGGGAGAAACCTGGAGCCAGCCCGGCTGGCAGCGATAGCAACGAGGACGAGGTAGCTGACCGGGATGGGCCCGGCCTGACGCGGCAGAAGCGTTCGCCGGAGAAGCTCTTGTCGTTGGCTCGGGAAGCAGACGCTGCGCATCGTGCCGCGCACCAGAAGCCAATTTCGGCGGACACGCTTCGTGTTCAGTTGGGCATAGGTGCGACTCAGGCGCGGCGGCTGGTCAAGGCCGTGCGTTCCGAGTTTCAGGCGCGGATCGAGGGCGATCAGCGCCTGAGCAGCGTTCCGCAAGACGCAGAGCGGGGGAGCCTGTTGCCGCCTGACGTACACGTTTACGACATCGTGAGCGGTCGCGGCGTTGAACGAGGTCAGGGCGGTGCCGAAATGGCTCGCGGCTGCCGCGGACAGCGACGCGGCCGACGTGTGCGCTGCGGCGTCAACGCCTGCTGCGGCGCTGCGGGTGCGGCTGCCAATCCTGACCTGCTGTCTCCGGTCGACGTGCCTGAGTGAAAGGCTGAAGAGCGTGAGTCTTGATGACGACGCGGTTGAGGAACTCGACCTGGTGCTCGGGCAGACGCATCACCTACTTGGTGAGGCTGGTGACGAGTTGGCACAGCGCCTCGTGCAGGGGGCCAAGCTGACTCTGCGTCGTGACGGCGGGTACTTCCACCCGACGCCCGGCGACAACTGGCGGTCGGATACCTACGAGGCCGTGTTCGAAGTGGCACCGTCGTTGGTTCCGGAGTTCACCAGCGAGATTGTCGACCGTATCTGGAGCAAACTGGAGCCAGTGCTGCGACAACACGGCCGACAGGATGTGTTCGGAGTCGTCGTTGAACCGACGGTACCGCCGCTGCCGGAGGTGGCCGCTGATTGGCGGGCACAAGCCGAGCAGCCACCGGTTGCGCTGCCAGGCAACCAGGCCCGGCGGGAGCGAGCGAATGGCGGCTACCCGGTGTCTGACGGGTTAACGTTCGGTAGTCGAGCCGAGATCGTGGTCTATGAGTTGCTCGTCGAACTTCAACGGGCGTGCTCCCGGCACCGAGCCATCGCCATGATGCCGCTGCCAGCGGCCAAGCTGCGCGACGCCGGCGTGCGCACCCCGGACTTCATCGTTCTAGGCAACGGCCGCGCTGTAGTGATCGAGGTCGATGGACCGCACCACTACGGCACCACGCGGAAGGCCGACGACGCCGACCGTGACAGGCACTGGGATCGCTGTGGCGTGCATACCATCCGAATCGGTGCTCATCACACAGACGAGCCCGCTGCCCTGAAGGAGCTGCTGCGGGAAGAGCTAGACCGGTGGCTCTTCCAGACAAGGTGAGGATCAGCAGCAGAATGCCCACGTACGGCAGGATGCACGTCCCGTACGACACGACTCAGTCAGGGCCCCCACCTTGTGCGAGCGATGACTAAGATCGAAGGATTGCGACTACAAGCCGTACGGCTTGTACGGCATCATCCGAGGCTCGCGTGGCGGTGCGGCGAGGTTGTCATCCCGGCCAAAAGGGACGTGTCAGGTGGAGTAACGCTCGGCGAGCCGGTCGAAGAACGCGGCAAGCCGTTTGTCCGTGGCCGAGCCATCAATGAGCTCGGCGCCGCCGAAGCGGTAGACCTCGTAGCCGCGCAGTCGTAGCTCACGGTCCTCGGCGACCATCTCAGCGTACCGCTGGGAGTCAGCGCGCCCAGCCTCGTCGGCGTAGTGCTGCCGCCCGTCGCACTCGATCACGATGCGGATTCGATGCGGCAGGAGCAGCAGGAAGTCCATGCGCTGGCGGGGCAAGGGCGCCGCACCTGGAACGTGGTGTGCTCGGGTGTACGGGTCGTAGTGGAGGTACACCTGTGGGAGCAGGGCCGGGATGTCATCGCCAAGCCGGACGTAGCGCTCAGCGTACGTGCGCAGGATCCGCCGCTCCGCGTCGTTGTCGCCAAGTGAGCGGTCGAGCCGCCGGTACAGGCTGCGCGAGACTTCCCGTACAGGTTCCGCTGTCAGCCCTTCGTGCTCAGCCCACCAGCTGGTCAGGTCGGCCCAGGTGAGGCCATGCGCCGCCAGCGGCCGGTCGTAGATGAGGCAGAACTGTTCGTTCTTGATCACCAGGACGTCGTTGTTGAGCGCATCGGTGAACACGATCTCCGGTTTGGGACCGTCGGCGGCGAAGATCAGGTTCTTCATCGAGCCGGGCACACCAGCGCCGATCCTGCGGCCGGCGAAGACGGGTGCACCGCTGATGGCGTCGATCTGGACGATCTCGTAGCCGTCGTGAACCAGTGTCTGGTTGAGGAAGTCGTGTAGCTGCTCGACTTCGGTCAGGTTCGTCCGGACCGCTGGGTGCAGCATTTCGGCCAGGAATCGCAGGAGCGCATCGTCGTTGTCCGCTAAGCCGAACCGCTCGTCGTAAAAGATCCAGTCGTCGGGCCAGTCCAGGTTGGCGATGCAGTGCTGGATGATGTCCTCGCGCGCCGTGGGGAACTGCGTGGACCGGGAATCTGTGGTGGGCAGCGTGTCGAGGTCGTAGAGGCGCCCGAGGAACTCGACTTCGTTGAGCACGCCGTACCAGGCCGTGGTGGCGAGACCCTCGATGAGGCGTCGCCGGGTGACGTCGGTGATGCGGCTCGTCATGGCGATGGTGCCTCCTGGGCGTCGGCTGCAGGCGGTGAGTAGGTCGTCAGTCAGGCTGGCGGCGGCTCGCTGGCGGTGCAGCGAAGTCGCTGTTCGTTGTTCGCGACCGCCTTCCGCGCCTCACCGGTCGTCATGGCCCAAAGCTGTGCCAGGTGATCGAGCGTTCCGAGCAGATCGGAAGGAACGGCTGGGCGGCTTCCGGAGCGGGCGAAGGGGCCGTCGGTTTCCAGCAGTACGCGTTCCGGCGGAAGCCGTTGGAGCAGCGGCACGGCTTTCTTCGACCGGACCATCGCCGGGTTGATCGAGAACCAGAGCCCTGCATTGAGTGCATCGTCGACGGCGGCCAGTGGTCCGGTGTACCAGTGCAGGATTGCTGGCACGTGCGCTTGCGCGAGTCGGGCGATGGTCTCCCGCTCGGCGCCCCGGCTGTGGACGGTGACAGGTCGAGTTCGCACCTGTGGGTCCGCCAAGATGGCCTCGAACACGCGAAGCTGTTGCTTGCGGGTTGCGACTCCGGCGCGAGAGAAGTCGAGTCCGATCTCGCCGATCCACGTGGCCTGCGGCAGGAGCCGGAGAAATCGGGCTAGATCGTGAGGGGATGCTGCTCCTGCGCGAAGAGGGTGGAAGCCCAGTGCGACATCGACGCCGTCGCGTCGGCCGAGACGGGTGCGCAGCAGGCGGTACTTGCCGGGGTCCTCGGTCACCGCGATCACGTGCACGCCTGCGGCGCGGGCGTCATCCAGTACGGCGAGCGGGTTGTCGTAGGCGTCGATATGGCAGTGGGTGTCGGTCAGCACCGCGGTGGTCACGATCGAGACTCCACCAGCTCGGCCAGTGGGCCGCGGGCTCCGCTGGCGAGCCAGGTACGGAGCTCGGCGAGTCCACGTCGCCAGACCCCGGTGAAGGCGGCGCGTTCGCCTTGTGGAAGCGGGCCGTTGCGTAGGACGTCGCGATCCGGTCGATCCGCGAACGCTCCGGCGATTACGGCGCGCAGATCGGCTCCGCGGCGGCTGCGGCGGTTGAGGAGGATCGTGGAGTCGTCCTCGGCGAACACGTTGTAGGCGTACTCGTCGTCGTCCCATCCGACGTGTGCCAGCGAAGCGCGGCGGATCAGGCAGGGGAAGCAGTATCCGCAGTTGCCTTGCTTGCGGCCGACGTAGCGGGCGGTCTCGGGGTGGGAGCAGGAGACGCTCAGCGGGGCTAGGCGCCGCAGGAGAGCGGCGTTGCGGGATTCGGCGAGCATCTCGCCCTTGGTGCGCAGGCGGTACGGGTTGATCACGCGGTTCGATACGCCGATTGCGGCGCTGGCCGTGGCGAGTAGGTGCATGAAGTGTGGGTGTGTCGTGCGGGTGCTCGCGCTGCCGACACGAGCTCGGGTGAGCGGCACGTTGATCCCGATGAAGCCGTTTTCGGGCACATATACCGGCACGGCCGGTCCTTCGGCGGCGGCGAGGGCCAAGGCAGCGGACAGGAAGAGCAGGGATCGGGACCGGGTGGTGTTCTCGCGTGGCCGGGGCAGAGGTCGGGCCTGGTGGTTGTTCGGGGGTGCGGGACGTAGGTAGAGGCGCCGGGAGCGGATGCGTTCGGCGCCGTAGTGTTCGCCGAGTTCGTCGAGCAGAAGTTGTTGCGCGGTGGATGCTTGTCCGCCTTCGTGGTGGGACAGCAGGCACAGCCGTCGTTCGGGGTCCTCTTCGAGGAGATCGATGACGCCGCACAGTGAGTCGAGGCCGCCGGAGAACAGGCACACGCCGTCGACGCCGAGTCCGATCGGCCGCTCGGCGAGGGGGACGCTGGCCACACCGGCGAGGGGATGCCGGCTGGAGTTGTAGGGCTGGGTCTCCCAGTGATCGCCGGTCAGAAACCGCAGGGCGGCGTCGAAATCGGCGTTTCGCCAGACAGCGGTGGCCTCGACGGGGAGCCGGAGGGTGATGTCCCTGGTCCAGGAGTCCGGCGTGCCGCGTCGTCGGGTGGTTTTGTCGGCGCAGTACACGGCCGCGCCCAGCAGCAGGAGGTCGGCGGCGGCACGCGGTGGTCGCCAGCCCGTGAAGAACTCGGGGCCAGCGTCGCCAGTTTGGATGGTGGCCGCAATCCGCCCAGGAGCCCAATCCAGCAGCCGGACGTCGTCGGGTTCGGTCACCGGGGCGGTGAGATCCGTGCGCACCAGGTAGGTGGTCACTGTGCGTCTCCGTCCAGCCCCTGCAGGGCCTCGTAGGTCATGCGGACGGTGTCCTCGGCGATCTGGCGTCCCTCCGGGCCGGCCCAGTCGACCGTGAAGGGGTCGTCGGGGATGCGTAGTGAGACCAGGACCTGGATGATTTGGCGCATTTCCTCGTCGGCTTGGCGCACGGCGTGCGGGTCGGTGATGCGGCTGAGACGTTCGGCGATGACGGGAACCCTGTTGTAGACGTACTGGGCGAGGAACGTTTCCAGCAGGGTGGGCAGGTTCTCCCGCGAGACGGCCATCTCGGCGGTGTCGGTCAACTCGGTCCACGTATCGGCGTCGCCGAAGACCTCGTCCAGCACGTCGCACGCGGCGTCGCGGGCGGCTTGGGAGTCCAGGTCATCGCCGTCTCCGGCGATGAAGGTGATCAGTTCGTCGAGCACGTCGAACCGGGTCCGGCCGACGAGAGTAGCCAGTCCCAGCGAGGTCAGCGTGTTTTCAAGCCCGGTTCCGCCGACTCCAGCGAGCAAGGCGCCGAGGCGCTGGACGCCGCTACGTCCGGCACGGGCACCGGCCGCAGCGCCGCCAGCTCCACCCAACACGGGAACGTGGCGAGCGAGCACCCGCTGGGCATACGTGCGGGTGCTCGGAGATCCGGAGGTAAGCCCGCGCACATAGGACGCGGTCGCGTGTTTAAGCGGAGTCCACGCTCCGCCGCTGCCCGCGGTTCGATCAGCCGAGGTACCCATCAGTGCCGGCCGCTGCGTCGTTGAGCTTGACGCGCGGTGTTGATCACACTCTTCAGGCCGGGGGCGTCGCTGTTTTCCCACCGGTCGAGCAGGGCGGAGACCGTCGGGTTGTCGGCAGGGAGGCGACGGACGGCGTTCCCGGCCTGCCCCCGCGGGATGGCCTCGGGTGGGATCCGCATCAAGGCGTCGCAGATGGCTGACAGGGTGTCGGGCGCTCGTTCGGCGAGTTCGAGCGCTGCGAGGAAGGCCGGGCCGCCCGGTCGACGCGTCAGCACTTCCACCAACGCCTCCACGAGCTGGACACGCTCGTCGCCAGGCAGCTTTCCGATCTCGTCACACGCAAGCCGCCGCACACCAGCGACCTCAGCCTGCGCCCTGGTGAACAGCTCCTGCAGGTGCGGAGGCAGCCGCGTGACCGCGACGCCGAAGGCGAGCTTGTCACGGGAGTAGGTGAAGTACGGCCCCAGGTCTACCTCGCCGAGCGGAGGCTCCAACCGCAGCCACGCACGCACGTGCGGTTTGTCCACCCACGCCCGCACCTCTTCGGTTACCTGCGGCTGTTGGGCAGCCGTCCGCCCCCGCTTGGAGGCGGGTGAACGGCGAGCACCCGAAGACTCGTCGGCGGTCTCGCCCTCATCTGGCCGCGATATGTCCCCATCGCCGTCCGGTTCGGCGGTGGTCGATCCACCCCGCGCGATAGACTCCGCAGCCGCGAGTTCCGAGATGGGGCCAGGCGCGGTGAGTTGCCAGTCGAACAGGCGCTGGAAGTCGCTGAAGTGTTGTTCCTCCAGGACCATGAGTTTGGCCAGCACAGGCAGGTCGAGGGTGATCTTCCGGCGCAGCGCGCTGCGGTGCTTGAGCAGCAGGTTGTTGAGGAACCGCTTGAGCTGCCTCGGGTTCCCGCGCAGTCCGCCCCCGAGTACCTCGGCGATGCTCGCCGCCCAGTTCAGGTCGCGCACCAGGTCGGGCGGCACGTTGCCGAGGACCGCTCCGGCCATACCGACGTTGAACGCCACCTGCAGATTGCCCGCTTCGCGGCGACGGCGGGTCTCGGCGAGGACCTTGGCGAACTGCTCGTCGTCGAGGCGCAGTTCAGCCAGCAGCAGGTTGACGTAGGTGTCGGCCTCCGGCGCGGACAGCGGCGGGATGGCTACCTTGAGCTGCAGCATCTTCTCCAGGTAGTCGGCACCGATCCCGGCGCCGTCGGGGCGCCGCAGCTGCGGGTAGCGCGAGTCGATCGCGGACTCCACGACCGCCTGGTTGGCTGCCAGGACGTAGGCGGTCTTGGGCGTGTTGAGGAACAGCCGGATCGCCTCGAAGGTGTCCACCACGGTCTCGGGCAGGCACCGGTCGAGGTCGTCGATGAACACCACCACGGCGTCTACGGCTTCCAACGTCGAGACGACCTTCGCGAACTCCGCCCGGAACCGCCCAGCGTCCGTGATTGCCTCAGCCGTGCCGTTGCCCGAGACGGCCTGCTTGGCCTTGGGGTCTTCCAGCAGCTTGTTCGCCTCGCTCGCAGCCGCATTCACCCCCGCCTTCGTCACGTCCAGGACCTGCGGAGCCATGCTCGGATCTATCGCCAGAAGCGCGAGAGGTGCCGCGGCCTGGGCGGTAGACACTGCGACCCGTCCGCCCCTGCGCCCCCATCGGCCGAGGCCCTGGGCGAACCTGCGGAGCCTGGTCACCTGTTCCTGCTGATCACGACCGGCTCGTGCGCCGATCGCGTCGAGCACGGTCGTCATCAGCGCGACCTTGACGTCGTCGTAGTCCTCGTACTGCCAAGGGCTGAACTCGACGCACACGTACCGTGACGGTGACTCGTCGTCGTCCCGGATCTTCAGCAGCTCCTGCCGGGTGATCCGCATCAGGCTGCTCTTCCCGGAGCCCCAGTCCCCGAGCAGGCCCACCGTCAGTGGGAGCAGCCGCGGCTCGGTGAGCGCCACGAACAGGGTGTCCACCAGGAAGTCGAAGCCGAGAAGATCAACCTCGGTTTCGTTGTCCGCCCACATCGCCCGCTCCGTCCGACGCGGCAACTTGAGGCATCCGCTCCTCGGTGGCCGCTGACCGAAGGCGAACATCGAGGATAGATCGGCGATCAGCGTCGATGGTCATTTGACAGACGTGTCGCCGCAGACCACGTACTGTTACCGTCAGTTACCGAGGCGTGATCAGCATGTTGCGGTCTGGCTGTGGCCGAGTGAGCTCGGCGAGCACGAGCTGAATCGCACGGCCCAGCAGGCGAGCAAGGTCCTCAATGAAGCGGGCGAGGTCTTCGCTCTTCGCTCCGCCGAGGAGCGTCATCCTCTTCTGGACAGGGTGGTCACCGTGGATCTCCGCATTCCGCAACCGGTACGCCTCCTTGAAGAACCTCTCGATCTCCGTTCGCTCGACCCCGAGCACCGGGTCACCGGCCAGCAGCTGTCCGGCCGCCTCCGCCGCGGGTGCTCCCTTCTGTCCTCCTTTGATCTTGCCGCGCTTGATGAACAGTGCCTCGGAGCAGATGTTGAGGTCGATGAGTCGATCCTCGGGCAGGGACTTCGAGCCGGCGAAGACGAACCGCCGGAGGGAGACCTGCAACGAGCGATCCCGCGCGACCGCTGGGGCTGCGAGCGCCTCGTACACCCTGCGCACAGCGTCGACGTGTTCCTCGGTCAGGAGCAAGGTCGGCCGGTTGACGTCGGCGAGACCGACTGCGGGGAGAGTAGCGCTGCCCTCGATGTCCCGAGGGAAGTCGTCGTCGTGCTGCAGGAGGATCGGACGCGTGGCCACCACCGATCCTCCACACACCACATGCAGCGCGGTGACCAGCCTCTGAACAGGCTCCTCCAGGCTGGGAAAGGCAGGGGGCCGCGGATGTTCGGGCATCCCCTGTTTGTACGACGTGACCGGGTAGCTCTGTTCCCTGGTCACGGCCCACTGGTGGAAACGTGAGACCTGCACGCTGTTGGGGCCGCCGCTGAACTCGGCCGGCGCTGCGAGCACCTGGATGGCCCGGCTCATCTGCCGGTCAGTCATCGGGCGCAGGACCACGCCGCCGGGCAGGGCGATTTCGTCCATGCTCGACACAAAGCCGTTGAGCGGGATGAACTCGACGAGTCGGACAGTGTCGGCCAGCAGGCCGGCTTCGAGCCGGTTGTAGTGCAGATCGAATGCCGCCTCGTCGAACTCGTAGGTACGAGTGGTGACGATCATCGGTTCGAGCAGGTGCTCGATCAGTAGCCAGTCCAGTCTGCGCTGTTGGAGCGAGAACTCAACCCCGACCATCGTGTCGACGCGGGTGCCCAGGATCGGGTCAGCGTCGATCGCTTCGCGGACGGCGACCATCTCAGCGAACGTGTCCAACCAGTTGACCTTGGTGACGCGCTCGGGCATGTACCAGGCAGTGGGTCGTAACGCGACAAAGGACTCTTGGCCGTAGCGCCACCAGTTCCGAAGATCGGGCATCTTGTCGACCTTCGGGGCACCGTCGCGTTCCGCGAGGTCGCCGAGCGCGGCCACAAGCACTGAGGCCACAGCCGCTCGAACCGGCGGCCTCTGACATGACTGCATCAACCTGATCCCAACCCGTCACGTCCTGCCCGCCGAGGACCTGTCAGACGCGAGCCGGTCAGGATGCCACGAACGGACCAGCGTCCCAAGCCAATTTGCGGGTGACACGCCGGATGTCCCCCGCCAGGGATGATGTTCGACGCGAGAGTCAACGATCGGCCTCCTCACCCGCTAGTCGGGTGCGACGATCTCAGGAGCCGTAAAGTTTAGGTCGTGGCCTTGCATGGTTATGACGATGTCGAGCCCGCTTGCCAGGACAGCGTCGACATCTGCATGTAGATCGACATCGACAACTGCGACAGCTAGGCCAGACTCGCTGACGATCTGTAGTTCGGAGGGCGCGTCAGTCGTTGTCGAAATGTAGACGATCTCTGGCGTCTGGTGGGAAATTGTAAGCTCACTGCGAAGCGTGACCTGGGCGCGTCCTGTCTCCAGCAGAGATCGCAGCACATTGTTCCGGCGAGCTCGGATGAACTGCAAGAGATCGAGCACCTCGCGCGCCACGGCGTCAAATGTGCTCCGCCAGCCTCGGATGTGCATGCCTGCGAGCCAGGACCGGACATCTTCTACCTCGACACCTTGGCGCTGCGCCTCGCTCCCAATGACATGTGCCAGTCGACGAGAACGGACTCCTTCATTGAGCAACGCCAGGGCATGCGGCGTGTTGACGCCGTGTCGGATACACCACGCAGTGTCTGGTCGAAGGCGGCTTACGAGGCCAGCCTCCTCAAGGCCAGCGTTGGCCTGCTCAATGAGCACCCCGACAGTCCAAGCCAGGTAATGTTCAAATGTTGAGCTGATGGCGTCAACAGTCTGCTCCAACTGCCACTCGACGGCCAGGCCGGGAAGAATCCGTTCGGCAAGAGCGGGAACGTCAAGGCCGTTTATCCACCCTGTCAATCCATCCACAATGGACACGTCGATTAGGTTCTTGTCTCCCTTAGCTCTCGTCGACCAGAACTTCCAGCAGTTGTCGGCCTCCGGTTGCGCCAGCAGTCGCGCGAGTACTTGTTGTTCCGCTAGAAGAAGAATGGTGTCGTTGAGCGGCCAGTACCAAGCTTCATCAGGGATAGCCGCACCTAGTTGGCGAAGCTCGCCTTCCCGCGTGGCAACGGCATCAACTACCTGACCGGCAATCGCATCTAGCCGTGCCGCTGTACCGAGCGAAGTCCCGGCAGCTGTCCAACGCCGCCGCTGTGCCGGGCTTGTACGTTCATAGGTGGCTCGAACCTGCTCGGCCAGCCGCAGCCAACGTTGCCGAAGCGCCGGGTCCATCTGCTGAAATGCAAGTAGTTTACCGAGGACGATGTCCATCTGTATGGGGTCGTCGAAGAGCGTCCACAATGGCTGCAGCGTCGTCAGGACAAACCACGTATACGACACGAAGTCAGACACGACCGTGTCCGGCGCAAGCTGAAAGACGGCGTCAGCCGTAGTGGCGATGAGCTCTTCGGCGTCAGCCAGAGCTGTCAGCGACTCCTCTGCCAAGAGAGTGGAGCGGGCTTCGAGCGCCTCGTCATTCGGGCGGAGCTCGTCGAAGTCCTTGAGCTCGGACTGCTTTTGCAGCGCAAGCACGATCCAGCCTTCGGACTCACGGCCGGCTCGTCCAGCTCGCCCGATGGCGTTCATGAGCCGTGCGGCTCCGAGTTGGGCTCCAGGGTACTGACCTTCGAATCGGGTTTCGGCGATCACGACCGTTCGAACCGGCAGGTTTACCCCGTCGGTCAGCGTGCTTGTAGAAACGATCGCCAGCACGATCTCAGTCCGGACTGCTTCCTCGATCGCGTCAAGGACGTCTACAGGCAGGCCGGCATGGTGGTACGCGACGCCGTGCTCGGCGCAGGCAATGAGCGGATGCTGGTCACCCAGCCGCTCGCGAAGGAACTCGACAAGCTCGCGCGTGGGTTCACGTGGCGGTAGGTAGCCTGCCAATGCTTTGGCGGCGTCACGGGCCATAGTCCGCGACGAGACGATCATCAACAGACTGCCCGCATGCGTCAGTATCGACGCTGCGGCGGCGAAGATCTTGTAAGCCGGCGTGCCTCCGCTGTCCTTGGTGAGCTTGCCGCCGGAATCTTCCTTAAGGACCAAATTTCCGAGTGGCTCTTCAGGACGCGTCGTCAGTTTTGTAACTGGCCCCGCCTCGGCGGGACGTAGTCGCAACTGTGCCACCTGCGGCACGGTAACTCGCGTTGGCCACTGCGCCGACTTGCGAGGACTCCGCACTGCGGCTTCCCAGACCGGCTGAGTGTTGAGTAGGGCATGGAGACGGCGCGGCCCCCGCCATGCGGACGTGAACAGTACTTCCGGGCGCTCCGCGTCGAGCCAGGACGCGAGCGAGGCAGCATTCCCGAGTACACCGGAGAGAAGCACGATCCGCGGGTTGTCGGCCTCCGCCATGAGGTAGGCAAGCAGTCCTTCGACGGTGAATCCTCTGCCCGGTTGCGCCAGTAGGTGTGCTTCGTCGATGACGAACAAGGAGAAGCGTTGCATCACAGCGTCGGCGTCGTGACGCAGCAGGTGCATCAGTCGTTCGGGTGTCGTGACCTCAACGTCAGTGGAGTCTTGCGAGAAGGACAGTATGTCGAAGAGGTCGCTGTCTTCACTCAACTCACGGTTGAGCACTCGGAGTCGCCCCGACAGCGCCTTCCGCATCTCTCGCCCAAGACTGCGCAAGGGGGTGACGTAACAGACTCCACCTGGCTGTGTCGCGACGTGCGTGCAGATGATCAGCTGCGCGAGCAACGTTTTCCCGGCGCTGGTGGGTACTGACAAGAGCAAGCGGCGCGTCGCTGGATCCAAAGGGTTCATTCCTGGCCGCGCAAGCAGTTCTCTTTGGGGTGGCCACAGGGTTAGGACTGGCGGGTCAGCCAGACAGAACGCCTGTGCCACGGCATTCGGAGTTCCAGGGGGAAGGATCGAGTAGAGGCTGCCGGATTCGAGGCCATCGGCGATCGCCAACAAGTGCGCGGCTACCCAGCGAGCGTCGAGGTCTCCAGTTCCCGCGGTACCGTCCAGAACGGACAGCAAAGCGGCTCGCGCTACTGGCAGCTGGCGGCCGGTACCGAACGCCAAGAAGCGAAGCAGCGACCACACGGCGCGTACTATCTGTTGTGCTGGACCGAACATCGTCGACTGGAGATCATCGAGTTCGACCGTCGCGGCAAGTTCGGTGAGCTGGCGTCGCCAACTGCGAAGTAGAGGGAACAGGAACCTCGTGTCGAGACCGAGGAAGGCGACGCCAGCCTCGACTGCCAAGGTTTCAGCGTGGTCGACAAGTGGGGTGTTGTCGACCAATAGATCCGAGACACGGCGATATACGGCTGTCGCGTTCGGATCAAGATCAGCCCGCCGGTAGCCGACTTGCGCACCGAAAGCGAGGTTCAGGCGTTGGCGTGCATCATGGCGGGGGTCCGCCAAGGTCAAGTCGAAGACGTGAGCGCTTACCGCGAAAGCCCGACGCTGTCGTGCTGGTGTGTACAACTCTGCGGCTTCGGAGGCCGATGCGACGGCGTGGAGGTACCACGCGGCACGTTCGAGGGTTTCGTCAACGGCGAAGTCTCCGCGGAAGGCCCGTATTTCGACGTCAGCGATCAGGCTCGCCAACTCTTGTGGTGAGGGCAGGACGCCCGGTTCGTGGACACCAAGCGCCTCGACGAGGTCTGGCAGGTTCAGAGCGCGCTCCATACCATCCTCCTGACTTCGACGGCGAACTCAGTGAAGTTTTCGATAACGCAGAGCAGCCCTTCCAGTTGCCCTGCGTTGGTGAACTGGCCGAGGGTGCTTTCCAGTGGGGAGAAGCACGCCTCGGGAGGGCTGACAGTGCTGGTGGCAACTCCGACCCCGGCTCCTGCTCGCGGGTCTGCGTTGATCCATAGATCACCCAGCTCGGCAAAGAGAATTCCGAGATCACCGTCTGTCTGGCGATGAGCACTGGTGAGCTTGGCCAGATACTGCAGGCCCCTGGTGTTGAGTTGGTCAGAAGCACGTTGCACAGTCGTGGTGACTACCGAGTTTTCTGTGTTGTGCTTCTTTATTTCCCACAGCCTGAAAAAGAGTGAGACATTCGCGCCTGGTGGTGCATAGACTGCGAACCCATCCTCGCCTTGCTCTGTCACGGAGTAGCTCGGTTCGCTGAGGTATTTACGCTCGCGATGTGCGGCTTTCTGTTCTTTCATGATGAGATGCCACAGCCACTCGGCGACGAATCCCTCTAGATGATTGCTTTTGCCCTGCTTAGCCTTAGCGTCGTCGGATTCAACAGCGCCAGGTCGACCAAAGACGGAGATGACAAACGATAGGACAAGCTCTCGATCGTCTTCAGTAACAGCATTCGCGGACAAGGCAGCTGCGCGCCAACAAGCGAACGCTCGTGAGTTTCCGCATCGAAACTTCATGATCGCCTCTGCGATGATCCACGCGACTGCGCTGCGGCGGTCGGCTGAGAAGCCGACCATCGCCACGAGATCCCATGCGCATCTTCCGGGTGCATGCTGACCTCTTGACTCACTTGCCAAGAGACGGCTGACCTGGTTGTCGTGCTGAGCTGCCAGTCGAGCAGCCTCGGCCGGGCTCGTCAACGGCGCGACGGTCATGTCGGGGTGGTCACCTTCTGAACCGTCCTCCTCGGACGCGCTCCCGACGACGCTCTTCACCCGGTGGACCCTACGCCGATGGCACCTCTGACCTGGAGAAGCTCGCCGACAGCACCCCCAAACGGCCTAGACGGACCTGTAGAGGCGCATCAGTGAAGCCGAACGCCTGACCCATGTATGCGAGCGCTTGGCGAGTCAGGGTCCGACGGAGTGCCGCGGAAGCAGCGGTGGCGCCGAGATCGTCACGGCCATGCTGGCGAACTGGCCATCAGCGCGTCCGCCGAACGCCGAGAAGTCTCCCAAGTCGGTCAGCAGCGGCGGCGGTCTCGGAGCACCTTGCGTGCTCAGGGCTCACGGGAGCGGGCTCTCAATGAATCCGGCTAGGACTCCAGGGCTTGACACCCAATCTCGGTAAGTAGAAACTGACCGTTAGTGGAAACTTACGAACTCGATGGTTGGGCTGTCCTCGGTGATCGCACACGTCGCACGATCTTCGAGCGCCTCGCCGACCGTCCGCAGTCGGTGGGTGAGCTCGCTGCGGGGTTCTCGGTCAGCCGCCCGGCGGTGTCCCAGCACCTCAAAGTGCTCAAGGACGCCGGGCTGGTGGTGGACCGAACGGCAGGAAACCGGCGCATCTACCAGGTCGACCCGGCTGGTGTGGCCGCCCTGCGCGCCCAACTGGACAGTTTCTGGACGAACACGCTGGCGGCCTTCCAACAGTCCGTCGAACTCGACAAGGCAGGAGATCCCGTGAGCACGACATCGGAACAAGCGAGGGTGCGTAAGCAGATCGTCGTATCGGCGCCGATCGAACGTGCTTTCACGGTGTTCACCGAGCGCTTCGGCGACTTCAAACCGGCCGAGCACAACATCCTCGCCGCCGAGCTCGCCGAGACGGTGTTCGAACCACGCGTCGGTGGCCACATCATCGACCGCGCGATTGATGGCACGGAATGCCGTTGGGCCCGCGTACTGGCCTACGAACCCCCGCATCGGGTCATGTTCAGCTGGGACCTCAACACCCAGTGGCAGGTGGAAACCGATCATGACAAGACCAGCGTGGTCGACGTGCGGTTCATCGCCGAAAGCGCCGACCGCACCAGGGTCGAACTCGAACACCGTGACATCGAACGCCACGGCGACGGCTGGCAGGGCATCCACGCCGGTGTCGACAGCGAGGGCGGCTGGCCGCTGTACCTGCAGCGCTACGCCGAACTCCTGAAGAGCGAAGCCTGACCGCATGAACCTTATGGACATGGCCCAAGCTGAACGCCGGGACCTCGCCACGTTTCTGGCGACGCTGACACCCGAGCAATGGCAAGCGCCCACGCTGTGCACGGGATGGTCCGTCAAGGACGTGGTCGCGCACATGCTCAGCTATGAAGAGCTCACCACGTTCGGGTTGATCAAGCGGTTCGCCAAGGGCCGATTCTTCCGAGCCAACGAAATCGGCCTCGACGAATACCGCCCTCTGGGCCCCGAACAGCTCCTCGACCTGTTGAACCACCACCTGCGGCCCCGTGGCCTGACCGCGGGCTTCGGCGGCCTGATCGCACTGGTCGACGGGACCATCCACCACCAGGACATCCGCCGCCCACTCGGCATACCCCGCGACATCCCACCCGAACGCCTACAACGAGTCCTCGACTCTGTACCGACCAATCCCCGACTCGGCGCCCGCCGACGCATCCGCGGCTTGCGGCTGCGGGCCACCGACCTCGACTGGTCCACCGGACAAGGTCCCGAAGTTATCGGTACCGGCGAAGCACTGCTCATGGCCATGGCAGGCCGCCGCGGCGTGACACCGGAACTCACCGGCCCTGGCCAATCCACACTCGCAGCCCGCATCGACCGGACCACAGCCCACACCACATGACCAACAGCCGCACCGGAGCCAGTCGGGTCCGTAACGCGAACGGTGTTTCCGGCGGTGTCGATTAGTAGGTCTCGGTCACCGGCCAGCGGTCAC
>NZ_SWMS01000036.1 GCF_005146945.1 Prauserella endophytica
TGCCCGTACCCATCCCGCCGGATTTCACCCCGGCGTGTCGGGCCAGAAACACCGCTCACGACACAGTCCCGGCGACGCTCTCAGTGAGCCTTTTTCATCCTTGGTGGTGGGGGTGGTGTTCGAGGGTGTGGATGGCTTTGGCGAGTGCGGTGACGTGGTGGGGGCTGCAGCGGACGCGGGTGAGGATGCGCCAAGCTTTGAGGGTGGCGAAGCCGCGTTCACCGGGGGCGCGGACGCGGGCGAGGGCGGTGTTGGCCACGCGTTGGCCGGGGTTGAGTTCGCGGGTGGTGATATGGCCGCCGCCCACGCGCTTGTAGGGGGTGATCACCCCGTTGGCGATGTGGTGGTAGCCGCTGTCGGCCAGCACGGTGATGCCGGCTTGGCGGCAGGCGTCGGGGATGTTGTGGTGGCGGGCTGCGGCGGTGTCGTTGACCGCGCCGCGCAGGCCGTCGGAGACCCAGAGCAGCCTGCCGCGCGGGTCGGTGAGTGCTTGCAGGTTGATGCCGTGGTGGCGGTGTTTGCCGGAGTAGAACGGTCGGTCGGCGGCGAGCCGGTCGGTGCGGATGACGCTGCCGTCGAGGATGGCGTAGTTGTCGCCGTGGCGGGACAGGCGCCGGAGTGCGTCGGTGAGGGTGGGTGCGCGGGCGGCGAGCAGGTGGACCGTTTCGCGGATGTAGCGGTACACGGTGGCGGTCCCGATGCCGAATCCGGCGGCCAGCCGCGCGTAGGGGTCGCCGTTGCGCAGGTGGGCCAGCACCAGCAGGGCCTGCCGGCCGGCCGAGAGCCGACGCCAGCGGCTGCCGATCCGGCGGCGGTGGACGCGGACCACGGTGGCGACATGCCGCAGATGGGTGGTGGACAGATCGATCGTGCCGGGATACAACAACACGCGAAGCTCCTGGTGGTCCTGGGTTGATCTTGGTCGACGATCCATCTACCAGGAGCTTCACTACGTTCGGCACACCAACACGCCAAACCACACAAAGATCAAGATGGAAAAGGCTCAGTGGGAGCCACAGGACTGGGAGGAAATTGGGAGGAGTGACCCGCGCTGAACCGCGTCGAACGGCCATGAACGGCTCCCAGCACCACCGCGCCGACCTGCCGGATCTCCATTTCCGCAGGTCAAAGGGCTGTCGGTAGCTACCTTGACACGGTAGAGGTCACTGGTTCGATCCCAGTATCGCGCACCACCTGTTTTCCCAGGTCAGACCCCCAACGGTGATCATCACCGGTGGGGGTTTCGTCGTTGCTGGAGGCGTTGATCTTGCCTTGCTGTGTTCATCCCGTCTGTGTTCACCACTGAACGCACCAGCTACGGGCACCCTCTGACTGCAATGTGCCCATCGGCGAGGCCGCGCCGCCGCGAACCACCCACAACATCGCGGACAGGTCCTTCCCTCCCGAATAGGAGACGCCGGCCGGCTGTAATCGAACCGCCCCGACACACCAACGGCCCGCGAACGCCTCCCGCGTTGCGTGGCGGCTTCTCAGGCTCCGCTCGACCTGTCCCAGGACGGTTCGCGGCTGCGTCACGGCAGACCCGCCCGACGCGGGAGCCCGGCCGTTCATGCACCACCCGCTGAGCCGGGCGGCACAACCAGTGGCCGGGCTCGAGGCACCACAGGGCGATTCCGGCCACACGCCGACCTACGGCTGTCCGACGGGTCAGGGGCGCGCTAGCACGGTGACGAGAATGCGGTGCACGACTTCATGATCGCGCGGATCGTGCAAGCGGTAATCCTCGCCGGGCAAGGTATACCACTCGTCGGCCCCCTGGTACGTGATCGCCAGCGCGAGCACACCGTCGTCGTCACAGGTGGTGCGCAACTCGAGCTCGCCGCTGATCACGCCCACCTCGGCGGTCATCACGCCGTGGCTTGCCGTGAAGACCGAGGACTGTTCTTCTGTCATCCCAGGACTCCCTATGCCGCAACGCCGCGGCGTCATACGCGCGCCCACGACGCCGCGGCGAGAGGACTCAGTACGAGCAGCTGTTGAGCATGCTCTGCAAGGCGGACTTCTCCGACGACTGCAGGTGCAGCCCCCAACGGTACTTGGTGTGAATCCACCACTTCGCATACGCGCAGCGGGCACCGGAACGCGGCGGCTGCCACGTGGACGGGTCCTGGTCACCCTTGGCCTGGTTCACATTGTCGGTCACCGCGATCAGCTGCGGGCCATTGAGGTCGTTGGCGAACGACTGGCGCTTGGACGTCGTCCAGTGACTAGCCCCGGACCGCCACGCCTCGGCCAGCGGCACGATGTGGTCGATGTCCAAATCGGACGCCTGGTACCAGACGGCCCCATCGTAATAGCTGTACCAACGGCCGGACGTGGGATAGCAGTCGGACCCAACCGTGACCGAATCGGCGTCGCGCTTGAGCACGGTTTCGCGGGTGTTGCAGGTTCCGGAGATGGTGATCCAATGCGGGAATCTGTCACGAGAGTAGCCCGTCATCGACTCCTGTGACCGGACGGACAGCGAGTTCAGCTGCGACTGTGCGGTCGCCTTGGACGGCGTCCCCGGCGGTAGCGCCACAGCGGACGGGACACAAACGATCGATCCGGCAGCGAACGACAGCACCGCGACAGCGACGGTGAGCAAGCCACTCAGCGAATTTCTCGGCGAGAGCACCACTTTGTGAACCCTTCAGGCAGAAGATACCGGCGCTCACACGATGTGCGGGCTCGGTGAAATGAACGTTCTGCCTCCATGACGCGGTGCTGGCCGGTTTGCGAACGGTTCGCGTGTCCTCAGCCTCACGCCCGAAGCGAGGCGCGGTTCCCCGTGTCGCGGCGCGACGCGCACGCCGGCGTGGCGGCGCCGAGCTACCCGGAGAGCCGTCGAACGGACGCACTGAGTTCGCGGGACAGGCTATGGGCGTTCACCTGATCGAGGGTTTGATCGGTCAAAGTTGGCGGGCTTCCGTCCGGTTCGCATGGAGGTTCCGTCGTGTCCGATCGTTCGTCTTCGCATTTCTCGCGCCGTACGTTGCTGGGCGGGGTGACCGGTGCCGCGGCGCTGGGCGTCACCGCGCTGGGTGGCTCCGGACTCGCCGCGGCGCGGGCGAGTTCTTCGCCGCCGAAGGTCGTCGACCCATTCACGCTGGGAGTGGCCTCCGGCGATCCGCTGCCCGACGGCGTGGTGCTGTGGACCAGGCTGGCGCCCGACCCACTCAACGGCGGCGGCATGCCGACGCGGCCGGTGCCGGTGCAGTGGCAGGTCGCCACCGACGAGCGGTTCGCCACGATCGTGCGCGAAGGCACGGTTCTCGCGCACCCGGAGAGCGCACACTCGGTGCACATCGAGGTGAGTGGCCTGCAGCCACGGCGCGAGTACTTCTACCGGTTCCGCGCCGAATCGGAACTGAGCCCGGTGGGGCGGACGAAAACGGCGCCCGCGTTGGGCGCGCCGATCGACGCGGTGACCTTCAGTTTCCTGTCCTGCCAGAACTTCCCGGCCGGCTACTACACCGCATACCGCAACATGGTTGACGAGGACCTCGACCTCGTGATCCACCTCGGAGACTACATCTACGAAGGCCCGTCGCAGGGCACCCTCGGCCGGGGACACCTGCCGGAGGTCGAAGTGCGGAGCCTGGCCGACTATCGCATCCGCCACGCGCAGTACAAGACAGACGCCGACCTGCAGGCCGCCCACGCCGCATTCCCCTGGCTGGTCACGTGGGACGACCACGAGGTCGAGAACAACTACGCCGACGAGGAATCCGATCCGGACACTCCCCCGGCGCAGTTCCTCGCTCGCCGCGCGGTCGCCTATCAGGCCTACTACGAGCACATGCCGCTGCGGCGCAGCTCGATGCCCACCGGACCGGACATGACCTTGTACCGGCGCATCTCCTACGGCGAGCTGGTCGACTTCAACGTGCTCGACACCCGCCAGTACCGCTCCGACCAGCCGCGCGCGTGCGCACCGGAAACCCGGGACCCCAGCGGGTACTGCGCCGAGGCCCTCGACGAGGGCCGCACCATGTTGGGTGCCCGGCAGCGGCAGTGGCTGCTCGACGGGCTGGCGAACTCGCCGGCCCGGTGGAAGGTACTGGCCCAGCAAGTGCCGTTCGCGCCCATGGACCAGGACGCCGACCTCGCCGAGCGCTCGTTCGGCGGCGACAAATGGGACGGCTATGTGGCGGACCGGCAGCGCATCCTCGACCTCATCGCCCAGCGCCAGGTCGACAACCCCGTGGTGATCACCGGCGACGTGCATGTCAACCGGGTCTGCAACGTCCCCCCGAACTTCACCGACTTCGACGCCGCACCGGTGGCCACCGAGTTCATCGGCACCTCGGTCACCTCCGGCGGAGACCGCACCCTCAACATCCGCTACGACATCGACCCGAACAACCCACACCTGCTCTTCCGCGACAACCACCACGGCTACGTCCGCTGCACACTCAAGCACGACCAGTGGGTGGCCGACTACCGCGTCGTCGACACCGTCGAAGCCCCGACATCACCGATCCACACCCTCGCATCGTTCGCAGTCGACAGCGGCAAGGCGGGAGCCCACCGCACCTGACTGGACAACGGCGGTCGAACCTGGTTCCCGCACTGCGCCCCGGCCAACCAGCGAGCCGCCGATACCGGCATCCAGTGCACCTGGCCATCGTCGAGCCCGCACTGGCCGTGGCCAGGACAGCGCAGCCCACGCAAGATCTGCTGGCGGTCGGGGTCGTTGTGCCAGGGCTTTGCTTTCCTTGAGCAGTTGTGTCACGCCGACCACGAGTTCTGACTGTCCACACTGAACAGTCACCACATCATTGTGCCTCTGGCCGGAAACCAGGCAGCACTCCACAAGATCAGCGCCCGACAGACCCCGGAGGCGCCGTGCACCACTCTCGGTTTCGCAGGGTTGGCAGGTCAGCCCCGGCGCACCGCCAGGTCCGGACGACCGCGCGCCGAGGTCGGGCGTTCCACGAGCATGACGTGGAACGAGTAGCGGTCGGCCCGGTAGACGTGCGCGCCGTACTCGACGAAGTTGCCCGACCGGTCGAACACGGTGCGTCGCACCATCGGCACGGGACTGCGGCGGGCCACCTCCAGCAGCTCGGCCTCGAGGGGCTCCGCTGACCGGCAGGTGATCACCTGGTCCACCAGGTGTGGGTGCACGCCCTGGCCGCGCAGGATCCGATAGAGCCCCTCGCGCTGGAGCCGCTCCGCCGTCAGCTGAGGGCCACCGAGGGGCAACCAGTTGCGCAGCACGGCGAGCGGGCGTCCGTCGGCACTGCGCACTCGCTCGATCCGCACCATTGTGCCGAGGTCGCGGCCGAGCCGGGCTGCCAGTTCCGGTGGGCACGGGCCCCGCTCGAGCGTCAGCACGCGGGTGGTCGGGTCCCGGCCCTCCCGCGACAGGTCGTCGTAGAGGCTTTCGATCGTGAGCGGGCGGTCGATCGGGGTCGGCAGGATCACCGTGCCGATACTCGGCCTGCGGGTCACGAGTCCGCGCGACACCAGTTCGGCGAACGCGCGGCGCAGCGTCGGGCGGGAGACCCCTAGCCGCCGGCTTAGGTCGAGCTCGTTCTCCAGCTGCTCGCCCGCCCGGAGCTCACCGTTGCGGATGCGGACCTCGATCTGGTTCGCGATCTGGGCATACAGCGGCTCCCTGGCGTCGCGGTCCAGGGCGACCAGGAGTTCCGTCGGTTCGGCCACACGCCTCTCCAGTGACTACGCCGCCCGCGCATCGTTCCGCGTCGAGCTGGCTTTGTAAGCATAAAGGCTTGACTATTGTCAGCACAAAGGTGAGGCTTCCACCACCCCCGCGGTTACGCTGCGAAACCGCTACCGCAGAACGGCCATGCGCAGGGAACCCACGATGTAGTGGAAGGAGCGGCATGACCAACGTCGAGTGGCGCCGAGCTCGCCGGAGGCGCCGGGTACGTGCCACCTCGGTCGGAGCGGCCAGTACGATCGCGCTGGCCGGGCTCTGGTACCTCAGCACGGACGGACTCGGGCTCGTCTCCCCGCTGTTTCTCCCCTCCCCCGTGGCCGTCTTCGAACGACTCATCGAGTTCACCCAGCGTGACTATCAAGGTGCGACGCTCATCGGCCACCTGTTCGCGAGCCTGCGGATCGTCGCCATCGGGTGGTTCGTAGCCGGAGTGATCGGATTGCCGCTCGGCGTGGCCATGGGGTGGTCGCGGCGGGTGCGCACGGTCGTCTCCCCGGTCTTCGAGCTGATCCGGCCCATCCCGCCGATCGCGTGGATCCCGCTGGCCATCCTCTGGTTCGGGCTGGGCACCGAGGCGCGCGTGTTCGTGGTCACGATCTCGGCGGTCGTGCCCTGGGTGCTGAACTCCTACGAGGCCGTCGCCGGGGTGGACAAACTACTGGCCAAGGCGAGCCGCTCGCTGGGCGCGCCGAGCAGGCGCACCCTGGTCGAGGTGGTACTGCCTGCCGCGGTGCCCACGCTGGTCGGGGGCGCGCGCATCGCGCTCGGCAACGCGTGGATGACCGTGGTCGCCGCCGAACTCCTCGGTGCCACCGCCGGGCTCGGATTCGTCGCGCTCAACGCACGGTCCACATTGGATCCGGACATCATGCTCGTCGCGATGCTGTTGATCGGGCTGCTCGGCGTCGTGTTCTCCGAGGGCCTGCGGCTGGTCGAGAAGCGGCTCTCCGGTTGGAAGGAGAGCGCGGCATGACCACGACCACGCGGCGCCCCGTGCCAGCCACGGCACGGCGCCGGACCTGGCCCGCTATCGGCACGCTCGGGCTCGCGTCCAGCGGCATCGTCACCCTCGTCGCGACCTGGTGGATCGCGGCCGACGTGTTCGACCTCTCCGAGAACGGCGTCCTCGCCTCGCCTCTCGCGGTCCTCGAACGGCTCGTCACCCTCACCTACGACCCGCTCGCCGGGCTCACCCTGCCGGGCCACGCGCTCGCCTCCTTCGAACGCTGGGGCGCGGGGTTCGCCGTCGCCGCGGCGCTCGGGCTGCTACTCGGATTCGCGTTCGCGTGGTGGCCGGGCTTCCGGTCCGCGCTGTTGCCCGCGTTCGAGGTGCTCCGCTACATCCCGCCGTTCGCCTGGATCCCGCTCGCCATCCTCTGGTTCGGGCCCGGGTTCACCGCACAGGCGTTCGTGGTGTTCATCGCGGTGCTGCCGCCGTGCGTGCTCAACGCCGAACTCGGTGTGCGCTCGGTCGACGACTACGTGGTCAAGGCCAGCAGGGTGCTCGGCGCCAGCCGGATGTCCACATTGGTCACCACGGTCGTGCCCGCAAGCCTGCCGACCGCGCTCACCGGACTGCGCATCGGCGTTGGCAACGGCTGGATGGCCCTGATGGGCGCGGAGCTCATCGTCGGCCGCTCCGGCCTCGGCTACGTGATCCTCTCGGGCCAACAGAGCAACGATCCGGCAACCGTCCTCGCCGGCATGGTCGCCATCGGCGTGCTCGGCGCGCTGATGGACCGCGGCGTCCGCTTCATGGCCAACCCGTTCATCCGATGGCGAAAGGGGGTCGAGACCGGTGCCGCTTGACGAGAAGACCGCCGTCCCGACCGCACACGACGAAGGTACTGGCATGACTGACCGGCAGGCCAAGTTGCGGTTCGAGGGTGTGCACAAGAGCTTCCACACCCGCCGCGGCGAGGTGACCGCCTTGTCCCCCATCGACCTCACGGTGTACCAGGGCGACTTCATCGCGCTGGTCGGCCCGTCCGGCTGCGGCAAGTCGACGCTGTTGATGATCGCCGCGGGCCTCGAAGCGGCCAGCGGCGGGACGGTGCTCGCCGACGGCGCCCCGATGCGAGAGCCGGGACCGGACCGCTGCGTGGTCTTCCAACGGTTCGCGCTGTTCCCGACGAAAACCGTCACCGGCAACGTCGAGTACGGCCTGCGCATGACCGGCGTGCCGAAGGCGGAGCGCAGGGAACGGGTGCGCGAGACCCTCGGCATGGTCGGGCTCAGCGCGTTCGCCGACGCCTACCCGCACGAGCTGTCCGGAGGCATGCAACAGCGCGCCGCGCTCGCCCGCTCGATCGTCATGCGCCCTGACGTGCTGCTCATGGACGAGCCGTTCGGGGCGCTGGACGCCCAGACCCGGATCATCATGCAGGAGGAGATCGCGCGCATCGCCCGCGACCTCGGACTCACGGTGCTGCTGGTGACCCACAGCGTCGAGGAGGCCGTCTACCTCTGCAACCGCATCATCGTGCTGACCGCCCGACCGGGCGCGATCAAGCACGAGTTCACCGTCGACGACGACTGGTCTCACCACAGTGTCGACGAGGCCATGGCCCAACCAGGCTTCGGCAGCCTCCAGCGCACCGTGTGGAACGCGGTGCGCGAGGAGATCACCTCCGTCCAGTAACCCTCCTTCTTCCTTGCTGTGAAAGGCGTTGTCGAAATGAAGCCGATGAAGTCTCGTTTTCGCATGACGGTGGCCGTGCTCTCCGCACTGCTACTGGTCACGGCCTGCGCGGGCGCTCAGGAGGTGGGAGAGACCGGGAACACGGGTAGCAAGGTCACCATCGGCCTGCAGCCCACCGCGACGAGCTTCCCCATCTGGCTCGCCGAGCAGAAGGGATACTTCCAGGAGAACGGGATCGAGGTCGAGCTCAAGTACTACCCGAGCGGCGCCGCGATGTCCGAGGCCGGGCTCACCGGCGCCTGGGACGGCGGCAACATGGGCTCGCCCCCCGCTCTCACCAGCTCGCAGAAGTGGGACATGGTCGTGCCCGGGCCGAACTCGGAGGAGGGCGCGATCCAGATCCTGTGGGGCCGGACGAACGACTTCAAGGGCAAGGATCCCGCGACCGTCCTCGGCGGCGGCGAGGTGCTGGTGAAGGTCAACTCCACCCAGCACTACGCGTTCCTCGGCTGTATGCAGAAGTACGGCGTGGCGGGTGAGACCAAGCCACTGCCGGTCGAGGCGAACGCGGTCGCGGGTGCGTTCACCGGAGGCCAGGGCGTCGGCGCGATGACGTGGCCGCCGTTCGACGCCGAGTTCGTCGACAACCCTGAGTACGTCCACGTCTGCGACGGCAAGCAGGCCGGGAAGAAGATCTTCAACATGCTGGCGCTGACGCCCGCCTTCGCCAACAACCGCACCGAGCAGGCCGTCGCGTACGTGAAGTCCGCCTACCAGGCCAACGAGTTCATCACCGCGAACCCGGACGAGGCCGCCGATCTGCTCGTCCAGTACTACAAGGAGAACGGCGTCACCGCCACCAAGGAGGCGGCGCAGCGGGAGCTGACCGGCCGCACCTGGCCATCCGCGGCCGAGGCGCTGGCCCTGTCCAAGGGTGAGCTGTCCAGCGACCTCGAGGACCTGACGAAGGTGTTCGTCGATCTCGGCGCGTTCGACACCGAGCCGGATGTGACGAAGGCCGTCGACACCGGCCGCGAGATTCTCGAACAGGCCGTGGGCGAGTCCGCAAGCTGACGGCCTTTCCTTCACCACAACGGATTTCCAACCACAGCAGACGAGGGGTAGCGGCATGCCAACGGGAAGCGAGCAGGATCCGGTCGAGCTGGTGTGCCTTGGTCGGGTCAGCGTCGACCTGTACTCCGAACAGGTCGGCGCCGACCTCGCCGCCGCGCAGTCCTTCCGCCGCTACATCGGGGGCAGTGCGGGCAACACGGTCGTCGGCGCGGCCCGGCTGGGGCTGCGGGCGGCGCTCGCGAGCCAGGTCGGCTCTGACGCGTTCGGTGACTACGTCGAGTCGCAGCTGATCCGGGAGGGTGTGGTGACCTCGGCGCTGCGCCGCGACCCCGAACGCGGCACCGGCACGATCGCGCTCGCCCCGCACACCGGGCGCGGCTTCCCCCGCATCTTCCTGGTGGAAGACCCGGCCGAGTTCGCCATGACGCCCGCGCGGCTGGACGTCGATCTGGTGCGCGGGGCGACCGGCCTGCTCGTCGGCGGCACGTACCTGAGCAGGCCACACCTGCGCGAGACGACGGTCGCCGCGGTCGCCGCCGCCCGCGAGGCGGGCACGAAGGTCGTGTTCGACATCGACTACCGGCCCGCGTTCTGGGGCGTGGTGTCCCGCAGCAAGGGTGAGGACGAGGACAGCGTCCGGCCCGAGGTGACCGAGGGGCTGCGGGCCGTGCTCGCCGACAGCGACGTGGTCGTCGGCACCGTCGCGGAATTCCGCGCGCTCGGCGGATCCCGGGACCTCGACGAGGCGGTGCGTGACGTGCGCGGGCGCACCGGCGCGCTGCTCGTGGTGAAGGACGGCGCCGAGGGCTGCCGGGCCTACCCCGGCGACCTCGACGCGCCAGTCGTCATGCCTGGTTTCCCGGTGCGGGTGCTCAACTCCGTGGGCGCCGGCGACGCGTTCATGGCCGGGTTCCTGCGCGGCTACCTGCGTGGCGAACCGGTCGAGACCTGCCTGCGATGGGGATGCGCGTGCGGGGCGATCGTGGTGAGCCGGCTCGCCTGCTCCGACGCCACCCCGAGCATGGCGGAGCTGGTGACGTTCCTCGCGGCGGCCGATCGCACCGAGGGCGTCCGGGAGGTGTCCCCGCTGCTCGATCGCGAACAGGTGGCCACGGTGACCCGATACCGCGCCCGAACGGGCGTCGGGGTGCTCGCAATGGACCACCGCGGCTACTTCGCGAAGCTCGCCGCCGACGCGGGCCGCGCACCGGAGTCGATCAGCACCCTGAAGAACCTGCTGCTGAGCGCGTTCACCACCGTCAGCGCCGAGCGACCCGGCACCGGCGTCCTTGTCGATGACAGGTTCGTCGGCCAGACCCAGCTGGAGCGGCTCACCGACGGTGGCTACTGGCTCGCGCGGGCCGTGGAGATCAACGGCCGGATACCGCTGGACTTCCTCGGCGACGGCGACCCGGCCGCGCTGATCCGCACCTGGCCGGTCGACACCGTCGTGAAGGTCCTCGTGCGCATTTCGGCCGACGACGAGGAGGCGGTCGCGTCGGTGCAGCGGGACCGGCTGCGCGGCCTGTCGCGGATCTGCCGGTCACTGCAACGGGACCTGCTGGTCGAGATCCTGCCGTCGCCGGGCAGGCAGTACGCGCCCGGTGAGGTGCCCACGCTCGTGCGCGACCTCTACGCGGAGGACATCGTGCCCGCGTGGTGGAAGCTGCCGCCCCAGCCGGACGCCGCCGCGTGGCACGCGGTCGCCGACGTGATTCGTCACGAGGACCCGCACTGCAGGGGCATTCTCGTGCTCGGCGGATCCACGTCGCCGGATCTGATCGAGGCGGGCTTCGCCGCCGCGGCCGCCGAACCGCTGGTGATCGGTTTCGCGGTCGGCCGCCCGATCTTCCACGACCTTTCGGTGCGCTGGCTCGCCGGTGAGGTCTCCGACGACGACCTTGTCGCCGGGATCGCGGCCAACTACCGGGCCGTGCTGGACCGCTGGCGGGACGCGCACCGGGAGAGCCGCTGATGCGGGCACTGCGTTACGAAGGACCGCGGGACATCCGGGTCGTGGACGTGCCCGCGCCGACCGCCGCGCAGGGCGAGGTGGTCGTCGACGTCGCCTACACCGGCATCTGCGGCACGGACCTGCACATCTGGTCCGGGCACCACGCCCGCGCGAAGACCGGCCTGGTGATCGGGCACGAGTTCGTCGGCACCCTCGCCGACCCGGCCGGCGGCCTCGCCGCAGGCTCGCCGGTGTTCGTCAACCCGCTGCTGCCGTGCGGCCGGTGCCCCGCGTGCACCGACGGCGAGGATCGGGTGTGCGACGTGCTGCGCCTCGTGGGCATCGACCGGCCTGGCGGCGCGGCCGAGCAGGTCGCGGTGCCGGAACGCGCGATCGTGCCCCTGCCCGGCGGGATGGACCTGAAGGCAGCCGCGCTCATCGAGCCGATGTCGGTGTGCGTGCGGGCGGTCCGCCGGAGCGGGCAGCGGCTCGGCGCGCGGGTACACGTGGTGGGGGCCGGACCGATCGGGGTGCTGGTCGCGCGCTGCGCCCGCGCCCGCGGGGCCGCGTCGGTGACGATCAGCGAACCGGCGCAGGTGCGCGCGGAGTGGGCGCGGGAGGCGGGGTTCGACGTCGTGCCCGGCGACGGGGCAGAACGGTACGAGGTGGTCTACGACTGCACCGGGCACCCGTCGGTGGCACCGAAGGTCCTCGATCTCGTGGAAACCGGCGGCACGCTGGTCGACGTCGGCATGTACGCCGCGCCCGCCCAGGTGGACCTGCCGGAGCTGATGCGGCGCGAACTGCGGATCGTCGGCACCTGCGTGTACCGGCCCGCCGACGTGCGGGTGGCGTTGCGGCTGATCGCGTCCGGCGCGGTCGAGACGGCGGACCTCGCGACCGTGGTCGGCATCGACGAGGCGGGCGGCGTGTTCGCCGACCTCGCGGCAGGGAAACTGCTGAAGGTACTGTTCGATCCGAACGGAGACCGGTCGTGATCGACGCTCCCGAACCTCTGGCAGGGCGGGTGGCCGTGGTGACCGGCGGAGCCGACGGCATCGGCCTCGCCACCGCGGAGCGACTGGCCGCCGCAGGCGCCACGCTCGTCCTCGTCGACGTCGACCCGGCACTGCCCGACATCGCGACCACGCTCGCGGACCGGCACGCGCGGGCGGTGCTACCGATCACCGCGGACGTCGCCGACGACACCGCGATGGCGGACGGGTTCGCGCGCGTGGACGCCGAGTTCGGCCGGGTCGACGTGCTGGTCAACAACGCGGGAATCATGACGCCGCACCTGGTGCCGGTGCACGAGGTCGCGCTGCCCGACTTCGACGCGATGCTGCGAGTCCACCTGCGCGGCGCGTTCGTGTGCGCGCGGCTCGCGGTGCCGCTGATGCGCCGCGGCGCTTTCGGCCGGATCGTGAACCTGACATCGGTACTCGGCACGCTCGGGCTGCCCGGCCGGTCAGCCTACGCGGTCGCGAAGACCGGCGTCATCGGGCTCACGCGCTCGCTCGCCGTCGAGGGCGGCCGGTACGGGATCACCGCGAACGCCGTGCTGCCGGGCTGGATCCTCACCGGCCGCCTGCGGGCGCGGCTCGCCGCGGGCACACTCGACCACGACCGGTACGCGGAACGAACACCCGTCGGCCGGTGGGGCGACCCGGCCGACGTCGCCCGCATGATCACCTTCCTCGCGCTCCCCGCGTCGGGTTTCCTCACCGGTGGCGTGTTCCCGGTGGACGGCGGCTACTGCGTGCGCGGCGACGCCGACGAGGACATCGGACCGGTCCACGACAGACAGGAAGTGGGATGAACAACCAGATCGCCATCCACCCGGCGGCGTGGGCGGCCGAGCTGACGCCGGACAACGCGACGGCGATCGCGCGGCGCGCGGCCGGGCACGGCTTCCACCGCATGATCGTCCCGCTACGCACACCGGAGACCATCGACGCGGGCGCGTTCGAGAAGGCGTTGCGCGACACCGGAATCCGGCCGGTCAACACAGCGGGTCAGCTGCCGGATGCGGATCTGTCCAGCGTGGACGAGGAAGTCCGGGAGCGCGGCCGGAACCGGTTACGCCTCGCCGTGCGACTGGCCCGCGACATGGGTTCCGACCATGTGGGAGGCGTGCTGTACGGACCGCTACGCCACGCACCGGTGCAGCCGTCCGGCGAGACGCGCCGGATCGCGGCCGAGTCCCTCGCGATCGTCGCCGAGGAGGCGAAGACCTTGGGCGTACGGCTGGTGCTGGAGATCGTCAACCGCTACGAGACCAACCTGCTCACGCACGCGGCCGCCGGGGTGTCCTTCGTCGAGGAGGCGGGTTCGGACAACCTGTTCCTGCACCTGGACACCTACCACATGAACATCGAGGAACCCGACCTCGGCGCAGCAGTGCGGCTGGCACTCCCCCATCTCGCCTACCTGGAACTGGGCCAGAACCACCGCGGTGACCTCACACGGGGCCACATTCCGGTCCGTGAGGTGCTCGCCACCGCCCTGGCCGCGGGCTACCGGGGCATGATCGGCGTCGAGGCCTTCACCCGGCGACTGATGACCACCCAGGTCGCCACCTCACTGGCGATCTGGCGCGACGTGTTCGACGACGGCGACACGCTCGCCGCCGAGGCGGCCCGGCTGGTTCACGACACGCTCGCGGACCACGTCGCCCCGAACTGACCGGGCCCGCGCGCGCACCGTTTCCAGTCGGCCGGGTTCGCCGCGGTCGACCGGGTTTGGCAACCCGCCGATCCTGCACCGCGGTCAGGCCGTGGCGGACCTGGGCCGCAGCGCCCAAGCCAGAACGCCGAACCCGGCGGCCATCAGCAGGCCATGCCCGATACGTCCGGCCGACGGGCCGAAGAACTGCGGCAGGAACAGCACCATGGCCACGGCGAACGGCACACCGGCCCAGGCGGCGAACCGGCCGGAGCGGCGCACGGCGATGGCGGTCAGCACGCCGGTCGCGGCGAGCAGCAGCATGCCGGCCCCGAAGAACGTCGCGGGGACCAGATCGAGCCTGATGTTCTCGGCCCCGGTCAGCACGCTCGCGTCCCGGCGCTCGAGGGCTTCGACGCTGAGCGCGTTGATACCGAACGTCTCGCCGCCGTAGTAGGGCAGGGTCAGGCCGGCGCCGAGGTACGCGGTGACGACGGCGGCGGAGGCCGGGCCCCTGCCCGCCGTCCCCGAGACCGCGGCACGGAGGCCGAGCATCGCGGGTGGCAACAGAACGAACCCGATCATGGCGGCGACGTGCGCGGCGGTCCACGCCGAGGAGGCCATCGCGGTGGCTCCCTCGAGCGTGGTCTCGTCGGAGTAGGGCCGCAGCGCGGGATAGACCGCGAACAGCAATCCCGCGACGGCCAGCGCCATCGTGGTGTTGATGGTGGAGAACGTCCTGTCGGCTTGCGTGATCTGTTCCACGGCTTCTATTCCCCCGAACCAGGTCATGGTGGACATCCGGTGTGACCGCGCCGGGACGGCGCGGCGGGGCAATCATGGCCGACGTTTGCTGAGAAAACTGAGGATCGCCGGGCACCCTTCAGCGCCGCCTATGCCGCGCGCAAGGGCATGTCCATCGGGACGCGCAAGTCTGGTCGGGTGCAGACGACGACTCAGGAGCCGGACGTCCGGCCCCCGCTCGGCCGAGGCTGGATCGCAGGGTACGCCGTGGCCAGCACGGGCATGTGGCTGGCGGTTCTCACCCCCGCGCAGGTGCAGCTGGCCCGCCAGTCCGAGGTGCTGGCGCCTGGCGGCAAGACAGCGCTGCTCGGCCTCGCGACCGGCCTTGGCGCGGCGGTGACGGCCGTGGCGGTGCCGGTGCTCGGCGCGCTCAGCGACCGCACCCGCTCGCGTTACGGCAGGCGCAGGCCGTGGGTGCTCGGTGGCGCGCTGGTGGCCGCCGCGGGCCTGCTGTGGCTGGCGACGGCGTCCACCGCACCGGCGATGGTGGCCGGTTGGCTGGTGGCTCAGCTGGGCCTGGCGGGTGTGCAGGCCGCGCTGATGTCGACGATCCCGGACCGGGTGCCGCGCCCTCGGCTGGGTGCGGTCACCGGGTGGGCGGGCATGACACAGATGCTCGGGGCACTCCTCGGTACCGTGCTGGTGAACCGGATCGTCGTCGACCTGGCCGCCGGGTACGTGGCGTGTGCGGCACTCGCAGTTGCCTCGATGGTGCCCTTCCTGTTTGCGCACAAGGAAACCAGAACCGTCGCCGTGGTGGCGGCCAGGCGGCAGCGGGTCGCGTTCTCGCCGGACCTGGCGTGGGCGTGGCTCAGCCGTTTCCTCGTCATGCTCGGATTCGCGCTGATCACGCAATACCTCCTCTATTACCTGCAGGACGAACTCCGGGTGGAAGACGTCCAGGAGTCGGTGCTGACGGTGACCGCGGTGACCGTCGTGTGCTCGATGCTCGCCGCCCTGGTCACCGGCCGCTGGTCCGATCGCGCCGGGCGCCGCCGCGTGTTCGTCGCGGCCGGAGCCCTGCTGATGGGCATGGGTGCGCTGGCGATGGCCAGCGCACCCATGTGGCCGGTGGCGCTGGGCGCGGCCGCGCTCGTCGGCCTGGGCTTCGGCACGTTCCTCGCCGTCGACCTCGCGGTGATCGCGTCGGTCCTGCCCTCGGCCGCCGACACGGGCCGCGACCTGGGCTTCTTCGCCGTGGCGGCGGCAGCACCGCAGATCCTTGCGCCGGCGCTGGCCGTGCCGGTCATCGCCGTCGCCGGCTACCCGGGCCTGTACGTGCTGACGGGTGCGGTCACGATCCTCGGCGGCGCCGCGGTCATGCGGGTCCGCAGCGTGAGCTAGGCCGGACACGCACAACCGCTTTCGCGGGAGCCGGCAACCCGGCTTCCGCGAAAGCGTGCGCACGTCACCAGGCGACAGGCAGCTCCTTGAGGCCGTGGACGAGCATGCCCTGCTTCATGGCCAGGTTGCCGACATCGGTGGCCAGGCGGAGCGTCGGGAACCGGCGGAACAGACTGGAGATGGTGATCCGCAGCTCGGCGACCGCGAGGGGCGCGCCCAGGCAGTAGTGAATGCCGTGGCCGAAGGCCAGATGGGGATTGGTCTCGCGGTCGGGGTCGAACTCGTCGCCGCATTCGAACACGCGGGGATCGCGGTTCGCCGAGCACACCGCGGCCAGGACGGCGCTGCCCGCGGGAATGACGGTGCCCGCGATCTCGACGTCCTCGGTGGTGATCCGCATCGGGCCGCCGTCGCCGATGGGGTTGACGCGGAGCAGCTCGGGCACCATGGCGCCGACCGCGTCGGGGTCGGCGACCACGCGAGACAGGTACTCGGGATGGCGCAGCAGGGTGAGGACGCAGGCGCCGATCATGGACACCGTGGTCTCGTGCCCGGCCACCAGGATGGTCATCGCCATGACGACCAGCTCGGCCTGGTCCAGCGCGTCCTTCTCGTCGTGGGCCTTGATGAGTGCGCTGAGCAGGTCGTCGCCGGGGTTGTCGCGGCGACGGCCGACCAGCTCGTAGATGTAGCCCGCCATCTCCAGGCGCTGCTGCATCATCTCCTCGGCCGTGTGCGTGGTCAGCGACACGATCGCGTTGGACCAGTCGCGGAACTTCTCCCGGTCCTCGAACGGGACGCCGAGCAGCTCGCAGATCACCTGCACGGGCAGCGGGAACGCCAGCACCTGGTTGAGGTCCACCGGACCGCCCCGGTGGCCTTCCATCTCGTCGAGCAGGGCGTCGGTCAGCTCCTGGATCCGGGGCTCCAGGTTGCGGACGCGCCTGGCGGTGAACTCCGCGGTGACCAGCTTGCGCAGCCGGCTGTGTTGCGGCGGGTCGGTGGAGAACAGGCTGTTCGGTGGCATCGGCGCCGCCGTCAGCTTCGGGGCGCCCTCGGCTATCATCGCCGCCCGGCTGAACCTCGGATCCGACAGCACGAGCTTCGCGTCGTCGTAGCGGCTGACGATGTAACCGGTGTCCCCGCTGGGAAGGGTGACCTGCGCGACCGGCTCGTCCTCGCGCAGTTCGGCGTAGACCGGCGGCAGTTCGATCGCCGACGGCCGGTGGAACGGATAGTGCCTCGGGCAGCCGCTCGTCGAAGGGCCGGCCGCGGTCTCGGCGTCCATGCTGGTTCCCCAATCGCAGTGGTTGGCACGACAGGCACGAGTCCCTGTCGGCTCCCACGGTCGCGGGGCGGCCTGAGCCCCGGCTTAGGCGGCGCTTTTCCTTGCGGCGCGGGCGATGGCGACGTGCGTCAGCCAGGTCAGGCCCAGGGTGAAGCCTGGTGCGGCCTGCTCGTTGGTGTCGGGCAGGAACGTGAACGCGGCCAGCACCACCACCGGCGGCGCCCAGTGCCCGGCGACGACCCGCACCGGCTTGCCGAGGCGCCCGGCCAACGGCAGGGCCGCCCCCACGATGCCCGCCGGAATGGTCCAGCCCTGATGCTTGACGATCTCGAACGCCGCGAAGGCGGCGCACGCACCGGCAAGCACGAGCCAGCCGGGATTCCATCGCTGAGGGGACTTACTCACGTGGCGAGCTCCGGCTGTAGTTGGAAGTAGGCGGTGGCGAGCATCTTCTTCTGCAGGAAACGACTGCTGCCCAGCACACGATAGAGGGTGGACCGGGCGGCCACGGCCAACGTGTGCTCGAACGTGAACGCGCGCTCCTGCCGCAGCTGGAGCTGGCGGGAGATCCGGATCCGGCTCTCCCGCTCGGCCTGGAATCGCAGCACCGCCGTCTGGACCAGTTCGGCCCGGCGAGCACCGGTCGCGTCGAGCGCGGGATCGAGCAGGCCGGCGAGGGTGTGGCCGTCGATCAGGGCGTGGTTGACTCCCTGGCCCAGTATCGGGGTCAGGGTGTGCGCGGCGTCGCCGATCAGCACCAGGCCGGGGCGGGACCACCGCGGGGTCAGCACGGTGAAGATGTCCAGCACGGTGGTGCCCGACCAGCTCGTCACGTGTTGCCGCAGCGTCGGCGTCAGCTCCGGCGCGATCTCGTCCATCCGGGCGTGCAGCGCCTCGATGCCGCCCGCGCGAAGCTCTTTGAGACCGCCCTTGGGGATGTTGAAGCCGACGCGGATGTCGTCGGGGTAGGTCGGGATGAACAGCCCGTGCCGGGAGCCGGACAGGCGGATGCGGTAGATGCCCCGCTCCCAGCCCTCGGGCCGGGGCACGCGCAGCCACACGACGTCGCGGTCGAGCATGGTCTTCTCGAACTCGAGGCCGGACAGGTCACGGATCTTGCTGTACCGGCCGTCCGAGCCGACGACGAGTGCGGCTCGGACCTCGTGTGGTTCGCCGTCGGCTCCGCGGTAGCGCACGCCGGCGACCGTGCCGTCCTCGTCGATCAACTCGGTCACTTTCGCCCCGGTGCGCAGGTCGAATCCGCTGTGCTCGGCGGAGGACTCGGCCAGCACGGACAGCAGGGTGGGCTGCGGGATCTCCATCGGGTAGCGCTGGGCGTAGTCCCATTCGGAGAACTCCGAGTGCATGACGACCTTGCCGCCCTCGGCGATCTCCAGCCGCTCGATCTTCAGGGCGCCACGCTCGACGATGGTGTCGAGCACGCCGAGCTGGTCGAGCAGCCAGACGCCGTCCGGCGACATCGACTCGCCGCGGAACGTGCGGTCGAAGCGCGGGCTCTGTTCCAGCACGGTGACCTGGTGGCCCGCGCGTGCCAGGCACAGCGCGAGGCACAGCCCGGCGGGGCCTCCCCCGGCGACGCAGACGTCGGTCGTGTGGCTGTTCATTGTTGTGCTCCTACTGCGACAGCGGATGGGAACGGACGGTGGGCACGGCCTCGACCAGGCGCGCGCGGACGGCGGGCAACAGCCCGCTGTTGCGGTCCTGTACCAGGAAGTGGCCGCCGTCGAGCAGGTCGATGCCGAAGACGTCCGCGGCGTGATCGCGCCAGCCGCCCAGCTGACCGATGTCGACGAGCGGATCTCGCCTGCCTCCGAACACGTATACGGGCATCGGCAGCTTGGGGGCGGCGATGTAGCGGTGGCTGGCGCACAGGATGAGGTCGTCGCGCACGGTGCCGAGCAACAGCCTGAGCCATTCCGGCCGGCTCAGCAGCTCCTCCGGCATCCCGCCGACGGCGCGCAGCCGGTGGGCGAGCGTGACGTCGTCCAGGTCCTGAACGTTCTCGCCGACCAGCCGAGGTCTGGTCAGATGCGGTGCGGCGTACGCGGCGACGAGGTAGGCCAGCGGCAGGGTCGCGCCCCTGGCCATGCGGCGCTGCACCAGCCAGTACGCGATCAGCGCGCCCATGCTGTGGCCGAAGGTCGCGTACGGCTCCGCCAGGTCGGCGTCGAGCAGCTCGTCGAGATCCTCGACCAACGGGCGCAGGTCGTGGTACCGGACGGCGGTCGCCGGGTTGTCCCTGCCGGGTAGCTGAACGGGACGCAGGGTGAAGCCGTCGGGCAGGCCGTGCTCCCAGGCGCGAAACACCGACGCTGTGCCACCGGCGTGGTGGAAGCAGAACAGGTTGACGGTCATGGCGCCACCCGGGTCAGACCGCCGCGGCCGGTGCGTCCGCGCAGCGCCAGCAACAGCCCGAGCACCGTGGCCCTGCGGTCACCGAGCCGGGCCAGCACGTTGCGCAGCAACCACAGGCGGGTGTCGGCGAGGTGGCCGGGTGAGCCGTGGACGTCATCGAACTCGACCCACTCGAAGTCGGCGACGTGCTCGGCGAGCAGCTCCCACTCGCGACGCGGGATGATCTCGTCGCGTCTGCTCGCCACGTATCGCACGGGCACACGCACCCTGGCCAGGTCGTCGCGAGTGAGCGCCATTCCGGACAGGTCCGCCCCGCCGCTCAGGTGTGCCAGCGTCGACGTGGTGGTGGCCGGCAGGGCCGCCGGGTCACCGAACACGCCGGACACGGGCGCGCCCACGGTGTGAATGCTGGAGATGCGAGGGTCGTGGCGGGCCGACGACAGCGCCAGGTGCCCTGCGAAGCTCAGGCCCACGACGTGCACGCCCGCGGCACAGACGCGTGCGCCGAGCGCGTCGAGGATCTCCGGGATCAACTCGTCACTGCCTTTGCCGTAGGGGGCGGTGTTCTCCCCCACCGACGGCATCTCGGTGACGAGCACGCCGGCACGGAGCCGGCGGGCGGAGGTGAGGAACGGCGCCCACTGCTCCTTGACGCTGATGATGCCGCCCATGACCAGCAGGACCGGGTTGCCCTCGTGCAGGTTGGCCGTCCACGCCGCCACGTCACCGCTGGGCAGGGCGAACTCGCGGCGCTCGATCCCGCCCTGCCGGCGCCGCCACGTGTCGAACGCCGCCACCGCGGACCTGCCCGCCGCGGCGCGCACATCGTCGGCCGGGTACGGGAAACGGGCCAGGACGAAGTATCGGCACGCCTGCAGCGGCCTTCCCTCTGCGAGCTGTCTCTCGCCCAGCTCCGACCAGGTTCTCGGCCACGCCGTGGGATCGCCGCCGGCCTTGATCCTGGCGAGCGCCGAGGCGACGGACCCCGGGTCGAGCCCCTGGGCGCGCGCGTGCAGTCCCGCGAAGTCGGCGAGCTCCGCGAGCGTCGGCTCGGTCACCGATTCACCCCCTCTAACAACCTTCTCGGCGGTTGGGTCGTCGGCGCGCCCTCGTGCAGGGCGACCCCGAGCCAGTAGCCCTCGGACAGCCGGGTGGCCGCGAGGCGGTAGCCGGGTGGCGGCACGTCCGCACGCAGCTTGGCCAGGTCGATGGCCAGCCCTCGCCCGTCGGCTTTCGCCACGGCCTCCTTACGGACCCACATCCGTGCGATGGCCTCGGTGCGGACACGCCGCGGCAGGCCGGCGAGCACGGCGTGCTCGTCGGGATGGCAGACCCGGGCCAGCATCGACGGCTCGGCCGCGATCTCGCGGTCGGTCCGCTCGACGTCGACGCCGATGCGGCCCACCCGGCTGACGCCGAGCACGAGCAGGTCCTCGGTGTGGCTGAGGTTGATGTCGACCGGAATCCGCTCCCCGGTACGGATGTCCACCGGGTAGGGACGCCGCCGGGCATCGCGGTCGATCCTCACGTGGTCGGGATCGGTCTCCAGCAGCCGCGACAGCGTGGTGGTGATCATCGATCGCGAGCCCTCACGGCCAGCGCCCCACTCGTGCGACGTGCCGTGGCCGACGAGGACGCCGCGTCTCGACCAATGCGCCCGCACCCGCGCCCACCGCTGTGCGCCGAGACCGGGTCGCAGGGCGACCGGCGGGTCAACGAGCGGCATCGCTGGGCTCCGGGGTGTTCCGCAGGGTCTCGACGAGGTCGTCGAGTACGTCGGCCGCGAGCGCGCCGTCGAGCACGCGGTGGTCGAACGTCAGGCTCAGCGGCAGGACCGGGCGCGCGACGATCCCGCCGTCCCGCACCACGGCCCGCTGCTCGACCCGGCCGACGCCGATGGTGATCGCGGTGCCGCCGCTGGAGAAGAACCGGCCGACGCGACGGTGCCCCAGCGAGGTGACCGCGACGGTGCCCAGGTGCCGGTGTCGGCCGGACAGGCGGCCCGCGGCGAGGAACACCAGTCGCCCCAGCGGAAACGGCACACGCTGCAGCGCGCGGGCACCCGCGAAGTCGGGCAGCCTGGCCGGGTTCGCACCGGCCAGCCGGGTGATGCGGTGCTGCAGGAACGACCGCGACGCCCGGTCGGCGTCCTGCAGCACCGCCGAGAGCACCACCCGCGTGCCCCCGAGCTCGCGGTCGAGGGTGAGCTTCACGTCGACGAACGGGTAACGCGCGACCCTGTGCCGGATCAGCCCGCCGATGCCGGAGTTCGCGTCCGGGTGCCGGGCCATGACCCGGCCTGCCGCGTGGACGACGTACGTCAGCACCGACGCCGGGCGCTCGGCGGACGCCCGGTGCGCCATCAGCTCGGTGACGTCGACCTCGGCGTCGAGGTGCACCGGGCTGGCGGCGCGGACGGAGGCCAGGAAGTGCAGGGTGTGCCTGCGCTGCCGGGGCAGCGCGGTGATGGCCGGGCTCACGGCCCGATCACCGCGTGGACGCCCCGCAGGCTGGTGGCCTCCAGGAAGGCCATCATCGGCGCCGGCCGCCCGGTCGCCTGCTCGACCGCGCCGAGCAGCTTGAGCATCATCACCGAGTCCCAGCCCTCCAGGTCGTCGAACGCGGTGTCCAGATCGGGCTCGGCGAGTTCGAGGCCGACCTCGTCGCGGACGAGCTCGAGGAAGGCGTCGGGGCTCATCGGGTTCCTCCGGTCGGCGCGGGAAGTGCGGATTCGACGGTCAGGTTGGCAACAGGGCCGGGCAGCTCGGCGAGGTCGTGGCGGAACCAGCGGGCGGCCGGGTCGAAGCCAGCCGGGGTGTCGATCGGGGCGAAACCGTGCTCCGGCAGCAGGTTCTCCACCCGGCCGTTGCGCGGGGTCGGCTTGTAGCCGCCGATCACGGCGGAGGCGCCCTGCGCGGCAGCCCAGCGCAGCAGCTCGCCGATCCAGGCCGACTCGATGCCGCGGCCGAGCACCCGGCACGACATGACCAGGTTGTCGATCAGCACCGTGCCACCGTCGCGCCGGGCGAACACCACCCCGACGACGCCGTGGTCGCCGAAACGGTCGCGGACCCGGATCGGTGCGACCACACTGTCCGCATCGGACAGAGCCGCGCGCACCGCGGACTCGTCGAGCCGCAGCGTCATCAGGTTGAACTGGTTGGTGCGCTGGGTGAGCTGGGCGAGCCGGGCCACGTCGGCGGGGCCGGGGGCGAAGATGTCCAGCCGGGTGTCCAGTTCGGCGAGGTAGTCGGTGAGCGAGGAGAACCCGGTGCGGAAGTCCGCGCGGCGGGCCTCCGTGCGGTACGCCTCGGCGCGTTCGCGGTCCTCGGCGGTGATCGTGGTGGCGTCGAACCAGCCTTCGGCGAGCAGCCGGTCGACGTGCGTGGCGGGCTCGTCCGCGTCGACGTCGACGACGGCGATCTCCGGCCGGTTGGCCCGGATCAGGCCCGTCTCGGTGGTCGAGTCGTCCACGAAGACCAGGCTGTCGACGCCGATGCCGATGCGCTCGGCCACCCGCGGCACGGTGGCGACCTTGGGCTCCCAGCCGGCGAGCACGGTGACGAAGTCGTCGCGACGGACCAGCAGGTCGGGGTGGGTACGCAACACCTGGTCCACCTCGGCGGCGTCGTTCTTGCTGCACACGGCCAGCAGCACGCCCTGGCTGCCGAGTTGTGCGACGGCCCGCTGGAACCGGCGGTGGGCCTCGCCGCGGAAGCCCTCCGCCATGTCCAGGCCGTCACCGCCGGACTCGGCCAGCGTGCCGCCCCACAGCGTGCCGTCGAGGTCGAGCACAAGGCACTTGCGAGGCCGGCCGCACAGCCCGCGGGCGAGGTGGCCGACCTGGCGCGCCAGCGCGCCGAGCAACGCGTCGGTGTAGGCGACGTGCGCGTAGCCCTCCAGCCGCGCGTCGCGGGCCGGGCCGAGGTCGCCGAGCAGCGGGTCGAGGTCGATGACGTAGACCGTGTCCGCAGACGTGCCCAGCTCCAGCAGGTCGGCGGTGAACCGGCGCCACACCGCGCCGAGCCTGGCACGTTCGCGAAGGTCGAGCACCTGGTTCGTCCACGACGACCACAGCGGTGCGGTGGTGAGGACCAGCGCGCCCCGGCCCCGCTCGGTGTGCGACGCCGCGAACCCGCGCAGCAGCCCGAGCAGCTCGGCGGCGGCGGTGCCGACGTCGTCGACCGTCCACACGGGAGAAACGATCCGGTCGAACACGGCCGACGCGTCGAGCAGGCACAGCGTCAGGTCGGCCGCTGCGGGCCGGGCGAGGTGCAACGCGTACGCGCCGGGGTCGCCCGCCGACACCTGCCCGGCGAGACCGTGCCGGGCCAGCTCGCCGGTCAGCGCGGGCAGCAGCGGCGCGATCGTGCCGCTGCCGGTGACGGAGATGGCGATGGTGGGGATGCCGGGGTTGGCCGCCACGACGTCCTGACAGGACAGTCCGCCGAGCAACGCGCCCGCGCGTCGCACCGTGGCGGTGTCCGCGGCGGCCAGCAGCGGCCCGAGTTCCAGATAGCGCTCGGCGAGCGCCCCCTCGTCGCGCAGCGCGCGAATCCGGTCTGTGTTCACAGTCCCTCCAGCGCGAACCCGGTGCGGATCCACTTGCTCGACTCGATCGCCACGGCCAGCGCCCGGTCGCCGGGAGCCAGCGGCAGCGTGTGGTGCAGTTGCAGAAACGGCAGCGCGTTGCCGTTGTTGCCGGTGTCGGCGACGCAGCTGATCTCCCGCGCGGTCAGGCCGAACCGGTCGAGCAGGCCCGCGGTGATGTGCTCGGTCATCCGGCCGCCGAGCTGCGGCGGCATCAGGTGCGTGATCGACTCGGCCGGCCACCCCGTGCGGTCCAGCAGTTCGGTCAGCATCTCGCCGGCCAGCGTCGGCACGTCCGCCTCGATCGCCTTGTAGTTCTCGTCCACCGGCTGCTCGCCGCTGTCCCTGTCGGCCGCGCCGAACCAGCGGATGACCTGGCCGGGGTCGCGGCCGAGGCCGACGAACGTGTTGCACACCGGGCCGAGCCGGGTGCCGGACTCCTCCTCGGAGCGGGCCAGCACGACCGCGCCCGCACCGTCGCCGAAGATCACGTAGTTGACCAGCTCGCTCGGCGGCAGTGCCGGGAAGTCGTGGTCGAGGACCAGGTGCTTGGCGCAGCTGTCCCCGCCGATGACCAGGGCCGTCGCGTGCTCGTCGTCGAGCATCCGGCGCGCCAGTGCGAGCGCCTGCACCGCGCCCGCGCAGCCCGACTGGAGTTGGTAGGTCGGCACGGACTGCATCACGAGCCGGTCGGCGACGAGGTTGACCGACGCCGGCATCAGGTGGTCGGGCGACGCGGTGGCCAGCACCACGAGGTCGATGTCGGCGGGCTCGAGCCCGGCGTCGGCTATCGCCGCCGCGCCCGCCTCCGCGGCCAGGTCGACCAGCGTGTGGGTCGGCTTGCCGGTGTCGAGGTCGACGCCGAGGTGACGGGTTCTGGTGCCGATGAACCGCTCCACCCAGCGCGGGTCGGTGCCGAACTTCTCTCCGAGCCGCACGTTGTCGATCGGCTCCCCTGGCAGGGCGATGCCGCTGCCCAGCAGCAGGTGGTTCACACCGACGCTCCTTCCGCGATCTGGTGTGTGCGCTCGAAGTGGTCGATGAGCGTGCCGACGGTGGTGAGGTTGGGCAGCAGGGCTTCCAGGTCTAGCGGGCCGATGGCCGGTTCGAGTTCGTCCACGAACCGCATCGCCATGATCGAGTCGAAGCCCAGCTCATCGAGCTGTGCGTGCGGGTGCAATGCGGCCTCCGCGTGCCCGGTGACCGCGGCGATCGCCGCCAGGACCAGCGTGGTGATGCCCGCCGCCGGTGTGCCCGTGCCGGCGCCCGGTGCGGCCTGCTCCGCGGGCTCGCTCCGCTGCGGCGCCGCGACGGAACGGCCGTCGTCGGCGCTGAACCAGAACCGGGTGTCACGGTCGAAGACGTAGCCCGGCAGGGTGCGGCGGACCCTGGCCGATGGCGGGAACCAGTGGTCGAAGTCGAGGTCGACGCCGTCGCGGTAGAGCGCGGCAACCACCGACGCCAACTCGCCTCCGGTGGCCGTGGGGCCGGGTGAGCAGGCCAGAGACGTGTGCGCGGGGAGGACGTCGCGCAGCAAGCCGAGCAGGACGGGCCGGGGGCCGACCTCGACCACGTGGGTGGGCTCGGCCTCGGCGAGCAGGCCGGCCGCCTCCGCGAAGCGAACCGGACCGCACACCTGCTCGGCCCAGTACGCCCCGTCCACGCTGCCGGCAACGCCCGGCCGCACGGTGGAGTACAACGGATACCGCGGCGATCCCGGCCCGACCCGCTCGGCCAGCTCCGTGAACTCGGCCAGCATCGGCCGCATCAGTGCCGAGTGGAACGCGTGGGACACGCGCAGCCGGGTGGCGGTGCGGCCCGCCGCGCGAATCGCGTCGGCCGCCCGCTCGACGGCGGCCTCGGTGCCGCTGAGCGTGACCGCGCGCGGCCCGTTGACCGCGGCGACGTCGAGCACCTCTCCCGGTTCAACGGTGACGAGTTCGGCCAGTTCGGCGCTCGAAACCGCGGCGGCCAGCATCGCACCGCCCCCGGGCAGGGCCTGCATGAGCGTGCCGCGCGCGACGACCAGCCTCGCGGCGTCGGCCAGCGTGATCCCGTCCGCCACACACACGGCGGCGAACTCGCCGACGCTGTGCCCGAGCAGTGCGACCGGGCGGACGCCCAGCTCCACCAGGGTCCGGCCCATCGCGTACTCGACGCCGAAGAGCGCGGGCTGGGCCAGCCCGGTCGGTTCCAGGTCGGCACCGGCCAGCAGCAACTCGACCAGGGTGCCGCCGGGCAGCTCGCCCAGCGCCGCGGAAGCCTCGTCGAGATGATGGCGGAACGCCGCGCAGTGCCGGTAGAGCGGTGCGGCCATCCCCGCGTACTGACTGCCCTGCCCGGTGAACGCCAGCGCCACGCGCGGCGCGGCCGGCCTGCCGTCGCCCGGCAGCGTGCGGGTCAGCGTGTCGCACGCGGCGACCAGGGCGTCGCGGCCGATACCGCCGACCGCGGCCCGGTGCCGGAGGCCGGTCTTGACCCGGGTGGACGTCCACGCGAACTGCGCGACCCGGCCGCGTACCTCGGCGGCCAGCGCGTCCCGCAGCGCGGCCACGTTGGCGGCCAGCGCCTCCCGCGTCGCGGCGGTGACGGTCAGGACGGCCGCCTGCTCGTCCCTCATCGCCGGCGTGGGTGTGCGCGGCGGCGACGAGAGGACCAGGTGCGCGTTGGTGCCGCCGAGGCCGAAACTGCTCACCCCCGCGTGCACGGTCCCGGAGGGCAGCCGGGTGGTGCCTGCGGCCAGCCGGAAGCCGTTGTCCGCCAGCTTCAGGTCGGGGTTCTCCGCGCCCGCGGGTGTGCCGGGCAGGGTGCGCCGCTCCAGCGACAGACACGCCTTGATCAGGCCGGCGATGCCCGCCGCGCCTTCCAGGTGTCCCAGGTTCGCTTTGACCGAGCCGAGCAGCACTGGCCTGGTTCGTCCCTTGTGGACGTCGCCGAGTGCGCGGACCTCGATCATGTCGCCGAGCCGCGTGCCCGTGCCGTGCCCCTCGACGAACGTCACGTCGTGCGGGTCGACCCCGGCCCGCTCGTGCGCGTTCCGGATCACGTCGGCCTGGGCGAACCGGTTCGGCGCGGTCAGGCCGTTGCTGCGCCCGTCCGAGCCGACCGCGCCGCCCTCGATCACCGCGTAGATCCGCTGTCCGTCGGCGACCGCGTCGGCCAGCCTGCGCAGGATCACCACGCCGACGCCCTCGCCCCGGCCGATCCCGTCGGCGTCCGCCGCGAACGGCTTGCAGCGGCCGTCCGGCGCGGCAAGTCCGGCCTGGTCGTAGAAGATCGACAGTGCCGGCGTCAGGATCAGGTTGACTCCGGCCACGATGGCCATGTTCGCTTCGCCCGCCCGCAGCGTCGTCGCCGCGAGCGCAGCGGCGACGAGCGAGGACGAGCACGCGGTGTCCACGGCCATGCTCGGACCCTTGAGGTCGAGATGGTAGGAGATGCGGTTGGCCGCCATGCAGTAGCCGTTGCCCGATCCGCGCTGCGGGGTCATGCCGCGGTAGTCGGTGAGGTGGATGTTGCCCCACTCGCTGGACATGATGCCCACGTGCACGCTGGTCGCGGTGCCGGCCAGCGACCTCGGCGCGTAACCCGCGTCCTCGCACGCCCGCCAGGCCGCCTGCAACAGGAGCCGCTGCTGCGGGTCCATGGCGGCGGCCTCGATGGGCGAGATGCCGAAGAAGCGGTGGTCGAACGCCGCCGCGTCGTCGATGAACGCCGCGGGAGTGTCCACACCGGACTTGACATCGGTCAGCGTCGCCGGGTCCCAGCGGTCGCCGGGAACGGGGCCCGCTGCCACGCGGCCGTCCAGGAGCAGCCGCCAGAAGTCCTCGACCGTGGGGGAACCGGGGAACCGGCAGTCGATGCCCACCACGGCGATGGCGCCGCGTGGGGCGGTCACGACGCGATTTCCCCGTGCAGGTGGACGGCGAGGGCGTCGATGGTGGGGTGGTCCCAGGCGACGGTGGGCTCCACCACCAGACCCCACTTGTCCTCGACGTCGCCGCACAGGCTGAGCACGTAGACCGAGTCAAGGCCCAGTTCGGCGAGCGGCACGGTGGTGTCGATCTCGGCTGCCGGCGCCTCACGGTACTCGGCGATCCGTTCGACGAGCCACGCCGCCACGTCGGCCGGCGTCACGTCGACGGTGGTGCTGTCCGGACTGTTCATGGTCTCCTCTTTCGGGACTGCTGTCTGGTCAGGCGAGGGCGCGAAGCACCGGCTCGGGGTCGAGGTCGAAGCTGCGGCCGGTCGCGGCGCGGTCGGCCATGTCCTGGTAGGCGGCGTCCAGAGCGGCTGTGGAGGTCCGCTCGGTGGTGCGGCCGGAACGCAGGCCGATCCGCTCCAGCACCGCATCCGTCCACTGTGGATCCGCAGCGCGCGGCGAGTTGAGGCAGGCGGACGCGGCCAGCAACCACGCGTACCGCTCGGTCAGCGCCAGCGACCGGTGTGACGCGGTGACTCCGCGCTCGGTCACCGGCAGCGCGGCGGCGTCGGCGCGCACGCTAGCGAGTTCGGCCCGCAGTTCGTCATCGGCGACGCCCTCCAGCGCGCCGAGCAGCGGATCGGCCCGGCCGGCCCGCACCCGCAACTCGCCGAGATCCAGCTCCGGCAGCGGCGAGTCGTCGAAGAGCGCGCCCTCGGCCCCGGTGGGCCGCACGCCCGGCAGGTCCGGCAGCACGGTCAGCTGGCAGCTCACGCCGCCCGCATGGCCGATGCTCAGGCCCGCGATGTCGCGCAGGTGCTTGCCGACGAACGCGTACTCGCCCTCGCGCAGGTAGCCGCGCGCGCCGAGGACGACCGCGAGGTCGGCAAGCGCGTTCTCGGTGATCTTCGGCGCGAGGTACTTCGCCGCCGCCGCGTACCGGCCCGCGACCGAGGGGTACAGGTGCAGCGCGCGGGCGGCGACCCGGGCCAGCGCCTGGGCGACCTGCAGGTCGATGAACGCCCCCGCCAGGACCGACCGCGCATGCGGGATCGCCGTGACCGGACGGCCGTACAGCACCCGCTCGGTGGCGAACCGGTACACGCCGAACAGCGCGCCCTCCAGCAGCGACGTGCCCACGCCCGCCGTGACGCACCGGCTGACCTGGAACGACCGCAGCGCGGTCTCCGCGCCGGTGCCGACCGCACCGACCAGCGCGTCCTCCCCCACGACGGCCCCATCGAAGCCGAACCCGGCCAGAAGGCAACCGGCCAGTCCGGAGGTGCGCAGCCGGGGCAGCCTGGTCAGGCCGGGAACGCGGTCGAGGTCGTCGACGAAAAGCAGTGAGTGGTCCCGCCCACCGGGCGCCGCGGCCGGGTCGGCGGTGCGGGCGAACACCACGGCGGCGCGGGCGCGGCCCGCGTTGTTGATGACCCGCTTGGTGCCATCGAGCACGAAGCCGTTCCCACGCCGCTCGGCGCGCAGCGCGTTGCGGGTGAGGTCGTTGCCGTGCTCCAGTTCGTGATAGGCCACCGACACCCGCTCGCCGGCCAGCAACCTCCCGGCGAGGTGCTTTCGCTGCTCAGCGGTGCCTGCCGCCCACACGTTGAGCGAGGCCATCAGCGTGGTCAGCCCGTGGCCGAGGCCGAGGCCCGCGTCGCGGCGGAACACCGGGCGCAGCCTGCGCACCAGTTCGTCCACCGCGGTCAGCCTCCCTCCCAGCTCGGCGGGGACGTACTCGGCGTTGGCCTGCCACGCGTCGAGCACGGCCTCGCCCGCGGCGCACGGCTCGCCGGCGTCGTCGGCGGCGACGATCGCGGCGTGCCCGGTCGGGTTGCTCCCGTCGTACGGGTCGCCGAGCAGCTCCTCCAAGGCGTCCCCGTTCATGCCGTTCGCTCCCGGACGAGGCGCGCGTGCAGCAACGAGGTCAGCCGGGACCCGAAGACCTGGTCGCGCAGCACCGTGCCGAGGACGGCGTGGCTGGCGTCCAGCGCGGTGTCGTCGGCCGGGACGCCGAGGCGGGCCAGCGCCGCAAGCAGCCAGTGTCCCTTGCGCCACAACGGATCGGCCGACATGGCCTGCTGGTTGCCCAGCCACAGCGCGACCGCCGACGCGCCCGCGATCATCGTGGCCAGCCGCCGCGCCAGCGCGAACGCGTAGGGCGGCACGTCCGGTGGCACGATGGGCTGCACGGCGATCTCCCCCAGCAGCTCGCGGGTCCCGGCCAGCAGCGCGTCGACGACCCCGGCGACCGGAGTCAGGTCCGGGTCGCGCGCCGCGAGCCGCGCCAGCTCCGCGGCGGCGGGCGCGAGGTTGTGCAGCACGCTCACGCCCTTCATCGGCACCAGCCGCAGCGCGGCGAAGTCGGCTGGGGGCAGCTCGGCGGTCAGGTCGGCGGCGACGGCAAGGCCCGGCTCCGGCTCGCGGCCGGCGCGGTGCCCCCTCGCCACCATCGGGAACTGGCTGACCAGGGAACTCAGGTTGACGACCGTGTTGCCGTCGAACAACGACACGATCCGGTGGTCGCGCTCGACCTTCTGGAACTCGCCGACGCCCTGCGCCACCTCGTCACCGCGCACGTCGAGCAACCACGCCCTCGCCCCCAGCAGCCCACGCAGCCGGGCCAGCAGACCCTCGGTGCGTACCGGAACCAGGTACTTCACCGCCGCCGACACCGTCGCCAGCTCGCCGGGCACGGTGTGGATCAAGCGCGTCGCGACGGTGGCGAACGCCTCGTTGAGCAGGTGGTCGGCGTAGCACTCGGTCAACGTCCGGGCCGCCGCGGGCAGGTCTGCGAGAACCTTGCCGTACAGCTCGCGCCCACTGGCGAAACGCACCGCTTCGACCAGCCCGTGATCGGCGGCGCCCAGCGAGAGCGACGAGCACAACGTGCGGGTGAGCTGGAGCGACCGCACCACCGTTTCCAGGCCGGTGCCCGGCTCGCCGACCCGGTCGTCCACGGCGTGGACTTCGGCTTCCCGCAAGGCGAATCCGCTGATGTCCGCACCGCGGATGCCGACCGTCGGCACCTTCGGCAGTGGCTCGTACGCCCCGCCGGGCAGCCGGTCGCGCTGCACCAGGTACACGTCGAACCCGCGTGGCCCGCCCTCAGGCGTCACCCGTGCCAGCACGGTGACCAGCCCACCGCGCGTTGCGTTGTTGATCAGATACTTCTCGCCGGTCAGGCGGACCACATCACCGTCGACCACGGCGGTCAGCTCACCGTTGACCAGGTCGCTGCCGTGCTCGCGCTCGGTGAGACCCCACGACACCGGTACCTTGGCCGCCACCAGCGCGGCGACCCGGCGGGCCTGCTCGGCCGAGCCGGCCACCCAGACGCACACGCACCCGAGGAAGGTCTTGCCGTGGGCGATCGCGACGGTCAGGTCGCGCCCGGCCACCGCACGGATCAGCGCGGCGGAGCGTTCGAAGTCGCGCAACCGTCCGCCGTACTCCTCGGGAACGTAGTGCAGCGCCAGGTCGCAGGCGTCCAGTGCGGCGACGTCGGCGACCGGGAACTCCTCGGCCAGGTCGTCGGCGGAGCGCTCCGCGGCCGGGCCTGCCGGGCCGAGGTGGTGCTCCAGCTGCTCCAGCGCGACCATCGGGGCGTGCCGGAACGTGGTGTCCGTCGCGGTCATCGCCCGGCCACCGTGGTGTGCAGTGTGCGCAGTCCGTCGACGAGGAACGCGTCCCTCGTCGCGCCACGCCGGACCTTGCCGCTGGTGGTCTTCTCGATAGCGCCCGTCGGCACGAACACGACATCGGCCAGATGGAGCTCGAACTCGGCGCGAACGGCCCGGCGCAGAACGGCGACCAGCTCGTCCACGTCGACGGTCCTCAGGTCCGCCGGGCGGACCTCCTGCACCGCGACGGCGGCGGGCGCCTGGGCCTCGACCGTGAACACGGCGGTCGCCCCCGCGCCGGTCACGGGGTGCGCCTCGCGGATCGTGCGCTCGATGTCCTGCGGGTACAGGTTCCGGCCGTTGACGATGAGGACCTCCTTGCGCCTGCCGGTGACGAAGAGCTCACCGTCGAAGAGGCCACCGAGATCACCGGTACGCAGGTAGTCCGCATCGGACCCGGACAACCGCGCCCGGAAGGTGTCCTGGCTGACGTCCGGCCGCGCCCAGTATCCGGCCGCCACGGACGGTCCGGCGAGCCAGATCTCACCGACCGAACCCGGCGGCAGTTCCGCACGGGTCTCGGGGTCGACGATACGAATGTCGAAGTCGACCGGCCTGCCGCTGCTCACCAGCCGCCGCGACGGCCGTCCGTCCTCGGCGACGGCGATCCGGTTGCTCGCCAGCGCGGCGGCGTCGACGTCGCGGGCCACGTAGCCGGTGCCTCGCGGGGCCGCGGTGACGAACAGCGTCGTCTCGGCCATGCCGTAGCAGGGCATGATCGAGGCTGCGCGCAGCCCTGCGGGGGCGAACCTGGCGGCGAACTTGTCCAATGTGGCCGCGTGAATCGGCTCCGACCCGTTCATCACGACGTCGAGGCTGCTCAGGTCGAGCTCAGCCAGCTGCTCGTCGGTGGTGCGGCGGGTGACCAGCGCGTAGCCGAAGTCGGGCGCCACGGTGACGTGCGCCTTGACCGCGGTGATCAACCGCATCCAGCGGTGCGGCCGCTTGAGGAAGCTCATCGGGGCCATCAGGTACGCGGTGCCGCCACAGTACATCGGCCCGAGCAGCTGACCGACCAGCCCCATGTCGTGGTAGTGCGGCAACCAGCTCACGCTCCGGACCCCCCAGCCGACCCCGAGTGCGCGCCGGCTCTCCGAGGCGTTGCTGGCCAATGCCCGGTGTGTCACCAGGACGCCCTTGGGCTCGCTGGTGGAACCGGAGGTGTACTGCAAGAAGGCGATGGCCTCGGGATCGAGTTCGGGCAGTGGCTCGTGCCGGCCTTCGCGCAGGTCCGCCTCGACCAGCACCTCGACCCGCTCAGCCAGGCCCGCGCGGCCCAGCCAGCCGCGCACGGTGCCCGCGGTCGCCGGAGTGGTCAGCACGACGCCGACTTCGGCGTCGGTGACGATGCCGGTCAGTCGCGTGTCGCCGCGTCCACCGGACTCCGGCACGGGTGCGGGAACGGCGATCACACCGGCGTGGAAACAGCCGAGTAGCGCGACGGTGAATTCGAGGCCAGGAGGATGCGACAACAGGACACGAGCGCCGCGCAGACCCCGGCCTACGAGCCCGGCGGCGAGCGACCGAGCCCGCTCGTCCAGTTCCCGATAGGTCAGCCCGTCGCCCCGAATATCCTTCGTGTTAACTTCGCCGAATTCGTCGACAAAAACGATCGCAGGTTCATCGGGCACAAAGTCGACCCAACTCCGGAAACGACTCATGAAATGGTCGCTCTCTTCGATCATCTCACGCTCACCTGTCACGGCCCCGCCTCCAACATCCACGTCAGACCTTAGGAGCGGCACCCGACGCGTGCCCTGGACGGAGACTGATGTCCGCCTTAACCACCGCTGAAGTGCACGAAGGAAGACGCTCAGAGCATTGACAGAGCAGGAAGGTGAATTCCCACCCCACAAGATCGACATTCACGTGAGAATGTCACGTGATCGGCCATTCAGAGCAACGTTCACGAACCCTGATGGAAAGCACTGTGACAACAATCGAAACTTTCCAATGTTCATTCATCGGGCCACGAACGCGTGTAAGGATCAATTGCCAACACCAAGTGAAGAGCCTAGGGGGTTCCGCGTGCGCTTCGAGGTCCTTGGTCCGCTGTCCGTGCTGGACTGTGCCAACGGAGCTGGACGTTCACTGTTACCGAGCGCGAGTAAGAAAAGGATCCTGCTCGCCTCGTTGCTGTCCAGGGTCAACGAGGTCGTGTCCACCGAGAGCCTGATCGCCGAGATCTGGGGCGACCAGCCGCCCGCGAAGGCGCGGGGAGCGTTGCATGTCTACATGGCCCAGTTGCGCAACGGGCTCTTCGAGAACGTCGGGGGTGATCGCCAGGCGACGATCATCACCGACGGGCCCGGCTATCTCCTGCGTCTCGAAGGCGCTGGCTTCGACCAGCACGAGTTCGAGTCGTTGATGGGCCGGGCCAGATCGTTGCAGGACAGGGGACAGCTCGCCGACGCGGCCGACACGGTCCGCCGCGCCCTCGACCTGTGGCGGGGGCCCGCGCTCGCGGGCCTGACCGACGGCACGATGCTCGGCGTGTTCGCCACCTGCCTGGACGAGGAGTACGTCGCGGCACTGGAGCTGCGGCTGGAGATCGACCTGCTGCTGGGCAGGCATCGGTCGGTGATCGCCGAGCTGATCCGGCTGGTGCACGACTACCCGCTGCGGGAGACGTTCTACCGGCAGCTCATGCTGGCGTTCTACCGCTCGGAACGCCAGGCGGACGCGCTGAACTGCTTCGTGCAGTTGCGCACGCGCCTGCGCGAGGAACTGGGTGTCGAGCCGTGCCGGCCGATCCAGCAGTTGCACCAGGCCGTCCTCAGCGCCGATCCGGCCCTCGACCGCCACATGGCCGACGTCGCCGCCTCCTGAGCCAGGCGCCACGCACAACGGTGTGCGGGCGCCCACCCGTCCTCGCCGAGCGCGGCTCGCGCTCCCGGCCCTACCGCGTGCGCGCGAGGGCGGCCTCCACCACCTGCCACAGGCTCGCGGGCGTCGCGAAGGCCTCCGGGTCCAGGTCGTCGTCGGGGATGGTGACGTCGTACGCCTCCTCCAGGCGCACCAGCAGGTCCACCAGCGCCAGCGAGTCCAGACCCGCCGCGCGGAGGTTGTCGTCGGGGCCGACCGACGAGCCGAGACGGGGAAGCACCTCGGCCAGCACCTTCGGGTAACGGGCATCCCACGGGGTGGTTTCCATCGTGTTCTCCTGACGGGAGGTGGTGTGTGGCGCGACCGGCTCGCGCACGAGGACGAGCCTGCTGGCGGTGACGACGTCGCCGTCGCTGACCACGATCTCCGCCGCGGCCGGCCGGCCAAGGAAGCCGATCAGGCTGGCGGTCGGGCCGTAGGCGCCGACGTTCGGAATGGCGAGGATCTGCCCGACCCGCACGTGCGCCGACACGTCGGCCGCGCCGCGGCCCAGGGTGTCGGCGGGTGTGCACAGCGGCCCGACCAACCGGATCTTCCCCGGCGCGGTCTCCTCCGCGTCGCCGGAGCCGACAGGCAGCACGGCAGCGGCCAGGGGCAGCAGCCGGCCGATGCCCGACAACCCGCCCAGGTGGTTGATCCCGGTGTCGAGCACCGCGAACCGGGTCCCGCGGCTGTCCTTGACGTCGGACACCGTGCACAACAGCACGCCGCTGTCGCCGACCAGGTGCCGTCCGCTCTCGAAGAGCACCCTGGTCGTGGCGCGCCAGCGAGGAAAGTGCTCGTCGAGGGCCGCGGTCAACGGCGCGCGCAGCCCTGGGTACCGAGGGCGCTCGCCCTCCTTGGCGAACGGACACGCGAATCCGCCGCCGAGATCGAGCACCCGGACCTCGATGCCGAGCTCGCCGGCCAGCGCGGCGGCGGTGCGGACGCTGCCGGTCATCTCGTCGAGCAAGCTCTGTTCGTCGTAGACGTTGGTCAGCGGGAAGAAGTGGAAGCCGGCGAGCCGCACGCCCCTCACACCGGCCAGCTCGGCACGCCGGCCCATCAGGATCTCGACGTCGGTACCGAACTGCGACGCCTCGCCGGTCATCCGCATGCCCGCGCCGCCGGGCGCCTCAGCGCCGTTGACCCGCAGCACGACGTCGACCTCACGGTCGCACTCGCGGGCCGCCGCCGCCACCCGCTGCAGGTCCACAAGGGACTCGCAGCTGAACGTCCCGACCCCGGCGCGAACCGCGATCTCCAGTTCCTCGGCGGTCTTGCCCGGGCCGGTGTAGAACACCTCGGCCGGCACGGCGCCTGCGGCCAGAGCGGTGCTCAGCTCGCCGGTCGAGGAGACCTCGGCGTGGCAGCCCCCGGCGAGCAGTTCGCCGACCAGGTCCGGGTGCGGGTTGGCCTTGAGCGAATACAGCAACTGCGCGCCCTCGGGCACGGCGGCGACGAGGTCGGCCCTCGCCTCCCGTACCCGATCGAGGTCGTAGACGTACATGGGACTGCCGTACGCGGCGATCAACTCGGCCGCGCGGCCTGCGTCGAACACGGTCACTGGACACTCCCGCTGCCGGGCCGCACCAGCTCGCGCAGCCGCTTCTTGTCGGTCTTTCCGTTGGCGGTCAAGGGAAGGACGCCGACGACGTGGCAGAAGGCCGGAACCTTCGCGGGCTCCAGCAGGCCGGCGAGGTCGGCGAGCACGGCGTCGCCGTCGCGCTCGGAGACGACGACGATCTCGAGGTCGTGGTCGTCCTCCGGGGGCAACGCGGCACTCGCGGTGACCCCGTCGACCCGCGCGGCGGCCGACTCGATCTCGATCAGGCTGGCCCGTACGCCCCTGCGTTTGAACTGGTCGTCGCGGCGGCCGTGGAAATACAGGTGGCCGTCGTCGTCGAGGTGGCCGTAGTCACCGGTGCGCAGCCTGCGCGAGCCGGTCGCCGGGTCGATGTCGTAACGCTGCGCGGTCAGTTCCGGATCGCCCCGGTAGCCGGCCATCACGTGGGGCCCCAGCACCACGATCTCTCCGACCGTGCCGACCGGGACCGGCTCGCCGTCCTCGCCGAGGATGCGGACCTCGGTGCCGGGCAGCGCGGTGCCGACCGAGCCGGGCTTGCGCCGGTCGACATCGGGCGCGGCGATGGTGACCCGCTTGCACTCGGTGATGCCGTACATCGAGACGATGGCCGCGCGGGGGAACACCGCGCGGAGCTCGTCGATGTCGGCCGTGGTCAGCGCCGCCCCGGTGTTCGTGAACATCCGCACGTGATCGGGGGCATCACCGCGCCGGGCCAGCCTGGCCAGCATCCGAGCGGTCGACGGCACGGTCGGCAGCACGGTCGCGCGCACGGCGCGCATGAGTTTGAGCATGCCGATCGGGTCGTCGGCGTCGGCGAGGACCAGCTCGGCGCCGGCCAGCGCCGACAGCAGCACCTGATAGAGGCCGTAGTCGAACGACATGGGCGATCCGACCAGCACCACGTCGGTGTCCCGATAGGACAATCGGGCATGGATCGCACGTGCGGCGAACTCGACCGCGGAGTGCGGGCAGACGACCCCCTTGGGCGCCGAGGTGCTGCCAGACGTGTAGATCAGCATCGCGGTGTCGTCCGGTTCGACGGCGACCGGGTCGTCCTCGCCCTCCCCGGTCACTATGTCCTCTATGGACAGGACCTGGCACGGCACCTCGGGCCTTCCGTCGGCGGGGGCGACCAGCGCGGCGGGCTCGGCGTCGGCCACGACGGCGCACAGCGCGGCGGGCGGCAGGTGCGGGCTCAGCGGCACCAGCACCGCGCCCGCACGCAGCACGCCGAACACCACCGCGGACAGCTCGCGGCGGTTGCGCGAGCACAGCGCGACCCGGTCGCCCTTGCGCACGCCCGCTTCGATCAGCGACCTCGCGACCGCACGCGCGGCGGCGCGCAGTTCGGCATAGGTCCACGCCCCCACCGCGTCGCGGACGGCGGGGGCCTGCGGAGCGCGGCCCGCGGCGTCGTCGAGGATCGCGGCCCCGCCGGTCCGGGACGGGACGTACAGCGTCACCGAGGCCACGTCCGCTCGGTCGCCGCGGGCATGCCGCCGAGAATCTCGAACACGGCGCTGGTCGCTGTCAGGCCCGCGCCGCCGCCGACCATCAGCACCCGGTCACCCGGCTTGACCACACCCTCCAGCAGCAGGTGGCGCAGGCCGGCGAACTGGTCGCCGGCACCGAGATGTCCGTGTGTGCGAGCGAAGGTCCACGAGGTCTGCTCCTCGTGGATACCGACGAGCTGGCTGAGCTGCCAGTCCAGCTTCGCCCGGCCCGCGGCGGGGATGACGACGCCGCCCAGATCGCCGAACTCGGTCTTGGCCTCGGCCAGCGCGCCCGCGACGGACGCCTTGACCGCCTCGGCCAGCCGCACGGTCGAGGCGCGCATGCCGCCGTTGTTGGCGAAGTGGTAGGCGATCCGGCTGGTGATGTCCAGCGGACCCGGCTGATAGGTGTCGTGGAACTTCTCGCCGCGCAGCACCTGCTCCAGGCCGTTGTCCGACACGGTGTAGGTGGACAGCAGCCGGGCGAAGCCGCTCTCGGTGGACAGCAGCATCGCGGTGCCGCCGTCGCCGTAGGGCAGGCCGCGCTCGGTACGCCAGCGGTCGACACCGGGCATGGCGAAGCGGTCGCCGGTGGTCAGCAACGCCGCGCCGCCCGCCATTCCCCGGCCGCGCTCGAACAGCAGCCGCGACGCGGCCAGGTCCATCGCGCCGACCGCGGCGTTGCACTGCTGCTGCACGTCGAAGGCGACCACCGAGTCACCCACGGCGAAGCGCGCCACGTACGAAGCGGCGGGCCACATGTCGACACCCTGGTACCAAAGACTGGAGTGGAAGACCAGGCGGATGTCGCCGACGTCGACAGCCGAATGCGTGATCGCGTCCCGCGCGGCCAGCACCGCCATCTCCGGCGCGGCCAGCTTGGGCTCGACCAGCACGGACGTGATGCCGTTGGCCTCGAGTTCCTCGGCGTCGTACTCCCCGGCGGCGATGGCGTCCTCCGCCGACGCCGCCGGCGGAAGGTACGCACCCAGTCCCGCCACGTAGATGTCGTCCCACTGCATGTGCTGCTCCTCTGCTCGTTCCCTGCCATGCGGCGGCATGCGTTGCCCAGCGTGCCCGGGGAGTCTGATGCGGCTCTTAGGGCGCGCCTTGGAGACGGGCGGGCAGCAGCCGGGCGGCAAGCACGGCCCCCGCGGCACTGACGCCGCCGGCGACAGCGAGGGAGACGACCGCCGCGTGATCGAATGCGGCGTTCGCCTGGGCGACCATCGCTGCCCCGTCCGGAGCGGCGACGGCGAGGTCGACGGCCTGCTGCAAGGTCTCCGCTCCGCCGCCGGCCTGGAACACCCGGTTGAGCAGCGCCCCCACCACCGCGACGCCGAGCGCCCAGCCGAGTTCCTGCATGGTGTCGTTGACCGCGGAGCCGGAGCTGGCCCGGTCATCGGACAGGCTCGACACCAGGACACTGGTGGCCACCGGGGTGGCGATACCGAAGCCGAAACCGGCGGCGACCAGCGCGACCACGATGACGGGATAGCTGTGGGCAAGGCCGAGCCCGCCGATGCCGAGCGCGGACAGCATCATGCCCGCCCCGACCGTCGCGCGGACGCCGACCAGCCTGCCAAGACTCGGGGATAACGCCGTGCCGACGAGCACGCTCACCGCGACCGGCCCCACGGCCAGACCTGCCGAGAACGGACTCATCTCGAGCTGCACCTGAAGTCGTTGGGTCAGCACGAACAGCGCGCCAGCGAGACCGAAGAACAACAACATGTTCCCGATCGCCGCCCCGCCGAATCGCCTGTCGGCCAACAGGGACAGCTCCATGAGCGGGTACTTCGCCGTGCGCAGCCTGCGCACGAACGCCACCCCGGCCAGAACCGTGGCGACCGCGCCCGTGATCACCAGCGCGTCGAGCCGCCCGGACGCGCCGAACTCGATCACCGTGAAGACCAGGCCACCGACTGCCAGCACCGACAGCACGGCCCCGACCGCGTCGGTCGGCCGCGAGGCCGGGTCGGCCGACTCACGCACGAAGAACACGCCCGTCAACACGATCACCGCGACCATCGGCACGTTGAGCAGGAACACCGCGGCCCAGCCGAACTCGTCGACCACCAGGCCGCCCAGGATCGGCCCGAGCGCGACGCCGAGCGCCGCGATGCCGCTCCACACGGCGATCGCCATGGCCCGCTCCTTGCGGTCGAAGACATGCAGCAGGATCGACAGCGTCCCCGGCATGACGAAAGCGGCGGCGGCACCCAGCAGTCCCCGCAGGACGATGAGCTGCCAGGGCTCCCGCGCGAGTGCGGCGAGCATCGACGCGCCCGCGAACACGACGAGCCCGCCGAGTGTCAACCGCTTGCGACCCCATCGGTCCGACCACACACCGGCCGCCATGAGCAGTCCTGCGAACACGATCGAGTAGCCGTCCACGATCCACTGCACGGCGGGCAGGTCCGCGCGGAGGTCGCGCATCAACGCCGGAATCGCCACGTTGAGCGCGGAGTTGTTCAACACCACCACACACAACGCGAGCCCCATCAACACCAGCACCACCCAGCGCCGGCTGTCCGGCTCGGCGGGCGACTCGGCCTCGGTGTCACCGGGTGTGGCGGTCACTGCGGGCTCCTCGTCAACAGGCGAACTCAGCCCTCCGATCCACCCACAACCGGCTTAAGCCCGCCTTACTCCCTGCTACCCGGAGGTCGCGCGGGTATCCGCACCGCCCGCTTTCCCGGGTCAGACCCCCAACGGTGGTCATCGCCGGTGGGGCTTCGTCGTTGCGGCAGCTACTGACGGCTCTGGCCGTCCGGTTACGGGCTGATCGATCTGTTCGCGCAGGATGTCACCGTGGCCCGCGTGCCGGGCGAACTCTTCGCTCATGGCGAGGAGAGTCCATCGCATGCTGACGGTTCCCTCGCGGGGGTTCTCCTTGGTGTCGTCGAGGTCGAAGCGGGCGGCGATCGCCCGTGATCGCTCGCTTGCCCGCTCGAACTCCGCGATGACGTCGGCCAAGAGCTCGTCGTCTGCGACGGCGAAGGTGCCCTCGTCTCGGTTCGAGTATCCGTCGCATTCGGATTCGGCGAGGCCCGCCCAGAATCGTTGAAACCAGATCCGTTCGGCGGCCGCGGCATGTTTGATCAAGGAGATCGGTGTCGTCAGCGACGCGACGAGTCGGCGGCGGGCGTCGGCTTCCGAGAGGCCGCGTGCGGTCTCGATCAGGGCTTCGCGGTTGCGATCGAGCATGTTCTCGATGATCGCGCGCTCGGCGCCGTTGGTCATTCGGTTGGTACTCAAGGGTTTCACTCCATTCTCTTGCGCGGCGGCGGAATCCGTCCGGTCCCGCCTCGGTCGGCGTGGCTGGTCGTGAGGCTGCGTTCGGCGAGGGCAGGAGAAGCCGGGACGTCACATCCGGAGCTGCGGAATGAGCCGGAGCGGTCTCGGGGCGCTCATCGGCGTGACGCGCAGGGCGCGGGTCGATGCGGGCGGAGTCGAACACCAGAGCCGAGGCCGGTTCAGGTCGGGAGCCGAACCGATCGCTGACGCGTATGCCCGTCTGTCGCCGATCATCCCATGACTTCGGCGGCGAGCCCATGCATTCGAAGCGAGTGCCGGAGACGACCTTGTCCGGCCGCCCGCGCGGTGGACAGGTGACAAGGCCGCGTTTCAGCAGTCCTCACGTCTGCACTACCCTGGGCAACTCCTCGAACAGCAAGGACCGTGAGGGTGGCAATGCGCACCTACTTCGAGCCCGAGGACACCGACGCGTTCGAGTCGGCCAAAGCCCTCTTGATCCGGCGCTGCATGGTCTGGGCGAAGCGACAGGGCCGGGAACTCGATCCGATGGCGCTGGACACGATGCTGAACTTCCGGCACAACAGCATCGACGGGCGGTTGGGGTACTGGACCACCGGCTTGGTCGAGGAGTTCCTGCTGTCGCACACGCCGCGCACCCTGTCGGCCAACGCGCGGGACGTGGCCCACATACCCGAGGACTTGCGCCTGCTCGTTCGTTACCTGCACGCGACCGGGCTGGCCGATCCCACCGGTGATCCGCAGGACCATCTCGACGCGGCCATCACGAAGGCCGGCAACGAGTTCCCCGCCGCCATGGCCGACGAACGCAACTTCGGCGTGGCCAAGTTCTGGGCGATGAACGCCCTCCGACGGGGGGCGGATCTCGCCGACGGTGCCGCCATGGCCGGGTTCCTCGACGACGCCCGCATGGGCCGGGTCGACTACGACGACGGCGTTCTCGCTGAGATCGCCGCGCGACATGTCCTCGATGGCGGTGGCCGGCCCGAACGCGCGGTGGTCCAGCTGCCGGTGTCCCTTCCGCCGGACGCGGAGCTCGCGGCAGCCGCCGAGCGGACCCCGGTCGTCGCCCGGTTGCGGGGGCTGGTCGAATGGGTCGGCGAGGGTCGAGCGCTGACCCCGAGCGGCAACCTGAAGCTCGCCGATGCCCGCGAGCTGGTGACGCTGCTGGACACCGGCGACCGGTTCGATCCGCGGATCGGGGACCGGGTCTATCGAACCCAGAGCAGCGCCGACCTGCCCGTCCTGTCCTCTCTGGTCGGGCTGGCCAAGAGGATCCGCGTCGTCCGGGTGGTGAGAGGCAAGCTGGTGAGGGTGGCCAAGAACGCTCGGCTGCTTGGCGACAGCCTTGCGTTGTGGACGGCCGCGTTCGGCGAACTGCCCTCACCCGAGCTCGTCACGCAAGGAGGTCATTGGCCGCCCGAGCACACCACTCTGCTCAGCGTCCTCATCGACGAGGTGCTGGCCGACCTGCTCAACACCCTCTACGGGCTACCCGAACCGATGCCGGTCGTCCGGCTCGAGGCAGGTGTCTGGCTGTCCTTGAACGAAGCCTTCGACCCGGATGACCTCGATGCGGCGTCCGAGACGGTGTGGCGAAAGGGGGTCGGGACCGACCTGCGCCGGCTGTTGGCCACGCTTGCCGACTTCGGCGCGGTGGAGCTGACCACCGCGGAGCCGGATCCGGTTTTCCGCGCCGATCTGGGCTTCGACCAGGGCGTGGCACCCGACCAGGTCGCGCCGTTCCCGCCGGACATGCTCGATCGGCTGCGGGCCGCACTGCGGCCGGGCGCCGGCCCGATGGAACTGGTGTCGCTCACGCCACTCGCCACCCGGGCGGTGCGCGCCCGGCTGGTCGAAGAGGGCCGGCACGCGCCGCTGGTCGGTGAGCTGGCCGGCGCCGAACCCGGGCCCATGCTGGGCATGCTCTCCGAGCACTACAGCCCGGAGACGGCAGCGGACGAGGTCGCCGGATGGCTGGCCGCCCACGGTGGCCGGGACCGCGGACTGCCGCAACTGCTCGACGCGATCCGCGGCTGTCCGTTCCGCACGCGCGCAACCGCGATGCTCGACATGCTGTCCCACACCGTCCCCGACCGATGCGCGCTCCTGCGGAACCTGCGCTCAGACCGGCATCTGGGCCCGATCGCGACGCACCTGCTGGTCGAGGACGGCGAACTAGCGATGGAAGAGCTCGGCGAGGAGGAAGGCCTGCGCGGCATGGCCGAGCAGCTCATCCACCTGCTGGAGGCCGGCGGGCCCGACGCCGTTGCCGACGCGCTGGCCGAGAGCCCGCCGGACGAGGCGCGCGGCTTGATGGCGGCCCTTTCGGCGTCCGGTCATCCGGACGAGACCGGGCTGGAGGAGCTACGCGAGCTGTTCGCCGCGCGGCGGCCTGGGCTCGCGACCGTCCATCCACTTGCCGGGACATCTCGGGCATCTCGGAATGCGCGGGGGAAGGGGCGGAAGCGGCGGCGTTGAGCCCAGCTTCACTCGTCGGCCGCCGCGAACCGCTACAGCGGCTCATCCAGCCCGGCGTGTTCCAACATCTGCGTCCGCGGCAGGAACTCCCACGGCATCCCCGTGCACAGCACGGGGATGCCGCACAGCGCATGGCGATCGTCCAACCGCTTGCATCGAATCACAGACCGAGATCATTCTGTTCACGACCTCCTAGTGCCCTAACGCCAACCACCTGCTGCTGGTCGCCGTCCGGGCGCTGGTCGACGGGGTCACCACCGCCCTGCACGAGGCCGCGACCGCTCGTCAGCGGCGGATGCTCGACGCGCACCTGTCAATGCGGTCGGCATCGGCCGGTCCGGTCGTCACGCTCGACCGCCAGACGATGATCGTCGAGGACGACGCCGCCGAACTGGGGCTTGACCGGCCGACGTTGTGGGCGGCGGTGCTGGAAGCGGGTCCGTCCGCGAGCGAACTCGCACTGGCCGACGGCCTGCGCGCACGCCTGTACCCGGTCACTCCCGGCCGGCTCGAAGACGGTGTGGTGCTCGTGCTCACGCGCGGGTCCGTCCAGAGCGGTGGCCAGTTCGATCCCGGCGGCACGGGCAACCTCGGCCCGCTGGAGCAGGCCGAGGTTCGGGTCATCACCGACACACTCGCCGAGTGCGGGGGCAACAAGTCCGAGGCGGCGGCCCGCCTCGGCATCTCCCGGGGCACGCTCTACCAGCGGCTCCGCCGCTACCACCTGGAATAGGCCCCCGAGCTGCAGTGAAGGCCACCATGCCTGCGTTGAACCTGGATCCGCTGAAGGTGGGGTGGTTGTTGGCCGTGTTGTAGGCGGGCAGATGCCCTCT
>NZ_SWMS01000037.1 GCF_005146945.1 Prauserella endophytica
GGCCTTCACTGCCGCGGTAGGGGCCACGGACGCGCCGTAGGCCCTAGCCTTCCCTGACGCGCGGCTGGCCGAGCAGGCCCTCGAAGAGGGGCACCTGTTCGGCCAGCCGCGCCGTCATGTCGGCCCGTTCGAGGCCGGCGGCCAGCACGACGGCGCGGTCCCACTCCGGGTCGGCGACGTAGTCCGCGTGCCTGCGCACCCCGGCCACCCAGCGCCTGCCGTTGATGGGCTCGCGCAAGGGGTCCGGCAGCCAGTGGTCGCCGCCGAGCACGAGCGCCCCGGTCGGGCCCTGCACCGCGGGCTCCAGCGCGCCGACGCCGCCGTCGGGCAGGTAGCCGATGCCGAGAAGCTTGTCCTCGGTGACCTGATGCCGCCACGTCGTGGCGCCGCCGCCGAACGTGTCGGTGCCCCGGCACAGCCCGCGCCAGCGCCCGTCGAGCTGCCCGTAGAGGCGGGCGAGCGAGTCGTGCGGGAACACGGCCGGGAACGCGCGCTGGTAGCCCCACTGCAGGGGCGCCCCCGCCGTCACCACGCCGACTCGTTCGCGGTCGGCCGCGGGCAGCTCGGCCGCCAGCCTCGCCGCGCTCATCACCGCGAGCAGCCCGCCGACGTGGTATCCGGCGAGCACCACGCGCGCGCCGGGCTCGGCAAGGTGCTCGCGTGCCCGCTGGGCCAGCTCCGGCACCACCTTGAGCGCGTACGACGGCGGTACGGCGGGGTGCGCCGCCCTCGGCCAGAAGCACACGAGGTCGGAGAACGCGCCGAGGTGACGGCTCCGCTCCGGCCCGGTCGCCGCCGTGTAGACCACCCGCAGCAACCCGGCCGCGAGCCCGCCGAGCGTGAGCACGCCGACGCCGGAGAGCGGGTTCAGCGCGGTCGGCACCGAGCCGAAGCCCAGCCGCACCGCGAGCAGCGCGGCCACACCCACGGCGAGCACGAAGACGATCGTGAGCACGATGCGGTGCAGGTACTTGCGCTCCCAGCTCGACCGCGCCCACGCCGTGGCCGCCTCCTCCTCGTCCTCCTCACGCGTCTCCATGAGCCGGACGACGTCGGGGATGCCACGGCGAGCGCGCCGCAGCGGCACCGCGACCGCGAACCCGAGCACGGCGAGCAGCGCGCCGACCGCGAGCCCAGCGCCCCACAGCAGCGTGATGAGCGTGTAGCTCTCCGGCAGCCGCAGACCACGGGTGCCGACGAGCTCGCGCAGGGCGATCGCGAGCCCAGCGCCGAACCCGCCGCCGAGCAGCCCGGCGAGCGCGAGCGCTGGCGCCGCGGCCCAGCCACCAGCCCACGGCCGCAGCCGCCTCGGCAGCGTGGCCCACGCCGGCCTCGCCAGCAGCGCGGCCGGGATCAGCAGCAGCCCGAACAGCACACACACGACGAGCAGCGCGGCACCGATGCCCTCGACGGTGTCGTCGGTGCCGGTGAGCGTGACCGGCAGCGGCGTCCGCACCACGGCGGCCGCGACCGCGAGCCCCGCCGCGAGCGCCAGCAGCGCCGTCCGCGGCACGACCGGGAGCAGCCGGTGCGCGCGCACCATGGTGGCGAGCACCGCGATGCCCAGTAGCCCGAGCGTGGCGAACCACAGCACGGCGTCGGCGGTCCGCTCCGGCACCCGCAGCGGGCCACCGAGCAGCAGCAGCGCGACGCACGCGAGCGCGGCGACCGTGTGCACGCAGCGCAGCATCGCGGTGTCGGCGCCGTCGACCAGCTCGTCACCGGGCAGTCCCTTGCCGGGGAGCGGGCGTCGTTCCGGCGCGCTCACCTTCCACTTCGCCGACGACACCCGGAAGAGCACGAACACCACCAGCAACAGGGGCACCACGCCGAGCGCCATGCGCACCCCGTCGACGTCCCGCACCCAGGACGGCGCGGCCGTGAGGCATCCGCTGCCCGGCGCCAGGCACTGCGCGGCGAACAGGTCGAGCGTCACCACGGCGAGCTGGCTCACCAGCAGCATCGTGAGCAGCAACGCGGCGAGGCGCAGCAGGCCCCGGCACAGCACGCCGAGCACCGAGGGCAACCGCTTGCCCTCGGGCGCCGGCGGCAGCATCCAGTGCGCCACGTTGGCTAGTGAGAACGGGAACAGCAGCGCCCACGTGGCCTTCGCGGCGCCGCCCGAGGTCATCCGGCTCCACAGGTAACCCTCCAACGTGCGCGGCACCGACCGGCCGAGCGCCTGCAGGACCGGGCCGGGCGCGGGCCTGCGCAGCCGGTCGGAGGGGCGGATCACGCGGCCGACTCCGTCACCGGCCACGTCGACCGTGCCGACGGAGTCGAGCAACGACTCGCCACTCGTACCTATCAGCCCCGGAACGCGCAGTTCGACGACGCGGGCATCGGGGCCGGGGAGGGGCACCTGGGGATCTCCTCGCTGGTTGGCAGGACGACGAACGAACAAACAACGGTAATGTGCAGGTGTCGGTCCGTCCGGTTGGCGGCACAGCGAGTCTGGAGGATTGTTCCGAGATGGCCCCTGAAAGCGTTGCTTCTCTGCACCAGACGCGAAACGGTGTGGAGTTCGCGGTCGCCGATCTGGCGCTCGCGGAGTTCGGTCGCAAGGAGATCCGGCTGGCCGAACACGAGATGCCGGGGCTGATGGCGCTGCGCAGGGAGTACGCCGACGTGTACCCGTTGCGGGGCGCGCGGGTGTCCGGCTCGCTGCACATGACCGTGCAGACGGCGGTGCTGATCGAGACGCTGGTCGCCCTCGGCGCTGAGGTTCGCTGGGCCTCGTGCAACATCTTCTCCACGCAGGACCACGCGGCCGCCGCCGTGGTGGTGGGCCCGCACGGGACGCCGGAGGAGCCGCGGGGCGTGCCGGTGTTCGCGTGGAAGGGTGAGTCGCTCGCCGAGTACTGGTGGTGCACCGAGCGGATGCTGACCTGGGACGGCAGTGATGGTGCCGGTCCGAACATGATCCTCGACGATGGCGGCGACGCCACGATGCTCGTGCACAAGGGCACCGAGTACGAGCGCGCCGGAGTGGTGCCCGCTGCCGACGACAACGACCCCGACGAGTGGAAGGTCTTCCTGCAGCTGCTGCGGGACTCGCTGGCCGCCGACACCGGCAAGTGGACCAAGATCGGCGAGGGCATCCGGGGCGTCACCGAGGAGACCACCACCGGCGTGCTGCGGCTGTACCAGCTCGCCGCGGCCGGCGAGCTGCTGTTCCCGGCCATCAACGTCAACGACTCGGTGACCAAGAGCAAGTTCGACAACAAGTACGGCATCCGGCACTCGCTGATCGACGGCATCAACCGCGGCACCGACGTGCTCATCGGCGGCAAGGTCGCGGTGGTGTGCGGGTACGGCGACGTCGGCAAGGGCGCCGCCGAGTCGCTGCGCGGGCAGGGCGCGCGCGTGGTGGTCACCGAGATCGACCCGATCTGCGGGCTGCAGGCCGCGATGGACGGCTTCCCGGTCAAGACGCTGGAGTCGGTGCTGCCAGAGGCCGACATCGTGATCACCACGACGGGCAACAAGGACGTCGTGATGGCCGAGCACATGGCCCGGATGAAGCACCAGACGATCGTGGGCAACATCGGCCACTTCGACAACGAGCTGGACATGGCCGGCCTCGCGCGTTACCCCGGGATCCGCAGGGAGAACATCAAGCCGCAGGTCGACGAGTGGACCTTCCCGGACGGTCACTCGATCATCGTGCTCTCCGAGGGGCGCCTGCTGAACCTCGGCAACGCCACGGGGCACCCGAGCTTCGTGATGTCGAACAGCTTCTCCAACCAGGTCATCGCGCAGGTGGAGCTGTTCACCAAGCACGAGGAGTACGACAGGGAGGTGTACCGGCTGCCGAAGAAGCTCGACGAGAAGGTCGCCAAGATCCACCTCCAGGCCCTCGGTGGCGAGCTGACCAAGCTGACCAAGGAGCAGGCCGAGTACATCGACGTCGACGTGGAGGGCCCGTACAAGTCGGACCACTACCGCTACTGACGCACCAGGGCCGCATCTCGCCGTGGCGCCGCACGACGCGGCGGCACTCGTCGGCGGTGAGCCGGTGATGTTCGTGACACGGGACGAACGGCAGGGCGAGGTGGCGAAGGCGAACGGCCTCGAGGTGCGCTGACTACAGTGGCCACGTGGGTCGACTGGTGGTCATCGAAGGTCTCGACGGGGCGGGCAAGCGCACGCTGAGCGACGCGCTGACGAAGGCGCTGCACGACCTGGGCTCGAGCGTGGCGACGCTCGCGTTCCCCCGCTACGGCGAGAGTGTGCACGCCGACCTCGTCCGGGAGGCGCTGCACGGCGAGCACGGGGACCTCGGCGAGTCCGTGTACGGCATGGCGCTGCTGTACGCGCTCGACCGGCGCGACGCCGCCGAGGCCATCCGCGCCGACCTGCGCACCCACGACGTCGTGCTGCTCGACCGCTACGTCGCCTCGAACGCCGCCTACCAGGCCGCCCGCCTGCACGAGGGCGCGGACAGTCCCGTGGTGGAGTGGGTGCGGGGGCTGGAGATCGACCGCTTCGGGCTGCCCGTCCCCGACGCGCACGTCCTGCTGCGCGTCTCGCCGGAGGTCGCCGCCGCCCGCGCCGAGAGCCGGGCGCGGGCGGACGCCGACCGCCGCAAGGACGCCTTCGAGTCCGACGACGACCTGCAGGCCCGGTGCGCAGCCGTATACGACGAGCTGGCCGCGCGCGACTGGCTCTCGCGCTGGCACGTCGTCGACGGCGCCGAGCGGGTCGACGCCGCCGCGCTCGCAGAGGCGATCACCCGGCCAGGCGCTTGAGCAGCCAGTCGTGGAACTCGCCGATGTGGTGTTCGGAGGGGGCGAGCACGCCGCCGTCCGCGTAGGAGCTTGAGTTCATCGCGGGCCGGCAGCGCTCGCACGCCGCGAAGTTCTGCTCGTTCACGCGGCGGAACGGTTCCATCGACGGGGAGATGTCCCGTCCCGCCCCGACGACCTCCGGTGAGTACAGCCAGTCGCACTCGACCACCTGCGGTCGGCGGCGAGCGGGAACATCCGGTGCACGATCACGTGGTCGGGCAGGGGCTGCATGTGCGTGCTCGGATGAACTTGTGGTCGAGGGCAGGCGCCTGGCTCAGTGAGGTGGGGCCGGTGATCGCAGGTGCGGGGGTTGCCATCGCCAGGTGGGGTTGCCGTTGGCAGCGATACCTTTGCGCCACAAGGGTGCGGGCATCAGCCGGATCATGGTGACCATGGCTCGGTGGGCGGTTCTGGAGGTGGTGCGTCGGCCGTCGGTGCGGGCCCCCCGGGCGGTGGCTTGGGTTCGCGGGCGACGTTCGGTGTCGTAGCGGAAGAGGGCCGCCTCGATCGCGTTCTCGTCGGCGAGGGCGGCGGCGAGAACGACGGCGTCCTCAATGGACTGCCCGGCGCCCTGGCCGCGGTCCGGGCTCATCGCGTGGGCGGCGTCGCCCAGTAGCGCTACCCGACCGTGGACGTAGGTCGGCAACGGGTCCAGGTCGTGGATGTCGATGTGGATGATCCGCTCGTCCGGGGTGGCGTCGATCAGCTGCGGGATCGGCTCGTGCCAGGTGGCGACTCGGTGGGCTACCTCGACCTTGTCGTGGTCGTAGCGGAGGCCGGGCTCGTCGGCGGTGGTGACGTGGGCCCAGTACGCGCGGCCGCGGGCGATGGGGTGGATGAGGAAGTAGCCGCCTGGACCGAGCGTCATGCTGCCGGGCAGGTCGGCGATCTCGGCGATGCCCAGCCATGCGGTGCGGCCCAGGAAGCGAGGTGGCGGCGCGTCCGGCCACAGCAGCCGGCGGACGGTGCTGCGGATGCCGTCGGCGGCGACGACCAGTTCGGCGTTTAGCTCGGTGTCGCCGCACGCGACGGTTACCGAGCTGTCGTCCTGCCATACCGCGGTGACCTCCGCATCCGTGCGGACCCAGCCGGTAGGCAGCGCGTCGAGAAGCACCTGGTGCAGGTCGGCGCGGTGGAAGGCCAGCAGCGCGGTGGTGTCGGCGGGTCGGGCGCGTTGCAGGTAGCGCCCGTCGGGCAGGCGGAGGTTGCCGGAGGCGTGGGTAGGCACCCCGACCGACCGGGCTTGCTCCTCGACACCGAGTTCGGTCAGCGCGCGCAGGGCGTTGGGGGACTGGGACATGCCCGCGCCGATCTCGCCCAGTTCGGGTGCGCGCTCCAGCACGGTGGCCTGCCAGCCGATCCGGTGCAGGGCCAACGCGGCGGCCAGTCCGCCGATGCCGCCGCCGACCACGATCGCTTGCCTGGTCATGCTGTGTCCCCGCCGGTCGGGTCGTCGGTGTGCAGGGGTGGCGCGTTGTCGAACACCGCGGCCATCCATTCGAAGGTGGCGTGCGCCTCGCGAACGCGCCCGGCGCGGCCGTCGTCCGGGCCGACCAGGTCCAGGCCCTTGCGGGTGATGTCGAGGAATGAAGTGATGCCAGCGATCTGCCTGCGGACTACGACCGCCCAGGCTCCTTCCGCCATCCGGTAGTAGACCGTCCGCTCGCCCGGCCGGGTCCGGCTGGTCAGAAACCCCATGCTGGACAACACCCGCAGGTTCGAGGTCAACGAGGCGCGACTGGCGCCGATGGCTTCGCTGATCTGCCCGGCGGACTGCTCCGGCGGGTCGCAGACCATCAGCCAACCCAACACCCGCCCGGCGATCGGCGGCACACCGTCGCGCGCCAGGTACATCGCGACCTGCTCCACCCACTCCAGCAACGCCTTTTGCTCGCCCACGCGACCCACTTCCTGCAGCAATTTCAGCATAAGCTAAACTCACTGTAACACTCGACGAACTCGTGGGGCGTACCAAGGGAGAGCCGGGAAGTGCTGTTCGAGGCCGAGCACCCGCTGCCCGCGCTCGGCGACATGGGCCGCGGCGCTGCCCATGTCGCCGAGCCCGATCACGTCGTACGCCACCTCGTTCCCCCTCAGGACCGCACCGCCACCTTCGGCGGGCAGCCACGCGTAGGCGATGTTGAGCCCGGCCTCCCACAGCAGGCGCCCGAGGTCGGCCGTGGTGTAGAGCTCCCAGCCCAGTTCGCCCACATAGGACAGTCGCAGCGCGGTGCGGGCGCGTTGCCCACGAAGGTCTCCGCGCCCTTGAAGTAGCCGAGCGCCTTGGGTGAGAGGTCCGTTGTGGACAGAGGCTGGAGCATGTCGCGTGCCTTCGGCCCCCACAGCCCGGCGCAGCACGTGCCGGAGGTGGTCTCGCGCAGGCTCACCGCGCCGTCGCCGGGCAGCCGCCTGCGCAGCCAGTCGATGTCGAGCGGACTGTTGAGCCCGACCTGGAAGCGTTCCGCGTCGAGCCGGGCCACGGTCAGGTCATTCCACGTGGCAAGCCCGTTCTGGCAGGTGGGTTACGCGGGGAAGTGGCCGAGCTGGCCGGACAGTTCCGCGGCCGCCGCGGTCATGGGCCGGACGAGCTGACGGATCCGCTGCCGGGAGAGCCGGTAGGACGGCCCCGACGCGCTCATCGCGGCGATCACCTCGCCGCCGTTGCCGTAGATCGGCACCGCGACGGCATGCAGGCCGAGTTCGAACTCCTCGAAACAGGCGGCGTAGCCGTCGTCGGCGACGCGTTCCAGCTCGGCGGCCAGCTCGTCCGGCGCCGTGAGGGTGCGCGGGGTGAACTCCTCCAGCCTGCGGTGCAGCACCTTGCGCCGCTCGGCGCTGTTCATGAAGGCCAGCAGCACCTTGCCGCTCGAAGTGGCGTGCAAGGGGGTCCGCCTGCCGGTCCAGTTCTGCGCCGCGACCGAGGCGGTGCCAACAGCCTGGCTGATGTTGATCGCGATCCCGCCGTCGGCGACGGCGATGTTCACGGTCTCGCCGAGGGAATCGGCGAGCGACTGGCAGGTCTGCGTGCCGAGTCTGGCGAGGTCCATGCGCCCGGTCGCGGCGCCCGCTAGCCGCACGATGCCGAACCCGATGGCGTACTTTCCGCGTTCTCCGAGCTGTTCGACGAGGTTTCTGTTCTCCAGCGCGGCCACGAGTCTCGACGCGGTCGACTTGTGCACGCCCAGTTCGTCCGCGATCTCCGTGATCCCCGCTTCGCCGTTGCGGGCGAGCAGTTCGAGCACGTTGATCGCCCGGTCCACGGACTGGACCGGGCTGGCGGCTCCCTTGGCCTCATCGGAGTTCCGCATGGCGCAACACTAACTCGTGAACGCAAGACCACTGGGCCGTCCGGGGGACATCGGCGCGTAATAGGCAGGTGAACTCCCGGACGGGCGAGAGCTTCGGCGCGGATTGTTGCGTATGGCGATATTGATCGCGTAATACGCAACAGATCGTTATCGGAGGTCAGAAATGATCCGAGTCTGCGATGTCGCGGACCTTCCCGAGGGGAGGCCGTGCGCATCCTCGCGCACGTACCGATCGCCGTCTTCGACGCCGAGGGCGGCTACTACGCCGTCGACGACACCCGCACCCACCAGGACGCCTCGCTCGCCGACGGCTGGGTGGAGGGGTGCTTCGTCGAGTGTCCGCTGCACGCGGCCTCGTTCGACCTGCGCACGGGCGAGCCGACCTGCCTGCCCGCGAAACAGCCCGTGCGCACCTACCCGGTGCTCGTGAGCGACGGGGTGGTCTACGTCGAGACGAACGTCCGGGAAGAGGTCGCATGAGGACGGTCGGGGTCGTGGGCACCTCGCTCGCCGGACTGCGCGCCGCGCAGGACCTGCGGGCGCAGGGCTGCTCCGGACGGCTCCGACGGCGTCGTCGCCACCGACGCCACGGCGAAAACCCTTGCGGGCACAGCAGAACTGCTCGGTGTCCACGCCCTGCGGACCCTCGACGACGCGCTCTCCCTGCGGGCGGAGCTCACCGACGGCGCGCGGGTCGTGGTGATCGGAGCCGGGTTCATCGGCGCCGAGGTGGCTTCGGCGTGCCACGCGCTCGGCTGCGCCGTCACGGTCGTGGAGGCGGCTCCCGTGCCGCTGGCGGGGGTCCTTGGCGAGCGGATGGGCGCCGTCGCGGCGGGGCTGCACAGCGACAACGGCGTCCGGCTGCTCGCGGGCACCGGAGTGACCGGAGTGACGGCGGCGAGCGGCCGCGTCACGGGCGTCTCGCTCGCCGACGGGTCGTGGCTGCCTGCCGAGGTGGTCGTGACCGGTATCGGGAGTACACCCGCGACCGAATGGCTCGCCGGTTCGGGACTCGCCGTCGGCCACGGGGTGTGCTGCGATCCCGGCTGTGTCACGAGCAATTCCCGCGTGGTCGCCGTCGGCGACGTCGCAGGCGGTGAGCACTGGACGACCGCGAGTGAACAACCCCGCATCGCCGTGCGGAATGGTTCGTCGCGACCTACCACCGCGAGGGCGTGCTCACCGGGGTGCTCGCGATGAACCGGCCGAGGCCGTTCCTGCGGCTGCGCAAGCGCCTGGAACACGACGCGGCGATCGTCCAACTGGGCTAGTCTCGGCGCCAGATGGCCGGGTCATGCGAAGTGGCGTGCGAAGTGGTGCGAATATGTGCTCATGAAGGCACGTGTGCTGGTCGTCGATGACGACCCCGCCCTGGCTGAGATGCTGACCATCGTGCTCCGCGGCGAGGGGTTCGACACCGCCGTGGTCGCCGACGGTTCGCGCGCGCTGCCCGCGCTGCGCGAGCTGAAGCCGGACCTCGTGTTGCTCGACCTGATGTTGCCGGGCATGAACGGGATCGACGTCTGCAAGGCGATCAGGGCCGAGTCCGGGGTTCCGATCGTGATGCTCACGGCCAAGAGCGACACCGTGGACATCGTGCTCGGCCTCGAGTCCGGTGCCGACGACTACGTCGTCAAGCCGTTCAAGCCCAAGGAGCTCGTCGCGCGCGTGCGCGCCCGCATGCGCCGCACCGAGTCGGAGCCCGCCGAGAGCCTCACCATCGGAGACCTGGTCATCGACGTGCCGGGGCACGAGGTCACCAGGGAGGGCAAGGCCATCCCGCTCACGCCGCTGGAGTTCGACCTCCTCGTCGCGCTGGCCCGCAAGCCCCGCCAGGTGTTCACCCGCGAGGTCCTGCTGGAGCAGGTGTGGGGCTACCGGCACGCCGCCGACACGCGCCTGGTGAACGTCCACGTCCAGCGCCTGCGGTCCAAGGTGGAGAAGGATCCGGAGCACCCGGAGGTCGTGCTGACCGTGCGCGGTGTGGGTTACAAGGCCGGCCCACCATAATCGAGCCATGAGACAACGACTGGCCTCCTTCGGCTGGTCGGCGATAGCGCTGGCCCGTCGCGCGGCGACGTACGGCCGGCGCAAGGTCGTCGCGTTCGGCGAGCTCTGGCGGCACTCGGTGCAGTTCCGCGTGACCGTCTCGACGCTTGCCCTGTCGTCGGCCGTGGTGTTCGTGCTCGGCATGGTGTTGCAGAACCAGATCACCGAGCGGCTGATGGACACCAAGGAGCGGGCCGCGATCGCCCAGCTCCAGGTGGTCGTGCAGACGGCCGAGAGCGAGCTCGTCGGTGACGCGGGCCAAGACGAGGCACTGCGCAACCGGCTGAACAACGCGATCAAGAAGATCACCAGCAGTTCGACGGCGACCCAGGACACCGCCAGCTCGGCGGCGGGCGCGTTCGAACCGGTGCTCGCCGCTGGCGACCCCGACGAGACCTCCGAGCACGCGGTCTACGCGGGGCCCTACGACAAGGTGCCGGGCGGGCTGCGCAACTTCGTCGAGAACAACTCGCAGGCCAAGCAGATCCACACCGCGGAGGGCATCACCTACCTCGTCGTCGGCACCCCGGTGACCACGACGACCCGGCCGCTGCAGCTGTACCTGCTGTTCCCCCTCACCACCGAGCAGAACACCGTCGCGACGGTGCAGAACACGCTGCTCGTCGGTTGTCTGGTCCTGCTGCTCCTGCTCGCCGGCATCACGAACATGGTCACCCGCCAGGTCGTCCGGCCGGTCCGCCGTGCTGCCGAAGCCGCTGAGCGCTTCGCCGAGGGCGAGCTCGACCGCAGGCTCGACGTGGTCGGCGAGGACGATCTCGCCAAGCTCGCGCTGTCCTACAACGAGATGGCGGCGAGCATCCAGCGGCAGATCCGGCAGCTGGAGGAGTTCGGTCAGCTGCAACGCCGGTTCACCTCGGACGTCTCCCACGAGCTGCGTACCCCGCTCACCACGGTCCGCATGGCCGCCGACGTCCTGCACGCCTCGCGCGAGCAGTTCCCGGCCGGCCTCGCCCGGTCAACGGAGCTGCTGGTCGACGAACTCGACCGGTTCGAGACGCTGCTGGGGGACCTGCTGGAGATCAGCAAGCTCGACGCGGGCGTCGAGGAGCTGTCGGCGGAGCTGATCGACGTCCGCCCGATCGCGCGCCGGGCCGTCGAGCAGGTCAAGGTCATCGCGGGCACCGCGGGCAGCGACATCGAGCTGGACCTGCCGGAGGAGGAGGTCACCGCCGAGGTCGACGCCCGCAGGGTCGAGCGGATCCTGCGCAACCTGCTCGCCAACGCGGTCGACCACGGCGAGGGCGAACCCGTGCGACTGCGCCTCGTGGCCAGTGACGACGCCGTCGCGCTGACCGTGCGCGACTACGGTGTCGGCCTGCGGGCGGGGGAGGCCGAGCTGGTGTTCAACCGGTTCTGGCGCGCCGACCCCTCGCGCAACCGGCGCACCGGCGGCACCGGGCTCGGCCTTGCCATCAGCCAGGAGGACGCCCGCCTGCACGGCGGCACCCTCGACGCGTGGGGCGAGCTCGACAGGGGCTCGTGCTTCCGGCTCACGCTGCCGAGGCGGGTCGGCGAGCCGCCGGGGGAGAGCCCGCTGCCGCTGCCGCCCGAGGACGCCGCTCCGGCGCGCGCCCCGGAGCCCGTGCAGCGCAACGGGCACGCCGAGCTGACGGTCACGGTCGTGGAACACGAGGAGGTCCGGTGATCCGGGGCAGGTTCCGCGTGCTGCTCGCGGTGCTCGCATGCGTCGTGACCCTCGGCGGGTGCGCGGCCATCCCCGCGGAGTCGCAGCCGGAGGCCATCCCGCGCGAGCGGCTCGGCCAACCGACCCAGGAGGTGCCGGAGCCGACGCCCGACCTCGACCCGCTGTCGGTGGTGCGCGAGTTCGTCCGCGCGAGCGCGCAGCCCACCAACGACCACGCCGCCGCGCGCGCCTACCTCTCCGGCAACACCCGCAGGGAGTGGAAGCCCGACCAGTCGCTGGCGATCATCGAGGACGAGTTCGGCACGGTATACGGGCCCGGCAGCCAGCAGTCGCCCGACGCCGACGAGCGGCTCGTGATGCTACGCGGCAACTTCGTCGGCAGGCTCGGCTCGGACAGCGCGTTCATCCCCTCCGACGAGCCGGTGCAGGTGCCGGTGCGGTTGCGGCTGCAGGCCGACGGGCAGTGGCGCATCGTCGATCCGCCCGACAGCATCCTGGTGACCTACAGCGACTTCACCGACAGCTACTTCCGCGTGCCGGTGTACTTCTTCGCTCCTGACTCCAGCGCGCTCGTGCCCGACCTGCGTTACGTCGTCGCGCGGCCGCAGTCGGGCCTGCCCGCTCGGGTGATGGACCTGCTGCTCGCCGGGCCGTCGAACGGGCTGAGCGGCGCCGTGCGCAACCCGCTCGGGGAGTCGGCGACGCTCGAGAGCAACGTGACGGGTGCGAACGACGGGGCGCTCGTGGTGCCGCTGAGCGGCGTCGAGGAGCAGAGCGTGCAGGCCAAGGAGCTCATCGCCGCGCAGGTGGTCCGCTCCCTCCAGTACGTGACCACGAGCCGCATCAGACTGCTCTCCGACGGCACAGCGCTCGTGCCGGGCCACATCGACTGGCGGCCGAGCGAGGTGCCCGCGTACGAGGCACAGGCCTCCCCCAGCTCGGAGCTGCCGGGGCTGATGGCGGTGGGCGGCCAGCTCCGCTCGCTCGGCACCGGCGCGCCCATCGACGGCCCCGCCGGTGACGGGTCGTACACCGTGGAGAGCGCGGCGCAGTCGATCACCGGCGACCAGCTCGCGGTGGTCGAGCGGGTCGGGCCCGCCGTGCGCCTGCGGGTGGGCGACTACGGAGCCGAGGACCGGATCGTCGACCTGCCCGGCATGACAATGACGCGGCCGAGCTGGCGGCCCGCGACGTCGAGCGGGGGCAAGTCGGGCGAGCTGTGGACCGTCGTCGACGGGTCCAACGTCGTGCGGGTCCTGCGCGGGCCGGACGGTCGGTGGCTTCCGCAGTCGGTGAACGCCTCCGAGGTGCTCGCGGTCGGGCCCATCACGGGCCTGCGGCTGTCCAGGGACGGCTCGCGGGTGGCGATGATCGCGGGCGGGCACGTGGTGGTCGCCTCGGTGGTGCGTGCGCCGGACGGCTCGTCGGTGACCCTGCGCGCGCCGAGGATCCTGCAGGCAGGGGAGCTGCACAGCGTGGTGGACGTCGACTGGATCAGCCAGGACACGCTCATCGTGGCGACGGGTTCCGACTCGATCCCGGTCGCGCGCGTGCCCGTCGACGGCCTACGGCTCGATCAGTTCAACAGCTCCAACCTCACGCCGCCGATGCGGGCCATCACGGCGGCGCCGGGCAGGCCGATCGTGGTGGCCGACGCGAGCGGGTTGTGGACGGCGAGCGACGTGGGTGACGTGTGGCGCCCGCACCCGCACAGCAGGCCGGAGGCGAAGCCCTTCTATCCCGGCTGAACCGGAACTGTCGGTGGTGGCCCGCATGCTGGCGGGCGTGCTCACCCGTCGACTGTCCTCCATGGGCCTGGCCACGCTCGACCTGCTGCTGCCCTCCACCTGCGCGGGCTGCGGGCGGCGGGGCTCCCCGTGCTGCCCGGAGTGCGCCGCCGCGTTCGGCGCGCCCCGGCCCAGAGGTGAGGGCGTCTACGCGCTGGCCGCCTACGACGGCGTGGCCAGGCGGCTCGTGCTCGGCTACAAGGAGCGCGGGCGTCGCGACCTCGCCGAGCCGCTCGGGCGACTGCTCGCCGGTGCCGTGCCATACCTGCCCGGGGCGCGGCCGGACCAGCACGGCACATGGTGGCTCGTGCCGGTGCCCTCCCGCAGGTCGGCCGCTCGAGCGCGGGGCGGGCCGCACGTGCTCGGCCTGGCCAGGTGCTGCGCGGCCGTGCTCGCGCGGGGCGGCCGCCCCGCTGCCGTGGCCCCGGCGCTCGAGCTGGCGCCTGGCGTTCGGGACGCCGTCGGCCTCGATCGCGCGCAGCGCGCCGCCAACCTGGAGGGCAGGCTGCTGCTGCGGTCCGCGGGAGGCCCGCCAGCGGGCGCTCCGATCGTGCTGCTCGACGACGTCGTGACCACGGGGGCCACGCTGGCGGCGGCGCGACGGACGCTGACCCTCGCCGGGTTCGAGGTAGCCGCGGCGCTCACCCTGACGGCGGTCTGATCGGAGGGCTTGTCGGAAACTTTCACTCGATCGGGTGGGTGGGAACCCGGCGGCGGAGCCCGCGCGTTGGAGGGGTATGAGGCGGCCCGCTGTCACCCCGACGCAGGCATGGGTGAGCCGCGCGCGCCTGGGTGATGCCCGCAGGGGCGGTGCGCTGCTCCGAACGGGGCCCGCGTCCGCCCGGGACTCCATGAGTCCATTGCGGATCGTGACCGCCACTCACCGTTCGACGTCCCCCGCCTCGGGGGCTGTTGTAAGTGAGACAAGCGGGCTAACGTGCTCCGCTAACAGCTATCCCGGCACGCAGGGAGGTGACGAGCCGATGCCCCTAGCGCCGGAGGAACCCTGAAGTTCGCGGGAGCGCGCACGAGGAGTCGTGCCGGCGTGATCCCTTGTCCCCCCGGCGCTTTTCGTCCAGAAGGTAACTCGCCGCAATCAGCGAGGGAGGTCGTGTATGGACATCGTCGTCAAGGGTCGCAACGTGGAGGTGCCTGAGCACTACCGGCTCCATGTCAGCGAGAAACTGGCGCGGCTGGAGCGTTACGACAGGAAAGTGATCCGGTACGACGTGGAGCTCTTCCACGAGCCGAACCGGCGGCAGTCCAAGAACTGCCAGCGCGTTGAGATCACCGGCAAGGGCAAGGGCCCCGCCGTCCGGGCCGCTGCCGCTGCGGGCGACTTCTACGCCGCGCTCGACTCCGCCATCAGCAAGCTCGAGAACCGGCTGCGGCGCATGCACGACCGGCGACGGATCCACTACGGTCGCCGCTCCCCTGAGTCCGTCGCGGAGGCCACGTCCGCGGCCGCGATGGCCGCAGGCCCCAGCGGTTCCCCCACGAGCGGGCGGCGCTCCGCCGCGACCGCCGTGATGGAGGCGCCCGCAGAGCCCGCGACGGCAGTGTCCGCCGAGGAGATCGAGCTCCCAGAGCAGCGCTGGGACGACGGTGTGGCCGACCACGAGCCCGGCCGCATCGTGCGCGAGAAGCAGCATTCCGCGGAACCCATGACCGTCGACCAGGCCCTTTACCAAATGGAGCTGGTCGGACACGACTTCTACCTCTTCAACTGCTCGGACACCGGCAAGCCGAGCGTCGTCTACCGCAGGAAGGGCTTCGACTACGGCGTGATCCGCCTGGGCTGACCGCCCGTCCGCGCTTCGACCATTCCGCCCGACGGCCCGTGCGCGCTCCCGTGCACGGGCCGTCGGCCTGCATGGACGTGGGTGGAGTGGGATGCCCGTTCGCGACGCCGTGTGCACGCGGGTCCCGAGATTCCCTACGATGGGGAGTACTGCGTGGTCTCAGGGCCGCGCGTGTCAAGCTGCCCGGCACCCGCTGGGGTGCTGCGACGACGACCACCGGATACAGCTAGCGAGGTCGACCCGGATGCTTCTGAACCGCCTGCTCCGTGCGGGCGAGGGCAAGATGGTGAAGCGGCTGCGCCGCATCGCGGACACCATCAACACCCTCGAAGACGACGTCAAGGACCTCTCGGACGCCGAGCTGCGGGGCAAGACCGCGGAGTTCCGCAAGCGGCACGAGAGCGGCGAATCGCTCGACGACCTGCTCCCCGAGGCCTTCGCCGTCGCGAGGGAGGGCGCCAAGCGGGTGCTCGGCCAGCGACCCTTCGACGTCCAGCTCATGGGCGGTGCCGCCCTGCACCTCGGCCAGGTCGCCGAGATGAAGACCGGTGAGGGCAAGACGCTGACCTCGGTCCTGCCCGCGTACCTCAACGCCATTTCCGGCAAGGGCGTCCACGTCGTCACCACCAACGACTACCTGGCAAAACGTGACGCGGAGTGGATGGGTCGCATCCACCGCTTCCTCGGCCTCGAGGTCGGCTCGATCCTGTCCGACATGCCGCCGTCGGCGCGTCGTGAGGCGTACAAGGCCGACATCACCTACGGCACCAACAACGAGTTCGGCTTCGACTACCTGCGCGACAACATGGCGTGGAGCCTCGACGACTGCGTGCAACGCGGGCACAACTTCGCCATCGTCGACGAGGTCGACTCGATCCTCATCGACGAGGCGCGGACCCCGCTGATCATCTCGGGTCCCGCCGACCAGTCCTCTCGCTGGTACACCGAGTTCGCCAGGATGGCGCCGCTGATGAAGCGCGACGTCCACTACGAGGTGGACGAGCGCAAGCGCGCCGTCGGTGTCACGGAGCAGGGCGTTGAGTTCGTCGAGGACCAGCTCGGCATCGAGAACCTGTACGAGGCGGCCAACACTCCGCTCGTCGGCTTCCTGAACAACGCGCTCAAGGCCAAGGAGCTCTACAACAAGGACAAGGAGTACATCGTCCGCAACGGCGAGGTGCTCATCGTCGACGAGTTCACCGGCCGCATCCTGGCGGGCCGCCGTTTCAACGAGGGCATGCACCAGGCGATCGAGGCCAAGGAAGGCGTCGAGATCAAGGCGGAGAACCAGACGCTCGCCACGATCACGCTGCAGAACTTCTTCCGCCTCTACGAGAAGCTCTCCGGCATGACCGGTACCGCCGAAACCGAGGCGGCGGAGTTCCACCAGACCTACAAGCTGGGCGTCGTGCCGATCCCCACCAACCGGCCGATGGTGCGTGCCGACGAGGCCGACCTCATCTACAAGACGGAGCCCGCCAAGTTCGAGGCCGTCGCCGAGGACATCGCGGAGCGCCACGAGAAGGGCCAGCCGGTGCTGGTCGGCACCACGAGCGTCGAGAAGTCGGAGTACCTCTCGAAGCTGCTGCTCAAGCTCGGGGTGCCGCACGAGGTGCTGAACGCGAAGGCGCACCACCGCGAGGCGCTGATCATCGCCAAGGCGGGCCGCAAGGGCGCCGTCACGGTCGCAACGAACATGGCGGGCCGCGGTACCGACATCGTGCTCGGCGGCAACCCCGACATCATCGCCGACGAGGTGCTGCGCGAGCGCGGCCTCGACCCGGTTGAGAACTCGGCCGAGTACGAGGCCGCGTGGCCGAAGGTGCTGGAGGAGGTCAAGGCCGACGTCGCCGAGGAGGCCGAGGCCGTGCGCGAGGCCGGCGGCCTCTACGTGCTGGGCACCGAGCGGCACGAGTCCCGCCGCATCGACAACCAGCTACGTGGTCGCTCCGGACGTCAGGGCGACCCCGGTGAGTCGCGGTTCTACCTGTCGCTCGGCGACGACCTCATGCGCCGCTTCAACGCGGCCATGGTCGAGCGCGTCATGACCACCATGCGCCTGCCCGACGACGTGCCGATCGAGCACAAGATGGTCAGCCGCGCGATCAAGAGCGCGCAGACCCAGGTCGAGCAGCAGAACATGGAGATTCGCAAGAACGTCCTCAAGTACGACGAGGTCATGAACCGGCAGCGCAAGGTGATCTACGCCGAGCGCCGCCGCGTGCTGGAGGGCGAGGACCTGCGCGAGCAGGTCGAGCACATGATCCGCGACGTGGTGAGCGCGTACGTCGACGGAGCGACCGCCGAGGGCTACGCCGAGGACTGGGACCACGAGAAGCTGTGGACCGCCCTCAAGACGCTGTACCCGGTGGGCGTCAAATGGGAGGACATCGCCGAGCAGGAGGACGACCTCGACGCCGAGCGGCTGCGTGAGATCCTGCTCGAGGACGCCGCCAAGGCGTACGAGCGGCGTGAGGCCGACATCGACGGCAAGGTCGGCGAGGGCGCCATGCGTGAGCTGGAACGCCGCGTGGTGCTGTCGGTGCTCGACCGCAAGTGGCGTGAGCACCTCTACGAGATGGACTATCTCAAGGAGGGCATCGGCCTGCGCGCGATGGCCCAGCGCGACCCGCTCGTCGAGTACCAGCGCGAGGGCTTCGACATGTTCAACGCGATGCTCGACTCGCTGAAGGAGGAAGCCGTCGGCTTCCTGTTCAATCTCCAGGTCGAGCAGGCCGACCAGCAGCAGGCACAGGCGCAGCCCGCGGCGGCGGCAGCACCGGCCGCCGCGGCGCCAGCCGCGGCCAGTGCGGGCAACGGCCAGCAGGCGGCGACGGGCAGGCACGCCAGGCCGGTGCCGCAGCAGCCGGACACCGGCAGGCCGGCCGGCCGCGAGGCCGTTCCGTCCGCGCTTCGGGGCAAGGGGCTCGACGGCGACGGGCAGCAGGCGCTGACCTACTCCGGTCCCGCCGAAGGTGGCGGCGTCGAGAAGCGCGGCTCCGCCGATGGCGAGAAGCGTGCCGCGGGCGCCGGCGGTGGGGGCACCCGGCGGGAGCGCCGTGCCGCCGCGCGTGAGCAGGCGAAGAAGAACAAGAAGGGTGCTCGCCGGTAGTAGCCGGGCGAGGACCGGATTCGGCCCGTGTCGCGTTGTGCGGCGCGGGCCGAACCCGTTCCGGGCTACCGGGGCCCGAGCCTGCCCGGCTCCAGCACGGTGAACGACGTGCAGCGCCAGTTGCCGCGGCGATACTCGAACCGGGCGGTCACGGCCAGTACGCGTTCACCGGTGTCGGCGGTGCCGCACACCTCCACCACGCTCTCCGCGGGCCGGCACGTGTACACCTTGTGCAACGTGTAGCGCGGTCCGGTCATCCGAGCGCGTTCCCGCATTCTCCGTTGCAGCGCAGGCGTAAGCCACTGTCCGAGTTGGACAGCGGGTCGGCGCCCGGCGTGGACCTCCAACATCGCGGCCAGCACGCGGTGCAGTTGCCTCCGCTCGAGCAATGGTCGCGGCCGCCCGCCCGCGCGCTGCGCGGGAATGTCGGCGAGCAGGTCGTCGAGCGTGAGCTGGCCCTCCGGCAACTCGGTGCTCGGCGACGCGTCCCGGCCTTTCGCGGGTTCGTACGGATTGAGCGGTAACAGCCCCCGCAAAGGCGAATGAGTAATCATACTTACCCCCTGGATTCCGGTGGAACGGTAATGCGGGATGGCCCCCTCGGCCACCCTGTGGAAATAGAGGTGAAAAAACCGCGATTCGACTCAAAAGTCGCCCGAGGTGGTGAAAGATGCGATTCCGGTTCCGGGTCGCGTCGTGATGCGCTACGGAAGAATGCGACTCGTGGCGCCAACGGAATTGTCACAACAGCCGAGGAGGGCCGGTGGAGTGGATGCTGCGGGGAATCGTCGTGGACTACGCGGGCGTGCTGACCGACGTGGACGGCCCGCGGCTGCTCGACGTGCTCGACACCGCTCGTGACCAGGGCGTCCGCACGGCACTGCTGTCGAACGCGGCGGGTGGTGGAGCCGTGCGACGGCGGCTCGCTGGCTGGTTCGACACGCTGGTCTTCTCCGGCGAGGTGGGCGTCGCCAAGCCCTCGGAGGAGGTCTTCCGCCTGACGGCCGACCGCCTCGGCGTACCGGTCTCGACGTGCGTGGTGGTGGACGACTCGGCGGTGAACGTGGCCGGAGCGGTGGCCGCGGGCATGGTCGGTGTGCACCACACGTCGATGGCGGACACCCTCGCTGAGCTGGGCGCCCTCTTTCCCGGCATCGTGAGTGAGAACGCCTGACGGGGGCCCGTACGTTCGGCTACGCTCCTGTACCGGATGGTCACGCGCAGCTTGGAGATGGGGATGGCCGAAGAGCTTTCGGGCGAAAAGCGCCTCGACGACGTGTTCGCGGGCGCCGGAAGCGCGCTCGCGGAGGTCCAGAAGGTGTACGGCACCCAGAACTGGGTCCAGACGGCGGTCGACGTGACGGCCGGCAAGTGGACCTTCGACGCGGAGCAGATCGACGCCGTGATCGGCCAGTGGGAGGACCTGCTCGAGGATCTCGCAACCGACCAGACCGCGATCAGGCTCATGGTCGACAGGCTCACGCCGCCTTCAAAGGATGATCCGAGCGGTAACTTCGTTGATGGTCTCCGCGAGGGGGTCAGGTCGCTGGAAGACTCGAACCTCTCCATGATCGCCTACGTCGAGGATTTCCTGGGCCGACTTCGCGAGGCGAAGACGAAGATCGGCACCACCGAGGAGACCAATGCGGCTCCGATGCAGGCGGCGACTGGACAGACGAACTGATGATTTCCGCACGACGCGCGCCCCGTGCGGCAGCTGCTGCGTTGATGGTTGGCCTGCTCGCTGCGGGCTGCGCGACTGAGGAGCCGGGTACGCCGTCGGCCTCGTCGTGGACCTCGAGTGCCGACAACAGCACGTCAGCCTCCGGCGGGGATGTGCCTCAGGTCTCCAGCCCGTTGGATGCCTCGGCGTATCTGGACCGCCCGTGCGACCTCGTCCCGCAAACGGTCATGAACGAACTCTCCTACACCGAGCCCGGCAAGGCGCTCACCGCCGATGAGAACAGCACTGCGGCCCTGTCGGGACCGGGCTGCGGCTGGAACGTGCGTGGGCATGGGCAATCAGTCGTCGTCGGTATCCAGACTGGGAACCAACAGGACGGCATGGGCGGGCTGCAAGGAATCTACGACGGCTACCAGGACGGACAGTTCGAGTACTACGAGCCGACCACCGTGGACGGCTATCCTGCGGCATTCAGCGATATCTCAGACAATCGCGACCGCGGGAGCTGCGCCATGTACGTCGGCATCGCCGATGATCTGACCTATTCGGTCTACGCAGGGCCCTATGGAGACGATCCGGACGCTGCCTGTCCTGTCGTCGAGCAGGTGGCCGGCGCGGTGATCGAAACGTTGAAGGGGGGCGCGTGACATGGGTGGCCTGAGTGGTGCGGAGGTCTTCGACAACTTCAAACAGGGCGAGGGCACCTCGTCGCTGCAGTTGATCGCGAACGAGTTGCTCAAGCTGCAGAAGACCTACGGCGACCGCGCGGAGGCGATCGAGGGCATCCAGCAGTCCATGGAGTCGGCGTGGAGTGGGGACGCCAGTACCAGGGCGCGGCAGGGGGCGGCGCCGCTGATGCCCGCGCTCGAGGAGTCCGCCCGGAACATGGACAGCACGGTCAACTCGATGAAGACGCAGGCCGGTGACTGGCACACGGCCGCCAACTCCGTCGAGCCCGTGCCGCCGCTGCCGGACAAGCCGAACCCTTGGACCACCGGTCTGAAGGCCGCCATTCCCGTCGCGGGGCCGTTCATGGCCTCCAGCGACCTGCGGTCGTACCAGGAGGGCGTCGAGGCCCACAACCGTGCCGCTCAGCACAACGTCGACGTGATGTCCGCCTACTCGAACCAGACGAGCAGCAACTCGAACTTCCCCCGCACCTACGGGGTGCTCGAGCCGGGCTCGTCGCCGATCTCCGTCGCCAACAGCTCCACGCCGAGCGCGATCTCCGGTGACCTGCACTCCGACGTCACGCGCAGCTCCACGGTCGCCGCCCCTGTCGGCACCGGTACGCCCACCACGAGCGGGCCGATGACCAGCGCCGTTCCGCAGGTGGGTTCGCCCGTGTCGACCGGGACGGGCGCGCCCAACACCACACCGGGGCCGATCACCTCCGGGCCCAGCGGTCCTTCGGGTCCGAGTGGGCCGACGACGGGGCTCGCCGCTGCCGGGCCGGTGCCTCCACCCACCGGCTCGTCTTCCGGCGACCGGGCGCGGCCCGGGTCCACACCTCCCGGGCGCAGCACCTTCGGCACCACCAACCCGACGAAGCCGGGCGCCCCGCGCGGGCTCAACGAGCGCGCGGGCAGCAGGCTCTACGGCCCCAGCGGCGGTTCCAGCAGCGGCACCGGGGGCACCGTCGGCCGCGGGGTCGGCGGTGGGGGCGTCGGTGGTGGTGCCGGGAGTGGCGGGTCCGCCGGTGACGCGGCTTCCCGCGCACTTGGCGCCGGCAAGGGGACGGGCGCCGGGCTGCCCGGTGGCGCCGCCTCCGCCGCGGAGTCCGCCGCCGCACGGGGCGCCGCGGGCGCCAGGGGCACCGGCATGGGTGCGATGGCGCCCGTCGGAGCGGGCCGGGCGAACCGCGAGGAGGACGAGGAGCACGAGCGCGCCGCGTACCTGCAGGAGAACGACCCCGACGAGGTGTTCATCGGTGACCTCGGCAAGACCACGCCGCCGGTGATCGGCGAGTGAGAGCCAACAGAGTCGAGCTCCCCCTCGGCGTGCTCGCCGGCCTGGTCGAACGCGAACGGGTGGGCACGCTCCACGTCGTTCTGCAGCCCGAGCCGATGTGGTTCCCGGACGAGGAGAAGGACGCGCTCGACTCGGCGCTGACCAGGAGCCTCACCGAGGCCGGGCTCGTCGACCGGCGTGGCCGCGTCGAGGTGGAGCTGCTCGACTGGCTGCCCCTGCTCACCACCGCCTCGCTGGAGTACTACGGCTGGTTCTCCCACGGCGAGAGCACCTGGGGCGTGCTCGCCGCGGCACGCGGCGTTCAGGGCCTGCTGGCCGTGCGGGCCGGCGACCTGGTGACGCTCACGCCGGTCGGCGTCGTCGAGCTGGCCGACGCCTTCGTCGAGCAGTTGCCCGAGCTCTATCCCGGCGGCGGCACGCAGTGGTCGGTGCGGATCATCGACCTGGAGGAGGCCGCCAGGCGCGGCGGGCCGCGGAACCGGCTGCCCGCCGACGTGCAGGAGATCGTCAAGGTCGTCCAGCGTCCGGTGACGGGCGGCGGCGAGCTGTACGTCGCCGAGCGCGACGAGCTCGGCCGCTACGGCAGGCTCGACTCGCCACTGCACTATGTGGACACCGACTGGGGCCGGTATCTCAACTACACCACGGGATCCGGGGCCGAGGCCGAGATCCACATCGCCCCGGGGAGCCCTTCGGCGATCGCCGCGACGCTCGAGAAGCTGCGCGCGACGCTACCGGGCTGATCACCCTCGCCGCACGACCTCGAAGCACAGCACGGCGGCGGCCGCGGACACGTTGAGCGACTCGACGTCACCCGGCATCGGGATCGACACCCACTCGGCCACGTAGCGGGCGACCTCCTCGCTCACGCCCTGACTCTCGCCGCCGAGGACGAACGCCGCGCGCGATGGCAGGTCGAGGCCGAACAGCGACGCCGAGCCCGAGGCTCCCAGCGCGTAGACGGTGTAGCCGGCCTCGGTGAGCTGCTCCACCGCGTCGAGAGCGGTCACGCAGCGCAGCACGGGAGCCCGGAACGCGACGCCGGCCGATGCCTTCACCACCAGCGGGTCCAGTGTCGCGACCCCGCGCCGGGGGACCACGATGCCGCCGAAGCCCGCAGCCGTCGCCGTGCGCAGGATCATCCCGACGTTCGCGGGCGTGGTGATGCCGTCCAGCACGAGCACCCTCGACGGTGGCCGCTGCTCCGCCAGCGCGGTGGCCAGCGGGCGCATCCTCGGCGCGACGACGTCGGCCAGCACGCCCTGGTCCTGCTTGCCGTTGCCGGCGAGCACCTTCACCCGGTGCGCGCTCGCGCGCTGCACCGGCACCCCGGCGGCCTTGGCCGCGCGCTCGATCTCGGTGACCGCCTGCCCTCTGGCCACGTCGGCGAGTATCACTTTGTCGACATCGAGCGCAGGGTCGGTCAGCGCCTCGAGCACGGGTTTGCGCCCGTAGACGGTCAGGAAGCGGTCCTTCGGGGACACCGCGGAATCGTCACCCACGGCGGGAAGTCTCCCACCTGTGCCAGGATCACCACATGTCCGACCGTCTCTCCGCGCTGGACGCATCGTTCCTGTACGTGGAGGAACCGGCCACCCCGATGCACGTCGGCAGCGTGGCCATCTTCGACCGGCCCAGGACCGGCTTCGACTACGGCGCCCTGCTCGCGCTGGTGAACCACCGCCTCGGCTACCTGCCGCGCTACCGGCAGCGCGCACTGCCTGTGCCGGGGCACCTGGCCAGACCCGTGTGGGTGGACGACGTGGACTTCGACCTCAACTACCACGTCCGCCGCTCGGCACTACCCGCTCCGGGCAGCGACGAGCAGCTGTTCGACCTGGTCGCGCGGCTGATGGCTCGTCAGCTGGACCGGGAACGGCCGCTGTGGGAGGCGTACTTCATCGAGGGGCTCGCCGACAACCGCGTGGCACTGGTCACCAAGACCCACCAGTCGCTGGTGGACGGCCTCGGCACCGTCGACCTCGGCCAGCTCATCCTCGACGCGGGTGCCGCCGAGCGCGATCCCGGCGAGGACACCTGGACGCCGCGCCGCCCGCCCAACCGCGCGCAACTGGTGCTCGACGCCGTGGGCGAGGCCGTGCAGCGGCCCGGCGAGCTCGTCGAGAACGCCCGCTCGGCCGCGCGGGACCTCGCCGCCACGGCCGAGAAGACCATCGGCGCCGTTGGCGGTCTCGCGTCGGCCCTGCGCAGCGTGATCCGGCCCGCGCCGGCGGGGCCACTGAACTGCCACGTCTCCGGGGGTCGCGTCTTCGTCGGCCTGCGCACCAGCCTCGACGATTTCCGCAAGATCCGCGCCCAACACGGCTGTACCGTCAATGACGCCGTGTTCGCCGTGCTCACCGGTGCGCTGCGGTCTTGGCTGGGCTCGCGCGGCGAGCCGCTCGACGACTCGGCGACCGTTCGCGCGCTCGTGCCGCTCGCGGTGCTGGAACCCGACGCGGCCGAGTTCTCCACGGCAGGCCTGGTCAACAACCGCGTCAAGCCGTACCTGGTCGACCTGCCGGTCGGCGAGTCCGATCCGGTGCTGCGGCTGCAGCACATCGCGCACGCGATGGCCGAGCATCTCGGCGCCGAACGTTCGGTCGCCGCACGGGCCATGCTCAAGGTGGGCGGTTTCGCGCCAGCGACCATGCACTCGCTGGCCGCGCGGGCGGCCGGGTCGTTCTCCGGGCGCATCTTCAACGTGCTCATCGCCAACTCGCCGGGCCCCCAGGAACCCGTGTACGCCGGGTCGGCGAGGATGGCCGCGATCTATCCGGTGATGCCGCTCGCCCGCGACCAGGCGCTGGCGATCGGGGTGACCTCGTACCACGGCGGTGTCTACTTCGGATTGAACGGCGACCGCAAGGCGTTGTTCGATGTGCGCCTCGTGGCGGAGATGATCGAGGAAGCGCTGGAGGAACTGAAAGGGACGAACTGGTGAGGGTCTACCTGCCCGCGACGATCGGCATTCTGCGGCAACTGGTCGAGGACGGTGAGTTCCGGCCGCTCAGCGGCACCGGCTTCGCGCTCACCCCGGCGCTGCGGGAGTCCTACGTCAGCGGTTCGACGGAGGAGCTGGAGTACGCCGCGCTGCTGGACGCGGCGCGGGCCTCGCTGCGGCTGATCGCGGCCGCGCAGGAGGACGCGCACGACGCCAAGGAGCCGCCGAGGCGGGTGGTGGTGTCCGCCGACGTCGAGGACGTGACGCTGCGGCCCGACCTCGACCACGCGGTGGTGCGCCTCTCGGGGCCGGTGCGGCTCTCCGACGTGGCGGCCGTGCACGTCGACGCCGCGGAGGCCGAGCCCGCCGTGCTGGCCGCCGCCGCCGTGATCGACGCCGCCGATCTCGGGGACCCCGACGCCGAGTTCACCCTCGGGGACGTCGAGGACCACGAGCTCGCCTGGTACGCGCCTCAGGAACTGCCCTTCCTGCTCGAGCTCATGTAACCATGAGGTCAGACCGCCCACGAAGCGGAGCGATTCCGGGAGGCGAGACTGACCCATGGACGCCGTCACATCTGTTCCGGTACCGAAGAACGAGCCGGTGCGCACCTACGCGCCGGGCACCGAGGAGCGCTCGTCGCTGCAACGCAGGCTCGCCGAGCTGAAGGGCGACAAGCACGAGCTGACCCAGACCATCGGCGGCAGGCGCGCGCTCGCGGGCGGAGAGCCGTTCGACGTCGTGCAACCGCATGATCACGGGCACGTGCTCGGGGTGAGCGCGCAGGCGACGCCCGAGGACGTCTCCGAGGCGGTGCGGGCCGCGAAGGCCGCGGCGCCAGAGTGGCGCGAGCTGCCCTTCGACGAGCGCGCCGCCGTGTTCCTGCGAGCGGGCGACCTGCTGGCGGGGCCGTACCGCGACACGATCAACGCGGCGACCATGCTCGGGCAGTCCAAGTCGGTGCAGCAGGCCGAGATCGACGCGGCGTGCGAGCTGATCGACTTCCTGCGTTTCAACGTGAGCTACGCGCGCCGCATCCTCGCCGAGCAGCCCAACTCGGTGCCGGGCGCGTGGAATCGCATGGAGTACCGGCCGCTGGACGGCTTCGTGGTCGCGATCACGCCGTTCAACTTCACCGCGATCGCGGGCAACCTGCCCAGCTCACCCGCGCTGATGGGCAACACGGTGGTGTGGAAGCCGACGCCGTCGCAGCAGCTCGCCGCGCATTTCACGATGCAGGTGTTCGAGGAGGCGGGCCTGCCCCCTGGCGTGATCAACCTGGTGACCGGCGACGGTCACGCGGTCAGCGACGTCGCGCTCGCCGACCCCGGGTTCGCCGGCCTGCACTTCACCGGCTCCACGGCGACGTTCAAGCTGCTGTGGCGAAAGATCGCCGAGAATCTGGACGGCTACGCCTCGTACCCGAGGATCGTCGGCGAGACCGGCGGCAAGGACTTCGTGGTGGCGCACTCCTCGGCGGACCCGGACAAGCTCGTGCCCGCGCTGGTGCGGGGCGCGTTCGAGTACCAGGGCCAGAAGTGCTCGGCGGCGTCGCGGGCGTACCTGCCCCGCTCGCTGTGGGAGGGCGGCGTGCGCGAACGGCTCGCCGACGTCACGAAGAGCGTGAAGTACGGCGACATCTCCGACTTCTCGCTCTTCGGCGGCGCGGTGATCAACGCCAAGGCGTTCGCCAAGCACCGGGAACTGCTGTCGCGTGTGGACGGTGACTCGGCACTGGAAGTGCTGGTCGGCGGCGGTTGCGACGACCAGATCGGCTACTTCGTCGAGCCGACCGTGCTGCTGACCGACGACCCGGCGCACGAGGTGCTCTCCACGGAGTATTTCGGCCCGATCCTGGCCGTGTACGTCTACCCGGACGGCGAGTACGAGCGGGTGCTGGAACTGGTGGACACGAGCGCTCCGTACGCGCTCACGGGCGCGGTGTTCGCCGACGACCGGGCCGCGATCCAGCAGGCGCACCGGGCGCTGCGGTTCACGGCGGGCAACTTCTACGTCAACGACAAGCCGACGGGCTCGATCGTCGGCCAGCAGCCCTTCGGCGGGTCGCGGGCGTCGGGGACCAACGACAAGGCTGGCTCCATGTTCAACCTGCTGCGCTGGACGAGCCCCAGGTCGATCAAGGAGACGTTCGACGCGCCCACCTCGATCGCCTACCCCCACATGGAGTAACGAAAAAGTCCCCCAAGGCCACCTTTGTTGCGTTCAACGCGGCAAAGGTGGCCTTGGGGGACGTTGGCTCAGCTCAGCCGAGGGCGGGCGTCAGCCCATCGGCATCTCGCCGACCTGGTCGGCGGGCGGGGCCTCGACGGTGACCGGGGTGCCCCAGTCGCTGTACTTCATCGTCATCTTGGCCTCCTGACCACCGGCGCCGGCGGCCTCCATCATCTTGCCCATGTCCATGACGACCTGGACCGGCAGGTTGTCGCTGTTCAGCCACAGCTCCATCGGCAGCTTGGCGGGCAGCTGCTCGGCCTGCTCGGGCGTGATGCCGGACGCGGCGCCCATCTCCGAGGCGACCTTCTTGAAGTCCAGCTCGATCGTGTAGTGCGTGACCTCCTGGCCGTCCAGGGTGGTCTTCTCGCTGTTGGTGATCTCGCCGGCTTCCTTGATGTACTCGAGCGTCTTGGTCGGGTCGCTCTGCTCCATCGAGCTGCTCAGCTGCTGCGACATCGGGTCGGTGCCGTCGAGCGAGATCTTCGCCCACGGCTTGCCGCCCGTCTGAGCCTCGAGACCGGCCATCTTCATGTACATCGCCTGGTCGACCAGGCGCATCTCGATGGACTGGCCCATCATCTCCATGTTCATGGACATCTTGGTGTTGGCGCCGTCGTAGAGGCCCGCACCTTCGGCCGTCATCTGCATGCCGGCCATGTTCATGTCCATCGAGAACTTCGACGACTTCGACTCAGCCGTCTTCTCGGAGGCCGCCGCCGCCAGCTGCTGTGGGTCGCTGAAGAAGCTCGAGCCCGCGTCACCGCCCGGGTTGCCCCCGAACGCGTTGCCAGAGTCACCGTCGCTGCCACAGGCGCTGAGCGCGATGACCAGCGCAAAGCCGCTGGCCGCCAGAGCCGTCTTACGCATGAAGATCCCCTTGTGAGTTTGATCGTGTGAGCGGTTCGCCCCTCTTCTGCTCGGACGGGCGATCCCCTATGAGGGTTCCATGCTTACCGGATCGGCTTCACATCGGCTTAACCAACGCGGCGTGTCAGGGCTGCTCGAGACCCGCTCGTGACGCCAGCAGCCTGCGCAGTGACGCGAGCCTGCCCGGTCGCGCCTGCCCGTCCTCGACCACCTCGTCCAGCGCGCAGTCCGGGTCATCCGGCGGGCCGAGGTGCCCGCAGCCGGACGGGCACTCCTCGGCGGCCTCGGCGAACTCGGGGAACGACGTGACGATGTCGTCGGCCGTGACATGGGCCAGGCCGAACGAGCGCACCCCGGGAGTGTCGATCACCCAGCCGCCGTCGGGCAGCGGGAGCGCGATCGCGCTGACCGACGTGTGCCTGCCCTTGCCGACCGCGCTCACCTCGCCGGTCGCCAGGTGGGCGTCGGGCACGATTCGGTTGACCAGCGTCGACTTGCCGACGCCGGAATGGCCGACGAGCGCGGACACCCGCCCCTGCAGCTGCTCGCGCAGCCCCTCCGGCTCCTCGTCGTAGCGCGTCACGACGGCGGGCACGTCCAGGTCGGCGTAGGACGCGAGCAGCTCGCCGGGGTCGGCGAGGTCGGCCTTGGTCAGGCAAAGCACCGGTTCGAGGCCGCCCGTGTAGCAGGCGGCGAGACACCGGTCGATGAACCCCGTCCTCGGTGGTGGGTCGGCGAGCGAGGTGACGATGAGCAGCTGCTCGGCGTTGGCGACGACCACACGCTCGTACGGGTCAGTGTCGTCGGCGGTACGCCGCAGCAGGCTCGTCCGCTCCTCGACGCGCACGATCCGCGCGAGCGTGTCGGGTTTGCCGCTGACGTCGCCGACCAGGCCCACCCGGTCGCCGACCACCACCGGTGTCCGGCCCAGCTCGCGGGCCCGCATGGCCGTGACCGCGCGACCGGGATCGGCCTCGACCGCGCAGGTCCAGCGGCCACGGTCGACCGCCGTCACCATGGCGGGTGCGGCGTCGGCGTGTGCCGGCCGGCGCTTGCTCCGTGGACGGGTTCCCTTGCCAGGGCGCACCCTGACGTCGCTCTCGTCGAGCTTGCGCCAGTCACTGCGGGCCAAACCGTCACACCCTCCACTCGCGGGGATACCTGCACTGATGATCCCCCATGGTGCTCGCCAGGGCCCAGCAACCGTGCCACGATGGCGCTCTACAGCCACGAACAAGGGGAGGGCCGATCTCATGTGCGGCCGATACGCCGCCACCAAGGACCCGGCCACGTTGATGAAGGAGTTCGACGCGGCCGACGGCACCGAGGGGCACGCGCCGACCGAGAACTACAACGTCGCGCCGACGAAGAACATCGTCAGCGTCGTCGAGCGGCACCCGCGCGACGAAGAGGGCAAGGTGCAGGAGGACGAGCCCGCGGTTCGCAGCCTGCGCGTCATGCGCTGGGGCCTCGTGCCGTTCTGGGCGAAGGACGCGGGCATCGGCAGCCGCATGATCAACACGCGTGCGGAGACCGCGACCGAGAAGCCGGCGTTCCGCAAGGCGCTGTCGCGGCGCCGCTGCCTGATCCCCGCCGACGGCTGGTACGAGTGGCGGGTCGCCGAGGGCGCGGGCAAGAAGGCGCCGAAGGAACCGTTCTTCATGACCACGCGGGACGGGTCGTCGCTCGCGTTCGCCGGCATCTGGGAGACCTGGCGCGACCCGAAGGGCGAGCCGGACGCGCCGCCCCTGATCACGTGCTCGGTGATCACGACCGACGCGATCGGCCAGCTCACCGACATCCACGACCGCATGCCGCTCGTCATGCCGAGGGAGCGGTGGCAGGACTGGCTGGACCCCGATCGCACCGACGCCTCCGGGCTGCTCGAACCGCCGGGCCTCGAGTGGGCCGACTCGCTCGAGCTGCGGCCGGTCTCCACCAAGGTCAACAGCGTCCGCAACAACGGGCCCGAACTGCTCGAGCGCGTCGAGACCGAGGCGGCGAACCTCGACGAGAGCGGCACCGGCGCCCTGTTCGACCTGCCCAGCCGGAAATGACCAGCAAGCAGATCGACACCCCGCACGGCCCGGCCCGTGCCGAGCTGCACTGCGCAGAGGAGGGCACGGCGGGGCTGCTGCTCGGGCACGGCGCGGGCGGCGGGATCGAGGCGCCCGACCTGGTGGCGGTCGCCAGGTCGGCGCGTGACGCCGGCGTGCACGTCGCACTCGTCGAGCAGCCCTATCGGGTCGCGGGCAGGCGCGCCCCCGCGCCCGCGAAGCAACTCGACGCGGCCTGGCTGGCCGTGGCCGAGGACCTTTCCACCACATGGTTCGACGGGCTCCCGCTCGTGTTCGGCGGCCGCTCGTCCGGCGCCAGGGTCGCGTGCCGCACCGCTGCGGAGGGCCAGGCCGTCGCCGTGCTCTGCCTCGCGTTCCCGGAGCACCCGCCGGGCAAGCCGGAACGGACGCGCCAGCCCGAGCTGGACGGCGTCGAGGTGCCGACGCTGGTCGTGCAGGGCGAGAACGACCCCTTCGGCAGGCCGGAGCCGGGCCCGCACCACGAGGTCGTGGTGGTGCCCGGCGACCACAGCCTCAAGGCCGACCTCGACGGGGTGTCGCGGGCCGCGGCCGAGTGGCTCGGCCGGGTGCTGCGCCCGCTCGTGACGTGAGCCCGCCGTGAGCCTCAGTCCGCGATGGGCGCCACGGTCGCCGTGGTGAGTGTCACCAGGTCGGCGGGGGCCAGCTCGATCTCCAGCCCGCGTCGCCCGCCCGAGCAGAGCACCGTGTCGAACCGCTGCGCCGACTCGTCCACCACGACGGGCAGGCGCGAGCGCTGGCCGAGCGGGGAGATGCCGCCGAGGACGTAACCGGTGGCCCGCTGCGCGGCCGCCGCGTCCGCCATCTTCGCCCGCTTGCCGCCGACGGCCGCCGCGAGCGCCTTGAGGTCGAGCTGGCCGGTCACGGGCACGACGCCCACGGTGAGCTTGCCGTCGACCTCGGCGACCAGGGTCTTGAACACCTTGGCGGGATCCACCCCGAGGGCCTCCGCGGCCTCGGTCCCGTACGAGTCGTGTCGCGGATCGTGGTCGTACGTGTGCACCGTGTGCGCGATCTTCGTCTTGTTGAGCAACGCCGTTGCGGGAGTGCCTTTACCAGCCACGGCAGCGCATCCTATCCGGCCAGGAATTCGCGACGAGGCCCTCGCGTTACACCCGTCGTGCCGACCACTCTGACCAGACCAGCCAGCCGTTCCCGCGTATCCTTGGAGCCGACGACCGAGCCGTCGGCAGCGGGCACCACACGCCGGCGCCACAGCGCCGATCTGGAAGGGAAAGGTTTGCCGAGCACGCAGAACTCCGCGGAGCCCACGGCCACCCCGGCCGACACAGAGCAGGAGCAGGAGCGGGCCGAGCGCTTCGAACGCGACGCGATGCCCCTGCTCGACCAGCTCTACTCGGCGGCGTTGCGCATGACCCGTAACCCCGCCGATGCCGAGGACCTGGTGCAGGAGACCTACCTCAAGGCCTATGCGGCGTTCGCGTCCTTCAAGAAGGGCACGAACCTCAAGGCCTGGATGTACCGGATCCTCACCAACACCTATATCAACGGCTACCGCAAGCGGCAGCGTCAGCCCCTCCAGCAACCCACGGAGGAGATCACCGACTGGCAGCTGGCCCAGGCGGAGAGCCACACGTCGAGCGGCCTTCGCTCGGCCGAGGTCGAGGCCATGGACAACCTGCCGGATGTCGACGTGAAGGCGGCGCTGCAGCAGCTGCCCGAGGAATTCCGGCTCGCCGTGTACCTCGCCGACGTCGAGGGCTTCGCCTACAAGGAAATCGCAGAGATCATGGATACGCCGATCGGCACGGTGATGTCGCGCCTGCACCGGGGCCGTAGCCAGCTGCGCGGCCTGCTCGCCGACGTTGCCAGGGAGCGCGGGTTCATCCGTTCCGCCCAGCAGGAGGTGGCCGGGCGATGAGCACTCACGGTTCCGGCAAGTCCGACAAGGTCCATTGCGAAGAGGCGCTCGCCGAGATCTTCCTGCTGCTGGACAAGGAGTGCAGTCCCGAGCGCGACGCCGAGCTGCGCAGGCACATCGATGACTGCCCGCCGTGCCTCGAGGAGTACGGCATCGACGAGCAGCTCAAGCAGCTGCTGGCCCGCAAGTGCGGCGGCGACCACGCTCCGGCCGAGCTCAAGAACCGGTTGCGGGCCTCGATCCGCAAGACCGTGGAGGAGCACGGCGGGCTGCGGATCTCCGAGACCGAGGTGACCGTGGAACGCGTCACCGAAGGCAGCGACTGACGCCACCTGAACAGCGGCCCCGGCACCATTCCGGTGCCGGGGCCGCTGTTCGTCGCCTCGCCTGCTCAGGCGTTGGGCTTCTTGCCGTGGTTCGCGCCGTTCTTCTTCCGGTCGCGACGCTTACGGGCACGCTTCGACATGTTCACTCCTCCATGACTGGCTCCATCTAGTGTGTCATGGGGAGTGACGCTGCCCGCCAGAGGTGTGCCGAGGGCACCACGCTCTGGTTGTATTGCGGACGGCGGTGCGTGGCCTGCGCACCGTGATCGAGGATGACGTTCGGTGGTCGAATAAGCCATGTCCACGCTAGCCGAGCTGCTCGCGGAGAACACCGGACTGCCTGGTGAGGCGGTCGACCATCTGCAGATGGTCGTGGCCGAATGGCAGCTGCTGGCCGATCTCTCCTTCGCGGACTTCCTGATGTGGGTGCCAGTCGAGGAGGGCGAGGGCGACTTCGTCTGTGTCGCGCAGGTGCGCCCGACGACCGGCCCGACCGCTCATCCAGAGGACGTCGTGGGCACGCGGTTCACGAACGGGGAGCACCCGCAGCTCGGCAGGGCAATGCGGGAGGTTCGGCTCTGCCGCGAGGAGGACCCGCATTGGTACCGCGACCTGCCGATGCGCAGGGAGGCCGTGCCGGTCAAGTTCGGCGAGCGCGTGATCGCGGTACTCAGCCGGGAGACCAACCTCGCGTCGCCGAGGGTGCCGAGCCCGCTGGAGATCGCCTACCTGGGCAGCGCGGCGGACCTGTGCCAGATGATGGCCGACGGCACGTTCCCGAGCCCCGACGGCGGCACCGACGTGCACACCAGCCCCCGCGTCGGCGACGGGCTCATCCGGCTCGACCAGAGCGGCACGGTGGTGTTCGCGAGCCCCAACGGGCAGTCGGCCTACCACCGCATGGGCTACGAGTCGGACCTCATCGGCACGCGCCTCGCGCCGCTCACGCGGTCGCTGATCCGCGATCCGTTCGACGCCACCGAGGTCTCGCACCGCATCCTCGACGCGCTCGACGGCAAGCCCGGCAGCCGGACGGAGGTGGAGTCGCGGCGAGGGGCGGTGGTCCTGTTCCGGGCGCTGCCGTTGCGGCCCGCGGGGCGCCCGGCCGGCGCGCTGGTGCTGGCACGCGACGTCACGGAGGTGAAGCGGCGCGACCGGGCGCTGCTGTCGAAGGACGCGACGATCCGGGAGATCCACCACCGGGTCAAGAACAACCTGCAGACGGTCGCCGCGCTGCTGCGGCTCCAGTCGCGGCGCACGCAGAGCAACGAGGCGCGGCAGGCCCTGAGCGAGTCCGTGCGGCGCGTGTCGTCGATCGCGATGGTGCACGAGGCGCTGTCGATGTCCGTCGACGAGCGCGTGGACCTCGACAAGCTGCTCGACAACGTGCTGCCGATGGTGGGCGAGGTCGCGACCGCCGAGGCGCACGTGAAGCTCACCCGCTCCGGCTCCTTCGGCGTCGTCGTGGCGGAGATCGCCACGCCACTGGTGATGGTGGTCGCCGAGCTCGTGCAGAACGCCGTGGGTCACGCCTTCGTGCCGGGACGGCCAGGGCAGGTCGAGATTCGGGTGACCCGCTCGGCGCGCTGGCTCGACATCATCGTGCGCGACGACGGCAAGGGCCTGCCCGCCGGTTTCTCGCTGGAGCGGGCCGATGGTCTCGGACTGCAGATCGCGCGGACCCTGGTGGAGTCGGAACTGCGGGGGTCCCTGTCGCTGCGCGGCGTGCGGGACGGCGACTCCTCCGGCCGCCGGTCCGGCGGCACCGAGGCCGCGTTGCGCATTCCACTGAGCCGCCGAGTCTGACGCCCGGCCCCGGAGCCTCGCCGACCGCAGTGAAGGCCACCTTCACTGCGCCCGCCCGTCTCCCCCCACCACCCAAACGGAGACGCTGACGCGCCGCTGTGCCTGATCAGTCCGTCTCCCCCCACCACCCAAACGGAGACGCTGACGCGCCGCTGTGCCTGATTCCACGCGGGCATGGTGGCCTTCACTGCGGTAGGGGTGCGCGTTGCGGCAGGAGTGCCGCGCATTAACGGCAACCAAACAACCGCACACACGCTTGAGGGCCGGCACCCGAGACGGATGCCGGCCCTCAAACCTTTTGCCGCTGTTTGAATTGCGTTAAAGCGTTACGTGGCAAAAGGCATTCGCTTGAGTGCGATCAGAAGTTGCTGCGCGTGCCGATCTGGGCACGGCGACGCTTGAGCGCGCGCCGCTCGTCCTCGCTCATGCCGCCCCACACGCCGGCGTCCTGGCCGCTGGCCAGTGCCCAGGCCAGGCAGTCGGAAGCGACGGTGCAGCGGTGGCACACGGACTTCGCCGCGGTGATCTGCGACAGAGCAGGACCACTGGTCCCCACAGGGAAGAAGAGTTCCGGGTCCTCGTCTCGGCAGGCCGCGCGGTGGCGCCAGTCCATTTCCTTGAGCTCCTTTTAAGGGCGCGGCGTTCCGCGCCAGTCGTCATGGCGGTCGTTTCTTGGGGTGCTTGTGAATGCTTTCACGAGTCACCGAGTTCGACAAGTGTTTTCTGGCAATCGGTGAGTCAGCTCACCCGCGCGAGCGACTAGCCTGACCTGCGGATATGCGCTTGTCAGTTCCGCCCGTCGCGCAACGTCTTGCGGTGAACGGAGCTTCTCCGTCGCTGAGCGGCACCATGGAGTTTGCCGGAGACGATCAGTCGATGTTGCTGACCGACCGCAACCACTCATAACGCAACCGTGAGCGCCCTCGGCACGCTTATGAACTCCACCCGGGTCCGCTGCCCGACCAGATCGCCATCGACCTGCAAGTTTACCGGGACTTCAGACGTCACGCTGACTATCGGCAGATCGTCGTGACGCAGTAACTGCCTGCCACGGTGCCTGCTGCGGCTGCGCAGAGCCTGGCGGACGTGCCGCAGCACCGTGGCGAGCCCCATGCCCCGCAGCGCGAACAGGCCGAGTCCGGTGTCGAACGAGCACTCCGTGTTGAGATGCACCGGCCGCGAGCCCAGATAGCTCCACGGGTCCGTATTGGACACGAACGCGGTGTGAACCTCGACCGGCTCCTCGCCGGGCATCCGGACCGTCAGGGACGGCCTGCCGTTCGGCGGCCGCAGGTAGCAGCGCACGGCCGTCCGCAGGTAGAGCGAGGGACTCGTTCGTTTGCCGCGCCGCTTCTCGACCTCGCCGACCACGTCGGCGTCCCAGCCCATCCCGGCGTTGAAGGTGAACCAGCGGTCGCCGGCGAGGCCGAGGCCGACCTGTCTGCCGCTCTTCTCCTCGAGCCCGTGCAGCAGCCGGTGCGTGGCCTCCACCGGATCGCTCGGCAGCCCGAGGGCCCGCGCGAAGACGTTCGCCGAACCGCCCGGCACGACGCCGAGCATCGGCACCGGGCCGTACCTGCCGGGCTTGCCGTCGGTGTCGGCCAGCAGACCGTTGACGACCTCGTTGACCGTGCCGTCCCCGCCGTGCGCGACCACCAGGTCGACCTGGTCCCGCGCCGCCGCGTGTGCGACGGCCATCGCGTGACCGCGGTAGTCGGTCTCGACGACGTCCAGTTTCACCTGGCTGGCCAGCGCGTGCGCGAGCACGTCGCGACCACCGGGAGTGGTAGCGGTTGCCTGCGGATTCACGACGAGAACTGCACGCACTACCGCAGAGTAGGTGAGTTCACGCGTCACGCGGCCCGGTTGCCCGAACTAATACTTGCGAAACTCGTCACTGCGCCGCGAGCTGTCGTGAGCGGTCGTGGACCCGCGATCCCGTTTGCCTCAGCCGGTCGCTGCCCTCCGTTCGTCCTACCCCGAACGACAACTTCCGCCGTGACGAGTGCACCCCGGCCGACCGCCGGCTCATCGACGACAACCAGATCTTTGCTCGTGGCCCGGCCGCCCGAAAACGGCCGTCCGGGTGGCATACCATCGAAAGTGTTCACGCACGGTCATCTGACGGGAAGGCGTCCCGTGTCGCTCGCCGACAAGTTCTCCCCGGCGCCGCGCGAGGTGCGCCTCGCCGGTGCCCTCACCGCGCTGCCAGGACTGGCGCTGCTCGCGATCGGCGTGGTGCTGGTCGTGGAGTTCCTCGGACAGGAGCCCGTGGCGGGCAACAACGTCTACGCCGAGGTCGCCTACTACCTCGTGCTCGGGTTCGGTGTGCTGGCGTGCGCCGGGGGGCTGCTGCTCGGCAAGACGTGGGCGCGCTCGCCCGCGCTGGTCATCAGCCTGGTGCTCGTCGGCGTGGGGTGGTACGCCGCCGGGCCGTCCAGTCAGCCGGGCTTCGGTGTGCCGATCATGATCGCCGGGGCGGCGGTGGTGGTGCTGCTCTTCCGCAGGCCCTCGCGCGCGTGGGTGCTCGGTCAGGAGGAGGGTGAGACCGAGGAGGAGGCCGCGCGGCGCGGCGGCCTCGAGGGCCGTGCCGCCCAGCGCGAACCCGACCGGGACTAGGCCGCCCTGCGAGGGCCTTGTCCCGCCTGGCGAGGCACCACGCTGACCCCGCTCGCCCGGCAGAGGATCGTCAGGCATGGCTTCGCTCTTCGCCAGTGTGCGCAGCGGCTCGTCGGTGAGGCGGTAGACCGGCCACTCGTCCCGCGGCCTCGCGCGAGCAGGCCGACCCTTCCGGCCCTAGCGCACGTGTGGGCCGAGCAACCCGTTCACGATCAGATCCGCGAGTTCCCGCGCGGTGCGTGTCTGGCTTTCCCTGGTGACCGGCTCGGCCCGGCCGAGCCGATGTGCGAGCGGCAGTTGCACCAGGCCGGCAACCGGGCTGATCACGGCGAAGAACAGCACATCCATGGGCACGGTGGGCAGGCGGCCCGCCGCCATGAGCCGTTCGACGGCCGGAACCAGCGGCCCCAGCGTCGGCGCCACATACCTCTCGTACAGGTAGTCAAGGCGCTCTGACTCGCGGGAGAACTCGTCGGCGAGCAAGCGGCCGAGCAGCGGCGCCTCGACGGCGGCCTGATAGAAGTGGACGATCACAGCACGAACCCGCTCGGCGTCGTCGACGTCGGCTTCGAGTAGCCGCTGACGTTCCCGCTGGTCGCGTTCGAGGAGCGAATCCACCACGGTCCGCCAGAAGTTGGCCTTGGACCCGTAGCGGTCGTTGATGAAGTTGTGGCTGACGCCGAGGCGTCTCGCGAGCTCTCTGGCCGAGGTTCGGTCGTAGCCGAGTTCGGCGAAGGCCTCCATCCCCCGTCGAAGGATCTCGGCCTCGTCGGGCACCGGACGCGCGCCCGCCCCGGGTCGCCCCGGTCCTCGCGCCGCGCCGGTCACCGACTCCTCTGCCGCCATGCGGTCATTCTCCCCACGACTCCAGCTCACCCACCCGGGGACAACGCTTGACACTTGTCAGAATACATCTAATCTGACAGTTGTCAGGCAGTGTTCGGATGGACTTGCCATGGTCAGGGCAGCGCCCGGCGTGAAGCAGTGGGAATGGCCGACCGCCCACGACTCGAGGCCGGGCATCCCCGCCCGGTTCGGAGGCAAGTCCGGCCTCGAACTCCGAGCCACCACGGACGACGCCAACCGGCAGGAGGAAGAACGATGGCAAAGACCACGCCGGACATCCCGGTTCCCGATCTCACCGGCAAGCTCGCGGTGGTCACCGGAGCAAGTGACGGCGTCGGCCTTGGCCTGGCTACCCGGCTCGCCGCAGCAGGTGCGGAGATCATCATGCCGGTCCGCAACCCGCGCAAGGGCGAGGCCGCGATCGCGAAGATCCGCCGTGAGCACCCCGACGCCAGGATCTCCCTGCGTGACCTGGATCTGTCCTCGCTGGCGTCCGTCGCCGCGGTGGCGGACCGGCTCACCGAGGAGGGGCGGCCGATCCACATCCTCGTGAACAACGCCGGAGTGATGACGCCGCCCGATCGGCAGACTACAAAGGACGGTTTCGAGCTGCAGTTCGGCACCAACCACCTCGGGCATTTCGCCCTGGTAGCCCGGCTGCTTCCGCTGCTGCGCGCGGGTAAGGCCCGGATCACCTCGCAGATCAGCATCGCCGCCAACCAGCACTCCATCAACTGGGACGATCTCCAGTGGAAAGGGAAGTACAACGGCAACCAGGCCTACAGCCAGTCGAAGATCGCGTTCGGCCTGTTCGGCCTCGAGCTCGACCGGCGCAGCCGGGACGGCGACTGGGGCATCACGAGCAACCTCTCCCATCCCGGGGTGACCCCCACCAATCTTCTCGCCGCGCGGCCGGAGGTCGGCCGCGAACGCGATACCACGCTGGTGCGGTTCATCCGCGCACTGTCCGCGCGCGGCATCCTGTTCGGGAAGGTGGAGACGGCGCTGTTGCCCGCGCTCTACGCCGCGACGTCACCCAGCGCCCAAGGCGGCGTTCTCTACGGGCCCAGCGGCTTCCGGCACCTCTCCGGCCCTCCGGCCGAGCAGAAGCTGTACTCGCGCTTGCGCAGCGCGGACGACGCCCGCCGGATCTGGAAGGTCTCCGAGGAATTGGTCGGCTTTCGCTTCCCGGCTGGGCGCGCCCAAGCACCGGCCTGAGGCAGAACAGGGTCAAGTGAGGTTCGTCGTCAGGACGGCGGGACGTTCAGGTGCTGGATCTGGGGGCGGCCGCGCTCGTCGCCGAGCACCGTGATGCTCGCCGGATCGAACTTGAAATGGACGCCCGCGCTCGCTTCGAGGCCGAGCCAGCGGGCGATCAGCACACGGCTGAAGTGCCCGTGCCCGACAAGTACGACGTCGCCGCCCGCAAGCGCGGTCCGGACGCGATCGAGGACCTTGTCGGCCCGCGCGGTGACCTGCGCCGCGCTCTCTCCGCCGGGCATCGGGTGCGACCACACGGTCCACCCCGGCACGGTTTCGCGGATCCGCGGCGTGGTGAGGCCTTCGTAGTCGCCGTAGTCCCATTCGGCGAGGTCCTCGGTGGTCTCGTCGACGGCGAGCCCGGCCAGCTCGGCGGTGCGTACGGCCCGCGTGCGGGGGCTGCTCAGCACGAGCGCCGGTGACGTGCCGCCGTGCATGAGCGCGTAGGTGCGGCCCGCGGCGTGCGCCTGGCGTTCCCCGACGGCCGTGAGCGGAAGGTCGGTTCGGCCGGTGTGCCTGCCCGCGGCGGACCACTCGGTCTGGCCGTGACGGAGAAGGAGGAGCACGTGCTGGTCCACGCCTGCGAATATAGCGGCGCCCCCGACCGGTTACTCATGAGTAATATGGCGCCCATGACGACTTCGAACTCGACATACGCGGCGTGGCGCAAGCTTTCCGGGACCACGGCGGGCCGGGCGCTCTTCTCCGCCGCGGTGTGCCTGCGTGCCCCGTACTTCCGCACCGTGCTGCCGTACGTACGCGACCTGCGGCCCGGTCGCGCGGAGGTGAGCGCGCCCAAGTGGTGGGGTGTGCACAACCACATCGGGACCTTCCATGCCATCGCCGCGTGCAACCTCGCCGAGGCCGCGTTGGGCATGCTCGCCGAGGCCACGGTGCCCTCGACGCACCGGTGGATCCCGAAGGGCATGACGGTGTCCTACCTCGCGAAGGCCGAGACGTCGCTGGTGGCGGTGGCGGAGCTGGCCGAGCCGCTCGACGTCGGCGGCGCCGGTCACGAGGGTGTCGAGGTTCCGGTCCCGGTGACGGTCACCGACCGCCGCGGCAAGGCCGTGGTGACGGCGACCATCACGATCTGGGTCACACCCAGAAGGAGTCAGCGCTGACTCCTCCAGGCGAGTGAAACTTAACGGTGTTTACCCAGTTGACGTGAACGCCGCTCGGGTTTGAGCTTGTGGGGGTGATGGCGTGCCCGGCAGCATGCGCGCCATGCCTTCCCCGCTGTCCCGCAGGCGCTTCCTCGGGCTGAGCGCGCTGAGCTCCGCCGCCGCGTTCGGGCTCACCACGATCTCCGCGAACGGTGCGTCCGCATCGCAGCGGCGCACCGACTTCTCCCCGGCCGTCGTCATCGGCACCGGCTACGGAGCCGCCGTGACGGCGCTGCGCCTCGGCGAGGCGGGTGTCCCGACGCTCGTGCTCGAGATGGGCAGGCTGTGGGACACGCCCGCCGACGACGGCAACGTCTTCAGCGGCATGCTCAGGCCCGACAAGCGCTCCATGTGGCTCAAGACGCGCACGGAGGCTCCGCTCGCGTCGTTCCTGTGGATCGACGTCGTCAACCGCGACATCGAGCGCTACACCGGTGTGCTCGACCGCGTCGACCACGGTGACATGTCGGTCTACGTCGGCCGCGGCGTCGGCGGCGGCTCACTGGTCAACGGCGCCATGGCGGTGACCCCCAAGCGGCACTACTTCGAGGAGATCCTGCCCTCGGTCGACGCCGACGAGATGTACGGGAAGTACTTCCCGAGGGCCAACGCCGCGCTGGGCGTCAACCACATCGATCCGGCGTGGTTCGAGACGTGCCGTTCGTACAAGTACGCGCGCCTTTCGCGCAAGCATGCCGACAAGGCCGGGCTGACCACGACGTTCGTGCCGAGCGTCTACGACTTCGACTACATGCGCCGCGAGGAGGCGAAGGAAGTTCCGCGCTCCGCGCTGGCCTCCGAGGTCATCTACGGAAACAACCACGGCAAGCGCTCGCTCGACAAGACCTACCTGCCCGCGGCGCTGGGCACCGGCAACGTCACGATCAGGACGTTGACCGAGGTGCGGGCCATCCACCGCCAGTCCGACGGGACCTACCGGCTCACCGTGCGCGAGCTCGACGAGGTCGGCAACGTGGTGGCGACCAGGGAGATCGGCACCCGCTACCTCTTCCTCGGCGCGGGCAGCCTCGGGTCCACCGAGCTGCTGCTGCGGGCCCGCGAGACGGGTGCGCTGCCGGAGCTGAGCGGCGAGGTCGGGCAGTGCTGGGGCACCAACGGCAACGTCATGCTGGGCAGGGCCAACCACATGTGGGACACCACCGGCACCGTGCAGTCGGGCATGCCCGCGCTCGGCATCGACGCGTGGGACGACCCCGAGCACCCGGTGTTCGCCGAGATCGCGCCCATGCCGGCGGGGCTGGAGCTCTGGGTGAGCCTGTACCTGGCGATCACGAAGAACCCCGAGCGCGGGCACTTCACCTACGACGCCACGAGCGACTCGGCCAGGCTCAACTGGACCGCCGACCAGGGGCAACCGACGATCGATGCCGCGAAGGCGCTGTTCGACCGGGTCAACAGGGCCAACGGCACGATCTACCGGCACGACCTGTTCGGCGACACGCGCCCGTTCGAGAACCGGTTCACCTACCACCCGCTCGGCGGGCTGGTGCTGGGCAGGGCGACCGACCTCTACGGCCGGGTGCGCGGCTACCCGAACCTCTACGTCAACGACGGCTCGCTCATCCCGGGCAGCACCGGCGTGAACCCGTTCGTGACGATCACGGCGCTGGCCGAGCGCAACATCGAGCGGGTGCTCGCGGAGGACCTCCGCCAGCGAGGGTGACCGCAGTGAAGGCCACAGTGATGATGTGTGTGGGCGGGATCCCGGCACTCCTGACTCGGAAGGCCACCGA
>NZ_SWMS01000038.1 GCF_005146945.1 Prauserella endophytica
CCTGCACAGATCAACCCTGGGCGGCACTATGTGACACTCGTTGACACCGCAAACCCGGGGATTAAAAGTCCTTTGCTCTACCAACTGAGCTAGCGGCCCTCCGCCAGTCTAACGATGGTCCGCTGATTGCGAGCACGCCGGGGCGGTACCAGTGGTCGTGAGTGACGAGGTTGACGCTGCGCTGTCAGCGCGAGGCACCGGGGCGAATCGCTCTCCGACACCGACGATCGCCGACGTCGAACAAACGACGGGGCGCGAAGGAACTGGCCGATGATGTCGACCTATGGATAAAGATCTGCGCTGGTTCGCATGCGCGAGCTGACCAGTACGTACAGCGCCCCACCGCCGCGCAATCGCTTGTGTCTTGACTGGTGAGCACAAGACCTGGACAGATCTGTCCTCCCGCGAAGGCTGCCTACGCGGCGGACGATGCGTCACGGTGGGGTCATGCGAGCCGATCGATACCAGGGACTCCGAGTTAGTTGGGGAGCGGTGTTCCTGGTCGCCCCGGTAGCAGGGAACACCATCCCAGGCGTCGCTGACATCGACTTGCTGGAAACAGCGGAAGCTCGAGGCGATGCTCCAGTCCGAGAGATTGACAACTCTAGGACGCAAAACGGGGACCTTGTCTGCCGGAGCACCAGTTGCTTCCGGCTTGTGCGGTGCGGCGGTTGCCAGGAACTCGGCCTACGCGTCCGCCGCACCGCCACATTGCATCAACCCCGATGGTCCGGCAGGAGCGCATAATGGCCCACTTCCTCCTCCGTTGCTCTCACACACGACCACTGGACGAAACCGATGACGCCGAAGTCGGCGAACTCGTCGACAATCCTGAGTCCATACCTCGGTTCGTGTGGTGCGACGCCTGCACCGTCTGGCAGCCCGTCTCGGATCTCGTCAGCGTCGCGGTGTCAACTACCGATAGCGGTGGCGAGAACGAACCTATGCTCGACGACGAGGTGAACGTTCAGTGGACTTCCACGGAGGTCCCGGAGCCCCGCGCCGGACAGTCTTCGGGAACGGCCAACCTCGAATCGTCCCCTGGCTTGGATGCAGTCGCGCCACCGACCGCCGGACGGCACCGCAGATCCTCGCAGTCGGAGGAGTACGCGCGATGACGGCATGCATCGGCTACCAGAGTCTCCACCTGGAATGTGCGCTATCCGCCGAGTGTCAGCATGATGAACGCCCCAACGAACAGACACGGGCCGAACGGCACCACCAGGCCACCGCGTTCGTCGCGACGGCGGGCACTCGGAACGGCGAGCAGTATCAGTGCCAGCACCGAGGCCACCAACAATGCACCGGCGACCTCCGGCCACCCGGACCATCCAGTCACCACTCCGATCACGGCTGCCACGCTCAAATCCCCGGCGCCCACGCCTCCGTCGCTGACCACCGCCAAGACCAGGAACAGCGCTCCCACCGCCACCAGCGCCCCCAGAGCACGCACGCCAGGGGCAGCTTCGCTCCGGACGATGCTCAGCACTGTGAAGCCAACACAGGCGCCGGCCAACTGCGGGTACACCAGCGCCCGGGGCAGCCGGTGCTCGCACCAGTCGATCACCGCCAGGGGAACCGCCAGCACCGCCACGAACCCGTAGACGACGAGTTCGCCACGGGCTCCGACTCGCCACGCCAGCAAACCCAGGACAGCGGCGGTGAGCGCGGCACCGAGCCACCACGAGCCGGCCAGCACACGGTCCCGTCGCAGAAACCGGCGCGTGAGTCCGCTCGCGACCGTGCCAAGGACCAGCCCGGCCGAGGCAGCGCCAACGGTCCACGCGCCGCTCGCTGTGACCTGCACGATCCCTCCACCCGTCGGATGATCACCCGCAACGCCATCCTGCCCGCCCGCTCCCCGGTCCCGCCCGCACTCAACCCAACGAGTGAACTTCCCGGCAGAGCGGCCGCTCGGAACAGCGTTGCCACGACAGTCGGTCTAGAGGCGAGCCCGCCATCGGGACGTATCACCGCCTGGCCTGCCCGCACTCACCTGCGATCGTCGACGAACTGGGGGACCGTGATGACCCACCGCAGCATCCGCCTCACCCTGGCCGCACTCACCACCGCGACCGGACTCGGCTTGAGCGTGAGCGCCTGCAGCCCGGACAGCGGTGCAGCCCCTGCCACCTCAGACCCGGCCCCACAATCTTCGACGACCACCACGGCCACCTCCCCAGCAGATAACGCCAAGCAGAAAGCCATCGCCGCCTACCTTGGTATGTGGAGTGACATGGCGACAGCCGCCACAACCTCAGATTGGCAGTCCTCGACGCTGGCTCAGAACGCGACGGGCGAGGCGTTGCAGACCATCTCACGCAGCCTCTATGCCGATCACTACAACGGCCTGGTCACCAAGGGGCGCCCGGTCAACCATCCCGAAGTAGCGTCGGTGGATCCGCAGGACAAGCCCACGTCGGTGACCATCACCGATTGCGGTGACTCGACGGACTGGCTCAAGTATCACGCCGACAGTGGCGAACTCGCCGATGACGAGCCAGGAGGCCGCCGGCACATCGAAGCCCTGGTGAAGAAGGCTGTCGATGGCTCCTGGAAAGTCACGACGTTCGCCGTGCACGAGGTCGGATCATGCGGCACGTAACCAAATCAGCGGTGACAACTCTCGCGGCTCTGGGGATCGTGGCAGTTTCGGCCTGTCCGGCCTTCGCGGACGGGTGGGGAAACGTCGAGTGTGGTGCGGGAGGAAATCCCTCCTGCGACCTCAGCGCTGGGAGCTCAGGTGCTGACTCCCCACACGCTCCGAGGAACCCAGGGGCGCAACACCATGCACAACCGGACGGTGACAAGCACAAGAGTGGTCCGTCATCACAGGGCGACAGCATTGTCGGTGTTGATCCCAATTTGGCGGATTGTTCCTATGTGCGTAGCAATTATCAGCCGCCGGCCAATGGGGTGCAGACGGCCAGCTACCGGCCACGGTCCTCGGGTTCGGGTGGGATGCAGTTTGTGTCGCTGACCCACTCGCGCCCTCAGGGGGTAGTGCTGGCGCAGGCTCCAGGCGAGGGGGGCGGGTGGTATGTCTACCGCTGTTCCGGTGAGGGCATGCGTGATGCTTTGTATCGGGCGCCGGTGTGGATTGCCGATGATGAGGCGCCGGGAGCGGAACCGGTGCCGTCGCCGGAGCAGTTGGCGGAGCAGGCTCGGGCGCAGCTGCGGTTGCCGAGCCCGGTGATCGCTTCGAGCCCGGCTGGGACGCAGTTGGTGCGGTTGCCGACGTGGCTGTGGCTGGACCGCGCGATGTGGCAGCTGCAGTCCGCGACGGCGGCGGTGTCGGCGGTGTCGGTGACCGCGACGGCGACACCGACGTCGGTGTCCTGGGCGATGGGCGATGGCAGCACCGTGACCTGCACCGGCCCAGGAATCCCGTTCCCGGGCGGTGGTGATCCGCGGTCGGCGTCGCCGGATTGCGGTCACACCTATCAACGGTCCTCTGCGGCTGTCGCGGGGGAGCGGTTCGAGGCCACGGCGACGGTGTCGTGGCGGATCACCTGGTCCGGCGGCGGGGCCTCGGGGACGTTTCCGGACTTGACCACCAGCGCCTCGGCGTCGTTCCGGGTCGCCGAAGCCCAGGCCCTGGGCACCGGATAGGCGCGACACCCCTTTCCAACTGAATGCCCCTTTTTTGTTCCTTTCCTGACCACGCATTAACGGCAGTGGAGATCGCTGGGTGAATGCGTGGTGCGGGTGATCTATGCCTGGAGGTCTGATCGTGACCAGCACCGACACTTCCGCCCCTGGCCGCACTGCGGCCGGTGACACCCGCCCGGTGTCCTGGCTGGATTCTTCGGGCTCGGCGCCGGCGTCGGCTCCGCGTCGGGGGCGTCGGCGCCGGTTGCCGCATTTGGTGGCGGGGATGTTGCTGGTGGTGGTGTGTGTCGGGGGTGCGGTGTGGTGGACCAGCAGCACTCAGGATCGGGTTCCGATGCTGGCGTTGGCGAGGCCGGTCACGGTCGGGCATGTGCTGACCCAGGCGGACGTGCGCACCGTCGCGGTGTCCGCGGCGCCGGGTGTGGCGTTGATTCCGGCGGAACAGGCGGGCAGTGTGGTGGGCCGCCCGATGGCGATGAGTCTGGGGGCGGGGGCGTTGCTGACCCCGGACGCGGTGGGCGCTGCGGTGCTCCCGGCGGCGGGTCGGGCGGTGGTCGCGGTCGGGGTGAAGCCGGGCCAGTTTCCCCCCGAAATCGCCACCGGCACCCCGGTGACCGTCGTCGTCACCGCCGCCAGTGCGACGGGAGCGTCGACCGGTAGTGCGCAGGGGGACGGTCCCGGGACGTCCTGGACCGCGACGGTCGTCGGTGTCGCAGCCGCGGGCACGGATCAGACCACGGTGGTGTCGCTGGATCTCGACACGGCCGGGGCGTCGCAGCTGGCGCAGGTCCCGGCCGGGCAGCTCGCGCTGGTGATGCAACCCGCGGGGGGTGGGCGCTGATGCTCATCGCCGTGTGTTCGGTGAAAGGGTCGCCAGGGGTGACCACGCTGGCGGTCGCGCTGGCCGCGCAGTGGCCGCAAGCCGAGAGCACCCGTCGTCTGATCGCCGAGGTCGACCCGTCCGGGGGTGATCTCGCGATGCGGTTCGGGCTCTCGGCCACCCCGGGCCTGGTCAGCCTCGCCGCCGCCGCACGCCGCACCCACGGGCCCGGGGTGGTGTGGGAGCACACCCAGGCCCTGCCCGGCGGCGCCCGGGTGCTGGCGGCCCCGCCCGGCGGCGGGCACGCCCGCGCCGCGCTGTCCACCCTGACCGCCACCCCGAACGGGCCGTCGTTGCTGCACGCGGTCGCCGGCGAGGCGGGGGTGGTGGTGCTGGCGGATTGCGGGCGCGTGGATCCCGGGTCACCGGCCGAGGCGATCGCGCGCCGCGCGGACGCGCTCGTCCTGGTGACCGGAACCCAGGGCGACGACCTCGCCCACACCGCAGCCCGTTTGGGCGAGCTGGCCGGCTGGACGCCGCGCCCGGGGCTCCTGCTTACCGGGGAGGGATACCCGACCGTGGACGTCGAGCGGGAGCTGGGCGTGTCGGCGATCGGCCGCCTCCCCCACGACCCGGCCGCGGCCGCCCTCATCAGCGGGCACCGGAGAGCACCGGCTCGCCGCCGTGGCAGTGGCGGGCTCGCCCGCCAGACGGCCGCGCTCGCCCGCGCCCTGGCCACCCCTGCGGCACCGCCCTCCGTCGCCGCCCCGCCGCAGGCGCATGCGGTGGGGATGGTGCCGGGCGTGCCTGCCCAGCAGGTGCGTCACCAGCCGGGCACCACGGTGAGCACCCCAATCGGACACCGGCCGTCCATACCGCCTCTGCGGCCTCCGATGCCCGTGCCGCCGCTGGGCAACGGCCTGTCTCGCAACGGCCACCAGCCCAGCACCTTCGGGAAGGAGCCACTCCCGTGACCCAGACCGACCACACCGCAGCACCTCATCCCACTCTGGCCGGGGATGTGGGGGAGGCGGAGCAGCGGTTGCGCACCCGGCTGCGCCGGGCGCTGACCACGGATTTGCCCGGCCGGGTCGAGGCCGCCACCGGCACCCACGGTGCGGGTGTGAGCCTGGCCCGGCGCCGGGAGATCGGCCGGGAGGTCCTCGACACCGCGATCGCCGCGCACAGTGAGGCGGAGCTGCTGGCAGGGCGTGTGTTGGTGGACTCGGTGTGCGAGCAGCGGCTCGTCGAGCAGGTGCTGGACGAGCTGTTCGGCCTCGGTGGTCTGCAACCGCTGCTGGCCGATCCGTTGGTGGAGACGATCGCGGTCAACCGCTTCGACCGGGTATTCGTCCAGTACAACGACGGCCGCCGCGCCCAGGTCGCCCCGGTAGCGGAGTGCAATGAGGAACTCACCGACCTGATCCGCACCCTCGCGGCGCGCGCCTCTTCCGAAGAGCGCCGGTTCGACCGCGGCTCGCCCGCGCTGAACCTGCAACTGCCCGGCGGCGAACGGCTGTTCGCCGTGCTGGGGCTGACCGCGGGGGGCGTGACGGCGTGCACGATCCGCCGGCACGGCTACCTCACCGCCACCCTCGCCCAGCTGCGCCGCCGCGGCACCCTCGACGTCGGGCTGGAGCGGTTCCTGCGCGCACTGGTGCGGGCACGCAAGAACGTGCTGATCACCGGCGGCACCGGCGCCGGAAAAACCACCCTGCTGCGGGCATTAGCCTCGGAGATGGACCCACTCGAACGCATCGTCACCGTCGAGGACGCCTTCGAACTCGGCCTCGGACTCGATCCCGGGCTCCACGCCGACGTCACCGCCCTGCAGGCCCGCGAACCCAACGTCGAGGGCGCGGGCAAGATCGATCAGGCCGAGCTGGTCCGCTGGGGCCTGCGGATGTCCCCGGACCGCGTGATCGTCGGGGAAATCCGCGGCGCCGAAGTCATCCCGATGTGCAACGCGATGTCGCAGGGCAACGACGGCTCCATGGCCACCCTGCACGCCTCCAGCTCGAAAATCGCCTTCACCCGCCTCGCCTCCTATGCCGCGCAAGGCCCGGAACGGCTGCCCCTGGAGGCCACCGCCCTGCTGGTCGCGAGCGCGGTGCATTTCGTGGTGCACCTCGACCGCGCCACCGACCGGACCACACGGGTGATCGCCTCGATCCGCGAGGTCACCGACGCCGAGGCGGGCTCGGTGATCTCCAACGAAATCTACCGCCGTGGCCCGGACCGTCGAGCCGTGCCGGTGGCCGGGGCGTTGCGCGCGGACACCCTCGACGACCTGGTCGCGGCCGGGTTCGACCCGAACCTGTTGAGCCGCCCGGAGGGGTGGTGGACGCCATGAGCATCGACACCAGCACCATTCTCGCCGCCGTGCTCGGCGTGGGTGCCGCCCTCGGCGTGCTCCTGATCGTGGCCGCCTGGCGCCGGCCCGCGGCGGCGTCGTCGCCCTCGCGGCGGGCCGGGCTGATTCGCGCGGCACGCGGCCATGCTGGCGAGCGGCGTGCGCTGCTGCGCCTGACTGTGGCCGTCGGTGCGGGTGTGCTGACCGGAGCCGTGACCGGGTGGATCGTCGGCGCCATGCTGGCCACCGCGACGGTGTGGTTCCTGCCCCGCCTGGTCGGCCCCGATCGCGCCCACACACAGCGGGTCGCGCGCATCGAGGCGATCGCCTCCTGGACAGAGATGCTGCGCGACGTCCTCTCCGCCGCGGCGGGGCTCGAGCAAGCCATCCTCGCCACCGCCAAGCTCGCGCCCGCGGCCATCCGCGGCGAGATCGCCGCCCTCGCCGCGAGGCTGGAAAGCGGGCAGCGCCTGGCGCCGACGCTGCGGGCCCTGGCACGCGAGCTGGACGACTCCACCGCGGACCTCGTCCTCGCCGCACTGGTCCTGGCCGCCGAGCACCAGGCCCGCCAGCTCGGCGACCTGCTCGGCTCGCTGGCCACGACCGCCCGCGAGCAGGCCGCCATGCGCCTGCGTGTGGAAACCGGGCGGGCACGGACCCGGACCTCGGTGCGGGTCATCGTCGCCACCACCCTGGCCTTCGCCGCCGGGGTCGTGGTGTTCAACCGCGCCTACCTCGACGTCTACAACACACCCACTGGCCAGGTCGTCCTGCTGCTCATCGGCGCATTGTTCGCCGGCGGGTTCGCCTGGCTCGCCCGGATCGCCACCAGCGGAGCCCAACCCCGGGTCCTCACCCTCGACACCACCGACCCGCCCACAGCACCCGCTGGGAGCGCGGCAACGACCATCGGAGGTGAGTACTCGTGATTCCCGCACTCGCTTTCGGCACGGGTGCGGGTCTCGGCCTGTGGCTGCTGCTGACCTGGGCCCTGCCACCTCACCCGGCACTGAGCGACCGCCTCGCCCAGGTCGACACACGGCCACCGGCCACACCGATCGTCCTCGCGGCCGACGCCGCCTGGGTCACCACCTGGGGCGGGATATTCGTACCGGGCCTGCGCAAGCTCGGGCTGCCCGGCGCGACGATCCACGCCGATCTGCGGGTCATCGGCCGCGGCGTCGACACCCACCTCGCGTCTCAAGCGTTGCTGGCCGTGGCCGGGCTGCTCGCCCCGTGGTTCCTGCATGCACTACTGGCCCTCGGCGGGTTTTCCTTGGGTGTGGAGGTGCCGCTGCTGGCTGGGCTCGCGCTCGCCGCACTCGGCTTCCTGACCCCCGATCTCGACGTCCGCGCCAAGGCGGCCCGGGCGCGGCGAGAATTCCGCGACGCGCTCTCGGCGTTCCTGGATCTGGTGTGGATCACCCTCGCCGGCGGGGCCGGCGTCGAGGCCGCTCTCGGCGATGCCGCGGCCGTCGGCGCGGGCCCGGCATTCGACATGATCCGCCGCACGCTGGACACCGCGCAGCTGACCCGCACCACCCCGTGGAACACCCTGCGCCGCCTTGGGGAGGAACTCGACATCACCGAACTGTCCGAACTCGCCGAGTCGATCTCCCTGGCCGGCACCGAAGGCGCCCGTGTCCGCGCCTCGCTGGCCGCGAAAGCCCACGCCCTGCGCACCCACCAGATCACCGCCGCCGAAGCCGACGCCCAGGCGGCCACCGAACGCATGGCACTGCCCGTGACGCTGCTGTTCGTCGGGTTCCTCGGCTTCATCGCCTACCCGGCCGTCATTCAAGTCCTCAACGGACTCTAGCCACTCATCCGATACCCGCCCAGCAGGAAAGGCGTTGCACGACAAGGGAAAGAAGGCACCATCATGTTGCACCACATCCGCACCCTGCGGGACCTGACGTGGGCGCGCATCACCCTGCTGCGCGCAGACCCGGAGCGCGGGGAGATCACCACCACCGTCATCGTCACCGCGCTGATGGCCATCGCCGCGATCGCGATCATCGCGATCATCGTGGCGAAGCTGACGCAGAAGGCGAACTCCATCGACCTCGGCCTCGGCCTCGGCCTCGGCGGCTGACCCATGCCCGCCCGGTCGATCGGAAGAACTCGCGCCCGTGGGCTGGCCGGGCGCCTGCGATGCGCGTTGCGGGGAGACCGGGGCGAGGCCACCCTCGAGCTGGTCATCGCCACCCCATTGGTGCTGCTGGCGTTGCTGGCGATCATCCAGTTCGCCGTGTGGTCCCACGCCACTCACGTCGCCCAGGCCGCCGCCTCCCAAGCCCTGGCCGCGACCCGGACCCAGGACGGCACCACCAGCGCCGGGCACGCCGCGGGCCAGCGCCTGCTCGCCGAGCTGGCCGCCGGGCCGTTGCGCCATCCCGACGTCACCGTGTCCCGCGGCGCGACCACGGTGTCGGTGAGCATCCGCGGCGAGGCCGCCGCAGTCCTGCCCGGTGTGCATCTGCACGTGCACGCCGAAGCCGTCGGCGAGGTCGAACGCTTCATGCCCGATGTTCACGAATTCACGGATTCTGAATTGTCCGTTGCCGGGAACTCGAGGGCTGGAGGCGCAGGATGACGGTATCGGGGCGCTCAAGTTCGGCGCGGCAGACAGGGATCGTTTCAGCTTGTGCGGTGCGCGGTGGCCAATTGGGTCATGTATCGCTTGGTTATCCGTCCGCCGTAGCCGGTGTCGATCAGGTTCGAGATGCAGTTGAGCAGCCCTGTTTGTTGGGCTGGTGGCATCGCTCGGTGTCCCGAGTAGGTCAAAAGCAGATCGATGTACTCGTGGGTGCTGTAGGTCTGCTCCCACTCGTAGCGGCGGAACTGGACGGGACCGAAACGTCGGGATTCATCGATCTCGGTCGAATCGGTTGGCACATCGCCGGACGCCGAAAGACGCAAGCCCGGCGGTGTGGTGGGGTCGAAGCGTTCGTAACATTCCTGAACCTCCGCAAAGAAGGATTCGGTGCCACCGGCGATGTGGTGGGTGGATATCACCGCCAGGGTGCCGCCAGGGCACAGGGCGTCAGCGGCCTTGCTCGTCCGTACCGCGAGGTCGAGCCAGTGGAAGGCCGTCGCGGACAGCACGATGTCGAACCCGGCGGCGGGCAGCGTCCAGTCCTCGAATGCCGACACCACTACCTGCGCTGTGGGAAAGCCGACGAGATGCTGCCGTGCGATGGCGGCCATGTCGGTGCTCAACTCGACCGCGACAATCGCGCATCCGAGCCGAGCCAAGGAAAGCGTTGCTTGGCCAGTGCCGCAGCCGATCTCCAGCACTCGGGACCGAGGACCGATGGTGCCGAGGTCGTCGAACAGCTCGGCGGGGTACCCCGGTCGGCAACGGTCGTAGCGTTCAGCGGCCTCGCCGAAGACCGTTCGCAGTTTTTCCCGCCCAAGTTCTGTCACGAACACAGGCTACTGGGGCGCGTTGATCAGCCCAGGCGGAACAAGCACGGCGGTGTACCGGCTCGCGACTTCGACGCTGAGCCCGAACAGGTCGCAGACAGACATCGCCTCTAAGTCCCCCTGCCGCGACGGCGATCCCGGTGCTGGCCGAAAGGACACCCTGATGACACACCACACAGCGACTCGACCGACGACGCCCGTGCGGGCCGCGCTGTTCCCGGACGGGCCGGATTTGCTGCTGTTGAACCCGGATATCTGCGAGCGGCGGTGGCGTGGTGAGCGTCTCCGTGCCGGGTTGCGTCCGCGGATCGTCCTCACCGGACTGACCGGCGCCGTCCTTGCGGTCCTCGCCGCCTCCTCAGACAGCGGTTTCAGTGCGGTGTTCGCGTTGGGCGCCGGAACCCTCGCGGTCGGCGCGAGCACGGTCGCCGGCTGGCGCAACGCCACCCGCGTGCTCACCGACCACCGCCATGGTTCGGGAAGTCCGTGTCGTCTCGATCGTGTGCGGGGCGAGTTCTTCCTCCGCAGCCCCGACCTCGCCGAGGTCGCCACCGCGGCGCGGACCTTGATCGCCGGGGTGGACGAATTGCACCGCAGCCCGGCCCGCGCCTGGATCGACCCCGCGCTGCTGGGGGAAGTGCACCGGGTGGTGTGGGAGACGCTGTGCTGCCTGGACCGCACTCGCCCCGCGCGCAGTCTCGCCGACGACCTCGCCGCCGAGCCCGACACCGAGGCCGGCGAGCTGGCCGCCGCGGCACGCCAGGCGGTCGACGTGATCGACGACAGCCTCGGTGAGGTGGTGCGGCACGTGCACGCCTGCCTCGTGCTCACCCGGGCCTGGGAGGCCAAACTGCGACAGCGCGAACTGGCCGCCCTAACCGATCGCACCCTCGCCGTCCTGCCCGGCCACGCCCACGCACGTCGGGTGGCCGAGGCCGCGGAAGCGTTACCGCGCGCGGTGTTCGCGCATATCACCGCGGCCCGCGACGTCACCGGCGCCGGAGCGTTCCCCTGGGAACAGCCACCGTCCTCGTGGCCGCGAGGCCGACGCATCCTGTCTCGCCGCGATATGCCGTCGCGGGGAGCGCGGTCAGACGAGGGCCTGTCGTGAGCCGCCACGGTCGGACGGCGGCCCGGGGGTGGCTGCGGCGGTGGTGGGCGGGCGAGGGCGGCTCGGTGACCGCCGAGGCCGTGCTCATCACGCCGCTGCTGGTCATGCTGCTGGTGTTCGTGGCCGTGGTGGTCCATCGTGGCGTCGACGCCCGGCTGCGGCTCGACGACGCCGCCCACCAGGCCGCGCGCGCCGCCACCCTGCACCGCAGCACCCCGGCCGCGGCCACCGCCGCCCGCGACACCGCCGGGGCCGCCCTCGCCCAGGCCGGGCTGGTGTGCCGCGACGTCGCCACCACCCTGACCGGCACACCGGAGCCCGGTGACGTGGTGACCGTGCGGGTGCGCTGCACCGTCGACTTCGGCCAGGCCCTGCTGCTCGGCGTGCCCGGCGAGACGACCCTCGAATCGACCGCCAGCGAGGTCGTCGATACCCACCGATCCCAGCCCGGCACCGGAGCGACACCATGACCCCCCGCGCCCCGAACGTCGGCGGGTGGGGTGTCTGGTGGCGCGCCGACGACGGCCGGGTGACAGCCTTCGTGCTCGCCCTGCTGGCAGGGCTGCTCGCCCTGGCCGGGCTGAGCCTGGATGGCGGGCTCGCGCTCGCGAGCAAGGTCCGTTCCAGCGGTCAGGCCGAGTCCGCCGCCCGCGCCGGCGCCCAAGCTCTCGACCTCGCCGCCTATCGCGCCACCGGCACGGTCCGGCTCGACCCGGCACGCGCGCGTGAGCTGGCGCAGCGGTATCTGGCGAGCATCGGCGCCACCGGCACCGTCGCGATCGCCGGCAACACCGTGACCGTCGACGTTACCGCCATTTACCGAACACAGCTGCTGTCGCTGGTCGGCGTCGAGGCCATCCACACCCACGGCAGCGGCGCCGCCCACCCCCAGCACGGGGTCACCGACATCGAACCCTGAGGACTCCCAGCACCGTCACGGAAAGGAAAAGTCGACATGGCCACATCGGAAGAGGAGATCGCCCGTCGCCTCGAGGAACGAGACTCCGCGCGCAGCACACGTCGCGCACAGGCGGCCACCACTGTGGGCGAGCTGGCCCGTCGGCACACCGAGCTCGCCAGCCGGGTTGCCGAGCTCGAACGCGAGCTCGGCGAGGTCCTGACCGCGGCCGGCGACGTCATCGACGTGCCCGAGCTGGCCCAGGTCACCGACATCCCCGCCGCCGACCTCACCCGCTGGCGCGACCAGGCGGCCAAGCCCACCCGCCGCGGCAAGCGCACACGCCCCAGCTCGACGAAAAACGACACCAACGGCACAGACACGCAGACGGCCACCGAGCCACCTGCCGCCCGTCCAGTGACACCAGCACCACCGGTCGCACCGGAGTCCGTCGGCACCGGCGGAGTCGCGGCAGTGGCGGCGAGCAGCGGATGAGCACGCCGGCCGGTCGCACCCGGATCACGCGCACCGCGCGGCTGCTGGGCCGGGCGGTACGCGGGCTGCTCGCGGCCATCCTGCTGGCCGCGCTGGTCGTCGGGTTGCCGGTCGCGCTGATCTACGCCGTGGGATGGCCGTTGCCGGACCATCTGCCCACTTTGGACGAGATCGGCTCCGTGCTCATGGCGCCGATATCGAGCAGCGTCCTGCTCGACACGCTCGCGTGCCTGACCTGGCTGCTGTGGCTGGTGTTCGTCCTCGACGTCGCCGCGTGTGCCCTCGACGTCGCCCGGGGCGCTCGGTGGCCGCACCTGCGAACCCAGAGCGGGCCGGTGCGGCGCGTGGCGGCCGTGCTCGTCGGCGCCCTGCTGATCGCCGTGCTGGGCCGCACCGCCACCGCCGCACCCATCGCCCCCGCCGACACCGCGCGGCCCGTCGGGCACGCCCCGGTGGCCGTAACCGCCCCCGCCTGGCCCACGCCAGCCGCCAGCGAACACACCCACACCAACATCCCGTTGCCCTGGTCCCAGCCCTCGGCCGAGCCCGGAACCGAGCGGGTTCGGGCACCGGAGAACGGGGTGCACGACTCGCTGTGGCGGATCGCGCAGCGCCGCCTGGGCGACGGCGCGCGCTGGCCGGAAATCTGGGCCCTCAACAAGGGCAGCACCCAAGCCAGCGGGCGCGTGCTGACCAACCCGAACCTGATCCACCCCGGCGACACACTGCGCCTCCCCGCAACCAGCCACACTCCCACCCCACCTGATGCACCGTCACCACCACCGTCGGAACACGCGCCCCTGGCTCCGGTTCCCGAGTCGGCATCTCCGGCGCCGAGCACCACCACACCACCGCCGCCGTCGACGTCCGCCCCGCCCACCACGCCCGCCGCCGATCATGACGGCGAGCAGGACGCGAACAACTCCGCAGGGGGAGCGGTCACCTGGGGTAGCGGCGAGGTGTTCGTCAGTCTGGGCTTGGCCGCGGCGATCAGTGCTCTGTTGCTGCTCGCGCGGCGACGGCACGCGGCGCGTTACCGGCCCGGCAGTGGCCGGCGCGACGACGATCTGCCGTTCGCGCCGGTGGTGTATCAGCTGCGCTTGGCTCACCTACGCGCCCAGCACCACGACGAAGACGCCGATCTGGACGCCGCGAGCGGACAGGACACCGACGCACCGACCCCACCGCAGCGCCCCCACGCCCAGTCCGCCGTGTCACCGAGATCGACCACCGGCGCCCCGGGGCACACGGAGTTCGGGACCGAGGGGCAGGTGCGGGTTCTCACGCCGCGCACCCGCCGAGTGATCGGCGCCCCCGCCACCTCCGGAACCAGGCCGGAGATTCCGCCGTCCATAGTGGATATCGCCTTTGATACCAACACCGACGGTGCCGGTGGCGAGGGGACGACCGCCACCCTGGGCGGGGGAGCGCATGTCGCCCTTAACTTGGCCCGCGTCCACGGCCTCGGCCTGGTCGGGCCCGGTGGATACGCCGCGGCCCGCGCATTGCTGCTCACCTTGCTCACCACCGGGACCGAAGGCGGATCCGCGCCGAGGGTGCTTGTGCCCGCCGCGGATCTGGCCCGCCTGCTCGGCGTCCCGATGCCCGCTACGGACCTCCCGGACACGGTCACCGTGGTGGCCGATCTGGACACCGCACTAGCCTCCCTCGACCCGCAGAACCCGGCATCACACCCACCGGCAGTCCTGATCACGACGCCGCCCGGAGAACTGGATCAACAGGCCCAGCTGCAGAACCTGCTCGACAACCACAGCCCCGTCGGCGTCACCGCGCTGCTACTGGGCCAATGGCGTGCCGGAGTGACCGCCTATGTCACCGCCGGCGGGATCATCTCCGCGACCGACCCCGGCCTCGGCGAGCCACTGCGTGGCACCCGCGCCTTCACCCTGCCCGAGACCGCGACGCGGGAGCTGCTGGCCTTCCTGCGCGCCCCCCAGCCTGTCGAGGGCGCGCCTGTCGAACTTGACACCGCACCCGGCCGCGACGTGGCGATGACCGCCCCCGCACCTCGGCAGGCGGCGCAGCCACCGGAGGCTGAACCGTCCCATCCCGGGAACGCCGGAGGCGGACCTGATCGCCTGGAGATCACCTCGGGCCCGCCCGTGTCGGAGACGCCTCCCGCCGACGTCAGTCGGTCCGACGATGAGCCGCGCCCGCTGCCGCCGTTGACGGCGGACACGGTCCCCGGGACACCCGCGCCGCTGGTGCTGACAGTGTTCGGCGCCCCGGCCCTGCATTGGCGACCCGACCCCGCACAGCCTGCGGTCGGGCACCGCGACTTATCGGGTGAGTTGAGTAGCCGGCTGGTGGAGCTGTTGGTGTATCTCGCCGTGCATCCCGGCGGGGTGTCCCGAGACGGGATCGTCGATGCCCTGTGGCCCGATGCGCCGCCCCGCAACCCCCCCAGTGTGCTGCGCACCGTGCTCTCCCGGATCCGCCGCGCCCTGAACACTGCCACCCGCGGCGCGGTCGGCGAGCTGGTCCTGGTCGAGCACGGCCAGTACCGGCTCGATCCGGCCGTGGTGGAGGTGGACTACTGGGGCTTCGCCGACGCGATCACCGCCCGCCGCACCGCCACCACGCCGGAACGGCGTACCGACGCGTGCGAGGCAATCGTGGCGCACTACGGCGGGCTCTTGGCCGAGGGCGTGGACGGGGAGTGGCTGGTCGCCGCCCGGCAATCGACCCGCCGCGACGCGCTCGACGCGGTGGCCGCGCTCGCCCGCGCCCAAGTGGACACCGACCCGGACTACACCCTGGATCTGCTGGAGACCGCACGGGCATTCGATCCGCACAACGAACTGCTCTACCGCGACATCATGCGCCTGCAGCACGCACTCGGCCGGCACGAGGCCATCTCGCGCAGCCTGACCCTCCTGCGCACCCGCCTGGCCGAGCTCGACACCACCCCCACCACCGACACCGTGGACCTCGCCGCGCGGCTCCGCGCCCACCACACCGGAATCCCCGCCGCCGCCGCCGACGCCGCCCAATCCACGGCGCCATAAATGAACTCGTCGACCGTTCTCGATCACGCTTCAGCGAGACGGCAATCGAGACGTGAATCCCGGGCGGTAAAGGCAATTGTGCGAAACAGCGAAATACCTCGTTTTCCGGTCCCGATCCCGTCGGCGCCGATGCTAACGTCGACCGCACTAGCACAACCGTCGAGGACGAAGACAAAGAATCCCGTGGGCACGCGCCTGTATTCCACACCATCACCGACACCATTGGTTATCGAGTGTCGTGTGCCGCTGTCGCGCGCCGCGAAGACGTCCCTGCGCAACATTTATGGCTGCGACGTTCAGCGAGACGTCAGCCTCTCTTGCGTCGAGCGTCATGCCCGCGTGCGGATACCTGTTGCCACGGTCATGGACAGGGGCGACCCGGAGGGTGATTGCCCACCGGGGGGCCGCCGACCCGGCCTATCAGCCTCGTTCTCCGGTATCCGACTAAGGTGGATCCCCCCGTGTCAGGCGTTCTCGCAGCTCAAGCGCCCTATAGAGGGATCCACCGGTGTCCCAGACTCGCTTGACACCAAGCAGGAAAGCACATCAGGCCCGGCGGCGGTGTCCCGCAACCTCATCATCCTGCCCCCATGCTCACCAGCGCATTCCGCCTACGCTATCCACCCCTCATTTCCCATTCCTTACTTCTTAAAAGAACCCGTAATTATCCGCGGTCTAATTCATGGCCGGCGTGCCCGCTCTGGATCGACCCGAAATGGTCTGACCTGTGCAAACATGTCCGGAAAATGCCCGCGATTCACGTCGAAAGGTGGCGAAAATTCCCCGGAATTGACCCCGGAAAACTATTGCGCGGCGTTCCGGGTCGAGTTACGTTTGTTGTGTCACCGGGACAACCGGAAACCACAACGAACCACCCGCCCCGGATTCGAACCACTACCCCGGGAAGTCGGAAAACCACCAATTCACGAATGGGGACCGCTATGTGCTACGCCGACACCGCCACCAACCCCGACGGAACCGCCGACGCGTTTTGCTACTGCGGTTGGTCCGAAATTCATCCCACCATCGCCGCCGCTGACACCGCCGCCGAATCCCACCAACGGGCAACCGACGCCGCCGAAGCCGAATTCGCCGCCGCCCACTGAACGACCACCCGCGACCGCGCACCACCCGAAAAGGGGCACACCGTGAACCACAACGCCAACGACCCGCGCACCGTGTTCGCCATCGACCCCGACGCCGACCCCGGGCCACTGCCGGACATCGTGGTGCGCCGTTTCGTCGAAAACCGGTGCACGGTCACGGGTGTGGTGATCGATCCCGCCGACGCGCAACAACTGTTGTTCGGGGTGGTCACCCGTCCCGACGGAAAACTCGCCGGAACCTATTACCCCGCCGACACCGTGCGCGGCGAGCACTGGCGAATCGTGACCGCCGACGGCACCCATTACCACGCCACCGACGAATACCACGCGGTCAAAGCGCTGATCACCACGTTCGCCACCGACTGACCCACGACACCACCCCCGCCGAACGCCTACCCGTTTTCGCGAAAGGACCCGACACCATGACCACGCCAGCCACGACTCCGGTCACGGGCAGCGCGCCCGCCGCCCCGGGCGCGGCCACCCGACTGCGCAACGGCGAACTTCGGCGCATGGTGGCCGAACAACTCGCCCACGACCCCACCGCCGCGCTCACCCCCGGCACCATCGCGAACCAGCTCGGCGGGAAGTCATCCGGTGCGGTCGGGAACGCACTGGCGACATTGGAAGCGCGCGGGGAAGCCAAAAAGGTCGACGCCAACCCGGTCACCTACCGGGCGACCGACAAAACCGCCGACGCCGCCACAACCGCCACAGTCACCCCGCGCGGGACCCGCGCCGCCCCCGCCGCACCATCGGCCCCCGCCGCCCCGCCCGCCCCGCCCGCGCTGGTGACCGGACCGGTACGTCGCCCGAACGGGCAGATGTATCACCCGCGCAAGCTGTCGGGGTTGTCGGACGTGACGGCGCTGCGGCGGTTGCGTGATGCGGGGGTGTCGGCGCTCATGTACGGCCCGCCCGGTACCGGGAAAACCTCGGTGGTGGAGGCAGCGTTCGACGACCTCGTGACCATTCAGGGCGACAGCGACACCGTGACCGACGACTTCGTCGGCTCCTACACCCAAACCCCGGACGGGCGCTACGAATTCGCCTACGGCCCGCTGGTGACCGCGATGCGCGAGGGGCGGGCTCTGTTCATCGACGACGCCACCCTCATACCGCCGACCGTGCTCGCGGTGGTCTACCCCGCGATGGACGGACGCCGCCAAATCCTGATCAAAACCCACAAAAACGAGGTGGTGGACGCCGCGCCCGGGTTCTACGTCGTGGCCGGACACAACCCCGGGGTGCACGGAGCGGTGCTCACCGACGCACTTTCGTCGCGGTTCTCCGCGCAGATTCACGTGTCCACCGACTACGACCTCGCCACCCAGCTCAAGATCGAACCGAAAGCGGTACGGGTGGCGCGGAACTTAGCTGCACGGCAGGACAAGGGCGAGATCGGATGGGCGCCACAGTTGCGAGAGCTGATCGCGTTCAACCGGATCGCCGACGTACTCGGCACCACCGCCGCCGCCGGAAACCTGGTCGGCATCGCACCCGAGGAGGACCGGGACGTGGTCGCCGAAGTAGTGCGCAACGTGTTCGGCGCCACCGTCGCCCCGCTCTCACTCGGACCACAGTTCTAGCCCTGCAACTCGCCGCACCCGCGACCGTCCGGAAAGGACGCACACGATGAGCACCCACGTAGCCACCCCCGCCGCCACCCCCACCGCCGTGTTTCCCGCCGCCCCCGGATGGCTGACCCTATCCGCCGCATTCGGCGACGAGGTACCCGCGATCGCCGACCGCGACGACCTTGTGGTGACCGTCGCCCCCGGGGCGGGACACGGTGCCCCAGCTTGTTTCTTCCCCGACTTCGCCACCATCGAGGTGGACGGGACCCACATGGACAACGGGGTCGACCCCGCCACCGTCGCCCCCCATCGGGTCGGGGACCGCAAGCGCTACCGCACCGCGTGGGGACTACTCACCCACGAATGCGGCCACGCCAAACATTCCGTGTGGCGCGCACCCGACGACGCACCCCCGGGCGCGGTCGCGGCGGCGGACCTGCTGGAAGAAACCCGCATGGAAGCCGCACAGGTGCGCCGCCGCCCCGGGGACCGGTACTGGCTACGCGCCAGCGCCACCCACCTCATCCTCGCCGACACCCAAGCACAGGACCCCGCCGCCGCACCGCAAATGACCCATGAGGACGCCGCCCGTAGCGCCGCGCTGCTGCTGGCGCGGGTGGACGGAGGCATCCTCAACCGCCGCGAAGTCGCCCGAGTCGAGCGCGTCGTGCGCGACGTTCTCGGCACCGACACCCTCGCCACCCTGCGCAGAATTTGGCGCGCCGCGCACCGCACCGCCGACGACAACGCCGAGGCCATGATTGAACTCGGGCGCCAATGGTGCGAAGCCATCGGGACCGACCCCCACCAACCGCCCGACACGCCCGACCCCAACGTCACCAACAACGGGAACGGGACACCGTCGCCGTTGGCGAACGCCATTAGCAGCGCCGCCGCCGCGATCGGGAGTGCGGTCGCTGCCGAGCCCGCCCCGACCGACCCCACCACGCAGGCCATGGATGCCCGTGCCGCCGACGACACGGCACGCCAGAAGGCACAGAACACCGCAAACGCGGTGTTCGGGGGTGCCTGTACCGGATACGAACCCACCGCCCGCCACATCCGGGGCACTCGCGCGCCGAGCACGACCGAACAAACCGCCGCACGGCACCTCGCCCGCGCGCTGACCACCGCCGGACACCGTGACCGCACAGCCACCAAAACCCGCTCGACCGTACCCCCGGGACGGTTGCGGATGCGGGGCGCGATGACCGCCGACGCACAACGCGCGGCGGGCGCAATCCCCAGCGCCGAACCGTTCACCCGCACCACCCGCTCCACCGTGCCCGCACCGCCGCTACGACTCGGCATCATCTGCGACGTCACCGCCTCCATGAGAGCGTTCACCGCCCCCGTGGCCTCGGCGGCATGGATTCTCGCCCACGCCGCCCGCCACACCGCCGTACCCGCCACCACCGCCACCGTGGTCTTCGGCGCGGGCATCGTCACCCCGATCACCCGCCCCGGCACCACACCCGCGAAGGTGACCGAATTCGGCACCCGCCTCGGCGGGCACGCCATCGACACCGCGATCAACGCCCTCGATGGTGGGCTCGACCTGTCCCGCCCGAACGCCGCGCGCCTGCTAGTGATCATTTCCGACGGCAACTTCGAACACGAAACCCGGAAACCGGGCCAGAACATGCTCGACCGGTTGCGGGCGAGCGGCTGCGCGGTGTTGTGGCTGGCGCCCGACAAGTTCGGAACCGACCCGATGGACGGTGCCACGGTGCACACCCTGACCGACCCCACCACCACCGCCCGCGCCATCGGACAGGCCGCCACCGCCGCCCTCCGCGCCACACGCTGACCCCGTCCCCTCGACCCCGGGCGGGGTGACAGGCCCCCCATGTCACCCCGCCCGGGCCCCACCGGCCAACACACCCATCCCAGACGCGAAGGAGTGTCCACAATGAACAACACGACGAACGCCACCGGGCGGCGTGTCACCGAACTCGACCACAGTGCCAGTTGCGATCCCCACCGCTACAGCTACAGCCGCATCGTCCGCATTGGCGAACACCGGGTGCGGGCCCGCATCCAGCGAGACTACTACCGCGCCCAATCATGCGCCGTGGCCGAGGTGTTGGCCGACGACATGACCTGGACCTGCCTCGCCGCTGACGACCCCGTCAACTGGATCGACGCCACCACCCCGCCCGGTCAGGGCTCGATCCACTGCGCCACCGAACTCGGCCACCTCGCCGACACCCTGATCAACCGCGCCGCCGCCATCCTCCTCGACTGACCGTTTTTTCCTCGACCTAGCAACGAAAGGACACCACCATGACCACCGCCCGCACCACTGCCACCACGCCCGCGAACTCCGCCGACCGTGCGCGATCCGTCCGTGTCGGGCTGTTCCTCGGCCGTGGCGACACCTCCACCCCGCTCGGTCTGCTGTCCACCTACCCCGACACCCCACCCCCGGACCCCGCCACCGTCGCCACGCTGCCCATCGGACGGCAGTTGCTGACCGCGACCACCGAACGCGACTACCGCGCCGCGCTCGTCGCGTTCGCCGCCGCGTGGCGCGCGGGCGGGTTCGGCGACACCCACTGCGACCACACCGACCCGCCACCCGACCCCGGCACGTGCCCACCCGCCGACGGCGACAACACCGACCACTGGGCGGGCACCGCCTACACCTTCGACTACGGTCAGGTTCTCTACTACCGCCCGCACCCGGACCGCCGCCGGGGCGGGCAATGGCACACCCTCACCCTCACCCTCACCGATTCGGGAGCAAGCGCGGTCGAGCTCACCCCGGCCAGTCGCCGCTACGGCGCCTCCTACCGCGACACCGCCGGACTCGACCTGGCGAACCTCGCAGCCTGGATCATGGGAACCCTGACCAGTTCAGCCACGGTAGGCATCCGCTACGCCGCCGCCGTGAACCCCGCCCGCGCCGAGATCAAGCTCTACCTCTACGGCCTCGACGACACCCCCGGGGACGGCGACGACCGCGCCACACGCGTCCGCGCCACGCTCGACCACGTCACCACCGTGACCACCCACCACAACTGGACCAACCCGCACGACGACCGGGACCACCGCTTCCGCCTGCTGCCCCACATCGTCAGCGAGTACGACGGCCCGGACCTGCGCGCCCACGGACGGGGACCGGGAACCGTCACCGTCGTCACCGACCCCACCCCGTTCTGGACCTGAGCAGCACAGGAGGAACCGTTCACCATGACCACCACGCCGACCGACGCCCCCGCCTCGTTGACCGCCCGCGCGATCACCGTCGCCCGCCGCCACCGCGACACCGCCCCACACGAATTCGCCGACCGCCACACCTTCCGCCTGCGGTGGGACCGTCGTGCGATCACCGCCGCCAACATCGCCACCGCCCTCGACGTCGGTGTCGACGCGGTGCTGGTGCGCGACGACCCCGACCGCCACCACGGCATCGCGACAGGCACCACCCCGGGTGACCTCATCGAAGTCACCAGGGAGGACGGCCGCTGCTGGTACTTCATCCAGGACCTGACCGGGTTCGACCCGTTGTGGGGCTGGCTGCTGCTGGGCCCGTGCCCGTTCTGCGGAGCCACCGCAGTCCCGATAGCGCGCGTCACCAGCCTCGCGGACCTCGGCGCCCACCTCGACCCGGACTCCGATCACGACAGCAACGACACCGCTCCCGACCCCTTCCACGGCGATCCCGGCCACCACCAGTATTGCTTCTACGCACCCAACTGTGGTGCGCGCGAGAGCCACCTCCACGAGAGCAGCGGAGGGTTGTGATGAACACCCACGCCGTCCCGCCCGACTATCCCGACAGCCTCACCCGGCATCTCGTGCCCCACGTGGACACCGACACCTGGTACGCGATCAGCGAACTCGTCGACACCCGTTTCCAGGTCCACGTCCTGACCGGACCGGACCGCTGGGCCGAGTACACGATCAGCCCCCTGGCCGGGATGACCCATTCTCGCGCCGTCGTCACAGCGGTGCACTCCCTGACCGGGCGCACTGTCGCGAGCGTGGGCCATGGCCGCTGCTGGGGCGACGGTGCCACCTACTACCGCGCCACCCTGCTCCCTGAGCTATGTCGAGCCGGGAGTGCTGCACCATGATCGCCGACGATCGCGCCGACACCGTCCCGCGCGAGGCGGACACGGCACACCCACGTGTACCGCCAGCAACACCGGGAACCGGGACCTGCGGCATCGGTGCAACGGGAGCCCTGCCGCATCGGCGTCGTCCCTGTGTCGAGTGCCCGTGGCGGCGTGACACACCGCCCGGTCAGTTCCCCGCCGACCGGTATGCCGCACTGGCCCATACCTCCGGCGCGTCCGGTGCCGAGGCGCGTCTCGACGCGCCGATGTTCGCCTGCCACAAGACAGCGGACGGTCAGGAACAAGCCTGCGCCGGATGGCTCGCGGTAGCTGGCGTCCATCACCTCGGAGTTCGCCTCGCCGTCGCGATCGGCCGCCTCGCCCCCGAAACACTCAACCCGACCCCCGGCTGGCCACCGCTATTCGGGTCGTTTCAACAGATGGCCGCCACCCAAGCACGGCGACCCTCCACTGAGGATTCAAATTTTCGCCCAAATGGCGCTCCGCCTGACCGCCAGTAGCCGTGACCGCCACTGGCGCCCGAGTAGGAATTCCGGGCCGGGGCATTTCGACCGTGACCCGACCAGTCATCTCATCGACGAATGGGGAAGGGGATCAAAATCCATGCACGACAGGAAGAAACGACTCATATGGGCCGTGCTGGCCGTGCTGCTGCCCGGACCGTGGACCCCCGTCATCGTGCTCGCCTACATCCTTGGCCGCGCCAGCGAACGCGACGAGGACACCGCACCCCACGACCTTCCGATGTCCCCGTACCCGTACCCACCGCCCGACCCCTACACCTGCCTACCGGCCCCGCTGTCCCAGGACCCGTACGCGCCACCAAGGTAAGGAGTGACAACCCATGTCGAGCTACACCGACTTCTACTTTGGACGTGGAGAGAACGCCGACTGGATCGGCTCCCTGCGCGGGGAATGCTACCCAGAGAACTTTCTCGCCGTCCCACCATCGCGGCTGGCGCTGACCGCGACCGACGAACACGCCTTCCGCGCGGCAGTCGCCGACACCCTCGACGTGTGGGAAGACGAACGCCTCGGCCACGCGTACCGGCGCGAACTCGGCTGGCCGTGGCCGTGGTACACCAGCCACAACAGCAGCTGGATCATGGTGTTCGATCCGGAACCGCAGGCGGTGTTCGTCACCGTGGGTGGCGGGATCAGCTGGCACCGCATCGACCCGCACGATCCGCGTTTTCCCGAGGGCGACGACCCACTCGGCCCGGACGATATCTACGCGTGGCTTCGTGATCCGGCCGCACCGCCCTCGGTGCCGATGCCGCTGATGCGCCCGAAACCCGTCACCGTGCCGACCTTCGGCGATGAGATCCGATGAGCCGCTCGACAACGCCCGACGTCGACCTGGGCGGGTATGCACCTGCGCAGCGCGGAGGCCATCACCGCCGGAGCCGGGCTGGTCCTCGGTCACCGCCAACTCCTCGCAGCCGACGTGCGGCTGCCGCGCAACCTATGTCAGCTCCGAGGTCCAGGAGTGGACCGAGTTCCTCCACGACCATGACGACACGACCAGGAGGCCAGCATGACCACTCGCCCCGTCGCCACCGATGTGACGCCGCTGCAGCCGTATTGCCCGGACTGTTCCGTCGGGACCGGCCATGCCCACCGTGAGGGCTGCGACGTGGCCCGCTGTCTGGCCACCGGGCTGCAGCGCCTCGGCCACGCCGAGTCGTGCCGCTGCCCGCAGGACGTCTGGGCCGGATGGTGGCCCGGGGAGGTCGAGTGCGCGGAGTTCGGGTGGATGCTCGGCCCCGGCCTGCCCGACCTCAACCGCCTGATGACCACCGCCACCTGGGATCCGGTCACCTACCGCTGGACCCGCCCCGGCAACCCACACCACGACCATCGAAGGAGAACAACGATGAGCACGCCCACCACCGCCACGGACTCGTCGGAGGGCATCGACCTCGCCGCCGGCGAGAACTGGATCGAACTCGTGCCCGCCGCCTACGCCCAACCGCACCAGGTCAGCTTCCCCGCCGTGATCGAACCGTGCCGCCACCACGGGCTGTGGGTGCGACCCCGGCTGCGTCGCGAGGTCGCCGAGGCCGTGTGCGAGTGGCTGAACCTGGTTTACCCACTCGACCCGGACTGGTACCCGTTGGCCCGGTTTGAAGACGACCTGCTGGTGGTCTTCACCGGGAAAGCCGCCCACCAGCACGAGATCGCCCTCGGCGAGGACGGCCGCTACCCGCTCGGGGAACTGGGCCGCTGGTTCCTGTCCGCCCCGCCCCGCACCCGCGCCCGCTTCTACCGCCAGCTCGATGTGCTGCGCGACACCGAACGCCACGCCCCGCGCTCGGGCGAAACGCTGGTCACCTGCGACCCCGACAACCTGCCCGCGAGCGGGTTCCCCGCCCGCATCGACACTCGACCCGCCGCGTCATGGGTGCCGGTATTCCGGCCGGAGATCGCCGAGGCCGTGGTCGTGTACTGCACCATCAACCACGACAAGTTCCCTGACGACCACCCGCAGGTCTACTTCGACGGCGACACCCTCGTCCACGTGCACCAGCACCTACGGGCGCTGGACGGGTACCTGCCCTGGCGCATCGAGCCCGACACGGACGGGAACTACCGCATCGACGGCGACGAGTGGACCTTCCACACGGTGCCCGTGAAATCCGAGGGAAACCGTGACTCCCACACGACCGCGACGACGTCAGACGATGGGCATCGGACTCGGCCGGGGAGCCCAGCGTGAGCGCGCCCCGCCTGGTCGACGAGCGGATCGCCACCAATCGGGCGTGGTGGGCAGGTCGCGGTCACGGTGCTGGAGCAGGCGCTGCGCGAGCCCGTCTCGGCCACGGTGTTCGGCGAGCGCTATGACGACACCGCCTGGCTCGAGCTACCGCAGCTGGCGGTCTGCCAGCCCGCCGAGGTCACCAGCCTGCTGTGGGCCCACCCGTACCCGAGGTGACGGGTCGTGCGGTGCGCGACCTTCGCCCGACCCGCGTCCCGGGAAATCCAGCTGAACCTCTATGGCCTGAGCGAACCCGCCGAATGCCGGGAACACAACGTCGAGGACCATCACGTGCACGTCCTCACCGACCACTTCGTCCCGGCTCTGCTAGCACGGGGCGAACGACCGGGCACGACCCATCATCGAGTCCTGAAACCCTGGGCCCGACCCATGTGGTCCTGCCGGGAACGTACTCGCTATGGCCAACCGCAGGTCACCACCGCACTCCGCGGCACACTCGCTGGCCGACGCCGAGGTGTTCACGCTGTCGGCAGGACCAACAGGCCGTCCTCGATTAATACCCGCTACACCTCGGCCTCGCGCCGCCAGGTGACCGCGCCCAAGCCGCGGAGCTGCTGCTCGACGCCGCCCGGGTCGTGGTGTTCTGCCTCGACGAGGAGCAGGCGGTCCGCCACGGGCAAATCGGCACCCGCGAGTACCTCGAGACAGCCGCGCACGCGTACGGCACCACCGCGCCTGAAGCCCGCGCTATGACGCCTGGGTCCGTCGCCTGCTCGGCCTCGACGACGGGCCGTTGCCTCCGGCCTCGTGGAACGGGGAGAAGGAAAGGTTCGAGTTGCCGGGTGGCCGACAGCCCCGGGGGCGGGAGCAGATGCTGTGCGCCACAGCCGAGTTGGGGGCGAGTGCGCGGATGACGGCCGGGAACTGCTGCCCGTGAAGCGAGGCGACTCCGGAAAATCCGTTGGTCGGCGACATCGTGATCGGCGACTGGCGCGCCGACGTGCCCCCCGGGGGCCGTCGGCAGCGGCCGAGGCACGGGGCGCGTGCGGGGTTAAGCGGTCCAGATGATGGTGGCGGGCGTGGTGCCGTCGTCGTCCGGGACGATGGTGATCGTCCAGGCCCAGTCGCATCCCCTGTGCCCGGGTAGTTTGCGGCGGTCGTAGCGCCGCCCGCAACGCATGACCAGCGGGCGTTCGGGAACCAGCCAGTGGTAAGCCAGCAGCGCGACGTCGACCCACGTGCAGGCACCGCAGCAGGGGGACGTGAGCACGGTGTACCGGGTTCCGGCGCGGTGCCGGATGACGGCGGGTTCGGTGGTGGCCTCGCCGCGCCGATAGGTACGGCGGGTCATTGTTGCCACCGCCGCTGGACCGTGGCGTGGGTGATCCACGCGGTGCGGATGTCCTCGATCAGCGCACCGGTGTCCCGGTCGCGCACGCTGATCAACGACCCCAGTCCGATCACGGCACCGGATACGCGACGGGGTACGCCGGGGTGCAGGTGGGCATCGGGGATCACGGCCGACACGATGAGCTCGTCGTCGCCGACGGTTCCGCGCAGCACTGCCCGCAGCAGCGGCAACGAATAGGGCGGGATGTGCATGACAGGGCCTTCCTTCGAAGGTTGCGGCAAATGTGTGTGCCGGACGAACCAGCGCGCAGGGGCGCCGCCCCAGAGTGTTGGCGGCGCTCCTACGCACGGGTAGCAAGTTGGTGTCGGTGGCCCAGGGGTGGCTACGCGCTGTGGTCCGCCGTCTCCGGGATATCGGTCTTGGCCGGGTGGATGGCGAAACGTTTCGGCGCCTCGCAGGTTTTGATCGCATACCCGTCGGCGACGAGCTTCTCCAGGGCGTTGTTGACCGCGCCGCCCGAACGGACCAGGTCCTTGCCGATCTTCGCGGGCCCGAAACTCTCGCCCGGGTGTGTGGTCAGGTACTCCTCCACCAACGCCCGCAGCCCGCCCTTACGCAGCCGATCCTTGTCCGTAGGGGCGGTGTCGGTGCTTTCGGCGACCGCCGGAGTTTCTGCCGGAGACGGCTCGGCCGCGATCGCGCTGTCCACCGGACCCTGCGGTGCTGTGTTGGACGGTGGTGTGGTGCCCTCGCTCTCGGCGTCGGCGTCGGCGTCGGCGTCGGCGTCGGCGTCGGCGTCGGCGTCGGCGTCGGCGTCGGTATCGGTGTCGGTGGATGGGGTGGGCGAGTGGTTGGTGGTGTTCGTGGCGGCGTTGTCGTCGTCGGCCTCCGATGTGGTCCCTGACCCTTCCTTCACCGTGCAGTCCTCGGGGGTGGAGTCATCGATATCGATGGCTGTCTCCTCGGTCGACCCCGTCTGTTCGGCCGTGGTGTCCTTGTCGGTGTCGCGGGAGTGATCAGTCGGCTGTTCGGTGCTGGGCGTCGCGGCCGTCGTGTTCGGCCGCGCGTCGTCGGTATCGGGTGCGGCGGTATCGCGGTTCGATGGTGCGGTCGTCCAGGTGTCGGGGTTGCGCGGGCCGTCACCTGCGGTGCGGGTCGCGGTGCCTTCGCGGTCCCAGCGGGCCAGGATTTTCGCTGCGGTCGAACGGCCCACCCCGGCTGCCATCGCCAGCGTGGCGGTGGTGGAACCGGGACTGTCGACCAGCGCCTCTCGTACTTTGTCCTCCGTGGACAGTTCCTTCTGCTGGCGGGGGTCGTCGACCACGGCGTGCAGGTGGCGGTCGCTGTCATCGGTGACGGTGGCGGCGTTGACGGTGCGGTTCTTTCGGGACATGACGAACTCCATGTGTGTTGGTGCGAAATGGGATGGTCATGCCCCGGCCGGGGCGCGGCCCGCCGGTGCGCATCCGGTCGTTCGGGCTACACGACTATGGACGCTTCGTCACCGCCTCCATGTCAAGCGATTCGTCAAACAAGACACGTGTCTCGTGTAGACATACGGCCGCACCACGGCGGCACGCCTCCGTTTCAGCGGAGAACGTTGATCAATTTTAATTAGTTTAATTGTGTGGGTCGAGTAGCGCCCGCGTAATCGTCTCCGGGATAGCGGTAGTTGCCGATCTGCACAGGTTGGTCGAATGTCGGAGCGTGCACCATCTTGCCTGCTCCGATGTACAGGCCGACGTGGTGGATGTTGGTTGCGGTGCCGTAGTAGACGAGGTCGCCGGGTAGTAGTGGTTGTCCGTCGGGGACATGGGGCCCTGCTTGGTATTGTGTGTGTGCGGTGCGCGGCAGATCGATCCCGGCGGCGTCGTAGGCAGCTTTGGTGAGGCCGGAGCAGTCGAAGCCGCTGTGTCCGTTGTCGGGGCCGTTACCTCCCCAAACATACGGCAGCCCTCTTTGCCCGCACGCGTAGTTGATCGCGGTCATGGCGGCGGCGGTGGGCGCTTGGATGTTGTTGCAGTCACCGGTTCCGGGAATCGCTGTTGCCGGTGTGCAGTGCACTCCGGATACGGCGGCGACGATGGTGCGCGCCGTTTTTTCGTGCTGTGCGTAGGCGTTCGGGTATCCCGAGGCCTGGACGGCTTCCGCGGCGTCGTTGACGCTCATCTTCTGCCAGTTCGGTGTGGCCGTGAGGCGTTCGAAGAACTTGGTTGCCGCGTAGGTGGGTGTGGTGACCTGTTGTGGGGTGCCCCAGCCCATCGAGGGACGTTGCTGGAAAAGTCCCAGGCTGTCGCGGTCGCCGTGGTGCAGGTTGCGCAGTCGGGATTCCTGCATCGCGGCGGCGATCGCGACTACCCAGCCAGGCTCGGGCACGGCCATCTGTTTGCCGACCGCGACGATGGTGGCGGCGTGGCGCATCTGTTCGGCGGTCAGGCCCGCCACCGTGCCGGTGGGCGCACCGTCGGGTGTGCAGATCAGCGAACCTGACGAACCGCCGGTGAACGCGCTGACCATTCCGGCGATCCCGGCGCCGATGAGGAGGGGGATGGTGAGGATGAGGGCGGCGAGGCCGGCTCCGAGTTTGGTTCCCATCGGTGGGTCGCTCTCCCTTCCGTGGTGCGTTAGAGCGCCTGGGCGGGTGCTGCCGTGGGGGTTCTCTAGTTGTTGTTGCGGGGGACGCGGTTCGGTGTGGCCGGAGGCGGGGTCGGGTTCGGTGGTGGCAGCCGGTACGGCGAGGCCGCCGCACTGTCACCGGTCTCGCCCTGGTCGTCCGTGGTGGCGGTGTCGGCCGGCGGTGGCAGGCTGGGCCAGGCGTCGGCGAGGTCGGCGAGGCGGTAGCGCGGGCCGGCGCGGTCGGCGCGGGCTGAGGTCAGCGGCAGCCACACCGCCTCGGCCGGGCTCGGGTGTGGCGAGGTGGGGTCGAGCAGGTTGGCTGCCGCGGTGGCCACCGGCACCGCGCGGGGGTTGTCGAGGTCGGCGTGGACGCGGGCCAGCGCGGTGCGGGCCCCGGCTTCGCGGCGGGTGGTGGGCAGCCACACCAGCACCGGTGTCGCGATGCCGGTGGACTCGGCCAGCCGCGCGTATCCGGTGAGTTTGCGGCCGACTTTGGTCAGGGATTCGGTGCCGGTGTCGAACTCGAGGAACCACTCCACCTCCTCCGCGGTGCCGCCGTCGGTGCGCCAGCGGCCGTAGCCGTCGGGGATGACGAGGTCGCCGAAGTGGCGGGCGCAGCGGGATTCCGACCACCACGCCACCGGCGCCTCGGTCCGGCTCGCCGCCAGGGTGTGGCGGGTGCGGGCGATCAGCGAGGTGAAGAAGTCGTTGACACCAACGGTGTGTGCGAGGCGCTGGTTGTGGGCGATGCCCATGACGCGGTCGTGCCGGTAGCCGAGTTCCTTGACCTCCAGGCCGTGTTCGGCGGCGAGGACTGCCGCCCCGGCGGGGCCGAGAACGTAGTGCATCGGCGCGGATCCGAGTTGCCGGAACGGCTGGAACCGAGACACCGCGCGCCAGAGGTAGAGATCGCGCAGCCGCTGGCGCGCCGAGCGGCCCGAGGGGAACGCGGCGTCCTGGATCTGGGCGGTGGTCAGGACGCGGTGCTCGTGCAGCAAAGCAAGAAGCCACTTGTCGCGGGCGGTGAGGCGGGAGGCGAGCATGGCCTGGTGCTCGACCGAACTGGCGGCCCGGCCGGTGCGACGGCCGGGCAGGTGACCGCGCAGTATGTGCTGGCGGGTCGTGGTGGTGATCACGGGCGTTCTCCTCGCCAGTGGTGCCCACAGGGTGTGGACAAGTGGTCATTAGGTGTGGATAAGTGCTGTGGGCAGTCCGAACTCGGCCCCGGACGGGACCGGCGGCTGCGGCAAGTTCGTTGTGTGGCTCGGTGGTTAGGGGCGAGTGCGGCGTGGATCGGTCTTGGGTGGCCGGGTCGGCGGAACCCGCCGTCCGGTTGGCGCGGACCGTGTCGAGGTGGTGGGCGCGCTGACGTGGGGTGTCGTGTCAGCGTTCGGGGTGGCGTGTGCGCGGCGCTGTGCCCGCAGGACAGACCGGATTTCCCGTGCCCGCCCGGGTATGGGGTCGGGCAGGGGTGTGGTGGTCATGGTGAAGGGCTCGGTTTCCTCGCCGTGCACGACGAGGCGGGTGGCGGTGTGGTAGACGCCGAGGTGGGACAGGTCGTGATCGGACAGCCGGGGCGCGGTGTGGCGGGCGAGTTCGCGGGCGTCCTCGGGGCTGGCGGAGAAGAAGATCTTCGAGCGGGCGTTGGTGGAGATGCCTTCCTTCAGTTCCCGGGTCAGCTGCCCGAGGTGCTGGTGCGCCAGCGTCATCGAGACCCGGAAGCCACGGGCTTCGGCGAGCATGTCCTCCAGCGGGTACGGCAAATTCAGAAAGTTGTGGCATTCGTCGACCACGAGGCTGGCGTCGGGACGCAGACGCTGCGGAACGCGGGCACGCGCGGTCGTGGCCTGCCAGGTGCGCGCTACCACCAGCGACCCGACCAGCCGGGTGGTTTCCTCCCCGAGCGAGCCTTTCGGGATGCGCACCAGGCAGATGCCGCCCTCGTCGAGAACCTGCGCCATGTCCACAGTGGAGCGCCCACCGGCGATAGCTTCTTTCACGAAAGGCCGCAACAGAAACGCCCTCAGCTTGTTCATCAACGGCGAGATCACCTGGGAACGGGAACTGTCGGTGAGATCGTCATACCACTGCCAGAACCCCGTCAGGGCCGGGTCGGTGAGCCCGGCGGTGATCCGGGACCGAAACGCCTCACTGGCCAGAAGTTTCGGCAAGTCAGCCAACGTGGGCACGCCTTCCTGAGCACGCAGTGTCAGGCACGCGGCGCGCATGAGGTCGTCGGTGCGCGGGCCCCAGAACGCGGAATACACCCGCCGGAACACCGACACCAGGTTGTCGACCTCACGGTCGGTTTCGCCGCCCTCCAGGGGGTTGAGGATGGGTGGGCGGTGTCGGGAGTCGGCGTCGAAGAGCACCACCCGCTGCGCGGCCGAGCGCGGCAGCCGGTTGAGGACGTCGGTGACCAGGTCGCCTTTGGGGTCGATCACGACGATCCCGCGGTGGTTGTCGGCGTCGTCGAGGATCATGCTGCCCAGCAGCGTCGACTTTCCGCTGCCGGTGGCGCCGAGCACGTGGAGGTGGTGGCGGGCGTCGGCGACGCGCAGGCCGACGGGCCGGGCGTGCCCGGAATCGGACTGCCCGAGCGGTTTGACCTCCGGTCCCGGCGTTGCCACCCCGGGCGGCGGGGCGACCGCTTTGGCGCCCGCGCGTTCGACTCCGGGGATCTCGGCGTCGGTGGGCAGGTGCGCGATCACCGCCAATTCCGGCACCGACAGCAGGTCCCCGCGATCGAGGCGCCGCTCGGCCATCGCATGGGCGGGGTGGCGCAGGCGGGTGCGGGTGTAGTGGTTGTGATCGGTGTAGGCAGCGAACGCGGCGGCCAGGGCGTGCGCCCGGCCCCGGGCGGTGTCGCGGGCCTGGCGGGCCAGCTCGTCAGAGGTGTCGCCGGGCAGGTCGGTGGCAACGGCGTAGCGAATCACGGTCTCGTACTGCGAGCCGCGCTGTTTGCCCACGATGGCCTTGTTCTGGGCGGAGTATTCCAGCGACAGCTGCGGATCGGTGCTGATCCGCCGCGAGTCGGTGCTCCGGGCGCCGCGGGTGGCGTTCGCGCCCGGGCTGATCGTGTCGAGAATCCGGCCACCGAGGCGACCCGAGGAACCCTGATGCACTCGGCGGGCTCGGGCCACGCGGCGGCCGGTGACCGGGCGGGCGAGGATCTGCACGCAGGCGCGCTCGTCGCGGCCCAGGCCCACCGGGGCGCCGAGCAGCCCGCGGATCGGGTCGGCGTCGAACGCCGTGCGGATCGGCAGTGCTTCCGAGCGGGCGAGGCGGAGTTGACCGCCGACGGTGATCCGCCGCCGCCCGGTCTGCAGGCCGGGGAAGGGGGGCGTGGCGGGGGTGGTGCGGGTGTGGGAGCCGGGCCAGGCGGCTTCGACTGCCCGTTCTACTAAGGACGGGGGGATGGGGCCTGGGACCCAGAACTGCACGGTGACGCCGTGCTCGCCGAACACGTACTCCATCGCCAGGTGGGGTTGCCCGGCCCACCACCGTCGCCAGGCCGGGCGCAGGAGCCCGACGAGGTTGGACCAGACCGCGGCTGCGCCGGCGGGATCGACGGTGGGCGGGGCGAGCACGGTGATCCTGCGAGCATCGACCTGCAACACGGCGTGGCGACGCGCGCGCCACCAGCGGCGCGCCACGACGACGCCCGCCAGCGTCACAGCCAGGACCGGAACGACGACCGGCGCCCACACCAGTGCCCACTCACGCAAGGCGGCGAGCAGGTCGAGCGTGGTGCCGCCGGGATCGCGCAGGTAGTCGCCCACCCAGTTCTGCCTCACCGGCGATGCCGCAGCGCGCGTAGCCATAGCGGGACTCCCTTCAAGAAAAGTCGTGCGCGACAAGGAAAGGTCGACAGCTGCGCCGGGGTCCGGTCACGTCGGATCGAGGTCGACCTGGCCTGCGTCGTCGAACTCGTCACCGTCGAGCTCCGCATCGGTGCCTGTGGCGACGGTGTCGGCTGTGTCGGCGGGGCCGAGGTCGATGTAGGCGTCGGCGAGACCGTTGTCGGTGGCGTCGGGGTCCTCCTCGGCGAACCGGGCGAGTTCGGCGGGGTCTGTGGTGATCAGGAAGTTCTCTGTGGGGGAGGCCAGCGATTCCAACGCCACCCGCTGCGTCCCCGAGCTGAGAAGACCCTGGCCCCGCTCGGCCGAGAGCAGGAACTGCCGCTCTCCGGCGGAGAGGTCGAAGGTCTCGGCGATCTCGTCGATGGCCTGCGGCGCCTGGCGCAACAAAACCTGGGTGGCCGCGTTGCTCACGATGGCTTTGCCGAGGTCGCTGCTGAGCACGTCGGCGGTGTCCTGCGTCGCCACGGTCAGGCCCGCCCAGTGTTTGCGGGCGGCTTTGGCCATGCGGAACAGGAACTTCGCGCCTTCGGGCTGCTGCATCAGCAGCCACGCCTCGTCGACCACCACCAGCCGGGGCCGCCGGGAGGCCGGGTTCGAGACGCGGCGCCAGACGGCGTCGAGCACGAGCAGAGTGCCGATCGCGCGCACCTCGTCGGGCAGATCCCGCAGGGAGAACACCACGAGGTGCCCGTCCGGGGTGGCGGTGGTGGGCCCGTCGAAGAGGTCGGCGAACGACCCGTCGACGAACGGGTGCAACCGGGCGGCCAGATCGGCGGCCACCCGATCACCGCTGTCGCCGGAGGCGGCGAGCACGTCACGCAGATTCCGCAGCAGCGGCGCCGGGCGCGTCCACGTCCGGGCGTCGTCGGTGATGCCCGCACGGTGGTAGGTGGCGGTGATCGCGGTGTCGAGCACCGCGCGTTCGGCGGCGGTGACCTCGGCACCGAAGAGCACGGCCAGGACGGTGTGCAGGAACAGGCTTCGCCGCTTGAGCGCGTCCTGGGGCGCGGTGCGCCGCCCGCGCGCGTCGGTGTGCACGGGCAGATCGAAAGGGTTCAGCCGCACCCCGCCCGCGCCGAGGTGCACATAGGTCCCGCCGACCTGAGAAGCGAGGCGGGCGTACTCGTCCTCGGGGTCGACGACGAACGCCTGCACCCCGTCGGCTGCCCATCCGTCCTCGTCGTCGCCGAGGGCGCGGTAGAGGCTGCGCAGCGTCTCGAGCTTCACGAAATATGACTTACCCGCGCCACTGCGTCCGAGGACGACGGAGTTGTAGTTGTCGCAGGCGAACCGGTCCCAGTGCACGAGCCCGGACGAGCCGATGTTGTAGCCGTAGAGCACCCCGGACGGCGCCGAGGTCGTCGGGTCGGTCGGCGGCAGATCCGGCGAGGTGAACGGATACGCGGCCGACACGGCCGCGGTGTCGAATGTCCTCTTCAACCCCAACGGGTCCAGCCCGATTGGCAGGGTGCTCACCCAGCCCTGCAACGCCCGGTAGGTCGCGGGTTTGGCGTCGAGCAGCAGCGACGCGCACAGCGACCGCAGCGCCGAGACTTCCTCGGCGAGCGCGGTCTCGTCGGGTGCGTGCACGGTGAGGTACAGCCCGAATCGGAACAGGCGCCCGTCGCCGCGGGCGATGCGCCGGGACAGGTCGGCGGCGTCCTCGGCTGCGGCGTCGAGCTCGGGGTCGTCGAGCCGGTCATGGCGCGCGCTGTGGCGGCGGGACGATTCCAGCTTGGCGCGCTGCTTGCGCAGTCCGCTGGCGGCGGTGGTCGGATCGACCGGCTGCACATGCACCGATACGTCCAACCGCGCCGGGTAGGTCAGCAGCGGCGCGAGCCAGCCGGGATAGACCTCCTGCGGATACCCGGTGACCCCGAAGCTCGCGACGAACTCGTTGCCGACCTCCAAGTGCCGCGCGGACACCGACAACGAGTCGGGGGTAAATGCTTCCGCTCCGGGACAGGCGGCCGGGGCGTGGTGTCTGGTGCGGGCCATGGGTGTCTACCTGCTTTCGATCTCGTCGTCGTAGTCCCAGTCCTCGTCCACCGGCAGCCACGGCCCCGCCGCCTGCGAGCGGCCGGAGCGCGACGGCCCGGGGCGGACCGGGCGAGACACCGCCGCGAGGTCGGCATCGTCGGGGCCGTAGAGGTCGGTGAAGGTGGTGGTGGCGGTGACGACCTCGTCGGCTCCGGCCAGCTGCGCCGAGGGCGGCAGGAACGTGTCGGGGTTGCAGGCCGCCGCCAGCACGCCGGTCGCGGCGGCGGCATTGAGCGGGGTGGCCACGATCCCGGCGGGGGAGAGCAGGTCGATGGCTTCGCCGAGACGCCGCACCAGCCGTTGCTCGGCCGCTTGCCGCACCCCGTCGTCCATCCGCTTCTCGTCGTCGTTGCGGTGGCGTCGCCACGGCAGCACGCTCGACGCGGAGGCGGGCACCGGGCCGGTACGCAACGGTTCGCGCAACACGAGCAGCACCTGACGGCGCAGCAGATCGGCGTGCGCGGTGAGCTCGGCGAGGTAGTCCGCGTGATCCCGCGCGGCGGCCTCCAAAGCCGGGTGCGGCAGCCCGCCGGCACGGGCACGTAACTCGGCGATCTGGGGGGCGAGGTCGAGCCGTTCGGCCCGCACCAGGATCTGCACCGGCGCGGTCAGGGAGTGCAGGTAGCGCGCGAAGGACGCGACGAGCGCCTCCTGCTCCCCGGGCGTGCGCAGGCTGAAGTTCACTGTCGAGCAGACGGCGATGACCGCGAGCCCGTCGGTGCCGAGGTCGACGACCCCGGCCTGTGCGCCGGTGTCGGTCACGCCGCTGGCGGGGAGTTCCAGCGGTGCCGGGGACACCGGTTCGGCGCCCGCTGAGGTCGCCGGGTGTCGTGCACGGCGACCTCGCGTGCGGGTGTCGGGTTGCTGGGCGCTCAGCCAGGCGGGGGCCGCGCGCACGCCTTCGGGCGCGGCGACCCGGTGCCGCGGGGACAGGTGCTGGCGCACGGCGGCGAGGGCGAGCTTGTCCAGGGACAGCCCGTCACACTGCCCGAGGGCCAGCACGGTGACCATGATCCCGACGGGCAGGGCGACGATGAGGAACACCGGCAGCGGCACCACGGTGCGGGTGAGCGAGTAGAAACCGTAGAGCAGGAGGCCGGCGACGCCGAGGATCGCGAGTTGCCGGGCGGTCAGGGGCCCGAGCACCCGGTCCGGGCGGTCGACGTCGGCGGGCACACGCACGGGAGAAGTCATGGCTCACGGTCCTCACTTCTTCTGGGGCCCCGGCGACCGGGCAGGTCCAAGGGCAGGGGCAGTTGCGTTCCGGCGCGCCGCTTCGGCGGCGGCGCTGAGGCGCCCGCGTCCTTGGCCGGTGGCGGTGGCGTGGGTTTGGGCTGGCGTCGGACTCCGAGCGGCAGCGGGTACTGGCCCGAGGCCAGTGGCCGGTTGCCGGTGTAGGCATCGCGCGTCGGGCGACGCGGGGCGCGGGCGGCGCCGTTGATCTGCCCGGACGGGGTGATCAGCCCTGGGCCGGTCTGCCGGGGCGGGCTGGCCGGTGCGTGCTCGGCGAGGTCGTCGGCCAACGCCCGGCGCCCGACGCGATCCGGCTCTCGCCGCGTGGTGATCGGCAACCCGAGCTGATCGCGAGGAAGCGCGCCGGGGAGATCGTCGGGCGGCAGTGCTCGCGGGTTCGCCGACACCGTCTGCTCGTCCCCGGAGCCGCGCGTGGTGAACAGCGACATCTGCCCCGGACCTGCCCGGCGGTCCGTTCCCGGGCCGGTGTCCGCCAGCTCGCCGAGGCGCGGTGACCGGCGCGGCCCGGGGCGTGTGCGGCGGACTCGCATCGGCAGCATGAACTGGCCCGAGCGGGTGACCGGCGGGTCCGCCGGAGCACCACCACCGCCGCCGCGCACTCGGGGCCCGCCGCCTTTGCCGCCGAACAGGGAGCTGGCGCCGCCGAGCAGGCCCATGGTCTTGTAGGCGATCGCGCCGCGCACCAGCGAGCCCAGCATCGAGCGTCCTCCGCCGCTCACCGGGCGCAGGCACCAGAACGGAATCTTGATCAGCACCCACATCAGCGCCAAGCACATCAGCAGGTTGACTAGCCCGTTCAGGGTCGGGCCGAACACGGTGAACCCGCCCGGCGCGAAGAAGACCCGCAACGCGACCACCAGCGCCAGCGACTGGCCGACCTGGATGGCCAGCACCCCGCCGAAGGCTTTCCACCACGCGTGCGCGATGCCCTCGGTGTGGGGCAGGGCGTGCCACATCAGCGCGATCGGGGCGGCGGCGATCAGCAGGATCGTCACCATCACCCGCACGATGAACGTGACCAGCAAAACGATGATCATCACCGCGAGGGCCAAGCCGATGAAGATCAGCCACAGTCCGCCGCCGTTGAGGGCATTGAGCACCATGTCGGTCAGCGCCTTGCCCGCCGCCTCCGGGCTGACACCGGAACCCATCACCGCGTGGGCGAGGGCGTTGGCGATCTGGATCGTCTTGGTCGCGAGAAACAAGCTCAGAGTTCCGGCGAGAAACCCGATGACAACCCGGGGCCCGATCTCCTTGATGGTGTAGCGGGTCTGCAGGGTCTCGTAGCCCATGACGACCATCCCGGCGATGAGCACGATGATCACGTAGGCCGTCAGCAGGATCTGCCACGACTCGGTCCACAGCTGTCCGACACTGGGCAGTGAGCTCGGCTCGGGCGTGGTCAGCAGCGTCTGGCCCAGCAACTCCAGCAGCGGGTTGAGTGCGTCGGTGACCACACTGCGGAAGAAGCTGTCGATGCCCTCGGTGACGCAGGCGATCGGGTCGGTGAGCCCGCACTCATCGGGCCGGTCTCCGCTGCCCGTGCCCGGCGTCGGGAGGTTGCCCGGCGCGTGCGGGTCGATCGGGGTCGGCTGCGGAATGCAGTTCGGCCCTTCACACGGCGCGGGCACGGATGTTGTCGGCGGCGGAGTGCCGCCGAGCGGGCCGCACTCGGGCATCAAGGCACCCGGGAAACACGACACCGGCGGCTGTGACGGCGGCGGCACCAGGGGAGTGCTCGGCAGCCCCGAGGGTGTCGGCTCCTGGGGGCCGGTGGGCAGCATGCACGCGGGGTCGCCCGAGCCCGGGCCGCAGTCAGGTTGCGGTACCGGAGGCAACGGCAGTACCGGCGGTTGCGCGGGCACCAGCGGTGCCGCCGCTGCCCTGGGCGTGAGTGCACCGCCGGGCGCGGCCGAGGCGGTCAGCGCGATTCCGGCGAGGGTCGCCAGCAGCGACACCAGCACCGCGAGGGCGCCGGCCCAGCGACGTGGGGGCAGCCACTGTGCCCCACCGCCGTGTCCGCGACGGCTCCTCGCGCGACCCGTCGGCGCCCCGACCATGAGCCGCTCGTCGCGGCCGGGCCCGATGCTCGCGGTGCTGGTGTCGCTGCCCGAATCGGTGGCTCGGGCAGGACGCACGCCTGACGTCATCGCGTGGCGCCGGGCGAGGGCGCGTGGCCGGGCTGACGGGGGGTGGCGCTGTGCGGTCATGGGTCACACCCCGCCCACGATGCCTTTGAGGATCTCGACCACGAGCGGGGCGAGTGCGGCGAGGCCGAAGCCGATCCCGGCGGCCTTGAACGCGCCCTTGGCTTTCTCGATCTCGCCCGGGTCGCCGGAGGCCATCAGGTAGCGCAGCCCGCCGATGGTCAAAAACACCACGGCGACCCCGGCGAGGATCCCCATGATCCAGCTGCGGATGTTGTTGAGGACCTCGTCAACGGTTTGCGCGAGTGCGACGATCTGGACCGTCTCCGCTCGCGCGACTGAGGACGTCAGCAGCAGCCCGGCGGCGACCAGCCACCCGAGGAGCAGGACGACACGGGGGTGGCGCGTACCTGGCCGTGGCCGCCCGGGCGCGGGGGCGGTGTCGGCCGAGCCCGCGCAGCGACTCCCGATGTGGTGGGTGGTTGCGGTCGCGGACTGGGGAGGTGCCGGACGCGGTCGCTGCGTGGGAGTCGAGGAGCCGGGACGGCGCGGTGCCGTACGGCGTGCGGGCGGGCGGAGATGGCGGTGGCGATGTGGTGTCAGTCGCATGAGCGGGCCTCCTGAGTGAGCGCCGAGCGGCGGGGCGGGTGTGCGGGCAGTTGGGTCCCGCGTGCGCTAACTCCGGATTTCGGGGCGTTTGGAGACACCGGGCGCACGAATTTCTTCGCCAGTTCCGGACTCAGGCGTGTCACGGTGCGTAGCCGTTGCCGATGGGTGTGGGAGAGACGCAGGGCTGGGTGCCGGGGCCCGCTGGGGTGGCCGCGATAGCTGGTGTCCGGGGCCGGTGGGGAGGTGTCGTCGGCGGGCTCGTCGACTGGCTCGGTGAGGTAGCGGGTCAGTCGCTGCTCGGCGCGATGACGTGTTTTCTGAACTGCCTTGTACGGCTCGCCGCGCGCGTGCGCGGCCTCGGTCAATGACAGTTCCCCGAAGCGAGTGGCCGAGATCAGCGCGGCTTCGTCGGTCGTGATGACGCCCGCGCGCACGGCGGTCACGAGCACGAGGTCGGGGTGTCCGCCCGGGCGGTGTGGTGGAGTGGAGCGGAAGCCGATGTCCTCCATCGGCGGCGCGGCGTCGAGGGCTTCGCGCAGCGCGGTGTATCCGGCGCGGTAAGCCGCCCACCGCAGTCGCACGAGGATCGCCGGGCGATCCAGAGCGACCTCGCCGAGCCCGTCGAGGAACCCGGTCAGAACGGCGGCGTGGATGTCGTGCTTGTCACCGCGGAACCGGTTGGTCAGCTGCGCGGCGACCGGCAGCAGCACCGGCATCGCCAGGCCGACGCACGCCATGGTCCAGGTCCCGCCTTCCGCGCGCGCCCGGGCGATCAGATAGGTCCACGTCGCGTCGCGGGTCGCCTGGGTGCAGTCCTCTGTCAACAGCAGCGCCCCGAGTTCGTCCAGCGGTATCGGACGGGAGGGAAGCCCGAGGATCGAAGCGCCGTCCACGCACACCGGATGCGGGCCGGTCACCAGCCACTCTAAGGTCGAGGCGGCGACGTCGAACACCCCGTCTTCCCGTGCGTATTCGTCACTGCGGCGAAGAGAGAAAACGCCCGATTCGTGATCGGTTTCCGGTAACGACGAATCCATGTTGGCTACTCCCTGGTAAAGGCGGAATCGGTGCCCCACCAGAGAGCCATCCAGGGCGCCTCGAAACCGCCTCAAAAGCGCCTCCCGGCCGCCTCACAAGCGCATCAAAGGGCGCCTCAAGCGCAGCTGCGCGTGCATTGCCGAAGATCGACGAACGTGACCTTCGGACGGGGTTGCAGCGCTTGAGGCGCCCACAGTTATGGCCTTGAGCTGCGCTGACACGCGTTAGCAGGGGTAACCGAGCGTGTCGCTTCAAGCGCTTTGCGTTACAGGCGGAGGTGTGGATGCGCGCAGCAGGGTGCGACGGGAAAGTTCTTGCAACCCTTCGCGAAGCCTCGGCGAATAGGGGGACAGATCATCACCTGAGTGGCGAAGTCGCGATTCTTTGTCCCGACCAGGCGGAATGACGTTCGCTGTCCTGAATCTCGGAAGTTTTGTGAACTTTTCCGGGAGCGAGTGTCTCCAAATGGCCTTTTTTCCGGAGTTAGCCGGTGACCGCATCCACCGTCGGGAACGCACCGGCGGCACTCACTTTCAGGAGGCTTCTCATGACCCAGCGCGCGCAGTCCCCGGACGGCCGTCCTGGTCGCCGGACAGACTCGACTCGCCCGCCGCGCACCCGGCGCGGTGGCGATCGCGCCCCCTACCCCGGAGCCCGCACGCGCACCGCCGCGGCGGGCGCCGGCGGGACCCGCGCGACCTCGCGTCCCGAAGGCGCGCCGTCGCCGTCGCGCCGTCGCCGGGTGCCCTCGTCGACGGCGCCAACTCCGGCCACCGTGTGGACATGCGGGCCCGAGCCGATCGACGCCCACGCGGCGTGGCCGGTGCCCATCGTGAAGACCCTCACGGCGGCATTCACCGACCCCGGCGCACATGTCGTTCTGGTCGACATCGACACCGCGCCGACCATGGTCACGACCCCTGCCACCGACGGCGTCACGACGGCTGGGGCGGAGTCGGTGGCGACGGCGCGGGAGGCGGTGCGCGCGCTCGACCGAACCCCCGAGACGCTCACTCTCGACCCACGCACGCACGTGCCCGCCGCGTCGTCGCGGCCGTTCTGGGCCGACCTCGTCACCGACTCCGCCGACCCGTCCGCGGCGCTTGCCGGAACACCGTCGCTCCCGGCGAGCACCGGAGCCCTCGACAACGCGGACGCGTCCGCTCCGGCGCGCGGCGCGCGTGCGGATCTGGTGCTCGTGTCAGTGCCCGCCCGTGCCGCCGAGACGGTGTCACTGGACCGGCTCGCGCTGCTGGCAGCGGACCGGCTGCGCTCGGGCGGCATCTTCGCGGTGTATACGCACAGTGACTGGACGCGGGGGCGTTTGGTCGACCCGACCGGCGCGATCGTGGCCGCCTGCCAGCACGCCGATCTGCTCTACCTACAGCACATCGTCGCCCTGCACACCCCCGTCGAGAAAGGGCGCCTGCGCGCCGCGCCGACTGCGACCGTGGCCGCCGAATATGACCGCACCCGGCACCGCGCGGCGGTGCGCGGACTGCCCGCACCGCACCTTCGCGCGCACGGCGATGTCCTCGCGTTCGCACAACCCGCGAGCCCCGTGAGTTCATGCGAAGTGAGGGGTTTTCAGGACGAACCCACGGGTGGGTTGACCGGATCTT
>NZ_SWMS01000039.1 GCF_005146945.1 Prauserella endophytica
CCTTTCTGGATCGCGTCGGGCAATCCGATCTTGGTCCATCCGCGGCTTACACAGTTGTCATGACACGGCCTATGGGTCCCCTCTGTCCGGTTCGCTCGTTCGAGTTCCCTCCGATCCTTGCGGGTCACGCCGCCCAGGGCAATCACTCAAGTTCCAACCCCACCGTGACCTGCACCGGCGCCGGGCGTAGAGACCCGGCGGATGCCGTAGACCCGATCTATGCTGCCCAACTGCGGATCAGTATTCGAAAAATTGCTGGAAATGCGGCGAGCGGCAGGTAGGGCCCGGCGGCGTTCTCTGCCCGCAGTGCCAAGAGCTGATTGCAAGCAGTAGGCCCCGCTTCTGGGACGAGCACACCGAAACCAACCAGCCCCCGCAGCCAATACCGCAACAGGACAGGGTGTAGGGCAGCGACCGGAGTCTGTTGCAGCGTTGGTCAGCGGCAGACGAAGCCACACCTTAAGGTCCTACAACTGCTCCGGGCTGATTCCGACGACGACTGTCAACTGTCTCCGCCTTGTGCGCATCGCGTGTCCTAGGGACAGCTGTCACACGCCAGCCTTCTTCTTCCTTGGTGCCCGCTTGCGCGTCGACTTGGCCGGAGCCTCCTCGACCGGCTCCGGTTCAACGAGCTGGGAGCTGGCTGGCTCGCCATTGTCGAACGCTTCGTAGATCTCTTTCGGGATGCGCCCGCGCTCAGCGATCGCGTAACCATTCTCTACTGCCCAAGCGCGCACCTGCTGGTTGCGCTCGCGGTCGGCCGACGTGGTGGCGCGGCCGCTCCCGGCCACTGTCGACTGACCAGCCGCCACCCGGACCTTGCGCCCGCCCGTGCGCAGGCCTGCCTCGACGTAGCGCTCGAACGTGTCACGCAGCGCCTGCGCATTCTCGTCCGAGAGGTCGATCTCGTACTGAACCCCGTCGAGGGCGAAAGGCACCGTCTGCGCCGCTTCGCCACCGTCGAGGTCATCAACGATTTCGACAAGAACCTTCTGAGCCATCAAGACAGCCTTTCACCAAGTCGAGCAGGGGCGCCGCGTCAGCGGAACAGCAACGACCCTACCGATAGTTCACCAGATCGGCGGTATGACACTCGCGCAATCAGCACGAGCTGCAGTCCTGGCAGGCGCCCAAGCGCCAGCGCCCTCAGCTCCGCAGCTGACCTCAAAGCGGGCGGACGCCCCTGCCCCGATTGCGCCATACTTCAGGTGCGGAAAGCCATAGCTCAGCAGCGAGTCCGGGAACAGTCGAGCCCGCGCCTTGTCGTTGCTCACTGCAAGGCTGTTCGTCTCGGTGCTCAATTGGGTACGGGCGCATATCGCAGCGGTCGATTTCTTGAGGTGTTGCTGCGCCCGGCATAGCCCTGAAGCCGCTGCTCAGTGGCGACAGGAGGGGTACGTGCACTGACTTGTTACCTGTTACGCATCCTGCTTTGCTGCGGAACCGCGGGTGGCATGTGGACCTCGGGGAATTCCCGCGAGATTCGTGTGCCCTACTTGCTACCGTCCGTACACGTGCTGCAGTAAGTAGAGACGAGGACGAGGCAACTCATGCATGATGCCCGCACCCTGCTCGACCTGGGCGAGGTAGCTGTTCACTCCCTGTCCAGGCGGGGCTACACGCTCGACCTGACCACGATTGAGGATCTCTTCACGCGCCGGAACTCCTCGATCAAGAGTGCGGATGAGTTGATTTCGGCAAGCCGAATTGGCCCCGGTTCGGCATTCTGAACTGGCCCCGGCGGCTGGGTTGCGGGATCGGTCGGCATCTTGATGTGGCCCCACCTGCCGTCGTCGGGCGTGGGGCGGCACTCTGATTTGGCCCCACTTCGTTCGGGTGTTTCTGCTGGTCGCAGGAGTGCTGGCCGGTGGACGATGGCGTGGTGAGTGAGCGTGAGCCCGGCCCGGTGATGACACTGGTGTGGGCGCTGGATGAGGTGTTCATCGGGTTCGCGGGCAAACCGGTCGCGGTGGTCCGCCGCGAGCTGGAGGACGCCTGTGAGGTGTGGGACTGCTGGCTGGACGAGGACACGCTGGACGTGTTCGCGGCCGAGATCGCCGCCGGCGAGCGGGTCGAGATCGACGCGGGAGCCATCCGCGTTCCGCCGGAGGGGCAGGTCGAGCCGGACTGGCGTGAAGCGCCGTTCTGACCGGGTGTTCAGCTGGCACGGGTGCTGCTGCGGCGGCGTTTGGTGGTGCGCAGCCGGAACGACTCGGTGCCGGTCTCGATGATGGACGCATCGAACGTCAAGCGATCGACAATCGCGGCGCAGAGCCGCGGATCGGTGAAGGTGCGAGCCCACTCGCTGAACGCCGAATTGCTCGCGATCGCGATGCTGGAACGTTCCTCCCGCTCGGTGAACACCTGAAACAGCAGCTCCGCGCCGCGGCGGTCCAGCTCGAGATAGCCCAGCTCATCAAGACACAACAGGTCGACGCGGCCATAGCGGGCGATGGTCTTGGACAGGTGCTTGTCGTCGGCGGCCTCGACGAGCTCGTTGACCAGCGCGGCGGCGGTGACGTAGCGGACCTTGAACCCGGCCTCCGCCGCGGCGGTGCCCAGCCCGATCAGCAGATGGGACTTGCCGGTGCCGGAGTCCCCGATCAGACAGACCGGTTGCCCCGCGCGGATCCAGGCGCCCTTGGCGAGGGTGTGCACGAGCGCCGGCGGGACGTTCGGATTCGCGGCGAAGTCGAAGTCCTCCAAGCGTTTCGTGCGCGGGAAGCACGCCTGCTTGACCAGCCGGGCCTTGCGGCGGACCTCGCGGTCCTCGCACTCGATGAACAGCAGCTCGGACAGGAAGCTCTTGTAGGTGGCCTGCTGCCGGGCCGCGGCGGCGGCGTTGTCGCCGAAGCGGTCGCGGATGGTGGGCAGCCGCAGGATCCGGCAGGCCTGCTCGATCGCGGCGTCGGCGGCTTCCTCGGTGATCTGGTCCCGGCCGCGGGCAGTGGTGCGGGTCATGAGACGTTCCCCTTCCTCGAAGGATTGCTGAGCAGCTGGTCGTAGGCCTCGACCGACGGTGCGGGGCGTGCGTCCGGCGGCAGTTCGGCGTCGCGGCGGCGGTCGGGCAGCGAGACGACCTTGCTGCGGCTGCGCTGCGGCCGTGGCAGCTCGGTGCTGGGTTCGCCGGCCGCGGCCGCGTGCTTGCGGGCCTCGATCGCCACCACGTCGGGTGAGACCGACCCAGCCTCGAGCGTGACGCGGATCCCGGCGATCACGTGCGCATGAGCCATCCGCCGGTGCAGCAGCAGAACCTCGATCAGCAACCGGGTCCCGGCCTGGTCGCCGTGCTTGGCCCGCGTGGCGGCCCAGAACGCGTCGTGTGTGGCGGTGAACCAGCCCTTCTGCCGCGCGTGAACCAGCGCGGTCGCCCCGCGCAGCGCACCGGGTTTGCCGGCCAGGACCTCAAGATAGTGATCGAGCACCAGGTGCTGCCCGCCTTTGGTGGTCATCCGCGGATGCCGCGCGACCTCCGTGGAGCCGTGGAATACCACCAGTTCTTCCGCGTCGAGCTTCGCCCGGACCGTCTGCCCGATCAGCCGGGCCGGGACCGAGTAGAGCGCTTGCCGGACGGTGATCCTGGCGTAGCGGTCCACCCGCGGTGTGGTGGTCAGCGCGATGTCGAACTCGTCCACCGGCAACGCCGCCAGCAGCGGTGTTTCGAGGGCGAAGTTCTGCCCGATCGTGGTGACCCGTTGGTCGATGTGGCGGGCGTCCTCGGCGTGGTCCGCCGCGGCGAGCTTGTCGTTGATGCCGGCCAGCCCGGAGATGTCGGCGATCTTCGGGACCGGGACGAACCAGCGTCGCCGGAACCGGCCGCCTTCGCCCTCGACACCGCCCTTCTCGTGCGCGCCTTCTTTGCCGGGCATGCAATAGAAACTGGTGACTCCGTAAGCGGACTTGAACAGCACCCACCGGTCGGTCTCAACACGTGAGCGTCCGAAGCAGACTCTCCGGACCGCTGAGGAGAGATTGTCGTAGCGGATATCTCCGGCCGGGACGCCGCCCAGTTCGGTGAACGCGGCGACATGACCGGCGAAGAACGCCTCTTGGCCCTGTGATGAGTAGACACGGTGAATTGCCTTGCCAGAGAAAGACATTCGCAGTGTGAAGAGGAAGCACTTGGTGTCGACGCCGCCGACGTTGACCCAGACTTCAGCGAAGTCGACCTCGGCGTCCTGGCCCGGAAGGTGGGTCTGCGGAACGAACCCGTCCATCACGCCCGCGCGGTTGCGGGCTTCCAGCACGATCTGCGGGCGGCGGGCCGCGACGTACTTCGACACCGTGCGATACGCGATCGTCGCGTCGTGCTCGTCGACCAGCCCCTCCCAGATCCGGTGCGCGGTGTGGCGTTGCTTACGCGGTGCGTTCAGATCGGCCTGCAGCATCTCGTCCATCGCCGCGCGCAGCGGCCCTGTCACCGGCGAAGACCGGGCCGGTGCCTTCCGCGGTGGCGGGACGGCCGAGCCGAGCGCGTGACGCACCGTCCGGCGGTGCACCCCATGCCGCTCAGCCAGCGCCCGGACCGAGAGCCCCTCCACCCGTGCATCCCGCCGGATCAGCGCGAACAACTCCACCCTCGACACCATTCCGGCTCCCACGCGGACGGCCCCTCACCGGCACTGTCCACCCAGGACCCTCAACTCGACCCGCCGACTCGCACACCACGAGCAGGAATTCGCCCGATCGGTGGGGCCCGATAGCGGTGCCGAACCGGGGCCAAATCACGATGCCACGGCCAATGAGTTGCGTGCCGAGTCCAAGAAGGTCGCCACCGAGGTGAGCAAGACCGCCAAGACCGGGGGCGACGCGACCGAGTTGAAGGAGCGTGCCCGGGCACTCAGGATCAGGTACGCGAGCTTGAGGAAGAGCAGGAGAAGGTCGAGGATGAGCTGCGCGAGATCCTTCTGACGATCCCGAACTTCCCAGCCGACGATGTGCCCGACGGAGTCTCCGAAGACTTCAACGTCGAGGTGCGCAAACACGGCACCCCGCCGAGCTTCAGCTTCGATCCCAAAGACCACGTGGACTTGGGTGAGGCGATGGGCATTTTCGACTTCGGCCGGGCCGCGAAACTCTCGGGTTCACGGTTTAGCGGCACCCGCGGGCCCGGTGCGGTGCTGGAACGGGCGCTGGTGACGTTCTTTCTGAGTCTGCATACGGGTCGTCACGACTATCAGGAGATCGGTGTTCCAAACCTGGTGAACCGGGCCACCATGACCGGAACCGGCCAGTTGCCCAAGTTCGAGGACGACCTGTTCCGTACCGGGGTGGCCGATCGGGAGCTGTTTTTGATCCCGACCGCCGAAGTGCCGTTGACCAATCTGCACGCCGACGAGATTCTGCCTTCGGAAGCACTGCCCTACGCCTATGCCTCCTGGACTCCGTGCTTCCGTTCCGAGGCCGGGTCGTACGGCCGAGACACGCGCGGAATCCTGCGGTTGCACCAGTTCTCGAAGGTCGAATTGGTGCGAATTGTGCGTCCTGAGGAGTCCCGCGCCGAGCTGGAGACGATGCTCGGACACGCCGAGGCATGCCTGGAAGAACTCGGGCTGGCTTACCGAGTTGTGGCCTTGGCTGCGGGAGATCTGGGCTTTGGTGCCACTTTCACCTACGACATCGAGGTGTGGTTGCCCAGCCAGAACACCTACCGCGAAATCAGCTCGTGCTCCGATTGTGGCACCTTCCAAGCCCGGCGAGCGGCGATTCGCACCAAGACGAAGGACGGCAAACGCGGGCTTGCCGCGACCTTGAACGGGTCGGGCCTGCCGATCGGCCGGACACTGGCCGCGCTTCTGGAGCAAAATCAGCAGCACGACGGCTCGGTAGTCATTCCCGAGGTACTGGTGCCGTTCACCGGCTTCCACCGTCTCGCAGCTGGCGGCACACCCGAGTCATAGACCGATACTCGCTGACGGCTGCGACTTCCCCCAGCGGCTAGGCTTTCCTCCCGAAAGCAGCTAACCGGTGTCACCAATCGCTAGACCTTCGCCCCAGGTAGGCGTCTGGTTACTAAATGGCCCAGCCACGCCAGAACGGGGCGCGTTCGTCCGCAGGGGACAGGAGCACGTCCTTGAGCGAGCTTGGTCGCACATCGGACCTAGCAAGATTGTCTATGGGGAGCCAATGGAACCCCAGGTGGGCTTCCTGGCTCGTAGGTTCGGCGTCTGCGATGTTCACCTCGAACACGAAGTTGAGTTCGTGATGAGTGGTGTCATCGTCGATGTAGCCATGCTCGATTACACCGAGGAGGCCCACGATCGTGGCCTCGATGCCGAGTTCTTCACCCAGCTCGCGGACCAAGGCACTTTCCACGCGTTCACCAGGTTCGAGGTGGCCACCAGGCAGGAACGACCAGGACTTGCCGTATTGGCGCACCAGGAGGAGCTGGCCGTCGCGGCGGATGACAGCACGGGCGATGATCTCGGTGGCAGTAGCGTTCATGGATCTGCCGCACCTTGTGCTGCTCACTCGTTGATGGCCTTGAGGTGATCGGCGAAGGATACTGTGAGGCTGTCGAGTGCGGCCTTGCCCTTGGCTGCTGTGGCTTCGGAAGGACGGCCAATGATGCCGTTGTGGGTGTAGCCCTTGATACCAGCGACAAGCAGGTGCGGCCGATCGCTGGCTTCGTGGTCTGCGTCGGGGTAGGTGTCACCGACCAGCTCAGGGTGCGTATACAGGAGAATTGAGGTCTCCATCTCGCCGCCGTGCATGTCGTCGTGATTGGTGCTGACGGTTCCGGCGTGGGCGCGGGCGGCTGCCCAGTCGTCGCGTCCGGGGAAGAGAGCGACGGTGCGGTCCTCCACGTTGGCTTGTTGGGTGATGTTGGAGAGCACGTAGTTGCCGCCGTGTCCGTTGACCAGGGCCAGCTTGGTGATGCCCGTCCGTGCCAGCGACGCGCGGATGTCGTCGATGACCGTGATCAGGGTGCTGGCGCTGATGCTGAGTGTGCCGGGATATCCGGGCAGGAGTTCGTGCTCGTGGGAGCACGAGAAGGTGATGGGTGGCAGCAGGAACAGGTCGTAGGTTTCGGCGATCCGCGCGGCGATCACACAGGCGATCACGGTGTCTGTCGCGAGCGGTAGGTGTTCGCCGTGCTGCTCGAAGCTGCCGACCGGCAGGACGGCGACGCGGGCGTTGCGGCGGGCTTCGTCGGCGGCGGTGGCGCTGGTGAGCAGGTCCACGCGGTTCTCCTTGGGTGTTGATAGGACGGGCGTCAGCGCAGTGTGGTTCGCAGCGTGTGGCGCAGGTGTCGGGCGTGGTCGTGTGCTCCCGTGGTGTCCAGCAGTTCAGCTGCCCGGTGAAGCTGATGCTTGGTGCGGGCGGATCGTGTCTCGGTGGTGATGGCGAGCGAGTGTTGCGCGACGGTGAGAGCTTCATCGGGTTGTTCGGTACCGGCGTGTGCGATGGCGAGTCGCGCGAGGCACAGGCCGAGGTCGCGTCGGAAGTCTGGGTGCCACTCGGCGAGTCCCTGCTGAAGGGTTGCGAGTGCCTTGGCTGGTTGGCCGAGTTCGACCCAGCAGTGGGCCGCTTCCATCTCGACGTAGCTGGGGGTGCAGTAGCGCGCGATGTCCGCGTCGTCGTCGGGGGCGTCCGCGGCGTGCTGGAAGGCGTGATCCAGTGCGCGGGCGCATTCGTCGTAGCTTCCGGCGAGCGCGTGGCCGTGTGCTTCCTGGCGTAGTGCGACAGCCTTGAGGCGCGGGGTCAAGGCGCCGGGCTTCTGTAAGGCTGCGCGAGCGAACGCGATGGTCAGGTCCGGCTTGCGCGCATCGCTGGCGATGTTGCTTTTGCGCATCCGGATGTAGGAGGTCAGGTGCGCGTCGCCTGCCTCTTGTGCAAGGTCGAGGGCAGTATTCGACCAGCGCATTGCGGTGTGAAGATCACCGGCATCTTGGTGGAGCCAGCCGGTGAACTCGGCGAACCGTGCTGTGACATGGAGCAGGTCGCCGCGATTTCGTTCGCGGCTTTCGGTGAGCAATCGTTCCGCGAAGCTCGTCTGCTGTGCGACGACGGTCAGCAGCGAGTGCGGCCCAGCGAGGTTGTCCGTGATCACGTACTGCTGCAGGGTGTTCAGTAGTGCACCCACCAGCGCCGGCTCGGTGCGCTCGGCTGCGGCGTGCACCATGGGCCCACCCGGCAGCCCGAGAACAGCGTTAGCTTTCGGCGACTCGTGATCAGCTTCGCCCACGTCGAACCACAGCAGCTCGGCGGGGATGCGCAGGCACCGGGCGTAGTGAACGAGCTTATCCAGATCACGCACACGGTTCCGCCCTGCCTCGATCCGGCTGAGTTGACCTTGGGTGATGTTCAACCAGCGCGCGACGTCGCTTTGCGGGAGGGGCTTGCGCCCGTGCGCGGGGTGTCGACGGTAGGCGCGTACAACCACACTCATATCTCGGGAAGTCAACGCATCCCGCATCTGGTCGCTGCGCCAGAAGCCGGGCCCGAACCGTGGGGATTCGTCGTGTTCGCCCCCATGAGTGCAGGGTGAGCACAGTGCCGCTGTGTTATCACGAGCCAGGCACGCTCCGCACCCTGCGCAGCATCGGCCGCCGCTGTGGCTCATGATCTCCACCTTCGATGATGATCGTTGTCGTCTCGATCCACGACCAGGCTAGCTCCGGAGAGGTCGGATATGCGCGTCGTGCATAGCGACTATGCGCGACGCGGCGTTCCTGGCGAGTCGATCGTTCCTAGCGTCAGCAGGCAGTAACCGCATGTTGACCGAGGTGGCGATAGCCGATGAACGACCGCACCCCATTCCACTCGGCAGCCGGCCGACGGAGCCTCTCCTGGGACAGGTGGCGCCTTCTTGCGTCCGCCGGGCGCTTCCTGCCGCTGCCCACGATCGACGGGCCTTGGTCGCTCGCTGCGCCGCCCGCCCACCGGCGCGGAGCCGGCACCGCGTGACCCCAAAGCCGCGCCTGCGCCGAGGACGCGCCCCGACCCTCTCGGCGCAGGCGCTTCCCCGTACACGGAACTCGACAGGAGGGTGCGGACATGGCCCACGCCGACGATCCGACCACGAACGCCGAGGTGAGCATGCGGGTTCGAGAGCTCTTGCTCCGCTCCGGACCGATCATTGAGGCCTTCCGCAGGACCACCAGAAACGACCACCCTGGCCACGTCGTCCTGGACATTGCGGCCGATCTTGCAAGCCATCATCAGCGGCAGTGGCAGGCCGAGAACGTCAGCCGGGCCGTGGGCATCTCGGGGGATGAGATCGCCGCCTGCAAGCAGCTCATCGACGAACTCAACGCCCAGCGTGTCGCCCTCGTCGAGCGGATCGATACGTGGGTGGCACGGGAAATTCCCAGCCGTGCTGACGCGTCGTTGCACACCGAAACGCTGGGCTCGGTGATCGATCGCCTCGCGATCGCCTGGGTGCGCGCCAGCAACCTGACGGATACGGGCGAGATCCGCGAGACCGCGCGCCTGGCGCTGCGGCAGCTCGCCGAGCTGGCCGATGCCTACGACGACTTGATCCGCGATGTCGCCGCGGGTCACCGACGACTTCCAGCATGGCGGTCCCTGAAGACCTATAGGAGCACACATGATCAGCAACGTTGATGCCAGAGTGGTCTCCCTCAACGGCGTCGACAACGTCGGGAAAACAACCCAACTGGCCTGGCTCTCCCGGAGCCTGCCCGGCGCACACCTCGTAGGCACCGTTGATCGATGGGACACCCGTTGGCAACAGGTCGCCTCGGGCGACTTCGCGCAGTGGTGGTTCGTTGCCTCGACCACCCCCGAGCACACCGGGTTGGTGCTGGGCAGTCACGCCGCTCGTCGCGCTGGCAGCGGGCAACTGGCGTTGGAGGACCGGGGATTACCCATGCTGCTGGCGACCTGTGCCGCCACCGCCGTGGTCAAGGACGGGTTCTCACCGGCTGACGCCCTACACCTGGTCGAGAACATCGCCACCGACCTGCCCGTCGCCGAACACCGCCGCGAAGTGCACGTGCTGTTGCGACGATCGCCAGATCCCGCCCGCGAGGCACACCAAGCGCTCCGTCGCGAGCCTAGGTCCACGGACCGGCGGTACGTGGCCTACCAGCATGCGCTAGCCGAGGTCGTGTCCCTTCAGGTCGCCCGCGGTGACTACCACACGGTGCTCGAAATCGAGGACGCTCCGATTCTCGATGTCCAGAATCGTCTCCGGGAGCACCTACGTGGATTCGGCGTCCATGCCGGTGCGCTACCGGTCGTCGCGTTGGATCGGCTCTGGGTACTGGCGGGTATGTCCGAGAGCGGCAAGAGCAGCGTGGGCGAGTTGCTCCGCGACGAGCTCGGGGTCACTCGCCTGAAGATCGGTTACCTGCTGGACGTGGCTGCACTGCGCGCCGGTGAGATCGACCCGTATGCCTGGTCGGAGTCGGAGCAGGCCGAACGGCTCACCGAGGAAGTCTTGCGGTTCGCCGAGACCACGAAGGCTCGCACGATCAGCGTAGAAAGTGCCCACCGTTTCGAGGCGACCGCGCACCTCAAGCGCGTATGGGGCGAGCACTGCCAGGTGGCGTATGTGGACGCTGACTCTGCTGTGCGGGCGAGTCGCGCGGCGGAAACAGAAGTGCGCTTACGTGCCCGCGATGAGACCAAGCACGAACGTGGCGCGGACCGCATCGTCGACATCGCCGATCACGTCATCGACAACACGGGCTCGCTGGCCGCGCTGAAGCTCGCAGTTCACCGGCTGGTAGCGACGGCAGACCTTCAGCATGTCGCGCTCGATACCAGTGATCCCGTTACCCACGCCGAGTGGCTGCGGCAGGCCAGCGATCACATTGTCGACGAGCAGGTTGCACTTGTCCTCGCCACAGGCACGACCGGCACGGCGGGTTGGCGGGACCGGTGGAGTGATCTGGACCTGCTTGTCGTGCGTGACACCGCACCGGCGGACTGGCTCCGCCGCACACTCGGCGCACTGCCAATTCCGGACGGGATCAAGATGGGGATCAGCACCTTCACGACGAGCGACATTGACGCCCTGCGAGTACCGCCCCGCGTGGTGCAATCGCTGCGCCGTGCCGCACAGGGAGTCGGGGTGATCTACCACCGGCCCGGCTACCGGGTTCCCGTCCCCGTCAGCGCACATGGGGACCGGACCAGTCGTGGGGAACTCGGGTTGATCCTGATGACCACACGGCGTCTGCTGGCCGCCCCCATGTTCGACGTGCGGGCCGTGCACAAGCATCTGGTGCTGCTGGCGAAGATCCTGTTGCGCGCTGATGGCTACCACTTCGATGACGTCGAGGACGTGTTGGCAGTTTTCCGCGATCTGCACCCAGACGCGGCCTGTGATCCCCCTGTCCTCGACGACCTGATCGACCGCTCCGATGACCCCGCCGTGCGTCAGCGGCTCCTCGAGGCCGCCGACCGGCTGTTGAGCTATGTCGATCGACTCGACCACATCGTGAGGACCAGCGCATGACTACCGAAAACCTGTCCACAGTCAGCGGGCACATGGCCGCCGACGGCGCCGCGTATGGCGCGTGCCGCGTGCGTCGTCTCGGTGTCGGTCCCGGCGCGCGTGAGGTTCGGATCGTGCACGAACTTGACGGCATTCTCGGCGAGGTCCATCCGGCGGCGTTGCTACGTACCGGCCATGCCTTGTGGCAGGCGTGGTGTCGCCATCCCGCTTTCACCATGCCCGATCTGCTGTTGGGCTTGGACGCGGGCGGGATTCTGCCGACTGTCGCGGTCGCGCTAGCCAGCGAATTGCCGTACCGCCTGGCGTGGAAGCTCGATCTCGATCTTCCGGACAAACACCAGTTCAGTGAACCCCACGCTCGACGCACCGAGGTTTTCACCTACGGCGACCTCGCCGGAGCGCGAGTGCTCGTCGTGGACGACGAGATCACCACGGGTGGGACGCTCACCAACCTTGTCGGCGTTCTGCGCAAAGCGGACGCGGAGGTTACCGGGATTGCATGCCTGATCGAGGACACCACCGGCGGTGCTCGCCGGGCGTTGCAGCCCTTGGGGGTGGCGCTGTGCACGCTGACGCATCTGTGAACCCGTGGGCGACCGGCACGGTGACACAACATCTGGGCGGTCGCCGCATCGTGGCCCGCACGCACGCGCCGTTGGGGCGCTGCTTGCCGTATCGGCGCGCCGCTGGTGAAGGACCCGAAGCCACCGGCGGAGCCGAAGCGGTGAGCAGTTTGGGCTGGTCGGTCGTCCTCGGTAATCGCGGACTCGGCGACGTGATTCTCGCGCTCGCGCTGGTACGTGCCCTTGGCCACGCCAGCGAGCACGAGGGCGAGTTGCGTTACCGGGGACCGCGCCCACGGCTGATGCAGCGGTGCCGGCTGCCAATGAGTACCAGCCGCAGCAACTCGCCCCACATTGTCCATAGCGGACACAACGAGGAATTGACGTTCCATGCTCATCCCGAGAAACCCCAGGCTTGGCTCGATGTTCTCGACGGCGAGCACGTCGAGGCGCACAGCGCGCTGCCGATGCGGTACTACCTTGCCGCCGAACAGACCCTCGGCGTTCGGCTGCCCGCCGACCACGCACCTCTCCCGGGTTTCACCTCTGCGGAGCGGGAACGGCCGTTTCACGTGGTGTTTGTCTCCGCGACCAGTTGGCCAACTCGGAAAGACTACGGGGCTGACGGCTTCGCCCTCGTGACACAAGTCCTCACCGACCAAATTGCCGCACCGTGGTCGTTCACGCTGATCACCAGCAGAGACGCCGAGCCGATCCAGCGCCCTGATCTTGACATCCTGACCGGACCAAACGCGGTGGACTGCCTCGATGTGTTCGCCTCTGCCGAGGTTGTGATCGGCAACGACACCGGGCTCACGCACCTAGCTGCTCTCACCGAACGATCCGATGGCACCGGGCCTCAGGTCATCGGGCTCTACGGCCGTCATGCGCACACCAAGTGGACCACCGGCGCGGATCGGCATCACGCCATCGCCACACCGTTCTCCCAGATGCTCGCGGCAGCGGATCGATGCCCGGTGCGCGACCGCCTCGATGACACGCTGTGGTCGGCGTCGGCGGACCTGACCGGCATCCCTGCCGAGAGGATCGCCGAGTTCGCAACCCAGGTCATGGGCTGGCGATGAGCGCCATGCCCCGGATCACACACCACCGACGCTTCACGGCCAACCACACCTGGCACGTCGACTGGGCAGGACAACGCTTCTTCGTCAAAGCCAACCCTCACCACGACGAAGCGCGTATCGAACAGGCTGGGCACGCCAGACTGCGCCCCTTCTATCCAGTACTGCGGCTACGCCAAGCCCGCCGCATCGCCCGGTGGAGCGTCCTGGTCTACGACCGGTGGCCCCACCTCGGCCCAGACCACGGCCTGCTCCTCGACGAGATCACCCACGCTGATCGCACGTGCGACAGGAGACGTCTCGATGGCTGCCTTTCCGCTGTCTTCGGCCACTACCGGCAGGTGATCGCACGGAGCTTGTGCCACACAACCAACGGCGAGACCATCGGCAAGCTCTACGGCGAACGCGCCGCCCCGGACGGCAGGCTGGATCGCTACTACAAGGCCGACGCACCGTGGCCGATCCCGACAAGCGACGACCGCAAACTACGCCCGTCCGGCCTCACCGCAACCCACCTGGTCGTCAACGGCCGAAGCCACGCACTCGATTTCGCCCACATGCTGACCTGGCTACGGGTGCGCTTCGCCCGGCACAACCCCGTATGGGCCGCTGTGACACAAGGCGATCCCACCGACCTCAACATCGGCTGGTCACCCCACGCCGGACCAGTGTGGTTCGACTACGACACCGGCGGACTCAACGCGCTACCCGGCGAAATCACCTGCTTCCTGCTCTACCAGCGCCTGCACGGCGCCTGGCTCACCCCGCACTACAACCCCGCCGCATTCCGCGATCACCCGACCGCACTTGCTCCGAGCAGCCTCGCCGAACCGATCATCCACATCGGACACAATGGGACATCGCTGGTGATCGACTACGAGCACATTCCCAGCCCTGCTCGCCGGCATGTCCTGCACCGATACCTCAATGAGATCGTCTACCCGCTGGCCAGCCACCTCGGCATCAACGACCTCATGGGCTGGCTGCGTCCCTACCTGGTGATGCGCCTTCTCGCCGTCTACCACCTCGGCGACCTCGAACCCCGCGATGCCGCGCTGTCGCTGGCGCTACTGACCGAAGCACTCGATCCCGCGACCACTCTCGCAAGATTTCTCTCACTCACACCGACAGAAGCGGAGGTCGGCTAACGTGTCTCGCCCCGTCGCCATCGTCACCGGAGCAGGCTCCGGCATCGGCGCCGCCATCGCCGCTCGCCTCGCGCTTCGCTACGACCTGATCCTCACACACCTCACCGGTGACGACGACCTCCGCAGCGTGGTAACCCGTGCCGAACAAGCGGGGGCGACGATTGTGCCCGTGACCGGTGACCTCACCTCAGAGCCAACCCTCGACGCTCTTGCGCTGGAGACCGATCATGCCGCCGATCGGCTCGCCGTTCTCGTCTCCAACGCCGGCGCCTACCCACGCATCTCGTGGGACAGCACGGATCTTGCCACGTTCCGCCAGCAGGTCGAGATCAACCTGATCACTCACGCCGCGTGCGCTCAACTGGTCACGGCCCCGCTCACCGCGCGCAAGCAGGGACACATTGTCGCCGTGTCCTCGGTGCTCACACAACTCGGCCGAGTAGACCTCGCCGGGTACATCTCGGCCAAGAGTGGACTCGAAGGGCTCGTGCGAGCACTGGCCCGCGAACTCGGGCCGCGCGGCATGACGGTCAACTGCGTCCGCGCTGGTTCGGTCGAGGTGCCCGCCGAGCACGCCGTCGTCGCAGACCACGACGCCATGCTCGGCCGCCAACTCGACCGGCAATGCATCAAACGGCGCGGTCAGCCGGAGGACATCGCCGCCGCTGTCGATTTTCTCACCTCTCCCGGCGCCGGCTTCATCACCGGCCAATGTCTCACCGTCGACGGGGGCTGGTGCATGACATGACCCCCGCCGTGCTCTGGATGCGCCACGGCACCTGCGAGGACGGACTGTGCCGCCCCGGAGCCCACGCCCGCCCTCACAGTCCCCTCACCGTCGGTGGCAGCGTCGAAGCCGAGTTCACCGCCCGCCAGCTCCAGGACCATCACTGGCCGCTGGCCGTAGTGGTCTCCAGTCCACTGCGCCGAGCCCGGCAGACCGCCTCGATCGCCGCGAGCACGCTCGGTGCGCGCGTGATCCGGCCGCTCGATGCCTTCGCCGAGTGGCGCGCACCGTCCTGCGTCCTCGGCCGCACCCCCTCGCAGTACCCACCCGCCTATCAAGCATGGCGCCAGCAACGCGGCCACGACCTCGACAGCGCTTTGCCCGGCGGTGAAAGCCTCCGCACGTTCGCGGAGCGAGCGAGCGAAGCCGCCAGAATCGCCCACCACCTCTCCACCACCCACGGCCCTGCCCTTGTTGTATCCCACCGGCTCCTCATCGGGGCCATCGCAGCCCTGCACATCGGCCACCGCAACGCCGCTGACATCTTCAGCTTGGCCAGCGAATTCCGCCTCGCTCCCGCCGGGCTGTGGGCACCCAACCGAGGAGTATCTCCATGACCAGCAGCGACGAGCACAGCAACCGCCTCCCGCGCGAATCCGACCACGAGCGATCGGTCCGCCGCCGCCTGGCACGCCTGCTGGCCAACAGCCCCATCCCGCCGGAGGAACTGGTCGACAACCTGGCGCTGTACCTTCGCCGTCAGCCACTCACCGACCTGCTGTCGCTGGACGCTCTGTACCGGATGATCGTCGACGTGCCCGGCGCAATCATGGAGTTCGGCGTACATCGCGGCCGTCACGTCGCCGCCCTGACAGCACTTCGCGGCGTCTACGAGCCCTACAACCCGCACCGCCGGATCATCGGATTCGACACCTTCACCGGCTTCCCCGACGTCGCCGAGATTGACGTCACCGCCGCGAGTGCGGTGACCGGCAAGTTCGCCGTACCCGCCGACTACCCCGACCACCTGCGCGACATACTCAACGGCCACGAGGACGCCGAACACCTCGGTCACATCCGCCGGACGCTCCTCGTTGAGGGCGACGTGCGCGACACCCTGCCCCGCTACCTCGATCAGAACCCTCACACGATCATCGCCCTAGCCTACTTCGACCTCGATCTCTACAAGCCCACCCGCGACACGCTCAAGGCCATTCAGCCCTACCTCACGCGCGGAAGCGTGCTTGCGTTCGACCAGCTCGCTCACGCCAAGTGGCCAGGCGAAACCGCCGCTCTCCGGGACACCCTGGGCATCGACCACGACAGCCTGCACCTCTTACCCGGTCGTGCCACACCCACCTATCTACGATGGAACGCGAGCTGAGATCAACCGACAGCAGCCGCCTCGGCTAGCAGCGCTTCGCGATTGGCCAGGATGAACTCCTTCAACGCGGTCGGCTTCAAGTCGATCGAGGTCAACCCGTCGCTGCGCAGGTCAATCCGGTCCAGGTCATAGCCGCCGCGCGACGCGTCGATGAACTCCGGCCCCCTACGAGCGGACTCATCGACCGTGACCAGCCGCGCGACGAAAAAGTGTTGCACCGCGACCCCGGAATCCGACGGCGAACTGAACAGGAACACCTGCGACGCCCCAGCCGCCTCGGCGCCCAACTCCTCGCTCAGCTCGCGATACAGCGCCGCCTCGATTGAGCTATCACCGTCCTCGACGCCGCCACCCGGCGCCGTCCAGTACAGCTCTTGCCCCGGCTTCGTACGCTTGATCAACACCAACCGACCCTGATCATCGATCAAGATCGCCCTCGCCGCACGTCGCCCTACTGTCACTGCCATCTGTTCCGTCACGGCTAACTACCTTACGACCGCCCTCCACCAACATGCGCGCAGCGCATGGCGCGGCAGGGCAACACCCGAAGCTGCGCAGTCGACCGGAGTAGCAACCTGGCGCAATAAACAACAAAAACTCGCGGAAGAACCATCAAGACACAAGAAACATGGGGACAGTTACTAAGGCACAGGCTTTCGCGTCTCCGGGGTTCCCACTGCACGGAGCACCTCGGCTAGTACTCCAGCCGGACTTCGTGATGTCGCTGGTGGGTGCCTGCAGACGGGTGCGGCCACCAGTTGATCATGGTCGGTTGTGTGGACTAACCCTGATCGGCTGGTGGCCGCGGGTCCCAGCGTAAACCCTGACCGATGGGCGGTGATGTTCGAGGAGATGGTCAGCCGGATCGCCGGCCGGTTCACCCGCGTCGAACCCCGCCGACGAGCACGAGCATTGCTGCTCGGGCTGCTGTCGGACCTGCCGGACAAGAACTGCTGGACCATCTCCGAACACGCCGGCGACGACACCCCCGACGGGATACAATACCTGCTGCGCAAAGCAGTCTGGGACGCCGAGGAGGTCCGCGACGACCTACGCGACTACGTCACTGAACACCTCGGCGACACCGGCGCCGTGCTGGTCGTCGACGAAACCGGCGACCTCAAGAAAGGCGTCCACACCGTCGGAGTGCAACGTCAATACACCGGCACCGCAGGCCGCATCGAGAACGCCCAGGTCGCGGTCTACCTCACCTACGCCACCGACGCCGGGCACGCATTCATCGACCGGGCCCTCTACCTCCCGAAATCCTGGACCACCGACCCGACCGCCGCGTGGGCGCAGGAATCCCCGACGACACCGCGTTCGCGACGAAACCCGCGCTGGCGACCACCATGATCGGCCGTGCCCTCGACGCAGGGGTCCAGGCACAGTGGGTCGCCGGGGATGAGGTTTACGGAGCCGACCCCCACCTGCGCAAGAACCTCGAACAGCGCGGTATCGGCTACGTTCTCGCCATCGGCTGCGACCGCCGGGTCAGCACTCCAGCTGGCGTGCTGCGCGCTGACGGTGTTGCCGCCCGGTTGCCTGAACACGTCTGGCAACGCCTGTCCGCAGGCGCTGGGGCAAAAGGGAATCGCTACTACGACTGGGCCTTCGCCGACATCGACACCGACGAGCCCGACGGGCACCGGTGGCTGCTGATCCGCCGCCACCGCACCACCGGCGAGCTGGCGTTCTATCGCTGCTACTCACCCCAACTCGTTCCACTGCGGATGCTGGTTCAGGTCGCGGGCCGCAGGTGGACAGTCGAGGAATCCTTCCAGACCGGCAAAGGTCTCACCGGGCTCGACCAGCACCAGGTCCGACGGTGGACCTCCTGGCACCGCTGGACGGTCATGGCGATGTTCGCCCACGCGTTCCTCGCTGTGGTCGCATCCACCGAACGAAACCCCGAACCGGCAACTGCCGGATGGATTTCGTTGACCTGCAACGAAATCCACCACCTGTTCACCACTCTGATCAGCCGTCCGGTGCTCGATGTCGCACACCGGATCCGCTGCTCAAGATGGCGCAGACGCCACCAATACCGCGCCCAGCAAGGCCACTACCAGCGACAATCGACCCACGAAGCATGACCATCACGAACTACCACTGGAGTACTAGGTGCGCCCATGATTCCGATACCTGGCCTACACCCAGTTCTGCAGGTTCGGCATACACGTTGTACAGGGTGTCGTCGTCGATGGTCCAGAAGTAGTCACATTCCAGTTCGACGACACCATTTTCGTTCTGCGCCAGGTGGTCCAGCAGCAGCGTGCAGGCTTGTCGCAGGCGTTCGACCGGGATTCGCACCGAGTCGCTCATCAACCGCCTCCTTGAATGTCGTCGATCTGCCGCTGGAAGGTCTTTATTTCCGCTTCCAGGTGACGAATTATACCATCGATGATGCGTTGTCTGATTTCCGGCGTTGGAGCGTTCTTCAGTATTCCTTTGTTGTCGAAGGCGTCCGGGTTGGCGCGGTATGCGGCGAGTTTGTCCTGGTGCTCACTGACTTGTTTCTCCAGGGAACGGACGGCGCACTGTTCCGACACCGTCAGGCCACCAGCCCCCGCGCCCCGTTCTCCGGCCTTCGCGGCATCCCCGGCCTCGTCCACAACGTCAGCGGCGCGTTCCGCACCTTTGACAGCACCCCGCCCGGCGAGGATGGCCGCGGCCCCCGTACCGGCGGTGGCCGCAGCTGCGATGGCGTCGGGAATGAGGTGGCCAATGGCGCGTCCGGGGCTTTGTTTCCAGGTGTCGTAGTCGATCAGGGCTTTGCCGAACTCGGCGGGGTTCTGGACGGCGCCGACAAAGCCTTGCGCGAGAGTGCCCATGTCCTCGGCCCAGCCTTGTGGATCGACGAGGAGGCGGTTGGGGCTGTAGGTGACGACCATGTCGGCCAGGCCGGTGACACCTTCCCAGGCACCGATACCGATCTCACCGGCGAACCCGGCCACGTCGGCCAGCCATCCCGGCTCGTCCGGCGCCAAATCGCCCTGGCGCGGATCGCGGCGGCGGCCCGCTCACCGGACTCAGCGAGCTGGTTCCGCGCTCGGTTCAGGATGTCGCGGGCAGCGGAGCGATGCGCTTCACCAGGATCAAGGGGTTGTGTTGTCGAGAGGCACTGGCCCGGCGACAAACCAGTCGGCCACACTGTGCTTTGTGTCTTGAGTTTGTGTGGAGGGTTGCGGCGTGGTGGAGCAAGTGCGCTCATTGGTCTCTGAGGTGGAGCAGGCGGTGTCTGCGGCGATGGCTGCGGAGCTGACTGCGGAACTCGCCGAGCAGGACCCATTGGTGCGCCGATCCGACCATGCCGACTTTCAGTCGAACGTTGCGCTCGCCCTCGCCAAGAAGGCACGTGAGAAACCTCGCGACCTGGCGCAGAGGCTGCAGCCGCACCTTGCAGCAGTGCCCTGGCTCACCGGCGTTGAGTTGTCCGGGCCAGGATTTCTCAACATCACGGTGGCGGATAGGGCGATCACCAAGCAGCTGACGCAGCGTGCCGAGCAGCCGAGGCTGGGGGTGGCGGAGAGTCAGAGTAGGCAGGTTGTCGTTGTCGACTATTCGGCACCCAACATCGCCAAGGAGATGCACGTCGGGCACTTGCGGTCGACGCTGATCGGTGATGCCCTTGTTCGTATCCTGGGCTTTCTTGGGGCTGAGGTCGTCCGGCAGAACCATGTCGGTGACTGGGGCACGCAGTTCGGGATGCTGATCCAGTACATCTTCGAGCACCCCGAGGCGAGCTGGCGCAACACCGAGGTCGGCGACACCGGACGCGAGGACGCAACGTCGGCCTTGGACGCGCTCTATCGTGCTGCCCGAGCCGAGTTCGACGCCGATGCCGCGTTCAAGGAGCGTCGCGAACCAGTGACTCCATGTAGTCCGCGCAAGTCAAGCTAGGACGAACCAAACCGAGACGTCGGTGTGGTCGTGCTCGCCCCGGGGCTTCGTCACGATCAACAGCGGGTCGAACCGAGGATAGAACTCGCCCTTGATCTGCAGTTCCTCCCGTCGTCTCCCGTAGCACCAGTGATCGCCGACACAGTCAGCGAGTGGGTGTCGACCCGGGCACCTGTTCGCTGAGCGCCCAGGGTCGCGCTGTGCCGCCTCGGCCTTCCCCGCCGAGCGGCAACACCCACCTCAGACTAGAACATACGTTCGCGTGCCGCTGGTACCTGTTTAGGTCGTCATCTTCGCAGTCCTCGTGCTCTGGGTAACCTCAAACGGCTACAGGGAGCCGGTGTGGCGGTGCGGAGCTGTCAGGGCTCAGGACTAAGGTGGAACACCCGGCCGCGCGCGTTGCCGGTTGATCCACTCAGGGGAGGTTTTCGCTGGTGTCGAACGATTCCTTCGTCCACCTGCACGTGCACACCGAGTACTCGATGCTCGATGGCGCGGCGAAGATCGCTCCTCTGTTCGCGGAGGCGTCCAGACTGGAGATGCCGGCCGTGGGGATGACCGACCACGGCAACATGTACGGGGCGGACGAGTTCTACCAGCAGGCGACGAAGGCCGGCATCAAGCCGATCATCGGCATCGAGGCCTACGTCGCTCCCGAGAGCCGCTTCCACAAGAAGCCGGTGTTCTGGGGACAGAGCAACCAGCGCGGGGCCGACGAGTTCGGTGAGGGCGGCGACGTCTCCGGTGGTGGTGCCTACACCCATATGACGATGCTCGCCGAGAACGCGACCGGCCTGCGCAACCTCTTCAAACTGTCCTCACTGGCGAGTATCCAGGGCTACTACCGCAAGCCGAGGATGGACCGCGAGCTGATCGCGGAGAACGCCGAGGGCATCATCGCCACCACCGGCTGCCCGTCCGGTGAGGTGCAGACCCGGTTGCGGCTGGGCCAGCGGGACGCGGCGATCCAGGCGGCGGCCGACTACCGGGACATCTTCGGCAAGGACAATTTCTTCCTGGAGCTGATGGACCACGGCCTGCCGATCGAACGGTCGGTGCGGGAGGGGCTGCTGGACGTCGGCCGGACGCTGGGACTCACCCCGCTGGCGACGAACGACTCGCACTACGTCACCCAGGATCAGGCCGACTCGCACGCCGCGTTGCTGTGTGTGCAGTCCGGCAAGACACTGAGTGACCCGAACCGGTTCAAGTTCGGCGGGGACGGCTACTACCTGAAGTCCGCGGCCGAGATGCGTGAGTACTGGGACACCGAGGTGCCCGGCGCCGCCGACTCGACGCTGCTGATCGCCGAGCGCGTCCAGTCCTACGAGGACGTCTACGCCCACCACGACCGGATGCCCGTCTTCGAGGCGCCCGAGGGTCACGACCAGGCGAGCTGGCTGCACAAGGAGGTCATGAAGGGCCTCGACTGGCGCTTCCCGGAAGGTCTGCCCGAGGGCTACAGGGAACGGGCCGAACACGAGCTCGGCGTGATCGTGCAGAAGGGCTTCCCCGCCTACTTCCTCGTCGTCGCCGACCTGATCAACTACGCCCGCAGCGTGGGCATCCGGGTCGGGCCGGGCCGTGGTTCCGCGGCGGGCTCGCTCGTCGCGTACGCGCTGGGTATCACCAACCTGGACCCGATTCCGCAGAAGCTGCTGTTCGAGCGGTTCCTCAACCCCGAGCGCGCCTCGATGCCCGACATCGACATCGACTTCGACGACCGCAGGCGCGGCGAGATGGTGCGCTACGCCACGGAGAAGTACGGCGCCGACCGGGTCGCCCAGGTGATCACCTTCGGCACCATTAAGACCAAGGCCGCGATCAAGGACGCCGCGCGCGTCCAGTACGGCCAGCCCGGCTACTCGATCGCCGACCGGATCTCCAAGGCCCTGCCGCCGCCGATCATGGCCAAGGACATCTCCCTGTCCGGCATCGTCGACCCCCAGCATGAGCGCTACGGCGAGGCCGCCGAGGTGCGCTCGCTGGTCGAGACCGACGAAGAGTGCAAGACGATCTTCGAAACCGCTCGCGGCCTCGAGGGGCTGATCCGCAACGCGGGCGTGCACGCCTGCGCGGTGATCATGTCCTCGCAGCCGCTGATGGACTCGATCCCACTCTGGCAGCGCGACGACGGCTCGATCATCACCGGCTGGGACTACCCGTCGTGTGAGGCCATCGGGCTGTTGAAGATGGACTTCCTCGGTCTGCGGAACCTGACGGTCATCGGCGACGCGATCGACAACATCAAGGCCAACCGCGGCGAGGACATCGACCTCGACCGGCTCGGGATGGACGACCCCGAGACCTACAAACTGCTCGCCCGTGGTGACACGCTCGGCGTGTTCCAGCTGGACGGCGGGCCGATGCGGGACCTGCTGCGCCGGATGCAGCCGACCAGCTTCGACGACATCGTCGCGGTCGGCGCGCTCTACCGCCCCGGCCCGATGGGCATGAACGCCCACAACGACTATGCCGACCGCAAGAACGGGCGGCAGAAGGTCAAACCGATCCACCCCGAGCTCGAAGAGCCCCTGAAGGAGATCCTGGCCGACACCCACGGCCTGATCGTCTATCAGGAGCAGATCATGCACATCGGGCAGAAGGTCGCCGGCTACTCGATGGGCCGAGCCGACGTCCTGCGCCGCGCGATGGGCAAGAAGAAGCAGGAGGTCCTCGAGAAGGAGTTCGAGGGCTTCCACGCCGGGATGCGGGACAACGACTTCTCCGACGAGGCCATCAAGGCCCTGTGGGACACGATCCTGCCGTTCGCCGGCTACGCGTTCAACAAGAGCCACGCCGCCGCCTACGGCCTGATCTCGTACTGGACCGCGTACCTCAAGGCGAACTACAAGGCCGAGTACATGGCCGCGCTGCTCACCTCGGTGGGCGACAACAAGGACAAATCGGCGATCTACCTGTCCGAGTGCCGCAGGCTGGGCATCAAGGTGCTGCCGCCGGACGTCAACGAGTCAGCGCTGCGCTTCGCCGCCGTCGGCGACGACATCCGGTTCGGTATGGGCGCGGTGCGCAACGTCGGCGCGAACGTCGTCGACTCGATCATCAAGACCCGCGAGGAGAAGGGCAAGTACTCCTCCTTCACCGACTTCCTCGACAAGTCCGAGCTGGTGGCCTGCAACAAGCGGGTGATCGAGTCACTGATCAAGGCCGGGGCGTTCGACTCGCTCGGCAACACCCGGCTGTCGATGGTGCAGGTCCACGAGGACGCCGTGGAAGCCGTGGTACCGCTCAAACGCCAGCAGGCCATGGGGCAGTTCGATCTCTTTGGCGGCGGCGATGACAGTGAGATCACTGATGCTTCCTCGCCATTGGCGCATCTGAAGTTCGGGGACGAGGAGTACCCGCGCAAGCAGCTGCTCGGCTACGAACGGGAAATGCTGGGGCTGTACGTCTCCGCGCACCCGCTGGACGGGGCGGAGCGGATTCTGCGCAAGCACGCGCCGCGGCCGATCGCGGCCATCCTCGCCGATCCGCCGAAGGAGGGCGAGCTCATCATCTCCGGGCTGATCACCTCCCTCGACCGGCGGGTCAACAAGAAGGGCGAGCCGTGGGCCATCTGCACGGTGGAGGACCTCGACGCCTCCCTCGAGGTGCTGTTCTTCCCCAAGGCCTACGCGATGTTCTCCGCCGACCTGGCCGAGGACAACGCGGTGCTGGTGAAGGGCAGGGTCAACTGGCGCGAGGACAAGATGTCGATCTTCGGCGGCGGTCTCGTCCCACTCGACCTCAGTTCCGCCGAACTCGGCGGGGACGAACCACCGCTGATGCTGCTGGCCGCGGCCGAACGCATCGACCAGGGCGTGGTCAGCGAACTCAAGCAGACACTGCAGGCCCACCGCGGTGAGACTCCGGTACACCTCAAGCTCGTCGGCAAACGGCGACAGACGATCTTCGCGCTGTACGACTACCCGGTCAAGGTCAGCTCGATGCTGATGGGTGAGCTGAAGGGAATCCCGGGAATCACCGCCGGAGGATGACCGGCGTGCCGGAGGCCCACGAGCCCGTGTTCGACGGGCGGGTAGATGCCGGGAAATCGCGGCATCTACCCGTCCGCAATGCGGTACGCGGCGGTCCGGACCGGATCACCTCGGCTCGGCAGTCCACGGCAGGGGGTACAACACTCAGCGGCAGGCACAGGTCCTCGAAGCAGGACTCTGCGCCAAGGTGGTCGTCGATGATCGACACCAGCCCAGCTGGCACCCAGCATGACGTCGACCGCACACCCCGTCTGGCTCACGGTGTAGAACCGGTCCACGAGATGGGGGACGTCAACTACCGCACCGCCGTGTCGGAGTGGGCCAATGACCACAAAGTCACGACGGCGAGCCGCACGTCCTCCGTGTCCGCGGTGTTGGCGGGGATGTCCGCCGGTCTAAGTGGGAGACCAATGCATATTCCTTGACCCTATAACGCCTCGGTCTGACTGTCAGATATCCTTAATGGTTCCACTGATGCCGAGCTCATCCATATTCTGTTGTAAGTCGTTGGCGGTGTCGGCATCCACTACTAGTTGCAGGGTTCCTTGTAAGTAGCTGATCTGCCGTTCGTCGAGCGCCATGTACAACGTTTTGAACAATGCTGCGAAGGCGTCAGAGTTTCCCGAATTGGCAAGAAGATTACTTGTGAACGAGAACGCAGCTTGCTTTTCCGTCGCAGCCGGTGAACCGTTGTCTTCTTTATTTCCGGCGCTTCCCGTAGCCGCGCCAGATGTGGCACCGCCCGGCGGTGTTGTCGCTGCCGCGGAGCCCGTTGCACTGGCTGACTGCGCTGTGGGGCAAGTGCCGGTGTGGTCCGCTTGCCCACAGTGTTCACATGTCTTCGGTTGTGGTTTGGCCAGGCGTAGTCCGGCGCTAGTGAGGTTCACCTGACCGGGCGCGGTGACCACCACGCGTCCGCCTGAGCCGTCCACAATATCCACGAGCCCTGTTTCTGCGGCGTCATAGATGGCTTGCTGCAGGTCGCGGTCACCAGCGAACAACAATGGAAGCCTTGGCGCGCTGTAGAACGCTGCGCGAAGGTCGGACAGGGTCCTCCCGTAATCCTGATCGCGCAAGTTGTGCAGGAGCGCCTTGGGGTCGAATTGCCCCTTGTCGAATACCTTGTCCCGAGCAGCGAGGCTTTTCCACACTAGCGTGCCGTCCAACGCCGTGTGGTTCTCATCATCGAATGCGAGTTGGTCGAGATAACGTTCGCCGTCCGGATCGGGTTGTGTCAAATAGACAACGTGTTGATAGGCTCGTTTGACCGCCTTCTCGAGCTGTTGTTTCGCGCTCGCGAGGTCTTTGGTCCCCGTTGCCTTGAGGTCATCATCGCCTTGGACTTCCGGAGCTGCGAGTGCTTTCTGTCGAGCGAGGTATTCGACTGCTACCCCACGCGCCAGGCCGCGTCGTTGGGTGTTCACAAGCGCGTACACGGCACTGCTGCCCCACTGCACCGGCAGTTTCTGCGTTCCCTCTCCAAGCCCCATAGCAACGGTGAGAGCTTCCATCGTCGGTGCTTCCATACCATTACGCAGGCTAAATTGTGCAGGATCGAGCACGATCAGCCGTGTCGTGTGCGCCGTGTCTAGCCCGGCAGTCGCAAGAACATCGGCTGCGGGCCGGGCGGTGTCAGCCTCAACGAACATCAACTCACGGAACGGCCCGCCATTGGAGAGGCCCTGGGCAAACTCGAACAGAACCTCGTCGCGTTCGGCCTCCGTAACCGTACGCCGGATGTTATTGACCAACATCCGGTGCGTGAGGCGCGTCGAGAGGAAGTAGCGAGCTGGCTTGTTGTTGCCCTGGCCCGGAACAATCTCAACCGCGCTCATGCCTCGGTCGGGATGCACAAGCTCCTCGACGACAGTGTCCGCGTCTGTGAGGCTGTAGTTGGCGTCAGGAACACTGGTCGCGGCCTTGACCTCGGGTGCGCTGGCGCCCCTGCCGCGCCCCGGTCGTAGCGTTCCCACGATGCTGGCAAGGAAGATAAACGTGGCGGCACGCTCTGCCACCCGAGGGTTGGTCTCCGTCCAAATCGTGGGGGTCCGCGCGAGATCTTGACGGCGGGCAGTCCCTGCGGCGTCGTCGTGGTTGACGACCTCGATCTCCGCGAGGCTGCGGTAGTTGGCGATCGTCCGGTCGTCTTCGACCAGCCCGCTGCCAAGCAGCGCCTCACGTACAGAACTATCCGACAGCGGCAAGTCACCTGGGCCGATGAGTGCGGGTACCCACTCGCCAGCCTTGCCTCGCTGTTGTTGGGCATACACCGTAGCGGCGAAAATTCGAATGGTCGATCGCACTCGCTGGAATCCGGTGACTTTGCTCCATTCCTCCTTGGCCACGCTCATTAGCATGGGGTGGAACGGGTAGCACGCCGCTACCTCGTCGTTCCAGCGTCGTCGCCATTCGGCACCGATGGAGTCCCAGACATGTTTGTTCCAGGCCTTGTTGTCCAACACGGGCTTGTAAAGCGCTGCAGTGGCCGACAACACCTCCGCGGCTGGCTCGGCGTCGAACAGTCGGCGCCGCAAGATATCAGCGAAGTCGCCGACTTCGGTTACCGTGGCAGGCAGCCCGTTTCGGTCCAGCAAGCCGTTTAGGTCGTCACGGCGATCTTTTGCCTCATCCGACAAGGCGGTCTTGTCGCGTTCGGATGCGATCATGACCATCAATAGGGCGACGCGCGGGACATCGTTGACAACATCGAGTAGAGCACGCAGGAAGGCCATGTCCTGTGCGGCGAGGTCAGGCTTCTGAGCACCGTCGAGACCGTTGCCGACATAGTCCAGCACCTCATCCACGATGATCAGGACGGGGCGGTTGACCGCCTTGATCGCCTCGGCGATCTTACTCTTGTCGCTCCAGAAGGGCCGGTAACGCTCAAAAAGCGTGTAGTCCTTGCCGAACAAGCGCCATAGGAACCGTTCGTACAGGTTGACGGCGGGGCCATCCAGTTCCTGGACGCCTGCACCGGGCGTCATGTTGTCGCACGGCAGGACCACGACGTGGGGATTATCGAGATCATCCGGCAGATCACGGCCGATTCGCGCCTTCGCGCGCGAAATAACTCCTTTGCCCAGTTCTGTGGCAAACAAGGCTTCCGGGTTCGCGATCAAGTGGTAGGCCCCAATGCAGGCATGGGACTTACCGCCTCCCATGCCCTGGTCCAGACGAGTGACCGCGCGTGCCTTCAGATAGTCGCTGCCACCCCCGACTCGGATCGCAATCTCTGTCAACAGATCGATGAGCCGCCCCGTGGGGTGCGTGATCTCACCGTAGTAGGTGGCGTCCGCGTACGGCGGTTTGTCGCGACCGGTGCCGTGCACGGCCTGGAACAGCGACATCTGTACATCGTCGATCTGCCCAGCAGCATTGACGATTTCGGGTCGGATCTTCAACGCCTTCCACCATGGCGTCACGCCTTTTGTCACGTCATCCTCTTGTGTTCATGTGTCATCGTGCGCCGGTCAAGTGTGATCTCCACAAGCACTTATAGCAGCTTCAGCTGCGCATCGAAGTCTGTTCGTTGGATTAGCTGCTGTTGTTCAGTGGCGAGCATTGTCTCCGCAGCGCTGGCGATTCCACCGCGTGTTCGCATCACCCTGGTAAACGCCACCTTGTCAGGGTCGCCATCGGGCAGCCGGTCTGCCAGGAAGTTCACTGCCGACCACAGGTAGGTGTCGTCGACGGTCCGACCCGCTGTTGCGAGCACCTCACCCATCGCGGCAAGACCCTCGTCAGACGCCGCGGCTAGAGCCAGGGCGACGTCGATGACTGCGGAAGCTGCATTGACCCGAGTCTTGAAATTGCGGGCGGAGACGAACCGCACGCCCTTGTCAATGTCGGGTACAAGGTCGCGAACATCTTCGGTCTTCAACGAAGCGGCCAGACTCTGCCAGCGCAGCTCGGACTTTGGCTGCCCATGCCGACCATAGAGCCGCACCCACCACAGCGCGAAGCGCGTCCGAGCGTCGAAAGTCTCCAGTGGCTGGTGGTCGATCTGGACGGACATAGCTTCCTGAACGGCGGCCCGCGCCAATGGCAGGAAGGTGGCGATGTCGACCGGTTGCCCTTTGGCGTCCAGGATTTCGGCGTAACGCCCCACTACCTCCATGGCAGGGCCAGCTGCGGCCATCAGCATGTCGGCGGGTGCGAGTACCCATCGCTCCCAGTCCGGGTAGCGGCGCCTGATCTCGGCCTTGATTTCGGACTCGACTGTGCCCTTGCGCCCGGCTGGACGATTTGCGGGGGCGGGACGACAGCACATCGTCAGCGTCGTGACGATGTTGGAGAATCCCGTTTTCCCGCCCTGCTCGGTCTTGGCCGGCCACGCGCCGGTCAGCACCAACCCTGCGCTGTCAATGGCGTTCAACAGCCGTTGCCATACCTCGGGCTCACCGTGACCGAAGACGATCGTGACCACACCGTCGGAACGGACGACCCGCTGCGACTCGGCGAACGCCTGTGCGATCAGCGTGTCGTAATGCTTGCGGTTACGGTGGTCGTTGTTGCTGGTTCCGCCCTTCTTGACGATGATCTCGTGCGTCTTCTCCTGGACACCGTGTTCGTGGGCCGTCATGCCCATCTCCGGCCATGAGGAGGCGAGAGCACGCTTTAGCCACACATAGAAGAGGTCGCTCGCGTCGGTATAGTCGATCATCGCGTCGTAGGGCGGGTCCGTGACGACCGCGCTGATCTGTCGGTTTGCGAACGGGAGATCTGTGGCAGTTCCGCGAGCCACCGAGCAGGACGCGGCTGTCCCAGCTGGCGGCACAATAGTCGTCAGTGACGCAAGAGAGCCGGCCGAGACCGAGTCCCAACCGCCCGGGCCGTCAGCGAGGCCAACCTCGAAGTAGTCAAACGAGAAATTCAGGCTCGATTCGGTGGCGAACAGGTCATTCACCTTGTTGAGCTTCGGATCCAGTGTGCAACCACGGGTGGCGCGTCGCAGTTTCCGAGCCATCGCGGCGGCGGCATACCCGGTCAACGCCCGCACATACTCCTTGGAGCATCCAGCTGCCGTCAAGTCGTCGCCTATTTCTTGGATCGTCCGAGCCAGGCGAATAAACGAAAGGCTCTGTCGCGCATTCATCATGTCGCCGTAGCGAGTGGCGCCGTATACGGTCGCCTGCACAGTCCATGTGTTACCCGCTGGGATTGCTTCATTGGGCAACGCCGGGAGAAAACGTCCGAATGGTGTTTCGGCGGCGAGGTCAGCTTCAGCACGTTTCACCGCGTCGATCTCCACCGGGTCCAGTTCGCGATAGAGCTTTCCAACCTGGCTGTCGAGTTCTGCAGCGAGCAGTGGTTCGTCGCCTGCGGCATCGGTGCGTAGGATTCTCATCTGAACGTCACGGTTGTGGCCATAACCACAGAATGGACACACGGCGAGCCGACCGTTGCTGTCATACCGGCTTTTGCCCGGAGGAACCTGACGTGTCGGTACGCCACGCGGTGCGCCTTCGTGCACGAAAACTGACCAGGTACCCGAGGCGGCATCGGTCTCGATGTAGTAGGACTGGCCAACATCGTAGAAGTCCGGCTGCCCCTTCTTCCCCTTCCGCTTGCTCGGTTTACGAAGCTCGAGTTGACCGATGAGCGGGAAGTGGTTGCCGCACTCCTGACACGGCATTGTGATCGCCCAGAGGTAACCCCATGCTCGCCGTCCATCGACCTTCGGATAGACCGGCTCCATGACCTTGGTGTGGCGACGGCCGACCTCTTGCAGAACCGACCGAACGTCCTGGACAAGGCGAGGGTGCTGGTCGATCAAGCTATCGCTAGGGAGGGTGAACGGCAGTTCGGGTTCCTGATCCCAGTCGCGAGCGGGAAAGTCTGTCAACAGACGGCTGGCCAGCACCGCCACCGGGCTGTAGTCGAGGGCGTGCGCCCGCAGGCCCAGCCGTGCTCCCTCCAGGGGAATCATTCCCCTGCCGCTGAACGGATCGAGGATCGTTGCGCCGTCAGGGTTCGATTTCTCAATCTCTGCCCGCAATTCCTTGACAGCGACGAACCGCCCCATCAGGGCCAGCCGTACGAGCTCCTGCAGTCTCGCTTGTTCAGCCTGGCTGTCCGGCCAGGGCAGCAGCGAACAGATGACCGCTGCCTTGGCCTGCACGGTGGGCCGCTTCGCGAACCAGGTCATGAGACCCACTTCGGCGTTGCCCGAGCCCCAGCCAGAGCGACTGTTGGCCGAGACCTCGGCGCAGGGGAACCAGCGTTCGATCATGCGGGTCATACGTTGCTCCCCGGGGCATTCTTGAGGCTGCTTCCGGGGACGCGGAATATCGCGTCCCCGGTCATGTCGGCTGCGAACAGCGTGGCTGGGTCCTGATAGGCACCAAAGAAGGCGCCCTTCCCGTCTGCGCACTCGTCGACGACGTACAGCCAATAGTCCTTTCGATGCTGCGTCGCGATGAGCACCTCGTTACCAGTCATCCGGATTCCGCTACTGGCGGCGCTTCCAAGTACACCTTTCACTTCTACGTGACGAATTTGTCTGTTGCGTCGAGCTTCCAAGTCGTACCCACGCCCCTCCGTGTGCACGTCCTCGACGGCCCAGCCGTCGCTTTCGAGGAGCTGATGTACGTGCCTCATCGACACCATCTCGGAGTCGATCTCGGCAGCGACGGTCGGGTCTGCGGCGGCGTGGACACGGATACGGCTGACCAGCTTAGGAACGGTGAGTTGAACACTGACAAGGCGGCCAAGCTCCTCGAGACGCTCAGCGGTCTGCGCCTGCAGTCGGTGGCGAAGGGCGAGCCGGGTATCACGGTCGGTGATCCCATCAGTGAGACTGAGCGGCAGGTTATTCAGATCCTTACGGGCTTGGGCGAACCAGTCAGCGCGGACCCGGCGATGTTCCTCCACAGTCTGGTGCGCGACGTTGTGAGCCGCGTTCGCCGCGCTGGCCTGGCGCGCAGGATGCGGCCCAGTCCCAACGCGGGTGGTCGGGACGAGGTTGGCTAGGGCCTCCCAGCGCACGGCGCGTGCCTGACCGCTGTCGTCGACCTTAATCAAGGTGGCCCAGACGCTGGCGCGCTTGCCGTCGCTTTCGGTCAGCGTCGCCTGATAGGCGTAGAGATCGTACGGGGTCAAGCTCGTGGGGTCTTCTGCCGCGCCGGACTGGTAGACGTCTTCAGCGAGATTATGATCGGCCAGCGCGATCAGATCGGTGAACCCCGGTTCCCCGGGGCCCAGTGTGATCGTGTCGCCGACATCGATGCTTCCCGCCGCTGCCCGTAAGGCGTCACCACTAGTCGCGATGTGGACCTCGGAGCCGCCACCCAGACTCGCGGGCAGTGCTCCGTCGGTGAGCGCGATCCGTCGGAAGCCGGGCCCTGCGGCGGTCGGTTCAGCACGCAGCAGCTTCGCTGCATCAAGCCGATCCAGGTACGCCTCGACGATGGCGGGGTTGACGCGAGCGAAAAGATCACGCTGTAAGAGCGTCAGCGCGGCCACCGCGTCAACTTGGCTGGCCAGCTTCCGCTCTGTGTCGCGAACCTGCCGGGCAGCTCGAGCGAGTTCCTGCGTCTGAATCGCGCGGGCAGCGTCGATCGCGTTCTGCTTTCTGACCTCGTCGTTGCCGTAGAGGTCGGAAAGCCACTTGTCGTAGTCGACGCCGGTAATCTCGGCGACGGCCGACAAGCTGTCGAACATCTGGCCGCGCAACTCATTCGCTGCGGTGACGAAGTTGTCGAGCAAACGCAGGAGCGTATCGCCTTCGCGGGTATCGGTCGCGACGAGGTTGTATAGGAAGACCTCACGGTCTTGGCCAACGCGGTGGATGCGCCCCATTCGCTGCTCAAGGCGGACCAGCGACCAGGGAATGTCGTAGTTGACCAACACATGCGCGGCCTGCAAATCGATACCTTCGTTACCGGCGTCCGTGGTGACAATGATCTGGAACTCGCCGCGCATGAACGCCCTGCGGACTTCGTCGCGGTCGGGCTTGCTCTGCCTACCGGAGTAGGTGCGTGCGGTGTAGCCCTCTGATTGAAGACGTTGCGTAATCCACTTCGCGGAGTCGGCGTACTCGGTGAAGATGACAGCCTGCTCGGCATTTCCCGGGCGGATGCCGTGCTCCGCCAGACAGTCCTCAGTGAGCCTGATCCACTTCGACGGCTCGATGGCAGGGTCAGCAACCGTGGCATCGACCTGGTCAATGAGCGTCTTGATCGCGGCGCGCTCGGCCCGCGCGGCCGTGGATGCAGCGTGCACGACCTTGGCCTCGTCGATCTCGCTGTCATCCCCTTGATCGTCGCGGTCGGCGTTCAGCGCTGCCTCGGCCTCGCTCATCTGCCCCATGTGGGTATGCCGGCGGCGCAACGTCTCAGCAAGCGCGTACAAGCTGGAGGCCGCACGCTTGCCGTAGACCATTCGCGCGAGCGGCTGTGCCGCCGGTGGGAAGTACTGGTCAACCATGTCGACCGCTGCCTGGTAGTAGCTGTACTCAGTCCGGGACAGCGGGACGCTGCGATTGTGTGCTGTACGCCCTTTGAACAGGCGAGTCTTGCCGTCATAGTCGACCAGGTCTTCCTTCATGCGGCGTAGGAAGTGGATCGGGCCCGGCCGTAGTGCGGTCAAGTCGACGTTGGGATCGGCGCCAGGGTCCGGGTAGATCGCCGGATCGACCAGATGGAGGAGGTGGCGGAACAGCCACTCCTTGCCGCGATGCGGCGTCGCGGTCATCAGCAACGCTCGCGGGGTGTTCATCGCTAGAAGCCGACCAACCTGATGGAACCCAGCAGCAGTCGGTGTCAGTCGATGGGCCTCGTCGAAGATGACCAGATCCCACCCAGCCCGATCTGGTCGGATTGCGTCCTGCACTGCCGGGTTAACCGCGGCCAGCTCAAGGCTCACGACCCACAGGTCATTACTGTTCAGCGCGTCCTCACGGATCGTAGCTGAGGTGAGCTGGCGCAGTCCGCCGCCCAAGAGCCGATCGAAGTCATCCACCCACTTGGTGGCCAGGTTAGCCGGGCAGACGACGATCGCCCGCTTCACTAGCCCCAGACGCTGCATCTCCCGCAGGTAAAGCCCTGCCATGATCGTCTTGCCCGTGCCCGGTTCGTCCGCCAAGAGGAAGCGCAACAGCGGCTGTGGCAGCATCGCCCCGTACACCGCAGTCGTCTGATGCGCGTACGGTTTGAGCGGCGTCGACGCCATCGCACTGGACTCCGCGTTCGTCGCGGCAGCTGCCATCCAGCGTGTCCACATCCCCGCTAGGACACGAGCAGAACTCGCCCCGCCATCGCTCACCAACGCGCGAACGGTCTCGGTATCACCGGCTACCAGGTTGACCTCATGGCGCCGGTCCTCGTCGTCGACCAAGATCAGGTCGAATGCCCCGGGCTCGTCGCCCGGGAGCACGAACCGGATAGTGGCGAACTCGGGCACGCCTGCAGAGTTGACCCTGACACGCTGGCCCTTCTCGAACAAGTCACTCTCCTGATGACGACGGCTCACGGTTACCCGGAGCAGTCTATGTGCTGGACGCATCCACGCACCGGGACCGCACCCTGCGGATTCGAGTAGGCGCCTGTCCGCTGAGCACTCTTACTGACATCTACAGCGCCTTGTCGTCGCTGGTAGTCGCCGTCTGAGACGGATACGATTGCGAGCCAGCATTTGTGGACCACAGCCGGGGTGCTGGAGTACTCCCGAGCCAAGGGGACCTCGACGACTTCGCCGCGACAGGTTTAGTCGTCATCGAACCGTGCCCTGGTGGGTCAGCTCGCGGCCATCAACGGCCAGCTACCTATGGCCAAGGTAGTGCTCTTGGTCGATTCGCTGCATCGACAAGGACTTCCGATCCCCAGGGGATGTCGGCCACGCACGCGACCACCAGCGTTACGAGGTTGGCCGCGACCCGGGCATCTTCACCGTCGTAGCCCGCTGAAACTAGGCACAAGGCGGTGATCACCCACCGATGACGTTGCCCAATGCGACAGGGTCGTCCGGGGTGACGTCTCGTACGTGCTGCTGGTCGAACACATCGGTGAGGATGCGTCCGACGGTGTCCTGCAGGCTGGAGGTTGGCGGGATGAGCTGCTCGCCGGCCAGTCCGAGCAGGTCCTGCTCGCGGTACCACTCGCGCATGTGCTCGGGGCCGAACTCAGCCGCTTGCGGCCGGGTCGCGTGCCGGCGCAGGGACTCCTCGAATGAGACGTCCAGGTAGTAGACGCCGGTGCGGCCGCGATGGTCGGCGGCGAGGTCGGCAAGCATGTCGCCGTAGCGCTCGGCGTGCAGGATGCCTTCCACGATCACGTGCAAGCCCGCGTCGAGAGCGTAGCGGACGACGGTCGAGAGGAGACCGACGTTCACGCCGCCGGGCACGTCGCGTTCTTTGAGGATGGTCCGGCGGATGACGTCCTGGGCCGCCACAGCGCAGGTCCGGCCGAGGTGTGAACGGACGGCCAGCGCGACGGAGCTCTTACCCGATCCCGAGTTGCCGCGCACGATCGCCAGGCGCGTGGACTTCGATCCGGTGGGTGCCATCGGCAGCAGTCTAGGCAGCGGGACCGTCACGACGAGTCCGCCGCCCGGGATGTGTGGTTATCGCTGGGTGTCGTTGCGGTGGCCACCAGCGCACGGTGCCGTCGATGAGTTCTCCCAGCGGGATTCGCCCGGCCCGTCGTAGACGCGGATGCCTTCGGTGTACATGGCGAACAGGAAGGCTCCGGCGGTGGGCAGGGTCTGCTCGATCCAGCGGGGGCCTCGTCCTCGGTGGCGGCGTCGTGTTCGGCGACGCAGGCGCCATTGTCGTCATCGCCGACGCCCAGCAGGATCGCCGCACCGAATCCGGTGCGGACCTCGCTGCTTGGTAGCTTCAGGGGAGACGGTCACATAGCCTTGCACTTGCCATCGAAGATTCCACAGCGCAGCGCTCGCGGTGTGCGTAAAGTCGAAAAGTTTACTATTCCGATCCGCAAAGTCGAATGACTCCTTAAAAAACATCGCCAAGATATTTCCTCCGCAGGCTCGCTTGCGCTACTGACCTCTAGAATGCGTGACATTGCATAGCTGGTTGAAATTCCGAAGCCCAGCAGCCGCAATCGTCAGTCTCGCAGAACCCGGCCTCGAGTTGTCGTTGCCAGGCCGCGTGTCAAGTCGGGGAGTCCTCGCAACGGGTGTCCGAACCACTGCCAGCCCGCGAACGGCAGCTGGAGGACCACGATCAGCCCGGCGGTGTTCACCCAGGCACCGATCGCCGCCCGCCGATAATGAGGTCGACGGCGCCGTACTCACCGGTGACCGGCGCGCTGTCGATCCGCGCGAGCTGTCTTCCCGCGGTGTCGTAGGTGGTGATCACCGACTTGACCACGGCTTCAGCTCCCAAACCCATCGTTGCGCTGTTGATGAAGGTGAATTCACCGCCGTTGGAGATCACGTTGAGCCGTCCGGGACCGGTGAGCCGCTGTATCACCAGTCCGACCGGTGGCGTCACGATCGAGTTGGGGGCTGCCACCTTCACCACCAAGATCGGGAAACGTAGCCGGATGAGGTGATCCGGTGGTGATGATCGGCATTCCGAGGTTGACCCGGCCTGAGGACTGCCGATCGCGCGTCCGGTCCAGGTTGGCCAGCTTGCGGGCGGGCCGCCCGCTCCTCGCTCATGAGCGGCAGGCTTTGAGTACGTCGCCTGTCAGGAACAACCCGCTGCGCAGCGGCCTCCACTGACGCGGGGATGAGCACCTGCGTTCAAGACGTGCTGGCCAGCTCATCGATAGCACCGTGAACAATCATGGGATGGCGCCCAGACCCGAACCTGCCGAGAACTCGAACCTCACTCTTCAGATCGGTCCAGGCCACCCTGGGCAATCCGAATTCGACGTCCGGGTCTCGCCTGGCCACGCCAACGAGTTGAGGGAGTGCTTCGAAGCCGAAGGTCTCCACGTCAGCAACGTCATAGAACTCTCCGCTGGAGGATGGCTCGAAGTCCTCGCCGTCTCACTCGGAACAGGCGGAGCCGTGTCCGTCGCGATCACCAAGTTCTTCGAACGGCACAAGGGTAAGAAGATCACGTTCGGGGCGGAGGGCAAAGTCGAAACCATGGAGGGCTACTCCGCGAAGGACGTCCAGCAGGTCCTCGACGACGTCGCCCAACGACAGCGAGAGACCGATCAGACATGGGCCGACATGTTGAAACGGCTCCCACCCCGACCTGACACGGACGACAAGCCCAGCACCACCTGACCGACCTCCGGCACGATCGTGGTGTCCTACGCTTGTCGGATGCCTCGCAAAAAGAGTGGCAAGACCGCGGCCAGGAAGTTCAGGGAAACGACCGAGCGCATCGATCGTTTCACCGACGAGGTCGCAGGTTCTGGACTGGGTGATCTTGCGCTGACTTGGGCATATGAAGCGGCTTTGATCAAGACGTACGTCGCGTTCGAGCGGTTGATGCTCGACTGCATCGTGGCCGCGATCAACAACGACACCAGCACCATCTCTGCTCAGACCGGCATCGTGTTCCCCAAGCACCTCACCGACGAGATCTGCGAGTACCTCGTCACGGGTGGAGGCTACTTCGACTTCAAGGGGCGCGACGGACTCATCAAGACGATCAAGGGCTACGTCCCGGATGATCACTGGTTGCTGGCCGCGGTCAAGCAGGAGCAGTACAAGTCCCAGTTGAACATCATGGTGGCACTGCGCAACTATGCCGCCCACGAGAGTCCAGCAAGCAAGCGCAAGGCCATCGACGCGATCGGGCAGCAGCAAATCGGCAGCGCCGGATCCTGGATCAAACGTCGGCAGCGCTTCTCCGCCATGACCAACAAGCTGACAAAGCTCGCCACCGAAATCGAGACCCGAGCACCCTACTGAGAGACCAGCCACTGCCGCGCTATGCCGCAGATCACGATCGAAGTGTCCGATTGGCCCCGGCGTGTGAACTGGGCCAGCTGGCGCGAACCGGCGCCCGAGTGTCAGTTCGCGCGGCCGCGCAGAATCGCCGGGTGCAGCACCTCGGCGGTCCCGCGTCGAAAGAGAGCCGCCGACCGTCCTCCGTGCTTGGTCGTCATCTCCCCGGTCGGTACCAGAAAGTCGGCCACGCCCTTGACCTTGCGGTGGAAGTTCCGGGGGTCGAGAGTTTCGCCCCACACGATCTCGTAGACCCGTCGTAGGTCCGCGATGGTGAAGTGCGTGGGACAGAATGCGGTGGCCAGCGTCGTATACTCCATGCGGTGACGGGCTCGTTCCACTCCCGTTTGCCAGGATCCGAGCGTGATCGAAGGCCAAGACGTTGCGGCGTCGACCGACCTTCGTGACCGGTGTCCACTGCGCCGAGCGGGCGTCTTCACCTGCTACTGGTTCGGGCAAGTCTGGGAGGGGCTCGCAGCGGTGCAGAGCCCCACTCAGGGACCCTGCACCGCTTGTGCGCGTCAACCGATCAGCCAGTGGAAGAACTTGGTTGCTGCGGCAGTTGTAGCGATGCCGACTAGCACGGTTTCGTATGGGGAGTGCCTAGCGAGAGCGGTGAGGACGCCAGCGCCCGGGATAGCCTTGAGGAGCATGTCGCCCGCGAGGTCACCGCGGTGGTAGGCCGTGAACATGATCGCTTCGCGTGCTTCGTCGCTGATGTGTGGCAGGCCCACTAGCTGTCGTGCGCGAGAAACACCAGCGTCGTCGGCGAGGGCCTTCAGCAACACCGGGTAGGCGTACATCCACAGCTCGCTCACGAGCAGCTCCGTTTGTGGTGTGTATGCCCTCGTACCGTCCACATGTCGCCGCTTGTTGCTGTACACGCCGGCAGCTTGAGCGGCCTCGAGCAATCTCGGCAGCCCGCTCAGCCGTTCGTCGTCGAATCTGCGCTTCGGTGTTGGCATATGTCTCTCCCTAACGCGGTTGAACGTTGGGCTCAACCGTTCTGGTTATACGGTCTGCAAGCAGAGATAGGTAGTTAGAAGAGAGAACGTCCGAAAAATCTCTCTGTGATGAGAGAAATGCAGTGGGTATTCGAACTTGGATGAGGGCGGATGCAGGCCGACGGCTGAGTCCGCTTCACTGTCTTGCGCCGGCGATCACAGCTTCGCCGTACTCGGCGACGCCGACGCCTCGACTCTCGACGTCCTTGTCTGGCAAGGACAACCCGTTGCCACACAGCGGCATCTACGGGAGCACCAGCTCCGCGACGACAGGGCGCGACGGCGGGCAGCTCGGTGCCCCGCGCCTTCGCCGTGGCGACCGGCCAGGCCCTGCAGGACTACCTCGAACACAACCCGGCGAGGGCGACGACAGTCACGAGTTGGCGGACCGCCGCTGCTGGTGGCGGAGGGCCTGATACAGCTCGTCCAGCATCCGTATTGGGCTGCCTGCCTGGACTGACGGGGCTTTGTCGTTCTCCTGACCTGCGGGTTAGCTGTTGTTGTTGGTCCGTCGATGTACGGTCTCGATCATCGGCAGGCACACGGTGAGGGGCTAGGCGGCGGTGTCGGTCCAGGAAACGGTGGCAGCGGTCAACCTGGCCGTGGAGAAATCCGCGGCGGCTGGCGTGCGCCTTCAGCAGGCGGGGCAGGTGGCCGAGGAAGCTGCCCTGACCCTGGCCCAGGCCGCGCAGGGCAGTTCGGACCAGGAGTTGAGTCAAGCCGTGGACGCACTGGCGCAGGCTGCCCAGGACATTGGCAGCGTCGGCCAGCTGGCGGCTAGGGCTTCGGGCGGCCTGTCGGCGTACGTGAAGTCCTTGACCGGCGACCAGGGCCAGGACGGCGGCCAGTCGTCGGGCCGGTCCGCGCCGACCGGCAAGAAGGACGACGAGCCGGACGACGCGGTGGAGAAGGCGCGGCGCGAACTGCCCGAGCGCGGGACCGGCCGTGGGGTGAAAACGCAGGGCCGCTGGTTTGCACCTGGTAAAACTACGTCGGCCGTAACCAGTGGCCGGGACGACTGGACGGACCGGGTGAACCAGGTGGTGAAGGAGGCGGGGTGTCCGTATGTGCCGGCGACCGCCGCCGCCGACGTGGAGTTGAAGATCGCAGCCGAGATGCGCGATACCGGGATCACCGACGCCACGGTGGTCATCAACAACCAACCGTGCACGGGTCGGACGAGTTGTGACGGCTTGTTGGGCGTAGTGCTGCCAGAGGGCAGCACGTTGACGGTTTACGGGACCGGCGGCTTCAAGAAGGTTTACAAGGGAGGGCAGCGGTGGTGACGTTCGATGCATACTTCGACCCGGAACACCGGGAACCGATCGCGTTGAGCACGCCGGCTCAAGTGGACGAGCTGCTGAACCAGATGGTGGCCGAAGCGGAGTCCCCGGAGGTCGAGGTGGGCTTGGTTGCCCAGCTGGAGCGGAAGGACGACGAGGCCGGCTGGTCGGTTCTTCAGTTCGGGGTGCGCGCGGCGGCCACGATGTGCGGGTTTGTCGGGTACATGGGCAAGGGCGAGCCGAGCGCCATCAGCGACAACGGTGGGACGTCGCCGGAACCGGTGGCCTACGACTACCAGACCCATGAACGCGAGGTGCCGACCAACGCGGAGATCACGTGGCCGACTGTGCGCCAGGCGGTCCACGACTACGTGGCGTCGGGCGGTGTCCGGCCTGACGGAGTACGCTGGCGGGAGTTCACCTACTAGCGCGAACGCGGCAAAAGCCCAGGTCACACCGTGTCGCGGGCCCGCTTGAGCACAGCAGGAAGAACGGAGACATAACGGAGCCCAGAATGGTCGTTCGCAACCGCAAACATGATCTTGAAGTCGGTGAAACCGCAGGTAGAAGCCCTGCAATCGGAAGCCGTTTCAAGATCACTGCGATCGAACCATCGGGCTTTTAATCAGTAGGTTCCGGGTTCGAGCCCCGGGCGGCCCACAAGTTTCCGCAGGTCACACCGCCTTTC
>NZ_SWMS01000004.1:0-178271 GCF_005146945.1 Prauserella endophytica
TGCCCGTACCCATCCCGCCGGATTTCACCCCGGCGTGTCGGGCCAGAAACACCGCTCACGACACAGTCCCCGCCCAGCACCGCGCCATCCGTGAGCTGCGCCGACACCTGACAGGCCACACCGAGTAGGCAGTAGATCGGCGCGTGGTCCGCAGCCAGCGGGGGTGGCTGAAGGTGATCGTCGTGCCCGGTGTCCCGGCTAGTTGCTGCGGTAGGGCTTGTAGGGCAGGACGCGTGGTTCGCGGGGCGGGGAGACGAGGTTGTCGCCTGGCCAGAAGGGTCCTTCCGCGGCGAACCGCCGTACGTGACCGGTCAGCTCGTCCAGGTGCTGTTGCCGCTCGACCGGGCCTGTCTGGGAGCGGGAGCCGTCCGGTTGGTACAGCTCGTGCACGGTGTTCGGGCCACCACCCACCAGAACAGCCGCGACCTGCGGCAGACCCATCGGCATCGCGTCGCAGCCCTGGTGGCGGGCGATGTGCACCACCGCATCGACGACCCGTTCCCAGTCGGCGACCAGCGGCCACAACTGTCCGCCGTCCAGCTCGAAGGTCAACGTGGACAGCGGCACCACCTCGCCCGGTGTGCGGCCGGGGAACTCGGTCAGGCACCGGTACATCCGCCCGCCATCCGGCTGCGGCACCGCCGGGTGCAGCAAGGTCAGGGCGTGCACGATCGTGGCGTTGATCGGCACCGGATGCTGCGGGGACTGGTACGGCTCGTGCAGGGCGAGCAGATACACGTCCTGGATCGTCACATGGTCCCTTTCCGTCGCGGCTGAGGTTGGGCGGACCATCAGGCGTACGGCTCGACGGAGATGCTGTAGACATGCCCGCGCCAGGACCGATCCACCGGCAAGGCACGGACGGCGTACTGGTAGGTGGGCAGGCCCAGCTTGTCGGCGCGGGCGATCAGCGCGCGGATATCGCCCAAGGTCAGCACATGTGCCGACAGTCGACGGCCCCAACGGCGCCATTCCACCTCGGGGCCGGTGGGCTTCTGTGTGACGCTCGTGTGTTTCTCCGCGTCGCTGCGGTCGGCTCCGTGTGCGTTCGCAGGTGGTGACGCTGGCGGACCGTCGCTGTCGGTGTCGCGGGCGTCTTCGACCACGGTCTCCAGGCGTTTCACCTTGCCGTCCCAGCCGGCGAAGCACCGGACGGGCGTCGCGTCGGGGAAGTTCAACGCCGTGGCGCTGTCCACGAACTCGCGCAGCTCATGGAAGTGGAAGATGGTCCGGTCAGGGCGCCTGGCCTGCGTCACGTTGTGCGTCACGACCACCACGATAGGCATTCGCCCCGACACGGCACGTGGCCCCTCTGTGGATCACCCGACTGGCCGAGCGGGGGGTGCCGACAAAGGACACGTAGGTGGCCAAGCTCGATTGGTGATGCACGCTGTGGCGGTCTGCCAGCGCGGTGCCCTGCTGGGGTTGCCGGGGCAGGATAGGGCCATGAGTGGCGAGGTCTTGCGTGACGGTTGGTGCGGCGAGCCTATTGCGTGGGCAAGAGTCGGTGATCCCGTTATCGGGCGGGAGTGGACTGAGCATGGCTGGGTGGCCGTGACTGACCGGTTGTCTCCGGCTGAGGCGGTTCGTAAGTACGGTCCCATCACTGAGTTGGTGGTTGGCCGCCACGGCGGTTTTGAGTCCGTCACCTACGGTGAGACCCAATTCGTCTCTCGGTTCGTGGACCCGCGCGGCACGGGTTTGTATGACGACACCGTTGTCGTCGTGCACGACCCTGCCCGGGACGATTACGAGTGCCCGGTCTGCCAGGCCGCGCCCGGCGAGCAGTGTGTGAACGAGAAGCAGCAGCCGTGCGGAACGCACGGCAAGCGGTCTCAGGGGCGCTCGCGTTGGGAGATCGAGCGGGCTGATGCGGCGGCCCGAAAGGCGCGCGAGGAAGCGGAGGCTGCGCAACAGTGGCAGCGCGAGATGGCCACGCCGCCGGCTCTCGGCGCGGTGCTGGAAGTCAAGCGTTGGATGCCTGCTGATGACACGGCGTCCGATGGTGTCGACCGCTACATCGTCGAGCGCACCTACGCCAACCGGACGGTCCAGGCCAGTGCGGACAGCGGGGAACGGGTGTTCCTGGCCCGCAACGAGTACACCGGCGGTTGGCAGGTCATCTGTGGGCAGCCGACGTCGATGTGCCTGCCATGCCGGGGCGGCGGTGTCGGCGTGCTGTGCAGGGTGCGACACAAGCCAGGGTTGCACTTGCGCGAGGACTCGTCGTGGACCTGACGCGACAAAGGTTTGCCAGCCGAGTTGGTGCCTCCACTCCGTCCGATCTCGCCCGTGAATGCGCTGGTCAGCGACTCGCGGACTGTCTGGGCCGTGATCGGTGAGTCACGTCGGGTCACACCACAACCCTCTCCGAGGCGGCGTAGGCCGGCTCCCGCCGCGCGGGTCGCTCGCCACGCGGACCGCCGAGGGCGGGCGGCAGGTGCCCGGACTGCCGCCACCTGCGCAGCACCTTGCGGCCGTAGTTGTTCGTGCCCGCGATCCGGTCCAGCTCCGCGCCGGTCGGCGTGCGGCCCTTGGTCCGCTCGGTCACGTAGTACGCGCACATGCGCTGCTCGGCGGACGGCTCGGCCGGCGGGCGAGCCCCGTTCGGGACCACCGCGAGACGCACCGTCGCCCCCGCAGGTCTGATTTCGGGGCGAACGGGCAGGAGACGCGGCTCGTTGCTGGTCACGTGGGGCGTAGGCTGGGTGTTACCGAAGGCGAAGCAGTACCCACGGTTTGTCGGTGCCGCCTTGGGCGCACGAACGATCCCTGGCTCCTGTGATGGGGCTGGAGGCGGGAGCGCCGAGATGATGATCTCGGGTCAGCTGAATCCCACGACCACTTCCGATGACCGTCAACAACAGTCGCCGCTGCCGCCTGTGGTGCGGTTGCGGATGAAGCCGGACGGCGCCGCGCGTGGTCATGTCGATGGCGGTTGGTGGCCGCGGTCGAGGGATCTGGCGGCGGAGTTGCCGTCGCTGGTGTCCGCACTCGGGGTGTGGCTGGGGCAGGTCGCCCGCGTGTCCTACCACCTGGACAGGTGGGGCCTGGTCGCCCGCAAGGTCCTCGTCGAGGGCCGGGTCGTGCGGGCGGAGGGTTTCCGCTCGACGGACCGGCACACGATCATGGTGATCGGTTCGGATTCGCGGCGGGTGAGCCTGCTGGTCGTGCCGCCGGGTGTTCCCGGCGGTGTGGCCCGCGCGGTGCTTCGCTCGGCCGCCGGCAGCGACTCGACCGCCAGCGTGGCCGACATCCTGGCCAGCAACGGTGTCCACCCGGACCGGGACAGCAACCCGCACGTGGCCGTGCCTGGCCCGCGGGCAGCCGGCCCGTCCGCGGCGGAGCCGGAGGAGGAGCGGTGGGAAGCTGAGGGCGGCCGTGCCCTGCCCGCCTGAGCAGGCCGCGCGTTCCGTGGGTGCTCCCGGCGGCACGGGGTAGGTGGTCGGGGTGGTGGGTCATCGGAACCCGGCCAACCAGCGCCGGTATGACCAGCGGACGACCGGTGAGCGGCTGGCCGATCAGGTCACCGCCCGGTTCGGGTCCTGGGCGTTCATCTGCGCGCAGAGCGCGGTCGTGGTGGCGTGGATCGCGGTGAACCTCGCCGCGTTCCTCTACCGGTGGGACCCGTATCCGTTCATCCTGCTCAACCTGCTGTTCTCCACCCAGGCCGCCTACGCCGCGCCGTTGCTGCTGCTCTCGCAGAACCGGCAGGCCGAACGCGACCGGATCAAGGCCGAACACGACTACCGGATCAACCAGCTCGCGCTGCAATTCCTCATCGCCTGGCACCGCGACGCGCATCCACCCGGCTGCGACTGCGTCCGCGAACTCGGCCCGGCCGCCGATGACGCGCTGGCCGCGCTGGCCCGTGACCTGGACCCACTGGTGTCGCCGCCGGTCGCGGTGGCTCAACCGGCCGCGACACCCGATCGCGGCTAGACTGGGAACCAGGTTCCGGCCCCCTTTCTGGCCGTGATCAACGCAATCAGGCGCGTTCTGTCCGCCGAGATCCGAGGTCTTCCCTCACCGTGACCACCACCGATGTTCGTCCGCGCCCGAAACCGATCCTGTCCGGACGCCGTTCCCCGCTGGAGCACCTGACCGTCAAGGTGTTCCTGCTCGTGCCGTTCCTCGCGTTGCTCGCCGCCGTGCCGCTGGCGTGGGGCTGGGGCCTGGGCTGGACCGACCTCGGGATCGCGGCCGGCTTCTACGTGGTGTCCTGCCTGGGCGTGACCGTGGGGTATCACCGCTACTTCACCCACCGCGCGTTCAAGGCCCGCCGCGCGCTGCGGGTCGGGCTGGCCATCGCGGGCAGCCTGGCCGCCCAGGGACCGGTCATCGACTGGGTCGCCGACCATCGCCGCCACCACGCCTACTCCGACCGCCCCGGCGACCCGCACTCCCCGTGGCTGTACGGCACCAGCCCGATCGCCCTGGCCAAGGGGTTCTGGCACGCCCACATGGGGTGGCTGTTCGGCCGGGACCGCACCAACGCCGAACGTTTCGCCCCCGACCTGCTCGCCGACCGCGACATCCGCGCCGTCGACCGGCTGTTCTGGCTGTGGACCACCCTCACCCTGCTCGCCCCGGCCGCTTTGGGCGGGGTCATCACGCTGTCCTGGTGGGGCGCGCTGACCGGGTTCTTCTGGGCCGGGCTGGTGCGGATCTCGTTCCTGCACCACGTCACCTGGTCGGTCAACTCGATCTGCCACATGATCGGCACCCGCCCGTTCACCGCGCGCGACAAGTCCGCCAATTTCTGGCCGCTGGCGATCCTGTCGATGGGCGAGTCCTGGCACAACTCCCACCACGCCGACCCCACCTGCGCCCGCCACGGCGTGCTCCCCGGCCAGATCGACATCTCCGCCCGCGTCATCTGGATCTTCCAGCGACTCGGCTGGGCCTACCAGGTCCGCTGGCCCGCCCCGCAGCGACTCGCCCACAGCCGCGCCGACCACTGACCACCCGCGACGCCACGCCGCACGGGGTACCCGGCCGAACCAGCAGAGAATCACGCGCCAGCACGGCGGCGCACCCGTGTTCGGCGTAGCGTGGACCTTAAGCCCCTCAATCTGAGAGAGGGGGCACACCCATGACCGATACGTCGGCCACCAGGCCCGTACCGTCAACCACCCCACCGACTGACTCCGCCGGCCCACCCGCCCCGGCAGCCACCCCCGACACCCCACCCGCAGCGCCGCCAGCCCGTAATCCGTTGCGGCGCACCCGGACCGGTGTCACCTGGGTCGGCGTCATCGTCTTCGCCGCCGTGCTGGTCCTCCTGCTGATCTTCATCCTGCAGAACACCCAGGCGGTGCAGATCTCCTACCTCGGCGCCAGCGGGCACGTCTCGCTGGTCGTGGCGATGCTGCTGGCCGCGGTAGCCGGCGTGCTGCTGACCGCGATCGCCGGATCGCTGCGGATCTGGCAACTCCGCCGCCACCTCCGCCGATCAACCCGCCGAGGAACGTGACACCTCCGCCAATCTGGCTTTGCCCGCGCTAACGGCCCCGAGTTGGAGTTGGCCCCCCCTGGCCGGAAAGCCCTAACGCAAAGCCTGATCAAGCGGCGACACGACCAAGCCCGCGCCGCCGACACTCGCCAGGCTGCTGTCGGCGACCCGCCCGGCGTTCTTCCATCGCCGCAGCACCCGGCGGCCGTAGTTGTTGGTCCCCGCGATCCGGTCCAGCTCCGCGCCGGTCGGCGTGCGGCCCTTGGTCCGCTCGGTCACGTAGTACGCCCACATGCGCTGCTCGGCGGTCGGTTCGGCCGGCGGGCGAGCCTCGTTCGGGGCCACCGCGAGACGCACCACCGGGGCCGTCTCGGCGCCGGTGGTGCCCGTCTCGGCGGTCTCGGTGCCGGTCTCGTTCGCGGTCTCGGCGCGGTGCCGCTTGAGCGCGCGGTTGAGCAACTCGACCGCCAGCAGCAGCGCCAGCGGCGGGCACGCCGCCACCGCCACGGCGAACACGCTCAGCTCCGGGGCCGCCGCCACGTTCGCGCACAGCGACAGCACGATGCCGAACACGAAGGCCAGCCACGCCGCCCACCGGCCACCGGCACGGCGGCCGTGGCCGGTGGTCTTCCACAACTCGACCGTCGCAGTGGTCAGGATGCCGTCCACGATCAACGGCCAGATCGCCGCCGTGGCCTCGTCGGCACCGAACCGCAAGGCGAACTCGCGGCCGTGTCGGTAGGAGGCGTAGGCCGCACCCAGCGCCACCAGCGCGGTGCAGGCGCACTGGACCCACAGCGCCCGGTCCCGCCGAGTCGGGGGTGCCGTGGCGCTCACCGCAGCACACCTCCCGACACGCGCCGCGCGTCGTCCGGGCAGCAGCCGACGCAGGCGAACACCTGCGAGCCAGTCACCGACCGGCCCACCGGAAGATGCGGAACCCGGACGCGAAGGTAGTCCGCTCCGCACACCACGCAGGCCAACCCGTCGGCCTGCAACGCCGTCGGTCCGGCGATGATCGTGTCGTGGTTCATCGGGCGCCACCTGCCGACAGGCAACGAGTACCGACCGGGCGGATCGTGATTTCAGGACCTTCGACCAAGATCGTTTGGTTCGTATGCTGAAGCGTTAGGCCCACATTTCGGAAGGCTCGTGGATCTGGATGTAATGCCAGGTCAGCGGGCCTTTTTCGTCGCGCCGTAAATTCGTCCATTGTGGATCACCCTTCAGTTACTGTTCAGTAGGTGGAGCAAAGCTGGAGCAGTGTGGGGCCGGGCGCGAAGTCGGGGCACGGATTCTGTTCCAGGTATGTCGCCCGTGCGGGTGGATGTGTGGAGTGATGTGGGCGCGCTTCGCCGATGCGTTGGGGGTGGCTCAGGCGGTATCGCGCCAGGTTGTGTTGGTGGGGTCGGTGGTGTTGTCGGCGATGGCTTTGTCCCAGCGGGCTTGGAGTCCGTCGAGGAGGCGTTGTTCGACGGCGGCGGCAACGTGGGAGTAGGTCTGCTCGACTTTGTCGGCGAGGACGTGGCCGAGGCGGAGGGCTTGGGCGATTTCGGGGACGCCGTCGTCGATGAGCCAGGTTTTGTGGCTGTGGAGTAGGGCTTCGGTGATCTCTACCCGTGGTGGCTCTGGGGCGCGGGTGGCTGGGGTGGCGCTCTCACGGCCACGCAGTGGGTCACGCAGCGGACGGCCAAGCGGCGCATCGACAACCAGCCCGAACTCTAACCTTCTCCTCGGCCGGAAGAAGGGTCGCGGATCTTACGGTCTGCTGCCGCTTCACCCGTGCCAGCGGCACCGGCAACGTCGGTCAGGAGATCGTTGAAGCTATTCACCGACTGCTCGCTGGAGACCGTCGCCGACTGATACCGGCGGCGGCGTCCGCGGCGGCGGTCGCCGGCCAGGCCCGACCGGTGGCCGACGATACCCGCCTCCGCGATGTCTCCACCGAAGAATCTTCGCCGGTGGGGGCGGCGGCAATGATCGCGGCGAGCAGCTCGGCGGAGGTGGTCAGGTCATCGATGCGGGCGAGCATGCGTGCGCGTGCTGCGGAGAGCTGCGTGACCATTTCCGCACACGTCGGGGTGGGGACGTGACCGGCGCCGTCGTCGTCGAAGCAGTGCAGGACCTGTGCGATGAGCTCGGTGTTCAGTCCGGCCGAGATGAGGGTCTGGATGCGCGCAACAACGGCGACGTCGTTAGCGGTGAACTCGCGATAGCCGCTGGGGCGGCGTTGTGGTTGCAGCAGCCCTTGTTCGTCGTAGTAGCGCAGTGCCCGCACGCTCACGCCCGTACGCCGCGACAACTCGCCGATTTTCACCGCGTTCCGTCCTTCGCCGTTGACTCTCACGCAGACGTCAGAGTTTAGCGTGACCGACGCGGCGTCTGCGGACGCGTTGTCGTTGCGATGGTGGGGAGATGTCGGTGCACGGAACATCTGGGCGACGTGCCGGTCGGCGGGAATGGCTGGCGTTAGGCGTGCTGGCCTTGCCGACGATGGTCCTGTCCATGGACTTGACCGTGTTGCATCTCGCAGTACCGAGATTGAGCGCGGACTTGGCGCCCTCTGGTGCTCAGCTGCTGTGGATCCTCGACATCTACGGCTTCATGGTGGCGGGGTTTCTGTTGCTGATGGGCGCGCTCGGTGACCGGGTGGGTCGGCGACGACTGCTGATGATCGGCGCGTGCTGCTTCGCCGTGGTCTCCGTGCTCGCCGCGTTCGCGCCTACCGCGGAAACGCTCATCATCGCGCGTGCGCTGCTCGGTGTCGCGGGCGCCACGCTGATGCCCTCGACGCTGGCTGTGCTGACGGAGCTGTTCCAGGTTCCCGCGCAGCGGACGTTCGCCGTCGCGGTGTGGATGACGGCGTTCATCGCCGGCGAGGCGATCGGCCCGCTCGTCGGTGGCGTCGTGCTGGAGTTTTTCTGGTGGGGCGCCGTGTTCCTGATCGGCGTTCCGGTGATGGCGTTGCTGGTTCTGGCAGGTCCGGTGGTGCTTCCCGAGACCACGGAGCGGTTGGCCGGGCGCGTCGATCTGACCAGCGCCGCGATGCTCCTTGGCGCCGTGCTGCCGTTGGTCTTCGGGATCAAGAGCCTTGCCATGGAAGGCTTCGGTGGACAGACGGTGGTGTGGGTTGTCTCCGGCGTCCTGCTCGGTGTCCTCTTTGTCCGGCGCCAGCTCCGCCTCGACGACCCTCTGATGGATCCGCGGTTGCTCCGGCGCCCGGCGTTCCGCGCCGGTCTCGGCACCCAGATACTCGCCGTGGCGGCGATGGCGGGCAGTCAACTACTGGTCCTCCAGTACGTGCAGACCGTGCTCGGGCTCACCCCCCTGCAGGCTGGCCTGGCCACGCTACCGTCGGTCGTCTTGGGCATCGGTGCGAACCTTCTCGCGCCGACGGTGACCCGGCACGTGAATGCAGCCCACGCCATTGCGGCCGCGCTGTGCGTCGCGGCAGTGGGTGCCGGCATCCTGGCCGCCGTCACCCCACTGGAGAGCTTGGTCTGGACGATGACCGGGTTCACCGTGCTCTACATCGGGGTGACCCCGACGCTCGCCTTGCTCACCGACCTGATCGTCAGCTCGGCGCCGAGCAAACGCGCGGGCATGGCATCCGGAGTCGCGGAAAGCGGCGCGGAGTTCGGCCTCGCGGCGGGGATGGCGTTCATCGGAACCGCGGCGATGGCGACCTACGCCTCGCGGCTGGTCGACATGGCACCACCCGGTATCGATCACGCCGACCTGCGCGATGCGGCCGAAACCGTCGGCAACGGGCTCGCCATCGCGGCAGGGCTGCCTCACGAGACCGGCGGGCCGCTGCTCGAGGCGATCAGCTCCGCATTCACGTCGGGTCTGCAAGTCGCGGCGATCGTGAGCGCCGTCGTGCTGATCGTCGCGGCGGCGCTGACGCTGCGGTTTCCACGAGCGAGCCCAACCACGACTGAACCCACGGGACTGCGCTGACATGACACCGTTGCCTTGCCCGGCCAGAGGCGAAGGAGCCGATTCGCATGCGCCGGCTGCACTCGATCCGAACAGCGACAACGCGCCTGGCGGCTCACGCGCCCAGCCGCGATGTGAGCCCGGCCTGGGCTCGTACCCACCTCAAGACGCGTCCTTGTAGACGCAGGGTGTGGGCCGATGGCATGCGATCGGCGGCGGGTTGAGCCAGCGCTCCTCCCCGCCCGTGCACGTGGAACAGGACGTCGCGAACACCGTCAACGGGACATCGGTTCCGAGCCCCGGGCAACCGTCTGGAGGACCTCCAGGTTGCGATCGAGATTCTCTCGGAAGTGTTGCGTCGGCGCAGAGACCGCCGCAACGAGAGGAGCGCTGCTGGCGTCGAGTGGAATGGCGACACAGGACAGGCCGACGGCGAACTCTTCTTCGTCGAGACTGAAACCTTGGCGCTTGATCTGTTCGAACTCGGCCGTGAGGTCTTCGACGGATGTCTTCGTATGAGGCGTGCAGGGATCGAGATCGTGGGTCCGGAAGTACTCCTCACGCAACTCGGGCCGCGCCACGGCCAACAGCAGTTTTCCCGAGGCACGGGCGTGGGCATGCCCGACGTATCCAAGTGGCGTTTCTGCGGCGCGAACCGGTCCTGTTCCACTGGCGACGGCCAGCACATGAACCTCACCGTTGCGCCAACCCGCAGCGTATGCGGTCTCACCGGTCATGGACGCGATCTTGCGAACCAGCGGATCGAGGTGCTCACTCGGCGACAGCTGGCGCTCGAGACCTCGGGCGATCGTCACCATGCCGAGGCCGAGGACGATGCGGTTCGCGCTCGTCCGGGTCAGCGCACCGCTCGCGGTCAAAGTGTGCAACAGGTGATACAGGGCCTGGCGACCGATACCGAGCTGGTCGCTGAGCTCTCGCGTCGTCAGCCCGTTCTCGCTCTCGGCCACCGCGGTGAGTATGCGGATCACCCGAGAAGCTGTCTGCACGCGAGGCCGAGCCCGGGAGTCAGTATGTGCGTCATCTGTCACATAGTCATGGTAGTTCATGCTCTCGGGCCATGCTCCCGGCTGGTCCATCTGTTGACAGGCCAACAGGGGCACCTTAAGGTCGCATCACATTACGCCAACTCTATCAGATAGTGATACTTATGACGGCTTCTGGGGCTCCACTCGAACGCAAGCTCACCTGGCGCGACTCGTTCGCACTCTCCCTGCTCGTTCCCGTCTCGATCTTCGCCGCGATCGCGCCATCGATGGGCGCGGTCGGGACTTGGACCCTGATGCTGTTGTTCGCCGTCGTGTGCACGGTCGGCATCCTCCAAGGCTTCATCTACACCGAGCTCGCCGCGATGTTCCCGGACAAGTCGGGCGGAGTTGCGGTCTACGCCCACGAAGGCTGGCGCAAGTACTGCACGCCCCTTGGCGCGATCGTCGCGTTCGGCTACTGGGCGGGATGGTCCTTCGGCGTGGCCGTGATGGCACTCGGCTTCGGCTCCGTGCTGCACGCGGAGTTCTTCCCCAGCGTCACATGGTCGATCGACCTCGGCGCGGTGGACGCGACTCTTACGCACGTCCTGGCGGTGTTCGCACTCGTCCTGGTGTCGTGGCTCAACCTGCGCGGCATTGAGGTGACGGCCATGCTGGCGAAGATCCTCGGTGTCTTCGCCGTCGCCCTCATCCTGCTGTTCGCCGTGGGCCCGATCGTCACGGGGAACTTCGACCTATCAGGCCTGACCTGGCAGCTGCCCGGCGGCTGGGAAGGGTGGCACACGGCCCTTGCCTTCCTCTTTCTCCTGGCCTGGTCCTCCTATGCCTTGGAGATGTGCGCGATCTTCACGCCGGAGTACAAAGACCCTTTGCGAGACACTCGCATCTCCCTGCGCGCGGCCGGTCTCGTGACATTAGCCGCCTCGGTCCTGGCTCCGATGGGGATCGCCGGCGTCCTCGGCGACGAGACCGTCGCCGCCGATCCGGACAACGTCTACGCCGCCGCGTTCGGCGAGCTGGTAGGGCAGGCTTCGTCGTTCGTCGCGGCCATGCTGGCGCTGTCGTTTCTCCTGGTGATGAATGGTGCGACCGCGGACTCCGGACGTGCCCTCTACGGGGTGGCCCGCGCGGGGATGACCCTGCGGCAGCTCGAGGGTCTCAACTCTGGCAAAGAACCCGCGCCGGCGATCCTGGTCGCCATGGTTGCCAACATCGCGCTCGTGCTCTTCGTCGGCAACCCCCTCGGCATCATCTTCGCCGGCAACGTGGGCTACATCCTCACCCACCTGCTGGCCATCGCGGCGTTCCTTCTCCTGAGGCGTGATCGCCCTGAGTTGCCCCGACCAGTGCGGCTCGGCCGCGTATGGGTGCTCGTGGCCTGGCTGCTCATCGCCTTCAACGCGACGATTCTCGTCGTCGGCGTCCTCTCTCCGGGCGCCACGGGCTACGGCGGGACCGCGGAACAGCTCATCGGCGCGGGAATCTTGCTGGTCGGCCTGCTCTTCCTCGGCGTACGGCGCAGGCAAGACGCCCGACAACGGCTGCCCTCAGCAACGACTATCCACGAACCGGAATCGACTCGATAGGAAAGTGAGCATGACGACTGGACGACGCGCATTGATCACGGGAGCCGCCTCCGGCATCGGACTGGAAACGGCACGAAGACTGTCGACCGACGGCGCTACCGTGGTCGGCTTGGACCTGCCCTCAGCCGATGGTTCCGCGTTCTCAGCCATCGGCGGGACGATCCTGAGGGGAGACATCAGAGACACGGCCGAGACCAGGGCGCTCGTGGACGAAGCGGCCCGGCTCATGGGCGGGATCGACACCGTGGTGCTCAGCGCGGGCATCATCAACATCGCCGCGCTGGCCGACGTCGACATCGAGACCTGGAACAACGTGCTCGCGGTGAACCTCACCGGAGCCTTCTTCTGCATCCAGAGCGCCGCGCCGCACCTGATCGAATCGCGGCGCGGGCGGGTGGTCGCGATCAGCTCGGATGTCGCCGCCCGTGGGACGCCCCTCCTCCATGCGTACACCGCTTCGAAGGCAGGCCTTGACGGCGTCGTGCAATCGCTCGCCGGCGAGCTGGCACCCTATGTCACCGTCAACGCGGTGCGGCCGGTGAGCACGCCTGGAACGGGAATGGGCCGACTCGTCACGCAGTGGAAGGCGAACGCCACTCGGCGCCCGGAGCACGAGGTGTTGCGGGACATAGCGGAGACCTACCCGCTCGGCCGCGTCGGAACCCCGGACGACATCGCCGGCGCCGTGGCGTTCCTGTGCTCCGACGACGCCGCGTTCATCACCGGCGTGTCCATCGACGTCGACGGCGGCGCCGCTCTCAACACGATGCCGGGGTCCGGATCATGACAGTGCCTTTCGCCGATAGCCATGTACATTTCTTCGACCTCACGCACCCCGAGCTCGCGTACACGTGGTTGCGGCGGGGCGGCGATCCCGACGAGACCGCGATCGTGGGTGAATACGGGGCCATCCGTTCCGAGCGGTACCACGCGTATGACTTCCAGGGAGAGACTCGATTCGCCGACGTCCGATACGTGGTGCACGTCCAGGCCGCGCTGGGGACGGCCGACCCCGTGGCTGAGACGGCGTGGCTCGATCAGCAGCACCACGAGACGGGACTTCCCCACGCTATGGTCGCGGCGGCCGACCTGGCCTCAGACCAGCTTGTGGACACGCTCGACCGCCACGGGCGCTGGAACCGGTTCGCCGGTATCCGCGACCTGCGTGAGGACGACTATCTTTATCAGGACGCGTGGCTCGAGGGTCTGCGTGAGCTCGAGCGCCGCGCGCTCGTGTGCTGCGACGCGCCCCGCATCGATGATGTCCGGCAACTGCTGAAAGTCCTGGCCGAAGTGCCGGATCTCACGTATTGCTTGGACCACGCGCTGATGCCTGATGGCAGCGACGAGGGGTTCCCGACGTGGCGTCAGGCGATCGGCGCCTTGGCCGAGGCACCGGGAACGATCCTGAAGATCTCCGGCCTGGGAATGATGGATCACCGGTGGACGCCAGAATCACTCCGCCGATGGGTTCATACGGGGATCGAGGTCTTCGGCCCGGATCGCGTGATCTTCGGGACGAACTGGCCCTTGGACCGCCTCTACAGCTCATACGGAGACGTCGTCGACTTCTATCGCACGGCCACGGCGTCATTCGGACCCGACGCGCAGCGCCGACTGCTCTTCGACAACACGGTGCGAATCTTCGGAGGTGGCAGCTGATGCGGGCGACATCGCAGCGATGGCATATTCGTGCCGGACTCGAGCAGGAGTACATGACTCGCCACGCCTCGGTCTGGCCTGAGCTCGAACGGCTCTTCCACGAGCTGGGGGTGACCGAGTATCGGCTCTATCGATTCGGGAGAGACGTCTTCGCGCACATGCGTGTGGACGACTACGACCACTTCATCAGGGGTTACGCCGAATCCGAGGTGGCGCAACGCTGGGAGGACGAGTTCGCCTCGCTCATCGAGCTTCCCAATGCTGACCCGGAGACCGGGTGGCCCGAGAGCGGGGAGTTGGTCTGGGCGCTGCCAGCGCCGCATCCCCGATGACGTCAACGTCGTCGCGCGCACGCGAGCGGGTTGTGTCCGGCAGAGTGGTGTACCAGCTCCGCCAGCGATCGGCTGAGCATGTCGTAGCCGGTTAGAGGGTGGTCACCGCGTGATCCTTCAAGACGACCAAGCCTTTGAAGGAGATCTCATGCGGTGACCAGTGTTCAGCGTATCGGCCCGGGCAAGCCGTTCACCGATCAACTCGTCGCAGCCGGTCCGGATCTGCTGCGCGAGATGCTCGCCTCGTTCGTCCAGACGATCATGGGAGCCAAGGCCGATGCGAGCTGCGGCGCGGGCTATGGCGAGCGCAGTGCCGAGCGCGTCAACTCCCGCAACGGCTACCGGCACCGCGACTTCGACACCCGGGTCGGCACCATCGACCTGGCGATCCCGAAGCTGCGGTCGGGCAGCTACCTCCCGGACTGGCTGCTCGAGCGCCGCAGACGCGCTGAACGGGCGCTGACCAGCGTGGTAGCGACCACTTATCTGCTCGGCGTGTCCGCACGGCGGATGGAGAAACTGACCGAGTCCCTTGGGATCACCAGCCTGTCCAAGTCGCAGGTGTCGATGATGGCGAGCGATCTGGACGCTCAGGTCGAAGCGTTCCGCACCCGGCCACCGGACCAAAGCCCGTACGCGTTCGTCGCCGCCGACGCGCTGGTTTTGAAGGTGCGCGAGAACGGTCGCGTGATCGACGTGCACTGTCTTGTGGCGACCGGTGTCAATGCCGACGGGTACCGCGAGATCCTCGGCGTCCAGGTCACCTCCGGCGAGGACGGCGCCGGCTGGCTGGCCTTCTTCCAAGACCTGACCTTCCGCGGGCTCTCGGGGCGTGCAGCTGGTCACCAGCGACGCACACGCCGGGCTGGTGGCCGCGATCGGCGCCATCCTGCCCGCAGCGCTGCCGAACCCCCTACACCGTGAACCTGATGTCGGTATGCCCCAAACACCCTGGCCCTGGGTGCGGACCCTGCTGCACTCGCTCTTCGACCAAGCCGACGCCGAATCCGTTGCCATGCAATATGATCGCATGCTCGACACGCTAGGCAAGAAACTGCCTACAGTGGCCGAACACCTCGATCAAGCGCGGATCTGCTGGCATTCACCGCCTTCCCCCGCAGGTTTGGAGCAACAACCCCAGCAACGGCTGAACAAGGAGATCCGGCGCCGAACCGATGTGGCCGACATGTTCCCCGACCGCGGCTCCATCGTCCGCCTGGTCGGCGCCGCGCTCGCCGAGCAACACGTCTAATGGATCGAGGAGGACACCACCCCGCAGCACTCACCGCCTGACCCGAACCGGATCAGCGGTGACCGGCCTCACTTACACCACCAGGACTTGACCCGCGAGCGGCCACCAACCACCGCGCGGGCACCTCATGCTCGCACGGCGTTCAGGTCGAAGGCGATCGTCGAGGTCATGCCTCCGTCCACGGTGAGGAACGTCCCAGACACGCCGCCCGCGGCATCACTGGCCAGGAATTCGATACACGCGGCGACTTCGTCCGCGCTGATCAGCTTTCCCGTCGGCGTGGCCGACTCGATGTCGGCGACGCCCGCTGCCAAATCTCCGGTGCTCTCTAGGTGCTGACGCAGCAAGGGTGTGTCGACGGCCCCTGGACAGACCCCGTTGATGCGCACCCCTTGATGGGCATGCTCCAATGCCGCAGCGCGAACGAGCTGGACCAGGCCTCCCTTGGAGACGCAGTAGGCGCCCATCTGTGGCTCGACCAACGTGGCATCGACGCTCGCCACGACCACGATGCTGCCACCACCGCGGCGCACCATCCGGGGGATGCAGAGCTGTATTCCTCGGAGTACGCCGACGACGTTGACGTCGAACAGCTCGCGGAGGTCGTCAGCAGTGGTGTCGAGAATCGGCTTGACCTTGATCTGCCCCGCTGCCCCGACCAGTGCGTCGACCGGGGAGTCACCCAGGACTCGAGCCACCTCGTCCCACGTAGCCGCGTTCGCGACATCGCCCCGGACCGCTACGACCCCCTCGATCGACACCTCCTGGAGATCCACCCCCACGACATTCCAGCCGCGCGCAACGTATCTCCGAGTGACCGCCTCACCCACACCCGAGGCGCAGCCGGTCACCAGTGCGGTTCCAGGCCCGGTCGTCGTCATTGTCGTTCCCTTCTCTCGCTGGTCCAAAATCCGGGCTCGTCAAACCCCACCGCTGACAAGGAGAGGCATCAGCGCCCGGTCCTCTGACTCTCGCTGATTCCTGGCGGACTGGGCTATGGGATCCCGAGGGCGGCGGACTCGCTCGCCGACAGGGCGGCTTCCATGTACTGGTCGAAGTTCCTGTCGAACCTGTCGCTCGGGGCCGAGACCGTGAGCGCCGCGACGACCACCGACTGTGAACGGATCGGGACAGCGAGGCAACTCACCCCTGGTGCGAACTCCTCGCGGTCGACGGCGAATCCCTGCTGGAGGATGCGTTCGAACTCCGCCTCGAGCTCGATGCGTGCGGTCGTCGTGTGCTCGGTCAACGGCGCGAAGGGATCCGCGCCAAGGACCTCGTCCCTGATCTCCGATCGAGCATGCGCCAGCAGCAGCTTTCCGGTGGCCCGGGCGTGCTCGTTGCCTACGGCCCCGGCGGCGAGCCCGACTACCGAGACGGCCTGAGATCCTTCCACGATGGCCAGGATCTGCACCTTCGAACGCCGCCATGCGCTGAGGTACGCGGTCTCCGACGTCTGGGCTGCCAGGCGTTGCAACGGGCCCTTGTAGTAGTCGGGGATCGCTAGGTTGCGGTTCACGGCATCGGCGATGAACTCGGCTGCAGGGCCCAGCACGTACCGTCGACCGGAGTCCTTGTAAAGCAGTCCTTCTGTCGCCAAGGTAGTGAGGAGGTGATAGGTCGTCGGCAGGGACAAATCCATCGCCTGCGCGACTTCGCTCGCCGTGAGGCCGTCGTCCTGGGCGGCGACCCGAGCCAGGATCTGACTCGCGCGCGCGACGGACTGGATGATCGTCGGGTGGGACGACCGCGAGGATGCGCCGTTACTCATGGGGACATTCTTCCTGCGCCTCCGGCACTACCCAGGAGGCGCCAACCTGCCACGACATCCAGGCCGTGTCACCCGGGCGTAGTCGGGAAGTCTTCGAGCCGGGCTCGCGCACGATGCCACTGGCGCCGTCTGGCAGGGTCACCTTCGTACGACGGGTGGGCCCGAGCGACTCTACGTTCTCGATCCTGACCTCGAGGACGTTCGTGCTCCGGAGTGGTTTGTCCTCGCTGAGCTCGATCTGCTCGGGGCGCAGCAGCAATGTGCCCGATCCGGTGACGTCGTGACCGTCGACGGGGACCCGCGTGTCCCGGTAGTGGAAGATCGACTGCCCGCCCACGGCGTGCACCGTCCCACGCAACATCGTCGACTCGCCGAGGAAGGTGGCGACAAATGTGGTCCTGGGCCGGCTGTACAGCTCGTGCGGCGTGCCGACCTGCTCGACTCGGCCGCCGTTCATCACGGCGATCCGATCCGACATCACCATCGCCTCCTCTTGGTCGTGCGTGACGAACACGACCGTGCTGCCGACCTCCTCGTGCAGTTGCCTCAGCTCGGACTGCATCTCGTCCCTGAGCCGCTTGTCCAGCGCCCCGAGCGGTTCGTCCATGAGGAGGATCTGCGGTCGGAACACGATCGCTCGGGCCACGGCGACGCGCTGCTGCTGGCCGCCCGAGAGCTGGCTCGGCCGTCGATCGGCGAATCCGTGCAGGTCGACCATCGCCAGTGCCGCGCGGACGAGGGCTGCCCGATCCGACTTGGACATCTTTCGGCGCTTGAGCGGGTACGCGATGTTGTCGGCGATCGTCATATGTGGGAAGAGGGCGTAGTTCTGGTAGACCATGCCCATGTCTCTCCGGTTCGGGGGGAGGTGGTCGATCTGCGCACCGTTCACGCGCACCTCTCCCGCGTTGGCCCGGGCGAAGCCTCCCATGAGATTGAGCAGCGTCGACTTTCCCGAGCCCGACGGACCGAGAAGGGTCATGAACTCGCCGCCCTTGATTCGCAGGTCGATGTCGCGGAGGACGGCTGTGTCACCGTATGACAGGTGCACGCCATCGAGATCGATCGAGGCCCCTCGCTGGGCTAGATCCTGCATGCGTTCAGTCCTTCCTGGTGAGGTGACGTCGACGCCACGACATGGCGGCGAGGGCGAAGGCTGCCGTGATGACGGTGAGAGCCGCGACGAACGTGGCGGCCGCGGCGACGGTGGGGTCAGTGCTTCGGGTCATGCTGGAGTACATCTCGATGGGCAGTGTCCGAAGGTACGGCGAGCCGAGAAAACCGGCTATCACCACCTCGTTGAACGACACGACAAACGCGAACAGCGCGCCAGCGATGACGCCCGGCGCCACGAGGGGCAAGACGATGAGCCGCATTGTGGTCACGGGTCCCGCGCCCAACCCACGGGAGGCCTGCTCCAGGTTGTCGTCCAGTGCGTCGAGGCTGGCGGACACTGTGATGAACGCGAGAGGCAGCCCTAGGAGCGCATGGGCGAGGACGAAACCCGCCGTCGTTCCCACCAGTTGGGTGCGGATCAACATCGCGTAGAGACCCACGGCGAGCACCACGAGCGGGATGAGCAGGGGCAGCGTGACCAAGGCGCGGGCCACCACGCGGTGGGTCCGCCGTACTCGTCGCAGGCCGAGCGCCGCCATGGTGCCCGCGACGGTCGCCACCAATGCCGCGAGGAGGGCGATCCGCAGTGAGCTGACCAACGAGTCCAGCCATACGGGGTTCGTCAGCAGCTCTCGATACCAGCGCGGCGACCACGACTCCGGGGAGCTGATGGCAAAGGACGACGTCGGGGTGAAGCTTACGGGGATCACGGCGAGAATCGGCAGCACGATCGTCACGGCGAGAAGGACGGCGAACACCGGGAGAACGTGGCGTCGGTGCGGCATCATGACCTTCCTCCGCGTCGGTTCGCACCGACGATCCTGACGACGCCAGTGAGCAGCGCGAAGACCGCGGCTGTCCCGAGGATGAGGACGACGGCCAGCGCGCCGGCGCGTCCCCACGCGAGGAGGTCGTTGACCTGCGTGTGGATGGTCTGCCCGATCAGCGCTTGGCGTGGCGATCCGAGAAGTTGCGGCAGGACGTAGAAGCCGAGGCTGAAGACGAAGACGAACACCACCCCGCTGGCGATGCCGGGAATGGTCAGCGGTACGAAGACCGTCCAAAAGGCTCTCGTGCGGGTGGCGCCCAGACCCATGGCGGCCGGAACGAGCTTCGGGTCGACCGACCTCATCGTCGTGTACAACGGGAGGATCATGTAGGGGATGAGGATATGGGTTAGCCCGAGGACCACGGCAGGGAGCGTTCCGAGCAGGCCGTCGCCCAACCCGAGCGGAAATAGCTTGGATGCCAAGCCGCCGGGCTGGAGGATCACCAGCCACGCGAACGCGATGACAAGGACGCTGATCATCAAGGGCAGGACCACACAGCCGAGCAGGAAGACTCGCATCTTCGGACCGGCCGTGAGCATCGCGTACGCGTACGGATAGCCCAGGGCGAGGCAGACCAGTGCGGTCAATGCCGCCGTCGAGAATGTCCTCAACGTGATCTCGAGGTACACCGGATTCGAGAAGAGCCATACGTATCCGTTGACCCCGCCGGTTGTATCGACCACCGACAGCCAGACGCTGAGCCCCAGTGGAATGGCGAGGCCAACGGCAAGAAGCAGCGCTGCGGGTGCCAGGAGCGCCAGCTCGCCCTGGATGCGCCGAGGCCGTCGGCGCTGCGCACCGCTGAGAACGGCGCTACCCATTGGTCCAGTCGATCCAGCGGTCGGTCAGCGTGCCGAGGTTCGCCGCCCAGAAGTCCTCGTCGATCCAGACCTGGTCGGAGTAGTCGCTCGACGTGACTTGGACGTCGCGGGCGAAGGCATCGAGGTCGGGATCGGCGTTGCGGTTCCCGGTCTCGTACGACGTGAGCTCCGCATACTCCGCCCCTTGCTCGGCGCCGAGCCAGTAGTTGATCAGCGCCATCGCCGCGGCCGGGTCACGTGCTCCTTTCGGCACGACGAACCACGATGTCGCATTGATGGGCTGGGTCTTGACAGTCCCCCAATCGCTCCCCGCTTTGTTGCTGAACCCGACCCGACCGCTCCAGAAGATCCCCATGGCGGCCTGCCCGCTGCCCATGATCTGCTCTTGTTCCGCTCCCGAGGACCAGAACACCAGGTCGTCGCGGATCGTGTCGAGCTTGTCGAGTGCGCGCTCGACATCCAGCGGATACAGGTCGTCTGGCTTGACTCCGTCGGCCAAGAGCGCCGCCTCCAGGGTTCCGGTGGGATTCGTCGCGCTCACTGCCCTCTTGCCCGGGAACGCCTGCGTATCGAAGAAGTCGGCCCAACGCGTCGGCGCTTCCGCGAAGGCCCCGCGGTCGAAGGCGAGCACGTTCCCGTAGATGTCTGCCGGGACGCCGCAGTCGCCGAGGGTGAGCCCATCCGTGAACTCCGAACCGTCGATGATCGACTCGTCTGGCGCTAGTAGCAGGTCGCAGTGGCCGGCCGCCCATACCGAGTCGACCGTGACGACGTCCCACGTGACTTGGTTGTTCTCGACCTGTGCCTGCAGCTTGGCGTAATTGGTCGGACCGTCCTCGACGATCGTCGCGCCCGACGCCTCCGTGAAGCCCTCGAGCACCTTCATCTGGGCCTGTTGCGACTCGCCGCCCCAACTCGTGAACGTCAAGGTGACTCCGTCGAGCGCCCCAGGCTTCACCGAGCCTGCCCTGGCGGTGTCTCCGAGCTTGCTCGCGGAGTCTTGTCCGGCGCCCGGACCAGGTGGGCTGCAGGCGCCCAACAATATGGGAAGTACGAACGCGCACACGGTCAGCGCGACTGATGTCCTCATGCCGATCCCCCGAGGTGTCGATCACTTCTCGCGGGCTCTTGGAACAGCTCGACGGTGATTCCGTCGGGATCGCGGAGGTAGACGATCTTGCCTCCTGCGTTCGGCCCCCACGTCACGTCAACCGGAGTTTTCGACCTGAACTCCGCGATCGCGGAGAGGCGCTCGAACTCGGCGTCGAGATCGTCCACGGTCAGGCACAGGTGCGCGTTCCCGACCGTAAACGTCTCCATCGAGACCGTCGTGGGCTCGGGGTGTAGATACTGGAGAAGTTCCAGGTGTATCCCGCCGGGGAGCTCGAAGAGCGCGCAGTCCAACCTGCAATCGTCGTAGCCGACCACGTCCGAGAGGTATCGAGCGTCCCAGATTCTCCGCCAGAGGGGTTCCCTCCGCAGCAGCACGCTGTACCACTCCACCGAGCGATCGAGGTCTGCGACCGAGAAGCCCATGTGGTCGACGCGTTGACGCGGAGTCCGGCCATCCGCGTCGTCGCGTTCGACCGCCCACGATGACGGATGAATGAGAGCGTCGGTGTCGTCGCGGCGCATCATCGGACCACCGCCTCACCAGCGCCACGGGCGGACCGCGCGCCAGTGATGTCCGGCGACAGCAGGCCTCGACAAGTCTCGACGAGCTGGCGCACACCCGGCAGCACGGCCTTCTGCAGCGACGGCGCGGCCGGCACGCGAATGTCAGGCGCCGCGACTCTCTCGACCGGGGCGGCGAGCGAAGCGAAATGTTCCGCCTGGACTCGCGCCACGATCTCGGCGCCGAAACCACCGGTCAGGTTCGCCTCGTGCGCAACGACCACCCTGCCGCCGGCGGCTCGCACGGCGCTGTGAAGCGCCTCTTCATCCAGCGGTCGCAACCACCGCAGGTCCAGGACGGACACCTCGATCCCGGCCTCGGACAACTGGTCCGCTGCCTGGAGAGCCGGAGCGACCATCGTCCCCCACGTGACGATGAGTGCGTCCCTTCCTTGTCTGCGAAGGACCGCGCCGCGCCCGAGAGCTGGATTCGCGGCGATGTCGACCTCACCCTTCACCTGGTACAGCGACCGTGCTTCGATGACGATGCAAGGATCGTCGTCGGCGATGGCCGCGCGCAGCATCGTGTAGGCGTCCTGTGGCGTGGCAGGCAGACAGACCTTCAAGCCCGGCACGTGAGCCAGCAATGCCTCGAGGCTCTGTGAGTGCTGTGCGCACGACCCGGGAGTCGCGCCCTGCTGGGTCCGTACGACGAGCGGGACGCTGAGGTCTCCTCGCGTGACGTAGTGGGCATTGGCGGCCTGATTCACCAGCTGGTCGAGGGCCACGAGCAGGAAGTCCGCCCACATGATCTCGACGACCGGTCGCATCCCGCGCATGGCCGCGCCCACCGCGGAGCCCAGGATGGCGCTCTCCGCGATCGGCGTGTCGAAGACGGAATCCCTTCCATGCTTCTTCTGGAGGCGCCGAGTCACGCCGAAGATTCCGCCGGCATTGCCGACGTCCTCGCCATAGACGAGAAGCTCTGGCCGTGCGCTGAGTTCAATGTCGAGGGCCCGATTCAGCGCCATCTGAAAGGTCAGCTCGGTCGGCGCGGCGGCTTCGACTTCGATGGGCGTTGGGGTGCTGCGGTGATTGAACGCATGCCCGCTCGACCGGCTAGGGTCCGCGTCAGGCATGTCCGCGACGAGCTCGGCCGCATACCTTACCTCCTCGTTGACCTCGGCATGAATCTGCTCCAGCAGCGCATCGGCGACTCCTTCGTCACGTAGCCGTGCGGCGAGGCGGACGAGTGGATCACCGGCGCGGGCGGTCTCCTTGTCGTCTGCCGACCGGTAGTGCTCGATGTCCCGGTTGTAGTGCCCACGGAGTCGGACCGTCTGGCAGTCGAGAAAGATCGGTCCGGCCCCGGCGCGCGCGGTCGCCAGGGCGTCTTCGACCGCTCGCTCCACTGTTTCGGGATCCCCTCCGTCGACGGTCAGGGCGCGGATCCCGTAGCCGCTGACACGATCGACGAGAGATCCCCGAATCATCTGCGATGTCGGCGTCATCTCCGACCACCCGTTGTTCTCACAGATCACGACCAAGGGAAGGCTCTCGGCTGCTGCGAACACGAGGCCCTCGTGGAGAGCACCCTGACTGAGAGCGCCGTCCCCGACCGACACGACGGTGACCCCGCCGTCGGCTCGGCGAGTCGAGGCGACGGCAGAGCCGGCACCAATCGGAACCCCGGCGCCGACGATGGAGTTCTCCCCCAGGAAATGGTGCTCGGGCGAGCTCAGGAGCGCGGACCCGGCGCGTCCACCGTTGAGTCCGCCCTCCTTGTGGCAGATCTCCGCCAGAACTCCCACGATCGGCGCACCCTTGACGATCGCCCAGCCGTGGCCCCTATACGTCGCGACCACCCAGTCGTCTGGTCGCAGTGCGCGAGCGGCTCCGACCGGGATGGCCTCCTGACCCTCACATACGTGGATAGAGCCCTTGATGATCCCGGCGGCGGACAGTTCGAGGCACTTCTCCTCGAACGCTCGGATGCGCGCCATGGACCGGTACGACTCAACAAGCGACATGTCAGAGCCACCGCACTTTCATCATTTGTAAGTTGATTTACTCATCTGCAAGTTAATCCGCCGACCGCACGGCGTGTCAAGGCCGCAACGGGAACGACACGGCACACAATCGCGGCATGGAGTTCTTGGTCCGATTGACAATCGATGTGCCGCGAGATCTCTCGCACGACGAGTTTCGCGATCTGATGGCGAGCGAGCAGAAACGTGGCGAGGAACTGATCTCGCAAGGCCTCCTGCGGTCGATCTGGCGCGTCCCCGGAGCCAGGGCGAACATCTCGCTCTATGACGTCAAGGACGCCACGGCGCTGCACGAGACGTTGACGTCGCTGCCAATGTGGCCGTGGATGACCGCGGAAGTCCAACCCCTGGCCACACACCCGTTGACCGTCGAGACGAGTGACCGGCCAGCGTGACTCCCCGATTCGGGACTGACACGCGCACTTCGCCGTGAGGCGTGCACATCCCCAGGCTGGTAGCGGTTTCTCGGGGTGCTCGCAACACCTGATGGCCTATGTGGTTGTCAGTAGATCACGCAGGCACTCGGCTGGATTTTCCAGCCGAGTGTTTTGCGTGGTCGGCCGCTGGGTTGCTGGGCGACGTGCTGGAGCTCGGCAGCGCTGTGCACGGACAGGTCGGTCCCCTTGGGCGCCTCTGTGTTTGTCAAGTCGCTAATTCTGGCGTTGCAGGCTTGGTCTCGGCGGACCTGGGAAGTGACTTCTCCGAAGAGCTGGCGGTAGGGGTTGAGTCAGCCGCGCTGGATGTCAGAGTCGCCCCTGGTGCCCTCCCAGGCTCGCTGTTCACGTGCGGCGCCGTTCGTCGGCGATCATTGTTCGCCAGACGTGGTCGGCGAGGCGGCGTTCCAAGCAGCGTTGCGCTTCACGAGGTGTTTTGCCCTTGTCGACGACGCTCGAAAACGAGGCCGTAGCGACGGTCGAAAACGAGGCCACCCAGACAGATTGGATGGGTGATCTCGGTGGAGGGCTGGGCGTTGATCCGGCCCCTCTCCGACCGCCAACCGGTCGATGACGTGGTCCGCGGCGCCCAGCCTGCCGTGGCGATTGCCATATGTACCAACAGTGTCGGCGGTGCTTCCGATCAGGTAGCACGCGGTGTCTGTGACCGCCTGTATGAGGCTCGTCTCGCGGACATGGCGCGTTGTTGGCTGGGCCGGATGCCGTATTCGCGCCTGAACGCTGTGCTGAGGGCGTAGGCGTTGGTGTATCCCACCTGCCGGGCGATCGAGTCGACGGTGTCGTCGCTGCGCTGCAGCAGGTCGGCCGCCAGGCACAGGCGCCATTTGGTGAGGTAAGTGATGGGCGGCTCATCCATCAGGTCGGTGAATCTGCGGGCGAACGTCGCCCGCGACACCTTCGCCTGGCGCGCCAGGGTCTCGATGGTCCAGGGCCGAGCTGGTTGGTCGTGGATCGCTCTGAGGGCGGCGCCTACGATCGGGTCCGCCGTGGCCCGATACCACTGGGGTGCGCACACTTCGGGGAGGGCGAACCAGTCACGCAGGGTTCCGATCAGCATGAGGTCCAGGAGTCGGTCGAGGACGGCCTGCTGTCCTGGCTCGTCCCGCGTGATCTCGGCCTCGAGAAGTTCGAGCGGCACCGACTGCTGCCGCTGGCGGGGAACCACAAGGACACGAGGCAGGGCGTTCAGGAGACGGTCGGCGATCCGGCCTGCAGTGGTGTAGGAGCCGGTGAGCAGCGCGTGCTCGGCATCGAGGTGCGTGCCGCAGGTTCGTACGCCTAGGGAGATGCTTTCCTCGGAAATGACGTTACCCGCCGCGTCGGTGCAGGTGCCGGCTTCGGTGAGGACGTAGAAGGGTTCAGACCCCGCATCGGGGTCGCTGGTGACGCTGAACGGCGTCGGCCCGGTGACGATGGCGAGGTCGCGGTTCCGCAGGCGGACAGGCGAGGTGTCGTCGGGAACGATCCACCCCTCTCCGCGCAGCATGGTCACGAGGGTCATCGAGGCGCGGTCGGTGAAGCTGATCGACCAAGGCGGGGTGATCAGATTCTGGCCGAGCAACGCTCCCGCAGAACGGATGTGGTCGAGCACGTCGGTGAGGGTGTCCACGCCGCGAGCTTAGACGATCAGGTATCGAATTGAGATTCTTAGCGATTCTGCGTCTCACTGTCCGGGGCTGGAATGGAAGCAGGACCGCGCCCGCTGGCCTTCACGGCGCTTGGTGCCACCCGTGCCATGACGGCGATCTCGAACTACGCCCCAGAAGGTGACGCATGACCATCACCCACCCGCCAAAGCCTGGCAATGCCCTGTGGATCTACGCACACCCACGCCGTGGATCGCTCAACGACCACCTTTTTCAGGCAGGGACCGAGGCGCTGTCGCAACGATATGAAGTTGCGACCTCGGATCTGTACGCCCAGAGTTTCGACCCAGTGCTGACCGAGCGTGACCTGGGGGATCTAGCCAGACGGCCGGGGAACCTCGTCGAGTTGACCGGCGAAGCCTACGCCCGTGGGGACATCCCCTCCGATGTACGCCACGAGCAGGCCAAGCTCGCAGCGGCGGAGCTGCTCGTCCTACAGTTCCCGCTCTGGTGGTACGGCCCGCCGGCAATCCTCAAGGGCTGGTTCGACCGGGTGCTGATGAACGGATTCGCCCACGGTGACCTCGACCCCGAGCTCGGCGTACCTCGCCGCTATGGTGACGGCGGTTTGGGCGGACGCAAGGCCCTGATTGTCGTGACCGCTGGTGAAGACGAGCGCTCCATCGGGCCACGCGGGATCAGTGGCGATATTGATTCCCTGCTCTTCCCCCTCACCCACGGCACCCTGTGGTACGTCGGGATCGAGGTGCTGGATCTGCAGGTGATTCATGACGCCGACGCGTTGGACACCGCAGGCGCCGATCGCCAGACCAAACGCCTGCTGGACAGACTGAACAACATCGACACCGAGCCCGCCCGACGGTTCCGACGCCTGCGCGACGGCGACTACTGCGGCACACGCGCGCTGCGGGAAGACCTGCTGCCTGGCCGCACAGACCTGGGTATCCATCTCGCTCATGACGGCTGAACCAGCGACTCGAAGGGGAACCGACAGCGCGGGAGCTTGCCGCTCTGATCACCCCGAACAGACCGACACGCCTGCGCCGGCGCGATCCATAATCCACTGTGGACCAACTGGTGGCAGACACCAGTGCCGGTGACAAGCTGCCAAAGGCGGTCGAGACAGCCGCGGGAGACGATCTCGATTGTGATCAACGCCAGGACGAGGATAGTCCCTCATCAGAAGGCCCGACCTCCTTGCCCCGGCGATCGCCGTACTGGCGATGGGGCCGCTCGTGATGATCTGTATGCGACCGGCGACCTGTGACTATGCGGACACCCGCCGTCGATGCGACGAGGCGAACGAGGGCATCAACGCCGCCGTGGTCGGGTTCGTCCAAGGTATGCCGGTGGTCCGCACCTTCGACGACGGCACGACCTCGTTTCCGTCGCTTCGCCGAACGGGTGCAGGAGTTCACGGCCGCGACCTCTGCGTGGCAGGACAGCAGCCGCGGGGCGATGATCCTGTCCCGGCTGGCTATGGGTCCGATGCCGACACTTGTGCTCGTGCTGGCTGCCGGGACCTGGCTCACGGCGGCGGGTGCCATGTCCCCGGCGCAGCTGCTCGGTGCACTGATCCTGGGCACGCTCCCGGTCGAACGATCCTGCCGCTGATGCATTTGTCGCACCACATCAACGAGTCCAAGGCGGGCGCCGCGCGGATCGTCGAGCTACTGGACATCCCGGCGCTCACCGAACTGGTGCGCCCGGGCGGCCACGCGACGGCGGGTCTGGTTGAGCCGGGACACGCCGCATCAGCGTGTCCCGGCTACCAGTGGGGCCCACACACCTCCGACTGTCTACAATGGACGAACGTCACATCGTGCTGTACGGTGGGTGCTGGCAACTTTGCTGGTGGAACGTTCCCAGGCGCGAGTGCGGGCGTCGGTTGTCGGATATTGGCCCTACTTGAACGCGTCGGGGTAAAGACGGGCCGCGATGGTTTCCACGGCGTCGATGTTTCCGAGCGTTCCGGGGTACAGGTCGCTTTGCGGCACGGCGATGAGGAGGTCGTTCTTCACCGCTGGGATGTCGGGAAACGTGGTGCGCAGGTAGGTGCGGGTTTGTTCTTCCTGCTGGGGGCTCGCGGTGCCGAACACGATGGCTTCTGGGTTGCGGCTGATGATCTCCTCAGGGTTGATCTCGGCCGCGAAGAAGTCGGCGAATTCGGGGGCGTTCGGGTCGAATACGTTCTCCCCGCCGGCCTTGCTGATGATGTCCGCTTCGACGCCGGCTCCGATGGCGCCGAGGGAGTTTCCCTCGACGTAGACCTGTGCGACGGTCAGGCGTGGGTGGTCGGCGATTGCGGTCTCCACGGCCGCAAGCCGATCTTGGGCGTCTCGTGCGAGGTCTGCGGCGGCGTCGGGGACGCGGAGAATGTCGCCGAGGTTGGTGACGTCGGTGAGGACGTCGGTGACCTCGGCGGTGTTGCGCCGGTCAGCGCAGCCACCGGTGGCGACATACGCTTGAGCACCGTTCTGGGCCAGTTGGTCCATGCTTGCGAAGCCCTGCTCGGCGGTGAACTCGTACTCCGTGGGCGAGACCACGAGGTCGGGCTCGGCGGCGAGCAGGGCTTCGCGTGCTGGTGGCGCGTCGGTGCTGAGCACGGGGATGTCGGCTGCCTGCCCCGCGACATCGTCGGGAAGGGGCGAGGTGTCGGTCTGGGCTTGCCCGACGAGGGAATCCTGGACACCGAGGCGCAGGAGCAGCTCGGTCTGTGACGGCATCATGCCCACGACACGGGCCGGTGCGGTGTCGAAGGACAGCTCCCGTCCGCAGTTCGTGATCGTCACCGTCTCGCCTGAGCCGCCGGTGGAGGCGGTGTCGCTGGTGACACCGGTTCCGCACGCAGTCAGGGCCAGTGGCGCCACGGCGAGCAGCGAGAGTGTCGTCGTCAGCGTCCGGCGGCGCGAACGCCGCGACGAGGGGGGCCGGTGAGTGGTCATCGGGTAGTTGTCCCTTCCTGAACGGAGTCCAATGGGTGGACCTGGGCGCGCCCGGCGGGCTGCGGGCTGCGGGAGTCGAAGAGGAAATGCGGCTGCCGGGTGTCCGGATGACTGACGACGGTGGATTCGACCCGGAAGACCGAGCGGATGAGGTCGGTGTCGAGGATGTGCTCGGGCGTGCCGTGGGCGACGAGGTGTCCGTCGTGGAGCACGCCGATGGCGTCGCAGGAGCGTGCCGCGAGGTTCAGATCGTGCAGGGCGATCAGCACGGTACGGTCGGAAGCCCGGATCAGGTCGAGCAGTTCGAGCTGGTGGGCGATGTCGAGATGGTTCGTTGGTTCGTCGAGGACAAGTACCGGCGTGTCCTGGGCGAGTGCCCTGGCGAAGAGCACGCGCTGGCGTTCCCCGCCCGACAGCGCGGAGAAGGACCGGTTGACCAGGTGGCCGGCGCCGACACGGGCGAGGGCGTCGCAGGCGAGGGCGATGTCGGACTCGGAGTCCCGGCCGAAGCCTCGCCCGTGCGGGATGCGTCCGAGGAGCACGAGTTCGAGAACGGGGATCTCGAATTCCTCGCTGTGTTCTTGCGCCATCACCGCGACACGTTGCGCGAGCTGCCGACGGGTGAGGGCGGTCATGGGGGTCTCGTCGTAGCGGACCGTTCCTGCGGAGGGCGCGTCGATGCCCGAGACGGCACGAAGCAGCGTGGACTTGCCGCTGCCGTTGGGGCCGAGCAGCCCGAGGACGGTACCGGAGGGCACCGCGATGCTCACGTCGGTGACGATGCGGCGCCCGCCGCGGTGGGCATCGAGGTTCTCGATGGTGACTCTCATCGGCCCACCCCCACGCTGTCGGCGCGGTCACGCCGCAGCAGCCACAGGAAGAAGGGGGCACCGACCAGTGCGGTGAGTACCCCGAGCGGGATCTCGGAAGGGGCGGAGAGGGTGCGGGCAAGCAGGTCGCAGGTGGTCAGGAAGACCGCCCCGGCGAGGAGGGCGACGGGCAGCATCTTGCGGTGATCGGAACCGACGATGATGCGCGCGATGTGCGGGATGATGAGCCCGACGAATCCGATGCCGCCGGACACGGCGACCACGGAGCCGGTCAGCAGCGCAGCGGCGACGAGGATGCCGCTGCGCAGCCGCTTGACGTTGATACCCAGCGAGCTGGCGGCCTCATCGCCGACCAGGAGCGCGTTGAGCGCCCTGGCGCGCAGCGCGGTGAAGAGCCCCACGGCGAACAGGGCGATGGCGGGCAGGATCAGGTGGTGCATCGTCGCCGCCGAGACCGATCCCAGCAGGAAGAACATGATGCTGTAGACGTTCTGCGCATCGGTCGAGATGGTCAGGTAGCTGGTGATCGCGCTGAACAGAGAGCCGAGGGCGACACCGGCAAGGATCAACCGTTGCGGTGCGATCCGACCGCCTTTGCGCGCCAGGACGTAGACGGCCGCGGTGGCGATCACCGCGCCGATGAACGCCGATGCCCCGATCCCCAGTGAGCTGAGCCCGATTCCGAGCACGATGAAGGACACGGCTCCGACTCCGGCTCCCGCGGAGACGCCGAGGATGTAGGGCTCGGCCAGCGAGTTGTGGACCACCGCCTGCATTAGGGCGCCCGCCAGCGCCAGCGCGGCCCCGGTCAGCGCGGCGAGCACGCTGCGCGGTAGCCGGAACTGCCACACCGCATTGTCCTGCACGCTGCTCAGTGAGCCATCGGACATCCACGGCATACCGGGAACGAGATGCCCGACGATGATCTTGAGACTGTCGACGAGCGGCACGCCGATGGTGCCGATGCTCGCCGAGACCACGATCACGGCCAGGAGCGACAACGTCAGCGTGGGTACGAGGATCCGCACGGCGAGGGCTCCACGGCGACGCAGCCGCCGCGGCGGTTCGGGCGGGTTCGGGCCCGTCTCGGCGGGGTTCCCTTCGGTGCCTGGTCGGGAACGCGTCGGGTCCGGCCGGAGAGAGCCCGGGTCCGGGCTCCGGTGGTTGACCGATGTCATGTGCGGTGTGCTCTCTCTTCGGTCGGCGACGTCGTCGGCCGTGCTGGCCCGGTGGTGATGGCGGCGAAGCTGAGCACCGTCGCGCCGAGGCGATGGAGGCTGTCGAGATGGTTGCTGCCGTGGCCGGTTCGGTCGGCACGCCACACGGCGGCGTCGCCGCCCCTGTCCCGCAGGGCGTCGACGACCGCTTGGGTGGCATCGGCGTTGACGCGGGAGTCGTCCGCGAGCACTACGCCGAGGAATCTCGGAAGCCGGATCCCGGCAGGCAGAGTTTGGGCGCGGTGCAACGGTGAGATGCGGCGCAGTTCGTCGATGCCTCCGGGGCTGTCCGGATCGCCGAACTCGTTGATCCAGTGGTGCCCGAGCGGATGGGCGTCGAGGTTGAGCAGGTCGAGCGGTGCCGCGGTGCTGACGACCCCGGCGCACAGGTCCGGGAAGCCGAGTGCGCAACTGGATACCAGCACTCCGCCGTGGGAAGCGCCGACCAGTACGAGCTGGTCGGGGCGGGTGTAGCCGGCCTCGACGAGGCCGCGGGCGACGCAGGCAAGGTCGTCGATACCGCGGTGTTTGTTCCTCCCGCGGCCGGCATCGCGCCAGGCCCTGCCGCGCTCGCCGCCGCCCCGAACGTGTGCGATGGCGTACCGGCCACCGTGTTCGATCCAGGCGGGGATGGTCGGTTCGAACACCGGGAGGCTCGGCACCCCGAATCCGCCGTAGCAGGTCAGGATCAGCGGAGTCGGCCCGTCGATGTCGACGGGAGAGGTGATCGCCACCGATATGTTCTCGCCGTCGTCGGCGGTGACCGTGTGCCATTGGGTGCGGGCGACCGTGGCGTTCTCGCGGCTGCTGGTCTCGGCGGTGTCCGCGAGCAGCTCGAGGGCTGGGACGACGCGTGGGGGCAGGGCCGGCGCTTCGATGAGAACGTGAACCCGGCCGTCGTCGGCACTCACCCCGCTCGCCACGGCCGGAGCTCCTCGGTAGCTGACGAGGCGCTCGTCGATGACGTGTCCGTCGGCGAGCCGGAAGAGGACGCTGTGGCCGTCCCGGACGGCGCCAATGTGCACGTGCCGGCCTGCGACCGCGAGGGACGTGATCTGCAGGGCAGGATCCTGCCAGGACCATTTCTCGGTCCCGCCGCGAGGGTCGAGGACATGAAGCGTGGTGCCGTCGTCGATGAGGACGTCGTCGCCGATGCCGACGACCCGGACGACTGCCGGGAACGAGGCGAAGTGTCTGCCGGTGGCACGGTCGACCATGCGGGTGGGTGTGCCCGGTCGGCTTTCGCAGAGGAGCCCGCGCGGGCCTGCCGGGAACAACCGCACGCGCGCCTCAGCGGTCAGTTCCGTGGTCGTGACCCGCTGGGCGGTCACATCGACGCTGACGAGGCGTTGGGGTTCTCGGGCGACGAGGTCGACCGTGCGCGAGTGCGCGTCCCACACCATGGGCTCGTAGCGACAGCGGATACCCGGATACGGGTGGACCTGACCGGATGCGACGTCCACGATCGCCAGGTCCGCGTTCTCGTCGGCGTGCTCGGCGAGCTGGATCGCGATGTGGCGGCGATCCGGGGCCGCGGCCATGCGCAGAATGTGCCCGTCCGGTTCGATGACGGCCTCACCGGTGTCGGCGCGATAGATGCCGCGACGCTGCCGCCCGGGTAGGCGGCTGAGTGTGAAACCGCTGTCGGGCAGGCCAGGCCGGCCGTGCCGCTCCCAGCGGGACAAGGCGGCATCCAGCGCAGGGTCGATCGGGACGATCACCTCAGTCACGGTTCATCGACCGACCGGGTCGACGGCGCCGCCGTGCCAGTACAGGTGCCCGCCCTCGTCGAGTGGTGTGGGCACGCTGAGGGTGTCGATTCCGTCGTCGCCGATCAGGTGCAGCTGACTGTCTCCGCCGCGGGTGACGGCCACCATCGAACCGGTGGGGTCGAGGGCGATCGCCCTGCGCTGGGCCGGGGAGTCGCCGACCGGATCCCACGGGAGGTGTCCGGCGGCCGGTGGACGGGACAGTGCTGGCAGTGAAACCGTGCGGAGGCGGTGCAGATCCGTGCCGGAGCGGTCGACGATCGTCACTTCGTCGCCGTCGGGATGGATCGTGGCCACCGCTGCCCGCCCTCCGCCGAGCGCGAACCGGAACGCCAGCCCCGGGGGGAGTTCCGTACTGCGCGTGTGGCCGGTGGAGAGATCGACGTCCACGAGATGGTTCGTCCAGGCGGTCCACTGACCAGGGGAGGTGGGACCGCCGCGGACGACGCCGACCGCTCGGCCCGTGGCTGGATCGAAGCGCAGGTAGAACGCTCGCCCCGGAACCGGCCACGGGGTGCGGCCGATCATGCGGGGCACACCCTGATCGATGACGAACCGTTCCAGGCCTCGGCTGGTTGCCGTCGCCGCGATCCCCGTCCGGTGATCGACGGCATCACCATGCCCGTCAGCGGCGAGGTCCGTTGTGGCCCGCCCACTCAGTTCTGGCACGTGCGAACCTACGCCGAGGCCGTCGCGGAGCGGGATCGCTTCGATGGCTCCGGGTTCTCGGTGCCGTAGCACGATCGCCGGTTCGCCGTCGCGCTGGTCGGGCACGACAAGGACGCCGGGTTCGCCGACACGGGTACGAAAGCGCACCGACTCGTCCTGATCGACATCGACGATGGTGACGACATCGCTCCACACGTCCGCGTTCGCGCCCATCCCTGTCGTGATCACGACGTACCGGCCGGTGACATCGCAGGCGAGATGTTCGCCGGGGATCGCGACCGGGATCCGCCTGCGCTCGTCGCCCGTGTGCACCACGAGCGCGCCGCCGCGGTCGTCGACGAAAGCCCACCCGCGAGACCGGCCCGCCCGTTCGGGCAACGACAACACACCCGCGTGTTCGGCCAGCACGCCGCAGCCGAGCGGGTTCACGGCAGCGCCGCGAACGGCGTACACGCGCCCTGCCCGGTAGTCGGCGACCACGAGCCGCGGAGTATCCATGCTCCCAAACCTATTAGATATGAAAATCGTTATCAACTAGGGTCGACGGTGTTCGCCTCGCGAACTCGTGTCGGCCTTCCCGCCGGCACGGCCCATCCATCGAGAGGAGTCCGCAATGGACACGCAGATCGTTGCTGAGATCGAGGAGCCCGAGCAGCTGGCGCACCTGTCGGCCACGCACTCGAACGCTCTCGTCGAGAACCCGTTCGACTGACCACGTCGCCAGCGAGTACACACTCCCGGTCGGGCAGCCCTTCGGGGTTGCCCGACCGGGCCCTTCGAAAGGCCGCCGATGCCCACCGAATCTCGTGTCGCTCACGTGCCCGCCACCGGCGCGCACGTGCTGATCGACTCCGACGGCGCCGCGATGGTGCGCACGTCCGCGGGCCGGTTCCTGCGCCTGCAGGCGCCGCCGCCGGGGCTGTGGGACGTCCTCGCCGGGGACTCGGCCGGTGACGAGGCGACCGCGGCCTACCTCGCCGCGCTCCAGGAGGAGATGGCCTCACGTGAAGCCGCCGACGCTCAGCACCGGTGGCCGGCCTCCAAGCGCACGGTGGGACTGCTCGGATCCGGTGCCGTCATCGACGAGTTGGCCCAGGCACTGGGTGAATGGGAGGTGAGCACACAGCGGTACGCCACGAGCGCGCAATTGCTGGCGACTGGGCACCCGGGGCCGGACGGTGAACCGGTGAACGGTGGGGGCGGGCCCGTAGCGTGCGATCTGGTGATCGCCTATGCGGACTCTGGTGCGGAGCGGGCCGACTGGGGCCGGCTGGATGTCCTGCCGGGCGAGGGGGTGGCGTGGCTGCGCGCCTATCGGGAAGGCGAGAACTGTTTCGTCGATCCGATCGGCGTGACCGCTGAGGACCCGGGAAGCGAGCAGGTGCGGCGCCGGCGTTTGGCGGCCAGCCTCGTGCCCGGACAGTTGGCCGCCTGGCAGCGGGCGGCCCCCGCCGACGGCAGGCCGATACCGTCCAGCGCGCGCACCTTCCTGGTCGGCCGCATCCTCGCCGTTGCCTTGGCGTGGGCGCAGGAGACCGCGCTGCTGGAGGAGTACCGGCAGACGCTGTGGACGTTCGTACCGGCGACCGGCACGGTCAGCGAACACCCTGTCCTGGGCTACGCCCCGCCGTATGTGCCCGATGAGCCGGTGATCCGACGGTGATGACACCCGTGCAGCCACGCGAGCATGTGTGCCGCATGCGCGACGGCACCGAGCTTCGAGGGCAGTTCTGGGAGTGCACGGCCCCGGCCGGCTTGGTCGTGATCCGAACCCCCTACGACGCGCGGCAGCACGCGGCGACGGCGAGATCCTGGTCGGCGCGCGGCTACCACTGCCTGATCCAGGACGTCCGCGGACGGTACCGGTCCGGCGGCGACTGGGCCCCCTACCAGCACGAGGAGGACGATGGGGGCCAGGTGCTCGCCCAGCTGGGCCGCGAGCACCCTCGACTGCCGATCGTGCTGTTCGGCGCGTCCTATGCCGCGCACGCGGCCCTGGAAGCCGCTCGCGGCGCGGCACACGCCGGCAGCGGCACCGTCGCGGCGGTGATCGTGCTCGTCCCGGCGCTGGGACTCGCCGAGACCGCGTGGGACAGCTCAGGTACTCCGCAGATCTGGCATCGAATCGGATGGTGGCACGAACACGGCCGCACCCGCTACGCCCAGAACCCGCTGTCCACGGCCGAACTCGCCAGGCGCACAGCGCAAGCCGGCAACGCCGGTGTTGTCGATGCCGCGAAGAACTGGGGCTGGACACCACACGCGCTAGCACAATGGCAGCGGCTTTGGCAGGCCGAACGGATCGACCTGGCCGCACGCTACCCCCTCGATGTCCCGCTGCTGGTGATCAGCGGCGAGGACGACTTCTTCGACAACGACGCCCGTCGCCTAGCGCGCACCTGGACCGCGGCGAGTCACTTCGTCACCGGGCCCTGGGGACACGGGCTGGCCGGAGACATCGCCGACCCCGAGCTGCGGAGCCGTTTCCGCGCCGCCGGCGGCCTGGGCGGCATCATCGAGGCGTGGCTGGCGGCCCACGACCTGCCCGGCACCGCGGCGGCGTGGACCGAGCCCCTGCGGTGCGTGCCTCACTCTCGCTCGACGCTCGATCCCGCCGAGATGGCGTGGCGTCACGAAAGGACCGCACCATGACCCCCGTCGACATCGGCCGACCGCGTGAGCACGCCGCGGGTGAGTTCCCGACGCCAGCACCGCACCGCCAGCGCGTGCTGCCCGTCGAGGCGCTGGTAGACCCGGTGTGCGGCGTCATCCGCTCTGTCCGCCAGGTGCCACACCCCGCCGGTGCGCCCACCGCCTACCTCGCCTTGACCGCGGCCGTCTCGGACGCCCGCCGGCTGGGCGAATGGCCGGCTGACCGCGTGTCCTTGGGCACCTCCTTCGGCGACGTGGAACAGGCCCGCATCGCGGCAGTCGCCGAAGGCGTCGAACGGTACTGCGGCAACTGGCTCCCCGCCGAGCTTCCCGCCGGGGAACTACGCATCGCGACCAGGGCCCAGCTGCTCGACGATGCGCTCACTCCCATCCCACTGAGTGCGCTGCCGGTGTTCGCCCCGTGGCAATACGACCGGGAGAACTTCCCCTACGAGCGACTCACCGAGCACACGCCCACACTGTGGGCCCGCTGCACCGACGAGCACGACGCAGACGTGTGGGTCCCTGCCTCACTGGTCTACCTGAACTGGCGGCAATCCCGATTCCGGCAGCTGCCCCGCATCCATCACCTCAACTACGCGGGCATCGCCACCGGACAAGGCACGCAGGACGCCCGCGACCGCGGCGTACTGGAGATCATCGAACGCGACGCGCTCGAAGTGTGGTGGCACCTCGATGGACCCACGATCGGCATCGACCCCGCCAGTGTGCCCGGCCTCGCGGACGATCTCGACGGCAGCAGCCTGACCGTGTCGCTGGTGGCCATGCCCTCGGAGTTCGCTCCCGCCGTAGCCGCTCTCGTGCACGATCGGGACCGTGGCTTGTACGCGGCGGGATTCTCCGCCGCCCTCGACCCGGCACAAGCCGCCCGCAAAGCCGTCCTGGAAGCCGTGCACACCTGGATCTACACCCAAGGCTGCACGAGCGCCGACGGGTGGGTGTTCCGTGCCGTCGAACAGGGTCTGCTGGCCCGGGGCCTGTACCTCGATTTCCGCGAGGACGCACGTTATCTCGACGCCGCGGGTCAGCACTGCGAGCACATCATCGACCTCGGCGCGCATGTCCAACTCTGGCTCGATCCCCGCGTCCACGCCGAGGCGCGCCGGTTTGCCGCTCCGGCCGGCGGGATACGCCCGATCACCGACCTGCCGGCGGTGACCATGGACGAGGTCTACCAACGTCTGCGCGCACGCGGACATGGCATCCTCACCCGAGACCTGACCACCAGCGACATCCGCCGCACCTCGTTGCGCGTCGTCCGGACCATCATCACCGGTCTTGTCCCCAACGCGCCGGCAGCCTTCGCCTACCTCGGCATGTCCCGCTTCGAGCAGGCCGCCCTCGACCGGGGATGGCGCACCTCATGGGATGGCAGCCCGGCAGACCTCACCTTCATTCCGCCCCCGCATATGTAGGCCCCGCCAATGACCCCCGTGACCACAGGCACCCCCACAGACAGCACCCAGCGGCATGCGGCACCGGCGATGTGGAGTCTCCCGGCGCCCCTGGCACGCGCCCTCACTCCGGAGAGTCCCGGGCCACCGGTGGCACCCGGACCCCGGGTCAACCCATGGCAGGGGGCCGGAGCGGTGCCCGTCGCCATCCCTGAGCGTCTGCGGAGCCTGTTCGATGGTTTGTGGCGCAGCCCCGGTTACCACCACCTGCCCGACGGTACCGTCACCAGCATCCGGCAACGGCCGGTGCCGTCGGCCGGAGCCGCCTACCCGGTGCACACCCATCTCGTCGTCGGCAGCGCGGGCCTCGACGGTCTGGACCCAGGCCGCTACCTCTACGACCACGAGAACGGGCATCTCCTGCGCCGGGTCGCGGCCCGCGAACCTGCCACCGGATGGGACATCGAGCGCGCCCGGCCCGCCACCGCGCAGACCACACTGGTGCTGACCGTACAGCCCGGCCGCAGTTTCGGACGGTATCGCCACCGCGCGTGGCCGCTCTGGATCGCCGATGTCGCCTATGCGCAGACGGCGGTGGAGTTTCTCATCACCCAGCACCTGAAGACCTCGACCGGTCCTGGGCCGCTGCTGCGGGCACTGCTCGGTGTTCCGCGCGCGGCCTGCGCTCAGCCGTGGCTGAGCCGAGGGCTCGTTCCCGAGATCCCGCTGGCGGCGGTCGAACTTCCTCCATCGTGGACAGTCGACGCCGACCGCAGCCATGCGTTGGCCACCCGGCGCTCTCCGGCGCTCAGCGAGTTCGAACAGGCCACCGGCCGTCGCCCTGAGCCGCGTGCCGTGGAGGTCGCGCGCCTGTCCGGGCAGGGCTGGGTTCTCGGGGCGGACCGGGTCGAGACGTGGTCGGTGCCCGCGCAGGCCCCGGCTCAGGACATCGCCGGGGCCGTGTGGCAGGCGCATCGTCGCGCCGCGTCACTGTGCTACGACGGAACGCTGTCGGGCCGGTGGCGGAGCCGGCCGATCTCCGGAATCGCCGCCGGCCATGGGCGCTGGATCACACATGCCCTCGCGATGCTGCCGGCGTCCGGGCACCGTCACACGAACGATGCCCAGGAGGCCTGCGCATGATGATCGTGCGCGAGCTGTGGCGCGAAGCGGCCCGGTTCCCTGCCGCACTGGCGTGGAGCATCGCCCTACTGGTGCTCGTCTTCGCCACCCATGTCGGCCAGGCTGTGGCGATCGCGTGGTCCATGTCGGCGGTCCTGGACGGGCAGGCGCAGGACGTGCTCGTGGCGCTGGGAGCCATCGTCGGGATCGCGCTGGCCCGCCTGGTGCTCTCGCTGGTTCAAACCTCGGCGGCGGCGCGGCTGGGCGGACAGGTGCGGAAAACGATCCGCCGCCGGGCGATGCGGGCCGCGCTGGTTCCCGACCGCCTGCACGACACGACCGTCCGGGACGGATCGATGCGGGCAAGCCTCGGCGATGGGATCGATGGCACCGACGCGTACGTATCGAAGTACATCCCGGTCATCGCTCAGCTCTTCGTCACCTGTCCACTGGTGATCATCGCCGTGATGGTGCTGTCACCATGGGCGGGCCTGTGCGTGGCTGCCGGGGTCGTGCTCGCCCTGGCCGGGCCGATGGCGTGGAAGCGGATGATGGCCCGGCGCGGACTCGATCATTGGGGCAGCTACGAAGCTGTCAGCGCCGACCTGCTCGAATCCCTGCGGGGCATGTCCACACTACGCACGCTTGGGGACGTCTCCGGCACCCGACGGCGCTTGCACGCACGCTCCGAAGCATTGCGACGAGCCACCGAACGAGTCATGCGGGTGTCGCTGGCCGAGACGGGGGTGACGGACTTCGCGATCCAAGCCGGAGTCGTCGCCGCAGCGGGCGCCGCGATCGTCCACGCCGTCACCGGGCAACCGCCTGCCGTCGAGGTCTACCTGATCTTGTTGCTCGTCTCCGAAGCGTTCCGTCCGATCCGGGAGCTCTCCCGCCACTGGCATGCGGGGTTCCTCGGGCTGACCGCGATCCCCGGCCTGGCCAGGATCGGTGCCTTCGCCGGGGCGGCAGACACGGCACAGCCCACCCCGGCGGCGGGTGCGGGCGGCGCGGTCTCACCCGAGCAGGCCAGGCAGTTGCGGGTGAGGGCGCTGAGCTTCCGTTACGCCGACTCGGACGGCCCGGTACTCGACGGTCTCGATCTGACCGCGCGCAGGGGCACGCTGAGCGCCATCGTCGGCCCCTCGGGGGCAGGTAAATCGACCCTGTTCGACCTCCTACTCGGGTTTCTCACCCCGGATGCCGGAACGATCGACCTGGACGGGCGGCCACTGCGGGGCGATGACATCGCGGTGGTTTCCCAACGGCCGGTGCTCTTCGCCGGGACCATCCGCGACAACCTCGCCGTCACCGGGACCGTAGCGGAATCCGAGCTCATCGCTGCCTGCCGTGCCGCCGGCATCCTCGAGGAGATCCAGGCGTTTCCCCGCGGCTTCGACACCGAGGTCACCGAAGCAGGGTCGAGCCTGTCCGGCGGGCAACGCCAACGACTCGCCCTGGCCCGCGCGCTGCTGGCGCACCGGCCGGTTTTGCTCGTGGACGAACCGACGAGCGCCCTGGATCCCGTCCGCGCCGCCGACGTGATCGAGACACTGCACCGGGTCGCCGCCGAGCGCATCGTGATCATGATCAGCCACCGACCCGAAACACTCACCGGGGTGGACAACGTGCTGCGGCTGAACTCCGGTCAGCTGGACAGGAGCACCCGGTGACCACGATCCCTTCACCGCGCACCTTCCGTGCGCTGCTGCCGGTGCTCCGCCCCGAATGGCGGGGCATGCTCGGGAGCTATCTCATCGGCACCGCCAGTGCCATGGCGCTGGCGGCCTTGTCGGTCCTGACCGCGTGGGCCGTAGGTCACGCGGTCGTCGAGCGCGCCCTGCCCGGGTTGGGATGGTGGATCGTACTGACCGGCCTCGTCGTGGTGCGGACAGTGCTGACCTGGCGGGAAATGGATGTCTCCCACGCCCTGGCCTACCGCGTGCTGGCACGACTGCGGATGGCGCTCTTCGACGCCTACGCACGCAGTGTCCCAGGCCGGCGCCGTGAGCATTCCGGACATGCCGCGAGTGTGGCGATGGACGACATCGAGAAGCTGGAGTTCTTCTACGCCCACACGATCGCCCAACTCGGGGCCTCCATCACCGTGTTCCTCACCTGCCTGGCCACCGCGTTCGCACTACTGCCCGAAGCGGGCATCGTCCTGCTCGCGGGTAGCGTCCTCGTCGCCACCAGCGCGTTCTACGGAGCCGGAGCCATCCGGCGGCTGGGCGCGGCCGAACAACACGAACGCTCCTCATTGTCAGTACGGATCGTCGACGCGCTCGGCGCCCTGCGTGAAGTTCTGGCCTACGGTCTCACCTCGCGCATCATCGCCGACACCATCGACGCCACCACCCGGATCACCACGATCGCCCGGCGACGCGAACTGCTGACGCAACTGGTCACCGCCATTCGCGAGTTCATCGTCACCGCTGTCGTCATCGGCGTGATCGCTACCAGCGCTTTCGCCGCCGGGGTGCTCTCCGGCACTGCCGAGCCGCGACTGTCCCCGGCGCTGCTGCCAGCCCTGGTCGCGCTCGCCCTCGCGGGAGTCCTCGCCACCACCGACGCGACGACCACCCTCACCCAGCTGCACCCACTGGTGGCCAGTGCCCAGCGTGTCGCTGACGGCATCAACCGGCCCCCGGTCGTCACCGCGCCGACCTCGCCGCGGCCGCTCCCCGACGGGCCGCTGGGCCTGCGGTTCCGTGACGTGTCCTTCTCCTACGACGACCGGCCACCAACACTGTCGTCCTGGTCAGCGGACATCGCTGCCGGCGAGCACGTGGGCTTGACCGGACCCTCGGGTTCCGGCAAGAGCACCCTCATCGCCCTCGCCGCACGACTGTGGGACCCGTCGTCGGGCAGCATCGAACTCGTCGACCGCGACGGCGCGACCCTGCCGATCAACCAGATCGACGACACAGCCCTCCGAGGGGCGGTCGCCCTGGTTGATCAGGACGCAACCTTGTTCCACGGCACCGTCCGCGACAATCTCCTCCGCGGCACCACGCCGTTACCCGACGACGAGCTGACAGTGATACTCCGCCGGGTAGGTACCGCCGAGTCGATAGGTCTCGACGACGACCTCGGCCAAAGCGGGCTCCGGCTCTCCGGCGGACAGCAAGCCCGCCTCTGCCTCGCCCGCGCCCTCGTCCGCCAGCCCCGGATCCTGCTCGTGGACGAGGTCACTGCCAGCCTCGACCCCGACACCGAACACGCGATCTCAAACGTCATCGCCGACTTCACCGGCACCGCCCTCATCGCCTCGCACCGTGCCGAGACCCTCAGCAGACTCGACCGCAGCATCGACATCGGCGCCGGACACACCCACCACGCCACCACTGATGCCGCAGCCACCAGGGACCATGACCCACCGGATCCCAAGAAGCCAGGACCCGAAAGGTCCCCGGGGCCGTCACCGTCGGCCATGCCGCACTGAGTGGGTCGATGGCCGCGGGCCGCGCGGCCGTTGCCCGGCTACGGTGCCCTCATCGTGTTGGTGAGTTCCGGCATGTCGGCGGTCTTCTCCGGACAACGACGCGAGGACGGCTTCTTGCGCCGTCTCCGGCAGCGTATGGAGCAGCTGCATGACGCGGTCCAGTCGTCTGCGGCCACCAGCACGGTCGGGCAGGCCCGGAGTGGGTCGCATCTGTGGTGGTACACCGGTGACCTCCTCGACACCACCCGAGCCGTGACCGGCTTCGAACAGCGCCTTCTCGGCGGCCAGGGTCGCACTGTCCTTTTCCTCGGACATGCCGATCGGCCCGTCCATCCGTCCGTTGAGGAACTGCCTCACCACCGGCTCCTCGGATGTCAGGAGCAGTTCCCTCGGCCCGAACATGACCAGCTCCTTGCGGAAGAGCATGCCGATGTTGTCCGGCACCGTCCGGGCGAGGTTGATGTTGTGCGTGACGATCAGGAAGGTCGCGTCGATCTGTGCGTTCACGTCGAGGAACAGTTGTGAGATGTAGGTGGTGCGTACCGGGTCGAGGCCGGAGTCGGGCTCGTCCACGAGAATGATCTGCGGGTCGAGCACCAGCGCGCGCGCCAGGCCGGCGCGCTTGCGCATCCCACCGGAGATCTCGCCGGGCAGCTTGCGGTCCGCGCCGGTGAGGCCGGTCATGTCCAGCTTCTCCAGCACAATCCGCCGTATCTCGGTCTCGGACTTGCGAGTGTGTTCACGCAGAGGAAAGGCCACGTTGTCGAACAGGTTCATGGAACCGAACAGCGCGCCGTCCTGGAACAGCACACCGAACAGCTTGCGCGCCTCGTACAGCTGGCGTTCCGAGCAGGTCACGATGTCGACGCCGTTGACGATGCATCGGCCTCGCTCTGGTTTGAGCAGCCCGATCATCGACTTGAGGAACACGGACTTGCCCGTGCCGGATGGCCCGAGCAGGGCCGACACCTCGCCGGCGGGCAAGGTCAGCGTCACATCACGCCAGATGTTCTGGTTTCCGAAGGACTTCGTCAGTCCTTCGACGACCACTTCGGCTCCCACACGAATCTCCTGATGTGCTCGGCAATGGGCGGCTGGGTGACTGCCGGGCCTCGGCCTGCCCGGCTGCTTGCTGTCGTGGGCGGGGCGCTACAACGGGGCGAGCTCCGCGATCAGCCAACGGCCGTCTACGTCGCGCATCTCGACGCGCGCGACCGCGCTGGTGATGACCGGGGTTTCCTGCCCGGCTTGCTCGCTCTCCTGCGCGAGTAGCACGAGCACGACCACCGCGTCCTGGTCGCCCTCCATGACAGACGCGCTCGTGACGGTCGTGGTCACGCTGGCTCGTTTGTCACGCACCACCGAGCCGAGCACGTCGTCCATCAGTGCGTCGAAGTCGTCGGCGAAGCTCCCGGTCACCAGCGCCGCCGCCTCCCGGCGATCGGCGTCAAGGCTGCGATGGTCGTACGACAGCACATCCGCGACCGCCGCCTTGGCGGCCTGCCGCGCCTGTGTCCGGCTTTCGTCGAGCGCGGCCAGGGAGTTAGTTCGCGACGCCAGAACGCCGCCTGCCACGGTGAGCCCGGTTGCCAGCAGGACAAGGACGGCGACGGCGACGCGCTTCCAGCTCAGCGTGGTTCGCTGGACGAGTCCGGCCATCGAGCCGAGCAGTTTCGGTGTGATCACGGCACGAACTCCAACCCTCGCACCAACCACCGTCCATCGTGCTGGGTCATACCGAATCGGAGCCGGTACTGGCGACGGTCCTCCTGTTCGGACGCGTTGTTGTTCACCGACGCCTCGGCTATCACGACGACGGTGGCGCCGCCCTCGCTGCGCTCCTCGATGCCGGCGGCGAGGACCCGGCCCCGCGATTCGACTCGGTGGGTGGTCAGTGTCGTGGCGAAAGCACCGGACTGGTCGTCGATCTGCTGCCGGAACTCCCCGGTGGCGAGGTCGCGCAGGCGGGCCAGGCTCTCCTCGTGCCGACGGTAACTCAGCCCCGTCAATGCCGTTGCCGCCTCGCTCGCCGCCGCGATCGCGTCACGGGCCGACGACTCGCGGCCGGCGGCGGCACGCTCCTCCGACCACAGCCGGCCGGCGACCGCCGCGGCCGCGATGGTCACGAGGACCAGCAGGATCAGTGCCGCGTATCGCACGGCCGAGGGGAGTCCCCGCGCGGGGCGCGGCGACTCCGCTTCCGGCTCGGTGGGATCGGTGCTGTCAGCCGTGGGTTCAGCGGCAACGGCGGCGTCGGACACCGCCTTCTCGTCCGCATCGGGTAGGGCCACGTTGCCCCTTCCTGGTGTCGTTCGGCTTTCGCCAGGATCACTGACGCAGAGGCATCAGCGGTACGACATTCGGACCGCCGCGTCGAGCCGGATGCATTCGGCGTTGAGATAGCCGTTGCCGATGATGCTGTGCACGAGGTCGGCGAACTCCTCCGGCCGCCCGAGCCGTCTCGGCTCGGGGATCTCGGCTGTCAAGCCGTCCCGCACAGCCTTGGGCAGACTGGCCGACATCGGCGTGTCGAACAGACCGGGCGCGATGGTGTTGATCCGGATGCCCTTACCGGCGACCTCTCTCGCCACCGGCAGAGCGAGCCCGATCAACCCGGCTTTGCTCGCGCTGTAGGCGGCCTGCCCCGGTTGCCCCTCGAACGCGGCACCCGACGAGGTGTTGATCACCACGCCGCGCTCGCCGTTCTCCGGCTCGTTGCGCAGCATCGCGGCGATCGCGACACGCATGACGTTGAAGGTGCCGCACAGGTTGATGTCGACGACACGCTGGAATTCCTCCAGGGAGGCGGGTTTGCCTTTCGAGACCACCTTGGCGGCATCGACGACACCAGCGGTGTTGACGTTGATGTGCACCGCGCCGAACTCCGCGCACACCCGTTCGACGGCCTCCTCCACCGCCGTCGCGTCGGTGATGTCGGCTGGGACGGCCAGACCGCGGGGCAGGGCCTCCGCGACCGCCCGGACTCCGGGCTCGTCGCGGTCCATGACGGCGACCATCGCGCCGGCTTTGGCCAGGTCGGCGCACACCGCGCGGCCCAGACCTGACGCGGCCCCCGCGACGAGGGCGACCTTGTTCGTAAGCTCCACGTTGGTGCCTTTCGATAGCTTTTGACAGCTTTGACGCTGGTGAGCAGACGGGCCGGGTCACCGCAGGAAACTGGGCTCTCGCCGTTCGCTGAAGGCACGCAGGCCCTCGGAGAAGTCGGGACAGCGGGCGGCGTAGTCGCGGCAGGCGTCGAGCTCCAGCTGCAATGCCGCAGCCATGGGCAGATCGGCCCCGTGCTCCATGACCCGCTTCATTTCCGCGAGGCCCTGGCCGCTGTGCCTGCCGATCCGCTCGGTGAGCGCGGCGACCGCCGGTTCCAGTTGGCCGGTGGGCACGACCTGGTTGACGAGCCCGGCTTCCCGAAGCTTCTCTGCGGACCACGGCTCGGCGGTGAACAGCAACTGCTTGGCGCGATTCATGCCGATCTTGCGGACGAGCCGGACCGCGCCACCGGCGGCGGGGAACAGGCCGTACCGTGCATGGCCGTCGCAGAATGTCGCGTCCTCGGTGGCCACCACGAGGTCACAGGCCTGTACCAGCTCGAACCCGCCGGCGATCACACCGCCCTGGACAGCGGCGATGACGGGCTTCGGGTGCCGTGCGATCTCCATGCACACTTCGCCGACCGAGACGAGGAAAGCACTGAGCGCTCCGTCCTCGTCCAGCCGGCCGAGCACCATCTTCAGGTCCGCGCCGGCGCACAACATCGGGCCCTCGCCCGCGAGCACGACCGACCGCGCCGCGGGATCGTGCTCGGCCCGTGCGAGCGATTCCCGTAACCCTTCGACGACCTCGGTCGACAGCGCGTTGCGGGCCTCGGGCCGGTTCAGCACGATCCATGCTGCGGACTCGCGCAGCTCGTAGCGAACGACGTGGTGCCCGTCTCCGGCATGGGACATCGAGGTGCTCTCGCTTTCTGCTGAATCGAATGGCCTGGCGGCCGCGTTGGTCACGACGACTCGCCGCTGGGCCGCACACCGGGCGACCGGACCGCTCGGCTGCGGACCTCCTCGCGGACCATGGGGATGCCGGCGGGGTCGACGAGACCGCCGTGCAGCTCACGGTTGTGCGAGTGCGCGAGGTGATGAAGCCCGAACGCCGCCTCCACGGCCGAGCGCTGCCCTTGGAGGTCGAGCGCGTAGTTCACCGCACGCTTGGCCAACCGGATCCCGAAAGTGGGCCGTTCGGCGATCCGTTCGGCCAGCGAGAGCGTCTCCACTGCGAGTTCCTCGCGCGGGACGACCCGGTTGACCATGCCGAGGGCATGCGCGTCGAGGGCATCGATGGATTCGCCGGTGAACAGCATCTCCTTGGCACGCCGGTGCCCCATTTCCCACGGCTGCACGAAGTATTCGCCGATCCCGCAACCGAAGGCGCTCACCGGGTCGGTGAAGATGGTGTCGTCGGCGGCCACCACCAGATCGCACGGCCACATCAACAGCAGGCCGCCGCCCACAACCCGGCCGTGTACCTGCGCGATCGTCGGCCGGGGAATGTCACGCCACCGCAAGCACAAACCGAGGAAGAGCTCTTCTTCGGTCGCGTACCAGCCCTCCGCGCCCGTGCGGCAAGCCGTATCCGCCGTACAGGGTCAGCATCGTGGACGAGTACGACCAGCCCGTTCCCCCAGGGGTCACCGGGGAGATCGTGGTGTCGGCCGACGAGCCGTGGTCGACGTTCTCCGGGTACTGGAACCAGCCGGAGATGTCGTTGGAGGTCATGCGCAACTTCCGATTCCACACCGGCGACGCCGGGTACTTCGACGAGGACGGCTATCTGTGGTTCTCCGACCGGATCAAGGACATGATCCGGCGCCGTGGCGAGAACGTCGCGGCACAGACCGTGGAGGACGTCGTCAACGCCATCGACGAGGTGGCGGAATCGGCGGCCTATCCGGTGCCGTCCGAGTTCGGGGACGACGAGATCGCCATCTCGGTGGTCCTTCGGGCGGGCCGCGAGATCTCGGCCGCGGCCATCGTCGCCCACTGCAGGGAGCAACTACCCCGGTTCGCGGTGCCTCGCTATGTCCGGATCGCCGAGTCCCTGCCCAAGACGGAGACAGGAAAGATCCAGAAGTACAAGCTCAAGAAACTCGGTACCAACGGCGCCGACGATTTCCCGGAGGAACGCCGATGAAGTTCATGGTCCGGCAGAAGCTCGGTCCGGATGAGGACGTCACCGAGGGGCACCTCCAGCCACTGGCTCGCCTCGTCGCCGACTCGATGCTGGACGAGCCGAAGGGGCCGGTGGTCTGGCTCGGTGGCTGCGGCACGGTGGACACCAAGCAGTACTACATGCTCTTCGAGGCGCCCGACTACGCAACTCTCGAGGCGGTCGTCAAGGTGCTGCCCGGCCTGCAGAGCGTCGAGCGGGTCATGGCGGTGGACAAGCACACGCTCGCGCGTGGCCTGCTGCTCGGCATGGCCAAGGACTACGACGAGCGAATCAAGGACGCGTAGCACCCGGACGACGGAGGCGCGAGCCTGCTTGTCCGGTGCTCGTCGACTCGTGCCTCGGCAACTGAGTTCGCGATCGTCCTTGGTCAGGGCGTCGTCGACGGACCCGTCGACGGCGCCCTGGCATTGTCGCCCGGCTTCTCACCAGTTTCGGTGGAGCAAACTGGAGCACGGGTGCGTGTCCGACTGCGTCAAACGGCGACCTGGACACTTTGTACGGTAGCGCTTGTCTAGCGGTTCTCTGTTTCCGCAGGTACAGGCATTGCCGGGTTGTCACTGGCAGTGAGGGGGACAGGGGTTCGAGTCCCCTTGGCTCCGACGTCGCCGCCGTCGAACAACGACTTCCTCGGAAACGTCGGGAGTAGGTCTGCTGGACACGGAGCCGGCCGCGACAATGACTCGTCGCGGTCAGCGTTGATTGGAGCCGACTCATTCTGCGGGTCAACCGTCGTGACGTGCTGACTGCCAGCTGACAAGCCGGAGTCCCCTGTTTTCGTCCGTTGCCAGACGCTGGTGAATCGGCTGGGGACGGCTCTGCGTACGAAGCCGATCTGTGCGTCCATGTCGATGTGGCCGGTCATGAAGCCTATGTCGTCGAATAGCCGGACCAGGATGTCCTCGCGAGTCGCGATCGCGCGAGGCGTGGAACCACAGGAGATCCGCGGAGAAAAGGGTTTCCATCGCCGGGACGTCCGAGCTGATCATGGCTGAGACGCGCGCGGCATCCGCGCGTAGGACGTCGTCACGGTCAGGGCATGGGGCATCAGTGCGTCTCCTGCTTGATCGGTGGCAGCACCTCGGCGGCGCCGTTGGCGCAACAAGACCACAGAACCGCCGTGCTCATGGCCGTGCCAGTACCTTTCCGGGGTTGAGCAGGTAGTGCGGGTCGAACGCCTCTTTGACGCGGCGTTGCAGTTCCGCCGCGACGGGGTCGAGCTCCTGTTCCAGCAGGCCCACCTTGAGCAGCCCGACACCGTGCTCGCCGGTCACCGTGCCGCCGAGGCCGAGCGCGTGGGTGGCGATCTCCTCGAAGGCGTGGTGGGCCGAGGCGAGCGTGGTGGGGTCGTTCGGGTCGACGATGACCGTGGGGTGCAGGTTCCCGTCACCGGCGTGTCCGACGACGCCGATGGTCAGGCCGCGCGCGGCCGCGACCGACTCGACGTGGTCGATCACCCGCGCCAGCGCGGACAGGGGCACGGCTACGTCGTCGACCAGTGGGGAGCCGAGCGCTTCGAGCGCGGGGTAGGCCAGCCGCCGGGCCTGCACGAGCTGCTCGGACTCGGCCTCGTCTTCGGCGGCGACGACGTCGATCGCTCCGGCCGCGTGGCACGCGCCGGCGATCGTCCGGAGTTCGGCCGTGGCGTGCGGGCCCGTGTCGGACTGGGCGATCAGCAGGGCACCGGCGTCGCCGAGACCCATGCGCGCGTGCTTGTCGATGGCCCGCAGTACCGTGCGGTCGAGTAGCTCGAACAGGCTCGGCACGACTCCTGCCGCCCGCACGGCGGTGACGGCACGGCCCGCGGACGCGGCGTCGGGGAACGTCGCGGCCAGGGTGAGTGGGGTGTCGGTCTCCGGCTCCAGCGCGACCGTGGCCTCGGTGATCACCCCGAGGGTTCCCTCCGAGCCGATGAACAGCTCGGCGAGGCTCAGCCCGGCCACCCCCTTGATCGTCTTCCGGCCGACGGCGGCGGCCCGGCCGTCGGCCAGCACCACCCGCAGTGCGCGGACGAAGCGGCGGGTCACGCCGTACTTCACGCAGCACAGCCCGCCGGCGTCGGTAGCGATGTTGCCACCGATGGTGGAGGACTCCCAGCTCGACGGGTCGGGCCGGTAGGTAAGCCCGTACTCGGCCGCGGCCAGGCGCAGCTCCTGGTTCGTGACCCCGGGCTGGACGACGGCGAGGCGGTCGGTGGGCTCAATCGAGAGCACCCGGTTCATCCGCCGGGTGTTGACCACGATGCCGCCCGCCACCGCGTTCGCCGCCCCGGAAAGCCCGGTGAGCGCTCCCTGTGGCACGAGCGGCACCCGGTGCTCGGCCGCGATCCGGACCGTGGTCCGCACCTGGTCCTCGTCGACGGGCAGGACGGCCGCGAGCGGGAGGTGTGACTCGCACAGCGCGGCGGAGTCGCGGCGGTAGCCCGCCAGCAGGTCCGGATCGGTGACCACTGCATTGGGAGGCAACGCACGGGAAAGGGCGTCGATGATCGGGACGGTCACGACCTGCCGACCCCCTCGTGGGAGCGCTCGTGGGCCGTCACCGTGCGGCCGGCGCGGCGGCGCAGGTAGACCAGGCTGCCCAGCGTCAGCGCCGAGCCGAGCGACAGGTACAGCGACACGCTCCAGTACGCACCACCGGATGCCTCCATCAGCAGGCTCGCGACGAACGGAGCCAACCCGCCGCCCAGCACGGCACCGAGCGAGTAGCCGAGGGAGACACCGCTGTAGGCGACCTTGGTCGGGAACAGCTCGGCGAGGAACGCGGCCATCGGGCCGAACAGGGCCGACGCTCCGGCGAAACCGACGACCATCGCGACGGTGACGGTGGTCGGGTCGCGAGTGTCCAGCAGCGCGAACAACGGGAACGGGTAGAGCACACAGAACGCGGCGCCCGCGAGCATCACCGGCAGCCTGCCGAGGGAGTCGGACAGCCGGGCGAAGACGAGGATCCCGAGGATCATCGCGCCGGAGCCGAGCAGCGTGCTGGTGAGCATCACCTGACGGTCGAGCCCCAGGTATCGAGTGCCGTAGGAGAGGCTGTAGGTCAGCAGCACCCAGATGAAGGCGTTGAAGCCGAGGTTGACGCCGACCGCGGACAGCACGAGGCGCCAGTTCTCGCGGAGCACATCCGCCATGGGCGAGCGCGACTTCTCGCCGGTGTCCTTGAGCTTCTGGAACTCGGGGGACTCCGCGACCGTGCTGCGGATGACCATGCCGATGCCCAGCAAGACAAAGCTGATGAGGAATGGGATGCGCCAGCCCCAGTCCAGGAACGAGTCGCCGGTCAGGGCCATCGTGGCGGAAAGGGCACCGGCGGCCAGGAGCGCGCCCCCCGGGCTGCCCAGGAAGGCCCACGAGCCGTACCAGCCCCTGCGGTTCGGCGGTGCGTGCTCGACGGCCATCAGGACCGCGCCGCCCTGCTCACCGCCGTGGAAGAGACCCTGCAGCAGCCGCAGCAGCACCAGCAGCACCGGCGCCCAGATCCCGGCCGAGGCGTGGGAGGGTAGCGCGCCGATCAGCGTCGTGCAGCCGCCCGCGCCCATCAGTGCGATGACGAGCAGCTTCTTACGGCCAAGCTTGTCGCCGAAGTGGCCGAATACGATCGCGCCGAGGGGGCGGGCCAGGAATCCGACGGCGAGGGTGGCGAACGAGAAGACCGTGCCGAGCGACGCGGGCACCCCGGCGAAGAACACGCTGCTGAAGACCAGCGCGGAGGCGACGCCGTAGATCTGGAAGTCGTAGGCCTCGACGGTCGTGCCGACCGCGCTTCCCAAGGCGGCCTTGCGGACCATGCGCCGGGTGCCCGGCGCGGGGTCGTGCGCGAGAGTCATGAGAACACCTTTGTTCGTCGGGCTGAGGGTAGGTCAGGCTCCGGTGGGGGAGTGGGTCATGAGGGGTTTGGCGAGTACGGCCTCGATGCCGCCGTACTCGGCGATCCGGCGCCGCTGGTCGGCGCGGACCTCGGCGTCGACGGCGACGGGGTCGCAGATGGCGAGCAGTTCCTTGCGGCCCCGCTCCAGCGCGTCCGCGGCGGCCGGGTCGGCGGCGCGGTCGTGCAGCTCGTCGGGGTCGGCGGCGAGGTCGAAGAGCCGCTCGGGGAACCCGACGTGGTACTCGTACTTCCAGCTCCCGTAACGGACCATGAAACCGCCGCTCGCGGAGTTGGCCGAGTGGAACTCGGAGAACACGGTCCGCCTGGGGTCGGTGCCGCGGCGGGCGAGTTCGAGCAGGGAGCGCCCGGGCAGGTCGGCGTCGGCCTTGGCGGAGGCGATACCGAGGGCGTCGAGCACGGTGGGGAAGACGTCCACAAGGGACACCGGTGTCCCGCACCGCTCGCCCTCGGCCACGCCGGGGCCGGCGAGGATCATCGGGATCCGGACGGACCGCTCGTTCATCGTGCCCTTGAACCACGTCCCGTCGGTGCCCATCAGCTCGCCGTGGTCGGAGACATAGAGCACGATCGTGTTCTCCGCCTGGCCGGTCGCCACCAGCGCACGGAGCACCATGCCGAGCTGGGCGTCCATGAAGCTCACCAGCCCGAAGTAGTGCCGCAGCGAGCGCCGGGTCTCCTCGGCCGTGAGCGGGAGGTCGAGCCCGCAGCTGCGCCGGTAGAAGTCGACCGCGGGATGCCGGTCCCAGTCTGCCGGGTCGCTGCGGAGCGGCTCTGGCGGCTCGATGTCGGCGTAGAGGTCGAGGTACTCGCCGGGCACCGTGAACGGGTAGTGCGGGGTGACCAGCGAGACCTTCGCCGCCCACGCGCGGTCGCGGGGGGCCTCGTCGGTCAGCCACGCCACGGCGGCCTCGGCCACGGAGCGGTCCTGGCGGGTGTAGTCGGACTCGCCGCGCGCGGTCCCCACGACGGCGCCGCGAAGTTGCGGGGCAGGCGGTTGCGCGTCGCGCAGGCAATGGAAGAGGTCGCCGGTGCCGCCACGGACGTGTAGCGGCAGCCGCTGGTCGGAGAACCCGGTGTCGTCGGCGACGCCGCGGTAGTGCAGCTTGCCGATCGTGACGAGCGGGATCCCGGCCGCCTCGACGCGATGCCCCCAGCTCGCGGCCTCGGTACCGGTGTACGGGGAGGCGTTGTCGTAGTTGCCGGTCTGGTGTACGTACCGTCCGGTCGCCATCGCGGCACGGGACGGCACACAGATCGGCGAGTTGCAGTAGGCCGCGTCGAAGGTCGTCCCACGGGCCGCGAGCGAGTCGAGCGTCGGCGTGCGCACCACCGTGTCGCCGTAGGCACCGGAGGCGTGCGGGACGTGCTGGTCCGACATCACTATCAGCAGGTTCGGCTTCACCACGCAGCGAACGGTACGAACGCGGACCCATAGAGTCCAATTGTTCGTTTCTGTCGAACCCATAGCTTTTGTCGATGTTCGCTGCTTACCATCATTGCCGTGGAGAGACGGCAGCTCGAGTACTTCCTCGCGGTCGTGGAGCACGGCGGCGCGACCCGGGCTTCGGCCCACCTCCACGTCTCGCAGCCGACGATCTCGGCGGCCCTGCGCAAGCTGGAGAAGGAGCTGGGCGGGGCATTGTTCGAACGGGCCGCGGGCGGGCTGGTGCTCACTGGCGCCGGAAAGGCACTGCTGGAACCGGCGGGACAGGTGATCCGCGACTTCGCGGTCGCGGCCGACAGCGTCCGCGACGTCCTGGGGTTGCAGGGAGGCTCGCTGGACCTCGTCGCGGTCCCGGCGGTCAGCGCGGGATGGCTGCCGCCCGTGGTGGCGGCTTTCCGCAGGGCTCATCCGAAGGTGGCGATCACCGTGCGTTCCGAACTGGACAACACCCGGATCGCCGACGACGTCCGGCGCGGCCGGTTCGACCTCGGCCTCGCAGTCTCCGCGGTCGCGGACCCGGGACTGGTCACACACGAGGTGGGCCACCAGGACCTGCAGGCGATCTTCCCGCCCGGCGCCGGGGGAGCGGGCGAGCCCGTTGGGCTCGACGAGCTGCTCACCTTCGACATGGTCACCGTGCCGCCGGAGCGGTCCGCCGCCCGCCAGTGGTTCGAGGCCGAGCTCCGCAGGCGTGGGCGCAGGACGCCGAGACCGGTCGAGGTCGCCTCGATCGACGGTGTCCTGCCGATGGTCCGCGAGGGTGTCGGCTACGCGCTCTGGTGGTCGCCGATCTCCCCGTCGCTGGTCGGCCCCTGCGTTCTGCGGCCGGTCCGGCCGAGGTACCGCAGGCCAATCCTGGTCGTGTTGCGCGGCGGCCCCCTGCCACCCGCGACGCAGGCGTTCGTGCGCGCGGCCGGCCTCGAGCAGGCGCGGGCGTAGCGTCAGGCACGCTCCCCGGCGGGCGGGTCGGCGTCATCGTCTTCGCCGCGGTGCTGGTGCTCCTGCTGATCGTCATCCTGCAGAACACCCAAACGGTGCAGATCTCCTACTTCGGTGCAAGCGGAAACGTCTCGCTCGCCGTGGCGGTGCTGCTGGCCGCAGTGGCCGGCGTGCTGCTGACCGCGATCGCGGGATCGCTGCGGATCTGGCAACTTCGCCGCCACCTACACCGATCAGCCCGCCGAACGTAGTACTTCAGCCGAGCCAGCACCGTTCTACCGCGGCACAACAGCTTGGTCAGCTCAGCTCACCGATTACCGGGCCACGGCGGCAAAACTCGGCTCCGGCGCGCAGCTCCAAAGGGGCGCGCGTCTACTGGGAATCGAACTGTGGGCGTACGTCCAGCGGTGGCAAGGCGGAGTCGATGCCGCGAAGGCCTTCCCATCGGACATGGTCCGGTGGGAAGGCCTTCGCGCACAGGAGAAGAACGTCGTTCGGTCTCCGAGTTTCCCGGTCAGTCCGCCTTGAAGGCGGGGGCAATCTGGGCAGAGGCGGCCGCCCGGTCGAGATCGGCCGACCGGAGGAGGAAGACCTGTAGTGCGAGATTGAAGTATTTGCCGGTCTCGCCGACCCACTGCATGCCGTTGCGGCGGACGGTGGCGGCGGCGCGCGTGTTTCCGGCCGGACCACGGCGAAGATCTCGTCGACGTCGTGCCGGAAGGCCCAGTCGGCCAAGGCATAGGTGGTCTCGCACGCGTAGCCCTGACCCCAGGTGTCCGGGTGGAGCTGCCAGCCGATCTCGAGATCCTCCCGACCCGGCGGCAGGGGCAGCAGAATCGCTCCGCCGATGACCCGCCCGTCGCTACGTTGCTGAATCGCCCAGCGCCCCCGGGCAACGCCGACCGGGCGGTCGGCGATCCATTGCTGCAACAGCAACCGCATGGCCGCCAGATCGGGCACGGTGTCCATGGCCGGGGTCAGCCAGCGGGCCACGGCTGCGTGCCCGTAGACGGCCAGGGCCGCTGACGCGTCCTCGATCTGCCAGCCCAGCAGGATCAGTCGCGTGGTGACCAAGGGAGGGCGCGGTGTCGTCGTGATGGATTCGCTAGTGGTCATCGCCAGACCTCTTCCGGTCGTGGTGATCATCCCGAGGTCCAAACCCCGCCCGGCGCAGTCAAGGGAGTCGGCTGCCCCCGTCGTTCTCCCAGCTTTCGGTGGCCGCAGGCATGGGCTCCGGCACGGCAGCATCCGCGCCGAGGTCAAGAGCGTGAAGCACGTCGGTGCTGTCGACGTTGTCTCGCCGCGACGCCGTCATGAGGGCGTGGTGCCCGGCCGACGGGGTGGCTTCGGGTGGCACCACGAGCAGGGTCAGGCGCCGCCTGCCCCTGCCGGCCACGGTCACGGTGCCGGGATGCTGCGAACGGAAGCCCTCCAACCGGACCACCCGGCCGTCCACCGTCAGTCGGCGGGTGCCCGGCTGCCACCTGGTCAGGTTGTACGTCACCCGTTCGATCGAGCCCTGCCGAGCCGCGAGCACGGCGAGCAGCTCCGGCAGCTCGGTGGCCAGGTCCCAGGATCGTGGCCACCACGCGCCGTCGACGTACCCCGAGGCCGACCCGTCCGGCTTCATGCGCAAGCGCAACGAGCGCCGAGATGGTGCGACGACCATCGGCATCGTGGAAGTGGCAACAAGTGTTTGTGAGCTCGACGTCACGTCGGCGCTCCCGCCTCGGCCGCGACAGCGGCCGGCGTTGGCTATCGTCGAGGACGACGCAGGCTTGGCCGCTCACGTACGAGATGCTCCCGACACCTCCAATACTACGCCTCGCGCAGCCATGCAGCGCCGGCGATCTCCCTACCTGGTCGGCCAGGCGTCGATGGCCTGCCGCAGCGTGGAGGCCACCTGCCGGAACGGCTCACCGCTGTCGTACTGCTCCACGAGGGTTTCCGCGATTCCGGCCAGCGCTCGCGTTCCTCGTTCGGATGCCTTGACCAGGGCCACGGCGACGTTGCCGGGCAGCTGGGCCGACGCCTGGGTTCCCGATGTGGCCGATTGCGTGGCCTGCCAAGCCACGTCAACCCGGTCGAGGGCCGCCAGGAGGTCCCTCCACACGGCAAGCTGACTGGTGCTCTTCTCCGGTGTGTCGCTGGGCATGCAGTCGTCCTCCAGCGGGAGTGGGTGGGGTTGTCGCGCGGCGGGAGCACGGGCTCCACAGCGCCGATTCCGTTGCCGTTTCAGGCTAGGACAGATCGCCCACGGCCGCTGATGGGCGCCGTCGACGCACCCTAGATGTACCGGGCGAGCTCGTTGGCGAGCTGATCGCGGGCGGCCGTGGTCGGGAAGTCCGGTCTCCGGGCGGCGGTTCGGCGACCCGCGAGCACGTCCGTGACAAAGCGGGCGACGACGGCCGGGTCGGGGGCTACCTGGTCACTGGCCAGATAGCCGACCACGGTGGTCGGCTCGCCGGGTTCCGTCTCGACCGCCAGCGCCCAGCCGTGTCGCTCGTTCCATACCAGCATCAGGTCGTGCCGCGGCCGCTGGCCCCACCTTCGGGACAGACCGAGGTAGGCGGACACCGTGTCGCTGATCTCGAACGACGTTGCCTCGGCAGGCACCGCCAGCGCATCGGCCACCGCGCGCAGGTAACCCGCGAGGCCCCGGCGTAGCGACGCCGTCGTGGCGTCATCACTCATGCGCACAGCGTACGTGGCGGGAGGCCTCATTGTCGTCGGCACGCCGGTCACCGGCGGCCCCCTCGCGCCTTCGGCCGCGTCGTCACCAGTGTTACCGCACCTTCTCCGGGATCGTGTCAAGAGTGTGCAGCAGTTGGACCGCGATCTCGCGGCATTCCGCGTCGGTCAGCTTCGTGTGTTGCTTCAACACCTCCTGCGCGCGCGTCACGCGGCGGTCGTAGCGGGAGATGAAAGCCGTGCTCGAGGTCATCGTTGTCTCCTGGTTCGTGCGCATAAGGACCCGCCTTGCCGGGATCGGCGGCGGATTGGAGCGATCCGGTGTCTCTCAGCGTGGCCGGGCCGCGCCCGCACCGGTGCGGGCGACCGGCACTGTCACCTCGGCGAAGCCGGAATCGGCCCCACTGCGGAACAGGATCTGCGTGGCCTGTTCAGTGTTTCCCGGGTCGGCCGCCCGTTCCAACGCTGCCGCGGCAGCACGTTCGCTCGTCTCCGGTGGAATCACCAGCAACACCATGCGATGCCAGCCGTGCCCCGAAACCAGCACGGTGTGCTCGTCCAGCGAGCGGAAGCCCTCCAGCTCGACCGGCTGTCCGTCGACGACCAGGCGACGCGGCGCCTCGGCCCAGGCGTCCGCGTTGAACGCGATCCTCGCCGCACGTCCGAGCCGCCACTCGATGCCCGCGATCATCGCGGGAAACTCGGCCACCGGTTCCCATGATCGGGGCCACCAGGCGCCGTCGACCATTCCCATCGCCGCGGCCCTCGGTTTCAGGGCCAACCGCAAAGGCTGCCGTCCGGCACCGGCCCCGCCGGTTCGGCGTGCGCGGTGATCGTGCGAGCCCAACGGCATGTCGGCGCTCCCGTCTCCAGCCGGCGAACCGGCCGACGCTGTTGTCACCGGCAACGGCATCGACGAAGCTGACGATGCGCGAGAAACTCCCGGCGCCACCAACACTACGCCGTTCCACCGGCATGAGCCGATCTTCGGCGTCGCGCCGGCCGCGAACACGGTCCGAACGCCCTTCGGTCCGAGCTCGTCTGGGGGCCGGACCGATCGCGGGCCGGTCCTGTTGTTCACCCGGGACCAGCGTCCGGGGCCGGACCGGATGCCGCACCGACCGGTGGCAGCGCCAGAAAGTCCACAAGCCACAGTCGGCTCAACCGAAGCCACCCGGACTGGTCCCTGTCGCGACCGGCGTGACTAACCCGCGGAAGGCGTCCGTGGTTCGTTCGCGGCGCCGCCGACGCAGACGCATCCCCGGCTCAGCCCCTGCTCAGCTGTCGCGGAACAGAACCTGAGTCCGATCGCATCGTGCGCGTCCCATCGGTGCGAGCACGCCGCACAAGTGACACCGGCAACCGGTTCGGTCATGATGACATTCGCCTCTGTCGTCGGCATGGACGTTGACTCCTTCTCCTGCGCCGGTCGTTGCGTGACTGGGGCGCGCTCGTAGCTTCGACGGCACCGCGGGCAGACCAGGCGACGACTCGACCAACACTACGCTCCGCGGCAACGATGCCCGCGCACCGCACGGCACCAGCTACCCAATGTGGACTGTTTCGCTCCCCGCCAAGGACGTGCTGGACGAACTCGGGTCGCTCAGCGGGGGACAGTCCCTTCAGCGGACGTCCCGCGGCCTGCGCCTGGCCAAAGGCGCTGTCGAGGTCGGCGCTGGCCGGCGGGATCCAGCCGTAGCTGCCCTGGCCGTCCTCAGGGCGATGGTGCGGCACTCACCCCGGATACGCTGCGAGGCGGGCAGACCGGTTTCTGACCGGCCTTGTCACCTGTTTCGCCACGCATGACGGCATCCCCGGGGTGGCGGGCGTCGTCCGGCGCCGGTAGGTGCTGGGCGGCACACCGACCAGTTCCGTGAAGCGAGTGCTGAACGTGCCCAGCGACGAGCAGCCGACCGCGAAGCAGACCTCGGTTGCGCTGAGATCACCACGGCGGAGCAGCGCCGCCGCCCGCTCGGCACGCCGGGTCAGCAGATAGGCGTACGGAGACTCCCCGTAGGCGAGCCGGAACTGGCGGCTGAGCTGCCCGGCCGACAGGTGTTCACCGCGGGCCAGCGCCTCGACATCCAGTGGCTGCGCGTATTCCCGGTCGATCCGGTCCCGGACGCGGCGCAGGCGCGTGAGGTCGCTCAGGCGCCGCGCCGCGGTGAGTGCGTGCGCCAACGAGGGGTGACACATCCGAGGCTCCTGTGGTCGATGTCCGCGGGCACGTGGCTCTGCTGTCCGTCTTCGTCGGCTGTGGACAGCAACTCAGGACAGGGATGCCATGGAGGCTGGTTCCCACGCGAAGCCGTCCGGGTCGGTGAACGGCTCGGCCGCGCCGCCGACCGCGATCCGGTGCGACCCGGTGCCCTCGGGGTCGACGCCGGCGTCCTTGGCGAGGGCGCGGCGGCGGTAGAGTCCCAGCTTCACGGAGCCGGACCCGGCGGCGAACTCGACGTACATGCGGCCGAAGCTCTTGGCCACGGTGAAGCCCCGGTCCCGGTAGAACCGCTTGCTCGCGGCGACGTCGGCGACTCCCAGCAGGAGCACGATGTCGTCGATCCGCCGGGTGGCCGGGCCGGTGTCCTTCTTCGCCGGGGTGGCGATCTTCCAGATCGTCCCGTCCGGGGCTTGTACCACTCCGCCGTATCCCCACATCGATTTCGCGGCGGGCTTGAGCGTCGTGGCACCGGCGTCGAGCGCGGCACCGATCAGGACGTCGACATCGGCGGGCTGGGAAACGATCAGGGAAAGCGTGAACCCGCGGAAGCCGGTTGTCGGCTCCTGAGCGGCCCGCAGGTTCAGGCGGTGGCCCAGCCCGAACGCGGCGGCGTAGAAACGTTCGGCGGCCGCGACGTCGGCCACCTCGAGGGTGATGGTGTCGATGGAAGTCATGCCGGTAACGCTAGGCGCGGCCCGGTCACCGGGCTTCTTGATTCCTGACCACTCCCGACGTGCCCGCCGCGCACGGGTCGGGGGCCGCCACCGTGCGGTGACGGCCCCGGACCGGCGACGACGCGGTTATCGCTGTTCGACGACCTGGAAGTCGAGGACGTCGGTGAACTGGCGGCCGTAGGAGTCGGTGGCGGTGACCACGGCGCGGTGCGCGCCCGGCGCGAGGTCCGTGGGCAGCTGGAACCGCCACAGGTGCATGGTGCGGTCTGCCAGGCTGCCGCCGTTGACGAGTTGCTGTGCGGCAGCGTGCGGGTCCGACCACTCGGGGCCGACGAGCTGGTCTTCACCTCGGAGTTGCTGGGTGCGGACCGCGTGCTGGGCACGGGCTCCGTCGATGCTGACCTTGACCGTGGAGCCGGTCGAGCCCATCCAGAAGTTCGTGGTGATCCAGGTCCGCCCGTTCAGGTCGGCCCGGGTCACCACGTGGGGGTCTGCCAGTTGCGGCGCGGCCCCGTCGCGGGTGCGGTTCCAGGCCTGCCGTGCGACGTACCACTCGCGGTAGGTCGGGCTGTTGATGCCCAGCTGTGTCTGGACCTGGTCGCTCTGACCGGTGACCGTGTAGCGCTCCTTGAAGGAGTTGCCCTTGATGTCGAGCGTGAGCACCCCGGGCCGGCCACCGTCGCGGCCGACGGCGACGGGATAGCCGTCTTCCGTGAGCGAGCCGGAGTACCAGTCACCGGAGATCGCACCCGCCGTGATGTGAGGGAATGGGAGGCCCTTGATGCCGAAGAGATCGCGCCAGCCTTTGACGAGATCGCCGGTCTTCATGTTCTCGATCGAATGGCTGTGCCCGGCGACCGCGACGGCCTTGCGGCCCTTCACCAGTTCGTGCACTTCACGGACCTGGTCGACCTGGTGGATCGGGCTTCCTTCGTCCGCGAAGTTGAGCAGGCCGACGTGACTGGCGATGACCACGAGCTTGTTGTCGTCGACCTTGGCGAGATCGCGCTCCAGCCAGGCGAGCTGGTTCTCGTCGAGGCGGCCGTTGTACCGCGGCTGGTTCACCGGATCGTCGCAGGTGGGGCGCAGGCCGTCGGCGTTGTCGAGATCAGGCGTGCAGGGGTAGCGAACCGTGTTGAGTGCCACGACGTGCACGTTGCCGATGTCGTAGGAGTAGTACGCGGGCGCGAGCTGGGCTCGGAAGGTGTCGAACGAGTGCTCAGGCGTGGTGGCGTCGAAGTCGAGATCGTGGTTGCCGGGCAGGAACCGCGCCGGTCCGTTGGTCAGGCTGGTGAGCTCCTTCACGTCGGGGTAGAGCGAAAGGTCGTCGCCGACCACGTCGCCGATGAACAGGGTGCCGCAGCCCTGGTAGTCGGTGCGCCCGGCGAGGTCGTTGATCGCTCCCTTGCGGGCGTAGCCGACCTCCTCCTTGTCGTAGGTCTGCAGGTCGCCCGCGATCACGCAGTGCTGCTCCTGAGACTGCGTGAGCCGGCTCTTCACCACCGGGAAGTTCACCTCGGCGGGGAGGGGGCCGGTAGGCGCGATGCCGCCATAGCGCAGGTCCGGCGAACCCTCTGGCAGGTGGTTGTAGTGGAACTGCGCGACGTTGGACTCGTCCACCGGCACCTGGTAGCCCGACGGCTGGGTGATGAACACCGTCATGTTGTCGAAGGCGGGCAGCCGGTAGCGCCCGTGGGAGTCGGTGGTCACGACGTCTCGGCCGTTGGACACCAGTACCCCGCCAAGGCCGCGTTCCTGTGGATCGCTGACGCTGTCGCGGTTGCGGTCCACGAAGACCTTGCCGGTCAGTACGGAACGATCGGCCTGGCGACCCTTGTCTCGGATCACCTCGACGTGGCCGCGGTAGGCGGTCTCATTCCACGTGGCCGGCTTCGGGGCAGCCGCGAGCGCGCCGGGAGCGACGACGATCGCGGCAGTGGACCCCGCGACCGCGACGGTCGCGACGGCTGCCACGGCGATGCGGAGCATGCTGCGCTCTCGTGATGGGGACCTCAACTCTGCTGACCTCCGGTGAGTTTGCCGGGGAGATGCCGGCCTCGGTGGCCGGCAGGAAGCGACTTTTCCGGACAAACCTGAACAAAGAGAGGCCCCGAAGGAGAACGGTGGGCGTCCGTGATCCGGACCGCGGGTGACTCCCATCGAGTGCGGCGACCAGCCGCCACCATCCAGAGGCGTAGGCCGCGCGCGGCCGCTCGGTGAAGGACCAGCACGGCCATCAACCGGCGCGCCGTGAGCGGCCGGGGCACTAGATCGCCAGCACCCCGGCCAACACCGCGAGCGCGCCGACCGCGGGCCCCCAGTACTGCATCGGCACGAAGAACAACTTGTGCCGGCCGCCCAGCATCACCCGTTCACCCGTCCGCTCGTCGAAACCCGGTTTGGGACGGTTCAGCCGCCGGCCAACGAACCAGATCGCCACCGCGGCCGCGGCGAGTCCCAATGCCGTACCGAAGTTGGTGGGCTCCGCGACGACACCGACGGCCAATCCGGCGAGAGTGCCCACCATCGCGCCGAGCATGGCGAACACCAGCGCAAGGATTCCCCATCCAGACCAGACGATCACCGCTTCGATTCCTCCTGCAGTCCCGTTCACCGGAGAGCCTTCGCCGAACGCGAAGGCAACCTGAAGTTCGAGTGACGATTCGCGGACGGCCCCGACCGCCGGCACCACAGCCGGCGCAGGGGCCGGACATCGTCCCTCGGGGGATCAGCATTGCCGAGAGGGCTTGCCGGCAGCGGCGTCGTCCCGGCCGAGCTGACGGCGCTGAACCGGCAGCTCAGGGGCACCGTCGGTCGACGAGCTCCCCAGTACTACTGTTCTCGTACTGTGCTCCGGCGAGGCGGGCGCAACGGCTCGGCACCACCGGATGGAAGGCACTGCCGCTGACGGGGCCGGGTGGTCAGGGGAGCGGCGCGTGAGAAACCGGCGCGTAGGCGTAGGGGCCCAGACCGTCCACGATGGCCTGTGCTTCGACCTCGCACTCCTTGACGCCGACCTCGTCGCCGATCTCGCGTAGTGCCGCCGCCAGCGTCGCCAGCGCCTCCAGCAGGAACGCGGTGCAGTTCTCCTGGCGGTAGATCGCGCACGCTCTCCGCAGCACCGCGATCGCCTCGTCGTGCTCGCCCGCGCTCAGCAACGCCTGGCCGAATCCGCCCAACGTCTGCGCGACGCCGACCGGATCGGCCGAGCAGTCGCGTCCCAGCGCGAGGGTCGCCCGGTACGTCCCGATCGCCTCCTCGTGCATGCCCGCCAGGGCCTGCGCGTGCGCCAGGTTGTTGAGCAGCCAGGCCTCGTTGTAGACGTCACCGACCTTGCGCGCCAGTGGCAGCACCTCACGCATGTGCCGGATGGCCCGGTGGAGGTCACCGGACATGGCCACCGCGACAGCGAGGTTCAGCAACGGGCCCAGCCGCCGACGTTCGTCACCCAGCGCGGCACGCAGGTCGCACGCCCTGGTGAGCATGTCGACGGCCTCTTCCAGGTTGCCGATCTGGCTCAGCGCGCAGCCGAGGTCGTTGAGTGTTCTCGCCTCCGCGGTGCGGTCCCCGGCGAGCCGGGCCGCGGCGAGCGCGACCCTGGCCCCGCCGATCCAGTGATCCCACTCGCTGGCCCGCTCCCAGTAGTTCCGCAGTACCGCCGGCAGCTGCGACGCCGCTTCGAGCAGCCCGTACTCCCACGCCAGTGCGGTCGTGGCGGTGAGGGCGCCCTGCTCGGCGCGGAACCAGTCGAACGCCGAGGCGCTGTCGGGGAAAACGGGTAGCCCTGGCGGCTCGCCCGCACCGGACGGCAGGACCTCCTCCTCGTTGGGCTTCCTCAGCGGCTTGTTGGCGGCGTCCGCCGCGTGGAGGTACCAGTACACGACTCTCCGGACCGCCTCCCGGCACGCTCGCTCACCGTCTCGCTCGGCGAGGTCGCGTGCGTAGTCCCGGAGAAGGTCGTGCAGCCGGTACCGGCCGGCCGGGGCGGACGTGACGAGGTGCTCGTCGGCGAGCTGATCGAGGATTCTTTCGCCTACCGCGGGGCTCACGCCGGCGAGCGCCGCGGCCGACGCGGCGGCGAAGTCCTCGCCAGGGTGCAGACCCAACAGGCGGAACATTCGTCGCGCCTCCGGGTCGAGGGCTCGGTACGACAGGTCGAACACGGCTCGGACGCGCCTGCTGCCCGCTGCCAGCTCTCCCAGCCGGTCCCCGGCCGCACGCAGCCGGGCCGCGGCGTCGGCGAACCGCCACGCCGGCCTCGCCTGGAGCCTGCGGGCCGCGAGGGTCAGCGCCAACGGCAGCCGGCCACACAACTCCACCACCATCCTGGTGGCCGCCGGGTCGTCGGCAACCCGCTGCCCGACGATCCGCCTGAGCAGAGCCTCGGCATCGGGGAGGGGAAAGCCTTCCAGCGTCACGGTACGAGAGCCATCCAGCGCGAGCGTGCGCCTGCTCGTGACCATCGCCAGGTTGGTGGGTCCGGCCGGAAGCAGCGGAAGCACCTGTTCCTCGCTCGCGGCGTTGTCCAGCAACACCACGGCATGCCTGCCGTGCAGCAGACTGCGGTAGAGCGCGGAGCGCTCGTCGAGCGTGCGTGGCACGGACTCACCGGCCACCCCGAGCAGCCGAAGGAACGAGTCCAGAACGGTCGACGGGTCCGCCGGGGGCTGGTCAGAATGCCCACGCAGGTCGACATAGAGCTGTACGTCGGCGTAGCGGCCTTCGGCGAGCAGTTGCCGGGCGAGGTGCACCGCCAGCCGCGTCTTGCCGACACCACCCATGCCCTGCAGCACGAGGATGCCCGCGGCGGTGTCGCCTCGTGTCGGAGCCGGCAGGCCGGCACGCAACTCCGACAACTCGGCCTCCCGTCCGGTGAACTCCAGGATGTCCGGCGGCAGCTGGCGGTGCGCCGTCACCGGGTCGGCGCCGGTCGGGTCGGCCCTGACCACGTCCTGCCGCAGCACGCGCTGGTGTGCCTCGGTCAGCTCGGGACCGGGGTCGGCGCCGAGCTCCTCCCGCAGCCGGCGCCGGACCTCGTCGAACGCGTTCAGCGCGGCCGCCTGTTGCCCGCTACCGGCCAGCGCGATCATGAGCCGCGCGGTGGCCACCTCGTGCAGCGGGTCGTCCCCGACGAGCCGCCGGAGCTCCGGCAGGACCTCGTCGTAGCAGCCGATCTGGGTCGCGGTCTCGGCGTAGTCCACGACCAGCGTCTTCCACTCCTCCACCAGTGCCGTCACCAGCGGCTGCACGCGAGTGGTCTCCAGGTTCGCCAGCGGTTCGCCCCGCCACAGACTCAGTGCCTTGCGGAACAGGACACACGCGCGAGCCGCGTCGCCCGCCTTGCGCGCCTGCCTCGCCTCAGCCGCCCGGTGCCGGAACTCGAGCAGGTCGAGCTGCTCGCGCGTGACGGTGAGCCGGTAGCGACCACGGCTAGCGGTCAGCACCTTCGCCCTGTCGCTTCCCGGCTGCTTCGGCACCAGCCGCTGCCGCAGCCGCGACATACTCGTCTGCACGAGGCTGACCGTGTTGCCGTGCCTCCGCTCGCCCCAGGCGGCCTCGATCAAGGCGTCGCGGCTGACCGGCACGTTGGGAGTCAACGCGAGCAGCCCCAGCAGCGCCTGTTGCCGAGCCGGGCCAGGGTCCACCTCGACGCCGTTCACGGTGACCGCGAGCGGGCCGAGCACCCGGATCCGGAAGTGCTGTTCGGCGGGCTGCCCTCGGCGGCTCAGCTCGACGAGATCCTCGGCTTCGTCGTGGGAGAGCCCCAAGGCAGCCGCCAGCCGGCGCAGGTTGGCCGGACGGGGTGTCACCACTCTGCCCTGCTCCACATCTCGCAGACCGGCGAGGCTCAAGCCCGCGAGATCAGCAAGCTGGCGCTGGGTGAGACCGGCACGAACGCGAAGTCCGGCGACGACCTCACCCAGGCGCCGGGGCGGGCCGTCGGTATCAGTCATCTCGCCTGTCATCGTCCTGTCCGTTCTGCCCGTGCAGTGGCGTCCCGCGACTGTGGACGCGCCGCACGGCGTTCTGGTTCCGCCACCTCGGCTGCGCGCTCGTCTGCGCCGCGATGGGGATCGCCGGCTCCGGGTTCGGCCTGGGCCGAGTCATTACACTTGCACCATGACCTCGCGGGCTCGCATCGAGCACATGGACGACCACACCGGGTACCTGATCATCAAGGTGGCCGGGATGGCCGTTCCCGCCTTCGAACGCGCGCTGGTTCCGTTGGGGCTCAACACCCGGCAGGTGCGCGTTCTCGGCTTCCTGCACGGCGAGTCGTTGTCCCAGGCCGAGCTGTGTGCGCGCACCGGCCTGGACCGCACCACCATGGTCGCTGTGCTGGACGAGCTCGAGCAGCTCGGCCACGCCACCCGTGAGCGTAGTAAGTCCGATCGGCGCAAGCACGTCGTACGGATAACCAGGAACGGCAAGGCCGCGTACGCCAAGGCGACGAAGAAGCTCTTGCGGGCACAGGAAGAGCTGCTCCAGCCGCTTGCTCCAGCCGAGCGAGCGCAGCTCCACACCTTGCTCAGCCGCTTGTTCGACGCCAGCCAAGCCTGTGCGCCGGAACCTGCCGCCGAAGCGGTGTCGTGATTACTGGACACAGTGGACATCCGTGATCGCCGATTCCGTTATCGTCCACTGTGGCCCGGATCCGCGATCCATCGGATGGGCTGGCCGACCAGTGAGCCGAGCAACCACCCCTGCTGGTAGGGAACGATGTTGGTAGGGGCCGGGTGGATCCCCGTGACCTGGCTCAGCACGCGACCGTCCTCGGAGAGCACCAGCACGCATCCGGACAGCGGTTCCTCGCCGACCAGCACGGAGGTCGGCATCCGCACCACCGCCTGTCGCATCAACCGGCTGGGCAGCACGTAACGGTCGAGCGACGGGATGCGCTCGTACATCGGCAACAGCAACCTGCCGTCGCCGGTGCTGGTGAAGCCGTCCGATATGCCCGGCAGCCCATCGACGAGAACGTCCGCCGCTCCCGCGCGCGAACCGGAGAGCCAGTATCTGGAGATGCGGTAACGCGTGGACTCCGCCACCAGCACGGCACGCCCGTCACCGGTGAGCACGACGCCGTTCGGGAAGTACAGGTCCGTAAGCAGTTCCGTCGTTAGCCTGCTCTGCGGGTCGTATTTCAGCAGCCTCCCGAGCGGACGGCCCTCGAGGAAGTCGTACAGGGAATACGAGGGCAGGCCACCCAGAGTGGCACTGTTGTACTTGGAGTTCGAATCCGAGAAGTAGACGATCCCGGCAGAGTCGATGACCAGGTCGTTGGCCGCCAGAATGGGTTCGCCGTTGGCGCGATCGGCCAGCAGGGTGACGTTCCCGCTTGGCGAGACGGATTGGAGGCCGACACCGTGGTTGGCCACCAGCAGCCGGCCATGGTGATCGAAGGCGAGCCCGAGCGGCCTGCCACCTACCTTCGCGAAGACCTCGGCGCGGTCTCGGCCCGGTTCCGTTCGCATGATCAGGCCGTCGCGCGTGCCCGTATAGACCCGCTGGCTGCCGTCGACGGCGATGTCCTCCGGACCGTTGAACGACTGCCGTCCCAGAGGACGCAGTGTCCCGGCTGTGGCGCTGTCGATCCGGCCGGAGTCGACGGAGAAGCCGTCCGGCGGATCCCACGCCACTGGTTCGAAGGGTTCCACGGGGGGATTACGCACGAGGAAGAACGCGCCGATGGCGACCGCGAGGAGCAACACCACCGAACCGAGCGCGATCCCGGTCCGGCGCAGCACTGTGCCACGCCGGCCGCTCCACCAGTTCATGAGGCCGCGCCGCGCCAGGCCGGGAGCCGAGAGCGGCGCGCGAGCAGCGTCGCCATGACCACACACGCACACGCGACGACCACAGTGGGCAGACCTTCGTCGAGCGCCCCCCTGGCCACATAGGAGAACACCGCGGTGGTGATCACGCCCGCAGCGAAGCCGAACCCGAAGGTGAGCACCGGCTGCGCCGTGCGCGTCGGCAGCACAGCGCCGACCAGCAGGAGCGCGCACAGCACCAGATCCGGCACGAGGAAGAGGTTGTCCGCGCGAAAGCCGTCGTTGAGGAACAGAACGCCGAACGTCGGCACGCTGACGGCGACGGCAACGATCCTCGCCGAGGTGAGCAGTCCCATCACGCCGCCTCCTGGTGCGAGCCGAGGACGGGGCGGGCCCGCGACGTGGTGAACTGCCATACGCAGAGCGCGGCGAGCAACACGATGCACGCCAGGTCGAACACCGTGCTGAACGTGGCGAGGTCGGCACGCAAGCCCGGATCCGGGAGGATCAGTGACAGGAACGTCACCTTGCCCGCGATGGCACCGATCGCCGCGGGGATCCGGGCAGGCCGGAAGAAGGCCGCCCACACCAGCGCGCCACCCAGCAGCAACTGGAGCATGCCGCGATGCTGCAGCAGAGCCTGTGTCATCGCGTCCGGATCGGTGATTCCGTATGTCCATTCGAGGGTGTACGTGTCCAGCAGGGCCAACGCGGGGCTCGCGGTGATCACACCCATCGCCACGAGGCCCACGCGGACGGATGCTTCCGCACCCGAAGGAAGTTTCATCGGTTCCCCTAATCGTCAGTCTGGCTGACAATCTACAAAGCTGATGGATTTCGTTCGAGGTTAGCACTACCGCGCAGGAACGTGCACGTCTCGCCGGGGACCGCGCGCTTGCCGCTATGAGGACCAGCGCTCGGCAAGTACGTCGCGTGGCGTCCTTCCGTCGGCGTCGAAGTCGAGGACTCCCAGTACGAAAGTGATGACCGAGTCGGCGAAGAGGCTGATCTTGTCGTAACTGCTGGTGCGTGCGTACTCGAAGTCGTCCGGCTGCACCCGCTGGTGGATGACGAATCCGGTGATCATGGCCTGCAGCGTCAGCGTGACCCGCTCGGGTGTCCAGCCGGCACGGAGCGGCACTCCCGTCAGCTCCATGAGCTGGGCGTAGGCGTCGGTCCAGTGCCGCTGTTCCGCACGCAACCCTTCCGCGACGGTACCCCCGCCCTCCGGGTGATCCTTCAGGAGCGGGGCGAGATGTGCGATCAGGTAAGAGCGCGGATCGGCCACCAACTCGCCGAGCAGGGTGTCGGCGGTCCTGATCGCGGCGTCCACCGGACGCCTCGGGTCAACGCCGTCGGTCAGGCCGGTCGCCAGCCGGACGGGCAGTGGCTCGGAGGGCCGGTCGTTCCTTGCCAGTGCCCACACGGCGGCATCCGCGCGGAACGCGTCGATCGATCCCCACCGGCTTGTGATCATCCGGTTGTCGGGCGAGTAGCCCGCCTTCACCAGAATGGCGTTGGGGTCCAGGTGCCCGAGCACCTTCGGCAGCGGGGGCGCTCCTCCGGGATTCTCCCCGGCGAGGAACGCGTCGATCTCCCTGGTCGCGATGTTCAGCAGCAGGACGGCGACCTTGTCACGCCGGTCCGCCGCCGGCCGTCCCCGACGTCCAACCAACTCGACTCCCGTATTTTCTCGCGCCGACGACGGGAGAAAACCCGTACCGTTCGGCGGCTGAGCGCTAGATCCTGAAATCAGGTAAGGGGACATCACGAGGTTACGAAGGAGCAGCGATGTCGTGGACATGGGTCTTCGCCGCCCGAGAGGAGCCCGTCGGCGATCCGGAGGTGGCTCCGGTGGCAGCGCCCTGATCGACACGCCTGGGCGGGGTCGCCACGGGGAGCAGCCGCGGCCATACCCAGCCGGCCCAGGCCGCCAAGCGCCGCTGCGCCGACGACGCCGACGACTCCGGTCCGGGAACGGCCGAACCCGTGACCCAGGCCCGGGCGACCGTGATCCTCCTGTGCCGCCCTCTCCCTCTACTTTGGAGCTTGTGGATCGCCGTTCCACCTTCTGGTCCGTGCGCTCGCGATCATCAGCCGATCGCCGCCCGGAAACGCTCGGCCAGATCGGCCAGGCGGTCGGTCGGTTCGTTGGCGAACACGAGCCGCAGGTAGTGATCCCCGCTGGGGCCCCATCCGGTCATGGGCGTGGCGGCCACCTTGCCGTACCGCAGCAGCCGCTCCGACAGCTGCCCCGGCGTGATTCCCAGCGGCCTGGTGTCCACCAGCAGCGACCACCCGCCGTGCGGTCGCACCACCGGATAACCGGCCAGCTGGTCCACGATCTTCACCGCGCGGCGCCGCCATTCCGCGGTGGCCGCGGCGACATCGGCGTCCGCGTCCGGAGCGCTCAGCGCGGCCGCGACGGCCTGCTGCGCCAGGCCCACCTGGCACACCACGTTGGTCAACCCCACCAGGCGGATGTCGGCGAGGATGTCGGCAGGGCCGACCACCCAGCCCACCCGCCAGCCGATCATCCGCAGCTCCTTGGAGGCGGAGCCGATGGTGATCACCCGGTGGGCAAGCCCGTCGTGCGCTGCGGGGTGGTCGGGTGGCCGCCCGTCGAAACGGATGCGCTCCATGGCGGCGTCGTAGATCAACCACGCGTCATGCCGCTCACACGCCGTGGCGAGCGCGGACCAGTGGCGGTCGTCGAGCACCAGGCCAGTGGGCATGGCCGGCCCCATCATGAGCGCCGCCGCGGTGTTGGGGCCGACGGCGGCGGCCAGGCGGTCCGGGTCGACCACCCAGCCGTCGGCGGAGGGCTCGGCGGGAACGAACCGCGGTATGCCGCCGGCCAGGCGAACGCGGTTGACCAGTCCCGCGTACACGGGGTCGCACAGCACGACCTCCTGGCCCGGCTCCACGGTGGCCAGAAGGGTGTTCAGCACACCGTTGAGCCCACCGGCCACGCTCACGCACTCGGTGTCCGGATCGTAGGCGCGGCCGGCGAGCCGCCCGACGTGCGCGGCGGCGGCCTCTCGCAGACCACGATGCCCCTGGAAGGGGAGGTAGCTGTTGGCGTCGTCATCGTCGACCGCGGTCCGGGTCGCCGCGACCGCGAGCCGCGGCGGCCGGATGTCGGTGTCCAGGTTCTCCAGCCGTAGCAGCTCCGGATCGGCCAGCGCGTCGGCCGCGTCACCGATGACGTCCACCCCGATGCCGGGGATCTCGCGCAGCCGGGTCACGGTCATGACGACACTCCTCACTGGTTCAGTTCACTGGTACGTGCTACCCACTATGCTGGTACGCATGGAACTGGCGCAAGCGGTGGGCGCGAACGTGCGCAGACTGCGTATACAGGCGGGGATCTCCCTTGCCGACCTGGCATCGGCCGCCGGCATGAGCAAGACCACTCTGCACGGCATCGAACTGGGCCAGGCCAACCCGACCCTGAGCACACTGTGGGCATTGGCCACCGCGCTGCGGGTGTCGCTCGGGGAGCTCTTGGACACCGGATCGCCCACTGTCGAGGTGGTCCGTGCCGACGACGACCGCCCGCACGTCCGAGGAGACGCGGTCAGCGCGCGGCTACTGCACCGCATCCGGCTGCGCGGCACCGTCGAGGTCTACGACATCGAGATCGACCAAGCGGTGCAGAACTCGGACGCCCACCTGGCCGGAGTGCACGAGTGCCTCGTGCTGTCCAGGGGACGGGTCACCACCGGCCCGGCCGAGTCCCCGATCGAACTGGCCGCGGGCGACTCAGTCCACTTCGACGCCGCCCACCCGCATACCTATCAGGGGCACCACCGGAACAACCGCGCCGTGCTGTTGATGCTGCACCCGGAGCAGTGACGCGAAGCCGCCCTGCGGGGATCAGCGAACGCTCACCAACCTGCGGTGGGGACCACGGGACCTCGGCCGTCTCCTGTCTCGGTGACCAGACGCTTTCCGGTCTCGGACCGGGTCCCAGCGGACACGGTTCCGGGTACAAACCGGGCATGGCTTTGGACACGACGACGCGGGATGTGGTGCTCGACGGCCGGTCGCTGACCGGTGACCAGGTGATCCAGGTGGCCAGGGGGCACGCCAGGGTGTTGATCGCCGACGCGGGAAGGCACGCGGCCGAGGTGGCGTGGTCCGCCGCCGAGCGGCTGGTCACTCGCGGGCCCGTCTACGGCCGCACCACGGGCGTCGGCGCCAACCGCGTGGAAGCCGTTGGGGCCGACGCCAAGAAGGGCCACGGTGTCCGGCTGCTGCGCAGCCACGCGGGCGGGGTCGGTGACCTGCTCGCCGAGGAGGAGGTGCGGGCGATGCTCGTCGTGCGCCTCAACCAGGTGCTCGCGGGCGGAGCCGGACTGCGTCCCGGTGTCGCCGACGCGCTCGCGGACGCGCTCAACTCGGGCAGCTATCCCGCGGTGCACGAGTTCGGCGCGATCGGCACGGGCGATCTCACCGCGCTCTCCGAGACCGGACTGGCACTGCTCGGCGAGCTGCCGTGGCTCGGGACGTCAGCAGGGCCGGAGCCGATCGCACTCGACTCCGGTGACGCGCTGGCGCTCATCAGCAGCAACGCCTTGACGATCGGGATCGCCGCGCTCGCCTGGCACGAGGCGCGGCGGCTGCTGGACGCAACCCACGCGGTGGCGGCACTGTCGTTCCTCGCTGTCGACGGCTCACGCGAGGCCTACGCCGAACGCGTGCACGCGAGCAGGCCACACGCGGGGCAGGTCGAGGCCGCGGCGCGAATGCGAGCCCTGCTCGGTGCACCGGCGCGCCCACCCGCGCGCCTGCAGGACCCGTTCGGTTTCCGGTGCTTCCCACAGATCCACGGACCCGCTCTCGACGCCGCCGCACAACTGTCCACAGTGATCGGCGTCGAGATCAACGCGGCGGCGGAGAACCCGCTCATCTCCGCCGAAGACGACACCGCGTACCACCACGGCGGGTTCCACTGCGCGTACCTGCGGCACACGCTCGACGGCCTTCGCCTGGCGCTGCTGGACACCGCGCACCTGTCGACGGCCCGGCTGTCGGCGCTGCTGGACCCGCGGTTCACCGGGCTGCGGCCGTTCCTCGCTCACGGCGAGAGCGGCAGCTCCGGCGTGATGATCCTGGAGTACAGCGCCAACTCCGCGCTCGCGGAGGTGCGGGCGCTCGCCGCGCCCGCCGGGCTCGGCAACGCCGTGGTGTCGCGCGGACTCGAGGAGCACTCCAGCTTCGCGTTCCAGTCGGCGAGGCAGTCCCTGCGCTCACTGACGGCACTGCGACTCGTGCTCGCCTGCGAGCTGGTGACCGCGGTGCGGGCGCTACGTCAGCGCGACGTCGTCCCGTCGGCGGCGACTCCGCTGCGCACCGCCTACGACCTCGCCGCGGGGAAGCTGAGCGCCGAGATGAGCGATCGCAGGCTGAGCGCGGACGTGGAGCTCGCCGCGACGCTGCTGGAAGACCTCGCCGGGCTCTGAGGTGGGAACCGGTGTGGCTCGCGGGCACCGAACCCGTTCGGCCGTTCAGCAGGCCGGGTCCGCGAGCCAGCCCCGGTCGGCGGCCTTGGCGCCCGCCTGGAACCGGCTGCGCGCGCCGAGCCGGCTCATCAGGCCGGACACCAGGCGGCGCACCGTCCGTACCGAGACGCCGAGGCTCGCCGCGGCGGCCTCGTCGGTGTAGCCGGCCGAGAGCAGCGTCAGCATCGCCCGCTCGCGCTCGGTCAGCTCCGCCTCTTCCGGAAGGCCGCCGGGCACGAACGGGACCGCCGAGGGCCAGACCCGTTCGAATAGGGCGACGATCGTGTTCACCACGCTCGGCAGCCGGAACAGCGCGAGATCCGAGGGCTCACCGGGCAGCACGGCCAGCTCGCCGTCGATCACCACCGCGTCGGCGGGCGCGTCGGCCACCGTGCGCACGTCGGCCCCGGCCAGCGCGAGGGACCCCAGCCGCATGGCCATCGCGGGGATCGTGCGCGCCTCGTCAGGGACGAGCACTCGGTAGCGCACCCCCGGCCTCGGGCTGCCCTTGCCCAGCAGGGGAAGCCGGCCGCGAACGGTGTCGGTGAGGCTGGAGACGACCAGCACCTCGCGCTTCGCCGAGGCCAGCGTCGCCTCGACCCTGGCGCGGGTGGACAGCGGCGCCGAGTGGCGGTGCAGCACGGCGACCCTGGTCGGCTGGGTTGCGATCATGGCGGTTCCTCCCCGTCTGTGGCTCGCCTCCCACCTTCTCGCCACCCGCATGAGGATTCGATGACAAGCAAGTCTCGTGGCTCGGGCTTGGCCGCAGTGTTGGATTCGGCCGCAGTGAAGGCCACCTTGCCTGCGTTGAACGCAGTGAAGGTGGCCTTCACTGCGGTCTCAAGAGGACTGGATCGCGTTCAGGACGTCGTCGGCGCGCAGCTCCCTGAGCTCGGTCGCGTCCGGGATGCGGCCCAGCCTGCGCAGACGGCCCGACTGGGCTTTGCGCATCACCTCGAACAGCCGCCGCGCGTCGCGGGCGTTGCCGAATCCGGGATCTGCCGAGATCCGCCGGAAGTGCTCGGCGAGGGCGGGACCGGACTGCGGGTCCAGCTCGTAGTCGCCCGCCGTCACCATCCGGCCGATGATGCCCACCAGCTCCTCCGGCGTGTAGTTCTCGAACTCGATCGTCTTGGCGAACCGCGACGACAGGCCGGGGTTCGCGGCGAGAAACTGCCGCATCTCCGCGGTGTAGCCCGCGACGATCACCGCGATCTCCTCGCGGTGGTCCTCCATCAGCTTCACCAGGGTGTCGATGGCCTCCTGGCCGAAGTCGCCGCCGCTGCCCGACTGCCGGGACAGCGTGTAGGCCTCGTCGATGAACAGCACGCCGCCGAGGGACTCCTCGAACACCACCGCCGTCTTCTCAGCGGTGTGGCCGATGTACTGGCCGACCAGATCCCTTCGCGACACCTCGCGGAACCCGCCCTTCGGCAGCACACCGAGCTCGCGCAGGAGCTTGCCGTAGGTCCGCGCGACCGTGGTCTTACCGGTGCCCGGCGCGCCCGCGAAGATCAGATGATGGCTCAGCGCGCCGGTGGAAAGGCCCGCCCGCGAACGCCACGAGTTCACCTGGATCTCGTCGACCAGTGAACGCACCTCGGCCTTGACGCCGGGCAGCCCCACCATGCCGTCGAGGTCCGTGAGCAGGGCGTCCAGCGGGCTCGATCCACTGAGGACGCTCGTGGGCTCGGCCACGACCTCCGCGGTCGCCGCGGCGTCGAGCCGGATCGCGGGCTCGGCCGTGTTGTCGACGTCGCACGCCTCGATCAGGCCGCCGCAGTTCGGTCCCACGTCGATGCCCACGCCATGCGCGTCACGCACGGACGTCCGGCGCAGCACGGGTTCGCTGCGGTGGGCCACCACGATGCCGGCCTGGCCCGTGCGCGAGATCCGGCAGTTCTCCACGGTCGGCCGCGCGTGCTGGTAGACGTAGAGCCCGCGCTGCCCGCACCCGCTCACCGTGCACGAGCGCAGCACGGGGTCGGCGCCGAGCCCGACGATCAGCCCATCGGCGGCGACGTTGTCGATGGTGACGTTCTCCACCACGCCGGACGTGCCCTCCAGCACCAGCCCGTGCTCGGCCCCCGTGATGGTGACGTCCCTGATCGTCAGCGGGCCGGGGCCGCGCACCGTCACGGCGGGGCCCCGCTCCGCCGTCACGGTGGAGCCGGTCAGTGACAGCTCGGCGTTCTCGGCCTGCACGGCCGCCGTGTCCCCGGCGCGCACCGTGAGCCCGTGCACGGCGAGCCCGCCGCCGCGCGCGAGCAGCACCGGCACGTCGGCGCCGGTGCCGTCGAGCACCACCTCGGCGTCGTCGGCCGCGCGGAGGGTGAGCTCGCGGCCGACGAGCTCCAGCGTCTCCGCGTAGGTGCCGGCGGTGATCGAGACGCACGAGCCGTCGGGAGCGTCGAGCACGGCATCGCCGATGGTGGCGTAGGCGCCGTGCCTGCCCGGAGCCACGAGAACGGTGCGCCCGGTCGTGGTAGTCATCGGCTCGCCCCCTCGCTCAGCCAGCCGCGGTCGGCGGCCTTGACGCCCGCCTGGAACCGGCTGCGCGCGCCCAGGCGGTTCATGAGGCTCGACACCATGCGGCGCACGGTCCGCACGGACACGCCGAGCGCGGCCGCGGCCGACTCGTCGGTGCGGCCGTCGGCGAGCAGCGTGAGGAGCTCGCGGTCGCGGGCGGCCGGTCCGCCAGCCTGCGGTGGGTCGCCGGGGATCACCGGCACCGCCGAGGGCCAGAGGCGTTCGACCAGCTCCGTGACCGTCTCGACCACGCTCGGCAGCTGGAGCACGGCGAGGTCGTCGCCGCTCGGCAGTACGGCGACCGCGCGGTCCACCACCAGCGCCTCGATGGGCACCGCGGGCATCGTGCGGACCTCCGCGCCCGCCCGTGCGAGGTGTCCGAGCCGCCGCGCGGGTTCGGCCAGTGTGCGCGCGTGGTCGGGGAACAACACGCGGTAGCGCACCCCGCGCCGCAGGTTGGCGTGGTCGATCCGGCGGAACGTCGCGACCGGGTCGCCGGGCGTGCCGGACAGCGGGCTGACGACCAGCACCTCTCGCTGTGCCGAGGCCAGCTTCGCGGCCACCCGCGCGTGCCGCGACGCCAGCGGGCACGCCGACTGTCCACGGAGGACCGGAAGCCGGGGCGGCGCCTCGCGACGGTCGAGCGGGGACTGGGTGATCATGGGTTCCCTCCGATCGGCAACGACGCGGCCACGGCCGGTGCGTGCTGGTTGTCCATTCGTTCGAGCCGCAGTCCTGGCAGGTGCATCCGCAGCAGCCGCTCGGCGGCCGCGTCGGCCGCGGCGTCGGTGGTGGCCGCGATCCGCAGCACGGCGGCGTGCTCGGGCGCGGTGATCGCGATCGTGCAGGCGGTGCCGGGCACTGCGGCCAGCAACCGGTGCAGCGCCTGGATCCTGGCCTGCACCGGGCGTGCTCCGAGGCCGGTCAGCCGGATGCCGACCTGTGTGATCGGCCCTGCCCGCCAGTGCCGCCGCTCCTCGCGGATCGTGCCCCTTCCCGGGCCGGTGTGGGTGAGCGCGACCAGCGTCGAGAGCAGCTCGGGCTCGGTCAGCGCGGTCGCGCCGAGCCCGGCCCTGCGGAGCTTGCGGTGCAGCCTGCGCACGGTGTTGTTGAGCGCGACGAGCAGCTCGGCGTCGTCGGCGAAGTTCGGTTCGCGCAGTGCCCGCACGGCCAGCCACGCGCGGGTGTGGTCGGTCTGTTGCGGACCGCGGTGCAGCACGAGCTGCAGGCGGATCGCGGGCAGCGCGGGGGAGGGCTCACCGGTGTCCGCGAGCAGTGCCCCGGACAGCGCGAGCTGGGCGAGCACGGCCGGACCGGTGTCGACTGGGCGCAGCACGGCGACGAGCTCCTCGGTGCGGCTCACCACGCCCGAGGACGTCCCGGCGAGCTCGACGGTTCGCGCGGCCGAGCCGGGCGCGAGTGCCCGCAGCAGCAGGTGACCGGCCTCGGCGTCGGGCAGGTCGCGCTGACGCCGCCGGAGCAGCAACCGCGCCCGCTCGGTCAGCTCCTCGGAGAGCCAGCGGCCCCGGTACCGCAGCGCGGTCCACGACAGCAGTGTCGCCGAGGCCAGCAGCAGTGCCGTCACCACCGGCCATGGCCTGCCGATCGCGAGGAACGCCAGCACGAGCGCGAGCTGCCAGCACACGATGCGCAGCACGGGCAGGTCGAGGGACTCCCGCTGCCGAGGCCGCTCCCGCGGTGGTTCGGCGGGAAGTCCGGTGTGGACGGTCTCCGGTGCCGGGGAGTCGTTCCGGGTCTGGGGCCGCCGCTCGGTCTTCGGCTGTGGTGTGGAGGGGCGCGGTCGCGCCGCGACGGTCCGCGTGGCCGCCGCGACGGTCGCGACGGGCCGCGCGGCGGCACCCGGAGCGGCCACCGGCCGGGCCTCCGCGGCGACGGACTGCTGTTGCTGCTGCGCGGTCATGGCCGGTTCCCTCACGCCACCCGCACCGCGGGGGTGCCGAGACCGGCCGGTGCGCAGGTCCGGCAGCGTGCGTAGTGGCGAACGAGCCGGTGACCGCGGTAGCGCTCACCCGGCAGCGCGTCGAGCAGGCTCACGTCCACGAGTGCCTCCAGGGTGGGTCGCACGGCTTCTGCCGTGCTGCCGAGCGCGCGGGCCGCGGTGGTCAGGCCGAACTCGTCGGGCAGCTCGCCGAGCGCGGACAGCGCCGCGCGCACGGCCGAGGGCAGCGCCGCGAGGACACTCGCCAGCGCGCGCCGGTAACCGCAGGCCAGCACCCGGCACGCGCCGCCGCGGAACTCGTGGGCGAGCGAGCTCGGTGTCCACTCGGGACGCGTGTGCAGCTTTGCCGCCACGTCCCGCAACGCCGCCGGTATCCCACCGCACTGGCGGACGATCGACCCGACGGACCCGGTCACGTCGTCGCGGGCGAACCCCTCCGGTGCCGCCGCGTGGAAGAACGCCGCCGCGTCCTGCTCTCCGAACGGGCGCAGGCCGATCCGGACGGCGCCGTCGACGTGCCAGTCCCGGTGGCGGGTGGTGACGAGCGTCAGGCTGGAGCTGCCCGAGGGCAGCAGCGGTTCGACCTGGCCGCCGCCCTCGGCGTCGTCGAGCACCAGCAGCACCCGGCGTCCCGCCAGCTCCGAGCGCCACAGCGCGGCCAGCTCGCCCGGAGCGGCCCCGGTGCCGGGGGTGCCGATGCCGCGCAGCAGCCGGGCGAGCACGTCGGCCGGGTCCCGATACGCGCGCAGGTCCACGAAGAACTGACCGTCGGGAAACGCGTCGGCAAGGCCGTGTGCCGCGTGCACCGCGAGGGCGGTCTTGCCGACACCGGCAAGGCCGTCCACCAGCACCACACCGTCGCGTGCCCGGCGGATCGTGGCGAGTTCGGCCGCGCGGCCGGTGAAGTGTGCCGGGTCGCGGGGCATCTCCCGGCGCGGCCCGCAGGTCTCGCCGCTCGCGTCCCGGTACGCCGAGGCGAGCGCCCGGCCTGGACGCACCCCGAGCTCGGTGGCCAGCACGTGCCTCGCCCTGCCGTACGCGCGCAACGCCTCCGCGCCTGCCCAGCGCGTGCAGTGCGCGCACCAGGCTCGCCCATGGCCCTTCGCGCAACGGATCGTCCTCGGTGAGCGCCTTGAGGGTGTGCACGGCCTCGGCGGTGCGGCCGAGCGCGAGCTGCGCCTCGGCGAGCTCCTCACGCAGCTGGTGCCGCAGCTCGACGAGCCTGCCCACCTCGCAGTCGGCACCCGCGACGCCCTCGAAGGGCTGTCCTCGCCACAACGCGAGCGCCGCCTCGAACGCGCCGACCGCGGCCGTCAGCTCACCGGTCTCGGCCGCCGCCCTTGCCGCGGCGGCGTGCTCGGCGGCCCGGTGCGCGTCCACCTCTCCCTGCCGCAGGCGCAGCCGGTACCGGCCCGGCGCGCTCTCGATCCTCGGCTCGCCTTCGTCGGGGACGAGCACGGGCAGCAGCCGCCGCAGCCGCCACACGTATGTCTTCAGGTTCGCCTCGGCGGAGGCGGGCGGCGCGGCCGCTTCGTGCCATGTCGCGTCGATCAGCTCGGCGCTGCTGACCCACGCGTTAGGGTGCAGCAACAGCGTCGCCAGCACGGTCGCGGCCTTGCCGTGGCCGAGCCGGTGTACCTCGCCGTCGCGGCCGTGCACCTCCAACGGCCCCAGAACACGGAAGAGCATGGCAGCAACGATCGCGGCACGAACATGAGGTTCCGATGACAGCGACAGCACGAGTGCTGGTGGTCGAGGACAACGAGGACCTGCGCGTGGCGGTGACCACCGAGCTCGCGGCCCATGGCTTCCTGGTCGACGAGGCTGAGGACCTGGCGACGGCCGACGCCGTGCTCACCGGTGCCGACCACGACTGCGTGGTGTTCGACCGGATGCTGCCGGACGGTGACGCCGCCACGTACGTCTACCAGCGCAGGCAGCGGGGCTGGGCGGTGCCCGTGCTGTTCCTGACCGCGCGCGACACCGTCGCCGACCGCGTCGCGGGCTTCGAGCACGGCGGCGACGACTACCTGGTGAAACCGTTTGCGGTCGCCGAGATGACCGCCAGGGTCTCCGCGCTGTGCCGCCGTTCCGCGGACCGGCGGCCGCCGGTGCTGCACCACGCCGATCTCGAGCTCGACAGCGCACGCAGGCAGGTCCGCAGGGCGGGTGTCCTGCTCACGTTGAGCGACAAGGAGTTCGCCGTCCTTGAGTACCTGATGGCGCGCCCCGAACAGGCCGTCACCCGCACCGAGCTGATCGAGCACTGCTGGGACACCAGCGCCGACCCGATGTCCAACGTGGTCGACGTCGTGGTGCGCAGGCTCAGGGCGAAGCTACGGGAACCGGAGCTGATCCACACGGTGCGCGGCGTCGGGTACCGCCTCGACGGTGGGCGGAGTGGTTCATGAACGGCTCGGCCGCGGCTCGGCTGCGCCGGTTGCGCTGGCTGCTCACCGTCCTGTTCACGGTGCTCAACGCCGCCGGACTGATCGTGCTGGCGTGGCTGCTCGTCGACCAGGACAGGGAGCAGGGCGAGCTGCGCATGGACGCCTCCCTGAAGGAGGTCACCGCGGCGGTGTCCCGGCTGGTCCAGTCCAGCGGGGACGGCACCGTCGTCACGGCGTTCATCGGCCAGGACCAGATCGACACGAGCTGCCCCGAGTTCGCCGTGCTTCCGGCGGGGGCCGGTGAGTTCGACCCGCACTTCAGCAGGCGGGACTGCGCCCCGGTGGACCGCGGCTACCTGCACGGCCTGGCGGAGGACTCGACCGCGAGCGGGAGGGAGATCCAGGGGTACGTGCCCAGCACCGAGGACGGCCTCGTGCGCGTGGTCACCAAGCCGTTCCTCAACGCCGCGGGCCAGTACGCGGGCGCGATCGTCGCCGTGAGCGACCCGACGGCGGAGCTCGACCGGCACAGCGCCTTCGTGTGGTGGGTGATCGGCGGCTGCGCGCTGGCGGTGGCCGTGGTCGGTGTGGCAGGCCACCTGCTGTCCGGCCGCGCGATCCGGCCAGCCGCCGCGGCACTCGAACAGCAGGAGGTGCTGCTCGCCGAGACGGCGCACGACCTGCGCACGCCCGTCGCGGCACTGCGCGCGTTGGCGGAGACGGCGATGCGCAACCCGGCGGACCGGCCGGACCTGCTGCCGCGCACGGTGCGCCTCGCCGCGCGGATGGGCTCGATCATCGACGACCTGCTCGTGCGCGCCCGGCTCGCGGCAGGCGTGGAGACGCTCGCGATCCAGCCCGTGTGGCTGGACCAGCTCGTCACCGGTGTGGTGCAGGAGACCCCCGCAAACGGAGCGCAGGTCACCGTCACCACGGCCCCGTCCGCCGTGTACGCCGACCCGAACCTCGTGCAACGCGCGGTCGGCAACCTTCTCGACAACGCGCTGCGCTACGGCCGCCAGCCGGGCTCACCGGCGATCGTGCACATCACCGTCGCGGGCGGCCGGGTGACGGTGGCCGACCACGGCCCCGGAATCGACGCCTCGGTGGCGGAGGAGAGCTTCGACCGGTTCACCAGCGGGGCCGGGTCCAGTGGGCTGGGCCTTTCGATCGTGCGCTGGACGGCGCAGGCACACGGCGGTTACCTGCGGGTTTACAACGCCGAGGAGGGCGGCGCGATCTTCGAACTGTCCTTCCCGCTCGCCCAGTAGCGGGGGCTGCGCCGTCCGGGTCCGTTGTACCTGATGTTGACCCGGCGTGTACCGGCGTGTCCTATGCTCCCCTCTGTGACTGGGAGGAAGCTGTGGCATCGCCTGCCGATGGCACTGCTGGTCGCCGCCTGCGCCGCCACCGTGACGATCGCGATCTCCGGGGCGGCCCAGTCACCGCGCGGTCTGGACTTCGCGCCCGCGGGGCACTGGGTCGTGAACCCCGAGCTGGACGTCGTCTTCCACGTCAACGGCGCGGCCAAGTCCGTGGACGCGCAGGCGAACATGCCGCTAGACCCCGGCGACCTCGTCTACCAGGGGGACACCAGCGCGTACGTCGTCGGGCAGGCGCGGATCAGGGAGTTCGGCAAGTCCACCCTGGAGGTCGAGCGCACCATCAACGCCCCGACGGGTGAGCAGCCGGTCGGCGTGGAGGCGCCCGGCGGTCCCTACCTCGTCTACCGCGAGGCGGGCACCGTGGTGCGGCTCGGCGAGCGGCCGGCCACGATCCGCGCGGGTGAGGGTCTCGGCGACCCTGTCGTGACGCCCGACGGCACGCTCTGGCTGCACCGGCAGGCCTCCGGGGTGCTGTGCAAGCTGCCCAGGGACGCCGACCAGGTGTCGTGCCCCACCGTGACGCCGCCGGGCCACAGCGGAGAGCTGACCGTCGTGGGCGAGCAGGTCGCGTTCGTGGACACCACCCAGGACACCGTGCGGGCGGTTTCGGACGGACGGCTCGGCGACCCCGTGAACGTCGGCGTTGACCTCCCCGGCACGGCCCAGGTCGCCACGGCGGACGCCGGCGGGCGCATTCCCATCCTCGACCCCGCCGAGGACAAGCTGCACCTCATGGACGGCCGCGGCCTCACCACGCCGGGGGCGGACACGAGGCCCGTGACGGTCGAGCTGCCCGACGGCGAGTACGCCGCCCCGGAGTCGAGCGGTTCCTCTGTGGTGCTGCTCGACCTCGAGGGCAACACCGTGCGGACCTACGGCAACGACGGCAGGCCGCAGGAGGTCACGCCCGTCGCGCCCGAGACGGGGGAGCCGAGGCTGACCCGGGGGCAGGACGCCCGTGTGTACGTCGACGGCGACAAGGGCGGGCACGTCATGGTCGTCGACGACGGCGGCTCGGTGAGCCAGGTGCCGCTGGTCGGGGAGGAGGACCGGGGCGACCGGCCGCCGCAGGGCCCGCCACCCGAGCGGACCCCCGAACCCCCACCCTCGCGGCCGGACCGGCCGAGCCCGCCGCCGTCCCAGCCAGCGACACCGGACCCGGGCCCGGTGCTGGCCGAGCCCGCTGACACCGTCGACCCGGTGCCGCAGGGCCGGCAGGTGGAACCGCCGCCCGCGCAGCCGCCGGCCCAGCCGCCACCCCCTCCACCGCCTCCGCCACCACCGCCGCCTCCGGCCCCGGCAACCCCGCCGGGCATCGCGCCGAACGTGGCGGCGACCCTGCAGGGCGACGCCGTGCAGGTCACGTGGGGAGCGGCCGCCGACAACGGCGCCCCCGTGACGGCGTACCACGTGTCATGGCAGCCTGGCGCAGGCGCCCAGACGGTGCCGGGCGGTGCGCGCTCGACCGTCCTCACCGGACTGCAGAAGGGCACGAGCTACACGATCACGGTCGCGGCCGAGAACAGCGCCGGGCGCGGACCAGGGGCCAGCACGACGATCGCCATCCCCGGGCCGTCGATCACGATCTCGCGGGGCGAGGCCAGTGAGTACGACGGCTGCGGCCCGCCGTGCTACAAGATCCGGGTCGAGGCGACCGGGCTGGAGCCCAACACGTTCTACGACTTCGAGGTCGACTCCAACCATCCAACGTGGAACAACCCCGGCTCCGGCTGGGAAACCGACGAGAACGGCAACGCTGTGTTCGAAAACATCGACTTCGGTGAGCCCGGCTACGAGGTCTGGGTGTTCATCTCGGAGCTGAACGTCGTGTCCAACCGCCTGCTCTGGCCCGAAGGATGAGCGCACGGGCGGGAGAGGTCGCCAGGCTGATCACCGACAACGTGCAGCAGGTGATCCGCGGCAAGCCGGAGCTGGTGCGCCTGGCCGTGGCCGCGCTGCTGGCCGAGGGGCACCTGCTGATCGAGGACGTGCCCGGCCTCGGCAAGACCACGCTGGCTCGCTGCCTCGCCCGCAGCATCGGCGGTGAGTGGAACCGCATCCAGTTCACCCCCGACCTGCTGCCGGGCGACATCACCGGCGTCACGGTGTACCACCAGAAGGAAGAACAGTTCACGTTCCACCGCGGTGCGGTGTTCGCCAACATCGTGGTGGCGGACGAGGTCAACCGCGGTACGCCGAAGACGCAGTCGGCGCTGCTCGAGGTGATGTCGGAGCGGCAGGTGACCGTCGACGCCGTCACGCACGAGGTGCCGCGTCCGTTCCTGGTGGTCGCCACACAGAACCCGATCGAGATGGAAGGCACCTACCGCCTGCCCGAGGCGCAGCTCGACCGGTTCCTGATGCGCCTGTCGGTGGGCTACCCGGACGTCGCGTCCGAGGTGCTGGTCGTGATGAGCGACTGCGCCGGCGTCAGGGCCGAGGACCTGCCCACGGTGGTCGACATGGCGACCCTGCGCACGGCCATCGAGGAGGTCCGCCGTTCGTACATCGACCGCGCGGTCGTCGAGTACGCGGCCCGGCTCGCCGCGGCGACGCGCGACCACGCGGCCGTGCGGTTCGGCGCGAGCCCCCGTGGCAGCATCGCGCTGGTCCGCACCGGGCAGGCGCTCGCCGCGATGGCCGGGCGCGGGTTCGTCACCCCGGACGACATCAAGGACGTCGCCAAGCCGGTGCTCGCCCACCGCCTGATCCTGACCGCGGAGGCCGAGCTCAACCAGCGCGGCGCCGACGAGATCATCGACGAGGTGCTGGCGGCCACCCCCGCGCCCGCGATCAACGTGGCCGCCAGGTAGCAGCCCGTGCGTCCCACCCGGCGCGGAAGCGTGGTGTTCGTCCTCGCGGTGCTGCTGGTCGCGTTCGGACAGTGGGCCGGGCAGCCGCTGCTGCGCGCGCTTGGCGGGATCCTGCTGGCCGCGGTGCTCGCCGCCGTCGCCGTGACCGCGCGACCCGTGCGGGTGGTGGTGACGCGATCGGTCTATCCGGACCGGGTGGAGCGAGGCAGGCCCGTGCTGGCGCGGCTGCGCGTGCGCAACCCGGCGACGAGGCGGCAGTCGCCGTTCCTCGCCACGGACCGGGCTGGCGGCACGGCGCAGACCGTGCGGATCCGCGCGCTGCCGCCGTCGGCGGAGGCGACCTACCACTACGAGCTGACGATCTCCACGCGCGGCAAGGCCACCGTCGGACCGCTGCTGCTGCACCGGGCCGACCCGTTCGGGCTCGCCACCAACCGGCTGCCCACCGGGGAGACCGCGACGTTGTGGGTGCACCCCCGGCAGTACCCGTCGAGGGCGCTCGTGGGGGCGCACCCCAGGCACCACCACGAGGGCGCCATCACCGACGACCCGCTGCGCGGCTCGATGGACCTGCGCGACGTGCGCGAGTACGTACCAGGCGACGAGGTGCGGCACCTGCACTGGAAGGCCACCGCCCGCACGGGGCGGCTCATGGTGCGCGATCTGGCCGACCCGCAACAGCCGAGGTTCACGGTGCTGCTGGACACACGGGCGGGCTCGATGCCCCCGCCCGCGTTCGAGGAGGCCGTCGACCTCGCGGCGTCCCTGCTCGGTGCCTCTGCGAGGGAAGGCCAGCACAGCAGGCTCGTCACCTCCTCAGGGCTCGACGTGCCGACCCCCGGCGGCAGCCAGGCGGCCCGCACACTGCTCGACGAGCTGTGCCTGGTGCACCCACACGGCGGCGACGAGTCGCTGGTGCCCGCCGCGCTCGCCGCGAGCCGCGGGTTCGGCGGCTGCCTCGTGGTGGTCACGGCGGCGGATGCGGAGGTGACGTCGCTGGCGTGGCTGCGCAGCAGATACTCCACGATCTTCGTGTTCGCGATCGGCGCCGGAGGCGGGGCGGGGGCGGTCGCCGGGGCGCGCGTGCTCGTCGCCGAGGGCGCCGAGCACGCGGTGCGGCGGTGGAACGAGGTGATCGGATGACGGGGGAGCGGGTGCTGCCGACGGCCTGCGCGGTGTTGGCCGCAGTGGTCGCCGGGCTGTTGTTCGCGCCCGTCTTCGGTGTGCCCGCGCTGCTGTTGCCGCTGCTGGCCCCCGCCGCGGTGGTGCTCGCGGTCGCCGTGCTCGCCTCGCGCCGGGAGGGGCTGGTGCCGTGGCGGCCGGTGCTGACGCTGCTCGCGGGCCTGCTCGCGATCGTGGAGATCCTGTTGTTCCCCACCACGGCGGCGGGCATCCCGACCGGCGAGACGATCCGGGCGCTGTCCTCGGGGGCGACGGACTCGTGGCGGCTCGCGCTGCAGTCGACGTGGCCCGCGCAGCCCGATCCCGCGCTCCTGCTGTTCGTGCCGCTGCTGACGCTGATCGCGTGCGTGCTCGGGGTCGAACTGCTGCACCGGTGGGGCGCGCTGCCCGCGCTGGTGCCGAGCTTCGCGGTGGTGGTGCTGAGCCAGTTCTACAGCGCGCTCGGCGGGATCGCGGCCACGGTCGCCGCGCTCACCTACGCCGCGGCGGCCGGGGCGCTGCTCGCCGCCACGCGGGCCGACCGCGTCGCCGAGGACCGGCGCGGGCCCTCCGCGGTGCTGCTCGCCGCTCCGGCGGTGACGCTCGCGATCGTCGGTGCGCTCGTCGGCGGCATGCTGCTGCCCTCGGGCGAGCCGAGGTACACGTTCCAGGACGAGGAGTTCGCCCCGCTCGCCGAGAGCAGCCTCACCAACCCGCTGGACGAGCTGTCCGACCGGCTGTCGCATCCGGACACCCCGGTGTTCACTGTGGACGGTGACGCGGGCGTGGACCGGTGGCCGGTGGTGGTGCTGTCCGAGTTCGACGGCGTCAACTGGACCCCTGGCAACCGGTACCGCAGGCTCGGCGAGACCCTCCCACCCGGCGACGAGATCACCGTGGACGTCGAGCGCAGGAGCGCCGAGATCCGCGACGTCCGGCTCGAAGGGCCGTGGCTGCCGAGCCAGTCGCTTCCCGCCGGGGTCGACGGCGTCGACCCGCTCGTGGAGGAGCGGCAGGGCTCGCTGCTGGTGCCGCGGACCGGGACGCCGGGGGAGTACTCGCTCAGCTGGTGGGAGCCGCGGGTCGCGCGGGACGCCTTCCGGGGCGCAGCCGTCGACCGGTCGCTGGCCGCCGAGCTCGGCGGGGTCGGGCAGGTGCCGCCGGGCATCGTCGAGCTGGCCGACCGGGCCGCCCCGGCGCGGCCGACGTTCCAGACCGCGCTGGCGCTGGAACGGTTCCTGCGCGAGGAGTACCGGCTGGCCACGGGGCAGAACCTGCCCACCGGTCACTCGTGGCCGCAGCTTGAGGAGTTCCTGCTGGAGACCCGGCGCGGCACCAGCGAGCAGTTCGCGGCCGCCTACGTCGCGCTGGCCCGCATCAAGGGCATTCCCGCACGGCTTGTCGTCGGTTTCCGGGCCCCCGCCGAGCGCGAGGCCGACGGGAGCTACACGGTGCGCAACGGTGACGCGCTGGCGTGGCCGGAGGTCGCCGTCGAGGGCGTGGGCTGGGTGCGGCTTGACCCGAGCGGCACGGCCGCCGCGCAGGGTGCCGGACCCAGCCGGGGAGTGGCGGCCGCCGCCGAGGAGGCGCGCGAGGAACTGCCGCCGTCGGACGAGCTGCGGGACGCACCGGTCGCGCCGGAACCGGCCGCGCTGGAGACCGGCACGGCGAGCGGCTGGTCGTCCTTCCCGTTCTGGACCCTGCTCGCGGTGCCCGCCCTCGCGGCGCTGCTGTGGGCGGTGGGCGTGCCGCTCGCGAAGGCGCTGCGCGCGCGGCGGCGCAGACGGCGGCCCGGCGCGGGTGCCGTGGTCGGCGCATGGGAGGAGGCGCGCGACCGGCTGCGTGCCTACGGCGTTCCCGTGTCCGCGGGGATGACGGTGCGCGATCTGACGAGCGCGGTCGCTGTCACCGACGGCGCGACGGTGGACGGCCTGCGCGCGCTGGGCGCCACGGTGGACTTCGCGCTGTGGTCGGGATCCGGCCCCGGCCCGGACAGCGGGCGGCACGCGTGGGCCGCGGTCAGGACCGTGCGCAAGGGGCTCGCCCGGCGTGGCCTGCGCGCACGCATCCGGGCGGCGCTGAACCCGCGCCCGTTACGGGCACCCCGTTAACCGGTGCAGGTGGCTTCCCGGATCGGTTTGGCCTGGGTCTCGTAGAAGCCGGCGCTGTTCGCGCCCTGGACCCGGAAGCAGTACTTGAGCACTGGGTCGATCTTCAGGCGGTACTCGGTCTGCCGCTGCACGAAGATCGTCTCGTTCGGCTGCCCCTCGGCGGCGACCACCACGGCGAAGTCGAGTGGCTCGCTGCTGCGCCAGGACAGCTCCACGTAGTCGCCCTTGTCCACGGGATCGTGGAGCTCGATGCGCACGGGCGGGGCGCTGGGCGCGGCGGGGGTGGTTCCCTCCGCGCGAGGGGGCGTTTCGGGCACGTCGAGCTTCGCCGGCTGGTTCAGCAGCAGGACCACCACGGCGACGGCGAGCACGGACAGCGCGCCCACGGCGGCGACGATCAGGCCCGCGCGCGGCTTGCCCTTCGGCCGGTCCTGCGGGCCGTACTGCACCAGCAGCTCACCCCTCGGCAACGGCGGAGGCGGCACGGGCGGCCGCGCGGGGGCGTAGGGCTGGGGCTCGGGGTACGGCTGGGGCTGCGGGGCGGGATTGGCCGGCACGGCGCCGCCGAAGTCGTCGAACACCGGCTGCGCCTGCGCGGGGCCGATCATGCCGCCGATGCGGGCTGCCACGGTCGCCGCGTCGAGGGGGCGGGCGTCGGGGTTCTTCGCCAGCAGCGCCGAGACGAGCTGCGCGAGCCCCGGCGGGAGGTCACCGCGTTCCAGCGGCGGCACCTCGCTGCTGAGCGCGCGCAGCAGCCGCTCGTCAACCTGCTCGCCGGGGCGCCCCTCGTGCGGCGACGAGCCCGACAGCGCGAAGTACAGCACCGCGCCGAGCCCGTACAGGTCGGTCCGCTCGTCCCTGGTGCCGTCCCGGACGGTCTCCGGCGCAAGGAAGCCGACTCCCGCGGTGACGTCGCCGGGGAACGCACGACGCAACGTCAGGCCGAAATCGGCGAGCACCGGTTCCCCCGAGGGCCGGAAAAGCACGTTGCCGGGAGTGACGCCGCCGTGCACGAGCCCTGCCGCGTGCGCCACCGCGAGCGCGTTGGCGAGCGCGCCCCCGAGCGCGAGCGCGTCGGGGATGGTGAGTGGTCCGAACGAGGAGACGAGCTCGGGCAGCGACTGGGCGCACAGCTCCATCCGCAGCGCGGCGCGGCCGTCGGGCAGCTCCTCGACGCCGTCGGCGACGAGCACGTTCGCACTGGCGCGCAGCTCCCGCAGCTTGCGCAGCTCGGTGTCCAGCTCGCCGCGGGTGCGCCGGTCGATGGGTCCGGGGTAGGCCTTCAGCGCGAACCCGGCGCTGCCCTCCGGGTCGACCCCGGCCAGCACCGTGGCGACCGGACCCTCGCCGAGAGGAACCAGCTCGTCGTGTCCGGAAAGTGTCGTCATCGCGGTAGTCATTCTGACGCCATCCCGTCGTGTCCGGTAGTTGCCGGGTCCGTTCCCCTGTCTCGCTCGGGCGCTCATCGTAGGTAGCGACAGATCGGGAACGGGGCGCGACGGCCGCATGCTGCCGTCCACCGGGCAGGGCCGAAGGGACACGCGGATGACGACGACGAACCTCGTGCGGGTGACCATCGACGCACCGGCTCGCCGCATCGACCTCGCGCTGCCGGAGCGCTCATCGGTCGCCGAGATCCTGCCGGGGCTGCTGCGGCGCGCGGGCGAGAGCCTGCCCGACGACGGCGTCACCGAGGGCGGCTGGCTGCTGCGCCGCGCCGACGGCACGGCACTGGAGCTGGGGCGCTCGCTGGGCACGTACGGGATCAGGGACGGCGAGGTGCTGCACCTCGTGTCGCGCCGCCTGCACTGGCCCGAGCTGGAGTACGACGACCTCGCCGACACCATCGCGAAGGGCGCCGGGCGCACGGGCCGCCCGTGGGGTCCCGCGCACACGCGCGCCGCGGGGCTGCTGACCGGCGCGTTCGCCGCCCTGCTCGCGTTGCTGGCCGTGGTGCGGGCCGGTCCGCCGTGGACCACGCCGGCGTTGGCCGCTCTGGGGTTCTGCGCGCTGCTGCTCGCGGCAGGCACGGTGCTGGCCCGTGCGCTGGGCGACGCGGGCGCGGGGGCGGTGGTCGCGGCGCTGGCGCTGCCGTTCGGCTTCGCCGGTGGTGCGCTGCTGCTCGCGGACGGGCCGCCGCTCGCGGGGTTCGGCGCGCCGCACGTGCTCGCGGGCTCCTCGGCGCTGCTCGTGGCCTCGGCCCTCGGCTACCTCGGCGTCGTCGAGCGCGCCGAGGTGTTCATCGGCGGAGTCACCGCCGGCCTGCTGGGCACGCTCGCGTCGTGGCTCGCGACCATGGACTCGCTGGACGGCGTGGACGGCGCCGCGGTGGCGGTCGTGGTGGTGCTGCTGTTCTCGCCGCTGCTCGGCCCGCTGACGATCCGGCTCGGCCGGGTGCCGATGCCGGTGCTGCCGCGCAGCACCGCCGATCTCGTGCGCGACGACCCGCAGCCGCCACGGCACGCGGTCTACGCCGCCGTGCTGCGCGCGGACCAGTTGCTGACCGGCATGATCGGCGGCGCGACGACGGTCGCCGTGCTCTGCCTCTTCCTCGTGGCGAGCGAGGCGAGCACGTCGGTGATCGTGCTGCTGTGCGTGCTGGCGGCCGGTTTCTGCCTGCGGGCCCGGATCTACCCGGCGCTGCGGCACCGGGCGCCGTTGCTGCTCACCGGGGTGGCCAGCGCGGGCGCACTCGCCGTCGGCCCCGTGATGGCGAACGCGGGCGTGCTGCTCGCGATCACGGCACCCGCGCTGCTCGCCGTCGGCGGCCTGGCCGTGCTCGCCGGACTCGGTCACAGCAGGCGATCGCCCAGCCCGTTCTTCGGCCGGGCCGCCGAGCTGCTGGAGGTGGCGATCGTGCTGGCGTGCGTGCCGGTGCTGTGCGCGGTGCTGGGTTTGTACGGGCTCGTGCGCGGACTCGGGGGCTGAGGCCGTGGCGTCCAAACGCGACCTGCTGCAGGCACACCAGTTCCTCGCCCAGCGGGCGATCTCGGCGCTGGTCACGAGGGAACCCGACCCCGAGCAGCCGCCGTTTCGCCGTCCCGGCGGAGCCGCGATCGGCAGCATCGTGGTGGCCGTGCTGGTGCTGGCCGGGTTCTGGGTGTACGGGCTGATCAACCCGGGCGGCAACACGTCGTGGCGGGACCGGCCCTCGGTGATCGTGGCGAAGGAGACCGGCACGCAGTACGTCTATCTGGACGGGGTGCTGCACCCGGTCGAGAACTACACCTCCGCGCTGCTCGCACTCGGCGAGCATGCCGAGACCGTGTCGGTGTCGAGCGACTCGCTGGCGGGCGTCCCCCGTGGACCACGTATCGGCATCGACGACGCGCCGGACACCCTCGTGGCGCGGGACAAGCTGCTCGCCGGAGGCTGGAGCCTGTGCTCCCGGCCCGTGCCCGACGCAGCCGGGTCCACTGTGGACGAGTCGGTGCTGCTGGTCGGCACGGGCGCGCGGGGCGGTACCCCGCTCACCGGTTCCGCTCTGCTCGTGGAGGTGCCTGCCAGCGGCGACCAGTACCTGATCGCGGACGGCCACCGGCACCTGATCCGGCAGTCGGACACGGTCGCCGTGGGCCTCGCGCTGCAGTCGGAGCCCAAGGCCAGGACGGGAATGCCGCTGGTGGACGTGCTGCCCTCGGGGGAGCCGATCGCGCCGATCCGGCTCGGTGACGTGGGCGCGCCGTCGTCCGCTGTGCCGGGGCGCGGCGACATCCGGGTGGGTCAGCTGCTCGTCATGGAGACCTCCGGGAGCAGCGAGCACTACCTCGCCGAGGCCGACCGGCTCCGGCCGATCTCCCCGCTGCAGTACGACATCCAGCGCGCCGACCCCGAGAGCAGGCGGGCGTACGGGGGCGAGCAGCCGGTCGGGGTCGCGCTCGGCCCGGCCGAGGTCGCCGAGGCCCGTGTGGCGCCGGCCGAGGAGCCCGGACCTGGTGCGGCGCCCGGCGAGCGGCCGCGCTTCGCCGAGGGGGGCACGATCTGCGCCATGTACGAACCGGGCGCGGCCGTGCCGGTGGTGCACGTGGATCCCCGGATCCCCGACCTGCCGACCGTGGCCACGCCTCGGCGCTCGGAGGCCGGGATGCCGCTGGCCGACCGCGTGCACGTCGAACCGGGCCGGGCGGCGCTGGTGGAGGTGATGCCGAGCGCCGAGGCGTACGCGGGCACGCTCGTGCTGGTGACCGACCAGGGCAGGGCGTACCCGCTCGCCGGTGCGGCGGTGCTGGACGTGCTGGGCTACGGCGGCGCGCAGCCCGTGCGGCTGCCCGCGGGGATCGTCAGCCGGGTGCCGATGGGCAGTGGTCTGGACCCGGCGACCGCGCTCAGCGGCTGACCGCCGATCGGAGCCGTTCGAGGTGCGCGCGGTGTGCGACCATCAGCTCGTCGAGCTTGTCCCGGGTCTCCATGAGCTCGGCGATGTGCGCGGAGAGCCGGTCGCGTTCCCTGGCCATGCGCTCCAGCGCGGCGTCGGAGTTCGTCTCACTCGGCGAATCGAGCTGGCCCGCTTGGACCTGGCCTACGTCCACCTCGAGGCCACCACGGACGAGGACGTGCTGCTGGGCCTGCGCCGGGCGTGGCCGGGAACCCTCGTCATGAGCCCGTCGCCGCCGATGGGTCCGAAGCAGACCGGACGGGCCGACGCGGACCATTGCTCGGGCTGGGCGCCGAGCTGATCAGCTTCGGCCGCGCGTTCCTCGCCAATCCGGACCTCGTCGAGCGGCTGCGCAACGCGCTCCCGCTCGCTCCCGTCGACGAGGCCACGTACTGCGTGGGCGGCGACGCGGGCTACCTGACCTACCCCGCCTACCAGTACAACAGTGCCCTAGTCGAGGTGCCGGTTGAGGACATCGGCCTCGGCGCGGAGCCGGTGCGCGTGGTCCGCGCGGCCGAGTTGCTCGTACTCGGCCGCGGCCGCCAGGCGTTCGCGCACCTCCCGCTCCAGGATCGCGCGCAGGTCGGCGGCGGTCAGCTCGCGGCGTCGCGCCTCGGCGGAGCCCAGCCCCGCGGTCGCTCCGGCGACGTGCTCGCTGCCGGCGACCGATGCGGAGGTCTCCCCGACGGGGAGCGCCTCGGCGTTGTCGATCGCCGCGAGTGCGGAGCGGAGCGCCGTGATGGCCGCCTTGTCCCTGGATTTGAGCGCTGCCTTGAGATCGGCACGCAAGCCTGCCCGCATGGGCGGGAAGCCTAGGCGGGGGCGGTGACGTGCGGCAACGGAGTTTCCCGTCAGGTTTCGGCAGGTGGGGGCGGCACCAGGAACATCTCGTCGGGCAGGTCGTCGCGGACGGGCTCGGCGGGCGGGAGCGCCGCGCGACGCGGCCGCCAGCGCGTGCGGCGGCCACGAACCAGCACCACCGCCGCCAGCGCGCCCAGCACCGCGGTCGTCACGGTGAGGATCGCGACCAGGCGCGCGTTGGAGGTGCTGTCCTCCCACCATGTGGCGAGCCGCACCTCGTCGGGGTCCGGCACGGGCCGCTCCACGGCAGGCAGGGCGGCGGGCTCCTCAGTGGACAGTCCGTCGGTCAGCGCCCGGTACGGGTTGACCATCCCGGCTCCGTAGGCGGCGCTGTCCCGGCCGCCCGGCGCCGGGGTCGCGGTGGCGAGGACGCGCCGCACGACCTCCTCGGCGGACAGGCCCGGCCACTTCGAGCGCACCAGCGCCGCGGTCGCCGACACGAACGGTGCCGCGTAGCTCGTGCCGTCCCGGTACCCGTGCCCGCCCGCTCGCATCGTGGAGAGCACGCCGCCGCCCGGCGCCACCAGGTCCACCTGCGGCCCGATCTGCGAGCTGGGCAGCCGGTTGCCCGCCATGTCCACGGCGCCGACGCCGAGCACCCCGTCGTAGCCCGCGGGGTAGGTGGGCCCGCCCGGCGCCGCGCCCTCCTGCGCGTTCCCGGCGGCGGCCACCACGACCACGTCCTTGTTCACGGCGTGCCGGATCGCGTCACGCACGTAGTGGTTGTCGAGTCCGCCCGCGACGGACAGGTTGATCACGTCTGCGCCGTGGTCGGCCGCGTACCAGATGCCCCTGGCGAGCACCTCGGGGTCGATGGCCTGCGCGGCGCCGTCGGTGGTGTCGCTCTCGCTGACGCGCACCGGCAGGATCGTCGCGTCCGGGGCGAGCCCGGCGAACCCGATGCCGGGAGTGGGCGCGGCGGCGATGATTCCGGCGACCCCCGTGCCGTGTGAGACGCAGTCGAAGCTGCCCGGCAGGTCGCCGACGAGGAAGAAGTCCTGGCCGCGCTGGACCTTCCCCGGCTGCCGCAGCTGCGGGTGGTCGGAGTCCACCCCGGAGTCGATCACGGCGACCACCACCCCGGCGCCGGTGCCGTGCCGCCGCACCGCCTGCGCGTCGAGCGTCCGCTGGGCCCACGGCAGCTCGGTGACCACGGGGCTCGCGGGCTCCGTCCTGCCGCACGCCCCCGGTGGTGGCGCGGCCGTGGCCATCCCGGGGTTCCCGCCGACGGCCGCCGCCGCGAGCGCGACGACCGCCGCGACCAACCTGGCTTTCATGGTGCTACGCGGAGGTTTCCCGGTGATCGGTACCGGTCAGCCGGTTCACCGAGGTGGTGCCCTGACTCTCCGCGGCGACATAGTCGTTGACGCAGCCCATCGCGTCGTCGCACAGCCCGCCGTAAGCGCCGGGGATGGCGTCGGCCCTGGCGGTCAGCTGCTCCGCGAGCGGCAGGTAACGCTCCAGGAACGCCTGCGCCAGCGAGTCACCGCCGATCCCGGCCTGCCCCGCCTGGATGGCCCGCTTGTGGTTCTCCCACGCGCTGCCGAAGTCCTCGCCCGCTGCGCGTAGCCGGTTGATGCCCCGTGTCACGGCGTCCGGGTCCATGTCGTAGTCGGCCATCACAACTCTCCCTTGATCTTCCTGTCGAGCTGGTGCAAGAAGGGTCCGGTGTGGACGTCCGTCTCCTGGAACTTCGCGTTCGGTGGGAGGTACTGCTTCGTGATCTCGAACAGCTGTTCCTGCGACTGCGTCACCGCTTCCCTGATCGTGTCCACGATGGACGCGGCGAGCGCCTTCGAGTCGGTGGTCCGGTAGATCCTCGGGTCCAGGTACAGCTCGCTCAGCTCGCCGCGGCCCACCACCGTGGCGCTGATGAGCCCGTCAGGCGAGTCGGCGGTCGCCTCGATGTCCGCAATCCGCTGCCTGATCCGGAGCAGGTCGTCGCGCAGCCGTTCGTAGTCAGCCTTGCGCGCGGCTGGGTCGATCGTCGGCCGTACCATGTGGCCTCCTTGGTCTTTTCCGTGGTGACTCAGGTGTTCTCGCCGGGCGCCACCGCCCGGGTGTGCCGGGGGACCGGCCGCTCCTCCGGGCGCGGGGCGGGCTGCGCGGCCTCGCCGGTCGCCAGCCGGACCGTGCCGAGGAACCGCTGGAAGTCGCCCACCAGAGCCTCTACGTGGTCCCTGCTCGTGGTGAGCACGATCCGCAGTACCGCGCGCTTCCGGCTGTCCTCGACGTCGACCATCGCGAGGAACGCCTGGCACTGCACGGTTTCCGGCCCGACGAGCAGGATCTGTGCGAGCCCAGGTGAGTCCGGCGTGCCGACCTCCGTCCGGCTCAGCACCTCGACGCGGGCGCCGGACCGCCGCAGCATCGCGATGGCGTGGTCGGCGATCTCGGGCAGCCCGGTCTCGCCGGCCATCAGCTCGCCCGCGGCCGTGATGGTCGCGGCTTGCTCGGGGTGCACCGCGGCGACCACGCCGTCGGGCGTCTCGGCCTCCCGTGCACTCGGGGCCCGCCAGCCATCCGGTATCACGAACTCGATGGGAAAGGGCATTGTCGTGGTCATGACCGGTCTCCGTCAGAAGTAGTTGGCGTAGGGCGACACGGGGCCGGGGTTGCGGAAGCCCTCGGCGATGGCCGAACCGACGTCCTTCAGGGTCTGGGTGGCCTTCTGCGGGTCGATCACGATCTGTCCCTCCAGCTTCCCGCCGATCCCGAGCGCGGCGCCGACCTTGCCGCCGATCACCCATTTGTCGCCCTGCTTGCCCGCGGTGAAGCCGCCGTCGAGCCCGATCCCGACCCGCGCCTCGGCCTTGCCGCCTGCGCCGATGCCGCCGTAGTCGGCGAACCCGCTCACGTTCGCCTTGGCTCCGGCGAAGGCGCCCGCCTCGGCACCGAAGAACCGCCCGCCGACGTCGAGTGACGCTTCGGCCTCGCCTCCTGCCAGCGCCTCCGCCCTGACTCGCGCCGAGGCGTCCCCGACATCGGTGCGCGTGGCCACCGAACCCCCGGCGCCCCAGGCCGCCTTGCCTTCGAACCGGCCTGCCTGCGGGGTCGGCGTGTCCAGCCACTCGGTGTACAGCGACCCGTCCTGCGGCAACCCCGTGCTGTGCCAGCCCGTGACCTCGGCCTCGAACTTGGCGGGCACGTCCTTGCCCGCGATCTCGAGCTCGCGCATCCCGGAGTCGACCTTGAACGACGCGTCCCGCACGGCGTCGTAGTTTCGCTCCAGTTGCCCGTCGCTCAGCCTGCTGCGGTCGATCTGGTCGCCCGTCTTGTTGGCGCCGAACAGTTTCTCGCCTGCCGGGCCGCGCAGCTGGCCCTTCTTGTCGCCCAGCTCGATGTCGAGCCGGTGGGGTATCTCCTGCGGCGGCTTCTCGTGCTGGACCGGGCTGACGTTCCAGCCCTCGAAAGCGCCGCGGACCTGTTCCTTCGCCTGCTCCGTCATCGCCTGGCCGCGGGCGACGAGGTCCCGCACCACCCGCTCCTCGGCGAAGGCGGCTTCACCGGGCGGCATCGTCCGGCTCAGGTCGAAGATCGGGCGGCCGTCCTCGATCTCGGCCAGCCGGCCATCCCTGAGCGCGTCCACGGTGTCGGCGCCCTTTGCGAGACCGTCACCGAGCTTGGTCATCTCCTCCCCGACGGCTCTGGTCCGCTCGGCCTCGGCGGTCGCCTGCTCGCCGAACTGCTGCCCCGGACGGCCACGCCAGTCGGGACCGGCGGCGTGGGCGACCTTCAGCGCCTCGTCGGCGGCCTGCTGTCCCTGGGCTCCGGTCTGCTTCAGCCCGTCGGCCGCGGCGCGGAGCGCCGTCGGGTCCGTCTCGGGTAGTGGGGCTTCGGCGAGCACACGGTCCTTGAGCTCGTCACCACTGGCCTGGTTCCCGTCCTGCGGCGCGGGCCGGCCCTGCTCGCCGGGCGCGGGTTGCTGACCGGGCGCCGCCGGTGGGCCGGGGTCCGTCTCTCCGGGTGCCTCGCCCGGTGCGGCGTCGGCCTCGCCGCCGTCCGGTGCGGGCTCCCCGGGTTCGGCGTCCGCCGGTGCGGTCTCGGCGGGAGGCTGCTCGGCGGACGGCTCCTCCGCCGGTGGCTGTTCGGCGGGCGGTTGTTCCGCGGGAGGCTGCTCTGCCGGTGGCTGTTCGGCGGGCGGTTGTTCCGCGGGAGGCTGCTCTGCCGGTGGCTGCTCCGCGGGAGCCGGTTCGGCGGGCGGCTCCTCCGCCGGTGGGGCCGGGGCGCCACCGGTGCCCCCTGCTTCCTCGGCCATCTCGGTACTCCCTGGGACAGTCGATCACCTGAGCCGAACCCCAGTGTTGTGGTGGCACGCGCGATGCGGCGGCCGGTGGCCTGTTCTGGCCAGCCGATCTCGGCCTTCACGTCATCGCGGGCAATCCGCCGAGGGTGCGGTGAACCGTCATCGCGGCACCGGGAAGTCCTCGGCGCCTCCACTGGGCACGAGCCGGGTGTAGTCCCCGTTGAACACCACGAGCTTCCCCTCGCGCACGGCCCGCTCGATGGCCCCGCGAAGCACGTCGTCCGGGGCATCGGGGCCCAGGCTTTCGGCGATCTGCCTGCCGATCTGGTTGTTGTACAGATCCATCGCCTCCGCCCGTGCCTCGAACATCGGGTCCTGCTCGGGGTCGTCGGGGCGCCGCTCGTGGCCGGTGCCGACCCTCGCGGCCGACGACTCGCCGAACGCGTTGGTCATCAGCGCGTTCCAGTAGGCGTGCCGGAACGCGTCGCGGTGGTTGTTGCCGGTGCCGCTCCGGCCTCCCAGCGGGCCCTCGTCGCCGTCCGGGTCGGGGAACACCCGCAGGGGAGCGTTGGAGGCCGTGTCCTCCATCAGCAGGTGCCGTGCCGGATCGCCGCCCTCCAGGCTCGCCAGCGCTTCGCTCCACGTGAACGTGTGGCCTCCGGCCTGGATCGGCGGAAGCCAGTCGTCCTCGACCTGGTAGTCGCGTAGCAGGTCCTCATCGGACGGTGGGGCCGGGAGGTTCGCGACGGGGTCGTCCTGCCCGGCCTTTTCCAAGGCGTTCTGGGCCTCGGTCAGGTTCCGCGCCGCCTGCTGAACGGTTCCGGAGGCCGCCTCGTAGAGGTCGGGCTTGCCGGGTTCGGCGGGCCCGTCCGGCTCGGTGACCCCTTCCCACGCCTGTCGGATACTCGCCTGCGCGGCGGTGTGGTTCTGCCGGGTCGCCTCCGCGGTCGAGGCGGTGACCTGCGTTTCGGCGACCTCTCTTTCGCCGTTGGGCAACAACGTGCGCGCGAGCTGCCAGTCGCCCTCGCCCCGCGTGAGCAGGTCCTCGTCAGTGAGCCTTGCCTGGTCGGCGTGGTCCGCGCTCACCCTCGCCGCGTTGGCCACCGACTTGGCAAGCTCGCCCGTCGCCCTGCCGTTCGCGGTCAGCTCGGCCGCGCGGCGTCCCGCCTCGTCGGCCGGTGCGCCTCTCCAGCCCTGCTCGGTGGCCGCCCACGCGCGTGTGCCCTCCTCGGTGGCGGTGGTCACGCGCTCGCCCGCCTTGTCCAGCTCGTCGGCCACCGCGCGCATCCCATCGCCCGACGCGACGGGCGGCTCCTGCGCGTGGACCGCCTCGCGGAACTCGCTGGGCGCCTCATCGGCTTGCGGTCCCGTGTGCTGCTCGGTGGGTTCCCCTTCGGTCCGTTCTTCGCCGGGTCGCCCGGCTTCGGCGGGTGGTGTCGCGGACCCGGCGGAACCTTCCCGCTCGGCCGATGCTTCCTGCTCTGCCGGAGTCTGTCCGGCTGGCGCGTCCTGCTCCGCGGGCGCCTCGGGCGCGGGCTGTTCGGCGGATGCGGGCCGCTCGGCGGGCGCCTCGGGTGCGGGCTGCTCGGCGGGTGCGGACTCGGGCGCCGGTGCCTCGCCGCCGGGTGCGGACTCGGGCGCCGGTGCCTCGCCGCCGGGTGCGGACTCGGGCGCCGGTGCCTCGCCGCCGGGTGCTTCCTCGGCCATCTCGGTGCTCCTCGGGGACTCAACCGGTGGTGAACGAGATCGGCGTGCCGTCGGGCAGCTCGTGGAGCTGCCGGGCGATGGCTCCGCGGCTCCGCATGGCGGTCACCGCGTCGCGCGCGACGAGGTTGTCGAGCCCGTACGCGCCACCCAGCACGAACGGCGTGAGCGGCAGCAACCGCTCGTCGTGACCGAGCGCGCCGTGGGTGTCCTGCCACAACCTGGCGAGCGGACCGGCGCCACGCGGGCCGGGATCCTCCAGCAACCACGTGGCCCAGTCACCGAGCCCGGCGCCGATGGCGGTGCGCTCGCCGGTCTCGGGATCGAACGACACGACTCGCCGATCGTCCTCGATGGCGAACTGCACGCCGAGGAGGTCCTGCGCGAAGCACAGCAGCCCGTCGGCGACATCGCCGTAGGTGTCCTTCCAGGTGTCCTCGGCGTTCCACGCCGCGAGTTCCGGGCCGAGCCCGGACGGTCCGGCGTGGAAGACCTGGACGCCGTAGTCGAACAACGCGAACCCGTTCAACGTCGACAGCAGCTCGGCGAGCTGACGCGAAGGCCCGGCGCCGAGTTCGACGTCCACGGGTGAGCCGAGCGGGCCCCTGGCGCGCTCGAGGAGTTCTGTCAGCGCAGTGTTCATCGGAAGGTCCTCAGTTCGATCAGGTCGCCGTTGTCGACGCGACCGTCACCGAAGAACGGCAACCCGGTCCCGTCAAGCTGACGCTGGATGGACGCGTCGCGTCCGTTGATCTGGTTGCCCATCGACGAGCCCGCGCCGCGGTTGTCGGAGAACGGGACGTACTTGACGCTCTTGTCACCGGTCGTCTTCGCGACGGCGGGTGGGTACTCGTCGCGATCGAGTGTCGAACTCGGCGGAACCGCGCCGATGGCAGCCGCACGACGGCCCGCCGCCCCTTCGCGATCGACCTCGAACACCCGTCCCATCGGGGGGCCTGTCTCGCGTTGGTGCCCTTGCCAGATGGTTCCGCTCTGTGCTTCGTCGATGTGCAGCGCGGAATGCTCGTGGAGCTTGTGGGAGATGTAGACGGTCCGTGCCCGGTCGGTTCCGTCCAGGCCCTGTGCGGCGTCGTAGACGGAGTTCCGGATCCCCGCGCCGGTCGCCAGCGCCTCCTGGCCGACGACATCGCCTGCCGCATCGGCGGCGCCTGCCACGGCGAGGCCCGCCTCCGCCTGTCCCAGAGCCGCGAGGCCGGCTCCGACGGCGGAGCCTGCGGCGCCGAGGACGTCGTCGGCGGCCTCGCCGAGGTGCAGTGCGGAATCCACGACGACGTCGCCCGCGTCGCGCAGCTGGTCCGTCGCGCTGTCGAGCTCACCGAACGCCTCGCCGATCTCGGCCCCGGCCTCGGCGAGATTCTCGGCGTCTTCGCCGACGCCTTCGCCGATCGCCGCGCCGATGTCGTTGCCGGTCTCCACCCAGTGTTCGACGTTCTCGGCGACACCTTCCCCGATCTCGGCCCCTACGTCTCCGGGTATCTGCCAGAGGTCTCCCTCGCGGATGCCGTCGCCGATCTCGTCGGACACCTCGCCGAGTGTCTCCATGCCGTTGCCAACGGTGCCGACGACGCCGTCCACGTACTCGCCGAGGAGTTCCCCGCCCGTCTCCAGTTCGCCGCCGATCGCGTCACCGACTCCCTCGCCGACCGCCCGCCCGACCGGCCCGCCGACCAGCTCACCCGCTGACTCGGCCACGTCGCTCACGAAGCTCCCCGCGTGCTCGCCTGCCTCGCTGATCACCTCGTCCGCCTTGTTGCCGAAGTCCTCGACCGCGTCCGAGGCGCTGCTCAAGAGGTCACCGGCGCCGTCGTAGATCTCCTCCCAGGTGCTCCGGATGCCCGCCTCCGCGGCGGCGTGACGTTGCCGGGTCTCCGCCACGGTCGACGAGACGGTCTGCGCCTCGGCGACCTGTCGCTCGCCCTCCGGCAGCAACGCGCGGGCGGTCATCCAGTCGCCCTCGCCGGTCGCGAGCGACTGCTCGTCGGCCCGCCTGGTCTCGGTGACCAGCTCCGCGCTCTTACCGGCCGCTTCGGACACCGAGTTCGCCAGCTCGCCCGTCGCCCGGTTGCTCTCGGCCAGCTCGGCCGCCCGTTTTCCGGCCTCCGCGGCAGCCGGGTCGTTCCACCCGCCCTCGGTCTCGGCCCAGGCGCGTTCGGCCTTGTCGGCGGCGGTGGAGGCCGTGTCTCGGACCTTGCTCGCCTCGTCGGCCACCGTTCGCATCCCGTCGGGCGGACCGACCGGCGGTTCCTGTTCGTGTACCGCGTCCCGGAACTCGTTCGGGGCCTCCTCGCCGTCCGGTTCCCGCTGGGCGGGTTCGGCGGGCCGCTGCGCCTCCTCGCCTCCGGGCTCCGGCTCGCTCGGCGGGGACTCGTCGGAGGGAGGCGCGTCCTCCGGCTGCGCCGACTGATCCTCGGCGGGCGCCTTCTCCGCCGCGGCCCCGGCTTCGGACGCCTTCTCGGCTTCGGGCGCCGGTTCGGGTGCGGACTCCTCGGCGGGTGCGGGGTCCGCGGGTGCCGACTCCTCGGCGGGTGCGGGATCTGCGGCGGGCTCGGCCGCCCCAGGATCGGCCATGACGGTCTCCTTCGCGCGTCACGCGAATCGCATGTGGACACCCACTGTGCCGGAGAGAACGGGCTCACCTTCGCCGTTGTCCCTTTCCGGCCAAGAAAAATGTCCCGGCACGCTCACGCGCACCGGGACATCTGGCGACCGCGGTCGTCACATGCTCGAACCGAGCCGCCCGCAGGATCGCTGCACCGCGGCCATGTTCTCGTGGTTGCAGGTCTGCACGCCCTGGTTCATGGCCTGCATCAGTTCCTGCCCCGCGGCCATCACCTGCTGGCACGCCCTGCTGATCTCGGCGAACTGGCCGCCGGCCTGGTCGAGCCAGTCGGCCTGGGTCATGCCCGATGCCTGACCCCAGTTGTCGATCGACTGCTGAACGCCGTTGACGCAGCCGTTCATGTTCATCGAAAGGCCGTCCAGCGCACCGAACATCGCGAGTTTACGCATGGTTCAACTCCTTTCCGTCATCTCAGGAAGTGCGAAGCACCCCGGCGAACGCGTACGTCGAACCCGAGGACGAGCCACCCTCGGACGAGCCGCCGTCGTCGTCGCAGTGCTCGCCTGCCTCGCCGCCGCCCTTGCCGGACGCGCCGCCACCACCGGAGTCGCCGGAGTCGCCGTCGCCGGAGTCTCCGCCGTCGCCGCCTCCGGAGTCACCGCCGCCGAGGCCACCGCCGAGGTCGCCTGCGAGGCCGAGGTCACCCCCGAGCGCACCGCCGAAGCCGCCACCGCCACCGAAGCCGCCGCCGAACCCGGTGTCGCCACCACCGAATCCGCCGCCGAACCCGAAGCCACCGCCGAACCCGGAGGCACCACCGCCCTGTGCGCCGTTGAAGCACGCGGCGCCCTGCTGGTCGGTGTTGATGTAGTCGTTCATGGCGAACTGGGTGTCGCCGCCCAGCTTCTCCAGCTTCTGCAGGAGGTTGCGGATCGCCATGTCCCACTTCTTGTGCGCGACGAGCAGCGCCTGTGACTGCTCCATGTTCCACTGCGCGGGGATGACGGTGTTGACCTCACCCTCGAGCTTGCTGCGGTGACCCTCGATCTCCTGCACCACCACAGCCGCCATCTGGACCACTCGCGCGAGTGTGTCCGTGTTGGCGTCCATCAGACCGCTACCGGTCACAGGATTCTCCTTCCGTCCTTCCGGCTCGCGCCGGTTGAGCGTCCCCGCGAGCCGCCTCACGGATCGACGTCGAACGGCACACGGGCACGAGCGGACGCTAGCCCGGCAGCGGCACTCGCCAGTGGCGCGCGGCACGTTCCTGCCAGGTCAGCCCACCGGGTACCAGACCGCGGCGAGAATCGCCGACATCAGTGCTCGGCCGGGAAGGGGATCGTGATGGCCACCGTCGTGGTGCGCAGGCCGGTTCGCAGGCCAGCGCCGGAGCAACCGTCCGGGGAGCTGATCCTGGATCCTCCGCCCGAGATCCCACAGCCGGGCGGTCGACAGTGGACACAGGTGCTCATGGTGATCCCGATGATCGCCATGATGGCCGCGATGATGCTGCTGTTCTCCAGCGGCTTCGGTCAGGGTTCCGGCGTGCTGCGGCTCGTGGTCTTCGGCCTGTTCGGCGTGGGCATGTTGGGAATGCTCGTGGTCTCGCTGATCAACTCCTCGGGACCGGGCAAGCGGGAGATGGGCCAGGAACGCCGCGGCTACCTCCGGCACCTCGGCAGGCACCGCCTTCGGCTCATCCGCGCGATCCACAAGCAGCGCGACGCCATGGTGTACCTGCATCCGGAGCCGGCCGCGCTGCTCTCCCTCGTCGCGAGCCACCGGCTGTGGGAACGCCGTCCCCTCGACGCCGACTTCGGTGTCGCCCGCATCGGAACGGGGCCGCAGCGTCCGGCGATGACGCTCGTCCCGCCGGAGGCGAAGCCGCTGGAACAGCTGGAGCCGCTGTCCGCGCTGGCGCTGCGCCGGTTCCTCACCACGTACACGGCGATTCCCGGGCTGCCGCTCGCCATGGCGGTCAACGGGTTCAGCCGCGTCTACGTGCGCGGCGACCGCGACCGGTCGGCCGCGCTGGTGCGGGCCGTGCTCGTTCAGCTCGCGTCGTTGCAGTCGCCCGACGACCTGCGCATCGCCGCCTGTCCCATGCGCGAGACCCAGGGAGAATGGGAATGGCTCAAGTGGCTGCCGCACGCCCTGCACCCGGAGCGGACCGACGCCGTGGGGCCGCTGCGGCTCGTGGCGGGCTCGATCGTCTCGATCGAGGCGATGATCGACGACCTCCTGGGTGAGCGCCGCAGGTTCGACCCAGCCGTGGACCACCGGGACTCCCTGCCGCACGTCGTCGTGGTGCTGGACGGCGGCTCCACCGCCGGTTCGGACACGCTCATGGTGGACGGCGGGCTCGAGGGCGTCACCGTGATCGACCTCCGCACCCCGCCGCCGCGCGCGCTCGACCCCGCGACGATCGTGCTCGACGTCGGCCCGGACGGCGCGCTCACCAGCGAGACCATCGAGGGCGCGGTGGAGCTGGGCTGGGCCGACGAGCTGGACGTGCCCTCGGCGGAAGGCATCGCCAGGCAGCTCGCACCGCTGCGGGCGACCGCGGGCAGGCGCGGCGAGCAACCGCTGAGCACCGATCTCGACCTCGCCGAGCTACTGGAGATCGGCGACCCGCGCACGTTCGACCCCGCCGAGACCTGGGTGCAGCGGCCGACGAAGGACCGGCTGCGGATCCGGTTCGGGATGCGGACCGACGGCACGCCCGCCGAGCTGGACCTCAAGGAGTCCGCGCAGGACGGAATGGGCCCGCACGGACTGCTGATCGGCGCCACCGGGTCCGGCAAGAGCGAGCTGCTGCGGACCATCGTGCTGGCACTGGCCGTCTCCCACCCGCCGAGCTCGCTGAACTTCGCGCTCGTCGACTTCAAGGGTGGCGCCACGTTCGCCACCCTCGACAAGCTCCCGCACACCAGCGCCGTCATCACCAACCTCGCCGACGAGCTGCCTCTGGTGGACCGCATGACCGACGCGATCAACGGTGAACTGTTGCGCAGGCAGGAACTGCTGCGCGCGGCGGGCAACTTCGCGTCGCTGCGCGAGTACGACCGGGCGCGCGCGACCGGTGCCCCGCTGCCCGAGGTGCCCACGCTCCTGGTGATCTGCGACGAGTTCAGCGAGCTGCTCTCGGCCAAACCCGACTTCATCGACATGTTCGTGCAGATCGGCCGCGTCGGCAGGTCGCTGGGCGTGCACCTGCTGCTGGCGAGCCAGCGCCTGGAGGAGGGCAGGCTGCGCGGGCTGGAGACCCACCTGTCGTACCGCATCGGCCTGCGCACGTTCTCGGAGATGGAGAGCCGGACCGTGCTCGGCGTCGGCGACGCGTTCAAGCTCCCGCGCGCACCGGGCCACGGGTTCCTCAAGACCGACAACGAGTCCATGCTCCGGTTCCGGTCGGCCTACGTCTCCGGCACCTACCACCTGCCCGACGTGCGCGGGGCCGAGCAGAGCGGTGACAGCGCCGTGGAGCTGCTGGAGTACTCGACGCGGTACGAGGCGCCCGCCGTCGAGGAGGACGGGGCGGTCACGGAGAAACCCGCCGACGAGGACACGGTGGGGGAGAGCCTGCTGGACATCATCGTCGACCGGATGAAGGGCCGTGGCACCCCGGCCCATCAGGTGTGGCTGCCTCCGCTGGCGGAGTCGCCAACGCTCGACTCGCTGTTGCCCGGCCTCACCCGCGACGACGAGCGCGGGTACGGCTGCACGGACGAACGGCTCGCCGGGGCGTTGCGCGCCGTGATCGGCGTCCTCGACCGGCCGCTGGACCAGCGCCGTGACCCGCTCGTGCTGGACCTGTCCGGCGGGGCGGGCCACGTGCTCGTGATCGGCGGCCCGCGCTCGGGCAAGAGCACCGCGCTGCGGTCGATCATCACCAGCCTCGCCCTGACCCACACGCCGAGGGAGGCGCAGTTCTACTGCCTCGACTTCGGCGGTGGCGCGCTCAGTTGCCTCCGGGGACTGCCGCACGTCGGTGGTGTCGCGGGAAGGCAGAACGTCGGCGCGGTGCGCCGGACCATCGCCGAGCTGCGCACCCTGATCGCCAAGCGGGAAAGGGCGTTCGCGGAGCAGGAGGTCGACGGCATGCAGTCATACCGGCGGCTGCGGCGCGAGCAGCCGGACGGCGACCCGTGGGGCGACGTGTTCCTCGTGATCGACGGCTGGAGCACCCTGCGCAACGAGTTCGAGGACCTGGAGGCGGTGGTCGCCGACATCGCCGCGCGCGGGCTCGCCTACGGCGTGCACGTGGTCGCGTCCGCGTCGCGCATGTTCGACCTGCGCATGAACATCAGGGACCTCTTCGGCAGCAAGCTGGAGCTGCGCATCGGTGATCCGATCGACAGCATGGTCGACCGCGCGTCGGCGATCAAGGTGCCCGAGGGCGCACCGGGCCGCGGCGTGACGATGAGCAAGCACCAGCTGCTCATCGCGCTGCCCCGGATCGACGGTGTCGACGACCCGGCCGACCTCGGGCGCGGGGTGCGCGAGCTGGTGGAAACGGTGTCCTCGGCGTGGGAGGGACAGCCCGCGCCCGCCGTGCGGCTGCTGCCGGCGAAGCTGCCGTACGCACAGCTGGCGCGCGCGCACGACTCCGCGTCGCACAAGCTGGCGGTGGGCATCGCCGAGCAGGACTTCGGCCCAGTGCGCCTGGACTTCGCCTCGGACGCCCACCTCGTGCTGCTCGGCGACACCGAGGCGGGCAAGACGACGTTCCTCCGCACGGTCGCGCGCGGCATCACCGACAGCTACGAACCCCGGCAAGCGCGGCTGATCATCATCGACCACCGGCGTGGCCTGCTCGGCGACGTCCGGTCGGAGCACCTCATCGGGTACGGCACCGACCGCGAATCGACGACCCGGCTGATGCGGCAGGTGGCCGAGGAGATGAGGGCGCGCCTGCCGGGTCCGGACGTGACACCGGAACAGCTCGGCGAGCGCAGCTGGTGGCGCGGGCCCGAGCTGTTCATCCTCATCGACGACTACGACCTCGTGGTGAGCCAGATGGACAACCCGTTCCTGCCGATCCTCGACTTCCTGCCGCAGGGGCGCGACATCGGCATGCACGTGGTGCTGGCACGCCGGACCGGAGGCGCGAGCCGGGCGCTGTTCGAACCGTTCATCTCGCGGCTGCGCGACATCGGCTCGCCCGGCCTGCTGATGTCCGGCGACAAGGACGAGGGCCCCCTGCTCGGCGGGCTGAAACCGGAGCTGCTGCCACCGGGCAGGGCGTGGCTGGTCGGCAGGCGCAACGCTCCCCGGCTCGTCCAGCTCGCGTGGCTGCCGAAGGACGACAACGCGTGAACGGAGAAGCCATGTGCGAGGCACGCCAGGAGATGCACGGTGACCCGGATGCGATGCGGCGCTTCGCCGAACGGCTGCACGCGCCCGGGGTGGACGTCGAAGTCGTCGACGTACCCGCCTGCCAGGGCGGCACGCAGGCGTGCGCGGCGTTCACGACCGCAGACGCACTGTCCACTGTGGCGCTCGCCGATTTCCTCCGCGACACCACGCAGGCCATCGCGACCCTGAAGGCGGCGGCCTTCACCGCGGCCGACGACTACGAGGCGACCGACCGGGCGGGTGCGCAGGCCGTGACGGGCACGGTGTTCGGCATCGTGCTCAGGGAGGTGTGAGCGTGGAGTACGGGAACCTGCCCGGCATGGTGCAGTTCGCGGTCGCGGACGTGGAGGCGCACGCCCACCTGCCGAGGGTCGAGCAGGCCGGCCGGATGTGGCGCGCGGTCGCCGACGAGCTGCGGCAGCTGTCCGACACGTTGCACCACGAGCTGGACTGCCTACGTCCACAGTGGAAGGACGCTACGGGCGCCGATTTCCTCCGGGAGGCCACGCGCCTCAAGGCCGAGGTCGACGAGCTGCTCACGCGGATCACCGAGCACAAGCCGTGGCAGGCCCTCGACGACCTCGCCAGGCAGCTGCTGCTCACCCGCGCCAGGGTGACGGACACGGTGGAGCGGGCGACCGACGAGAGCCCGCGGGAGGCGGCGGTCCACCTCACCGAGCTCGACCGGTACTTCCACGCCGCCGCCGAGGCGGTGCTCCTCGCGGCGGGCGGTGACTCGTCACCGGCCGCGGCGGGGGACTGTTGTGCGGGAGAAGGCGCTCCCGTGCTGGCGGGCGGGCCTGCCCTGGCGTCGGCGCCCGTCGTGGGCGGCGGTTCGGCGTTGCCGCCCGGCAGCGTCTCGATCCCGGGTCTCGTCGCCGTGCCGCCCGGCGCCGGGTACGTCCCGGGCGGGTTGCCGTCGCGAGGATCGCGCTCGCCGGGCGGCCGCTCGCTCGACCCGAGCGACATCGCCGGTGGTTCCCCCGGCGACGGCGGCGCGCGCCCCGCCGGATCCCTTCCGGAGTCCGGTGGCCCCGACACACCGTCCCGGATCGACCAGGCCGCGAACCCCGTGCCCATGACGGAGGACCGCGGAGTCCCCCAGCCGCCGCAGCCACCGGAGTCGCCCCGTGGCGCGGGGCCGGCGTCGCAGGGCACGGCTGGGCGCATGGTCCCGCCCATGATGATGATGCCGCCGATGATGCCCGGCGCCGGCCGTTCGACGTCGGGCAGACGCTCGGCGCGGTCGCTCGACGACGGCGAACGGCGCACGCGGACGCCGCAGGCCACGCCCGGTGTCCCGCCCCGGCTACGTGGACGCTCGGCGCTCGGCGACCCGGCAGGCAGCGGGTTCCGTCCGGTCGCGATGTCGGGGCGGACGGCGGCCAGACCGGAGCCCTCGGTGCCCGAGGCGCTGGACCACGAGGTGTGGCAGGTGCCGGACCCGGGCGCGGCGTCGCCGTTGAAGCCGGAGCCGGTCGAGGAACCGAAGCGGGTGCGCCGCCCCCGGCTTTGACGGCGGGCGTTTGCGGTGTGTCCGAGCGGGAATCCGGTCATGGTCGTCGAAGGAGCCGACAATGAAGCACCGTCAGAACGACTACGAAGGTACTGCGGCCGGTGTGCCTGAGCCCGATCCGCCCGAGGGCGGCCCGAACAAGGACGAGAGCACCATCGACCCGGCAGACGTCGCACCGGGGCTGGGAGGCACCGGGAAAACCAGGCCGACGAGCACCGACGAGGAGGAGCCTGACCGCTGAGGTCCGGCGCGCTCGGATGGCCGGCTGCCTGCGCGGCTGCGGTGTGGCGGTCGCGCAGGATCGTGTGCCCTTCGATCAGGTCACCGTCGGCTGCCGTGGGCGGCGCGCGTACCGGTAGGCCAGGTCAGTCTCGTCGGCACGGTCGAACGAACCTCGCGGCCAGGCCACGGTCCGGTCGCCGGCTCCCGGCAGCTCCCGGCCCGCCTGAGCATGGCGGGCCATCGGTTCAGGCCGCCGGTTCGGGCTCCGGCAGCGCTTCACCAGTCTCCAGCAGGGTCTTGAGGCTCGCCAGCAGCGCGGGCCAGCCCTCGCTGATGCTCTCCAGTAGTGTGCTGCCCTGATCGAAACCGTCGTGCACGACCGTCAGCTTCACCAGCGGGCCCTGCTGTTCGAGCTCGAAGGTCACCTTCGACCGGCGTTCGGCCGCCAGCGCGGCGACCTTCTCCTCGGACATGCCGACCGCCCCGGCGAACTCGGGCGTGAAGGTGTGCCACGCGTACGACAGTCGCTCGTATGGCTTCGCCTCGAGCACCACCTGGGCGGCGTCGTCGCTGCGCCAGCCGTTCTGCTCCCACGCCATGGTGGAGCCCTCGCGCCAGTCGGTCTCGAAGGTGACTCCCCAGTAGCGGCGGGTGAAGGCAGGCTCGGTCAAGGCCTGCCACAGGCGTTCCGGCGTGGTGTTGATGTAGGTCGTGTAGACGAACTCCGGTTTGCTCATGGGTTCCGACTCCAATGCGGTCTTGAGGTCCGCGAGGGCCTGCACGCGCTCGCGGTCGAACCGGTTGATCCAGCGGTCGGCGATGGCGTTGATCGGCGCGGCGTTGAGGTAGTGGCACTTCTCGCGGCCGCGCCAGACCGTGGTGATCAGGTTGGCCGCCTCCAGGACGGCCAGGTGCTTGCTGACGGACTGGCGCGCCATCTCCAGCCCCGCGCACAGCTCGCGCAGGGTCTGCCCGTTGCGGGCGTTCAGGCTGTCCAGTAGCAGGCGGCGGCTGGGGTCGGCCAGTGCCTTGAATACCTCGTCCATCGCCGTCCTCGAATATGCAGCCGTTTGGCTGCCTGAATATAGGCAGCCAAACGGCTGCATGTCAACCGGGTCCGTCAGCGGGCGCCGACGCGCGTGCGCCGCGTCTGCGCCCGTGGCCGGTTCGGTATGCACGGCGCACGGCCCGCGAGTCCCCCGCTCCGGCCCGCGAGTCCCCCGCTCCGGTCCGCGAGTTGCCCGCTCCGGCCCGCGAGTTGCCCGGTCCGGCCTGCGAGTCGTGCGTTCCCGGCTCGGGTCAGCGGCAGCGTTCGCCCAGGGTGGCGAGTCCCCCGCTCTGGTCCGCGAGTCCCCCGCTCTGGTCCGCGAGTTGCCCGTTCGCGCAGCGGCGAGTGCGCAACTCGCCGTCCGGAACGCGGAACTCGCGCGCCGGAGCGGGGGACTCGCGCGCCGGAAGGGGGGACTCGCGCGCCGGAAGGGGGGACTCGCGCGCCGGAGCGGGGGACTCGCGCGCGGGCCTGTCCGGGTGGAGGGGGCGGGTGCCCTCCACCCGGCCGGACACCGGTTCCGGGCGAGGGGTTTCCGCTCGCGACCCTTGGAGCGCCGTGACGCCGGTCATACCTTCGGCTCCAGTACGTGCCATCACGGAAAGGGTCAGCCAATGCAGGTCGACGAACTACTCAAGCCGTTTCCCCTCAAGGAGTTCCACCCGATCCCGCGCGCGCTGCTCGGCCCGGGCTCCCACGAGATGATCGGCCCCGAGGCACTGAAGATCGGCATGCGACGTCCGCTGGTGATGACCTCGGGGCTGCGGGGCACCGAGATCGTGCACAAGATCGTCGAGTCGCTGAAGTACCACGGCCTCGAGCCCACCGTGTACGACAAGGTGGAGTCCAATCCGAAGGACTACAACGTCATGGACTCCGTCGCGCTCTACCAGGAGTCGGGCTGCGACGGCTTCGTCTCGATCGGCGGCGGTTCCTCGCACGACGCCTGCAAGGGCGCCCGCATCTCGGTGGCCCACGACGGGCGCAACGTCAACGAGTTCGAGGGCTTCAACAAGTCGGAGAACCCGAAGAACCCGCCGCACATCGCGGTTTCCACCACGGCGGGCACGGGTTCGGAGACGTCGTGGGCCTACGTCATCACCGACACCACCACCGACCCCGCCAACCCGCACAAGTACGTCGCGTTCGACGACCACTCGGTGGTGACGCTCGCGATCGACGACCCGGTGCTGTACTACGACTGCCCCTCGCATTTCACCGCCCAGTGCGGGTTCGACGTGCTCGCGCACGCCTCCGAGCCGTATGTGTCCAGGTTGGACTTCGCCCCTTCGCTCGGCAGCGCCCTGTACTCGGCGGAGCTGGTGGGCGAGCACCTGCGCACCGCGACGTGGCACGGCGACAACCTGCGCGCCCGCGAAGGCATGATGTACGCGCAGTACACGGCGGCGCAGGCGTTCAACTCCGGCGGGCTCGGAGTGATCCACTCGATCTCGCACGCCGTGAGCGCGTTCTACGACACCCATCACGGCCTCAACAACGCGATCGCGCTGCCACGCGTGTGGGCGTGGAACCTGCCCGTGGCCTACAAGCGCTACGCGAAGCTCGCCGAGGCGCTGGGCGTGGACACCACCGGCATGACCGAGGTGCGCGCCGCCGACGCCGCCGTGGCCGCGGCGATCCGGCTGCTCCGCGACGTGGGCATCCCGGAGCGGTTCGTCGACGTCACCCAGGACACGCACCCGAAGAACCGGCTCGGCACGGGACCCACCGAGTTCTACGCCAGGGCCAAGACCATCAAGGGCGACAAGGCCGATGTCGACCGCGTGTCGAACCACGTGCTCGGCGACGCCTGCACGCCGGGCAACCCCAAGGAGACGACGTTCGAAACGGTGCGGCCGGTGGTGGACCACTGCTTCAACGGCGACCTCGACGACCTCATCTCCTGATTTCCCCCAGCCCGTGGGTGTTCCGCGGCGGGTCCGGCCGCCGCGGAACACCCACGTCCCACGACCGAAGGGATTGCCGCGCGTGAGCTCTCGAAACGGGCACCGCCCCCAGTCGTTCGCCTCCGTGGAGGAGGTCACGTCCCGGCTCGGCGACGTCGGCTATCTCGCCGACCGCGCGCTGGCCACCACGGTCTTCCTGCAGGCCCGGCTGGGCAAGCCGCTGCTGCTGGAGGGGCCCGCGGGGGTCGGCAAGACCGAGCTCGCCAAGGCGCTCGCCGCCGCGACGGGCAGGCCGCTGCTGCGCCTGCAGTGCTACGAGGGCCAGGACGAGACCAAGGCCCTCTACGAGTGGGACTACGGCAAGCAGATGCTCTACACGCAGATCCTGCGGGAGAAGATCGCCCAGATCGTGGCCGACGCGGACGACCTCGCCGGTGCGGTTGAGGCGATCGGCGCGCACGATTCGGTGTTCTTCTCCGAGCGCTTCCTCGCCGAGCGACCGCTGCTGCGCGCCATCCGCTCGCCGGAGCCCGTGGTGCTGCTCGTGGACGAGGTGGACCGCGCCGACGAAGCGCTGGAGGCGGTGTTGCTGGAGATGCTCGCCGAGTACCAGGTGTCGGTGCCCGAGCTCGGGACGTTCACGGCCCGGCACGTGCCGCTGGTAGTGCTGACGTCCAACAACACCAGGGATCTCTCGGCCGCACTCAAACGCCGCTGCCTGCACCTGTTCCTCGGCTACCCGTCGGCGGAACGGGAACTGGAGATCATCCGCTCCAAGAGCACCGGGCTGCCCGAGGCCGTCGCCGGGCACCTCGTCGACGTGGTGCGTGGCCTGCGGGAGCAGGGGCTGCGCAAGCCTCCCGGCATCTCAGAGGCGATCGACTGGGCTCGCACGCTCGCGCTGCTCGGCGCCACCGAGCCCGACACCGCGCTGCTGGAGGACACGATCTCGGTGGTGGCCAAGTACGAGCGCGACGTGGAGCGCGCCCTGCGTGTGCTGCCCGTGCTCGTGGAGGGGGAGCGGCCGGTGCCCGTACCGGAAACCGGTGGTGCCGACGACCCCGGAACGGGCGCGGCGCTGCGGGCCGCGCGGGACACGCCCGGCAGGCACGGCTCCGGCTACTACGGCGAGCGCACCGGCACGCAGGCGGCGCCGCGCCGGGTGAGCGGCAGCCAGGGGGAGCGCTCGTTCGTCGCCAACCACGGCCGTCGCACGCGGTAGGGGCGGCGATGCTGAGGAGCCTGCACCGGTTCGCGCGGTTGCTGCGGCACGCCGGGCTGCGGGTGTCGTCGCCCGAGGTGGTCGACGCCGCCCGGTGTGTCGCGGCGAAGGGGATCGTCGCCGACCGCGAGCTGTTTCGCGAGGGCCTGCGCTGCTCACTCGTGAAGGACCACCGCGACGGCGGGATCTTCGACGAGCTGTTCGCCGCCTTCTTCGCACTGGTGCGCTTCGACAACGAGCAGTGGGAGGACTCGGAGGCGAGCGGCCCCGGCGGGAAGTTGCTGGAGGACTTCACGCTCGCCGAGGAGGTGGGCCAGCGCCCGCCGAGGGCCGACATGGAGAGCCCCGACGCGGAGCTGGGCGAGGCGTTCGAGAAGGAAAACCTCGTCGAGCGCTACAGCCCGCACCCCGAGCTGAACCCGATCGTGCTCGACAACGAGACCGAGGACGAGGTGGTGTTCTCGCAGCAGGACGTGTCCACGATGGACGGTTCCAACGAGGTGCTGCTCGAGATCGACCGCAGCCACGGCGTCGCGCCGGGGCAGCTGGGCAAGGCGCGCGGAACCCCGGTCGACGCGTCGCTGAGCCTCGCCGAGCAGGACGCGCTGCTGAGCTGGCTGGAGGGCTCGGGCGAGGACGACGGCGACGCGGGGGACGAGCGGGACGCACTCGCACTGGGCGGGAAGCTCGACGAGCGGCTGCTGGAACGGCTGCCCGAAGCGTTGCGCAAACACCTCGAACACCTGCTGTGGCTGGAGAACTCGGTCGAGCAGGGCGAGTGGCGGGGCGACGAGGCGGGGCACGAGGAGCTGGAGGAGGCGCTGCACCGCATCGTGGCCACGCTGCGCGGAGCGGTGACCCACCGCAAGCGGCCTGCCCCTCGCGGGCGCATCGACTCGGCGAGGACCATGCGCCGCAACCTGCGCTACGACGGCGTGCCCTTCCGCCCCGTCACGATCAGCCAGACCGAGGACAAGCCGAGGCTCGTGGTGCTCGCGGACGTGAGCCTGTCGGTGCGGGCGACGGCCGGGTTCACGTTGCGGCTGCTGTACGGGCTGCACGACCTGTTCGCCAAGGTCCGTTCCTACGCGTTCGTCGCCGAGATCGCCGAGATCAGTGGCCTGTTCGCGGGGCAGCGGATCGAGGACGCGCTCGGTGCGCTCTTCCGTGGTGAGGTGATCGACGTCGACGCCAACTCCGACTACGGCGCCGCGTTCGGCACGTTCCTCGCCGAGCACGCGGGCGCCGTGAACCGCAGGACCACCGTGCTGGTGCTCGGCGACGGGCGCGGCAACGGCAACGACCCGAACCTCGGCGCGTTCGCCGAGATCGCGCGCAGGGCCCGGGACGTGCTGTGGCTGACGCCGGAGCCGAGGCACTCGTGGGGTCTCGGCGCGTGTGACCTGCCCGCCTACTCCGCGCACTGCGGCCGCGTGCGCGTGGTGCGTGACCTGGCCGGTCTGGAGCGGGCCGCGCGGGATCTGCCGTTGGGGGCGCGATGACGAGTGTGCTGCCGGTGCTCGACCCGCTGGCACCGGGCGAGCCGGGGGAGTACCGCGACGAGCGGGTGCGTGTGGTGCGGCTCGGCGGGGGTGCGCCGCGGACGTCGCTGGGCCCGGTGCTCGCGGGTACCCGGCATTTCCGGTTGCACAAGGGGGGCTCGCGCGTGGAGGTGAGCCATGTGCTGCGCCGTGCCGACCTGGGCAACGACCTCACCGAGCTGCTCGCCGGCGAGCTGTTCCGGCCGGGCCTGCTCGCCGGGTCCGAGCTGTTCGAACGGATCTTCGTCGGCGTGGTGCGCTCGACCGTCCCCGGCGCGTTGCCGGCGTGGCGGGCGTTCTACGGCAACACCCTCGCCCGGCTGCGCGCACGGCCGCGCGGGCGCTCGTGGACCGCCGACCTCGCACCTGTCTACGACCGAGCGGCTGCGCTCGTGCCCCCGGGACGTGTGCTCGATCTGGGCTCGTGCTTCGGGTTCTTCCCCCTGCTGCTGGCCCGTCGCGACGGCTACGAGGTGACCGCGTCGGACCTCGTTGCCGGGAGCATGCGGCTGTTGTCGGCGGTCGCCGCGAGCGAGGGCGTGCCGCTGCGCACGATCACGTGCGACGCCGCCGCCGTGCCGCTGCCCGACGGCGCGGCCGACACGGTGACCGTGCTGCACCTGCTGGAGCATCTCGCGCCCGCCGACGGCGCGCTGGTGCTCGCCGAGGCGTTGCGGCTCGCCGCGCGGCGGGTGGTGGTGGCGGTGCCGTTCGAGGACGAGCCGAGCACGTGTTACGGCCACGTCCGCCGGTTCGGTCTCGCGGAGCTCACCGCGCTGGGCGCGAGCACCGGGCTGCCGTTCACGGTGAGCGAGCACCACGGCGGCTGGCTCACCGTCCACACCGGCTAGATCAGCCCCATCTTGCTGGCCTCGTACACGGCCTCGGCGCGGGTAGCGGCGCCGAGCTTGCGCATGATGTTGCGGACGTGGAACTTCACCGTGGTCTCGGAGATGAACAGCCGCTCGCCCACGATGCGGTTGCTCAGGCCCGTCGCCAGCAACTCGAGCACGCCCTGCTCCCGTTCGGTGAGCGCAGGCTCCTCGGGCGCGGTGCGGATCGAGCGTGCCATCACCGACGCCGAGCGGGAGTCGAACGCGCTCTCGTCGCGCGCGACCGTGCGGATCGCCGACACGAGCGCGCTCGTGTCCACGTCCTTGATCACGTAGCCCTTCGCGCCGCGATGCACGGCCTCCAGCACGTAGGCGTCGTCGAGGAACGTCGTCAGCACGAGCACGCCGATCTCCGGATGGTTCGCCGTGATCTCCGAGCACAGCTCGAGGCCCTCGGTGTCGGATCCGGTGCCCAGCTTCAGGTCCAGCAGCACGATGTCGGGCCGTAGCCGGTCGAGCACCGCCCTCGCCTCGGTCGCCGTGGTGGCCTCGCCGACCACGCGCATGTCGTCCTCGCGGTCGAGGATGGACCGCAGGCCCTGCCGCACGATCGCGTGGTCGTCCACCAGCACGATGCTCAGCTGCCCCTGCTCCGCGCGGGGGCGCGTCGCCTGTCGGTTCATGGTGCCGCCTTTCCGTTCCGCCGCAAGGGAAGGGGGATGTCGAGCAGGAGCATGATCCCGCCCAGCTCGGAGCGCCGGATCGACATCGTGCCGCCCAGCTCCTTTGCTCTGGCCTGCATGTTCGCCAGCCCCCGGTGCACGCCTGCCAGATCGGTGGAGGCGGTGAGCTTGAGCGTCTTGCGCAGCTGGGCCGGGTCGCCGTCGCCGTCGTCGGAGATCGCGAGCACGATCCGCTCCGGCCGGTAGCGCAGCCGCACGAGCGCCTGCTCCGCGGTGGTGTGCATGACCGTGTTGAACAGTGCCTCCCCGGCCAGCCGCAGCAACGAGTGCTCGACCTCGCCCGGCAGCGGCACCGGCGTGCCGACGACACGCACCCGCACCTTGAGGTCGCTCGGCAGGTGCACCGACGAGAGCCGTTCCAGCAGCACCGGCAGCGAACCCGGCGGCTCCTCCGACCCGTTGTGCAGCGCGTAGATCGCGGCCCGCAGCCGCTCGACCGCGTGCCTGGTGAGGTCCTTCGCCGCCGTCAGCTGGCCGACCACCTGGTCGTGCCCGCCCTCGGCGGCCAGCTCGGCCCGGCACACCTCCACCGTCATGCCCGCCGAGAGCACGTCCTGCGTGACGCTGTCGTGCAGCTCGCGCGCGATGCGGTGCCGCTCGTCGTCGAGCGCCTGCCGCTGCATGGCCTCGATCAGCCGCTGCTGGGTCTCGGCCAGCTCCCTCGCCTGCCGCTGTGCGGCCTCGGAAAGCATCTCGGTCTTGCCGCGCAGCTTCGTCGCCGCGTGCAGCAGGAACGAGTTGTGCAGCGCCACCGCGGCCTGGTTGGCGAGCACCCGCAGGATCGCCAGGTCGGTGTCGGCCACGTCCACGCCGAAGCCCGGCAGCCCGGCGATGCCGCCCACCGGCTCTCCGTCCAGCGTCATCGACACTCGCACGATCGGGCCGATCGGGCCGCCGCCCGCGTCCTCGGCCTCCCACGGCCGCGACCGCAGGACGTGCAGGTGGGGCAGGGCCTCTGCGGGCAGCAGCCGCTCGTCGTCGATCAGCTCGGCACCGCGCAGCAGCAGGAACCTCGGCCGCGCGGCCTGCAGCGCGCCGTCGGCGACGGCGACCAGCAGCCAGTCGGCGTGCAGGTGCTCGGCGGCGGCGTGCACCACGGCCTCGACGAGCCCGCGAGGGCCCTCGGCCGTGCGCACGAGCGCGCGCGAGATCCGGTCCAGCGCGCGCACGGCGTTCTCCAGCCGCTCCGCCGAGCGCACGTACTCCGGGTAGAACGAGCGCTTGCCGGAGCGCACGCCGGTGAGCGCACCGAGATCGGCCTCGTCGCGGCCGAAGCCGGTGTGCGGTGAGGATGTCATGGGTTCCTCACAGTGCCTGCCGGAACAGCGCGGTCACGTCCTCGGCGTCGACCTCGCGCGGGTTGGTGGCCAGGCAGGCGTCGTCGAGCGTGGTGCGCGCGAGCGTGGGAATGTCGGCCTCGGTGACGCCGAGGTCCGACAGGCCACTCGGCACACCCACGTCGTCGGCGAGCGTGCGGATGAACGAGGCCAGCTCGTCGGCCACCTCGTCGGCGGGACGGCCCGTCACGTCGATGCCGACGGCCGCCGCGAGCGGCACGTAGCGGTTCGGGTCCGCGGCGGCGTTGAACCGGATCGCGTGCGGCAGCAGCACCCCGTTGAGCACGCCGTGCGGCGCGTCGAGCAGGCCGCCGACCTGGTGGCTCATCGCGTGCGTGATGCCGAGGATGGCGTTGGTGAAGGCCATCCCCGCCTCGAGCGCGCCCTGTGCCATGCCGATCCTCGGCTCGGCCCGTCTCGGCTGCACGGTCGTGCTGCGCAGATTGCTGGTGATGAGGTGGGCCGCGTGCAGCGCGTGGTGGTCGGTGAGCCGGTTGTGCGCGCGGGAGACGTAGGCCTCTACGGCGTGGGTCAGCGCGTCGAGCCCGGTGGCCGCGTTCAGCTCCTCCGGCATGGTGGTGAGCAGGCGGGGGTCGATCACGGAGATGTCGGGCACGAGCGTGCGGCTGATGATGGTGATCTTGGTGTGCCGCGTGGTGTCGGTGATGACGGCGAACTGGGAGACGTCGGCGCCCGTTCCCGACGTCGAGGGCGCCATGACCAGGGGCGGGATGGGCTGCACGACCTTGTCGACGCCGGCGAAGCCGAGGATGGTGCCGCCGTTGCCGGACAGGATCGCGACGCCCTTGGCCGCGTCGATGCACGAGCCGCCGCCGACGGCGAGGATCACGTCGCCGCCGCTCTCGGCGTAGTGCTCGTAGGCCGCCGTGATCTCGTGGTCCTTGGGGTTGGGCGTGAGGTCGGAGAACACCACGGGCCGCAGCCCGGCGAGCCGTAGGTGACCCACCGCCTCGGCGGTCCAGCCCGCCTCGACGATCCCGGGGTCGGTGACCAGGAAGGGCCTGCGCGCGCCCACGCGCAGCGCGCAGTGCCCCAGCTCGGCCAGCGCGTGCGGGCCGAACACGATCTCGGGGACGTGGAACTTCGCGAGCCGGCCCGCGGTGTTCGAAGGGGCGGGTGCCGCGCCGGGGCCTTCCAGCTCGGCGCCGGTGTTCGGTCCCGTGTCCGGCAGCGCCGCCGCCTGCTGTGGCAGCCGGGCCCACTGCCCGAGGTCGTCAGCCAGCTCCGGTGCGGGTCGGGTCAGGTGCACGTGAACGCCTCCTCGCATCCAGCCACGCTGCTGAACGCAGACCAGGTTAGTGCCGTTCAGAGGGCGGGCACACCCTCCGACCGCGGTAGGGGTACCTGCCCGATCGGACAGGTACCGCGGGAGGGAACCTCCCCGGGGCGAGGGGCGTCGTAACGGGCCGAGATCAACTCCAGAAAGGCTTCTCCGATGACGTACCCACCGCAACCGGGTCAGCCCTACGGTCAGCAGCCGGGTCCCTACGGGCAGGGCGGCTACCCGCAGCAACAGGGCTTCCCGCCGGGTGGAGGCTTCCCACCGCAGCAGCCGTTCCCGCCGCAGGGCCCTCGGCCGCCGAAGCGGAAGACCGGGCTGTGGGTGGGCCTTTCGGCCGCGGTGGTCGTGGTCGCCGCGTTCGTGATCACGGCGTTCGTGGCGCCGGGCTTCCTCGTCGGCGACGACGGCGAGGAGAGTGCCGGTGGCGGCGTCGACGCCGGTTCCAGCCCGGCCGCCAACCTGGTCGAGCAGATCGCGCAGGGCTTCCAGAACAAGGACGAGGACGCGCTCAACCAGCTCGTCTGCTCCGGTTCGGAGGCCGCGATCGAGGGCTACACCCGCGAGGCGTCGATGGTCACGCGGTTCGACCTCACGGGCGCCGTCCAGGAGTCGGGCTCCAGCGCCACCGCGAAGGCGCACGTGGTGCTGGAGCACCAGGGCGAGCGCGTGGAGGGCGATGTGTCGCTCGAGGTCGCGCAGGTGAGCGGGTCGTGGTGCTGGCGGGGCATCGAGGAGCTCTAGCTAGGCTCGAATTCGTGACCGACACCTGGGAGCCCGAGACCGCGGGTGTGCTGCGGCTGCCCTCCGGCAGGCTGGTGCGGGGCCGGGGACTGCGCAAGCCGCTGCCCGCCGGGCCCCGTCCCGAGTACGGCGTGTACCTGCTCGGCAAGCCTCCGCCCGACCTCACGTGGGAGAGCCGCTGGCTGCGCTGGCCCGACTTCCGGCTGCCCAGCGACCGGGCGGCGGCCCGCGAGGTGCTGCGGGACGCGTGGGAGCGTGCCGCCACGGAGCGCGTCGAGCTGGCGTGTGCGGGCGGCAAGGGCCGCACCGGCACCGCGCTGGCGTGCCTCGCGGTGCTCGACGGCGTACCGGCCGCCGAGGCCGTCGCCTACGTGCGGGCGCACTACGACTCGCACGCCGTCGAGACCCCGTGGCAGAAGCGCTACGTGGCCCGCTTCACCCCCTGACCCCGACTGCAGTGAAGGCCACCATCACTGCGTTCAACGCAGTGATGGTGGCCTTCACTGCGTGGGGGCTGCCGGCGATGACTTCGCCGGGCGCCTGTGGTCTACCCGGCTACGGATCCACCACCTCGGAGGTAGGCACATGGCCAAGCTGCTGTACTCGGTGTCGATGTCGCTCGACGGGTTCATCGCCGGGCCCAAGGGGGACATGTCGTGGCTGACCGGGCACCTCGGCCCGAACCCGGAGATCGACGCGCTCGTCGGCGACATCGGCGCGCTGCTCGTGGGCAACCGGACGTTCGGCGGCGACGACCCGCACCGGGGCGACGCCGAGAAGGAGGGCAAGGCGTTCGGCGGCGGCTGGGACGGCCCCCAGTTCGTGCTCACCCACAACCCGCCCGCCGCCCCGGTGCCGGGCGTGACGTTCGTCGGCGACCTCGACAGCGCCGTGGCACAGGCGAAGGAGGCCGCGGGCGAGAAGTACGTGAACGTGCTCGGCGCGGACGTCGCCAGGCAGTGCCTCGACGCGGGCGTGCTCGACGAGATCCTCACGATCATCGTGCCGGTGCTTCTCGGTGACGGCGTGCGCCTGTTCGACCGGCCGGGCGGCGACAACGTGCGGCTGGAGCGGATCCACCTCAGCGAGGTGCCGCACGCGACGAACCTGTGGCTACGCGTAGTGCACTGAGCCACTCCTTCCGCGACCGACGCCGCGTCGGCCAACTGCCCCCCAAGGCCACCTTTGTTGCGTTCAACGCACCAAAGGTGGCCTTGGGGAGCGTCGACTCAGCTGGCTTGGCTGTCGATCGCCCACTGGCCGTTCTGGTCGACGAGGGTGTAGGTGTGCCGCTCGGTCGTGGTGCCGCCGTCCGCGTAGGTGTAGGTGATCGTCGCGGTGACGGCGTTACCACCTGCCGGGCTCAGGTTCGTGGCCTGCACGGAGCTCATCTGGTTCCAGAACGACGCGTAGTCGGCGAAGCTCGGCGAGCGCGTGCTCTTGAACCGGTCCGAGAGGCGGGCGTAGGCGGCCTCCAGGTTGCCCGGCAGCAGCGCGTAGTAGTCGCGCACGGCGGCCATCCGCTGCTCGTCGGGGTTGCCCTGAGGGGTGGGCGTCGGCGTGGGGGAGCTGGTGCTCGGCGGGGGCGACGCGGGGGTGGTCGTGGCCTCGGCCGACGTCGTGGGTCCCCGAGGCGCGGACGACGCCGGGGCCGAGGGGCCCGGCTGCGGGGTGTCGCCGCCGGCCTGCTGGTCGTCACCGCCGCCGAGCAGTAACCAGAGTCCGGCCCCGAGCACCGCGACCACGATCAGCGCGGCAAGGCCGACCACGGCGAGGCGTCGTCGCCCCGGCTCGGGAGCCGTCGCCGGGGTGGCCGGACTCGCCGTGGCGACCGCTGCCAGCGCCTGCCCGGCCTCGGTCATGCCGGGCCTGGCGTCGGGGTCGGGGTCCAGCAGCCGCAGCAGCACCGGCGTGAGCGGGCCCGCGTGCCGGGGCGGGTCGATCTCGCCCTGGGACACCCGGTGCAGCAGCGCGATCGCGTTGTCGTGCCTGCCGAACGGCGGATTGCCCTCCACCGCGTGGTAGAGCGTGGAGCCGAGGGAGAACACGTCGGAGCGCTCGTCGGCGTCGCTGCCCCTGGCCACCTCGGGCGCGAAGTAGGCGGGCGTGCCCGCGACGAGACCGGTCGCCGTGAGCGTCACGTCCCCGGCCGCGCGCGAGATGCCGAAGTCGGAGATCTTGGCGACGCCGTTGTCGGCGAGCAGCACGTTCGCGGGCTTGACGTCGCGGTGGATGATCCCGGAGCGGTGCGCGGCCGCCAGCGCCTCCGCGACCTGCCTGCCGATCTCGGCGACCTCGGCGGGCGGGAGGCTGCCGCGCGCGGCGAGCAGGTCGGCGAGGCTGGTGGAGGGCAGGTACTCCATCACCAGCCACGGGTAGCCCTCCTCCTCGACCACGTCGAAGATCGCGATCGCGTTGGGGTGCATGAGCCGCGCGGCGATGCGGCCCTCGCGCATCGCGCGGGCCCGCAGGTCCCCGGCGCCCGCCGCGTCGAGCGCCGTGCGCAGATGCAGCTGTTTGAGCGCGACCGTGCGGTTCAGGCGTTCGTCCTCGCCCTTCCACACCTCACCCATCGCGCCCGCACCGAGGCGTTCCGCCAACCGGTAACGGCCTGCGACCAGTCTTCTGTCGTCGTCACTCAAGGGGCTGCTCCACGCCTGTCTTCACCGGAGGGGGACGAGACCGCCCATCGTATGGCGCTAGATCGTCCCCGCTCCCTGCGGCCCATTCAGCCCAGCACGACTCCTCCGTCCACGAACAGCGTGTGCCCGGTGACCATCTTCGCGGCTGGGGAGGCGAGGAACGCGACGCCGTCGGCCCACTCCAGCGCTCGCGGCGTAGCCCGCGCGGCCGGGCAGCGCCACCTGTCCCTCGGTGCAGGTCAGGTTCGCGATGCTCGGCTCCGACGCCGCCGTAAGCAGCGGATAGGCGGCCTGGCGCACCCGGAAGGTGCCGCAGAGGTTGACGTCGACCGGGTCGCTCCAGTCCTGTTCGGACAGTTCAGCCGTCACCTGAGTGGCCAGCGGCCAGCTGTCGTGGTAGCCGGAACGTGCACCTCCAAGTCCGTCGTAGCCCGCGCGCGACACCCGCGCCGCCGCCGCGGGCGTGTGCGCCGGTCGCCCACGGCAGCGCAGCGGCCGACCACGCCGCGTGCGCGTCGCGTCGCCGCTTGCCGACATTGCCGTGATCCGGCCACGGGCGGCCCGCGCCGAAGCTACGGTCGCCCGTATGACCGAGCCCTCCTATCTCGACGAGACCAGGATCTTCTACGACACCCTCGCGGTCGACTACGCCGCGATGTTCAAGGACGAGCTGGCGGCCAAGCCCTTCCTCAGGGCCATGCTGGGCGCGTTCGCCGAACTGGTGCTCGCCGGTGGTGGGGGACGGGTCGCCGACGTCGGGTGCGGGCCCGGCCTCATCACCGCGCACCTGCACGGACTCGGGCTCGACGTGTTCGGTCTCGACCTCTCCCCCGAGATGGTCGCCGTCGCCAGGGCCGAGAACCCGGGTCTGCGCTACGACGTCGGCTCGATGACCGCGCTGGACCTCGCCGACGGCTCCCTCTCAGGCATCGTCGCCATGTACTCGCTCATCCACACGCCGCTGGAGCGGCTGCCGTCGGTCTTCGCGGAGTTCCGACGCGTGCTCGCGCCAGGGGGACAGCTGCTGCTCGCGTTCCAGGTCGGCGACGATGTCCGGCTGCTGGAACGCCCGCTGGGCCATCCGGTGTCGCTGGGCTTCCAGCGCCTGCGTCCCGAGCGCCTCGCCGAGCTACTCGGCGAGGCCGGGTTCGAAGTGCGCGCGCGTTTCCTGCGGGAGCCGGACGACGACGAGAAGAGCCCGCACGCTCACCTGCTCGCCCGTCGCGGGTGAGGCTTTGGCCGGGCGGTCTCGGCCGCGACCCCGGCGAGGATCAGGGCGGCACCCAGCAGCGTCACCGGCTCGAACGGCTCGCCGAGCATTAGCACGCCGACCGCGTACGCGACCACCGGCACCATGTACGCGTAGGTGCTGACCAAGGCGACCGGCGCGGTACGCAGGAGGCGGTTGTAGAGCGCGAACCCGGCGAGGGAGTCGACCAGAACGAGGTAGCCGAGCGCGCCCAACGACGCGGGTTCGACGGCGCCCGGTGTCAGCCCGGCGAGCTCGCCCGTGAGCGCTCCGGTGGTCAGCAGCACCAGTCCTCCGGCTAGCAGTTGCACGACCGTCGCCGGGAGCGGGCCCGGCAACGACGCCGACCGCGACGCCCACAGGGTGGCCGCAGCCCAGCTCACCGTGGCCGCGACCACGAGCAGCGCCCAACTCGACCACCCGAACGGCGCGCCGGAGCCGGGCCCGAGAACCACCACGATCCCGCCGAGCCCGCAGAAGAGCCCCAGCAGTCCCTTCCGGTCGGGACGATCGCCGAGCGTCGCGCGGAAACCGGCCACCCACAACGGGATCGCCGCCGCGAGTAGTGCCGCGACCCCCGCGAAGACGTGCCGCTCCGCGACCGCGACGAGCCCCTGCGAACCGAGCAGGCCCACGCCGACGCCCGCGGCCGTGGCCACCTCTCGTCGTCGTAGTCCCCGCAGTGCGTGCGGCCGGGTCACCGCGAGTGCCAGACCCGCGACGAGGAAGACGGCACCCATCGCCGACAGCGGCGGCAAAGTCGCCACCAGCACCCGGATGGCGGGGAAGGACGTGCCCCAGCACAGCCACAACGCCGCCAGCGCACCCAGCGTGGACGGTCGGACAGCGGATTCCGGCACGCCGTTCAGCCAAGTCGATCTGTGCTCATGCGTCTAACGACTACTGGTCATGACCGCCATGCGCTGCGATCATGGCTGGCGTGGATGTCACCTTCGGCCAGCTGCGGGCGCTGCTCGCGATCGCCGAGCACGGCAGCTTCACCGGCGCCGCGCCCGCGCTCGGGCTCACCCAGTCGGCGGTCAGCCGCACCGTCGCCGCCCTCGAACGGCAACTCGGTGGTGTGCTCGTGGTGCGGCGCCGAGACGGCGCCTCCCTCACGCCGTTCGGCCGCGAGGTTGCCGGACACGCCAGCGGGGCGCTGGACCACCTGCGGGCCATGGAGGAGCTGTCCCGGCGCGAGGCCGTATCGGGCCTGCGGGTCGGCACGATCGGCAGCGCGGCCGTCCGGCTGGTGCCCGCCGCGGTGACGGCCTTGCGCGCCGAGTGGCCCGCTGCGGAGGTCCTCGTCGTCAGGGGTGAGGACGACGAGCTCGCCGCCTGGCTGCGCGACGACACGATCGACCTCGCCGTCACGAGCGCGCCGGTCAGCGGGGCACAGGCGGAGTTCGCCGACGAGTTCCTGGCGGTGCTGCCCGGTAACCACCCCCTGACTCACGCGGGCGCCGTGCCGCTCGCCGCGCTCGTCGCCGCCGGGGTCGCCGATCCCGGCGGCACCTGCGGGCCCCGCCTGGCGGAGGGCTTCGCGGCGCACGGCGTCGACTGGGCGCCCGCCCACGTCGTGCGCGACCCCGAGACGGTGCTGGCGATGGCGGCTGCGGGGATCACGGCTGGTGTGGTGCCCTCGGCGTCGGTGGGAACGCCGCCGCGCGGAGCCGTTTTGCTGCCTCTCGACCCGCCGCTGCGGCGCACCCTCTACGTCCGGCACGCGCCGGGGCACCGGCTCGCGGCCAGGCTCACCGAGCTGCTCGCCGCGCCCGAGCTCGTCCGTCGCGGGTGAGGCGGCGCGGCCCCTGACCGGGCAGGGTTCGGTCACGGGCGGTGGCGAGGAGGCGAGCGGCGATGCGCGATGCTCGGCGGCCGTCCTGGAGGAGGCGGATCGCGGCGGCGGTCGCCCTGCTCGCCCTCGTCGCCGTCGTGGTGCTCCCGGTCGTCGCGCTGCTGGACCAGCCGTGGCAGCTCGTGGCCGCGGTCGCCCTGTTCGCGCTCACCGTCATGGCCGCCTGGGCCGCGCTCGTGCGCAGGGGAGTGGGCCGGGTGCTGGCCGCCTGCGTAGCCGTGCTCGCGCTGGTCGCCGCGGTGCTATTGCCGGACGCGTGGTCGTTCGTGCTGCTGGTGGTCGTCGCCGGGCTCGCGGTGCTCTCGACGGCCGCCGCGCGGGTCGCGATCGAGCCCGCCGGCGTGCGCGGCCTGCTCGTGCCCCCGGCCCGGCACGGGGTGCTGCTGATGAACCCGTGGTCCGGGGGCGGCAAAGTCGCGCGGTTCGCCCTCGAAGCCGAGGCGCGGCGACGCGGGGTCGTGCCCGTGCTCCTGCGGCGCAGCGACGACCTGAGGGAACTCGCCGAGCAGGCGGTTCGTGACGGCGCCGACGTGCTCGGCATGGCGGGTGGCGACGGGTCGCAGGCCCTCGTCGCCGACGTCGCGCGGCGGCACGGCCTGCCGTTCGTGTGCGTCCCCGCGGGCACCCGCAACCATTTCGCGCTCGACCTCGGGCTCGACCGCGACGACGTGGCGGGTGCGCTCGACGCCTTCGGCGCCGCCGTCGAGCGGCGGATCGATCTGGCGCTGATCGGCGACCGCGTGTTCGTCAACAACGCCTCGCTCGGCGTGTACGCGGGCGTGGTGCGCTCCGGTGAGTACCGCTCCGCCAAGCTCGGCACCGCGGCGCGGTTGTTGCCCGACCTGCTGGGACCCGGAAAGGAGCCGCCCGACCTGCGGTTCACGATGCCGGACGGGCGGCGGGCCCCGGCCGCGGACGTCGTGCTGGTGTCCAACGGTGCCTACCGCCTCGACCGGCTGGACGGCTTCGGCACCAGGGTCGGGCTCGACGGGGGCGTGCTCGGCGTCGTGACGCTGTCCGTCGACCGCGCGCGTGACCTTCCGGCGCTGTTCGCGGCCGAGGCCGCGGGGCGCCTCGGCGGCTTCCGCGGCTACCGGGCGTGGACGGTGCCCCGGTTCGACGTCGGCTCCGCTGAGCCGCTCGTCGACGTCGGCATCGACGGCGAGGCGGTGCGCCTGGCCCCGCCGCTGGTGTTCCGTTCGCTGCCGGGGGCACTGCGCGTCCGGGTTCCGCGCACCGCACACGGGACCGCCTCCGCGTCGTTGCCGGAGGGCTGGGGCTTCGTCACCGTGCTGGCGCGGATCCTGCTGGCCCGCTGAGCGGCTCTCACGTGCTCGCCAGTGCGGCCCTCTTGGCCCTGCCGCGAGCCGGTTTGTGCTCGGGCTCGGGGGAGGTGGACCACTTGAGCTCCACCTCCAGCTCCACCTCGTCGCCGTCGACCTCCACCTCCATCTCGCAGCGGATCTCGTCGGGGACGTGGATCTTGAGCTTGCTCACGCCGAGCGCAAGCTCGACGTGGCCGCCGCCGTTCTCCATCGCCTCAGCCAGCGCGGCGAGCCTGCGCGCGGCTTCCTGGCGCGTGAGCGATTCGGTGCGCTTGACTTTGACGTCCGACACTGGAGGCTCCGTTCGCCGGTGACTCGATCCGCCCAGTCTCGCCGTGCCCGCGCCGCGGCGCACCGCCCGCGAAGGGTGAGGCGTGCGCGCTCGCCAGGGGCGACCATGCCGGGATGACGACCACGACCACTTCCGCGCCGCAGGCGCCCACCCGGGCCGACCGGGCCGCCGAGGGCAAGGCCGCCCGCGCCGCGGCGCCGAGGTCGAGCCACGCCGAGTTCACCCGCGACCCGGTGCGCGTCGACCCGCTCGCCCTGCTGGCGCGCCAGGACGCCACGCGGGTGCCCGAGCTGGTGCCGATCCGGTACGGGCGCATGGCCGTGTCGCCGTTCACCTACTTCCGGGGGGCCGCGCTGCCGATGGCCGCCGACCTCGCCACGACCCCGCGCACCGGGCTGACCGTGCAGGCGTGCGGTGACGCGCACCTGCTCAACTTCGGCATGTTCGGCTCGCCGGAGCGGCGCATGGTGTTCGACATCAACGACTTCGACGAGACGCTGCCGGGGCCGTGGGAGTGGGACGTCAAACGCCTCGCCGCGAGCCTGGAGATCGCCGCGCGCGACAACGGTCACCCGCCGCGCAACCGCCGCGCCGTCGTGCTCGCCTGCGTCGCCGAGTACCGGCGGGCGACGCGCGAGTTCGCCGCGTCGACCGCCCTCGACGTCTGGTACGCCCACGCCGACGTCGAGTCCGTGCGCGCGGCGTACGCGGGCCGGCTCGGTGCCGCGCGTCGCCGCAAGCTCGCCCACAACGTCGCCAAGGCGCGCACAAGGACCAACCTCGGTGCGCTGCGGCGGTTCGCCGAAGCGCGGGACGGCGGGCTGCGTATCGTCCCGGACCCGCCGCTGATCGTCCCGATCGACGACGTGGCGGGCGAAGGGCAGCACCGCGAGGAGGTGCGCGGGCGGCTCGCCAGCGTGGTCAAGGCGTACCGGGCCACGCTCGAACCGGAACGGCGCGCCCTGCTCGACCGCTACCGCATGGTCGACATCGCCCGCAAGGTCGTCGGCGTCGGCAGCGTCGGCACCCGGTGCTGGATGGTGCTGCTGCTCGGCAACGACGAGCACGACCCGCTGTTCCTCCAGGCGAAGGAGGCGGGTGCGTCGGTGCTCGCGGAGTTCACCGCGCCGAGCAGGTTCGGCAACGAGGGACGCAGGGTCGTGGTCGGGCAACGCCTGATGCAGACCGTGAGCGACATCTTCCTCGGCTGGGTCAGGGTCGAGGGTTTCGACGGCAGGACGCGGGATTTCTACCTCCGGCAGCTGCGGGACTGGAAGGGCTCGGCCGAGACGGAGTCGATGAATCCCGCCGTGCTGCGGGTCTACGGCAGGCTGTGCGCGTGGACGCTGGCGAGGGCGCACGCGCGCACCGGCGACGCCATCGCCATCGGCGCCTACCTCGGTTCGGGTGCCACGTTCGACGAGGCCGTCGCCGACTTCGCCGCCGCCTACGCCGACCAGAACGAGCGGGATCACGCGGCGCTCGTGGCCGCGATCGCCAAAGGGAGGGTGGACGCAGTCGCCGGGCAGTGACCTCATCCCGCGCGGGTGGTGCGCCGCACGCGCGCGGCGCGCATGCTGGAGGGCGTGACCACGCGCGACACCGGCAGGGCCCACGAGCCGGGTCGCGTCGTGCCGCGACAGCGCAGGCGCCGCCGGCCGTTGCACGCCGCCGATCTGCGCATCGAGGCATGGGCCCCGACGATGCACGCCTGTTTCGCGGGAGCCGTGGGCGCGCTGGCGGAGAGCGTCCTCGGCCCCGGCCGTCGCGCGGTGTCGGCCAGGGTTCGGTTCGACGTGCGCGGCGACAATCCGAGTGTGCTGCTCGACCTCGTGCTGCAGCGGGTCATCTCGTTCGTTCCCAAGTACAACGCGATCGCCACGACAGCCGACGTGGCGCGCACCGACACCGGGCTGCGCGTGCGCTGCGAGCTGGTCGACGCCGGGGCCGTGGTGCTGCCCGGTCCGATCCCGAAGGGCGTGACCCGGGGCAGCGTGCTCTGCGAGCGGACCGAGCACGGCTGGTGGTGCGCGGCGGGGATCGACATCTGAGGCGGGGTAACGGAAAACCGGTTGCCGTCGGTGTTTGGATGGTCGGATGGATATCTGGTTGCTGCTGGCCTTCGTCGCGGCCGCCGCGGTGGTCAGTCTGGTCCCCGGCCCGGACATGATGTTCATCGTCGCCCACGGGGTGGCGCGAGGGCCGCGTGCGGGCGTGGTGGCGGCGCTCGGGATGTCCACGGGGCTCGCGGTGCACACCGTGGCCGCGGCGGCGGGGCTGGGCGCGCTCCTGCAGGCGGCGCCCGCCGTCCTCGACGCCGTGCGCCTCGTGGGCGCGGCGTTCCTGCTGTACCTGGCGTGGTCGGCGATCCGCTCGTCCAGGCAGCCGCTGACCGAGACGACCGACGCGGTGGCCAACGGCCGCCCGCTGCGCAAGACCTACGTGATGGCGGTGCTGACCAACCTCGCCAACCCCAAGGTGATCCTGTTCTACCTCGCGTTCTTCCCGCAGTTCGTGGTGGCGGACGGCGGGTGGCCGGTGTGGGCGCAGTTCCTCGTGCTGGGCGCGGTGTTCATCGTCGTCGGGTTCGCCATCGACGGGTCCGTGGGGCTGGCGACGGGTACGCTCTCGGCGCTGCTGCTGCGGCGCCCCGCCGTGCGCCGATGGCTGGACCGGCTCTCGGCGGCCATTTTCGGCGGGCTCGCGGTGCGCCTGGTCACCGATCAGAGTCGCTAGCCGAGCAGGACCCGGAGGCCGACCGCGACCATCACCACGGCGATGAACGCGTCGAGGAAACGCCACGCCGTCGGCCGGGAGAACACCGGTGCGAGCAGGCGGGCGCCGAAGCCGAGCGCGAGGAACCACAGGACGCTGCCGAGCGCCGCGCCCACGCCGAACCACCAGGGGTAAGCGGACTGGGTGTTGGCGACAGAGCCGAGCAGGATCACGGTGTCCAGGTAGACGCCGGGGTTGAGCCACGTGAACGCGAGGCACGTGCTCACGACGGCGGTGCGGGACGCCGGTGGCGCGTCGGGACCGGCGCGCAGTGCGTTCGGCCGCATCGCGCGCAGCGCGGCGAGCAGGCCGTAGCCGAACAGGAACGCTGCTCCGCCGATGCGCACGAGCTGGATGAGCCAAGCGCGGTCCTCCAGCAGGAAGCCCGCGCCTGCCACCCCGGCGCCGATGAGAAGGACGTCGGAAAGGGCGCAGATCAACACGACCGTGAGCACGTGTTCGCGGCGAAGGCCCTGCTGGAGGACGAAGGTGTTCTGCGCCCCGATCACGACGATCAGGGACAAACTGAAGACGAGGCCCGTGACGGCGGTGGTCACGGCGGCGGAGACGAGCACACCTCGAAGCTAGGTCGCCCGCGAGCTGTCTTCCAGCTAATGATTCTTCAGTAGCATTAGAATTGCTGATGATGCATCTGGATCCCGCCCAGCTGAGGGCACTCGCGGCGGCTGTTTCGGAGGGCACGTTCGACGCGGCGGCGCGCACGCTGCACGTCACGCCGTCCGCGGTGAGCCAGCGCGTGAAGGCGCTGGAGACCGCGGTGGGCCGCGTGCTGCTCACCCGCACGAAGCCGGTGCGGCCCACGCCCTCGGGGGAGACGCTGCTGCGCCTGGCCCGCCAGATCCAGGCGGTGACCGACGACGTCGCGCGCGAACTCGGTGACGACGACGTGCCGTCGGGGCCGCAGGTGATCCCGCTGGCGGTGAACGCCGACAGCATGGCGACATGGTTCCTGCCCGCGCTCGCCTCGCTCGGTGGGTCGCTGGTCTTCGACCTGCACCGCAGCGACCAGGACCGCACGGCGGATCTGTTGCGGCAGGGTGCGGTGATGGCGGCCGTCACGGCATCGGCGGAGCCGGTGCCGGGGTGCGTGATCGAGCGGCTGGGCAGCATGCGCTACCGGCCGATGGCCTCGCCCGCGTTCGCGCGGCGGTGGTTTCCCGGCGGCACGACGCCGGCCGAGCTGGCACACGCACCCGTGGTGGTCTTCGACCGCGACGACGACCTGCAGCACGAGTACCTGCGCCGCCGCACGCGCAGGCGGCTCGACCCGCCGAGGCACTTCGTGCCCGGCTCCACCGACTTCTACGAGGCGGTGCGGCTCGGCCTTGGCTGGGGCATGCTGCCGGACCTGCAGACCGCGCACGCGGCCGATGGCGAGTTCACCGACCTGGACCCGCGTGGCCACATCGACGTCCGCCTCTACTGGCAGCAGTGGCGGCTCCGTTCGGCGAGCCTCGACGCGGTCACCGACGCCGTTCGCGCCGCCGCGGCGACCGCCCTGCGCTGACTGCCCCCAAGGCCACCTTCGGTGCGCCCACCGTTCTCCCGCCACCACCCGAACGGAGGCGCTGACGAGCTGCCGCGTTGAATCCACGCAACAAAGGTGGCCTTGGGGGCAGGCGAGCGACCGCGAGTGCGGTGGTGACGGGGCTGCCGAGTTCTAACTGGTCCGCAGTGGACGGTCGCCAGGCCGGGTGGCCGACGCCGCAAGGCGCGCCGGCGACCCGACTGACGGGGCCCCGGCTGCCAGGCCCGCGAACGTCACCCGCGATACCCCTGTCGGGGAGCCCGAGCCCTGGCCGCGAACGCGGTGTCAGCTGAGGCTGCCTCAGTGGCCGGAAAAGCCGTTGGGGTGGCGATGGTCGCGCGTGGACCCGACGTCGTGGTAGGCGCCCGTCCCGGCCGAACAACGGCCGACTGGTTACCTCGGGGAACGAGGTGACTTCACCCGCCGGGTGAGAAAACGTCCCCGATACCGGAAACACTACGCGCTCCGCTTCGAAAGCGCTGCCGGTTCCGGCAAGTATTTTCCCAACACGATCACGAGCGGTCTCGACGAGGGCCACGTGCCGCCGTCGCCGGTCGCCTGCGACCGTTGTCGCGGTGGCGGTCAGGCCGCCGAGGCGGGCTCGCAGGGCGCGCCGGCTCGTCGTCCTGCTCGCTGCGCGCGCTCACTGGCGGGGCGCGGAAGAGGGAGCGCCGTTCGCCGTCCCCGTTCGGCCTGACGGGCGTGAGCTCGGGGTAGTCGACGGGCCGCTCCTGCGGCGTGTGGCTGAACACCACGGGATGGATGGGGTTTCCGTGCGGCAGCGATGCTGAGCTCACGGGAAGCCTCCTCAGGGTCTGGTCGCGGCACGCAGTGGCGCCCCGACGGCATGGAGATGCCGGAGTACATCGGCGTAGGAGCCGATGACGCTGGTCTGGCTGTAGGGAAGGCCGCGCTGTGCGCAGAACCGCTGCACCAGGGGTTGTGCGTGGCGCAGGTTGGCGCGCGGCATTCCGGGAAAGAGGTGGTGCTCGATCTGGTAGTTCAGCCCACCGAGAGCGAAGTCGACGATGCGCCCGCCGCGGACGTTGCGGGAAGTGAGGACCTGCTTGCGCAGGTGGTCCAGCCGCTCGCCCTCCGGCAGCAGCGGCATGCCCTTGTGGTTGGGGGCGAAGGAACAGCCGAGGTAGACGCCCCACAAACCCTGGTGGACGGCGAGGAAAGCCAGTGCCTGCAAGGGAGAGAGAACCAGGAACACCGCGGTCAGGTAGCCCACGACGTGTGCTGCGAGCAGTACCGCTTCCAGCCGGTGGGCCTTGACCTCGCGGCGCAGAACCGCTTGCACGCTCGACACGTGCAGGCTCATTCCCTCCAAAGTGAGCAAAGGGAGGAACAGGAAGGCCTGGTACTTGGTGGTCCAGCGCGTGAGGCCACGTTTGGCCTGCGCCTGCGTGCTGGAGAAGGAGAGCAGCGGGATGTCGAGGTCGGGGTCGTCGTCCTCGTGGTTGGGATTGGCGTGATGCCGGTTGTGCTTGCTGACCCACCACGCGAAGCTGAGTCCCACCAGTGCGCCGTGCACGTGGCCGACGACGTTGTTGGCGCGCCGGCTCCGGAAGATCTGCCGGTGGCCCGCGTCGTGGCCGACGAAGGAGAGCTGGGCGAACACGACGGCGAGGAACACCGCGGTCAGCAACTGCCACCAGGACGAACCCAGCAGGGCGAACGCGGTCCAGCCGCCGGCCAGTAGCAGTGCGTTGACCACGAACCTCACCACGTACCGGTGGGAGCGCCGCGTCAGCAACCCGCGCTGCTTGATGATCTCGGAAAGCTCTGCGAAGTCGCTGGGTGCACGCGCGGATCGCGGTGCCGTTTCGGCGAATGTCATCTGAACCAGCGGTTTCTGTCGTCGTGGTGGCCGCGGTTCTCGCCACGGGGGGCGAAGCCCGCCGCCGGGAAGCAACCCGGCGGCGGGCTCGCTACAGGTGCGCTCAGAGCGCGCGAACGCCGGTGGCCTGCGGGCCCTTGGCGCCCTGACCGACCTCGAAGGCCACGCGCTGGCCTTCCTGGAGCTCGCGGAAGCCGCGGCCGTCGATCTCGGAGTAGTGCACGAAGACGTCAGCGCCTCCGCCGTCCACCGCGATGAAGCCGAAGCCCTTTTCGCCGTTGAACCACTTCACGGTTCCCTCTGCCATGGGGTGTCTCCTTCCAGGAGCTGTTACACCCGGCGCTCGCACCGTGCGAGGCCGGAAGCCGCAGGCGGTAGACGGCCACCGCTCTAGCTCATGGCAAGACACGCGACACGCCCGCACCGAAATTCCGCGGAGCGTGGGAAAACACGAACAACGCAAAACTCGCGACTATGTAGTCAACACCGAACCCGGCCGAAATGTTCCGGACGGTGTCGACGTCGTTGCCAACTCTACGCTATCCGAAGTGTTCCGGGTAGACGGCCCGGCTTGGACCTGGCGCGCGCCCTGCTCGCAGGCCGTAGGCTGGTCTCGAGCCGCGTTCCGGTATCGCTGTCCGGTGCGCACGACGACCGATGGAGGCACACCCGCATGAACCAGCCGAGATCGGGAGGGCGCAGGGTGCCCGGCGAGTTCGACCGCGCACGGGCCGCCGCGGCCCACGCGGACATCGAGTCGCAGGTCCAGGCCGCACGCACGGTGGCGGGGCACGCGGTCGACGTCGAGGACTGCCGGGAGCTGCTCGCCATGCTGGGCCTGCGGGATCTCGACGGTGTCCGGCCTCGCCGGCCGGCCGTCGCTCAGACCGCTGCCGACGGCGCGACCGCACTCGGGAGCGGACTCGCGGGCTATCTCGGCGCGGTGGCGCGGGCGCTCGGCGTGTCGGCGGGAGACGCTTCGTTCGAGGTCAGCGACACGGCCACCGCCCACCTGGCGCTCGCGCGCAAGAGCGCCCGCGGGCCGGACCGGGACCTGATGCTGCTCTGGAGCGAGCAGCGCGGGTGGAGCGTCTCCATCGCGGCGCGCCCCGCGGACCCCGCTGTGCTCGCCCGTCTCGGCGGCGACCTCGTGCCTGCCCCGCACATGGTGGCGAGCTTCGTCCGTGCCGTGCTGGCCGGGCACGGCGCTCCGACCGTACGGACCATCGTGCCGATGCCGAGGGACCGGCACGAGCTGGCCGCCCGCATGCGTGCGCACGTCGCCGACTGAACCGCTCACTCAGCCCGTCGTCGCAGGAGGACCGTCGTAGCGGCGCATCATGGCCGCGAGCGCCTCGCCGCCCGGCGCGGTCTCGCTGACGTCGGCCCGCACGCGTTGCCGCACGTCGGCCGGCATGTCCTGGCTCAGCTTGAACACGCTGCGCGCCGTCCTCACCCGCACCCGGAAGGCCACGACGTGCTCGACGAGCGAGGCGAACTTCTCCCGCGACGACGTCAGGTCCCAGCTCGGGTCGCGCTGCGACTCCAGCGCCAGCACCGTCTGCTCCACCACGTCCAGCGTCCCTGCGGGGCCATCGACCAGCTCCACCGTGCCCGTGAGGTGCACGGCCGCGTAGTTCCACGTCGGCACCGCCGGGGTGTAGCCGTATGCGGTGGGGGAGACGTAGCCGTCCGGGCCCGAGAACACGAGCAGCACCTCCCGCCCGGCGAGGTCCCGCCACTGCGGGTTCGCCCTCGCCAGGTGGCCGAGCAGCGTTGCACCCTCCCAGCTTCCGGGCAGGGGCTGCCCCTGCGGGAAGACCACCGGCAGGTGCGTGGCGACCGGTGCCCCGGCAGTGGGGGCGCTCACCAGCAGCGCGAAGGGATGCCGCCGCACCAGCTCGATCTCGTCCGCAGTGGACGGTGCGGCGTACCGCGCGAACTCGTGCACGTCAGGCTCCATCGCCGTGGCAGTGACTCTCACAGTGGGAGCCGCCCGGCGCGGGCACGTCGAGCGTCGGGTTGCGGTCGAAGAACCCCGCCGGCCTGAGCGTGAAGCCGCAGCGGTCCACCGGCATCACCGGCCAGTCCTCCAGCCTCGGGAAGTGCGTCAGGCCGAACGTGTGCCACACCACCAGGTCGGCGCCGTCGAGGTCGCGATCGTCCTTCGTGTACTCGGGCAGGCCGAGGCCGGCCGGGCTCTGGTTCACGAGGTCGCCCGCGGGAAAGCGCTCGGCCTCGTCGTAGCGGGTCACCCACAGGTGCTTGGCCGCGAACGCCGCCCTGCCGTGGATCGCCGAGTCCTCCGCGGCCAGCAGCGTCGGCAGGCCCTGCGGGGTGAGCACGTAGCCGGTCTCCCCGCCGAGCCGGTTGCGGCGCCGCGGGTTCACGATGTGCCACACGCGCCCGCGCTCCGGCGCCGCCATGCGCTGTGCCTCCCGTTCGCTGGTGAGCCTGCGCGCGGAGCGGGTGAACGCGTTGCCGAACGGGTTGCCCTCGCCCATCGGCACCCGCGCGACCTCCACCTCCTCGACGGCGTTGACGTCGCCGTCGACGGACATGTCGAGCCGGACGTTGAACAGGTGCTGGTGGTACGGCGCCGCGAGACCGGGCGCGACCTGCGAGGCGTACGGCGCGATCCGCTCGTCGTAGTGGGCGGTGAACACGATGCCGGTGGCCTTGCACTCCAGCTCGATCGTGCCGTCGAGGTAGAGGTACCAGTAGAAGCCGTAGTCGTAGTTGCCGACGGTGACGAAGAACGACACCACGAGCCTGCGCTGGCGGCGGGTCTGCCTGCTGCCGTTGGACGGGTCGGTGTGCTTCCACAGCACGCCGGCGTCCTCCTCGTGGATACAGATCGCGTTGGTGATGGTCGTCGGCTCGCCGCCGCCGTCGGCCACCACGGCGTCGACGTAGGTGATCTCGCCGAGGCAGTCGCAGCCCAGCTCCAGCGAGTTGGCGAGCCTGCCGAGCTGGTACTCACCGGTGTCGAAGTAGTTCTGCCAGAACCGGATCGGGCCGGGGTCGGCGTAGGGCACCACCATCTCGGCCACCGAGGCGCGGTAGACGATGGGCCGCAGCTCGCCGCCGTCGGTGAAGCCGAGCTGGTGCAGCACGAGGCCCTCGCGCATGTCGTAGCCGAGCCGCACGGACCAGTTCTCCCAGCGCAGCACGCCGTCCTCCAGCGTGAAGCTCGGGCCCTCCGGCTGCGTGATCTCGATGGGACGCTGGGTGGTCCTCGGCGGTCCGGCCACGGCGGGGTCGTCGTAGTCGCCGGACTCCTCCGGGATCGGCACCGCCCCGGTGTCGACGATCTCCACCACCTTCCGTGCGATCAGGTCCACGTAGGCGACGAGCCCGTCGACGGGGTGTGCCCAGACCATTGTGGACGGATCGGGCCGCCAGTGGGCGAGCACCCGGACGAGCCGCCTGCCCTGGTCAGGAATGGACTCGAAGCGGCCCGCGGAGAGCGCGGCGAGGTACACGTGCGAAGGGTCCTCGATGCCGCGCTTGCGCAGCGCGGCATGCCAGCCCTCGTCGGCGGCCATGATCTCGCGGACCACGTCGTGCTCCTCGGCGAGCACCGGCACCTGGCCGTGCTCACCGCGGATGGGCGTGCGGGCCCGTACGGTGCGGTCGGTCAGGCACACGCGCACGTCCTCGGCCGCGCCGTCGGCGACGTCCAGCAGTAACACCCTGGCAACACGCTCGACTTCCGCGCCGTCGCGTTCGTACCGGGCGACGGCGGCCTTGGCGGGCTCGGCGAGTCCGACGTAGGAGAACCGCGTCGTCTCCCGCAGCACGTCGCCTGCTTCGAGGATCTTGCGCACGTCCGTGATCTCGTCCGCGGTCAACGGCGCGAGCGGGTGTGGTTCCGTCACGTGACTCTCCTGGGATCTCAGCGAGTGCCGGAACGTTCCGGCATCGGATCGGAAGGCTAGCCGCCGCACTCCCGCTGGTCAATGATCGGCAAACAGGGGTTGACGGGGAAGGGCTACCGCCGTTTAATCTCTGCCCATGTCGGAACGTTCCGGCATCCACAGGGCGGCACTGTACCGCGATCACGCCACGTCACCGCCGGAAAGCAGAGGTCCAATGCGGATCCCCCGAATCTTGTGCGCCGTCGCGGCGACCGCCGTGCTCGCGAGCTGTTCAGCGGCGCCTGTCAGCGACAACGCCCCGACGTCCGAAGTGCCCGGCTACCTCGCGGTCGCCGACGAGGCCGTCACCTCGGGTGGCACGCTCGACCTGCAGATGACCGTCGACAACGGCGCCCCGACCGGGCTCGACCCGCAGCTCGCGGACGTCGCGACGTCGTGGCAGCTGATGTCACTCGTCTACGAGACGCTCGTGACGGTCGGCCCCGACTTCTCCATCGAGCCCGCGCTCGCGGAGAGCTGGGACAACCCGAGCCCCACCGAGTACGTCTTCAACCTGCGCGAGGGCGTCACGTTCTCCAACGGCAGGGCGATGACCGCCGACGACGTCGTTGGCAGCTTCGAGCGCCTGCTCGCCGGCCAGGGCGTATGGAAGACGCAGATCGGTCCCGTGGAGAAGGTGTCCAAAGTCGACGACCGCACCGTCTCGGTGACACTGTCGAGCCCGTATCAGCCGTTCCTCGCGTCGCTCGCGAACGTCCCCGCCGCCGTGCTGCCCATGCAGGAGATCGAGGACGGCTCCGTGGACATCACCAAGGAGATGCTCGGCACCGGGCCGTTCGTGGTGAAGTCCCACCGGCAGGACGTCTCGTGGCAGTTCACGCGCCGCGACGGCTACTGGGCGGAGGGCAAGCCGTCGGCCGACACCGTCAACATCACCATCGCCGGGCAGGAACAGGCCAGGATGGCCGCACTGCAGAACGGCAGCGCCGACCTGGTGATGCTCGGCAACGTCGACGCGCCAGAACTGCTGAACGGCGTGCGCGGCACGGCCGTGGGCACCCAGGCCACCACCGACTTCTACTACCTGATGCTCAACAGCAACGCGCCCGGCGGGAAGTTCGACGACCCCCGCGTGCGCCAGGCGATCAACATCGCCATGGACCGCGACGCGATCGCCGACTCCGCGCTCGGCGGGCTCGGTAAACCCACCGGCGTCACGCCTGCCGGACTGCCCGGCTCGTGCGACCCCGCGCTGCTGCCCTCTGCGCGGGCCGACCTGGACCGCGCGCGGCAGCTGCTGAAGGAGGCCGGGGCCGAGAACCTCACCTTCGAGCTGGCGGCCTACTCCACCGCACCCGCGCCGGCGGTCGCGCAGGTGATCCAGCAGAACCTGCAACGCATCGGCATCACTGTGAACATCGAGCAGCTCGACGAGGGCAGCTGGTCGGGCAAGGTATACGGCGAGGTGCCCGCGACGTTCGACGCCGCGCTGTCGTGGTTCGCCGGATACGCCGACGCCGCCATGGTCGGCAAGTGGTGGAACCCCGAGCAGGCGGGGTTCAACCTCGGCTTCATGGAGCCGAACGCGGAGCTCAACACCGCGATCGACAAGGCCATCGCGACGCCTGCCGGGCCGGAACGCGACACCGCGCTGCAACAGCTGTGCGACGCCGTGGACACGGACGCCCAGATGATTCCTCTGGTGACCAGGCCCGCGCTGATCGGCTACCGGTCCGACGCGCTGAGTCCCACGCTGTACGCCACCGAGGGATACGGCAACGTCTTCCGTGGCATCGCCGACTTCCGGCTGCTCACCAAGTAGCGGGGGAGGGCAAGGGCCGTGCGACTGTTCTCGTGGTGGCTGCGCCGGGCACTGAGTGCGGTCGTCACCCTGTTCCTCGTCTCGATCCTGATCTTCGCCGCGTCCCGGCTGATGCCCGGCGGGTTCGCCGAGGTGGTGCTGGGGCCGTTCGCGACCCCCGAGCAGAAGGCCGAGGTGGCGGCGAAGTACGGGCTGGACGAGAGCATCGTCGTCCAGTACTGGTTGTGGCTCACCACGGCGCTCACCGGTGACTTCGGGATCTCGATGATCAGCGGCGAGCCGGTGACCACGGAGTTCGGCCTGCGGTTGCCGGTCACCGCCGAACTGGCCCTGTTCGGCGTGGCGGCGGCGCTCCTGATCGGCGTCCCGCTGGGCGTCTGGACCGCGGTGCGCGCGGGCGGGCGCCGGGGCAGGGCGGCGCTGGGCAGGCTCGCCAGCGGGCTCGGGGTGAGCGTGCCCGAGTTCGTGCTCGGCAGCATCGTGGTGTTCCTGTTCTCGCGCTACGCGCTCGGTCTCACCGTCGGCGGCTACGTGCCGGTCGGCGAGGACCCCGTGGGGAACCTCCAGTCCATGCTGTTGCCCGCCGCGGTGCTTTCGGTGTTCGTGATCGCGGTGACCGCGCGGACCACACGGGACGCGGTGCTGGGTGTGCTGGTGGAGCCCTACATCACGGCGGCGATCGCGCGCGGCGAGAGCCCCGGGTTCATCGTCGTGCGGCACGTCCTGCGCAACGCCTCGATCCCCGTCGTCACGGTGCTCACCACGGTGACCGCCTACCTGCTGGGCGGCGCGGTGATCATCGAGTACCTGTTCAACCTGCCCGGCGTGGGCACCTACATCGTGCAGGCGGTCGGCAGGCGCGACTACGCGGTGGTGCAGGCGGGCGTGCTGCTGGCGGCCGTGGTGTTCATCGTGATGAACACGCTGACCGACGCCGCGGCCGGTGTGCTCGACCCGAGGTTCGGCTCGGCGGCGAAGGGGCGGAAACGATGACCTGGTGGCGGGAATCCGACTGGCTGACGCGCTCGGGCCTGGTGTGCCTGGCCGTGCTGGTGCTCGTCACGGTCGTGGGCACCGTCTTCGGCATCGGCGGCGACCCCGGCGCGATGGTGGGGCCCCGGCTCGCCCCGCCCGGTGGTGAGTACCTGCTCGGGACGGACCAACTCGGCCGCTCGATGCTGCCGAGACTGTTCGAGGGCATCGGCACCACCCTGCTGTTGTCGACCCTCGCCGTGCTGGTGACCGCCGTGCTGGCGACGCTGCTCGGCATCGCGGCCGGTTACTACGGCGGCTGGCTCGGCGAGGTGGTGATGCGCCTGGTGGAGGTGCTGTACTCGTTTCCGACGATCGTGCTGGCGATCCTCGTCGCCGCCGTGGCCGGGCCGGGCCAGGCGGCCACGATGTGCAGCATCATCCTCATCACCATCCCGCTGATGACGCGGGTCGTGCGGGCGTCGGCCGTGACCGTGGCCGAGCGCGACTACGTGACCTCGGCCGTGATCAGCGGGGCGGGCTGGCCGCGCATCCTGATGCGGCACCTGGTGCCCAACCTGTCCGGCACCATCGCCGTGCAGGGCACCTACGCGCTCTCGGTGGGGATTCTCGTGGAGGGCGGGCTCAGCTTCCTCGGCTTCGGCGTGCAGCCGCCGCAGTCGTCGCTGGGCGCGCTGATCCAGCAGGGCAGCACGTACCTGCTCACGGCGCCGTGGCTGGTCATCGTTCCCGGGATCGTGCTCATCGTGGCGATCCTGGCCATCAACGTGTTCGGCGATGGTCTGCGGGACGGTCTCGAACCGAGGGAGGCTCGGTCGCTGGTATGACACACCTTCTGCAGATCGACGACCTCGTCGTCGACTACGCCTCCGGTGGGCGCACCGTGCGTGCGCTCGACGGCGCGGCGCTCACCGTGGAGGCGGGCGAGACCGTCGGCATCGTCGGCGAGTCGGGTTCGGGCAAGTCCACACTGGGCTCGGCGATCGGCGGCCTGCTGCCCGGCGCGGCGAAGGTCGTGAACGGTGCCGTGCGGGTGGACGGCGACGACGTGAACGCGTTGGGGCCGAAGCGGTTGCGGGCGCTGCGCCGCGAGCGGCTCGGCTACGTCTTCCAGGAACCCATCGGCTCGCTCGACCCCACCATGCGGGTCGGCAAACAGGTCGAGCTCGCGCTGCGCGGCCGCGGCACCAAGGCCGACGTGCTGCCCCACCTCGACCGCGTGCGGCTCAAGGACCCCGAGCGGGTGGCGAGGTCCTACCCGCACCAGCTCTCGGGCGGCATGGCGCAGCGCGTCGCCATCGCGATGGCTATGGCGGGCGGGCCGGAGATCCTGATCGCCGACGAGCCGACGGCCGCGCTGGACAGCCAGATCCGCGAGGAGGTGCTGGGGGTCATCTTCTCGCTCGCGGCCGAGTCCGGGACCACGATCCTGTGGCTCAGTCACGACCTGCCGGCCGTGGCCAAGCGCTGCTCGAGGGTCGTGGTGATGTACGGCGGTCGGGTGGTGGAGTCGGGGTCGGCGAGCGAGGTGCTCGCCGCACCCCGGCACCCCTACACCGCCGCGCTCGTGCGGGCCGTGCCCGGCGAGCTCGCCGAGGGCGAGCGGCTGGTGCCGATCCCAGGCCAGCCGCCGGTGCTCGACGGCCCCTCACGGGGCTGCGCGTTCGCGCCCCGTTGTCCGGACGCCCACGAGGCGTGCTCGGCGGACAGGCCACCGCTGGTGTCGGTGGCCGAGCGCGACGTACTGTGCCATCTGGCGGAGGAAACGGTGGGTGCGGGGCGATGATCCTGGAACTCGAAGACGTGGGCGTCACGTTCACCTCGGGGCCGCCCTGGGCTCGCAGGCGGGTGCACGCGATGAAGGGCGTGACACTGAGCCTGGCCGAGGGCGAGATCCTCGGCCTGGTGGGCGAGTCCGGGTCAGGCAAGACCACCACGAGCATGGTCGCGCTCGGACTGCGCAAGCCCACGTCCGGCACGGCGCTGTTCGAGGGCAAACCGTTTCCCAAGCGGCGCAAGGCGCTCGCGGGCCGGATGCAGGCCGTGCTGCAGCATCCACAGTGGTCGCTCAACCCGCGCATGCGCGTCGGGCAGTGCGTGGCCGAGCCGCTGGTGGTGCTCGGCGGCGCGACGAAGGACGAGGTCACCGAACGGGTTCTGGAGACCCTCGGCCAGGTGGGCCTCGACGAGTCGTTCGCGCGCCGCTACCCGCACCAGCTCTCCGGAGGGCAGCGCCAGCGCGTGTCGATCGCGCGGGCGCTGGTCACGCGGCCGCCGTTCGTCGTCTTCGACGAGGCGGTGAGCGCGCTGGACGTGTCGGTGCAGGCCCAGATCCTCAACCTCATCAAGGACCTGCGCGCGGAGTTCGCCTTCGCCGCGCTGTTCATCAGTCATGACGTCGGCGCGGTGCGCTACGTCGCCGACCGGGTCGCGGTGATGCGCTACGGCGAGGTGGTGGAGACCGCGCCCGCCGCCGTCTTCTTCGGCACCCCCGAACACGAGTATTCGAGGCAACTAGTGGAGGCTTTGTGAGCACGACCAACGGCGTCGCCAACCGGCTGGCCAAGCCGTCGGCGTACGCGGCGGGCGCGGTGACCAACGATGACCTGGCGCTGACCCCGCAGCCGAGCCCCGGCAGCGCGACGGTGTCGTTCGACCTGCCGGGCGTGTTCGTCGGCACCGCCGAGTACGCGGAGGGGCCAACGGGCTGCACGGTGATCCACGTGCCCCGGGGCGCACGCACCGCCGTCGACGCGCGCGGCGGCGCGGTCGGCATGTCCGGCGGGTACGACTTCCACCACGCGATCGTGCTCGCGGGAGGATCGGTGTACGGGCTGGAGGCCGCGGCGGGCGTGAGCACGGAGTTGCTGCATCGCGCGGAGAACCGCACGCACTGGGCCGCACTTCAGCACGTCTCCGGTGCCGTGATCTACGACTTCTCGACACGCGACACGGCGATCGCGCCCGACACCGCGCTGGGCCGGGCCGCGCTGAACAACGCCGTGGAAGGCGAGTTCCCGGTCGGGCGCTGCGGCGCGGGGCGGTCCGCCTCCGTCGGCAAGATCGACTTCTCGCGGGCCGAGTTCGCGGGTCAGGGCGCGGCGTTCGGGCAGTACGGCGAGGCGAAGGTGCTCGTGGCGACAGTGGTCAACGCGGTGGGCGTGGTGGTCGACCGCGACGGCACCGTGGTGCGCGGCAACTACCACCCCGAGACCGGCGAACGCCACGTGCCCGCGGTCGACTACGCGGCCGCGACGGAGGGCGTTGGCGAGGCCCGCACGGCCTCGGGCAACACGACGTTGACCGTGGTGGTCACCAATGCCAAGCTCACCGACGTGGCGCTGAAGCAGTTCGCGACCCAGGTGCACAGCTCGATGCACCGGGCCATCCACCCGTTCCACACCGAGCTCGACGGCGACACCCTCTTCGCGCTCACCACCGACGAGGTGGAGCTGCGGGGCGTCAACCCGACCGGGTTCGGCGCGCTGGCCTCCGAGGTCGCGTGGGACGCCGTCCTGTCGAGCGTCCGATGAGCAAACCGCTCCCGCTGGTTCCGCACCACGTCAGCACCGAGACCGGTGCCCGCGCACGCGGCCGCGCACTCGGCGAGGCGTGCCGCGACGGGATCCACGAGACCTTCGCCGGGTACGCGAGCCTGTTCGCCGCGCACGGTCTGCACCCGCACCACGTCCGCGACCACGGTCGCAAGGCGCTCGCCGAGGTCGGCGCCTGGGCGCCGTACCTCGCCGACGAGATCGCGGGCATCGCGGAGGGCAGCGGCCTTTCGGCGTGGAAGGTCGGCGCGCTCAACGCCCGCACCGAGATCCTCGCCGCCGCCGACGTCACCGGCGAGGGCGAGTGCTCCACGTCGGTTGTGCTGCCCGGCGACGGCACGCCGCCACGCACGGTGCAGACGTGGGACTGGCACGACGTCCTGCGCGACGCGATGCTCGCGTGGACGCTCGAACCCGCGCCGGGGCGCAGGGTCGCGACGTTCACGGAGCACGGCGTGGTCGGCAAGATCGGCGTCAACGACGCGGGGCTGGGGGTGCACTTCAACGTGCTGCGCCACCGGTCCGACAGCGCCGACATCGGCGTTCCGGTGCACGTCGTGGCCAGGCGGGTGCTCGACGAGGCGACCACGGTGGCCGACGCGGTGCGCATCGCCCGCTCGGCCAGGCTGTCGGCGTCGACCGTGCTCACCGTGGTCACGCACGACGACGCGCGCTGCCTCGAACTGTCCCCGGCCGGCGTCGCCGAGGTCTACCCGGAGGACGGTTTCCTCACGCACGCCAACCATTTCCTCGACCCCGAGCTGTCCAGGGGAGAGCGCACGACGGCGGACGTGTCGAGCACGTTCGAGCGCGGCACGTGGCTGCGCGAACGCGCTGCCGCGCTGCGGGCCGACGACCTCACGGAGCGTGCGCACGCGTTGCGCGCCCACGGTGAGGACGGCGCGCCGGTGTGCGCGCACGCCGAGGAGACGTTGCCCGCGCATCAGCGCTGGGAGAGCCTGGCGACGATCAGTATCGACGTCACCGACCGGCGCCTGCACGTCCACCGCGGCGGGCCGTGCCAGGTCGGCGAGGAGTCGTGGCTCACCTGCTCCGCCGGGTTGACCGCCGTTCGTTGAGCTCGATGGGCTGCGCGCGCACCGTGCCGCGCGGCGCCTCACCGGTGAGGATGTCGAACAGCAGCCGCGCGCACGCCGCGCCGGCCTCGCGCGGGCGCAGGTCGATCGCCGTGATCGGCGGGTCGGTGTGGTTGAGCGCGGCACTGTCCACACAGGACGCCAGGAGCAGGTCGTCGCCGATGCGGCGGCCCGCGGCGCGGAGCACCGGCAGCACCGCCGACGCCGCGCCGTCGGGCGCGCACACCAGCGCGTCCACGGCCTCCTCGGCGTTGAGTAACGCGCGCACGTTCTCCTGCATCACGGCGGTGGGCGACCCGAACGCCATCTCCCGCAGCCGTGCGCGCAGGCCGGCCCGCTCGCACCAGGCCAGGTATGCCCGTTGCAGGGTCCGGCCCCAGTCGGTGACCGTGCTCGACGCGAGGAACGCGATGTCGCGCGCGCCCTGCGCGTGGAGGTGGTCGAGCAGCTCGTCGAGCATCGTGGCGTGGTCGGAGAGCACCACTCCGGCCGGTTCCGCGTCGCCGGTGAACCGCTCGCACGTGACGACGGGAACCGAAGAATCGAGCAGCCCGCGCACCACCGTGTCGGTTTCCAGGGGGTCGCCGAGCACGACGCCGTCGACACGGTGGAACCGGCGGGACGGCAGGTGCTGTGCGGTGAGCAGCGTGACGTCGTAGTCCATCCGCGCGGCCTGGTCGACCACGCCGAAGACGAAGGACATGTAGTACTCGGAGCGCGTCAGCACCTCCGGCAGGTGCAGACCGATCGTGCCGGTGCTCGCCATGCGCAGCGAGCGGGCGACCGGGTTGGGCGAGTAGCCGAGCCGGTTGGCGACGGCGACCACGTGCTCGCGCGTCTTCTCCGAGACCCGGCCGGAGTTGCGCAACGCGTCCGATGCCGTCGTCTTCGACACGCCTGCGGCCTTCGCCACCGCGATGAGGTTCACCGGCTCCTGCTCGCGCACACTGGGAACGATAGCCGCTGAACGGCCTTCCAGCCTGGTCGGGGCGCGGATTCCGAACCCCCGTCCACAGTGGAAGCTCCACTCGCGCCACCCCTGACGCCCCCCAAGGCCACCTTTGTTGCGTTCAACGCAACAAAGGTGGCCTTGGGGGGCGCTTGGGTGCGCTACTTTGACGGGCATGGGCAGGGTGGACGAAGGCGAGGCGGGGGAGCGGGACACGGGCTGGAACCGGTGGCGGCGGCCCAGGCCCGAGCCCGCCATCCAGCGTTCCGACGTCCTCATCGGGCTCGCCGTGCTGGCCGGGTCGAGCGTCATGACCGTGCTCGTCAACAGCATGGGCATGCTGGTCTTCGGGGCCCCGCCGTCGCTCGGCGAGCAGCTTGCGTGGGGCGCGGCACTGTCGCTGCCGCTCGTCGCGCGCCGCCGGTACCCGGCGGCCGTGCTGGTCGTGGTGGGTGTGCTGTTCATCGCCGCGCAGGCGCGCCAGACCGGCGACAGCCTCATGGCCTCCGTCGCGCTGTTCCTCGCGGTCTACAGCACGGGCGCGTGGGAGCGGAACCGCACGGTGGCGCGCTGGTCGCGCATCGGTGTGATCGTGGCGATGTTCGCGTGGCTCGGTGTCGGGCTCGTGAAGTCCATCGCGCAGCCGGACTACGACTTCTCCGCCGCCGCGGGCCCGCTGGATCCGATGCTCGCCTCGGTGCTCTACAACATCGGCTTCAACCTCATGTTCTTCCTCTCCGCCTACTTCTTCGGCAACCTCGCCTGGCTGTCCGCCCGCAGGCAGGCCGAGCTGGAGGAGCGGGCCGAGCAGCTGCGGCTGTCGCAGCGGCAGAACACGCGCAACGCCATCGTCGCCGAGCGCGTGCGGATCGCCCGCGACCTGCACGACGTGGTCGCCCACCACGTGTCCGTGATGGGCATCCAGGCCGGAGCCGCGCGGCGCGTGCTCGACAAGGATCCCGAGCTGGCCCGCGAGGCGTTGCGGACCGTCGAGCAGACCGCCCGCACCGCCATCGGTGAGCTGCGCGGCCTGCTGGGCGTGCTGCGCTCCGAGCCGGAGAACGGCCAGGAGAGCGGGGAGCGCGAGGCGCACCCCTCCTCTCCCGGTCTCGACCAGCTGGCCGAGCTGGTGTCGACGGCGGAGTCGGCCGGGCTCCAGGTCGCCCACGGCGTCTACGGTGAGCCGAGGCCGGTGCCCGACGGCGTCGCGCTGTCGGCGTACCGGGTGGTGCAGGAGGCGCTCACCAACGTTGTCAAGCACGCGAGCGCCCGCAGGGCCGACGTCCGAGTGCGGTACCTGGAGCGCACGCTGGAGGTCGAGGTGTCCGACGACGGCGTCGGCCGCGCCGGTGCCTCTTCGGCGCAGAGCGGCGGATTCGGCCTGCTCGGCATGCGGGAGCGGGTGGCCGTGCACGGCGGGCACCTGGAGGCGGGCCGCCGCGAGGGCGGGGGCTACCGCGTGCGGGCCAGCCTGCCGACCGAACCCAGTGAGTCCATAGAGGATAGTGAGGAGCCACCGGCATCGTGACCGAGGAAAACAGGGCCGCCGACCGTCCGCTGCGGGTGGTGCTCGCCGACGACCAGGACCTCGTGCGAGCCGGCTTCAGGGTCATTCTCGGGGCGGAGGACGGCATCGAGGTGGTCGGCGAGGCGGGTGACGGGCTGAGGGCCGTGGTGCTCGCGGAGGAGCTGCGCCCCGACGTGGTGCTCATGGACGTGCAGATGCCTGCGGTCGACGGCCTGGAGGCCACGCGCCGTATCCTCGGCTCGGCGGCGGGCGAGTCGCCGGTGAAGGTCGTGATCCTCACGACGTTCGACCGCGAGGACTACCTCTTCGAGGCGTTGCGGGCGGGCGCGAGCGGCTTTCTGCTGAAGAACGCCTCGCCGGAGGACCTCGTGGAGTCGGTCCGCATCGTCGCCAGGGGCGACGCGCTCCTGTCGCCCGAGGTCACGCGCCGTGTGATCGCTCGCTTCTCCGCCCCGGCCGCCCCCGCGCCGGTGCACCGGCCCACCGAGCTGACCGACCGCGAGTTCGAGGTGCTGGTGCTGCTCGCGCGCGGGGCCAGCAACGCCGAGATCGCCGCCGAGCTGTTTCTCGGCGAGGCGACCGTGAAGACGCACGTGTCGCGCGTGCTCGCCAAGCTCGGCCTGCGCGACCGCACGCACGCAGTGGTCTACGCCTACGAGAACGGGATCGTGGCACCGGGGAGCGCGTAGGTCACCCGTCCGCAGTGAAGGCCACCATGCCTGCGCCCACCCGTCTCCCGCCACCGCCCAGACGGAGGCGCTCCGCGCCGCTGTGCCCGATTCCACGCAGTGAAGGTGGCCTTCACTGCGGGCAGCCCGGTCGTGGCGGGAGCGGTTGGGTCACCCACCGGGTGGACCACGAGGTCGGCCGCGCGCCGGACGCGAAAGGTCAACACCCCTCCCTAGGCTGCTGAGCATGTTGACGGTGACCACGATCAGTAGGAGCTTCGGCGACCACCGCGTGCTCGACGACGTGTCGTTCGACGTGCGACCCGGGCGGATGACCGGGTTCCTCGGCGCCAACGGCGCCGGCAAGACCACCACGATGCGGATCATCCTCGGCGTGCTCGCCGCGCAGGGTGGCACCGTGACCTGGCACGGCAAGCCGGTGACCCAGCCGCTGCGGCAGCGCTTCGGTTACATGCCGGAGGAGCGCGGGCTGTACCCGAAGATGAAGGTCGGCGAGCAGATCGCCTGGTTCGGCAGGCTGCACGGGCTGAGCCAGGCCAAGGCCAAGCGCAACACGGAGCGCCTGCTGGAGCAGCTCGACCTCGCGCAGCGCGCGAACGACAACCTCGAGGAGCTGTCGCTGGGCAACCAGCAGCGCGCGCAGGTCGCCGCCGCGCTCGTGCACGACCCGGCGTTGCTGATCCTCGACGAGCCGTTCTCCGGGCTCGACCCGATCGCCGTCGACACCGTGCTGCGGGTGCTGCGCGAACGTGCCGCCGACGGCGTGCCGGTGCTGTTCTCCAGCCACCAGCTCGCGCTCGTCGAGCGCCTGTGCGACGACCTCGTGATCATCTCCGGCGGCAGGATCGCCGCGAGCGGTGGTCGGGAGGAGCTGCGGGAGCGGTACGGGTCCAAGCGCTGGGAGCTGGTGGTCGACTCCGACGCGGGCTGGCTGCGCGACATTCCCGGCATTCGCGTGGTCAGTCTGGACGGCCCGAAGGCCGTCTTCGAGCTGGCCGAGCACACCGGGTCCGCCGACGGCGAGCGCACGGACCAGCGCGTTCTGCGTGCCGCGCTGGAACGCGGCGAGGTCCGCGGCTTCACCCCCGTCGTCCCGTCGCTGGACGAGATCTTCAAGGAGGCGATCTGATGACCGCGACCATCGAGCCGCGTTCGGCGGAGGTCGACGACACCGATGCCGACGGCGGCACGTCGTTCATGGCGGCGACCCGGCTCGTCGCCGAGCGGGAGGTCAAGACCTTCCTGCGATCGAAGGGTTTCTGGATCGGCCTCGGGGTGATCGTGGCCGGCCTGTTCGCGGCCGCGATTCTGCCCTCGGTGTTCGGGGGAGGGCAGCCCAGCGTCGCGGCGGTCGGCCCCGAGGTCACCCGCGCGCTCGCGGGTTCGGAGCTGGAGGTGCGGGAGGTCGCCGACCGCGCCGCGGCCGAGGAGCTCCTCCGCGAGGAGGAGGTGGAGGCCGCGGTCGTGGCCGACACCACCGGCCAGTCGCCAACCGGTGTGCGGGTGCTCGCGCTGTCCGACCCGCCGACCGATGTCATGGCCCAGCTGGGCACGTCGCCGCCGGTGGACCTCCTCGACGCGGCCGACGTCAGTCAGGGCGAGCGGCAGCTCGTCATCATGGTGTTCTCGCTGATGTTCCTCATCTTCGCCATGGGCGGCGCGGCGATCGCGCAGAGCACGGTGACGGAGAAGCAGACGCGGATCGTGGAGATCCTCGTGTCGACGGTGCCCGTGCGGGCGCTGCTGACGGGAAAGATCGTCGGACACACGCTCCTGACGCTCGGACAGGTTGTCGTGCTGGCGGTGGCGGCGCCGATCGCGCTGTCGGTCGGCGGGCAGACGGAGCTGCTGAGGGTGATCGCGCCCGCGCTCGGCTGGTTCGTGCCGTTCCTGGTGCTCGGGTTCGTGCTGCTGGCCGCGATGTGGGCGGTCGCGGGCTCGCTGGTGAGCAGGCAGGAGGACCTCGGTTCGAGCATGAGCCTGGTGATGATTCTGGCGCTCGGCCCGTACTTCGCGGTGATGTTCTTCTCGGACAACGCCACGGTGATGAACGTGCTCTCCTACGTGCCGTTCTCGTCGGCGATCGCGATGCCGGTGCGGATGTTCTCCCAGGAGGCTGAGCCTTGGGAGGCCCTGCTGTCCATGGGCCTGCTCGCGGGTTCCCTGGCGCTGATCGTGCTGCTGGCCAGCAGGCTCTACGCGGGCTCCCTGCTCCAGACCGGCGGCAAGGTGGCCCTGTCGAAGGCGTGGACGGCCGCCGACTGACCCCGAAGCCGGGCCAGCCCACGACTCGCGGGTCGAATGCAGTGAAGGCCACCATGCCTGCGTTCAACGCAGGCATGGTGGCCTTCACTGCGGCTGGGCGGCTCAGATCGGCAGGGCGCCGAGGCCGAGGCCCTTGACGATGCCGAGCAGCGCGTCCGGGGTGACCGGCAGGCCGTTGGTGAGGCCGCCGAGCTGGCCTTCGCCGTTCGCGCCGCCGAGGAGGCCTCCGACCTGGTCGGTCCTGGCCTCGGCCACGGCGGGCTGGTCGGCCGTGGCGTCGGCGGCCACGGCGGAGCCGGCGGTGCCCGCGAGGCTCAGGCCGGCGAAGGCGCCGACGACGAGGGCCCTGCGCAGCGAACGGGAGTTGCTCATGATCTTCCTCCTGTGGGTTCGGAAAAGGGGACGGCCGGACGCTAGGGGAGCCGCCGGTGACGAGCCGGGTGAGTTCATCCGCGCGCGGGACCCACGACCGGGTCCCGTTCCGCGTTTTCATATCCATGAACTATGTTCGATGGTGCGAAAACCGACGGGAGACGACCGAGTTCATGTCCGACGCGCTCTCCGGGGCCACCGCCGACAAGGCAGGCGAGGCCCAGTCCGTGGTCAAGTCGGCCGACCGCGCGCTCGCCATCCTCGAGCTGCTGGCGACGGGGCGCAGGCGGCTGACCGACGTCGCCGAGCTGCTGCGGTTTCCGCTCTCCAGCGTCCACGGGCTCATGGCGACGCTCGTCCACCGCGGCTTCGCCGAGTACGACCCGGCCTCGCGCACCTACGGGCTGGGCCTCAAGGCATGGACCGTCGGCCAGGGCTACCACGGCCATCGCGACATCGCGGGCCTCGCGCTGCCGCTCATGGAACAGCTTGCGCAGGACACCGGCGAGACCGTGCAGCTCGCCCAGCTCGACGGCCTGGAGAACGTCTACATCGCGATCGCCGAGTCGCCGCAGCCGATGAAGCTCGTGTCCGCCGTCGGCGTGCGCCTTCCTGCCTATGCCACGGGGATCGGCAAGGCGCTGCTCGCCGGTCTCGCCGACGACGAGCTTGGCGACCGCCTCGAGGGCGTCACGCTGCGACGATTCACTGACCACACGGTCGCGGGCGTCGAAGAGTTGCTCGCGGAGATCGAGCAAATCCGCCGTGTCGGCTACGCCACCGACGACCAGGAGTACGTCATCGGCTGCCGCTGCGTCGCCACCACCATCCGCAACCACGCCGGCCAGATCGTGGCCGCGATGTCGGTCTCGGCGCCGACCCCCCGCTGCGGCCCCGACTGGACCGAGACGACGTTCGCCCAGCTCTCGGCCGTGATCGAGAAGCTGGAAGCCCAGCTGCGCCGTTAGCGCGGAACCCCACGTCTTGACAGGCCGAGCCCTGTCCATCGAAACTTCACGTCGTTGAAGCTACTTCTTGTATGTGAAGTTTGGAGCACATCGTGGTGCCATCCACCGGCCTCGCGGACAGGGCGGTCCGGCGCGTCGCCCGTCGCCTCGTGCCGTTCCTGCTGCTCATGTACGTGCTGGCGTTCCTCGACCGGGTCAACATCGGCTTCGCGAAGGAGGCGTTCCAGGCGGACACCGGGCTTTCCGACGCCGCCTACGCCTTCGGCGCCGGGGTCTTCTTCATCGGCTACGCGCTCGTTGAGGTGCCGAGCAACCTGGCGCTGCACCGCTTCGGCGCCCGGCGCTGGCTCGCCCGGATCATGATCACGTGGGGGCTCATCTCAGCGGCGATGGCGTTCGCCCACACCGAAACCGTCTTCTACCTGCTGCGGTTCCTGCTTGGCGTCGCCGAGGCCGGGTTCTTCCCCGGCGTGATCCTGTACCTGACCTACTGGGTGCCGGAGCGGCACCGGGCGCGGGTCAACGGCCTGTTCTACTTCGGCGCGCCGCTCGCGTTCATCTTCGGCGGGCCGGTGTCGGGGGCGCTGCTCGAACTCGACGGCGTCGCCGGGATCATCGGCTGGCAGTGGATGTTCCTGGTCGAGGGGCTCGCCGCGTCGGTCGTCGGAGTATGGGCGCTGCGTTACCTCGACGACCGCCCGCGCGACGCACGCTGGCTGCCCGCCGACCAGCGGGACGCGCTGGAGACCGAGCTCGCCGCCGAGGAACGCGGGTCGCGGGCGCACGGGCCGTCCGGTGTGCTCGCGACGTTGCGCAGCCCGAGGGTGCTGTACCTCGCCCTGATCTACCTGCTGATCCAGATGAGCGTCTACGGCGTGTCGTTCTACCTCCCGACGCAGGTCGCGGAGCTGCTCGGCACCGAGGTCGGCGTCGCGGTGGGCGTGGTGACCGCGATCCCGTGGCTGTGCGCGATCGCGGCGTCGTTCGGCATCGGCAGGCTGTCCGACCGCACCGGCGACAGGCGCCGCATCGCCGCGGTGACGCTCGCGGTGGCCGGGCTCGGCATCGCGGGCTCGGTCGTCGCGGGTACACCGGCGCTGGCGATGGTGGGGCTTTGCTTCGCCGCGGCCGGGTTCATCGCGGTGCAGCCGGTGTTCTGGACCCTGCCCGCGGGCATCCTCGTCGGCACCGCGGCCGCCACGGGCATCGGAATGGTCAACGCGCTGGGCTCGCTCGGCGGCTTCATCGCGCCGAACATCAAACAGGCGGCGGACACCGGGTTCGGCTCTGGCCAGGCCGGGCTCTACGTCCTCGCGGTGACCACCCTCGTCGGCGCCGTGCTGATCTGGACCACGAAATGGCTGCGACCGGCCACACCCGCCCCGGCCGCGGGTACTCCGGTGGCGCGCACGAACAAGGAGAACGCATGAGAGCACTGGTCTTCCACGGTCCCGGATCGATCGCGGTGGAGGAGCGACCCGATCCGGTCCCCGAGGCGGGAGAGGTGTTGCTGCGCGTGCTCGCGACCGGCATCTGCGGTTCGGACGTCCACGGCTACACGGGCGAGAACGGGCGGCGCCATCCCGGGCAGGTCATGGGGCACGAGACGGTGGGCACGGTCGCGGCCGGCGATGCCGCGACGCTCGCCGGGGCGGGCCTCGCGATCGGCGACACCGTGACCGTCAACCCCGTTCTGGGCTGCGGCGGCTGCGAGGCCTGCGCGGAGGGGGAGGAACAGGCGTGCCCGAGGCGGAGGGTCATCGGCGTGGATCCGACGATCGTCTCCGCGTTCGCCGACCTGCTCGTGGCGCCCGCGCGCAATGTCGTGCCGTTGCCGCAGGACATGCCGAGCGAGCACGGCGCGCTGGTCGAACCGCTTTCCGTCGGCTACCACGCCGCCCGGCGGGGACGCTGCAGCGAGCGTGACCGGGTGCTCGTGCTCGGCGGCGGACCCATCGGCCAGGCGTGCGTGCTGGCCGCGACGCGGCTCGGCGCCCGCGGCGTGGTGGTGAGCGAGCCCAATCCCGCCAGGGCCGCGCTAGTGAGCGGGCTCGGCGCGACCGCGCTCGACCCTCGGGACGGCGAGCTCGCGAGCGCGGCGGCGGACGCACTGGGCGGGCCGGCGACGCTCGTGCTCGACGCGGTGGGCTCCACGGCCTCGCTCGCCGATGCCTTCGCGGCCTCGGCTCGTGGCGGGCGGGTGGTGCTGGTGGGGATGAACCAGCCCGAGGTGACGTTGCCCGCGTACGCGATCAGCACCGCGGAGCGGGAGCTGATCGGCGCGTTCTGTTACAACCGGGACGATTTCGCGTCCACCGCCCGGTGGGCCGCGACGGTGCCGGACGCACTGGAGTCGCTTGTGGACGGATCGGTCGGCTGGTCCGGCGCGCCCGGCGCGTTCGCCGACCTCGCTTCCGGCACGTCGTCCGCCAGCAAGATCCTCGTCCGCCCCGATCAGGAGGAGCAGCAGTGACCACGGCCAGCACGATCCGCTCTGTCCGCGCTTTCACGGTGCGCGGCGGCGGCGCCGACTACCACGACCAGGGCGACGACCACTGGATCGACGACCACATCGCGACCCCCATGGCGAAGTACCCGGAGTACCGGCAGAGCCGCCAGTCGTTCGGCATCAACGTGCTCGGCACGCTCGTGGTGGAAGTCGAGGCCGACGACGGCACGACCGGTTTCGCCGTCACCACCGCGGGCGAGCCCGGTGCCTACATCGTGGAGCGGCACCTCGCGCGGTTCGTGGAGGGCGCACCGGTCACCGCGATCGAGCGCATCTGGGACCAGATGTACTCGGCGAGTCTCTTCTACGGCCGCAAGGGCTTGGTGCTCAACGTCATCAGCGCCATCGACCTCGCGCTGTGGGACCTGCTCGGCAAGTTGCGGCAGGAGCCCGTGTACGCCCTGATCGGCGGCGCGGTCCGCGACGAGCAGGTCTTCTACGCCACCGGGTCCAGGCCCGACCTGGCGCGGAAGATGGGCTTCATCGGCGGGAAGATGCCGGTGCGGCACGGCCCGGCCGAGGGTGCCGAGGGCCTCACCGCCACCGTCGAGCGGTTCGCCGCCATGCGTGAGGAGGTCGGACCGGATTTCTGGCTCATGGCCGACTGCTGGATGTCGCTCGACCTCGACTACGCCACCCGCCTCGGGCTCGCCCTGCGGGAGCACGGGCTGCGCTGGATCGAGGAGGCGCTGCCGCCCGACGACTACTGGGGCTACTCCGAGCTACGCAAACGGTTGCCGCCCGACGTGCTCGTAACCACGGGTGAGCACGAGGCGACGCGCTGGGGTTTCCGGCTGCTGCTGGAGATGGGCTGCTGTGACCTCATCCAGCCCGACGTCAACTGGTGCGGCGGGCTCACCGAGCTGCTGAAGATCTCAGCGCTCGCCGACAGCAGGGGCGTGCTCGTGGTGCCGCACGGGTCGAGCGTGTACTCCTACCACTTCGCGATCACCAGGCACAACAGTCCGTTCAGTGAGTTCCTGATGATGCACCCGCAGGCCAGCGAGGTGGTGCCGATGTTCAGCCCGCTGTTGCTCGACGAGCCGGTGCCGGTGAACGGGCGGCTGCGCGTGCCGGACACCCCCGGCTTCGGTGTTCGGCTCAACCCCGAGTGCGTGCTGGCCCGTCCCTACGAACACTGAGGAGAACCATGAGGTTGCTGAGGCTGGGCCCGGTCGGCGCGGAGCGGCCGTGCGTCGCCGCCGACGACGGCACGGTGTACGACCTGAGCCCCGTCACCGCCGACATCGACGGCGCTTTCCTGGCAGGGGACGGCATCCAGCGGGCGCGGGCGGCGCTGGCCGATGGTTCGCTGTCCGCTGTGGACGATCCGGGCGACGGCACCGGGCTGCGCGTCGGCGCGCCGATCGCCCGGCCGGGAGCGGTGGTCTGCATCGGGCAGAACTACGCCGCGCACGCCGCCGAGTCCGGTTCCGCGCCGCCCGAGGTGCCGATCATCTTCTTCAAGCACCCGAACACGGTCGTCGGTCCCTATGACGACGTGCTCGTGCCGAGGGGGAGCGAGAAGACCGACTGGGAGGTCGAGCTCGGCGTCGTGCTCGGCAGGCCGGCTCGCTACCTCGACACGGTCGAGGAGGCGCTCGCGTGCGTCGCCGGGTACGTGGTGTCCAACGACGTCTCCGAGCGGGCGTTCCAGCTGGAGGACTCGGGTGGGCAGTGGTCGAAGGGCAAGTGCTGCGAGACCTTCAACCCGCTGGGCCCGTGGCTGGTGCCCGCCGCCGACGTGGGCGACCCGCAGGCGCTGCGGTTGCGCTCGTGGGTCAACGGCCGGCCGCGGCAGGACTCGTCGACGGCGGACATGGTGTTCGGGGTGGGCGAGCTGATCCTGCACCTGTCGCGGTATCTGACGCTCGACCCCGGGGACCTGGTGAACACCGGCACCCCCGAGGGTGTCGCGCTGTCCGGGCGGTTCCCGTACCTGCGGGCCGGTGACGAGCTGGAGCTGGAGATCGAGCGGCTCGGCAGGCAGCGCCAGCGGTTGAAATAGGGGTGCCGCCGGAAGACGACCGGATAGGGACCAAGTGCCGTAGTCGGGGGCCGCCGATATTGCGACGATGGCTCCTTCCGCAGGAGCAAGGAGGATCCCATGGCGTCTCGGCTCAATCCGTACCTCAGTTTCGACGGCACGGCGAAGCAGGCGATGGAGTTCTACCGCGGCGTGTTCGGCGGCGAGCTGGTGTCGCACACGTTCGGCGAGTACGGCGACACCAGCGCGCCGGAGGCCGACCGGATCATGCACAGCCAGCTCGAGACCCCGAGCGGCTTCACCCTGATGGGCGCGGACACCCCGCCCGGCATGGAGTTCAGCTCCGGCAACAACATTACCGTGAGCCTCAGCGGCGACGACGCGGGTGAGCTGCGCGGCTACTGGGAGAAGCTCGCCGATGGCGGCACCGTCACGGTCCCGCTGGAGAAGCAGATGTGGGGCGACGAGTTCGGCATGTGCCTCGACAAGTACGGCGTCCCGTGGATGGTCAACATCGGCTCACCGCAGGGCTAGACGCCGACCGCAGTGAAGGCCACCATGCCTGCGCCCGCCCGTCTCCCACCACCGCCCAAACGGAGGCGCTGCGCGCCGCTGTGTTGATCCAACGCAGTGAAGGTGGCCTTCACTGCGGTCGGCGTGAGCAGGGCGGTCCAGCCCTTCGCCGACATCGTCAGCATGCCCGCCGCCCGGTTCTTCGAGTCTCTCAGCGCGGCGCCGCACGGGGTGAGGGCGACCTCGACGCAGTCGTTGCCGCGGCCGCGTCCGGAGTCAACCGTCGCGGCGCACCCTCGCGAGCCACGCGGCCATGTCCGCGGGTTCGCCCGCGGCCAGTCCGAGCCGCCCGGCGTCCTCGGCGCCGACGACGACGCGGTACCGGTCGGGCCGCAGGTCCTCCAGCACCCAACCGTCGGTGAACGCGTCGCGGATCAGCGAGTCGGGGATGCGGGGCCCGAGACCGGGCTCGGCGTCGGAAAGGGCGAGCACGTGCACGCGGGCGCCCGGTGCGCAGGCGGCGTGCAGACTGCGCACGTAGGCGGCCCGGTCGTCGTCGCCGAACACGTGGAACAGCGCGCTGTCCACCACGGTGTCGTAGCGAGGCTCGGTGCCGAGGTCGAGCACGTCGGCGACCGCGAACCTCGCGGCCACGCCCTTCGCCTCGGCGTTCGCGCGCGCCTGCTCCACCGCGGGCCACGAGAAATCGACACCGAGCACGTCGTAACCCAGCCGGGTGAGGTGGATGGTGTGCTCGCCGGTGCCGCAGCCGGGGTCCAGCACCCTGCCCGTGATCCAGCCGTCGCGTTCGAGCGCGACGATCGCGGGCTGGGGTTCACCGATGATCCACGGCGCCCACTTGTCCACGTAGGCGGAGTCGAAGTCGGTGCGGGGTACCGATCGCCGCGGTTCTTCCATGCCGGTGGTCATACCCACAAGCTAGTGCCGTCGGCCACTCGCTCACAGATCCGCAGCAGACCCTGCTGTCACCACCAGCGGAAGTCGCGCGCCTCGTCGCCGTGGGCGACGATCGCCCAGATGATCACCACGTCGAGCGCGATGACGAGGACTCCCCACAGCGGCGCGACGGGCAGGAACGCGAGCTGCGCGATCGCGTTGAGCCCGAGCAGCACGACGGCGATGACCCCGGCCCACGCCTTGCCGGTGAACAGCGCGAGCCCGGTCACCAGCACCAGCGCGCCGGCGGCGAGGTGGATCCAGCCCCACGCGGTCAGGTCGAAGACAAGCAGGCCCTGGGGACCGACCGCGTAGTAGTCCTCGTTGAGCAGGGCGACCAGCCCGGCGATGACGTTGAACGCGCCGGTCACGATCATCAGCACGGCGGCGAAGCCGATCCAGTTCGTCCACACCGTCCGCACCGCGGTCTCGGTCCCGCCGATGGTGTCGCGCGGCCGCTCGGCAGGCCGGGGCTCCGTCGCGGTGCCGGTGCCCGCGTGCGCGTGCTCGCTCATGATCCACTCCAGGTCTCGGGTGCCCTGCACGGCACCGTCGAACGCGGGAGCCCTCCGGCGCTTCGCCCGTCGCGGGTGAGATGTCCCGGCCGGTTCCTGGCTTACCGTGGTGGGAGGCGGTCCCTGGAGGTGCGGATGCCGCAGGCGCGGAACGGCGACGGCAGGCGGCGGGTGCCGCGGGTGAAGATCAGCGCGCCCGCCCCACCTCCCGGCCTCGTGTCCCGGCCCCGGTTGCTCGCGCTGCTCGACCATGCCCGTGACACGGTGGCGACGCTGGTGTGCGCGCCCGCGGGCTTCGGCAAGACGTGCCTGCTCGCCGACTGGGCGCGCCGGACCGGACCCGCCTGGGTGTCGCTCGACACCGACGACAACAACGACGGACGGTTCTGGACGGCCGTGCTGGAGGCGCTCGGCCGCAGTCCCGCCGTGCCGGAGCACAGCGCGCTCCGCTCGCTGGCGGTACCGGAGCTGCCCAGCGCCGACCCCGGTTTCCTCGCCGAGGTGGGCAACGCGCTCGACGAGCTGCCCGCGCCAGTGTGGCTCGTCCTCGACGACGTGCAGGAGATCACCGATCCGCGACCGCAGCGCGGGCTCGCGAGCCTGCTGCGGCACCAGCCGTCCGGACTCCGCCTGGTGCTGTCGAGCCGGTACGACCCGCCGCTGCCGCTGGCCCGGCTGCGCCTGCAGGACCAGCTCACGGAGGTGCGGACACACGACCTGAGGTTCTCGCCCGAGGAGGCGGGGGCGTTGCTGGCGGCGGAGGACGTACATCTCGACGCCGGGCAGCGGCGGCGGCTCGTCGAGCAGACCGAGGGCTGGCCCGCGGGGCTGCGGCTGGCCGTGATGTCGCTGCACGGCGCCGAGGACCCCGACCGGTTCCTCGCCGGTTTCGCCGAGAACGACCGCGCGATGGCCGAGTACCTCGTGACCGAGGTGCTGTCCCGGCTGCCGGGGCCGCTGCGCGACTTCGCACGCATGATCAGCGTCTGTGAGGAGGTCACGGCCGGGCTGGCGAACGCGCTGTCGGGCGGAACCGAGGCCGGGCTACGGCTCGACCTGCTCGATCGCCGCTACTCGCTCGCCGTCAGGGCCGGGCAGGGAAGGCACACCTACCGCCTGCACACGCTCGTGCGCGCGCACCTGCTGGCCGACCTGCGCAGGCGGACGCCGGACGAGGCGAGACGCCTGCACGGTGCGGCGTCGGACTGGTTCGCTGCCAACGGCGGACCGGTGCAAGCGCTCGTGCACGCCACCAGGGCGCACAGCGTCGAGCGGCTGACCACGCTGCTGCGCGACCACGCCGTCGAGCTGGTGCTGACCGGCGAGCACGAGCCGCTGCGCCGGGCGCTGGGGGTGCTCGGGGACGAGCGGATCGAACGCAGCGACCTGCTGGTCCTCGTCACGGCACTGCTGTGGCTGGAACACGGCGACCTCGTCTCGGCGGAGCGGTATCTCGCCTCCGTCGACGGGTCACGCGGGCTGGAGGCGCTGCGCGGGCTCGTCCGGTCGAGGCAGGCCCAGTTGCGGGGCGACCCGGGCGGCATCCTGCGGGCGAGCGAGCAGCTGGCCCGCCCGCGTGGTCCGGGGCTCGACGCGCTCGCGCTGCTGCACCGGGGCACCGCGCTGCTCGTCGTGGGGCAGGCGAAGACGGCGGAGGCGCAGGTGCGGGCCGCGCTCGGCACGGCGACGGACAACGGCCAGCTCTACGTCGTGACGCAGTGCCTGACTGTGCTTGCGTCGGTGGCCGCCGCGAAGGGTGACCACCGCGAGCTGGGCAGACTCGCCGAGGACGCGGACGAGCGCAACGTGGCGCACGGCTGGGAGGACACCGTTACCGGTGTGACCGCGTGCGTGCTCAGGGCCTACGACGCGCTGCTGCGGGCCGAACCGCGCGACTGCGTGTACCACGCGGGTCGCGCCGAACGACTCGTGCGGGCCCGCGCCGCGGGCGGGGAGTCGGGCCTGTGCGTGCTCGCGGCGGCACTGGCGGGCGCGGGCGCGTTCGAGCTGGGTGAGCGCGCGGAAGGCCTGCGCCGGATGGGGGAGGCCCGCATCGCGTCATCGGATGAGGGACTGCCTGCCGCACAGGTCGCACTGTGCGCGGTGCTGGAGCAGCGGGCCGCACTGCAGCTCGGCTGGACCGAGGCCGCGAGGGACGTGCTGCTGTGGTGCGAGGGCCCGCTGTCCGGACACGGGGAGCTGGCGTTGCTACGGGCTCGTGCGCAGCTCGCGCTCGGCCGGTACGACTCGGCCGACCAGGCGTTGCGGCCGCTGCTGAACGGCTATCTGGCACCGGCCGTGCCGTGGTCGGCCGTCGAGGCGCGCCTGGTGGAGACCGCTCTCGCCTTGCGCGCGGGCGACCGCGGCCGCGCGCGCAGGGCACTGGTCAGGGCACTGGCACTCGCCGAGTCGATGGCCGTGCCGTTCCCGCTCGTGTCGGCGGATCCCGCGGTGGTGGAGCTGCTCACCGCGCAGCTGGGCAGGCTTGGTGCGGCGGAACGGTTCGCCGCGCGCGTGCTCGCCACCCGTGCGGCGCTGCTGAGCCCTGTTCCGGCGTCGGCGCTGCTGACCGAGCGCGAGCGTGGGGTGCTGCGGCTGCTGCCTACCCTGCGTTCGTTCGAGGAGATCGCCGAGGACCTCACCGTCTCTCCCAACACGGTGAAGACCCACGTGCGCGCCATCTACGCGAAGCTCGGAGTGCGCAGGCGGCGCGACGCCGTCGAGGCCGCCGCGGAACGCGGGTTGCTGGATCCACAGTGGAGGGTCCACGCGGACGGCGGCTAACGGGTTGGCCTTTCGCTTGCCGTGGAGGCATTCGGCCCTACCGGATAGGGCCCGATGCCACTGGAGATCGGGCGCACGCCGAATAGTCTGGTCGGCGTGGGACCGGACGGTCACAACGGGCGGCCGCGGCCCCGGTATCTTTCCCGGGCGAAAACCGCTGTGCCGCAACTACCCGCCGGCTTCGTCGCCAGGCCCGCGTTGCGTGAACTGCTCGGTCGCGCAGCGGTCACCAGCGTGTGCGCACCGGCGGGTTACGGCAAGACACTGCTGCTCGCCGACTGGGCGCGCGCGGGCAACGAGCGCAGGACGGCGTGGGTCCGGCTCGACTCCGACGACAACGACCCGGACCGATTCTGGTCCTCTGTGCTGACCGCCCTCGCACGATGCGCGGCCGTGCCCTCGGACAGCGCCCTGTGCGGGCCCGTTCCTCCGGGAGGCGACACCGCGAGCTCTGTCGCCGAGGTCGTGAACGCCCTTGACGAGCTGGCCGAACCCGTGTGGCTCGTGCTCGACGACGTGCAAGAGCTCACGGCCGTGTCGACCCTGCACACGCTCGCGACGCTCGTGCGGCACCAGCCGCCGACCCTGAACCTGGTGTTCGCGGGCCGGTCGGAGCTGCCGCTGCCGTTGCCACGGCTACGCGTCGAGGGCAGGCTCACCGATCTCACGGCGGCCGAGCTGCGGTTCTCCGCCGAGGAGGCCGACACGCTCCTGCGCTCGGCCGGGGTCACGCTCGACGCCGGGGAACTGGCCGCGCTCGTCGAGCAGACGGGCGGCTGGGTGGCCGGACTGCGGCTCGCCGCGCGGTCGCTGCCCGCCGCGCCCGACCGGGAGGCGTTCCTGGCCGGGTTCGCGGGTGAGGACACGGCCGTCGCGGACTACCTTGGCGACGAGGTGCTCGGCAGGCTCACCGACGACGTGCGGGAGTTCCTGAGCGCCATCAGCGTGTGCGAAACCGTGACGCCGCCGCTGGCCGGGGTGCTGTCCGGGAGGGCCGACGCCGGGGTGCTGCTCGACGAGCTCTCCGGCAGGCGCGCACTCGTCACGGTCGCGCTGGCGCGCCAGGCCGGGTACCGCGTGCATCCGATGCTGCGTGAGCACCTGCGGGCCGGGCTGCGGCGGCAGCGTCCGCAGCAGGCCGCCGCTCTGCACACAGCCGCCGCTCACTGGTTTGCCTCACACGCGCGCCCGCACGAGGCGATCGACCACGCCGGGCGAACCGAGGACGCCGCGGTGGTGGCGGATCTGCTGCGGGGGGAGGCCGTCGGGCTGCTGCTGCGCGGCGACCTGCGCGCCGTGCGGGACGGTCTCGCCGTGGCCGGTGCGCAACGTGTGCGCGCCGACGCCTCGCTGAGCCTGGTGGCGGCGCTCGCCGACGTGGAGGCGGGAGAACCGGCCTCGGCGGAGTCGGCGCTCGCCGACAGCGAGGCGGCGTGGCCCGAACACCCCGGCGCGGAGCTGGAGTCCCTGCGAAGCCTGGTGCTCGCCACCTACGCGCTCCTGTGCGGCCGCGCGCCGGGCGAGGTGAAGCCGGGCGGGGCACCGGCGACACGGCCGTGGGCGGCGCTGCTGTCCGGCTGCGGCCTGCTCCACGCCGGGGACCTCGCGGGCGCGCGGCGTGGGCTGGCGGAGGCCCTGCGGTCCGCGCGGGAGCGGGACCTCGGTTACCTCGCGATGCACTGCCACACCGCACTCGGCGCCGTGTCGGCGCTGGAGGGTGACTACGCGGAGATGGCGGGCTCGTGCACGGCAGCCGTCGCGATCGCGGCCGAGCACGGCCTGGGTGGCTCCCCGCTGCTCGCGCCCGCGCGGTTGATGCTCGGGTTCGCCGCTCTCCTCCGCGCCGATGCCCGTGCCGCCCTGCGGCATGCCGCAGAGGCTGCGGGTGCCGCGGGGGAGTTGCCGCAGGCGAGGCTGCGGTTCCTCATCGACGCACTCACCGGTGCCGCCGTCGCCGACCGGGGTCGGCACGCCGACGGGCTGCGGCGGCTGCACGACGCCCGCACCGAGCTGGGCGCGGTGACCTTGCTCCCGCAGCCCGCCGCGCTGGCCGCGCTGGTGGAGTACCGAACCGCGCTGCGGCTCGGGCGGCAGGCACACGCTCGCGACGCGCGCACGTGGCTGCTCGCGCGCATTTCCGGGCCCACCGAACGGGCGCTGCTCACCGCGTGGTGGCAGGCCGCGCACGGCGAGTTCGCCGTGGCGCGCCGCACGGCGGAGGCCGTAGCCGAGGGGGACCGTGGCGTGCTCGGTGACCTCACGAGGGTCGAGGCGCGGCTGCTGGAGACCGCGCTGGCGCTCGGGACCGGGGAGCGCACGCGGGCGCGGCGGTGCCTCGCCTCGGCGCTCACCCTCGCGGAGCCCGCAGGTCTGATCCTGCCCTTCGCGCAGGCGGAGCCGACGGTGCGGCAGCTGCTCGCCGACCAGCTCGGCGGGTTCGGTACGGCCGGACCGTTCGCTGAACGGGTGCACCGCGCGCTGGCCGAACGGGAGGGCGCGCACGCCGAAGGGCTGCTCACCGGGCGGGAGCACGTAGTGCTGGCCCGGCTCGGCACGCACCAGTCGCTGTCGGAGGTCGCCAGTGCGCTGTCGGTGTCGGTGAACACGGTCAAGACCCACGTCCGCGCCATCTACGGCAAGCTCGGCGTCAACAACCGGCGGGCCGCGGTGGTCGCCGCCCGCGAGCTGGGTCTCACGTGACCCCGGCCGCGAGCCGGAAGCCGATGTTGCCCGCGCTCGTGGCGGGCGAGCAGGAGCTGCGTGCGGCGCAGCGGAAGCGCCAGCAGTAGGAGCCGTGGCAGAGGTAGGAGCCGCCGCGCATCGCGCGGTGCCCCGGCCGGGTGGAGCCGAAGCGGTTGACGCACCACTCCCAGACGTTGCCCGTCATGTTGTGCAGGCCGAGGCCGTTGGGCGGGAACGCCGTGACCGGAGCGGTGCCGACGAAGCCGTCCTCGCCCGAGTCGTGGCGCGGGAAGCGGCCCTGGAAGACGTTCATGCGGTGCTCGCCGTGGGGGGTCAGCTCGTCGCCCCACGGGTAACGCGCGCCGTCGAGCCCTCCGCGTGCGGCGTACTCCCACTCCGTCTCCGTGGGCAGCCTGCCGCCCGCCCATCGGCAGTACGCGCGGGCGTCGGCCCACGATACGTGCACGACCGGGTGCGAGCCCCTGCCCGCGAGCCCGGAGCCGGGACCCTCCGGCCGACGCCACGCCGCGCCGGGAACCCGTCTCCACCACGGCGCGCGCGGGAACGGCAACGTCGGCGGGTGGTCCGGCGGCAGCAGGCCGGCGAACACGAACGACCAGCCCTCCCGTTCGGCCGTGGTCAGGTAGCCGGTCTCCGCGACGAACGCGGCGAAGTCGTCGTTGCTGACGGCGTGGGCGGCGATCCGGAAACCGGCGATACGGCGCACGCGTGGCGGGCCCTCCCGGTCGCCCGGGTAGCGGTCCTCGTCGGAACCCATCGTGAAGGCGCCCCCCGGCACGGGCACGAGTCCGTCCACGGCCATTGTCGGCACCGGCTCGCTCATGCCGCGATCGTCGGGCGCGACCGGCCCGTCACCCTCACCCACCACGGATGGGCTCGTCGTCGTGCTCGTTGGTCCTGCGCTGCACGGCGACCCGCACGGCGCTCACCACGAGCCTGGCGACCACGCCGACGGCGACGAGCCCCACCACCATCTGCGCCGTGGTGAGCAGCCGAGCGAGCTTGCTGACCGGGGCGATGTCGCCGAAGCCGACCGTGGCGAAGACGGTGACCGTGAAGTACAGCGCGTCGCTGTGGTCGAGCCGTTCGGTGAAGCTGGCGGGCCACTCGGTGGAGATCACCACATAGACCGACGCGAACACCACCAGCAGCAACGGCAGGCTGACCGCGATCGTCTGCACGCCGCGCACCACGGGCATGGGCGCGGTGAGGATGCCGCGGATCTGCCAGGTGACCAGCACGCCGAAGGCCCCGAGCCCGAGCGCGAACCACAACCAGGTGGTGACGTCCGGTGTCGTGTCGAGCGGGGCGAGGTAGTAGACCGTGACGAGTGCGACCACGACGCACGTCGACCGGAACAGCGCCAGCGTGGCCTGGCGCCTGCGCTCCGACCGCGCTCGGCTCATGGCGGCTCCGTGACTTCCGGGGCAAGGGCACGTACCGGGTGCGGCGCCCGACCGCACGCACCCGGTACCCCTCCCCGCTGTGCCACCCGGCCCTCCACCTGTGCCGGGAGACGTTGCCACCGAGCCATTCCCGGTTCTCCGCTGTCGTCACCCGCTGCGGGTGAACCGGTCTCAGCTCGGGACGTTGTCGCGTTGCAGCTCCCGTCCGTGCACGACGATCGCGTAGATCACCAGCACGTTGACGGCGATGACGACGAGCGACCACACCGGGTAGGCCGCGATGAAGGCGAGGTTGATGATCGCGCTGAGCCCGGCGAGGATCACGCCGACGATGCGGGCGACCTTGTTGCCGGTCATGAGCCCGAGCGCGGTGAGCACGGCGACAACGCCGAAGCCGAGGTGCAACCAGCCCCACACGTCGTAGTCGACGTTCACGACGAGCCCGTCGGCGCCGACGAGGTAGTAGCCGTCGTCGAAGATCGCGACGAGGCCCTCGATCGCCTGGAAGAACCCCACCAGCAGCAACATCACCCCGGCGAAGATGATCCAGCCGGTCCAGCCGCTCCAGCTGCCGGCATAGTCGCCGCGAGTGGCTCCCCTTGTGGTGTGTGTGTATTCGGCCATGACCTTCTCCCGTCTGCGAGCGGCCCTCTTGGCTCCCATCGTCACGCCGGGGTCCGCCCGTGCCTCATCCGCGAAGGATGAACATGCTCGCCCGTCGCGGGTGATGCCGGGCGCGTCCGGATCGGCGGACAGTGCGGGTTCCGGCCCGTGTCGCGGCCGGTGGACCTCGAGGAGGCAGGGAGATGGGCACCTTCACGGTGTGGAAGTTCGACTCGGCCGACGGCGCCGCCGACGCGCTCGCGCTGCTGGAGCGGATGCAGAAGGAGCAGCTGATCCAGATCAACGACGCGGCCTACGTCTACTGGCCCGAGGACGCGAAGAAGCCGAAGACCAAGCAGCTGCACCACCTCGCGGGCAAGGGCGCGCTCGGGGGAAGCTTCTGGGGCCTGCTGTTCGGCCTGATCTTCTTCGTGCCGCTGCTGGGACTCGCCGTCGGTGCCGCGGTCGGCGCGCTGAGCGGGGCGATGACCGATGTGGGCATCGACGATGACTTCATCCGCAAGGTCCGCGAGGACGTCACTCCGGGTACGTCGGCGCTGTTCGTGATGTCGTCGCACGCGGTGGTCGACAAGGTGCTGGAGGAGTTCCGCAACACCGGCGCCACGCTGATCTCCACGAACCTGTCCACCGACCAGGAGACCCGCCTGCGCGCGGCGTTCGCCGAGAGCGAGCTCGTCTAGCCCGGGGCGCCGCACAGGGCCGGAAAGGCCCTGTGCGGCAACGACTTTTCCGAAGGCGCTGCGGTCCGGTCCCACGGGGTGACCCGCGCCTCTCCGGTTGTCCGCCTGATCGAGTGATCGCGGAGGGTCCCGGTTTCGATACCCTCGGTGATGCCCTTGCTCGCTCTGTGTGGAGGTTCACCGGTGAGGTTTTCCCTTCGTTCCGCCGTTTTCGTCGCCTGCGCCCTGCTGGCCGGCCTGTTCGTGTCGGCCCCGGCCGCGAGCGCGGCGGTACCGGATCCGAGTCCCGCGCTCGTGCACGCCTCGACGCAGAACGCCTGCAAGCTCAACGTCAGAGCCGGGACCGATGTCGGCTCACCGGCACTGACCACGCTGACGTGCGCCAACTACACGACGTGCGTCAACGCCGCGTCCGCCGAGCAGCCCTGCGGGCCGTACATCCAGGGCGGGGGCTACACGTGCGTCGGGGCCAACGGCTCGCAGGTGACCGACAACCGCTGGGCCGAGGTCGCCTGGCGTGCGCCGGAGCGTTCGTACGTGGCGGTGGCGTGCGCCGCTTTCCGGTTGTAGCGCCGATTCCGCGTGCTAGCGTGGTGGCCGGTCGTGTTCTTCACGGCCCCGGACGAGCGCGTCGTACCCGGTCATGCGAAGACGGCGCAGTGATGTAGTCGGTATCGCATTACTGCGGAGGGATCGTCATGGCGTGGATCGCGCTCATCGTGTCCGGTCTGTTCGAGACGGTGTGGGCAGCGGCGCTGAGCGCGTCGCGCGGCCTGTCCAAGCCAGTGCCCAGCATCGTGTTCGGCGTCGCGCTCGTGATCAGCATGGCCGGCCTCGGCTACGCGCTGCGGACGCTGCCGGTGGGCACCGGGTACGCGGTGTGGGTCGGCGTCGGCGCGATCGGCACCGCGGTGTACGGCATGGTCGCGATGGGCGATCCCGTCTCAGCGGGCCGGATCACCTGCCTGGTGCTGATCGTCGCGGGCGTCGCCGGGTTGAAGATCCTCCACTGAGGACGGTTTCAGATCCCCAGGTGCAGCCGCAGCGCGTCGTCGATGGCCCGCACGAGTTGCGGGCTGAGGCGGCCGAGCTTCGCGCCCAGCCGTTGCACGGCGATCGAGCGCACCTGCTCGGCCTGTGCCTTCGAGTCGCGTTCGAGCCCGGCCTCGCCGGCGCTCAGCAGAACCTGGAACGGGTAGACGCGGTGGGTGCTGGAGGTGAGCGGCACGACGGTGACCACGCCGCGGCGGAGCCGCTCGGCGGTCGAGTTGGCGCCGTCGTTGCTGACGATCACCACGGGGCGGCGCTTGTTGGTCTCCGCGCCGCGGGCCGGGTCCAGGTCGGCGAGGTAGAGGTCGCCCCTGCGCATCAGCGGGGCAGGCCGTCGGCGGTGGCAGGCTCCCAGGCCGCCGCCTCGCCGGCCTCCTCCCACTCGGCCCACGCGTCGGCGTAGGCGTCGCCGAGCTGGGTGGCGCGCAGCAGCTCGACGGCCCGGTGCAGCGCCGCGGAGCGTGAGCCGATGTCGTGCTCACGGGCGTAGCTGTCGAGGAACTCGACGTCCTCGGCAGGCAGGCTTACGCTCATTTTCATACTTCGATGCTACTCCGGGTGGGAAAGAGGTAGCAAGCGCGGCCGGTTAGTGCCGAGGGCGTGTGGGGTAACCGCGATCATGTCCCGCGACGACCAACCCCTTGACCTCGGCGAGACGGAGCTGTCGGCTCAGGACGAGCGGCGCGTCCGCCGTGAGCACGACCTCGACCGCCCCGGCGTCTTCGACGAGCGCAACGCCGTCGACGAGCGCGCCGCCGAGCGTGCCGAACTGTGGCCGGAGGAGGCAGCGGTCGGCAGCGCCGACCCAGAGGCACAGGCCCGCGAGGTGCTGCGTGACTCGGACCTGCGCACCGAGGTTCCCGAATCGGCCCCCGACAGCTTCATCGAGCGCCGCAAACCCGACGAGACGACGTAGCCCTCGCCGTCTGCAGTGAAGGCCACCTTCACTGCGTTGAACGCAGTGAAGGTGGCCTTCACTGCGGATGGGACCCCGCGGGCTAGGCGGCCGCGTTGGCGTCGTAGTCGTCGTTCACCGACACGACCCTTCGGCCTGCCGCGTCGAGGAGCGACGCGGCGATCGCCGCGCGGTAGCCGGACTTGCAGTGCACCCACACCTCGCCGTCGGGTACGTCGTCCATACGCTCCAGCAGCTCGTGCAGCGGGATGTGGACGGCGCCCTCCAGGTGTCCCTCGTCCCACTCCTGTTGACGCCGCACGTCGAGCACCACCACTGGGCGGTGGTGCCGCACCTGCGCGAGGTCGGCGAAGCAGCCGGTGGGGAACGAGCGCAGCTCGTCGTCACCCGCCCACTTGCGGACATCGCCCGTGGCCGCCGCCTCGAGCCGGTCGATGCCGATGCGCGCCAGCTCGCGCTGCGCGTCGGCCACCTGCTCACTCGTCTCCCCGAGCAGCGTCACCGGGCTACCCCACGGAAGCAGCCAGCCGAGGTAGGTCGCGAAGCCGCCGTCGATGCCGAAGTTCAGCGTGCCCGCGACGTGCCCGGCCGCGAACGCCGTCCGGTGCCGCAGGTCGACGACCCACTCGCCCGCGTCGATCCGCGAGCGCAGCTCGGCGGCGTCGGCCCGCTGCGGCGGCGTCAGGTCCGCGGCATCAGGGCCTGCGATGTTGACCGGTCCCATGTGCGCGTAGTACGCGGGGTAGACGTCCAGCCCCGCGAGCAGGGTGCGCACATAGGATTCCTGGTCTTCGGTCAGGGCGGGGTTGATCCGCTTCTCCCTGCCGATCGTGGACGCCTCGCCGGAGGTGGGCGTGGACGAGCAGAAGCTGCCGAAGCCGTGCGTGGGGTACACGCGGGTCTCGTCGGGCAGCTCGGCCGCGAGGCGCCGCGCGGAGGTGTACTGCGCGTGCACCAGCTCGCCGGTGTGGGCGGGGCCGAGCAGGTCGGGCCTTCCGGTGGAGCCGAACAGCAGCGAACCGCCGGTGAACACGGCGGGCACCTCGCCGGGCGAGGTGAGCGCGTACGCGAGGTGGGTGAACGTGTGCCCTGGCGTCGCCAGCGCCCGCACGCGCAGTGCCGGGCCCACCTCCACCACGTCGCCGTCGCTGATCGGCTCCCGCTCGAAGGTCACCGGGTCGTCGGCGTTGACGTGGTAGGCGGCGCCGGTGAGGCGCGCGAGCGCGAAGCCACCCGTCACGTAGTCGTTGTGGATGTGGGTCTCGAACACGTGGGTCAGGCGAACGCCCCGGTCTTCGAGCAGCGCGAGCATCCGGTCGATGTCGCGCTGCGGGTCCACGGCGAAAGCCACCTCGCCGTCGTGCACCAGGTAGCTGCGGTCACCCAGTGTGGGCGTGTCGACAGCGATGATCTCCATCTCGTGCTCCCTCCTCACCCGTCTTTCTAGCCTGAGTGGCGCCGCTGTGCCAGGGCCGGAGGTCTCCGGTTTCCTGTCGCCCGGAAGCGGGTACCAGGACGAGATGTCTCTCGGTCGGGTCGCCTCCGTGAGGCCGTCGCCATGGCCCTGACCGTCGTGCTGGCGGTACTCGCCGCGCTCGCCAACGCCACCGCCTCCGTCCTGCAGCGCAAGGGCGCGCGACGGCAGGCCGACGGCCGGTCGATGTCGGTCGGCACGCTGTGGCACCTCGCTCATGACGCGTTCTGGCTGGCCGGGGTCGCCACGATCCTCACCGGTTTCGTGCTGCAGGCGGCCGCGCTGGCCACGGGTCCGATCACCCTCATCCAGCCGCTGCTGGTCACGGAGCTGGGCCTGACGCTCGTGCTGTCGAGCTTCCTGCTGCACACCCGCCTGCGCGCGAGGGAGTGGTCCGCGGTGGCGGGTATGAGCGCGGGTATCGCGTTGCTGCTGGTCTCCCTGCGGCCGAGTAGCGGGAAGGTCAACGACGTCCCCATTACGTCGTGGCTGCTGGGGGCCGCAGTGACACTCGCCGTAATCGGGACGCTCGTGGCGATCGGCTACCGGTACCGCGGCACGCACAGAGCGGCCTACCTCGGCGTCGCGAGCGGGATGTACTTCGGGTTCCTCGCGGCGCTGGTCTCCGGGATGACGGCGGCCTTCGCCGACGGCATCGGCGGGGTGTTCGGCGCGTGGCAGACCTACGCGGTCCTCGTCGTGGGGCCAACGGGGTTCCTGTTGCTGCAGAACACGTTGCGCGCCGGCAGTCTCGTTGCCTCGCAACCGGGGCTGACGCTCGCGAACCCGCTCGTGTCCATCGGCTGGGGCGTGGCGGTGTTCGGTGAGCACGTGCAGGGCGGCGGCTGGATCGCGGGCCAGGTGATCGGCGCCGCGCTCATCGCCGCGTGCACGTTGCTGCTCGTGCGCTCGCCGCTGCTCCAGGGCGAGTCAGGGGAGCCGGGCGAGTCCGAAGTGGATGAACCTGCTGAGCCGCCCGGCCTGCCCGCCTAGCCCGCCTTGCTCGCGACGCACAGCACCGACTGCCCGAACGGCACCCGTACCCGCTTCTCGATGGCCTTGGTGACGGGCACCACGAACCGGTCGTACGCGGCCACGAGCCTGCGGTCCGGGGCGCCGGCGCCACCCTTGCGCACCGCCGCCCACCACGCGAACGCGCCGAGGAAGTTCACCGGTCGTGCCACCCGCACGGTGAGGCCGGCGGCCCGCGCCGCGGCCGAGACGGTGTCGGGCGTGTACCGGCGGAAGTGGCCGACCTTGCGGTCGAAGTCGCCGTACAGCTGCTGGTAGCCCGGTACGAAAAGGATGATGTTGCCGTCGTCGGTCACCGACTTCGCCAGGCACCGCAAGGCATCCACGTCGGCCTCGATGTGCTCCAGCACGTTGATCGCCACCAGCGACTCCACGGGCTCGGGCAGCACTGAGGCGCCGTCGATGTCGAACTGCTGCACCTCGACCTCACTCCGGTGGGCGAACCGCTGCTTCATCTGCTGCACCGCTTCGGGGTCGACGTCGGTCACGACGTAGCGGTCCAGACCGGTGAAGCCGTCGGCGAACTCACCCAGCCCGGCGCCGACCTCCAGCACCGAGCGGCCACAGTGCGGGCGGATGAGCTCTCGCTGGTAGGCCAGGTACCTCGGCTTGCCGTTGTCGCTTTCGAGACTGCGGCCCGTCGCCGCGTTGAATGCGCCCTGTCCCTGCTCGTCGTCTGTCACGCGACCTCCGTCTTGTGCGAGCCCTCGCAAGAGGCGGGAAGCGGGTGACTGGGACGCAACCGTTCCGGCAACGACGACAACCTGCCCCGCAAGCAGGGCGATTTGTGGGTTTTGTTCAGATTTCTTGCCAGCGTAGACGACGTTGCGGACCGGCGAAAGCCGCCCAATCGTAACCGGCGTGTCGCCAGAGTGATCGACCCGGTGCACACTGTACTCGTGACGCGGCCGACGATCGTTCTCGTACACAGCCCGCTGGTCGGACCGTCCACGTGGACGGGGTCCGCAGGGCCATTGCGGGACAAGGGGTTCGGCGTCGTGGTCCCGGCGCTCGCCGCCGTTGTGGACGGTGAGCCGCCCTTCTACCACCGGATCGCCGAGACGGTCGCAGGGCAGGTGGAGAATCGGCCGGTGGTGCTCGTCGGCCACAGTGGCGCGGGCGCGCTGCTGCCCGCGATCGCCGACGCGGTGCCGGGTGAGGTACGTGCGGCCGTGTTCGTCGACGCGATCCTGCCGCACCCGGGCGAGGACTGGTTCACGACCGCGCCGCCGGAGCTGGGCAGACGACTGGAGAGCCTCGCCGTGGAAGGGCGGCTTCCGCCGTGGCACGAATGGTTCCCGCCCGGAGCGCTGACGGCCATGTTCCCCGACCCCGAGACGCACCGGCGCTTCGTGGCGGAACTGCCGAGGGTGCCGCTGGCCTACTTCGCCGAGCGCGCGCCCGAGGCGGAGCGCTGGCCGCCACCCGCGTGCGGGTACGTGCGGCTCAGTGAGGCGTACGACGCCGTGGCCGACGAGTGCGAACGCCTCGGCTGGCCGGTGCACCGGGTGGACGCCAACCACCTGGCGATGCTCACGCGGCCCGGGTTCGTGGCAGGGCTGGTCGCGAGGGCCGTCACCGAACTCACCGGCGAATGACGCACGACAACGGCTCCCCTCGCGCGAATGCGAGGGGAGCCGTTGCCGGAGGAATGCGGCCGATGCGCACGGTCGCCTCTCGGCGAAAGGCACGACGCGGCTCCAGCCGAACGGTATTCCGCGAAGGCAACAGGGGTGAGGCCCGGGGGACACTGTGCGCATCGACCAGCTTTTCCAACGTCGGCGACATCGCCGATGTTCCCTTTTTCCGGTGAGCTGACTCACCGGAGAATCACGCCGCGCGTGGCTGGCCTGCCGCGCGGTTCCGGCGCACGAGAGCGCGACGCTCGCGCTCGGTCGTGCCACCGAAGATCCCGTAGTCCAGACCACTCTCCAGTGCGTAACGCAGGCACTCCGCCCGCACCGGGCAGCGCGCGCAGATCGCCTTCGCCTGCGCCGTCTGCTGCGCACCCGGACCCATGTCGGAAACCGGGAAGAACAGCTCGGGATCCTCGTCACGGCAGGCGGCACGCTCCGACCACTCGAAGATGTCCATGGTTGTGCCGCCCTCCTTTCCAGCGGGGATTCACCTGCCCCGAAAACGGGCAAGCATGTCTTGAACGCCGACCGGTGGAAAGCTATTCCGTTCTCATCGGCGCTTCGGCACGGCGACCCGGGTGAGGTCCTCCGCCACCACGATCTTGCCGTCGAATACCTCGGCCGCTTCGTCGTGAAACCTGTTCGGCTCGGTATAGCGCTGCGAGAAATGGGTGAGCACCAGCGTGCGCACCCCGCACTCGGCGGCCACGCGCCCGGCCTGCGCCGCCGTGAGGTGCCCGTACTCGCTCGCCAGCGCGGAGTCCTCGGCGAGGAACGTCGACTCGATCACGAGCAGATCGGCACCCTCTGCGAGCGCGAACACGCCATCGCAGAGCCGGGTGTCCATCACGAAGGCGAACCGCTGGCCAGGCCGGTGGACGCTGACCTCGGCGAGCGAGACCCCGCGCAGGTTCCCGGTGCGTTGCAGCTCACCCACGTCCGGTCCGCTGACTCCGTGGCGCGCCAGCAGCTCGGGCACCATGCGCCTGCCGTCCGCCTCGACCAGCTGGTAGCCGAACGCCTCGACGGGGTGGTCGAGTCTGCGGACCCGCAGCTGCCCGAACGGCCCGGTCGCCAGCGTGCCCTCGGCCTCGATGGGCTCCTCCAAGACCTCGGCGACCTCGTGGAACGCGCTCGCGTAGCGCAGCCGCGCGAAGAAGTCGCTCCCGGAGGCGGGGTAGTGGGCGCGCACCGGCCTGCGGACACCGTCGAGCGAGAGCCGCTGCACGATGCCGGGCACGCCGAGGCAGTGGTCGCCATGGAAATGCGTGAGGCAGATCCGGGTGATCGCGCTCGCCGGAACGCCGGCGAACAGCAGCTGACGCTGGGTCCCCTCGCCGGGGTCGAACAGCAACCCCTCGGAGTCCCAGCGCAGCAGGTAGCCGTTGTGGTTGCGGGTACGGGACGGCGCCTGGCTGCCCGTGCCCAGCACCACGAGTTCGCGGACCGACACGAGCAGACCCTATGCCGGTCCCGTGATCCGGTCAGGTGTTTGCCGGGGCGGCGCTGATGGTGCCGAGCGCGGAGTCAGGGTCACGTTCCACCGCCGCGTCACCGATCGACAGCATGCCGACGGGCCTGCCGTCCTCCAGCACCGCGATGCGGCGCACGGCGTGCTCGCGCATCCTGGCGATGGCGTTGCCCGCCTCCTCGTTCGGCGAGGCCGTCACCAGCCGCTCACTGCACACCGACCGCAGCGTGCAGTTGGAGAGATCCGCGCGATCGGCGAGCCCGCGCACCACGATGTCGCGGTCCGTCACGATCCCGCACACGTCGTCGCCGTCGAGCACCAGCACGCTGCCGATGTCCTGGTCCCGCATCATCCTGGAGGCCTCGTGCACCGGGGTGTCACCGGAGAGCGTCACGGGACGGTCGGTCATGAGCTCGCGAACCAGCTGAGCCATGGGCTCCTCCTCACTCGTGTTCTCTCGTGCCTGCATCCACCGCCTACCCGCCGCCTCCCGGTCCCTATGCATCTCACTGGCCAGGAATTCGCCGAGGGCACATACTGGACACCGTGACCACGCCGTCTACTTCGGACTGGGTGCTGCACGTCGACCTCGACCAGTTCATCGCGGCGGTGGAGATCGCGCGGCATCCGGAGCTGAAGGGCAGGCCGGTCGTCGTCGGGGGTCAGGGCGACCCCACCCAGCGCGCCGTGGTGGCCACCGCCTCCTACGAGGCCCGCGAGTTCGGGGTGCACTCGGGCATGCCGTTGCGCACGGCGGCCAAGCGCTGTCCCGACGCGGTGTTCCTGCCGTCGGACCCGCCCGCCTACGAGGCCGTCTCCGAGCGGGTCATGGCCGCGCTGCGCGAGCTGCCGGTGGTGGTCGAGGTGATGGGCTGGGACGAGGCGTTCCTCGGCCTCTCGACGGACGACCCCGAGGCGTTCGCCGCCGAGGTCCAGCGAGCCGTACGCGACGAGACCGGCCTGTCGTGCTCGGTGGGCATCGGGGACAACAAGGCCCGCGCCAAGATCGCCACCGGGTTCGCAAAGCCGGCCGGGATCTACCGGCTCACCAGCGAGAACTGGGTGCCTGTGATGGCCAACCGGCCCCCGGACGCGCTGTGGGGCATCGGAGGCAGGACCACGAAGAAGCTCGCTGAGGTGGGCATCACCACGGTCGGCGAGCTCGCCGCGGCCGACCCGGAGCAGCTGGCGGCCCGGTTCGGGCCCACGATGGGCCCGTACTTCCGGATCCTCGCGCACGGCGCCGGCGACCGGGAGGTCACGGCCACGCCGTACATCGCCCGCTCGCGCAGCAGGGAGACGACGTTCCAGGAGAACCTCACCGACCGGGCCGAGATCGAGCAGAAGGTTCGTGAGCTGGCTCGCAGGGTCGCCGAGGACGTGCTGGCCGAGGGCAGGCCCGCGGCGCGGGTGGGGGTCAAGGTGCGGTTCGCGCCGTTCATCACCCAGATGCGAAGCGTTACCCTGGAGCACCGGACCAGCGATGCCGCCGAGCTCGAACGGGCCGCGCTGACCGTGCTGAACCGTTTCGAGCTGAGCAGGCCCGTCCGGCTGCTCGGCGTCCGCGCCGACTTCGATCGCACGTGAACCTGATCACATCGGCCGTCGTCCCTGGCCGGGCCGACGGCGAGGCTCGTGCGGAAATGTCGGGTGGGACGGATACCGTGCACTACGGTGGTTCGCTGGTCGGGCCGCACTTCCGGCACGATCCGGCGTTTCGAGATCTGGGAGAGAGCACCCTGTGACTGCTTCTGCTGAGACCCTCTACGGGGCCGACGACCTGACCCACCTCGAGGGGCTGGAAGCGGTTCGGAAGCGGCCCGGCATGTACATCGGGTCCACCGACAGCCGCGGCGTCAACCATCTCTTCACCGAGATCGTCGACAACTCCACCGACGAGGGCGTGGCGGGGCACGCGACCAAGGTCGTGGTCACGCTGCACGCCGACGGCAGCGTCGAGGTGGAGGACGACGGCCGGGGCATCCCCACCGGCGTGCACGCCAAGTCGGGGCTATCCGGCGTCGAACTGGTGCTCACGCGCCTGCACGCGGGCGGCAAGTTCGGCGGCTCGGGCTACAAGACGTCGGGCGGCCTGCACGGTGTGGGGGCCTCCGCCGTCAACGCGCTCTCGTTGCGGCTCGACGTCACCGTCAAGCGCGCGGGCAAGGTCCACGAGGTGTCCTTCGCGCGCGGCGTCGCCGGAGTCTTCGACGGCAACGGCCCGAAGGCGAAGTTCACGCCGCAGTCCGGGCTGCGCCTCGTGCGGAAGATGAAGCGCGGCGAGTCCACCGGCACCACCATCCGGTACTGGCACGACGCCCGCTACTTCGAGACCGGTGCCGCGCTCGACGTCGAGTCCGTGCGCATGAAGCTGCGCAACACCGCCTTCCTCGTGCCCGGCGTCACCTACGTGCTGCGCACCGCGACCGACGGCGCCATCAACGAGGAGACGTTCCACTACCCCAACGGCCTCACCGACATGGTCGAGTTCCTCGCCCCCGCCGGGGACAAGGCCGTGTGCGGCACACTCGTGATCAACGGCGACGGCACGTACAAGGAGAACGCCGCCGACGAGAACGGTGTGATGAAGTCCAATGTGGAACGCCACGCCGAGGTGGAGATCGCGCTGCGCTGGGGAACCGGCTACGAGCGCACCGTCGAGTGCTTCACCAACACCATCCGCAACGTCCACGGCGGCACCCACCGCAAGGGCTTCGACCGCGCGATGGTGAAGGCACTGCAGGAGGCCATCTCCAAGACGCGCGGCCTGCTCAAGCCCAAGGAGGAGATGCCGACGCTGGACGACGTCGGAGAGGGCATGACCGCCGTGATCCACGTGCGCATCCCCGAGCCGCAGTTCACGTCGCAGACCAAGGACGAGCTGTCCACCGCCGGCATCACCAGGGTGCTGCAGGGCATCGTGGAGAAGCACGTCAAGGCGTGGACCGAGAACCGAAAGACCAAGGCCGAGGCCAAGGTCGTGCTCCAGAAGATCGTCGACGCCTCGCGGGTGCGGCTGGCGCAGAAGCAGCAGAAGGACGCGGCCAGGCGCAAGACCGCGCTCGAGGGCGCCGCCATGCCGCCGAAGCTCGTCGACTGCCGCACCACCGGCGTCGCCCGCAGCGAGCTGTTCCTCGTCGAGGGGGACAGCGCGCTCGGCTCCGCCCGGCAGGCCCGCGTCTCCGAGTACCAGGCGCTGCTTCCGCTGCGCGGCAAGATCCTCAACGTGCAGAAGGCCGGTCTCGGCGACGCGCTCAAGAACGCCGAGATCTCGTCCATCGTGCAGGTGCTCGGCGCCGGCACGGGGCGCACGTTCGACCTCTCCACCATGCGTTACGGCCGCGTGATCCTGATGGCCGACGCCGACGTGGACGGCTCCCACATCCGAACGCTGCTGATCACGCTCTTCGCGCGGTACATGCGGCCGGTGATCGAGGACGGCAGGCTCTACGCCGCGATGCCGCCGCTGCACAAGGTGGTCACCAAGGGGCGCAAGGAAGAGACGCACTACACGTTCACCGAACGGGAGATGCAGACGAAGGTCGCCGAGCTGGAGAAGGCCGGCCGGACCGTCAAGAAGCCCGTGCCCCGGTTCAAGGGCCTCGGCGAGATGGACGCCGACGAGCTCTGGGAGACCACGATGAACCCCGCGACGCGTTCCGTTCGCCGCATCACGCTCGACGACGTGGAGGCCGCGGAGGCCGCGCTCGAGCTGCTGATGGGGGAGAAGGTGGAGCCCCGGCGCAACTGGCTCATCTCGTCGGCCGCCCGCGTGGACCAGGCCGCGATCGACATCTGAGGATAGGTAGAAACCGATGGCACGCCGCAAAGGCACGATCACCCGGGTCGATCCGGCAGCGTTCGACCAGGCCGGTGCGAACGTCTACGACAACTCCGTGAAGACCGAGATCGAGGACTCCTACCTGGAGTACGCGTACTCGGTCATCCACTCGCGCGCGCTGCCCGACGCGCGCGACGGCCTCAAGCCCGTGCACCGCCGGATCCTGTTCTCCATGAACGAGAACGGCTACCGGCCCACCCACGCGTACGTGAAGAGCTCGCGCGTGGTCGGCGACGTGATGGGCCGCTACCACCCGCACGGCGACACCGCGATCTACGACGCGATGGTGCGGCTGGCGCAGGACTTCTCGATGAACGTGCCGCTCATCGACGGGCACGGCAACTTCGGCTCTCCCGACGACGGGCCCGCCGCCTCGCGATACACCGAGGCCCGGATGTCGCCGGAGGCGATGCTGCTAACCGGCGAGCTCGGCGAGGACACCGTCGACTTCCGGCTCAACTACGACGGCTCGCTGGAGGAGCCGTCCGTGCTGCCGGCCGCGTTCCCGAACCTGCTCGTCAACGGCACCTCGGGCATCGCGGTCGGTATGGCGACCAACATGATCCCGCACAACCTGAGCGAGGTCATCGCCGCGGCGCGCTGGCTGATCAATCACCCGAACGCGTCGCTCGACAAGCTCATGGAGTTCGTCCCCGGTCCCGACCTGCCGACCGGCGGGATGCTGCTGGGGCTCGACGAGGTGCGCAAGGCGTACGAGACCGGCCGCGGCGTGGTCCGCATGCGCGCGAAGGTCGAGACGGGCCCGATCCAGGGCAGCAGGCGCCAGGGCATCACGGTCACCGAGCTGCCGTACGGCGTCGGGCCGGAGAAGGTGATCGAGAAGATCACCGAGGAGATCAACAAGTCGAAGCGTCTCACCGGCATCGCCGACGTGAAGGACCTCACCGACCGCGAGAACGGCACGCGGCTCGTGATCGAGTGCAAGGTGGGCGTGAACCCGCAGGCGCTGCTGGCCGATCTGTACCGGCTGACGCCGCTGGAGCAGTCGTTCGGCATCAACAACCTCGTGCTCGTGGACGGCCAGCCGCGGACGCTCGGGCTCAAGCAGTTGCTGGAGGTTTTCCTCTCGCACCGGTACGAGGTCGTCACCCGGCGCACGCGATACCGCAAGCGCAAGCGGGAGGAGCGGCTGCACCTGGTCGAGGGTCTGCTCAAGGCCCTGCTCGACATCGACAAGGTCATCCGGCTGATCCGGCAGAGCGACAACGCGCAGGCCGCCAAGGAAGGCCTGATGAAGCGGTTCAAGCTGTCCGAGATCCAGGCCACCTACATCCTCGACACGCCCCTGCGCAGGCTCACCAAGTACGACAAGATCGAGCTGGAGGAGGAGCAGGACAGGCTGCGCGCGGAGATCGCCGAGCTGTCCCGGATCCTCGAAGACGAGTCGGTGCTCAGGAAGGTCGTCTCGCAGGAGCTCGCCAAGATCGCCAAGGACTTCCCGACCGAGCGGCGGACGGCCCTGATCGACGGTGACCTCAAGGAGGTGCTCGCCGCCTCGAAGCCGGCCGGGCCGCTGGAGGTCGCCGACGACCCGTGCCAGGTGATCCTCTCGGCGACCGGCCTCGTGGCCAGGACCGCCGCCGAGTCGGAGGAGGCCATCGAGAGCAGGCGACGCAGCGGGCGCGTGAAGCACGACGCCGTGTCCGCGGTCGTGCACACCACCGCGAGGGGCCAGGTGCTGCTGGTGACCAGCGCGGGGCGGGCGTTCAAGGTCGACGTGCTGCCGCTGCCCGTACTGCCGGAGCAGGTCGGCACCGTGTCGCTGCGCGGCGGGATGGCCGCGCGCGAGCTGGTGCCGCTGGAGAAGGGCGAGCGTGTGGTCGGCATCGCGCCGCTGGGGGAGAAGGCGGCCGGTTCGCCGGGGCTCGCGCTCGGTACGCGGCGTGGTGTCGTGAAGGTGTGCGCGCCGGAGTGGCCGGTGCGGTCCGACGAGTTCGACGTCATCGGGCTCAAGGACGGTGACGAGGTGGTCGGCGCCGCGTGGCTCACCGATGGTGAGGAGACGCTGGCGTTCCTGTCGTCGACGGCGTCGCTGCTGCGGTTCTCGGCGTCGCTCGTGCGGCCGCAGGGCCTCAAGGGCAGTGGCATGGCGGGCATCAACCTCGGTGCCGACGCCGAGGTGGTGTTCTTCGGCGCGATCCGGACCGACGACGAGGAGCACGGCGAGCCCATGGTGGTGACGGCGACCGGGCAGACCGTGAAGATGACCCCGTTCGCGGAGTACCCCGCGAAGGGCAGGGCGACGGCAGGCGTGCGGGCGCACCGGTTCCTGAAGGGTGAGCAGGGGCTCACGGTGGCGTGGATCGGTCCGCGCCCGGCGGGAGCCATGAAGAACGGCGACCCGGTGGAGCTGCCCGAGGTGGACCCGCGCCGAGACGGCTCCGGTGCCGCCCACCCGGGCCCCGACGTGGTCGGCCACCTGGTGGAACGCGGCTGACGCCGCGCGAGTCCCCCGCCCCGGCGCGCGAGTCCCGCGCTCAGGCCCGCGAGTTGCCCGCTGGGGCCGGCGAGTCCCCCGCTCCGGCGCGCGAGTCGCCCGCTGGAGTCGGCGAGTCCCCCGCTCAGGCCCGCGAGTTGCCCGTTCGGACCGGCGAGTTGCCCGTTGGGGCCGGCGAGTTGCCCGTTGGGGCCGGCGAGTTGCCCGTTGGGGCCGGCGAGTTGCCCGTTGGGG
>NZ_SWMS01000004.1:178304-243297 GCF_005146945.1 Prauserella endophytica
CTGGGGCCGGCGAGTTGCCCGTTCGGGCCGGTGAGTGGCCCGCCCCGGTGCGCGAGTCCCCCGGCTCGGGCCCGCGAGTGGCCCGCTGGGGCCGGCGAGTTGCCCGCCCGGGCCGGCGAGTCCCCCGCCCGGGCCGGCGAGTTGCCCGTTCGGCACGCCCGCCTATCGCCTGGCTGGAACGCGCAACTTGCGCCCGGGAACGCGCAACTCGCGGGCTGGAGTGCAGAACTCGCGCGCGGGAGCGCAGAACTCGCGGGCTGGAGTGCAGAACTCGCGCGCGGGAGCGGGGGACTCGCGGGCTGGCGCGTCAGGCCAAGACGTCGGCTTGCCATGCGGCGTGGTCCGTCCACGCCCGGAGGGTTGCCCCGCTCTCGAAACGGCGCCGTTCGCCGGTGAGCGGGTCCGTGAACTCGAGCACTTTGGCCAGGAGCTGCAGCGGGCGGCTGAAATCGTTCAGCGGGGTCTCGTGGTGTACCGGGTAGAAGGTGTCGCCGAGGATCGGCACCCCCAGCGACGACATGTGCACCCGCAGCTGGTGAGTGCGTCCCGTCTGCGGCCGCAGCCGGTACCTGCCGAGCCCGTCCCGGTGCTCCAGCAGCTCCACCCACGTCTCCGCGTTCGGCTCTCCCGGCACCTCCTGCGCGGTCATGACACCGCGTTCCTTGACGATCCGGCTACGCACCGTGCGCGGCAGCTCCAGTGCGGGATCGTGCGGCGCGATCGCCTCGTACTCCTTGCGCACCAGCCGGTCGCGGAACAGCGTCTGGTACGGACCGCGCAGCTCCCGCCGCGCCACGAACATCACCAGACCCGCCGTGACGCGGTCGAGCCGGTGCGCCGGACTCAGCTCCGGCAGCCCGAGGTCACGCCGGAGCCGGACGAGCGCGGTCTCCAGCACGTGTCTTCCGCGCGGGATGGTGGCCATGAAATGCGGCTTGTCGACCACAACGAGGTGGTCGTCCTGGTGCACGACGCCGATGTCGAAGGGCACCGGGACCTCGTCGGGGAGGTCGCGGTGGAACCAGATGAACGTGCCCGGGACGTACGGCGTCTCCACCGTGATCGGCCCGTCGAGCCCGACGATGCGCTGCTCCCGCAGCATCTCGTCGATCCGCCGCGGATCCAGCCGGTGGAGGCGCTCGACGAGGTGGTCACGCACGGTGGCCCAGTTGCCCTCGGCGGGCAGCCTGAGCCGTGCGGCGTCGAGTCCGTGCCGGGGCGGCAGCGGCGAGGCGGGGCGTTTCATCGGCCTCCACTGTAGCCGCCGCCGCGATCGTCACCCCCGGCCGCGGACCATCCACTGGTACTGCAGCCACACCTCGGTGGGCGAGACCGAACGGTCGAGGAACATCAGGCTGTCGAAGCGGCAGTTGCAGGGATTGCGCTCCAGCGTGTTCTGCGGGAAGCTGCCGCCGATCTTGATGCCCCTAGGATCGGTCGCGGACGCGCGGTCCGGCTCCGGTTCGCCCTCCACACCCCACGGATCACCGGACACGGTGTAGAAGCCTTCCACCGGCTTTCCGTTGCGGTACAACGCCATCGTGCCGTTGTCGAAGTCGAAGGTCGCCGCGAGGTGCACCCATTCGTCCTTCGGCAACAGCTTCTGCCAGTCCTCGCTGGCCGCGAACGTCTGCGAGCTGCCGGAGTCGTCGCGCCTGCCGAGCGCGACCAGCCGCAGCTCACCGTCCACATTGATCAGTTCGAGCAGCGCGCGCACACCGTGTCCGTCGGAGTTGCCGGACAGCACTCCGGCGAGGCCCACGGCGTTGTAGTAGTCGTCGGGATCGGGCGTGGTGGAGTTCAGGTTCGGGTTGGTGCCGGTCACCTTGAACCAGCCCATCACGGTGGTGCCGGTGACGCCGTTGAACGCGCTCAGCGTCGGAACGCCGTCGGCCGAGTACACCCCGGCCTTCCAGTCGTCGTTGCCGTTGACGGCCGGGTTCACCTGCCGCGTCTGGAGCGCGCGCCCGCTGCCGGGGAACGCTTCGTCACGCACGCGCATGTCCGCGCCGCCGTTGACGAGGTCGATCGGGGTACCCGAGAAACCGTGGTCCCGTTCCTGCGCGGCGTTTCCGCGCACGGGATGGTCGAAGTCGTAGTAGGCGGCCAGGTCCGGGACGAGTCCTGGGAACACCGCTCCGTGGCCGGGTGGGGACGCCTGCACGCCGGGCGCCGCGAGCGACGTGCACACGAGCGCGGTCGCGAGCACGCCCAGCGTCCGGATCGCCGGTTTCCGCGCACGCCAGCGGTTTCCCCTTGACATCGCCATCTGCTCACCTCGTCGTGATCCGTAGACTGAAAGCGCTTTCAGTGCCCACAGATCCAGAAGCTTACAAGCTGCGCTTCGGCGAAACCAGCCCCGACTCGTAGGCGAACACCACGAGCTGGGCCCGATCCCGGGCGTGCAGCTTGGTCATCGCCCTGCTGACGTGGGTCTTCGCGGTGGTCGGGCTGATCACCATGTGCTGGGCGATCTCGTCGTTAGACAGGCCGCGCGCGACGAGCGCCACCACCTCGCGCTCGCGATTGGTGAGCCGCTCCATGCTCTTGCCGATGTCCGGTTCCGGCAACCGGGACACGAACTCGCCGATGAGCCTGCGCGTGATCGACGGCGCGAGGAGCGCGTCGCCGCGGGCCGCGACCCGGACGGAGTGCAGCAGGTCCCCGGGGTCGATGTCCTTAACGAGAAACCCGCTCGCACCGGCCCGCAGCGCGTTGAACACGTACTCGTCGAAGCCGTAGTTGGTCAGCATCACCACGTGCACGCCGTCGAGCCGGGGGTCGGCGACGATGCGCCGTGTGGCCTCGATGCCGTCGAGCACCGGCATCTGGATGTCGATGAGCGCGACGTCGGGCACGGTCTCGGCCGCGAGCTCGGCGCCCTGCGCGCCGTCGGCGGCCTCGCCGACCACCTCGATGTCGTCCTCCGCCTCCAGCAGCGCGCGGAACCCGCCGCGGATGAGAGCCTGGTCGTCGACGAGCAGTACCCGGATCACACGCGCTCCCTCGCGGGGAAGACGGCCTCCACCGTGAACCCGCCCTCCGGTCGCGGCTCCGCCCGCAGGCGCCCGCCGAGCGCGGTGACGCGTTCCCGCATGCCGATCAGCCCGACGCCGGGGACAGGGGCGGCTCCCGGCCTGGCCGCGCCGTCGTCGTCGACCCGCACGGTCAGCTCGTGGGCGCTGTAACCGATCGTGACCGTCGCCGTCGCCTCGCCCGCGTGCCGCGCGACGTTGGTGAGCGCCTCCTGCACGATCCGGTACGCGGCCTGGTCGACGTCGCGGGGCAGCGCCTGCGGCTCGCCCTCGACGGCGACCGTGGCCGGCACCCCGGCGCGCCGCACCAGGTGGTCGAGCCGGGCGAGGCCGGTGCCGGTGTCCTCGTCGTCGGTGCGCAGCACCTCCAGCGTCGCGCGCAGCTCGCGGGTCGCCTCGCGGCTAGCGTCCTGCACGGCCACCAGCGCGTCGGGCACGTCCTCGCCGCGTTTCCTCGCCAGGTGCACGGCGACGTCGGCCTGCACCTTGATGATCGAGATCTGGTGGGTGAGCGAGTCGTGAAGTTCACGGGCGATGCGGAGCCGTTCCTGCCCGGCCCTGCGCAGCGCCGCCTCCTCGCGGGTGCGTTCGGCCTCGGCCGCCCGCTCACGGGCCTGTTCCAGGTACGCCCGCCGATGCCGGGTCACCTCGCCGAGCACGAGCACCGCGACGAACCAGCCGACGGGCAGGATCGCCTCCTGGATCGCCTGCCCGGCCGCCATGCCGTCCTCGGTGTCGGCGAGGTTGGTCGCCACCGCGAACACCACCAGCGGTGCCGTGACGGCCAGCGCCAGCACCCGGTGTCCCACGGCGGTGACGGTGTAGACGGCGACGAGCACGGGCACAGTCGCGATCGGCCCCGGTTCGACGCTCGCCGTGTAGACCAGCCCGCAGACGAGGCTGATCGCGAGCACCGTGCGGGGAGACCGGTTCCGGAAGGCGAGTACGAGCGAGCCCATGAGCAGCAGCGCGTAGTCGAGCGCGGTCGGCTCCGAGGGGCCGACGACGGCGTCGAGCACCGCCAGCGCGGTGACCCCGGCCGCGAGCGCTGTGTCGAAGGGGTCGAGAAGTCCCCGGACCTGTGCCATGTCCGAACACTAGCCGCAGAGCACGCCGATTCCGTTCTCCGGCGGGAGTACTTCCCGGGGAGTAGCCGCGTGGCGGAATCGCCTTCAGGTGACCGACGCGGACGGACCGCGACGGCGGAAGCATCGTCGGTATGCAGACCATCGTGAACATCGAACAGGCGAGGGCGTGGAACGGTGCCGAGGGAAAGCACTGGGCAGACCACGCCGACCGCTACAACGCCGTCAACGCCGGAACAAACGACCCGCTGTTCGCCGCCGCGGCGATCGGGGCCGACGACCGGGTGCTCGACATCGGCTGCGGCACCGGGCAGACCACCAGGATCGCCGCTGGCCTGGCGAGCGGGGGCAGTGCGTTCGGCATCGACCTCTCCGCGCCGATGCTCGAGCGGGCGCGGCGGACGGCGCTCGCCGAGAACATCGAGAACGTGACGTTCCAGCAGGGCGACGCGCAGGTGTACCCGTTTCCCGCCGGTGGGTTCGATGTCGCCATCAGCCGCGCGGCGGTGATGTTCTTCGCCAACCCGGTGGCCGCGTTCGCCAACATCGGCAGCGCGTTGCGGAGGGGCGGGCGGCTCGCCTTCGTCGCACTGGGCGACCTGGCCGGCAGCGACCTCGGGCGCCTCTACTCCGGCGTGTTCGGGCGGTACCTGCCGGAGCACTACGGCGAGCCGGGCGCGGAGGGTCCGGCGTCCCTGGCCGATCCCGTGCGGGCCAACGGTGTGCTCACGGCCGCGGGGTTCACGCGCGTGACGGCGACCCCGTTGAGCGTGCCCATGCGCTTCGGCGCCGACGCCGTCGACGCGGCGGATTTCCTGCTCTCCTTCGGGCCGGTACCGCATTTCCTGCGGGCGGCCGGCGAGGCCGAGCGGCTCGGCGTGCGCGCGGCCCTGCTCACCGAGCTCGGCAGGCACGAGCGCGCCGACGGGGTGTCGCTGTCCTGCCCGGCCCTGCTGGTGAAGGCGGTCCGGCCATGATGTTCGTGGAGGTGTTCACACCCGAGGGCTTCCTGACGAGTGAGCGGCGCGATCGGCTCGCCCACGACCTCGTGAACGAGGTGGTGAAGGCCGACTCCGCTCCGCCGGAGGTGCTGGAGGCGGAGCGCGCGATCTCGCACGTCGTCTTCCACGAGGTCGGCACCTGGTACACCGGCGGCCGCCGCGCGGAGCACAGGTTGCTCGTGCGCGTGAGCGTTCCGGAGGGCTGGCGCGAGGACATGAGCCCGTACCTCGTCGAGATCTACGGCAGGCTGCTGGGCGATTCCGCGGCGATGGTGCACGTCGTGGGCGTGCCCGAGGGCGGCCTCGGCCTCGGCGGGGAGGTGTTGCGCGCCAACGACATCGTGCGGCTGATCACCCGGCCGTTCCGGGAGTCGGGCGCGCAGCGGGCCGAGCCGCCGGCCGGCTCGGGGCTCGACCCGGTGTGCGGCATGTACGTCCCGTTCGAGCACGCGGCGGGCACCGCCGAGCGGGACGGCACCAGGTACGCCTTCTGCAGCAAGGGCTGCCACGAGGTGTTCGAGGAGGAGCGGACCCGGCTGCAGTGAAGGCCACCTTGCCTGCGTTCAACGCAGTGAAGGTGGCCTTCACTGCAGGGGTTTCCCTCCCTCCGCCTCGACCCCGTAGCCCATTCAGGTGATCTGAACGGCCCCCAAGGCCACCTTTGTTGCGTTCAACGCAACAAAGGTGGCCTTGGGGGAAGGTGGGCTCAGGTGCGGTTGGCGGCGATTTCGAGGGCGTCTCGGGCGGCGTCGGCGTCGGTGATGAGGGTCGACACCATGCCCGAGCGAAGTACCGCGTCGATCGCCTCGGCCTTCGGCCTCGTGTAGCCGAGCGCGATCACCTCGGGCACCTGGCGCAGCTCCTCGTGGCTGATCGCCAGCACGTGGTGGGCCAGCCCGGTGGACAGCGCGTTGCCGTCGGCGTCGAACAGCCTCGCCGCGACCTCGGCCTTCGCCCCCCGCTTGCTGATCGCGTCGCGCTCGGCGGGGGAGAGCGAGTCGTACACGGTGGACTCGTTCTCCTGCCAGGCTCCGATGCTCACCACGGCCTTGGTGAGGTTGCGGAACTGCCCGAACGTCTCCGCGATGCCCGGCTGTCTGCGCAGCGTCTCCGTGGTCCGCCGGTCGGGCAGCACGAGCGGCGCGAAGATCGGGTACGCCTCGCCACCGGACACGCGCGCGAGCCTGCTCACGGTCTCCACCGACCGGTCGCGCATGTCCATGCCCGCCTGTACTCCGCACAGCTGCACGATGGGGCAGCGCGGCAACGCGTCGATCTGCTCGGTCATCACGTTGACCGAGCGCGCCCACGACAGTCCGATCACGTCGTCCTTGGTCGCCGTCTCCGCGAGCAACTGCGCCGCCAGTGCCCCGATTCGCCTGCGCAGTTCGGGCCGGGTCTCGCGGTGTTTCGCTCGTTCGAGCACCAGGGCGCGTTCGAGGCCGTAGGCGGAGCGCAGCTCGTCGCACAGCGCCGGGTCGATTGGGGCCGGAAGGTCGAACTCCACCCGCACCAGGCCCGTTTCCCTTGCGGTGTCGAGTATGCGGGCGATCTTGAACCTGCTGAGCCCGAAGGCTTCCGCGATCTCCAGTTTCGACTCGCCCCGGACGTAGAAGCGGTGGGCGATCGAGGCCGCCTGAACCGAATCAGACAAGCTGAGGGGCCGACGTCTAGCGCTCATCTGAGCACTATAGCGCGAAATTGCCTCGAAAGGTTGACGTAACACTAGGGGGAGTTCTTCAATGCCAGGCACATGCACTGTGGTTAATAGTTCGTAAAGTGCTCAGATGAGCAAGGAGTGGGTGGCATGCGAGCCGCGATCGTCGACCAGCCGGGGTCCCTCAGAGTCGGGGACGTGCCGGATCCGAAGCCGGGCGAGCGGCAGGTCGTGGTGAAGGTGGGCGCGTGCGGCATCTGCGGGACCGACCTGCACATCGCCGACGGGCACTTCCCGCCGACGCCCTACCCGATCGTGCCCGGCCACGAGTTCGCGGGCGAGATCGTTGAGCTGGGCGCCGACGTGCCCGGCGGCTGGCGCGTCGGCGACCGCGTCGCCGTCGACCCCTCGCTGTTCTGCGGCTACTGCACCCCGTGCCGTTCGGGCCACGGCAACCTGTGTGCCAACTGGGGTGCCACCGGTGACACCGTCGACGGCGCCTTCGCCGAGTACGTCGCCGTGCCGTCCGCCAACTGCTACCGGCTGCCCGACGAGCTGACCTACCAGCAGGGCGCGCTCGTGGAACCCGTCTCGTGCGCGGTGCACGGCGTGCGCAGGGTCGGCGTCGAGGCGGGGGAGCGCTTCCTCGTGATGGGCGCGGGCACGATGGGCCTGATCATGCAGCAGCTGCTGCAGCGCGCGGGCGCTCGCGTCACCGTCGTCGACCGCAACGCCGCCCGCCTGCCCAGGGCCACGCGGCTCGGCGCCGAGGCCGTGGTCACCGACGTCGCGGAGCTGAACGGCGAGAAGTTCGACGCGGCCGCCGACTGCACCGGTGTGGTGCCAGCCATCGAGGCCGCCTTCGACTCGCTGCGCAGGGGCGGGCGCCTGCTCGTCTTCGGCGTCGCGCCCGAGGAGGCGCGTGTGGCCCTGTCGCCGTTCCGCATCTACAACGACGAGATCACCGTGGTCGGCTCGATGGCCGTGCTCAACAGCTTCGGCGCCGCCCTGGACCTCGTCGCGGCCGGTGCGATCGACACCGGCGCGCTGCTCACCGACACGCTGCCGCTCGAGCGGTACCCGGACGCGCTCGCGCTCATGCGCAGCGGCTCCGGACTGAAGGTGCAGGTTGTTCCAGGAGGTATCCCAGGAGGCAGCAACGATGCGTAACGCCTTCGGCAGGCGGCGGCGTGGCCGGCTGTCAGCGGTCCTGTTGTCCGCACTACTGCTGGTCACCGGATGCGCCGGGGCGGGAGCCATCGGCGCGGGCACGCAGACGCTGGTGATCGCGATCGTCGCCAACCCGCAGATGAACGACGCCATCGCGCTGTCCGACCGGTTCGAGCGCGAGCACCCCGGCATCGAGCTGAAGTTCGTGTCGCTGCCGGAGAACCAGGCCCGCGCGAAGATCACCGCCTCCACCGCCACGCAGGGCGGCGAGTTCGACGTGGTGATGATCAGCAACTACGAGACGCCGCAGTGGGCTGCCAACGGCTGGCTGGAGAACCTGCAGCCCTACATCGACTCCAGCGAGGGCTACGACGCCGACGACTTCATCCCCAGCATCCGCCAGTCGCTGTCCCACGAGGGCTCGATGTACGCGGTGCCGTTCTACGGCGAGTCGTCGTTCCTGGCCTACCGCAAGGACCTCTTCGACCAGGCCGGGCTCACGATGCCGGAGAACCCCACGTGGCAGCAGATCGCCGACTTCGCCGCGAGGCTCCACGACCCGGCGAACGGCATCGCCGGGATCTGCCTGCGCGGCAAGCCGGGCTGGGGCGAGAGCCTCGCGCCGTTCACCACCGTGGTGAACACGTTCGGCGGCCGGTGGTTCGACCGGAACTGGAACGCCCAGCTCACGTCGCCGGAGTTCAAGGCGGCGGCCAACTTCTACGTGAACCTCGTGCGCGAGCACGGCGAGACGGGTGCCTCCAGCGCCGGGTTCTCCGAGTGCGGCACGCGCTACGGCCAGGGCCAGGCCGCGATGTGGTACGACGCGACGGTGATGGCCGGTACCAACGAGGACCCGGCCAGCAGCACGGTGGCGGGCAAGTCCGGCTACGTCGCCGCACCGGTGGACAAGACCGACGCTAGCGGCTGGCTCTACACGTGGTCGCTGGCGATGCCGAAGGTCACCGAGAACAAGCAGGCCGCGTGGGACTTCATGCGGTGGATGACCGACAAGCGGTTCGTCCAGACGGTTGGCGAGGAGTTCGGCTGGAACCGCGTGCCGCCGGGCTGCCGCCAGTCCACCTACGACATTCCCGAGTACCGGGAGGCCGCGAAGGCCTACGCGCAGCCGACCCTGGACGGCATCCGCGATGCCAGCCAGGACAAGACGATGACCGAGCCGGTGCCCTACCCGGGCATTCAGTTCGTTGGCATCCCCGAGTTCCAGGACCTGGGCACCCGGGTGAGCCAGCAGCTCTCCGCGGCGATCGCGGGACAGAAGTCGGTCGACGAGGCGTTGGAGCAGGCGCAGGAGTACGCCGAGACGGTCGGCCAGGCCTATCGGGAGACCCAATGACGACGACCGAGATCGCTCCTGCTCGGGCCGGTGAGAGCGCCGAGCAGCCGAAACCGCGCAGGCACGCCAACCCGTGGAAGCGCAGGGCCCCGTTGCTGCCCGCGCTGCTCTTCACCATCGCGGTGACACAGATTCCCTTCCTGGTCACGGTGTTCTACTCGTTCCAGTCGTGGAACCTGGTGCGGCCGGGCTCGCAGCACTTCGTCGGCTTCCAGAACTACGTCGACGTGTTCGCCGACAGCACGTTCCGCGGCGCGATGCTCAACACCGTCGTGCTCACGGTGGTGTGCGTGTTCGTGTCGATGGCACTCGGGCTCGGGCTCGCCTTGCTGCTCGACCGCAAATTCACCGGCAGGGGCGTGGTGCGCACGCTCATCATCACGCCGTTCCTCATCCTCCCGGCAGCCGGTGCGCTGCTGTGGAAGACGACGATGTTCGACCCGGTGTACGGGCTGCTCAACTTCGTGCTCGGCACCGACATCGACTGGCTCTCGGAGTTCCCGCTCGGGTCGGTGATGGCGCAGGTGGTGTGGCAGTGGACGCCGTTCATGACGCTGCTGATCCTCGCCGGGCTGCAGGCGCAGTCCAAAGAGGTGCTGGAGGCCGCGCAGGTCGACGGCGCGGGCCGCTGGCGCACGTTCGCGTCCATCACGCTGCCGCAGCTGAGCCGGTACCTCCAGCTCGCCGCGCTGCTGGGGGCGATCTACATCGTCAACTCGTTCGACGCGATCTACCTGATGACCCAGGGCGGTCCGGGTACGGCGAGCACCAACCTGCCCTTCTACATCTACCAGCGGGCGTTCGAGGGCTTCGACGTCGGCCAGTCCTCGGCGATGGGCGTGATCGTGGTGATCCTGACGCTGATCGTGGCCACGTTCACCCTGCGCCTGATGTTCCGGACCTTCGACGTGAGCGGGGGTGTGAAATGAGGCTCGGCCGCATCTCGCTGACCGCGTTCACGTGGCTGGTCGCGATCCTGTTCGTCTTTCCCGTCATCTGGATGGTGCTGACGTCGTTCAAGACGGAGGCCGACGCCTACACCGATCCACCGAGGCTGTTCTTCTCGCCGACCCTGGAGCAGTTCGCGGGCGTGTTCGAACGCGGGTTCCTGCCCTACCTCGCCAACTCGGCGTTCGTCACGGTGGTGTCGACGCTCGCCGTGCTGGTGCTGGCGATCCCGGCCGCCTACGCGCTTTCGATCGCGCCGGTCAAGGGCACGAGCAACGTGCTCGGCTTCTTCCTGTCCACGAAGATGCTGCCGATCGTGGCGGCGATCATCCCGCTGTACGTGATCTCGCAGAACGTGCAGCTGCTGGACAACGTGTGGGCGCTGAACATCCTCTACACGGCCATGAACCTGCCGCTGGCGGTGTGGATGATGCGCTCGTTCTTCCTCGAGGTGCCGAAGGAGATGATCGAGGCCGCACGGGTTGACGGCGCCAAGCTGCCGACGCTGCTCTACAAGGTCGTGCTGCCCGTCGTGGCGCCCGGCATCGCGGCGACCGCGCTGATCTGCGTGATCTTCTCGTGGACGGAGTTCTTCTACGCAGTCAACCTCACCGCAGCGCGGGCCGGCACCGTGCCGGTGTTCCTGTCCGGCTTCATCACCAGTGAGGGCCTGTACTGGGCGCAGCTGTCGGCCGCGGCCCTGCTCGCCTCGCTGCCCGTGATGATCATCGGCTGGATCGCGCAGAACCACCTCGTCCGCGGCCTCTCCATGGGCGCCGTCAAGTAGAGGAGCGGCGCGGCGCGGAGCGGAGCGGAGCGTGGTGCGCGCCGGGGTGTGAGCTGGGCGAAGTCCACGTCCTCGACCCCGAGACGACGTTGTCGATCACCCGAAACTCCCAACCGCAGTGACGCCGTGTGGCGGAACGGCTACGATGTCCAGCGTCCCGCATATGGTGAGGAGAGCGAGCCTTCAATGTCCTCCGACAGCGCAGCAGTCGACTCCGAGATCGTCGTACTGGACAACGGGGTGCCGACGGCCGCCCGCGTCTACGACGTCATGCTCAACGGCAAGGACAACTACGCCATCGACCGGCAGGTCGCCGAGGCGAGTCTGTCCGTGATGCCGGAGCTCAAGGAGATCGCACTGCACAACAGGGCGATCCTGCACCGCGTGGTGCGTCACCTTGCCGCCGAGCAGGGCATCACGCAGTTCCTCGACCTGGGCTCGGGGCTGCCCACGGCGCGCAACACGCACGAGGTGGCCCAGGAGGCCAACCCCGATGCGAAGGTCGTCTATGTCGACATCGACCCGATCGTGCTGGCGCACGGCAGGGCGCTGCTGCAGGACAACGAGAACACGCGCGTCGTCACCGCCGACCTCCGCAAGCCGGAGGAGGTGCTCTCGCACCCCGACGTGCAGGAGATGATCGACTTCAGCAAGCCGGTGTGCGTGATGCTCTGCGGCATCCTGCACCACCTCGCCGACGACGAGGACCCGAAGGGCATCGTGCAGGCCCTGCGGGAGGCCGTGGTGCCCGGTTCGTACTTCTTCATCACGAACTTCACGCGGCTGTCGGACTCGCCGGAGAGTGAGGAGCTGGAGAAGGTCCTGCTCTCGCAGCTGGGCACCGGCCGCGTCCGGACCCCGGCGGAGCTCGAGGAGTTCTTCGAGGGCCTGGAGATCCTGGCGCCCGGCATCGTGCCGCTGCCGCTGTGGCGGCCCGACGAGATCGTCACCGACGCGACGACGATCGGCGTGCGCTTCATGACCGGCGGGGTCGGCAGGAAGAACTGAGGTGCTTTCCGGGACGCGGGCGGCGTAACCGGCTGATCACCGGAAACCGCCCGCGCCCCGGAATGACTTGACGCGTCCCTCACCTCACGTCGCGCGCCCGCTGAGCTTGTCGCGCATCCGGTCGATCAGGCCCGCGCCCGGGTCGAGGATGCGGTTGGCCGGCGGCTTGTCCGGCGACTGCGGGTGCGGCCTCGTCGGTGCCTTCTCCTTGGCCCGCAACACCTTCTCGCCCAGCTCCCGCAGCTCCTCCTCGCTGCACGCCGCGCGCAGCTTGGGCAGCAGATCGTTCTCCTCGTCCTCGACGTGGTGGCGGATCGAGTCCATCAGGTTGCCGAGCAGCTGGTCGAACTTGGGGTCGGTGGCGTCCATGTCCTCCAGCTGCTTCATCAGCAGCTCGGCCTCGGAGTGCTCCTCGATCTCGTGGTCGGCGAGCTCGTTGCCGTTCTCGAGGTGCTTGCGCGCGGCGGGGTACATGAACTGCTCCTCCGCGACGGAGTGCCGGACCAGCTCGGCGATGACGTGGTCGGCGAGCTCCCTGCGACGGCGCGGGTCGGTGGCCTTGTCCTCCAGCTCGGCGAACACCCGCTCGACCTCGCGGTGGTCGTTCATGATGACGCTGATCAGGTCGTCGGTCATGGGGTGGCTCCTCCTGCTCGGTTGCCTGGCTGGCGGCGGAGTACCCGGGCCCCTGCCGGCGAAACGGCTCACGCGCGGTGTTCGGCGACTGTGATCAGCACCGCCTTCACGGCGGCCACGGTGGGCACCGCGAACAGCACACCGGCGATACCGCCCTCGGTGCCGCCGATCACGAGCGCCACGAGCACCACGGCCGGGTGCAGCTTCGAGAGGTTGCCCTGCAGCACCGGTTGCAGCACGTGCCCCTCCAGCTGCTGCACGCCGAGCACCACGCCGAGGATGATGAGCGCGGCCACGCCGCCGTTGCTCACCAGGGTCACCGCGACCGCGACGAAGCCGGAGACGACCGAGCCCACGTAGGGCACGAATCCGCCGAGGAACACCAGCGCGGCGAGCGGAACGGTGAGCGGGACGCCGACGATCGCGAGCCCGATCCCGATGCCGATCGCATCGATGAGCGCGACCAGCGCTGTCACCCACACGTAGGTCACGACGCTGCGGTAGGCCCTGCGGCCCGACTCGTCGATGACGTTGCGGGTCGACGTGCGAAACGGTCGCAGCAGGAACTCCCACATCCTCGGACCGTCGTAGAGGAAGATCACGAGGAGCACAGTGGACAGCAGCAGGCCGATCCCGATCGCGCTCACCGTGCTGAACGCGCCGAGCGCCTGTGAGATCACCGCCTGCTGATTGCCGCCGAGCCACTCCTGCACCCGGTCGGACAGCCCGCCCTCGAACTGGAACGGTCCCCTGCGCAGCCAGTCCTCGACCTGGGCGATGCTCTCGGCGACCTGTAGCCGCAGCTCGTCGAAGTTGTTGAGGATGGAAAGCACGACGAAGGCCACGAGGCCGCCCGCTACGGTCAGCCCCGCGATCAGCGAGGTCACCACCGCGAGGCCGCGTGGCCACCGGTGCCGGCACAGGAAGCCCACCAGCGGCTGCAGGAACGCCGAGAGCAGCAGCGCGATCGACATGGGGATCAGCACATAGCTCAGGTGCTCGACGACGTTGCGCAGCGCCCACAGCGCGAGAAAGAGCAGCAGCAGCTCGGCTGACACGATGGCAGCGCTGCGCAGCATGCCCGCGCTCAGCCGCAGGCGGGGCTTCGACATGCGGTGCGGGTATCCATTCGCGTGCATGCGGAAACAGTGGTCGTTTGCCGTCCGCTCCGTGGGGTAGCCAAGGGGCCCCGAACGCGCTGAGCGACGGCCCGTGTCCTTGAGTGAGCCCAGGAGCCGACCATGTTGAGCCATTACGAACGACAGGAGCTGGAACGGATCGCGCAAAGGTTCGAGCACGACGATCCCGAGCTGGCCAGTGCGCTCGGTTCGTGTGCGCACCCGCGTGGCACGCTCAGGCTGTCGAAGCTCGCCCGTCTCGGTCTGGACCTGTTCGCCGGTGTGCTCGTGGTGCTGGGCGCGCTCACGCTGAACTTCGGGCTGGTGTTCGTGGGCGCGCTGCTGCTGATCTGCGCCGCGTGCGCACACCTCAAGGGCTGGAGCCCGATCGACCCGCCGCCCACGCAGTACCGCCGCATGGAGTGACCGAGGCCAGGGTGCCCAGCTGCAGTGAAGGTGGCCTTCACTGCGCCCGCAGGACCTTTCCTAGCCGGTCCAGGTGTTGCCGGTGATGCGCTCGTAGGCCTCGGTGTAGCGCGCCCGGGTGGCCTCGACGATCTCGGGCGGCACCTCCGGCCCCGGCGGGGTGCGGTCCCAGTCGGTGCTCGTGGCCCAGTCGCGCACGAACTGCTTGTCGAACGCGTGCTGGGTCCGGCCAGGTTGCCACTCGTCGGCAGGCCAGAACCGGGACGAGTCGGAGGTGAGCACCTCGTCGGCCAGCGTCAGCGTGCCGTCGGCGTCCCGGCCGAACTCCAGCTTGGTGTCGGCGACCAGGATGCCCCGGGTCTCGGCGTGCGCGGCGCCCCTGCGGTAGATCTCCAGCGTGAGGTCGCGCAGCCGCTCGGCGGTCTCCCTGCCCTCTTGCCGCACTACGTCGTCGAAGGTGATGAACTCGTCGTGGCCGACCTCGGCCTTCGTGGTGGGGGTGAAGATCGGCTCGGGGAGCTCGCTGCCCTCCTCCAGGCCCGGCGGCAGCGCGACGCCGGAGACCGTGCCGTACTTCTGGTACTCCTTCAGCCCCAGCCCGGCGAGGTAGCCGCGGGCGATGCACTCGACCTTGACCATCTCCAGCGGCTTGCACCGGATGGCCCTGCGGGCGAACTCGGGCGGCACGTCGGTGCCCGAGAGCACGTGGTTGGGCACGACGTCGCCGAAACGCTCGAACCACCACAGCGAGAGCTGGGTGAGCAGCGCGCCCTTGCCGGGGATCGGCGTGGGCAGCGTCACGTCGTACACCGAGACCCGGTCGGAGGCGACCAGGAGGATGTCGCCGCCGTCCTCGTAGAGATCCCTGACCTTGCCCGCATGGATGTGCTTCACGCGGCTCAGCATACGTACGGGTTGGACCGGCCTTGTTCGGGTAGCCACTGGCGGACGGTGACGGCGAGCGAGGAGGCGACATGGCCGAGACGGTCGGTGACCAGGTGGTGCGGCGCTTGCGGGAGTGGGGAGTCGAGCACGTGTTCGGCTACCCGGGCGACGGCATCAACGGGATCGTCACCGCTTTCGGCAAGGCGGACAACCAGCCGCGGTTCGTGCAGTCGAGGCACGAGGAGATGTCGGCGTTCCAGGCCGTCGGCTACGCCAAGTTCAGCGGTGAGGTCGGCGTGTGCCTCGCGACGTCGGGGCCGGGCGCCATCCACCTGCTCAACGGGCTCTACGACGCCAAGCTCGACCACGTGCCCGTGGTCGCGCTCGTGGGGCAGACGGCGCGCACCGCGATGGGCGGTAGCTACCAGCAGGAGGTGGACCTGCAGGCCCTCTACAAGGACGTCGCCGCGGCCTACCTCGTGGAGGTCAACGTCGCCGAGCAGCTGCCGAACGCGCTCGACCGGGCGTTCCGCACCGCGCGGGCGCGGCAGGCGCCCACCGCCGTGATCATCCCGGCCGACCTGCAGGAGCAGGACTACAGCCCGCCGCAGCACGCGTTCAAGCAGGTGCCCTCCAGCCCGCCCAGCTCGCCGCACGCGGTGCTGGTGCCGCCCGAGGACGAGCTGGCCCGCGCCGCCGAGGTGCTCAACGCGGGGGAGAAGGTGGCGATCCTCGTCGGCCAGGGCGCACGCAACGCCGCCGACGAGGTCAAGCACGTCGCGGAGCTGACGGGCGCCGGGGTGGCGAAGGCGTTGCTGGGCAAGGACGTTCTCCCCGACGACCTGCCGTATGTCACCGGCTCGATCGGCCTGCTCGGCACGCGGCCGACGTACGAGCTGATGCAGGAGTGCGACACGCTGCTGATCGTCGGCTCCAACATGCCGTACAGCCAGTTCCTGCCCGAGTTCGGCCAGGCGAGGGCGGTGCAGATCGACGTGGACGCCAGCGTGATCGGCATGCGCTACCCGACCGAGGCGAACCTCGTCGGCGAGGCGAAGGGCACGCTGCGCGCGCTGATCCCCTTGCTGGAGGCCAAGGACGACCGGTCGTGGCGGCGGGACATCGAGCGGAACGTGGCCGCGTGGTGGGAGACGATGGAGCAGCAGGCGATGCTCGAGGCGCGGCCGGTCAACCCGCAGCGGGTGGTGCACGAGCTGTCCGCGCGGATCCCCGAGGACGCGATCGTCACGGCCGACTCCGGCTCGTCGACCAACTGGTACGCCCGCAACCTGCGCATCCGAGGCCGCATGCGGGCCTCGCTCTCCGGCACGCTGGCCACGATGGGTCCCGGCGTGCCGTACGCGATCGGAGCGAAGTTCGCGCACCCGGAACGTCCCGTGGTCGCGCTCGTCGGCGACGGCGCGATGCAGATGAACGGCATGGCGGAGCTGATCACCATCGCCAGGTACCGCGAGCTGTGGTCGGACCCGAGGCTCGTGGTGTGCGTGTTCCACAACGACGACCTCAACCAGGTCACGTGGGAGCTGCGGGCCATGGGCGGCGCGCCGAAGTTCGAGGAGTCACAGTCGCTGCCGGACGTCTCCTACGCCGGTTTCGCGCGCAGCCTCGGTTTCGAGGGCATCGCGGTGGATGATCCGGGCGAGCTCGGCCCGGCCTGGGACCGGGCACTCTCCGCGGACGGTCCGGTGGTGCTGGACGTACGGTGCGACCCCGAGGTGCCGCCGATCCCGCCGCACGCGACGTTCGAGCAGATGAAGTCGACGGCGGAGGCGCTGCTGAAGGGCGACCCCAACGCCTGGCACGTCCTGGTGCAGGGAGCCAAGACGAAGATGCAGGAGTTCGTCCCTGGCAGGCGCTGAGCGACGCACGGTGCCGCGCTGTAGCGCGCTGCTTTTCCTTGCCCAGCAAGCGAAAATCAACGCCTTGGGGCAGAATGTCGCGGCCAGCCCGGCCACCACAGAGGGGCCGATCGCAGTAGAATCTGGTGCCCTGTGCGGCGGAAGATCACGAGGTTCGGACCGGGCCTTGCCCCGAGGAGGCGTACACAGAGTGGCACTCCCTGTACCTGCGACCGACCAGCAGAAGGCTGAGCAGCCGAGTATCGCCCGTGTCCACGACTGCTGGCTGGAGGGCTCGCATCACTCCGACCTCGACCGGCAATACGCGGACCAGATCGCGCTCTGCGCACCGCATGTGCCGTATCTCGTGCGGGAGTCTCGCCAGCTGCTCCGCCGGATGGTCGGCTTTCTCGTCGAGCAGGGCGTACGGCAGTTCCTCGACCTCGGAACCGGCATCCCCACCCGCGGTCACGTGCACGAGATCGCGCAAGAGCTCGACCCGTCCTGCCGGGTCGTGTACGTCGACAACGACCCACGCGTCGCAGCGGACGGCGCGAAGGTGGTCGCCGACAACGGCGGCGCGGCCTTCGTACAGGCCGACATCCGGAGGCCCGACGAGATCTTCGGGGCGAAGGAGTCGCGGGAACTTCTGGATCGGAGCCGGCCGGTGGCGGTGCTTCTGGTCGAAACGCTGCTGTTCCTGCGTGACGAGGAGGACCCGGCCGCCGTCGTCAAGGCTTACGTCGACGCCGTCTGCCCTGGCAGCTATGTGGGCATCGTGCACTTCAGTCAGAACGAGGAACTCGACCAGGGGCTCAACCTCTTCAGCCGCATGTTCGGTGCTCCGCCGATCGTCACGCTCCGGGATCGAGATGTGCTGGTGGACTTCTTCGCCGGTCTCGACTTGGTCGAACCCGGGATCGTTCCGGTGCCGCTGTGGCGGCCGGAGGACGAGGACCCCGTCCTCAATCCGGAGGCGGTTCAGGTGCACGCCGGACTCGGTCGCAAGCCCTGAGCGAACCGGGGCCGGAGGTCAGCGGTTCGCCAAAGCTGTGACGACCAGCGCAAGTTCGGCGATCGTGACCAGAGGCAGACTCCGTTTGAGCATGCGGCGTGCGCTGGGCCGCATGGTGTCGGACGTACTGGCCGCCAGCGTGGCCACGCAGGCGAGGAACACTCCGTGTGCCGCGCTGCCGAGTACCGCCCAGACGGGTCCGTAGCGCCACCACAACCCCGCGACGAGAAGCGCTAGACCCGCAGCGAGGATCACACAGGTCAGGGCGACCGTGCGCCGGAGCCCGTAGCGCACGGCCGGCGCGGAGATGTCCGTCGCCGCGTCGGCCATGCGGTCCGGCAGCGACCACCACACGGTGCGGCCGACTGCCAGCACGCCCATACCTGAGGCGAGGAGCCATGCCGTGATGTCCACCGACGAGGTCACGGCGCCGTACGACAGCAGGAAGGGCAGCCCGACGGACGCGATGCCGAACGCCGTTGGGCCTGCGAAGCCGCGCCGCTTGAGCCGGACCGGTTCGAGGTTGTACGCGGCCTGAAGCACGATGATCGCCGTGGCCGCGGCGGCGACCAACCACGAACCGGTCCACAGTGCGACCGTCGTGGACAGTACGAGCCCTACCCCGAGTTCGGCGAGCGACCAGCGCACCGCACGGCTACGGCCGAATCCAGAGGCTGCCGCGGCCAGGTAACGCTTCTCCTGGTGCCGCTCGTCCGTGCGCGAATCGACGGCGACGTTGAGGGCCAGCGGCCCCACGATGAGCAGCAGGTTGGCGAGCACGGCCAGCAATGCCGGGCCCCAGGGCCAGCTACCGTCTCCGGCCGGTGCGAAGCAGGCACCCAGCGCGGCGTAGCAGAAGTAGGCGACCGGCAAGGTGTACTCGAGCCGGTGGATCGTCACGACGTCGCGCCAGAGGGGCGAGGTCAGTCGTGACACGCCGTCACCTTCATCTGCAGCCGCGCTGACGGAGCCATGGCGTGCCCGCGCACTCGTGCCTTTACCGCACGGCGGCGTGTGCTGCGCAGGCTCCGGCGGCGCAGCAGCGCGGCGACGATCATTCTGGTCTCCAGCAGACCGAGCTGGCTGCCCAGGCAGTGCCGGGTTCCGCCGCCGAAGGGCAGGTAATGCTGCGCCAGGGGCCGGCCGTCGAGGAATCGGCTCGGGTCGAACCGGTCCGGACGGTGGAATGAGTCACTCCCGCGGTGCGCGAGATAGACACTGGGGGAGAGCACGGCCCCCCGGGGCAGTCTGCGACCGAACAGATGCGTTTCCTCCGTCAGCATGCGGTTGCCGGCGAGGAGCACGGGTGGCGTGATGCGCAGAGCCTCCTGCACGGTGGCGTGCAGCAGTGGCACGGCCTTGGCGTCGGCTCCACTGTCCGTTGTGGAATTCAGCTCGGCGAGGACATCACCCCGGAGAACCTCGTCACGATCGAGCCAGTACACGGTCCATGCGGTCGCCGACGCCGTGGTCTCGTGCCCCGCGAACAGCAACGACACGATTTGGTCCCGTAGCTCGCCGTCGCCGACCGTGCCGAGGGGGCTGTCCGGTGCCACGACCAGCGAGGCCAACGCGGGTGGGCACGCCGCGCGGGCTCGGCGCACGAGCTCGCCGTCCAACGTGGATCCCGATCGAGGCAGCTCGCCCCTGAAGAGCCGGTACGCCAGCGAGCGGTGGGGCGAGCCGAGAGCGCGTTCGAGCCACGCTGTGAACTCCCGGAGAACCGAGAGGCCATCGGAGCCGAGCAGGATCCGGCTCGCGATGTCGAGGGTGACCCGGCGCGTCCACTCGGGCACTGTGAAGACCGTGCCTGGAGTCAAACTCGCCAATGCCCTGTCGATGGTTTCCTGGATGATTGGGCGATAGTCACCGACCCTGCGGGCGCTCAGCGGAGCGCTGAGAAGTTTCCGGTAGGCGCGGTGTCGCGGGCCGTCCAGCCACAGCAGCGAACCGGGTCCGAGCAAGGGCCGCAGAGAGCGGCTGCCCGGGTGTTCGAGCATGGCGTCCGAGCGGAAGATCCAGTCGATCGCCTCCGGGTGCCACACCAGGAGCTTTGGGTGTGGTCCACCTGCCAGCTCCAGGAAGCCTTCCTTGCGGTGCGCGTGGGAGTCGAGAAAGGGCAATGTGCGCAGCGCCATGCGCAGCTCCGTGCGGTTCATCACACGCCGACTCGGTCCTCGGTAAGCCGCGCCGCGACGGCCGCGGTCGTGTGTGCCAGGTAGAGCGCCGCGATGATCTCCACCTCCACGATCCGCAGCGGTGTGTACAGGTCCTTGTCATGCCACAGCGGGGGGTGGGTGGTGTCGCCGTCGGTGGTGAGCAGGTGGGCGGCGCCCCTCGCCGCGGCGCGGACCGTGGCTTCGGTGGTCGGGACTCCTTGGTGCAGCAGGGTTTTCACCGCGTAGGCGGTCTCCTCGCGCGTGCCGTTCCAGCGTCCCCACGAGCCGTCCTTCCGCTGCGTCGCGAGCAGCCAGTCGACGGCGCGGCGCACGGCCTTGTTCCCGTCAGCGCCGCCGTACTCGGCGAGCGCCGTCGCGCAGCACGCCGTGGCGTAGAACGGAGACGCGTGCCATTTGTCGTGCCAGCCGCCGTCGGCGTCCTGCCGCTCGCCCAGCCAGCGCGTGAGCGTCTTCGCCGCGGCGACGTAGCGCTCGCGGTCGGGCAGGTCGAGACCCAGCGAGGCGCCAATCGCTTGCAGCACGTGGGCGTTCGCGCTCGTCGACGGCGTGCGCTCCTCCGGGAAGCACCGGAAGTGGTCGTCCGCCTCGTAGTGCCACAGGCTTTCCGGCGACCGCGGGCTACCCAGCAGGGCCAGCGCGTAGAGCGCGGTGGCGGTGTCGTCGACGTCGGGCGGAAGCCCGTCGCCGCCCGCCGCTCCCTCCGGCGAGAACGCGGCGTGCAGGCCGTCCACGAGCTCGCGGGGGACCCGGACGTCGAGACCCGCGGAGACGAGCGTGGACAGTACCCAGGAGCGCTCGAAGAGGGCCAGCGGCGCGGCCACGGGAACGCCGCCGCCCGGCTCCTGCACCGCGCGCAGGTACCGCACGCACGGGTTCCGCTCGTCGCGCACCGCCTCGTCCCCGAGCCACACCGCCGTGGCGGCGGGGGAGCAGCCAACGACCCTGCCGTGCACCGGTTTCACGAACGGCGCGCTCTGCGCGGGCGCGCCGACGACCTCCAAGGAGTGCAACAGCTTCTCCGGCAGCGGATGTCCCTGCGAGACGGCCGTACGCAGCTGTGCCAGCAAGTCGGCGTAGGTGCCCTTCGGCGATGTCAGTGGTGGGCGGCCGAGGCGTTCGAGGTGAGCGTTGATGTCGTCGACGAGGCCGGGCACCATCAGCTCGATCGCGACCGTGTCGGGCAGAAGGGTGTTAAGACGCAACCGATCGGCGAGCGCACGTACTCCACGTTCGGCCGCCCTCGCGACCTCGGGGTGAGCGCCGGGTCGGGATGTCTCCGTCAGCAACGCGTGGGTCGCGCTCAACGTGGGCACGATGTCGTAGTCACCGGGCCCGCCCCAGCGGCCGTCGCCGTGCTGTTCCCGCAGGAGGAACCCGACCCGTTCCGCGTGTCCCGGAAGGGAAGGGGTGAGCGCCACGATTCTGCCCGTCTCGTAGACGGACGGCGAGAACCGGCCCCATGGATCGGCGGCCATGTCGGCCACCAGCGCTGTCACCGTCTCGTTCGCGTTCGCCAGCCAGGAACCGCGTGAACTCATGGGCACTCCTCGACGGTCAGCGCAGTTGAGTTGTCGGGCCAGCCGGTAACCGGTTGAAAACTCAAAGTAGCATTTCGCACCGAGGTGTCACACCGCTGTGCTCCGAACGGAGCAGTGTGGTGTTGGTCAACCGCGGACACTGAACTGGTTGGACGCACCGGTGAAACTCCTGACTCCACCGAGCAGGTTCCGGGCCTCCCCGTGGTAGCGAATCCGGTACGTGCCCTCGCTGCCAGGGGGAACCTTCCAGCCGATTGTGACGTGTGAGGCCGCGACGCCGCGCCGGGCCCAGCGCAGGGTCGTGCTCCAGTCGCCGTCGTCGGCCACCCGTATCCAGCGGTTTCCGTTCCACCGCTGGACTTCCAGGTAGGTGCCACCGCGGTGCAGGTCGTTGCCGGGATGCGCGCCCGCGAACACCACTTCGGCGCGCTCGCCGGGGGAGTACGACGGCCGGGGCTGGGTGAGCACGTCACCGAACCGCCTGCCCAGCGGCGGTGCGTCGGCGACGATGGGCGGCTGCAGGGAAATCCGCCGTCCCGAGAGGTCGGCGGGTGCGGGGCCGGACGGCGCGGGCCTGCCGTCGCGCATCGCCTCCGCGAGCCCCGCGGCGGTCTGCTGCAAAGCGGGCAGCTGCCAGCGGCCGAACAGCGTGCTGCCGCCCTCGTAGTGCTGCGCGTCGTACTCCTCCGGCGTGGTGACGTAGTGGAAGTAGGCGTTGCTGTACCCCGCGACGAGCACGTCGCGCACGTCGGCGCCGACGATGTCGGCGACGGTCCTGCGCAGCCGCAGCCCGGCCGCGATGGTGACCTCGCCGGGCACGCCGATCAGGTACAGCCCGCCGACGCGCACCAGCTGCACCGGAACCGTCTCCTGCACCCACGGGTACACCGCGTTCATCGCGCCGATCGGCACCGCGATGCCCTTGGGCGCCTGGCACTGCCTCAGCTCGGGGGATGCGGTGTAGAGCACCGAGTGCGACACCGTGTCCCACAACGGGTTCTCGCCCTCGGCGAAGAGCGGGAAGGCGGGGCCGTCCTCGGTGCTTCCCGCCGCCATCGCCGCGCCGACCGCGGGATCGCACGTGCGATGGTGCTTCCCGTCGCCGGTGAACTCGGGCCGCACGTCCACATCGGACATGTCGACGTAGACCAGCCGGGAGTCGACGCCTCCGGTCAGCGCGGCGCCGTCCCGGGTGAGCTGCCTGGCCGCGGCCTCGTACTGCCGCTGCCCGATCTCCTCGGTGCGCGCGAAGTCCTCCGGCGTGGTGGGTGGCGCGAGGTCCAGGTTCGGCGACATGTCACCGGCGTTGGTCTGCGCGAACGCCGACACGAAGTCCGGCGGCGTGTCCGCGAGGTAGTCGACGTGCTCGACCTCGCGTTCCCAGTGGTAGGCCGCGTAGCCCTTGTTGTCGGCGCTGATCAGCCGGTTGTCGCCGGACATGCTGGTGTTGTGCGTGGCGAACCAGTTGACGGCGCCGACCACACGCCCGTCGCGCTCGATGCGCAACAGCGACGTCTGCGGGTCGACCGCGGCTGGAAAGAACTCCCTGTCCTCGGCGGGGTTGCGGTCGAACGCCGCGCGGGAACGGTTCACGCTCGCGTCGGTGAGCTCGGAGTGGGTGAGCGTGAGCGACGCGGGCGCCAGGTCGGCGTGCGCTCGTTCCACCGACTCCACGATTCCTTCGGTGATGGCGTCGAACGTCTTCTCGTGGAAGCCCAGCGTGGTGAGGTTGTAGAGCAGGTGGTGGGAGTAGCCGCCGGGGCCCGCGTGGGTGTGCGTGCCGGTGAGCAGAACGTTCTGTTCGGTGTAGAGGTCGCCGTAGCGCTCGGCGAGCCTGCGCAGCACCGCCTGGTGCACGCTGTCGAAGATCATCGGCGAGTCCACGACCACGAGCACCACGCGCTCGCCGGTCGCGGGGTCGGCGACCACGAACGCCCGCGAGCGCAGCCGGTTGTGCAGGCCCTCGGCCTGCTGGTCGGTGCGGCCGTAGCCCATCATGCCGACCTCGGCGATCTCGCCGGTGGCGTCGGCGATCCCGCGCCCGACGAGGTACGGCTCGGCGGGCGCGGGGGACGCCGCGGGTGCGGTCGTGGGCGCGGCGACGAGGCACGCGCCGGTGAGCAGCGCGGCAGCGAGCGCGCGGGCCCTCACGGGGTCAGCACGTCGGCGGGAACGGAGTAGCCGCGCACGCGCTGCGGGTGGTCGCCCACCGGGATACGGGCGACCTCGCGGGGGTTGTCGAACGACACCACCGAGATGTCGTCACTGTCGCTGTTGGACAGGAAGCAGTGCCGTCCGTCGGGCGAGGTGGCCGCCCAGTACGGCTTCTTGCCGGTCGGCACGATCGCGTCCACGGTCAGCGCGGGCACCGAGAGGATCGCCGCGTAGTCGGAGATCGTGCCGGCGTCGCAGATCTTGGTGTGGTCGTTGTTCGTCGAAAGGCCGTGGTGCGCGGAGTCCAGCGGGTACTCGTCGCGCCGCAGCTGTTTCGCCTCCTCCGACAGCGGAAGGTGCACGGTACGGGTGGTGCGTTCCTCCTCGAGGTCGTACTCGATGAACCCGTTGTGGAACGACAGCTGCGCGTACATCGTGCGCTGATCCGGCAGCACGACGAACGGGCGGATGCCGACGCCGAAGTCGATGACCTTGCGCACCTCGAGCGTCTTCGCGTCGGCGATCGTGAGCCAGCGCCTGCCCTTGGCGGCGTCGAGCAGCGGGGCGTCGGGAGCGACGACATTGCCGATCGTCGCGTTGTAGATCGTGCTGCCGTCCTCGGAGAACCGGTTCTCGTGCGGGAAGTCGCCGCTCGCGATGCGGCCGGTGATCGCGCCCGTGGCGGTGTCGACGGTGTTGACGACGTTGGCGGTGGTCGCCGAGACCAGCAGGGTGCGCCCGTCGGGCGAGAGCGCCATGTGGTCGGAGCGGTAGCCGTCGACGCGGGTGAACCACAGCTGCCTGCCGGTGGCCACGTCGAACGCCGACACGTCGCCGAGGCTGGGCCGCGACACGTACATCGTCCTGCCGTCGGGGGAGACCATGATGTCGTCGACGAGCTGATCGTGGCCCTCGCCCGCGGTCTGTCTGATGACGAGCATCGCGACGAGCCGGTCGGGCGTCATCTCCCGCTTGCGCTGCTCGAAGTCGGGCACGACGTCGATTCGCTGGTACTTCTCGAAGGTCCGGGCGTCCACCAGGTCGACGGTGCCGTCCCAGTTGTTGCCGACGAACATCACGTCCCGTGCTGGCGCGGCGTGTGCCGCCGGAGCGAGCGTCACGGCCAGCAGAGCCGCCGCCACGAGTGAACCGAGCCGTACCCACCGCTTGGCCATAACGTACCTACCCCGTAGTAGATATGAAGGTGATTCACGATTGTGCGGGCTCCGGACGACGAGCGCAACCCGGACGTAGGGTCGCGGGGTGGGCAGTGGTGACGACGCACGGTACTGGCGGCATCCCGGCGTGGCCGGAGTGGACCTGCTCCGCGCGCGGTTCGTGCGGCACGCCTTCGCCCGGCACAGCCACGAGACGTTCGCGATCGGCGTCGTCGAGTCGGGAGCCGAGGAGCTGCGCATCGGCTCGGCCGTCGAGCGGGTCACCACGGGCGGCACGGTGCTGCTCAACCCCGAGGTCGTGCACACCGGAGCGCCCGCCCACGCCGACGGCTGGACCTACCGCGTGCTGTACCTGCCGGTGGCCGAGCTGGTCTCGTTCACCGGCATCCGCGGCACGCCGGCGTTCACGGAACAGCTCACCTACGACCGCGACACGGCGGCCGCCGTGCTCGCCGCACACCGGGCCGCGGAGTCGCCGGACCGGCTCGCGGCGGGCACCCTGCTCGACCTGCTGCTCGCCCGGCTCTGGCACGCCCACGGCAGCCGGACTCCCACCGCCTCCCCGCGAGCCGGCCGCCGGGACGCCGAACTCGTCAGGCAGGTGCTGCTGGAGCGGATGGCCGGCCCGCCGCCGTTGGCGGAGCTGGCCGCCGAGTTCGGCACCAGCCGGTTCGCGCTGCAGCGCGCGTTCCGGGCCCGTTTCGGGCTGCCGCCGCACGCCTACCTGAACCAGCACCGTGTCCGCACCGCGCGGAGCCTGCTCGCGCGCGGTGTCCCGCCCGCCGAGGTGGCCGTGACGGTCGGCTTCGTGGACCAGGCCCACCTTTCCCGGCACTTCACCCGGATCGTCGGCGTCCCGCCCGGCGCCTACGCGCGGGCGCACGAACGTACAAGCAGGGGGCGAAGGTCCCGCCTAGCGTGAAGCCCATGGATCCCTCCCGCGAGGACGTCGCCGCGATGATGGCGGCGGCAACATCGTTCGTCACCGAGTTCCTTGACGGGCTGCCGCACGCGCCCGCGTCCCACGTGACCGATGGGGACGTGCCCGCGTTGCTGGAACCTCCCGCGGAGCGGCCAGGCGAGCTGGGCGAGTTGCTCGCGACGTTCCGGGACGCGGCCGCGCACGCGGTCGAGACCGCGGGACCCGGCTACCTCGCCTACTTCCCCGCCGGCGGCCTGTTCAGCTCCGCGCTCGCCGAGCTGCTCGCGAACACCGTCAACCGCTACACCGGCGTCAGCTCGACGGCGCCCGCGCTCGTGGCGATGGAACAGGGCGTGCTGCGCTGGCTGTGCGCGGAGTTCGGCCTCCCCGATGGCTCCGGCGGCATCGTCACCACCGGGGCGTCGATGGCGACCCTGTCGGCGCTCGTCGCCGCCCGCGAGCGGGTGCTCGGCGGACCCCTGCCCGCAGGGACGATCTACGTCACCGAGCACACCCACCACTGCGTCGCCAAGGCGGCGCACCTGGCCGGGTTCACGCCTGAACAGCTGCGCACGGTGCCCACTTCGGACGGGCTGCGCATGGACCCCTCCGCCGCAGCGGAGGCGATCACGCGGGACCGCGCCGAGGGCCACGTGCCGTTCCTGCTCGTCGGCACCGCGGGGTCCACGAGCACGGGCACGATCGACCCGCTCGGCGCGCTCGCGGAGGTGGCCCTGCGGGAAGGGCTGTGGTTCCACGTCGACGCCGCATACGGCGGCGGCTTCCAGCTCACCGAGCGGGGCCGCGCGAAGCTCGCCGGGATCGAAAGGGCCGACTCGGTGACGCTCGACCCGCACAAGACGATGTTCCTGCCGTACGGCACCGGCGTGCTGCTCGTGCGTGCCGTGAGCGACCTGCGGGCCGCGCACTCCGCCGACGCCGACTACCTGCAGGACCTGCGCCGCGACCCGCTGCTGCCCGACTACGCCGACCTCGGCCCCGAGCTGACGCGCGAGTTCCGCGGCCTGCGGCTGTGGTTGCCGCTGCACCTGCACGGCGTCGCCGCGTTCCGCTCCGCGCTCGACGAGAAGCTCGACCTCGCGGCGTGGGCCCACCGCGAGCTGAGCCGGTTCGCCGAGGTGCCGACGGAGCCCGACCTCACCGTGCTCACCTTCCGGGTCCCCGGCGGTGACGACGCCGCCAACCGCCGAGCACTGGAGCGCATCAACGCGGGGAGACGGATCTTCCTGTCCAGCACCAGGATCGGTGGCCGGTTCACGCCAAGGCTGTGTGTGCTGAGCCTGCGCACGCACCGTCCGCACGTCGAGGAGGCGATGCGCATCATCCGCGACGCCGTGGTCAGCGCCTCCCGAGGAACTCCAGCAGCAGCGCCGTGAACGCCTCGGGCACCTCCTCGGGCACCCAGTGGGTCACGTCCTCCAGCATCTGGAACTCGTACGGCCCCGTGACCCACTGCTCGGTGTCGAGCGCGGCCGTCGAGCCGAACGCGACGTCCTCGGTGCCCCACACGTACAGCGCGGGAACGCCGACCTTGCCGATCCGTTCCGCCGGCCTGCCCGCGCGGTACCAGTTCAGCGCGGCCGTGAGCGCGCCCGGCTCGGAGAGCCTGCGGAGGTAGTCCTCGACCCGGTCCCTCGGCACCTTCCACTCGTACATCCGCCGCAGCGCCTCGGCGTTGCCCGCGAGCATGCGCTTCTCGGTGTCGCGGCTGCGCCAGTCGCGCATGTACTGCGAGCGCATGGCCTGGTCCTCGTCGCGCCGCAGCGCGTCGGCGAGCGCACCGGGATGCGGCGTGGCCACGGAGGTGATGCTGCGCAGGCGTTCGGGGTGCTTGTCGGCCGTCCACCACGCGACGGCGCCGCCCCAGTCGTGTCCCACGAGGTCGAACCGGCCCCAGCCGAGCGCGTCGGCGATCGCGACGACGTCGCCGACGAGGTGCTCGATCGCGTATTCGGCGACGTCCTCCGGCCGCACACCGGGGGAGTATCCGCGCTGGTCGGGCGCCACGGCGCGGTAGCCCTCGCGGCCGAGCACGGCCACCTGGTGCTCCCACTGCACAGCCGCCTCGGGAAAGCCGTGCAGCAACAGGACCGGTCGCCCGTCCTCGGGACCCGCGGCGAGCGCGTCGAAGGAACCGGCGGGCGTGGGGATGCTCAGGTACTCGCTCACGGAAGGAGCCTAGCCAGCCGGATTCGGCCCCCTCTATCCGCAGTGAAGGCCACCTTCACTGCGTTGAGCGCAGGCAAGGTGGCCTTCACTGCGTTGAGCGCAGGCAGGGTGGCCTTCACTGCGGTCGGGCGGTCCCCCGCGGTCACACGCCCCAGTCGGGGCGCAGGGGCATCGCGGCGTCGCCGTTCGCGGCTACCTTCACGCCAAGCACCTGCTGCAGCTCGATCTTGTGCCGCTCGAAGCCCAGCCGCGACGCTGCCATGTACAGCGCCCACACCCGCGCCCTGCGCACGCCTGCCTCCTGCACCGCCTCGGACCAGTTCGCGTCGAGGTTGGCGCACCAGGCCGCGAGCGTGCGCGCGTAGTGCTCGCGCAGGTTCTCCGAATGCCGCACCTCGAACCCGTGGTCCTGCATCGCCGAGATGATCGTGCCCACGCCCTCCAGTTCGCCGTCGGGGAACACGTAGCGGTCGATGAACGGCCCCGTGTGCGCGGGCTCCCTGGTGGTCGGCCGCGTGATGCAGTGGTTCAGCAGGCGCCCGCCTTCGCGCAGTTTCGAATGCAGGAACCGGAAGTACGACGGCAGGTTGCGGGCCCCGATGTGCTCGGTGAGCCCGATGGAGGACACCGCGTCGAAGCCGCCCTCTGCCACGTCGCGGTAGTCGAGGTGCCGGACCTCGGCCCGGTCGGCGAGACCGCGCGCGACGATGTTCTTCTGCCCCCACTGCGCCTGCTCGCGCGACAGCGTGACCCCGATCGCCCGCACCCCGTAGTGCTCGGCGGCGTGCGCCACCATGCCGCCCCAGCCACAGCCCACGTCGAGCAGCCGCATCCCCGGTTCCAGGGCGAGCTTGCGGCACACCAGGTCGAACTTGTGGAACTGCGCCTCCTCCAGCGTCGAGTCCTCCTCGGGGTAGCACGCACACGTGTAGGCCATCGAGGGACCGAGCACGAGCTCGTAGAAGTGGTTCGACACGTCGTAGTGCTGCGAGATCGCCGCGCTGTCCCGGGACTTCGAATGCCGCAGCCCGCGCAGGCCGCGCTTGACCCTGCCGGGCGCCTCCTCGGCGGGCACGGGCACCGAACGCAGGAAGCGCGTGCCGAGCCTGCGCATGATCCACAGCTTGTCGGCGATGCTGAGCCCGTCGATCACGGCGGTCAGCGCACGCAGCACGGTGTAGAGGTCGCCGTGGACGTCGAGGTGCCCGGTGACGTACGCGCGGGCGAGGCCGAGCTCGCCCGGTGCGGAGAAGACGTAGCTGAGCGCCGTCGGCGAGCGCACGTCGATCCGGTGGGGCGAGCCGGGATCGCCGACGACGCTGCCGTCGTAGAGCGTGATGGCCACGTGCTCGCCCGCGGTGAGGAGCCGTCCGAACACCTCACCGAGTTCTCCATGTGCCATTGCTGCTTTCACCTCGCTCTAACGCACTTGTCGTAAAGGTCTAGCAACCTCCGCGCGGGGTCGTATCGCCGTTTCAGCGCGTGATAGGCCGTTCCGTTGTAGAGCCGCCAGAACGTGTCCTCGTCGCAGAAGCTTTCGGAGTACAGCGACTTCCGCCCGCCGAGCTCGGTCACCTTCTGCTCGATGAGCCGGTTGTGCGTGCCGTCCGGCTCGCCCGGCTCCAGCGGGACCGTTGCCCAGAAACCGAAGTTGACGTAGAGCGCTTTCGGGTCCAGTTCGTACAGTGGCCAGGTGCGGTCCGGGTCCCGCTGCCGCACCGGGCACACCCACACCGGGCTGATCGGTATCTCGCGGTGGAAGAAGTCGAGGAACGCCGCCGCCCGGTCCACCGGAACCTCGATGTCCTGCACCACGGACTCGCGTTCCGGTTTGCCCAGTGCGCGCTCGAACCGGGAGAGCAGGCCGTGCCGCCGCTCGAACGCCACGACCTTCCAGTACACGTCGGAGCGCAGCAGCTTCGGTCCCACCAGCAGGCGGACGAGCCGGTTCTGCACCCCCAGCGCGCGCGAGCACCAGAACCAGTCGGTGTCCCAGCGCCACAGGTAGTCCCGCACCGGGAGGTGGTCGACGGTGCGCTCCCTGATGGACCTGTAGTAGATGTCCAGCCACGTGTAGTCGCTGGTCTCTGGTGCCTCGCCGGTGAACGTCGCGAGCGTCAGGTACAGCTCGTCGGGTCCGAAGATCGTCCCGTCGACGAAGTCGGCCTCGCGTTCGCGACACGCGCGCTCCAGCGCCGCGAAGTACCGCGCGGGATCGGTGTAGCGGACGTGTTCGAGCCGGACGTAGGGCCGCACCGGTTCCAGCTCGATGCGCAGGCGCAGCGCGTAGCCGAGCGTGCCGTAGGAGTTGGGGAAGCCGAAGAACAGCTCGCTGTGCTCGTTTTCGGGCCGGGCGAGCACGATCTCGCCGTCGCCGGTGAGCAGGTCCATCTCCAGCACCGACTCGTGCGGCATGCCGTTTCGGAACGACGACGACTCGATGCCCAGCCCGGTGACCGCGCCGCCGAGCGTGATGGTCTTGAGCTGCGGCACGACCAGCGGCATCAGCCCGTGTGGGAGGGTCGCGTCCACGAGCTGCTCGTAGGTGACCATGCCCTCGACGTCGGCCGTGCGCGCCACCGGATCCACCGACAGCACGTGGTTGAAATCGGAGACGTCCAGCCCGGAGGAGGTGTCGGCGCGCGGCCGGAAGAGGTTCGACGTGCGTTTCGCCAGCCGCACCGGGGCGCCCTCGGGCAGTGCGGCGAGCTGCTCCCGCAGCCGCGCCACCCTCGCCGCGTACCCCTCAGCCGTGGCCGTGCTCCCGCTTCCCCCGCCGCTTCGCAACATGCAACCCATGATCGCGCTGTCCCGGCCGCGCTGCCAGGGTCCGCTGTGGGTTTGCCTACGGTCAGGCGAAAACGCAGGTCAGACGGGTTGACCCAAATGGCCTATTCGCGGTAAGAGGCGCTGCGCGCCGCTGTGTTCGTCAACGCGGGCATGGTGGCCTTCACTGCGGCTGAGGTGTCCCGGCAACGCCGCCCTCGACGGCCTCGAGCGCGTCGTCGTGCCCGCGCTCATGCGTCCGGACCCCCGAAAACGCCCTGACCGACCGTCAGCACGCCCTTCGGGTCGTACCGCTTCTTGGCGGCCTCCAGCTTCTCCCACTCGTCGCCGAAGTGGTCCTTCCAGTCCTTCTCCGTCATCGGCAGCGTGTTGGCCGGGTACACCGTGCCGCCGAGCGCCTTGACCCGCTCGTACAGGCCGGTGTTGAGCTGGATCATCCTCGCCACGCCCGCCGGGTCGTACGGCTTGCCCGTGCGCAGCAGTGCGAACAGCCACACGAGGTCCCTCGACGGCACACGGACCAGCGGTGTCGACAGCCGCTCCCTGCGCACCGGGTAGAGCATCACGAGGCCCGAGTCGCCGAGGTCCTCGCCGCCCGTCTCGGCGAGCGTGTCGGCCACCACGGCCTCCACCTCGTCATCGGGCACGAACACGTTGAGCCACGGGTGCGGGTGGAACCAGCTGCCCTCCTCGCGCAGCACCGCTTCGCCGTCGGCCATCCGGTCGAGGAACTCGTGATAGGTCGAGTCCTCCACCTCGGCGGTCTCGCGCGAGAACGACAGGTCCCCGAGCAGTGCCTCCTCGTCGGGCTGGTCCGGCAGCGAGAAGTACGACGCTGCCTCCAGCAGGTACAGCCACTCGCCGGTCTCGTCGTCGAGCAGGAGCTGGCCCTCCACGTAGTCGAAGCGGCCGTCGGTGACCGTGGTGCGCTGGTCGGCGAGGAAGTCGCCGAGCGTGTCGTAGTACAGCTTCCAGCGGCGCGCCCGCTGCTTGGCGGGCTGCAGCCGGATCGTGGCGCGAGTGACGATCCCGCACTGGCCGAGCCCGGCGCGCACGGCGTCGAACAGCTCGCCGTTCTCGTCCGCCGAGCAGCGCACGAGCGCGCCCTCGCCGGTGACGACGTCGAGCTCGGTGACCGTGTCGGTCTGCATGCCGTGGTGGTGGGTCGCGCCGCCGATGCCGCCGACGGCGAGCGTGCCGCCGACCGTCAGCTCCAGGTAGTCCGTGAGCACCGGCGGGGTGAGCCCGCGCGGCAGGCTCGCGCCGAGCACCTGCTGCCAGCGGGCTCCGGCGTCGACCACCAGCCGATTGCCGGTGCCGGCGTGCACGGTGGCGAGGCTCGTCATGTCGAGCACGATGCCGCCGGCCGCCTGGCCCTGCCCGAACGGCGAGTGACCAGCCCCTCTCGCCGCGACCGGAACACCCCTCTCCGCGGCGAACCCGACGACGGCCGCGACGTCCGCCGGGCTTCCCGGTCGGACCACGACGCGGGGCCGTGCCTGGACGATGTGCCCCCAGTCCCGGGCCGCGGCAGCCAAGCTCGCGTCGCCGTCGAGGACGTCGCCGTCGAGCGCGGGCAGGTCGGCGTGATCGAACGCTTCCGGCATCTGCCGGACTCTAGCGGCTAGCCTGGCGCACATGGCAGGAGACGTGCTCCCGGCCGAGGGGGAACCGTTCGGCGACCGGGTCCGCCGCAGGCTGCGGGACGAGGCGATCATCTGGCTCACCACCGTCGGCGCGGACGGCACGCCGCAGCCCAACCCGGTGTGGTTCCTGTGGGAGGGCGGCGAGGTGCTGGTCTACACCCGCCCCGATGCCTACCGGCTCGCCCACATCCGCCGCCGTCCCCGGGTCGGCCTGCACTTCGACAGCGACGGCACGGGCGGCGACATCATCGTGCTGAAGGGCACCGCGCGGATCGACGAGCGCCTGCCGCCGGCCGCGGAAACCCCCGCCTTCCGGGAGAAGTACGGCCAGGGCATGGTCACCGTCAGCGGCAGCGCCGAGAAGTTCAGCGCCGACTACTCCGTCGCGCTGCGGGTCCGCGTCGAGCGCGTGCGCGGCTTCCTGACCTGACCCCCGCTCGATTCCACGTCTGGCCTTCACTGCGGTAACCGAGTCCAGCTCTCGCGCAGACCGCGGAGCAGTGCGCGGATGGCCGACGCCGGGTCGAAGGCGGGGTCCGGGCTGAGGCACTGGTGGGCGAGCAGGCCGTCGAGCAGGGACATGACGGTCCACAGGTCACGTTCGGGGTGCGGGGAGCCGAGCGCACGGAACCAGTCCGCCGCCCAGGACTCGATCCGCCCCTGCTGCACCGCGACCTGCTCGCGCAGTCCGCCGTGGAAGGCCGCCTCGGCGAGCAGGGCGTGCCGCGCGAGCGTGACCACCCGTGCGGGGCCGGTCAGCTCCAGTGCGAGCTCGCCCACCACGTCGGCGAAGACGTCGATCTCCACCGCGCCGGTCAGCTCGGCCGCGACACGCTCCCAGCTGCGCGTCTCCAGCTCCCGCAGGCGTTCCAGGACGCCGGCCAGCAGCGCGTCCCGCGTGCGGAAGTGGTTGGAAGCCGTTCCGGATGGCACCCCGGCCTCCGCGTCCACCGCGCGGTGGGTCAGCTGCCGGGTGCCCTGCGTGCCGAGCACCCGGATCGCCGCGTCGAGGACCTGTTCCCGCCTGCCTGTCATCACGACGACAGTAACGGGGCGTCGCTCACCGCCGCGTCGACGCACGCCTCCGCGGTGCGGCGGCACGAGTTGCCGCAGCCGCCCGCGTTGCGCTTCGTGTCCGCGCGGGCGTCCCGGGCGGGAGTCACCACCTCGCTCGAGCAGGACACACCCGGTAGGGCGTTCGGCGCCCCGCTCCTGCCGCTGCCTGTCCACCTTGGACACGGGTGACGTTTTTCAGCCTTTCAGGTTGGGATCGCCCTGTGGTTTTTCCGCTGTCGCGTCGGGTATATCAAGATCATCGGTTTTCTGGTGTGAAAGGAGCCCGTGATGCGGAGCCCCGATGCCGAGCGACAGGCCGAGAGCGTCGAGACCGTCACGGCCGGCGTTCAAGGCGGGGCGGGAGAGGCGGCGGGCAACCTGCGTGTTCCCCTGCCCCGTGACGACGATGACGAGCTGGAGCCCACCATCGTCCTCGGCCGCGAATAGTCCCGGTTCCCCCTCCGAGCCCATTGGTGTAGCGTGCTACGCAATCACTGAGGGGTTCGAAGGGGTACCGACATGATCCGCCGAGACCGCGAGCTGCTCGCCCGGCTCTCCGCTGTGAACACCCATCTCGGTGAGGCCGTGGTGGAGCTGCTGCACCGCCAGGACGGCGGCCAGCTGCCCGCGGACGGCCTGCGTCTGCTCGGCAAGCACCTGCAGGAGCTGACCACCGACCTGATCGCCCGCGCCGACGAGCTCGACGCGATCGAGGGCGAACCGCACGTCCCCAGGCTCCACTGAGCCGGCCCACCGTCCGCGCCAGCGCCACCCATCCGCAGTGAAGGCCACCTTCACTGCGTTGAACGCAGGCATGGTGGCCTTCACTGCGGACGGGGCTCGGATCGGGCACGGGTTTGCCCTGGCGCGCGTGGGTACCCGGAGGCCATGACCACGCCACCACCTGATCCGGACCCGGCCAGGACGCCCGGACTTGAGGAGGGCGGCGGCGTCCGGCCCGGCGACACGCCGCCCGAATCCGGCCAGACGTCCGGCCTCTCGCACCGCGAGCCCCGGCAGTCCAAGGGGATGTCGATCGCGTGGCTCGTGGTCGTGGTGGCGAGCATCGTGCTCGTCGCCGGATTCTTCATCGCCTACTTGGTGATCTACGTCAACGGTGGGTAGGAGGCTTCTCGCGTGTCGAAACGGATCGTGATCGTCGGCGGCGGCTACGTCGGTCTCTACGCCGCGTTGCGCCTGCAGCAGCGGCTGCGCAGCGGCGAGGCGCAGGTGACCGTGGTCAACCCGGAGAACTTCATGGTCTACCGGCCGCTGTTGCCCGAGGTCGCCTCGGGCACGCTCGAACCGAGGCACGCCGTGGTCCCGCTGCGCGCGGTGCTGAGCGGGACGCGCTTCGTCGCGGGAAGGCTCACGGGTGTGGACACCCAGCGCAGGGTCGCGTCGGTCGCACCCGAGGCGGGCCCGGAACTGGAGCTGGAATACGACGAGCTGGTGCTCGGCATGGGCGCCATGTCCAAGCTGCTCCCGATTCCCGGGCTGGCCGAGTGCGGGATCGGGTTCAACTCGCTGGCCGAGGCCGTGCACCTGCGTGACCACGTGCTGCGCCAGCTGGAGATCGCCTCCGCCACCCGCGATCCCGAGCTGCGCCGCTGTGCGCTGACGTTCGTGTTCGTCGGTGGCGGCTACACCGGCGTCGAGGCGCTCGCCGAGCTGCAGGACATGGCCGTCGACGTGCTGGAGGGCTATCCCGAGATCGACGCCTCGGAGATGCGCTGGGTGCTCGTGGAGGCCATGGACCGCATCCTCACCACGGTCAGCGAGGACCTCGCCGCGCGTGCGGTGTCCGAGCTGCGTGGCCGCGGCATCGACGTGCGGCTGAGCACGCAGCTTGAGTCGGCCGAGGACGGCCTGGTGCGGCTGAACGACGGCGACAGCTTCCGCGCGAGCACCCTCGTGTGGGTCGCCGGGACGAAGCCCCCGCCGCTGGTCAAGGAACTCGGACTGCCCACCGACCAGCGTGGCCGGATCGTCGTCGACGAGACGATGCGCGTCGAGGGACACCCCGACATCTGGGCGGCGGGCGACTGCGCCGCGGTGCCGGACCTGCAGAAGGGCGGGGTGTGCCCGCCGACCGCGCAGTACGCGGTGCGGCAGGCGCGCAGGCTCGGCGACAACATCGCGCAGCGGCTGCGGGGCGGCGAGCTGAAGCCGTTCCACTACAAGAGCAAGGGCGAGTTCGTGACGCTCGGCATGAACAAGGCCGTCGGCGAGATGCTGGGCCGCAAGGTCCACGGCAGGTTCGCGTGGACCGCCCGCCGCGCGTACTACGCCACCCAGATCCCCACGTGGAACCGCACGATCAGGGTGCTCGGCGACTGGCTCGTCGGCATGCCGTTCGGGCACGATGTGGTCAACCTGGATTCCCGCGAGGAGCCGCGTGGCGCCTTCCAGGAGGCGGCGGGGCGGCGTGCTTAGCCCTGCTTAGTTCTACACAACCTTGACGTCGGTATGGTCATGCGTAGAAACTTGACAGGGTGACCGCCATCGATGTCGAGGACACCGCAGGGCCGACCACCGTGTCGTTCGACCGGCACCCGGACTCCTATCGCCACTGGAGACTGCGGGTGGACGGCCCGCTCGCGTGGCTGGTGCTGGACGTCGACGAGCAGGGCGGGCTCGTCCCCGGTTACGAGCTCAAACTCAACTCCTACGACCTCGGCGTGGACATCGAGCTGTACGACGCCGTGCAGCGGCTGCGCTTCGAGCACCCCGGCGTGCGCACGGTGGTGGTGACCAGCGGCAAGGACAACGTCTTCTGCGCGGGCGCCAACATCCGGATGCTCGCGGGCTCACCGCACGAGTGGAAGGTGAACTTCTGCAAGTTCACCAACGAGACCCGCAACGGCATGGAGGACGCCACCGAGTTCTCCGGGCAGACCTACCTGGCCGCGGTGAACGGCGCCTGCGCGGGCGGCGGCTACGAGCTCGCGCTCGCGTGCGAGCACATCGTGCTGGTGGACGACAACTCCTCCACCGTGGCGCTGCCGGAGGTGCCGCTGCTGGGCGTGCTGCCCGGCACGGGCGGCCTCACGCGGGTGGTGGACAAGCGGCGGGTGCGCAAGGACCGGGCCGACGTGTTCGCCACGCGCAGCGACGGCGTCAAGGGCAGGACGGCCGTCGACTGGGGCCTCGTCGACGAGCTGGCGCCGCGGCGGGAGTTCACCGAGACGGTCACCCGCAGGGCCGAGGAGCTGGCTGAGCGCAGCACCAGGCCCCCGGACGCCGCCGGCATCGAGCTGACGCCGCTGCGGCGCGAGGAGACACCGGAAGGGCTGGAGTACGAGCACGTCTCCGCCCGCTACGACCGGGGCGCCGGCACGGTGGAGCTGACCGTGTGCGGACCATCGGCGGAGCCAGGCGACCCGCACGAGCGGGGCGCGGCGTTCTGGCTGCTCGCCCTGACCCGTGAGCTGGACGACGTGATCCTGCGGTTGCGCACCAACGAGCCCGAGCTTGGGACGTGGGTGCTGCGCACCGCCGGGGACCCTGAGCTGGTGCTGCGGCACGAGGCCGCGGTGCTCGACGGTGCGGCCGGGGATTGGCTCCGCAACGAGATCCTGCACTACTACAAGCGGACGCTGAAGCGGCTCGACGTCACCAGCCGGAGCCTGATCGCCCTGATCGAGCCGGGCTCGTGCTTCGCGGGCGTGCTGCTGGAGCTCGCGCTCGCGTGCGACCGGCAGTACATGTTGGACGGTCCTCCCCCACAGATCGAGGACGAGGACAGCGACGAGCGCGCGTCGATCACGCTCTCCGACGCCAACTTCGGGCCGTTGCCGATGGGCAACGGGCTGACCCGGCTCGAGTCCCGCTTCTACCGCGAGGACGACCACCTGGCCTGGCTCGCCAAGGAGCGCGGCCGCGCGCTGGCCCCCGCCGACGCCGTGGAGCTCGGGCTGGTGACCGACGCCCCCGACGACATCGACTGGGACGACGAGATCCGGCTGGTGATCGAGGGGCGGAGGGGCCTTTCTCCGGACGCGCTGACCGGCATGGAGGCCAACCACCGCTTCGTGGGGCCCGAGACCATCGAGACCAAGGTGTTCGGACGCCTCTCGGCCTGGCAGAACTGGATTTTCAACCGGCCCAACGCCGCGGGGGAGCAGGGCGCGTTGCGTCGCTACGGCACGGGTCAGAGAGCCGTCTTCGACCGGAAACGGGTGTAGAGCATGCCGGAAAAGATCGACTACGACGCCAAGATCCCGAACAACGTCGACCTGTCGTCCAACCGGCGCCTGCAGCGGGCGCTGGAGGGCTGGCAGCCGAGGTTCATGAACTGGTGGGCCGAGATGGGCCCCACGCTGGAGACCCACGGCGTGTACCTGCGCACGGCGGTCAGCGTCGGCCGCGAGGGCTGGGCGCATTTCGACCACGTGGTGCCCGAGGAGTACCGGTGGGGCATCTTCCTCGCCGAGCGCGACGCCGACCGCACCATCGGCTTCGGCGAGCACAAGGGCGAACCGGTGTGGCAGCAGGTGCCCGGCGAGTACCGGGCCGACCTGCAACGGCTCATCGTCATCCAGGGCGACACCGAGCCCGCGAGCGTCGAGCAGCAGCGGCTGCTCGGCCTCACCGCCCCGTCGCTGTACGACCTGCGCAACCTCTTCCAGGTCAACGTGGAGGAGGGCAGGCACCTGTGGGCGATGGTGTACCTGCTGCACGCCTACTTCGGCCGCGAGGGCCGGGAGGAGGCCGAGGCGCTGCTGTACCGCAACTCCGGCAGCCCCGACTCCCCGCGCATCCTCGGCGCGTTCAACGAGGAGACCGCCGACTGGCTGGCCTTCTACATGTTCACCTACTTCACCGACCGCGACGGCAAGTACCAGCTCGGCACCCTCAAGGAGTCCGCGTTCGACCCGCTGTCGCGCACGTGCGAGTTCATGCTCAAGGAAGAGGCCCACCACATGTTCGTGGGCACCACCGGCGTCGACCGCGTGGTGACCCGCAGCGCCGAGCTGATCCGCGAGCACGACACCCTCGACATCGCCTCGCACGGCGGCATCCCGCTCGACATCGTGCAGAAGTACATCAACTTCCACTACAGCGTCTCGCTGGACCTGTTCGGCAGCGAGACCTCCACCAACGCCGCCAACTACTACACGTCCGGGCTGAAGGGCCGCTGGCTGGAGAACCGCCGCAAGGACGACCACAAGCTCACCGACGACAGCGCGCTGCTGGAGAAGCCCCGCGACGACGGCACGTGGACCCAGGAGGAGCTGCAGGCGATCCTGCTGCTCAACCTCGACCTGCGCACCGAGTACATCTCCGACTGCCGCAGCGGGCTCAAGCGCTGGAACAAGATCCTCGCCGACAACGACATCGACTACCGTCTGTACCTGCCGCACCCCGGGTTCAACCGGCAGGTGGGCATCAACGCGGGCTACCACGTGACCCCCGACGGCACTATCGTCGACGAGCAGACGTGGCAGGCATCCAAGAGCAAATGGTTGCCCACCAGCGAGGACCTCACCTTCGTCCGTTCGTTGATGAAACCGGTCTACGAACGTGGCAAGATCGCGAGCTGGGTAGCACCTCCGACCAACGGCATCAACGGCAAGCCCTTCGACTACGAATACGTCTACCTGACCTAAGGCGGGGCCCATGTCAGCGCTGACCGCTCCTCCCACCACCTTCAACGCCACCGAGTACCTGGTCGGCAGGCACGTCGCTGCCGGCGACGGGGCACGCATCGCCGTCGTGTCCAACACCCGCACGCTCAGCTACGCCGAGCTGGACGAGGAGGTCCGCAGGGTCGCGGGCGGGCTGCACGCGCTCGGCGTGCGGCCGGAGGAACGCGTGCTGATGTGCATGGCCGACGAGGTCGAGCTGTTCACCGCCATCCTCGGCGCGATGTACCTCGGCGCCGTCGCCGTCCCGTGCTCGACCATGCTCACCGCGGGCGAGCTGGGCAAGCTCATCGCCGACTCGCGTACCCGGATCGTGCTCGGTTCCAGCGCGTTCGGTGACGTCGTGCTGGCCGCCGTCGAGCAGGCACCGGACGTCGAGACCGTCGTCCTCACCGACGACTGGCACCGCCTGCGGGGCGCGGGGGAGCGCGCACAGCCCTACGCGACGTGGGCCGACTCGCCCGCATTGTGGCTCTACACCTCGGGCACCACCGGCACGCCCAAGGCGGCGATGCACCGGCACACCGACATCCGGTTCGTGGCGGAGACCTACGCCCATCAGGTGCTCGGCATCACCCGCGACGACCGGTGCCTCTCCGTCGCGAAACTGTTCTTCGCCTACGGCATCGGCAACTCGATGTTCTTCCCGCTCTCGGTCGGCGCGACAGCGCTGCTCGAGTCGGCGCGGCCGACCCCGCAGCTCGTCGCCGCGCGCGCGATGACCGACCGCGCGACGCTGCTCTTCGGCACGCCGAGCTTCTGGGGACCGCTACTGGCGAGCGACGTGCCCCGCGACGCGTTCTCCTCGGTGCGCCAAGGGGTTTCGGCCGGGGAGGCGTTGCCCGCACGGATGTTCCACGGCATGCGCGACGAGTTCGGTGTCGAGGTGCTCGACGGCATCGGCTCCACCGAGATGCTGCACATCTTCATGTCCAACCGGCCCGGCGAGGTCCACCCGGCGTCGTCGGGTGTTCCGGTGCCCGGATACGACGTGGAGATCCGCGACGAGCACGGTGCGGTGGTCTCCGAGATCGGTAAGCCGGGTGAGCTCTACGTGCGCGGTGACAGCGCGGCGACCGGCTACTGGTGCCGGGCGGAGACGTCGCGCAAGGTGTTCCTCGGCGAGTGGATGCGCACCGGCGACACGTACGTGCGCAACGAGGACGGGACGTACTCGTGTCTCGGCCGCTTCAACGACATGATCAAGGCGGGCGGCATCTGGGTGACGCCGAGCGAGGTGGAGGAACGGCTGCTGGAGCACCCGGACGTTGCCGAGGCCGTGGTGGTCGCGGTACCCGATTCCGACGAGCTCGACAAGCCCGTCGCGTGCGTGGTGCCGAAGCCGGGTACGCACGTGGACGGCGACGCGTTGATCGCGTGGTGTCGGGCGGGGCTCGCGTCGTTCAAGCGCCCGCGCGCGGTCGTGGAGCTGACCGAGCTGCCCAAGACGGCGACCGGCAAGATCCGGCGCAACGTGCTGCGCGACCTGGTCAGGACCGACGCGGTGCCGGTCGCGGAGGCTCCGCCCGTCGAGGCGGTTACGTGATCGACGGCTACCCCGTGGTCGACGCGCACGTGCACGTGCCGCGCCTTTCGACCCTCAAGCCGGCGTGGCTGGAGTGGGCTCGGCGGTTCTCGGGGCCGCATCCGTGGCGTTCGGTCTACGACTCGGCCGGTGACCCGGTGCCTGAGCGGCTCGACGCGCTGTTCGAGGAGGAGGGCGTCGACCGGGCGCTGTTGTTCTGCGAGTACAGCCCTCGGGCGACCGGGATCCAGCCGATCGAGGACAACCTGCCGTTCGTGGAGTGCAATCCCCGGCGGTTCCGGCTCGTGGCCAACGTGAACCCCCATCTGCACCATCCACTGGCGTCCGAAGTGGAGCGTCAACTGGACCTCGGCGCGGTGGCGCTGAAACTGCACCCGGTGCACGGTGGGTTCTCTCCGGCGGACAAGGAGCTGTACCGCGCCTACCAGGTGTGTGAGGAGCGCGGCGTCCCGGTGATCCTCCACTCTGGCACGAGCAGCTTCCCCGGCGCGAGAACGATCTTCGGTGACCCCCAGCTGCTGGCCGACGTGGTGGAGGACTTCCCGGACGTGCGGTTCGTTTTCGCGCACGGTGGCCGTGGGTGGTGGTATGACGCGGCGGCGTTTCTGGCGCTGGCCAAGGACAACGTGTGGCTCGATCTGGCGGGTCTGCCGCCGAAGAAGCTGCCCGAGTACTACGCGCGGTTCGATTTCGAAAGGCTCGCGACCCGTTTCGTTTTCGGCACCGATTGGCCGGGTGTACCGGGCACGGCCCGCAACGTCCGCGCCCTCGCGGCACTCGGGCTTCCCGAGGAGGTACTGCGCGACGTCCTGGCCGGTAACGCGGCGAAGCTGTACCCGGGGCTGGCGATCTGACCCGCTCCGGCCCGCGAGTCCCCCGTTCGGGCCGGCGAGTTGCCCGTTCGGGCGCGCGAGTCCCCGTTCAGGCCCGCGAGTCCCCCGTTCCGGCCCGCGAGTCCCCCGTTCGGGCCGCGAGTCCCCCGTTCCGGGCCGCGAGTCCCGCTCCGGCCCGCGAGTTCCGCGTTCCGGGCCACGAGTGGCCCGTTCAGGACATTCGCTTCGGCTGCCCGGCTCGCAGGGGCTCCCGATTCGCGCACGCGGGCTCCCGGCCGGGAACGCACGATTCGCGGTCGGGAGCGGGCGATTCGCGGTCGGGAGTGGGGGACTCGCGCGCCGGAGTGGGGGACTCGCGCGCCGGAGTGGGGGACTCGCGCGCCGGAGTGGGGGACTCGGCGTCCGGAGCGGGGGACTCGCGGGCCTTGGCGGGGGACTCGCGAATGCGGGTCAGGCGGCTTCTTCGGCGGCCAGGCGTTCGTCCCAGCGGTGCTGGGCGGAGGGGCGCCATTCGGTATGCCTGCGGTGGAACAGCTCGGCCGCCTTGGCTCCGCTCCAGCCCGTCGGCAGTAGGGTCGCTGGCAGCTGGGGGTCCAGGAAGGGGAACCGGCGCCATTCGTGCACCAGCCGGGTCTGCGCGTCGAGCACGGCATCGCCGCCGGCGGGCTCCAGCGCCGCGAAGGCACCGACGAACTCCTCGTACCGCGTTTCCAGGTTCCGCAGGTCCCATGCGCGGGCGACCATTGTCGCCTCGTCGCCGATCCGGCCGTACGGACCGGTGAACGACAGCGCGTCGCCGAGGCCGAGGCCCGTGAGGATGTCGAGCGCTTCCGCCTCGCGCGAGGTGTGGGGGGTGACCCACACGCCGGGGTCGGGCGAGCCGAAACCCGCCCACGTCAGCTTGGTCCGCAACTGGTGCCGCAGGTCCCGCTTGGCCTCGGGCACGGACACGAGCACCACGAGCCACTCGCCGTCCCAGGTGCGCTCGGTGCTGCCGAAGTCGTAGATCCGCCGCGCGCCCTCGGTGAGCAGCTTGCGCCCCGGCTGCGTCAGCGACCACCGCACGCGCCTGCCGACGCGCTCCGACTCCAGCCAGCCCTCCGCGGCGGTGCGGGCCAGGGCCTGGCGGGCGGACTTCTCCTCGACGTCGAACATCGCCAGCGCGTCCACCAGCACGGAGGTCCACACCGGACGATCACGGGGGAGCACGAACTCGCCGAGCAGCGTCATGAGCAGCGACCGCGCGCTCATGTGGCTGACCTCGCGCCGTCTGCTCAGCACCGGCCTGCCGCGCCGCCCCTCCGCCGCCGGCATCGCGTCACCACCCTCATTGCTGATCGTGCGTGCCACTGGGCAGGGTAGCGTCACCCGGCCTGCCAGTCGCGCACGGCGGTGACCAGCGCGTCCGTCCAGGCCTCGAGCCGTGCCTCGCCCTCCGTGGCCGTCGCGCCCGTCGGATCACCGAGCACACCGTTCGCGCTCACGTTCCGTACACCCCTGCTCACCAGCCGGTCGATCAGCGAAGGCAGCGGTTCCGTGTTGCCGGGTTCGCCGGGCAGCACGTCGCCGGGTCGCAGGTGCAGCAGCACGGACGTCTCGGTGCGCCCCGCGTGCGTGTCGTCGGGCGGCCCGCCCGGAGCCCACGCGAACACGCGCCTGCCCTCCGCGCGCAGGAGCCGCACGGCGTTCCGCAGGGGTTCCAGGTTGCCGCCGTGACCGTTGACGAACACGATCCCCGCGAAGTGGTCGGCCGAGCGCGCCAGCTCGACGAGCACGAGTTCCAGTGCCTCCTGCCCGATCGACAGCGTCCCCGGGAAGCCCGCGTGCTCGCCGCTCGACCCGTACGGTAACGCCGGTGCCACGACCACGCCGGGCACGCGCTCGGCGAGCCGTCGCGCCAGCTCCTCGGCGACGGTGGTGTCGGTGTCGAGCGGCAGGTGCGGGCCGTGCTGCTCGGTCGCGCCCAGTGGAACGGCCAGCAGCGCGCGCGGCACCTCAGGCCAGCGCAGGTTCGCCAGGGAGGTCATCGCGGCGTGCCCTCGGTGCGGGGGTGCGTTCGCGGAGGCTGCCCGTCCACACCCCGGCGCCGCAGGTGGGGTCGTCGGCGGGCTACGCGGGTGGGCTCGGTGGTGGGCGTTGCCTCGGGCCAGGGCAAGCGGGACACCGACGTCATCGCAGCGCGCCCTCGGTGAATGCGGGCAGCAGTGCCGCGGGGGTGCGTTCGCGGAGGCAGCCCGTCCACACCCCGGCACCGTAGGCGAGGTCGTCGGCGATCCGCAGGGCCAGCCACGCCGGCGAGTGCCCGAGTGCCTCCGCCGCGCACGGCACCAGCGCGGCCAGCAGCACGCGGCGTCCCCTCGCGGTGAGCAGCGCGGCGGGCCACCACGCGCGGCGCGTGGCCTCCGCGAGCAGCCTGCCCGCGCCGAGGTGGCCGAGCGCCGCCAGCCGCAGGGACTCCGGCACCGGCACGCCCCGGCCCCGCAGCCTGCGCGGCAGCAGTGCCGTCGAGCCGGCCGCGAGCGCGAGGGCGAGCCACGGCCTGCCGAGCGCCAGCAGTGCCCACGCCGCCGCGCTCCACGCCGACAGCCGCGCCGGACTCAGCTTGCCGGGATGCCGCCGCGACAGCGGGGCCGCCGACGTGCCGTACTCGAACCGCTGCCGCAGCCACGGGCGCAGCGCGGCTCTCGGCTCGTGCGTCACCACGGCGGTGGGCTCGTAGCGCACGGCACCGAGCTCGAGCAGCCGCCACACCAGGTCGACGTCCTCGCCGAAGCGCAGACCGGTGTCGAAACCGTCCACAGCGGACAGCGCGGAGCGGCGGACGACGAGCGCCGCGCTCGGCACGTAGCTCACGCGGCTCATCGGTCGCACCGGCGCGGGGCGGGCACCGAGGTCGAGGCTCGACCGGTCGGCCTCGTACCGCGCGAGCACGTCGTCGCCCGGCACGCTGCGGATCCGGGGCGCCACGGCGAGCACGGTCGGGTCGGAGAACTGCGGCAGGAGCGCGTCGAGCCAGCCCGGCTCAGGCTCGGTGTCGGAATCGAGGAACGCCACCAGCTCGGTGCCCGCCAGCCGCCAGCCCGCGTTGCGTGCGGCGGCGGGCCCGCCCGGCCGCTCGTGCCGCACGTTCGCGCCGGGAAGCGGCTCGCGCGAGCCGTCGTCGACCACGATCCGCTCCGCGACCTCGGTGGTCGCGGACAGCACGCGTTTGACCCCGCCGGGGTTGTCCTTCACCGGCACCACGACGGTCACGTCGGCCGCGGTCAGCAGGGGCGGCGGACTCGGGTGCACGAGCCCGGCGTCCAGCAGCCTGCGCGCGAGCCGTTCCTCCGAGGGGCCGTCGCCCAGCGGTTCGCCGGCGAGCCACCGGTCGAGCAGCCGGGTGCCCGCCTTGCCGAGCCGCACGAGGCGAAGCGGTGAGCCGCCGATGAGCAGGGGGCCGCGCCTGCGCACGGAGTCGTCGAGCGTGAGCCGCGTGCCGGGCTTCACGACGTGGCACCTCCCTCCGGACGTACGGATCGCCGACGGGAACGCAGAACTCGCGGTCCGGAACGCAGAACTCGCCGACGGGAACGCAGAACTCGCCGTCCGGAACGCAGAACTCGCGGGCCCGGCTTCACGGCGCGAAGCCTCCGTCCGCGTGCACGACCGTGCCCGTGATGGCCGAGGACTCTGGCGAGCACAGGAAGCACACCGCCGCCGCGACCTCGTCGGGCTCGAGCAGCCGCTCGACCAGTTGGTGGGAGGCGAACTCCTCGACGTCGCCGAGGTCGTAGAGCCGCGCCGTCGCCGTGAGCATGTCCGTGCGGGTCGAGCCCGGCGACACCGCGGTCGCGCAGATGCCCGTGCCACGCAGGTCGGTGGCGAGCCCCTTGACGAGCCCGACCACCGCGTGCTTGGCGGCGTTGTAGCCCGCGAGGTGCCACAGGCCGTGGTGGGCCGCGGCCGACGCGAGCGCGACGAACCGGCCCTGCCGAGGCTGCGGGCGGCGCAGCATGGCGGGGATCGCGGCGCGCGCGAGGTTGGCGATCCCGGTGACGCCGACGGAGAACAGGGCGTCCCATTCGGTGTCGTCGCTCTCCCACAGCGGACGGCCGCCCGCCATGAGCGCGGCGGCGGCCACCGCGGCGTCGAGTCCGCCGAAGCGCTCCTCGGCCAGTGCGACCGCCGAGCGCAGCCCGGCCAGGTCCTGCACGTCGGCGACGACGTCGAGCACCGAGTCCGGATACGAGGCCGCCAGCGCGGCCAGCTCCTCCCTGGTGCCGAGCGGGTACGGCACGCGGGGGTCGTCGGCGCAGCGGTCGACGGCCACCACCTGCCAGCCCGTGGTGGCCAGGCGCCGGACCACCGCCGCGCCGATTCCCCGGGCGGCACCGGTGACCAGCGCGACGCTCACAGGTAGCCCTTGCCCCGCAGGTACTCCAGCAGCTCGTCGGCCGCCTCGGCCGGGTCGTCGGTGACGACTACGCGGGGCGGTTCGCGATGCTCGTGCGCACCGGTGAGGCGCAGCAGCCGCAGCCGGGGGTCGGCCTCGGGCGGCGGGGGAAGCTCCTTGGCCCTCGGCCGGAACGGGCGCGCGGCGTGTGCGGTCACCGGCTCGGCGGCGACGGACCCCGTGACGACCGGGATCGTGGCCGTGCGCGCCGCCAGTGTCGAGGGCAGCGCGGCCCTGCGCAGCCGCAGCCCGGCCGGTTCGACGGAGCACACGGCGGGCAGCGGCACGGCGAGCCGCTCCCTGCGGCCCCTGTCGAGCCTGCGCAGCGCCAGCAGCTCACCGTCGGCATAGGACAGTTCCACGAGGCCGAGTGCCTGCGCGCAGCCCAGCTCGGCGGCGAGGAACGCGGGGGTGCTGCCGGTGCCCCGGTCGGCCGAATGGTCGCCGGTGAGCACGAGCGACGGCTCGCCGAGTTCCGTCCTGATCGCGTGTGCGAGCGCCCGCGCCGTGGTGGCGCCGGAGTCGGGGACGCGGGAGTCCCACGACGGCACGTCCACGCGCAGCACGGCGTCGGCACCGCACGCGAGGGCGTCGCGCAGCAGCTCCTCCGCCGGTTCCGGGGCGAGGGTCACGGCGACGCACCGGCCTGCGGCGGCCTCGGCGATGCGCAGTGCGTGCTCCAGCGCGCACCTGTCGGCCTCGCTCGGACCGGCACCGCGCGGGTCGGTCTCGACCTCGCCCGATAGCGGGTCGATCCTGGCCCGCGCGTCGGTCCAGCGCAGCAGGGCCACGACGAGCGGCCTGAGCGGCTCAGCCATGGCGGAACACCACGCCCTGGCCGCCGTCGGGGTAGCTCCAGCTGATCGCGTTGCCGCCGTCGCACATCAGGTAACACGTGCCGCACTCGAAGCACTGCTCGTAGTTGAACAGGATCCCGCCCTCGGCGGTGGGCACGAACAGGTTCGCCGGGCACGCGTGCACGCAGGTCTTGGTGGTGCACGACCGGCAGACGTCGGTGTCCACCACGATGTGCGGCTGCTCCGCGACCCGGAAGTCAACGTGCGACATCCGGTCCTCGAACGAGACGTCGCCGTAACGCTGGTTCATGGGCACCTCCTAGCTGCAGTGATGGTGGCCTTCACTGCGGATGGTTGGCTCATGGGGACACTCCTCACCCGAACGACCGCAGGCCGGTGAGCGCGTCCCTGGCCAGCTCGCGCATCTTCACGCCGTTGCGCTTCGCCGACGCGCGCAGCAGCTTCCGCACTCCTGGCTTCGGCTTGGGGTTCTCGACGGTGAACATCAGCTCGACCAGGTCGCACACCAGGCCGGGGTAGCGCTGCTGAACGCGCTCGGAGAGCACCAGCTCCGGCGCCTTGCGCAGCTTCTTGTGGTCGGCGAGCACGAACGACGACTCCAGCAGACCCCGGTACTCGCGCAGCGCGCCGAGGTCGCCCGAGGACAGTGCCTTCGAAGCCGCCCTGCCCGCGTACATCCCGGAGCCCATCGCGAAGTTCACGCCCTCCAGCCAGATCCCGGCCGCGAGGCACATCGCCGCCGCGTCGCCCGCCACGAGCAGCCCGTCGCCGACGAGCTGCGGCATCGTGTCGTAGCCGCCCTCGGGGATGAGGTGTGCCGAGTACTCCACCAGCTCCGCGCCGCGCACGAGCGGCTGGATCGAAGGGTGCCGCTTCAGCTCGGCGAGCACCTCCTCGGGGCGCTTCCCGGACTTCGCGAGCCCCTGCAGCCCGAGCACGAGCCCGACGCTGAGCGTGTCGGAGTTGGTGTAGAGGAACCCACCACCGGGGATGCCCTGCGTGCAGCCGAGCATCTCGATGTCGACGCCCTCGTGGCCGCTGACGCCGAACCGTTCGTCGATGGTCCGCGCGGGCAGCGCGAGCGTCTCCTTCACGCCGAGCGTGGTGTGCGCGGCCTGGTCGCCGGGGAAGAGCCCGGCCTGCTTGGCGAGGAACGAGTTCACGCCGTCGCACGCGATCACGACCTTCGCGGTGAGGTCGCCGTCCGGGCGGTCGGTGCGCACGCCGACGATCCGGCCCCGTTCCGTGCGCAGCAACCGGGTGGCCACGGTGGACGGGACGAGCACGGCGCCCGCCTTCTGCGCGTGCCCGGCGAGCCAGTCGTCGAACTCGGCGCGGTAGGTCGTGGCGCCGTTGTAGGGCGCGCGACCCCAGCTCTGGCTGCGGAAGTCCACGGTCATCGAGCGCTCGCCGTCCAGCAGCATGGTCTGCCGCCGCGTGACCCAGCGCTGCACCGGCATCTCGTCGTACCAGCCGGGGATCAGCTCGTCGAGGATCCGGCCGTAGACCACGCCGCCGTAGACGTTCTTCGAGCCGGGAAACGGCCCGCGCTCCAGCAGCGCCACCGAATGCCCCGCACGGGCCAGCTCCAGCGCCGCCGCCGAGCCCGCGGGGCCCGCGCCGACCACGATCGCGTCGAACTGCGGCCGCTCCGGCTCCGCCACGGTCACCGCGGAGCTCGCGGGTCCTGCCCTGTCACGCATCGTTGCTCCCGGGGGTGTCCAGGCGGCGAGCCAGCTCCCGCAGCAGCTCCTGCGCGTCGGTGACCAGCCCGAGGTCGGCCATCGCCGTCATGGGCGAGCTGCCGTCGGTGTTCACGGACACGACGTGGCGCGGGTTGCCGAGACCGCCGGTGTGCTGGGTGGCGCCGGAGACCCCGAACGCCACGTACAGATCCGGATCGACGACCACGCCCGTGGTGCCGATCTGCCGTTCGTAGGGCGCCCAGCCCGCGTCGGTGACCACGCGCGTGGCGCCGACGGACGCGCCAAGCGCCGAGGCGACCTCGCCGAGCAGCGCGAGCGACTCCGGCCCGGTCAGCGCGCCCCTCGCCAGGCCGGCGCCCGCGCCGAGGATGCGCGGGGCCTCCGCGAGGTCCGCGGTCGCCGGGTCGGGATCGAGCACCTCGAGCACGCGCGCGTCGGGAGATTCCGGGACGTCAAGGTCGACGTGCGTGACCTCGGGCGTCCCCTCGGCGGGGGCGCTGCCGCGCACACCCGGCACGAGCGTCGCGACGAACGGCCGCGACGTCTCCACGGTCACCGAGAGCCTGCCGTCCCAGCGGGCGAGGTCGGCGCACTGCTCACCGATCCGCACCGCACCGGCCAGCAGCGGCCGGTCCAGCTCGGCGGCGAGGCGGGGCGCGAGGTCCCTGCCGTCGGCGGAGGCTGGCAGCACGACGCGGCGGACGTCGCGCAACAGCGGCGCGAGCGCGCCCGCCCACGCCCCCGCGGCGAAGTCACCGGCCTCGGCACACCACGCGCGCCGCAGCGGAGGCAGCTGGTCCGCCGCCTGCGCGCAGCCGGAGCCGACGAGCAGCGCGTTCCCGTCCGCCTCCGCCACGGCCTCGTCGCCGCCGAGCGGGGCCACACCACGGCGGATCACCAGCAGGGCAAGGGAATCGGTGTTCACAGGAACGTTCACAGCGCCACCGCCACCCGGTGTCCCTCGACCACGGCGGCGTGTGCGCGGCGGGGGGCCACGCAGTCACCCGCGCGGTACACCTCGAACTCGGCCGAGCCAGAGAGCTCGTGCCACAGCTCGTCCTCCGGCGCCTGGTGCGTCGCGCACACCACCCAGTCGCAGCGCACGTCGGTGGTTGATCCGGTGGTGTGCGTCAGCACCTGCAGCCGCACACCACCGGCGTCCTCTTCGGCGCCCAACACCACCTCGTCGGTGGTCTGGGTGATCCCCTTCGCGGCGGCCCGCACGTTGAAGGTCTCCATGTCCAGCGTCACGCCGAGGTCCTGGCCGACGACCATGCCCGACGTCGAGATCCGCACCGTGCAGCCGCGGTCGGCGAGCAGCTCGGCCACCGAGGTCGCCTGGTGGAAGCCGAGGTCGTCGATCACCACGACGTCGCCCTCGGGCGCGACCCGGCCCTCCAGCACGTCCCGCACGTCGACGATGCGCTCGATCCCGCCGGCCCACCACGGCGCCTGCGGCTTCGCGCCGGTCGCCAGCACCACGACCTCCGGGTTCAGCGCGCGGATGTCGTCGGCGGTCGCCGTGACGCCCGTGCGCACGTCCACGCCGTAGCGGTGGCACTCCGAGAGCGAGTTGCGCACCACGTCGAGGAACTCGGCGCGGCTCGGCACGCTCGCGGCCACGCTCGCCTGCCCGCCTGTCGTCTGGTTCCGCTCCAGCAACGTCACCTCGTGCCCGCGTTCGGCGGCCGTCGCCGCGGCCTGCAGCCCGGCGGGCCCACCGCCCACCACCACGACCCGGCGGCCCCGGCGCGTCGGCATCGGCAGCGCGACGCTCTCCTTGCCAGTGCGCGGGTTCTCGATGCAGCCCAGCCAGCGGTTGAGGCCCATGCGGCCGACGCACTCCTGGTTGCACGACAGGCACGTGCGGATCTCCGTGGCATGTCCCGCGCGGGCCTTGGCGACGAAGTCGGCGTCGGCGATCTGCCCGCGCACCACGCCGATCAGGTCGGCGTGCCCCTCCGCGAGCGCGCGGTCGGCCTGCAACGGGTCCTTGAACCGGCCGACACCCACCACCGGCAGGTCCACCGCCTTGCGCAGCGCGCTCGGGATGAACATCGCATAACCGGGCGGGATGCTCATCGACGCCTCGATCATGTACAGGGTCGACGTGGCGACCCCGATCGAGGTGTTGATGTAGTCCACGTGCCCGCTGGCCTCGACCCACTTGGCGACCTCGACGGCCTCGTCGATCGTGGTGCCGCCCTCGATCAGCTCGTCACCGCAGAGCCGAACGCCCAGCGCCATTCCCGGCCCGATCGCCTCGCGCACCGCGGCCACGAGCCGGAGCAGGATCCGCGCGCGGTTCTCCAGCGAGCCGCCGTAGTCGTCGGTCCGGACGTTGGTGGCGGGGGAGAGGAAGCCGCGCACGATCGAGGAGTGCGAGCACTGCAACTCGACGCCGTCGAACCCACCCGCCCGGCAGTGCTCGGCGACCTTCGCGTACCCGGCCACGATCTCGTCGATCTCGGCGACCGTGACGGCCTTCGGCACCTCGCGGAACAGCGGGTCGGGCACGGGCGAGGGCGCCCACACCGGCAGCCGCGAGTACATGCTCGACGCCTGCCCGCCGTTGTGGTTGAGCTGCGCGAAGATCGGCACGCCGTGCGCGTGCACCGCCTCGGTGATGCGCCGGTAGCCGGGGATCACCTCGGGGTGGAAGCCGTGGATGAGCTTCTCGTACGGCCAGTCCGTCGGGTGGGTCGAGTGCTCCTCGGTGATGATGAGCCCCGCGCCGCCCTTCGCGCGGGCCGCGTAGTAGGCGGCGTGCTGCTCGCTGGGCAGCCCTTCCTTCGCGTAGTTGGTCAGGTGCGCGGAGAACACCACGCGGTTGGCCAGTGTCACCGGGCCCAGCCGCAGCGGTGAGAACAGGTAACGGTAACGGCTCGTTGCGCTCATCGGTGCACCGCCAGTGGTTTCGCGGCGAAGGCCAGCGCGGCCCTGCGGCCCTCCAGTACGGCCTCGTGCACCGATCGCGGGGCCACGCGGTCGCCCGCCTCCACCATCCCGGCCGGAACCGGGGTGGGATCGGGCAGCCGGTGTCCACAGTGGATCAGCGTGGCGCACTCGAGCTCGGTGGCTGTGCCGGTGTAGGCATCGGTGACCACCACGTGACCCGCGTGCACCTCGCGCAGCAGGCTCCGCTTGGCCAGCCGCACCCCGGCCCGCTGCAGGCGCGCGTTGGCGTCGGCGAGGTCGCCGGTGAGGGCGAGCTGCGTGCCCACCACCTGGTCCTGCGTGATGATCGTGGTCGGCCTGCCCGCGGCAGCGGCCAGCTCGGCGATGCCCACGCCCACGGCGTCGCCCACCGTGTCGTAGATCGCGACCGGCCCCTCCGGCAGGCGGCCGGGCGCCTTGAGCAGGTCGACGACGTCGAGCACGAACCCGCCGTCGTGCACGGTGTAGCTGCGCGGTCCGGCGACCGATCCGGTGGCGACCACGACGTCGCCGGACAGTTCCGCGAGGTCGGCCTCGGTGTTCAGTGCGACCTCCACGCCGAGCCGGTGCACCTCACCGGCGAGCCAGCGCGCGAGGTTGCCCAGCCGGTCGCGGCCGGGCACGCGGGCGGCCAGTGCGAGCATCCCGCCCAGCTCGGCGTCCCGTTCGACCAGCCGCACCCGGTGCCCGCGCAGGGCGAGCACGCGCGCGGCCTCCAGCCCGGCCGGTCCGCCGCCGACCACGAGCACGGACCGCGCGGGATCGGTTCCGGTCAGCGGAGCGTCGCCGGTCTCGTGCCCGCTGCGCGGGTCGCCGATGCAGCTGACGATCGGGTTGCGGTTGTCGCGGACCCGGCACTTCTGGTTGGTCAGCGTGCACGGCCGCACGGGCTCGGTCGTGCCGAGCTTGCGCACCAGGTCCGCGTCCGCGATCTGCGCGCGCGTCATCTCCACGAGGTCGGCGACGCCGTCGGCGAGCGCCTGCTCGGCCTGCCCGGGTTCGACCACCGAACCCTGGAGGATCACGGGCGCCGCACCGGCCACCGCCTCGCGGATGCCGCGGCACAGCTCGACGTTGAAGCCCGGCTCGGTGTGCGAGTCGGGGCGCGTGGCCGAGGTGCCCATCGCGGAACCGCGCACCACTACGAGATAGTCGACCTCGCGGGCGAGGTCCCTGGCGAGCGCCTGCGCCTGGTCGGGCGTGATGCCCGCCCACGGCGCGAGCTCGTCGCAGGAGAGCCGAAGGCCGAGCACGCGGCCGTCGCCGATGCGGGCGCGCACCGCTGCGAGCACCTCGCGCAGCAGCAGGGCCTTGTCGGTGCCGTAGGCGTCGCCGCGCTGGTTGGTCAGCCCCGAGAGGAACTGCCGCAGCAGCGAGTGCTGGCCAGCGTCCACTTCCACGCCGTCGAGGTCGGCTTCCACGGCCAGCTCGGCGGCGCGGGTGAACCCGGCGACCACCGCGCGGATCTCGGCCGCCTCCATCTCCATCGGCATCTCACGGCTCGCCACGTCCGGCACCCGCGAGGGCGCCCACAGCGCCTGCTGCGAGAACGCCGACGAGCCCTGCGAGCCCGCGTGGCCGAGGCCCGCGAGCACGAGCGTCCCGTGTGGACGGCAGGCCCGCACGACCGAGGCCCAGCCGGCGCCGCAGTCGGCGGCGAGCGGGGCCCGTTCGTAGGGCCAGTCGGAGTCGTGGACGCTGGCCGTCTCGGTGACGATCAGCCCCGCACCGCCCGCGGCACGGCGCTCGTAGTAGGCCACGTGGGCCTCCGAGATCGCCCTGCCGCGGGCGAGGTTCGTCTCGTGTGGTCCGAAGAGCACGCGCGACGGTGCGCGGCGACCGGCCAGCGTGACCGGTTCGGTGAGTTTCACGGCCGGAAACCTGCCAGCGGGCTCGTGTCACACGCGCGGTCCGGCAGGCGGTCGGGCTCTGGTGGGCCCCACCCGATGCTGACGCCGACGCGGCCGCGCTTGGTCCGGTTGGGCTTGGAGTGGTCCTTGTCCGGCTTCGGCTTCTCCGAGCCGCCGCCGACGAGGGCGAGCGCGCGCTCCCCGTTGCCCTTGACGCATTCGGGATCGGGACCGTCGAGCGGAAGGCCCGTGAAGAACTTGGCGGCCATGCAGCCGCCCTGGCACGAGTCGTAGGCGGAGCAGGACGTGCACGCGCCGCCGGTCTGCGGGGCGCGCAGCCGCTCGAACAGCTCGGACGTGCGCCACACCGACGTGAACCCGCCCTCGTCGCGCACGTTGCCCGCGAGGAACTCGTCGTGGATCGCGAACGGGCACGCGTACACGTCGCCGATCGGGTCGATCAAGCACACCACGCGCCCCGCGCCGCACAGGTTCAGACCCGGCAGCGGGGTGGAGCCGAGCGCGTTGAGGTGGAAGAACGAGTCGCCGGTGAGCACGTTCTCACCGTGGTCGATCAGCCACTCGTAGAGCTCGAGCTGCTGGTCGGCCGTGGGGTGCAGCTCGTCCCACGTGTCGGCGCCCCGGCCCGAAGGCCGCAGGCGGGTGATGCGCAGCTGCGCCCCGTAGTCGTCGGCGATGCGCTTGAACTCGTCGAGCTGGCCGACGTTGTGGCGCGTCATCACCACGCTGATCTTGAAGTCCTTGAAGCCCGCGTCGCGCAGGTTCTCCATGGCCCGCATGGTGGTGTCGAACGACCCCGGCCCGCGCACGTAGTCGTTGACCTCGGCGGTGGCGCCGTCGAGGGAGAGCTGCACGTCGACGTAGTCGGTGCCGGCGAGCCAGCGGGCTCGCTCCGGGGTGATGCGCACGCCGTTGGTGGAGAACTTCACGCCCACGTCGTGCGCGACGGCGTAGTCGACCAGCTCCCAGAAGTCGGGCCGGATCGTGGGCTCGCCGCCGCCGATGTTGACGTAGAACACCTGCAGGCGCTGCAGTTCGTCGATGACGGCCTTGCATTCCTCAGTGGACAGTTCACGAGGGTCGCGGCGGCCCGACGAGGAAAGGCAGTGCACGCAGGAGAGGTTGCAGGCGTAGGTCAGCTCCCACGTGAGACAGATGGGGGCGTCCAGCCCGTGCTGGAAGTGCTCGACGAGTTTCATGAGGTCCCTCTTGCTTCGATCGTGCCCGCGGACAGCAGCCCGGCGAGCGCGTCGAGATAGCGCTTGTGCTCGGCCTCGGGTACCTCGGCTGAGTCGAGCGCGGAACGAGCGTCGGGCTGGTTCTCGAGTTCCCGGACGACGTTCACCAGCAGCTGTGTCTTGAGGAACGAGAGCTTGCGGGTGGTGAAGTCGTAGACGAGAGCGCCGAACGGTTCCGGCCGTAACGCGACTGAGGAGCTCAGCCGGTACGGCCGGTCCGGGGCGAACCGATCAGTAGACACCGCACATGCCGTCGATCGAGACTTCTTCGACGAGCAGGTCTTCCTCGACGGTGACCTCGGTGGCGGCCGATTCGTTCATGGCAAGCTACTCCTCACTGAGCAGGTTGTTGTGATCGACGGCACGAGCATAATGGCACCGGGTGCCAAATGGAAGGGATCGGGGCGAAGGCGGTGTCGGAACCATCCGTTCGGCCAGGTAGACGCCGGTCGACGAGTCAGCACGAGCTGGAGGCCGTGGCCTTCGAGCTCTTCGAGCGCGAGGGGTTCGACGCCACCACCGTCGACGCGATCGCGAAGAGCGCGGGCATCGGCAGGCGCACGTTCTTCCGCTACTTCGAGTCGAAGAACGACGTGGTGTGGGGGTCCTTCACCGAGCAGCTCGACCACATGCGCGAGCGGTTCGCGCAACGCCCGGCCGACGAGCCGCTCATGGAGTCCGTGCGCGCCGTTGTGGTGGAGTTCAACCGCGTCGACCCCGCCGAGGTGCCCAAGCACCGCAGGCGCATGGAGCTGATCCTGCGCGTCCCGGCCCTGCAGGCCCATTCGACGCTGCGCTATGGCGACTGGCGCGCCGTGGTGGCCGAGTACGCCGCGAAACGCCTCGGCGAGAAGCCGGCCGCGCTGCGCCCGCAGGCGATCGCCTACGCCGCGCTGGGCGTCTCGCTCGCGGCCTACGAGCACTGGCTCGCCGAGACCGATCTGCAGCTGTGTGACGTTCTCGACGAGGCGCTGTCCGAGCTGGCCAGAGGCTTCGTGCTGGGCTGAACACGTTTAGCGATCGCCCAGACGGGGACCCTCTCCGGCGTGAAGAACATCTTCGTACTCGCCCTCGACGAGGAGAACAGGCGCACCCTGCGCGACATCCGGAACGCGGACTCCTACGCGTTCCACTCCCTGCTCACGGTCGACGAGACGCAGGTAGGGGAGATCGACTTCGAACAGCTGCTGGACAAGGCACAGTCGCAGCTGGACGCCTTCGACGGGTCGATCGACGCCATCGTGGGCTACTGGGATTTCCCGGTGTCCACGTTGCGCGCGATCCTGTGCCACCGCTACGGCCTCCCCGGGCCGTCGCTCGCGTCGATCGTCAAATGCGAGCACAAGTACTGGAGCAGGCTCGAACAGCAGAAGGCCATCGACGAGTACCCGCGCTTCGGCATCGTCGACCTCGACGACGAGCAACCGAGTCCGCCGGACGGCGTGCGCTATCCGATGTGGCTCAAGCCCGTGAAGTCGTACTCCTCCGAGCTGGCGTTCCTCGTCCGCGACGAGTCCGAGTTCGACAAGGCCGTCGCCGAGATCCGCGAGGGCATCAGCCGCGTCGGCAAGCCCTTCGAACAGGTGCTGGACATGCTGGAGCTGCCGCGTGAGATCGCCGAGGTGGGCGGGCAGGCTTGTCTCGCTGAGGAGGCGCTCTCCGGCGTGCAGTGCGCCACCGAGGGTTACGTGTACAACGGCGAGGTCGTGGTCTACGGCGTGCTCGACTCCGTCAACTACGAAGGCCGTTCGTCCTTCCTGCGGCACCAGTACCCATCGCAGCTGCCGAAGGCCGCCGTCGACCGGATGATCGACGTCTCGAAGCGCATCATCGGTCAGATCGGGATGGACAACTCGACGTTCTCCATCGAGTTCTTCTGCGAGCCGGAGAGCGGCGACGTGTGCCTGCTGGAGATCAACCCGAGGCACTCGCAGTCGCACGCCGAGATGTTCGAATGCGTCGACGGCATGCCCAACCACCACGCGATGGTGATGCTCGGCCTCGGCCGGGACCCCGCGCTGCCCGACGACAAGGGTGAGTACGGCATCGCCGCGAAGTGGTACTACCGGCGGTTCTCGGACGCGCTCGTGCGGAAGGTCCCCACCGCGGAGGAGATCGAGCGCGTGCACCGCGAGATCCCCGGCGTGATCATCGACATCGTGCCCGTGGCCGGCCAGCGGCTCTCCGACCTGCCCGGCCAGGACAGCTACAGCTTCGAGCTCGCGCACGTCTTCGTCGGGGCCCGCGACGAAACCGAGCTGAAGGACAAGTACGAGCGTACGGTGGAGGCGCTGGACTTCGAGTTCGCCGAGGAAGGGCCCGAGAAGGAGGGATAGCTTGCTCCGCGCGGTCGGATCGCTGCCGTGTCAGACCACAGAGGACGAACACGTCTGGATCCCCGTCTCGGACGGCACCAGGCTCGCCGCCAAGATCTGGCGGCCCGTCTCGTCGGACGACCAGCCGGTGCCGGGGATCCTGGAGTACATCCCCTACCGCAAAAGGGACCTCACCGCCGTCCGCGACTCGATCCACCATCCTTACCTGGCCGGGCACGGCTACGCGTGCGTGCGCGTGGACATTCGGGGCACCGGCGAGTCGGAGGGCGTGCTGACCGACGAGTACCTCGAGCTGGAGCAGCGCGACGCCGAGGACGTGCTGGAGTGGATCGCGAACCAGCCGTGGTGCGACGGCCGCACCGGCATGATGGGCATCTCCTGGGGCGGCTTCGCCGCGCTCCAGGTCGCCGCCCGCAAACCGGAGACGCTGAGGGCGATCGCGATCGCGTCGTTCACCGACGACCGCTATTCCGACGACTTCCACTACATGGGCGGCTGCCTGCTCTCGGACAACCTCGCCGAGGCGGGCACCATGTTCGCGCACGGCACGCTGCCGCCGGATCCGGCGCTCGTCGGCGACCGCTGGCGCGACATGTGGCGCGAGCGCATCGAGGCGAGCGGGCCGTGGGTGGACACGTGGCTGCTGCACCAGCGCCGGGACGACTACTGGCGGCACGCGTCGGTGTGCGAGAACTACTCCGGCGTGCGCTGCCCCGTGCTCGCCTCCAGCGGCTGGGCCGACGGCTACTCCAACGCCGTCGCCCGCTTGCTCGCGAACCTGGACGTGCCGCGCAAGGGGCTCGTCGGACCGTGGTCGCACAAGTACCCGCACCTCGGCGAGCCGGGCCCGGCGATCGGCTACCTGCAGGAGCTCGTGCGCTGGTGGGATCACTGGCTCAAGGACGTCGACAACGACGTCATGGACGGGCCCATGCTGCTCACGTGGATGCAGGACAGCGTGCCGCCGTCCACGTCCTACGAGGACCGGCCCGGCCGCTGGGTGGGGGAGCCGAGCTGGCCGTCGCCGAACGTGCGGGACGTCGAGCTGCCGCTGTCCCGGCACCGCATCGGCAGGCCAGGCGAGGAGGTGGCCGACGAGCCGCTGACCGTGCAGTCACCGCTGTCGGTCGGGCAGTTCGCCGGTAAGTGGGCCTCCTACAACGCGCCGCCGGACATGCCGTACGACCAGCGTGAGGAGGACGGCGGGTCGCTCGTGTTCGAGACCGACCCGCTGCCGGAGACCTGCGAGATCCACGGCGCGCCGAGGGTCTGCCTCGAGATCTCGGCCGACCAGCCCGTGGCGATGGTGGCCGCGCGCCTTTCCGACGTCCTGCCCGACGGCAGGGCCACGCGGGTGACCTACGGCGTGCTCAACCTGACCCACCGCGACGGGCACGACATCCCGAAGCCGCTGGAACCCGGGAAGCGCTACCAGGTGAGCTTCGACCTCAACGTGGTCGCGCAGGCGTTCCCGGCGGGGCACAAGATCCGGCTGTCGCTGTCGTCGTCGTACTGGCCGCTCGTGTGGCCGTCGCCGGAGCAGACCTGCCTGACCGTTCACACCGGTGGGAGTGGTGTGCGGCTGCCGCTGCGCACGGGCGGTGAGGAGCAGGTGCACCGCCCGTTCGCCGAGCCGGAGGGCGCGGAACCGATCACGGTGACCCAGGTGGAACCCGGCGAGCACCGCTGGACCGTCACCCGCGACCTCGTCGACTACGAGTCGGCGCTGGAGATCGTCAAGGACAACGGCACCGTCCACTACGAGGACATCGACCTCGACGTCAGCAGGCGGGCCTACGAGCGGTACAGCTCGGTGGCGGACGACTTCTCGTCCCCGCGCGCGGAGACGGAGTGGACGATGAGGTTCGCCAGGGGCGACTGGTCGGCGACCACCGTGACGCGAACGGTGCTCACGTGCACCAGCACGGAGTTCCGCCTGCACGCGACGCTGGACGGCTACGAGGGCGAGAAGCGCCTCTTCTCCCGCAACTGGCAGCGCGCCATCCCGAGGGACTGCGTGTAGGCCCTTTCCAACCGCAGTGAAGGCCACCTTCACTGCGTTCAACGCAGGTAAGGTGGCCTTCACTGCAGTCTGGCGGGGGGTGCCGGGGCTACTGGCCGACCTTGCCGCACTCGCCGTTTAGCTTGTGTTCGGAGAACGCGTTGGCGCTGGCCGACTGGACGGCGCGCAGGGAGCTCTGGTCCGAGTGCGCTCCGACGCCGGGTGTCTGGCCGATCGGGTCGGCGACGTCGCCGAGCGGGTGGTGTGCGAATGCGGCCTCGTTGGCGCAGTCGAACGATTCGACAATGGGATGAATCGTCGCCGATGCGATACCGGACATCAGTCCGAATGACAACGCGAGCGCCGCGAAAAACGCGAATATTCTTTTGCGCTTCATCGGGGGCCTCCCGGGTCTTCTCGGTGGAGAGGCCTGCCACTATCCACCTGGGCACCGGCGCTTTCAAGTGCGCGATATTCACCCGGCAATTCTTATCTTCTCACGAATTGCCGGGTGCGGCGGTTATTCATGAATTGGGTCGGCCTGCTGAAACTCTCGTTCCGGTCAGGCGGGCAGCTTCAGCTTCAGGATCTCCGCGGAGACCTCGCCCGCCGGGGTGCGGTAGGTGATCGTGTCGCCCTTCTTGTGCCCCGTTATGGCCCTGCCGAGCGGGCTGTCGGCGGTGAGCGTGGACGCGTCGTCCTCGTCGGCCTCCTCGGTGAAGCCGACCACCACCATGTCCTCCACGCTGCCGTCGCTGAACTTCAGCGAGACCTTCGTGCCCGAGGGCAGCGCGGACTCGGAGTCGGCGGTGGGGCCGCCGTGGAGCAGGTCGTACACCTCGGCGATCCGGCGGTCCAGCCGCGACACGACCTCGGCCCGCTCGAGCAGGTCGGCCTGGTCGGCACTGTCGCCCAGCGGGTCCTCGCCGAGCCGTGGCGCCAGGGACTCGCGCTGTTCGCGTAGGGATTCGAGCTCCTTCTCGAGCCGCGCGCGGGTGGCCGGGCTCAAGCCTCCGGTGGACGTCATTGACCCATTGTCGGGCTTGACCGCCCGGCCCGCCACGTCATTCACCGAGGTCACCCCCGGCGGCGACCTCGTCAGCGACCGTAACCGGCCTTGCGCAGGGCGTCCGCCATCGCGCCGCCGGCGGGCGCCTGGCGCTGCCTGCCCTGGCCCTGCCGCTGCTGCTGCGGCTTGCCACCGCGGCCGCGCTGACCTCCACGCCCGCCGCCCTGGCCGGACTGGCGCTGTTCCCCGCCACCGGGCTTGGCCTCGTCGTCGAGCCGCAGCGTCAGCGAGATCCGCTTGCGCGCAACGTCCACCTCGAGCACCTTCACCCGCACGACGTCACCCGGCTTGACCACCTCGCGCGGGTCCTTGACGAAGTTGCGCGACATCGCCGACACGTGTACGAGGCCGTCCTGGTGCACGCCGATGTCGACGAAGGCGCCGAACGCCGCGACGTTGGTGACCACGCCCTCCAGCCGCATCCCCGGCGTCAGGTCGGTCATCTTCTCCACGCCCTCGGCGAAGGTCGCCGTCTTGAACTCGGGCCGGGGGTCGCGGCCGGGCTTCTCCAGCTCGGCGAGGATGTCGGTGACCGTCGGCAGGCCGAACGTGTCGTCGACGAACTTCTCCGGCTGGAGCGCCCGCAGCGTGCGCGCGTCGCCGATCAGCTCCCGGATGCCGACGTTCGTCTCGTCCAGGATCCGGCGCACCACCGGGTACGCCTCGGGGTGCACGCTGGAGGCGTCGAGCGGGTCGTCGCCGTCCGGGATCCGCAGGAAGCCGGCGCACTGCTCGAACGCCTTCGGGCCGAGCCGGGCGACCTCCTTGAGCGCGGTCCTGCTGCGGAACGGCCCGTTGTCGTCCCGGTGCGCCACGATGTTCTCGGCGAGCGTCGTCCCGATGCCCGACACCCGGCTGAGCAGGGGCACCGAGGCGGTGTTGAGGTCCACGCCCACGGCGTTCACGCAGTCCTCCACCACCGCGTCGAGCGAACGCGAGAGCTTCGACTCGGCGAGGTCGTGCTGGTACTGCCCGACGCCGATCGACTTCGGGTCGATCTTCACCAGCTCGGCCAGCGGATCCTGGAGCCTGCGCGCGATCGACACCGCGCCGCGCAGCGAGACGTCCAGTCCCGGCAGCTCCTGTGCCGCGTACGCCGACGCCGAGTACACCGAGGCGCCCGCCTCGGAGACCACGATCTTGGTGAGCTTCAGCTCGGGCCGCAGCTTCACCAGCTCGCCCGCGAGCTTGTCGGTCTCGCGCGAGGCCGTGCCGTTGCCGATGGCGATGAGCTGCACGTTGTGCTCGCGCGCGAGGTGCTCCAGCTTCGCCAGCGACTGGTCCCACTGCGACTGCGGCTTGTGCGGGTAGATCGTGTCGGTGGCCACCACCTTGCCGGTGCCGTCGACGATCGCCACCTTCACGCCCGTGCGGTAGCCGGGGTCGAGACCCATCGTCGTGCGCGTGCCGGCGGGCGCGGCGAGCAGCAGGTCACGCAGGTTCGCGGCGAACACGCGCACGGCCTCGTCCTCGGCGGCCTGCCGCAGGCGCATCCGCAGGTCGATGCCGAGGTGCAGCAGGATCTTCGTGCGCCACGCCCACCGCACGGTGTCGTTGAGCCACTTGTCGCCCGCGCGGCCCTGGTCGGAGATGCCGAACTTCTCGGCGATCCGGATCTCGTAGTCGCTCGGGCCCCGCTTCGGCTCGGCATCGGGAGCCGGGGGCTCCTCCGGCTCGGTGGCCACGTCGAGGATCTCCTCCTTCTCGCCGCGGAACAGGGCGAGGATGCGGTGGGAGGGGAGCTTCGTGAACGGCTCGGCGAAGTCGAAGTAGTCGGAGAACTTCGCGCCTTCGGTCTCCTTGCCCTGGCGGACCTTCGAGGTCACCCAGCCGCGCGTCCACATGCGCTCGCGCAGCTCGCCGATCAGGTCGGCGTCCTCGGCGAAGCGTTCCACCAGGATGGCCTTGGCGCCGTCCAGCGCGGCGGCGGCGTCGGCGACGCCCTTCTCCGGATCGACGAACACGGCGGCCGCGGCCTGCGGCTCGGTGGTCGGGTCGGAGAGCAGGCCGTCGGCCAGCGGCTCCAGCCCGGCCTCCTTGGCGATCTGCGCCTTGGTGCGCCGCTTCGGCTTGTACGGCAGATAGATGTCCTCGAGGCGGGCCTTCTCCTCGGCAGCCATGATGCGGGCCTCGAGCTCGGCGTCGAGCTTGCCCTGCGAGCGGATCGACTCCAGGATCGTCGTTCGCCGCTCCTCCAGCTCACGCAGGTAACGCAGCCGGTCCTCGAGCGTGCGCAGCTGCGTGTCGTCGAGCGCCCCGGTCACCTCCTTGCGGTACCGGGCGATGAACGGCACGGTCGAGCCCTCGTCGAGCAGGGTGACGGCGGCCCGGACCTGTCCCTCGCGGACACCGAGCTCGTCGGCGATCTTCTGATGAATCGACACCTTCTCAGCCACGTTGGGCATTGTGCCCTGTCTGTATTGAGGCATCATCGGCCCATGGCCGACTACGACATCAAGCCGCGCAGCAGGGCCGTCACCGACGGGATCGAACGCGCCGCCGCACGCGGGATGCTGCGGGCCGTCGGGATGGGCGACGAGGACTTCGCCAAGCCCCAGATCGGCATCGCGTCCTCGTGGAACGAGATCACCCCGTGCAACCTCTCGCTGCAGCGGCTCGCCGAGGCGAGCAAGAAGGGTGTGCACGCCGGCGGCGGGTTCGCCATGGAGTTCGGCACGATCTCGGTCTCGGACGGCATCTCCATGGGACACGAGGGCATGCACTTCTCGCTCGTGTCCCGTGAGGTCATCGCAGACTCGGTGGAGACCGTGATGGAGGCGGAGCGGCTCGACGGCGCCGTGCTGCTCGCCGGGTGCGACAAGAGCCTTCCGGGCATGCTGATGGCCGCGGCCAGGCTCGACGTGGCGGCGGTGTTCCTCTACGCGGGTTCGACCCTGCCCGGCACGGTCGACGGCCGCGAGGTGACGATCATCGACGCGTTCGAGGCGGTCGGCGCGTGCGCGCGCGGGCTCATGACCCGCGAGGAGGTCGACAAGATCGAGCGCGCCATCTGCCCCGGCGAGGGCGCGTGCGGCGGCATGTACACGGCCAACACCATGGCCTGCGTGTCGGAGGCGCTCGGCATGTCGCTGCCCGGCTCGGCCAGCCCGCCCTCGGTCGACCGCCGCCGCGACGGGTTCGCGCGCGCCAGCGGCGAGGCGGTGGTGGAGCTGCTGCGCAAGGGCATCACCGCGCGCGACATCCTCACCCGCGAGGCGTTCGAGAACGCGATCGCCGTGGTCATGGCGCTCGGCGGGTCCACCAACGCCGTGCTGCACCTGCTCGCGATCGCCAACGAGGCGCAGGTGGAGCTCACCCTCGACGACTTCTCCCGGATCGGCGATCGCGTGCCCCACCTCGCCGACGTCAAGCCGTTCGGCAGGCACGTGATGACGGCCGTCGACCGCGTGGGCGGCGTGCCCGTGGTGCTGAAGGCCCTGCTCGACGCGGGTCTCGTGCACGGCGACTGCCTCACCGTCACGGGCCGGACGCTCGCGGAGAACCTCGCCGAGCTCGGCCCGCCCGAGCTCGACGGCGAGGTGCTGCGCAAGCTCAGCGACCCGATCCACCCCACGGGCGGCCTGACGATCCTGCACGGCAGCCTCGCGCCCGAGGGCGCCGTCGTGAAGAGCGCGGGCTTCGACGCCAGCCGGTTCGAGGGCACGGCGCGCGTCTTCGACGGAGAACAGGCCGCGATGGACGCGCTCGGCGAGCTGAAGGCGGGCGATGTCGTGGTGATCCGCAACGAGGGCCCGCGCGGCGGGCCCGGCATGCGCGAGATGCTCGCCGTCACCGGCGCGATCAAGGGCGCGGGACTCGGCAAGGACGTCCTGCTGCTCACCGACGGCCGGTTCTCCGGCGGCACCACGGGCCTGTGCATCGGACATGTCGCGCCGGAGGCCGCGCACGGCGGGCCGATCGCGTTCGTCGAGGACGGCGACCCGATCGTACTCGACCTGGCCGCGCGCACGCTCGACGTCGGGATCGACGAGGCCGAGCTGGCGCGGCGCCGTGAGGGCTGGGAACAGCCTCCGCCGCCGCGGCGCACCGGCGTGCTCGCCAAGTACGCCAAGCTCGTCGGTTCGGCGGCACAGGGCGCGGTGTGCTCGTGACCCGCACCGCGCTCGTCACCGGCGGCACCGGGGGCCTGGGCGTCGCCGTGACGAGAGCGCTCCTCGGTGACGGCTGGCGCGTGGTGGTGCCGTGGATCACCGAGGCGGAGCTGGAGCGGCTGGAGCCCACCGAGGGGCTCGAACTGGTGCGCGCCGATCTCTTCGAGGCCGCAGACGCGCGGCGCTGCGCCGAGCAGGCGGCCGGCGTGACGCGGGCGCCGTTGCGGGCGGTGGTGAACCTCGTCGGCGGGTTCGCGATGGGGGAGCGGGTGGCCGAGACGCCCGTGGAGGACTTCGAGCAGCAGTTGCGGCTCAACCTGCGCCCCACGTACCTCGTGTCGCAGGCGGCGGTGCCGCACCTGATCGAGGCGGGCGGCGGGGCGATCGTGTGCATGTCCAGCAGGGCCGCGCTGCACCCGTTCCCCGGTGCGGCCGGGTACGTGACCTCCAAGGCCGCCGTGCTGGGCCTGGTTGGCGCGCTGGACGCGGAGTACTCGCGACGCGGCATCCGCGTCAACGCGGTCTTGCCGAGCATGATCGACACCCCGGCGAACCGGGCGAGCCAGCCCGGGGCCGACCGGTCTCGCTGGGTCTCACCGGAACGCATCGCGAAGGTGATCGCCTTCCTGTGCGGGGACGACGCGGGCGTGGTGAGCGGAGCCCACGTCCCGGTCTACGGCTGACGCCGCCCGCGAGTCCCCCGCTCCGGCCCGCGAGTCCCCCGCTCCGGCCCGCGAGTCCCCCGCTCCGGCCCGCGAGTCCCCCGCTCGGGCCCGCGAGTTCCCCGCTCGGGCCCGCGAGTTC